>NZ_JACOGC010000010.1 GCF_014284195.1 Cognatundibacterium griseum
TCCAGTGTGAAATTTCAGCAGATTCTGCCTTGAATTTAAGCATACTGTAGTATGTAATTACGTGGCATGTAACCTATTACGTAATTTGATGGAGTGATCATGGCCAGAACAGGACTGTACAAATCAGAAGTCAAAAAGGCACGCGATGCCATCCTAGTCCAGGGCAAACACCCGTCGGTCGACGCGGTCCGCATCGTGCTGGGAAACACAGGCTCGAAAACGACCATCCACAAATACCTGAAAGAGCTTGAAGAAGACGGTGATCCTCAGGGACGCAAAGTTTCTATTAGCGACGCACTGCACGACCTGGTAGAACGTCTTGCTGGCCAGCTGGAAGACGAAGCCAACGAACGGATTGCTGGCATCGAGAAACAACAGGCGGAGATGGGTCAGGCGCATGCTCATGCCTTGGCAGCGCTTGAGGCCAGTATCGCTGCTGTCAAAGCCGAACTGATTCAAAGTCATGAAGCGATGGCGCAAGAAAAACAAAGTCACGCACAAACACATGAATTGCTGCAGAAAGAGACGATCACCCATCATACGCTGGAACAACAAGTGGCTGATCTGAAGGAGCGTCTGGCGGAAAACGATATCTACCGCTTATCGCTGGAAGAAAAGCACCGGCATGCGCGCGAGGCCTTAGAACATTATCGTGAGTCAGTGAGGGAACAGCGCGACCAAGATATCCGGCGCCACGAACATCAAGTCCAGCAGCTACAAGGTGAAATCCGCCTCCTGCAGCAAAGCCTAGTGCATAAGCAAAACGAGATTACGGGACTTAACCAAGATGGCGCTAGGTTGGTTGCCGAACTTTCTCAGGCTCAAAAGTCGATTTACGATCTACAAAGTAGCGAGCGCAAGCAGTTTAGTGAGATTGAGTCACTTAAGGTCACTACTAGTCGAGCCATTTTATTGGAATCTGAATCGGCCGCTAAAGATGTTGCTATAGGTGAACTACGAAGTCAATTGATAGAAATTTCTACTCAAACCGAAATTTTGAGGTCTCAACTCCATGAACAACAATTGGAACTAGTCAAATCGTTAGCGATTATTGAAACACAAAAAACGATGATGGCCAATTTACAAGATCATTTTGGCATCTCAAACTCCAAGAATGAGTAAGTTCAATTTACGCCTGAGACATGATGACAAAAAATACTTGATTATTCATACAGTGCCATATATAGTTAAAAATAAAAACGATTAACTGCATCTAGTGTTTTCTATAAAAAATATCTGAAACAAATTTTCAATTGATATCTAAATAAGCTAAAGGTGTGACATGACGAATCAAAAACAAACCGGAAGTAAAAGTTCCTCATTAGCTGGTAGAACTCTTGGGAATGCCAATGCATCTCAAATTCAAAAAAGTTTAGCTGGAAGTGCTCTAGCACAGTCAGGTACATCTAAAACGACAAGTAAATCAATAGAAACCAAGGCGTCATCGGCGCTGCATAGCCAGAAGTCAAACTCAACAACCAAATCACTTGCTGGTTCGGTTGTATCTCAATCAAATCGAAAACCATAAATCACTTTCATGTAGTACCTAATCGCTGAAGAGAAAGAGGAATAATGCTGGCACACGAATATTCTATTGGAGGTCACAACCGTGCTTCGGTCGGGAGATATCTGGCTGGTATCGCGGCGATTGCAGCTACCGCTGCCACAACTCTACTGGCAAGCTTAGGCAAAATCATGATGGCGTTAGGGTTTCCCGGCTGGGCATATTCGTATTCGACCATTGCAATCTCAGCAGGGCTTGCATATGGTTTTGTATACTGGATTTTTAATAAATACGCGTGGAAAGTCCTTTCTCGGATATGGAAAATACCTTGCATCGATGGCGAATGGAAGTGCATTGGGCAATCAATGGATGATGATGGAACAGTAATATTTGACTGGACTTCGACAATCAAAATATCGCAAGACTGGGAAAAAATTCACATCAAGCAAAAAACTGAACAATCGTCATCAAACAGTGTATCTGCTGCTCTGATTCCTTGCGGTGACGGTACTTATTTGTTGATGTACAGCTATCGAAACGAACCACGTACTGGTGAACCTGAACTTAAATCTCATCTCGGTTATTGCGAACTACAATTTGAAAGAGATTTAAAAAGCGCCTCCGGCGAGTACTTCACTGCAAAAGGCAGAAAATCATTTGGTCGCATGTCGATCACAAAGGCATAAAATTGAATATAGATTTTGACAGCAAACTCAACAACCTCAAGCAAAGGCGTAGCGATCAAGGACGATTAGCTACCGCTGCTCTTTCATTGGATTCTTTGTATAAAGGCTCCATCCAAGAGGCATATGAAAAACGTTCGCAGAACAAGGCTACCAAATATGCACTTGGCGCGATGCAACAAGTCGATCCGACCTACACGCAAAATTCGATTGAACAAGGGGAAAGAGTAAAAAATCAGCTCAAACGCAATTTGGATGGTGATATACCAGTCGAATTTGAATATCAAGGGTCGGTACCACTTAATGTTCACATACGCGGTGTAAGTGACGTGGACCTCCTCGTCCTACGCACGGATGCGTGTACATATGATCCTAGTGGCCCAAAGGGGCAGCGTGGAGGATATGCAAGTTGGCATGGTGAATCCATGGAAACGTTATTAGCCCAGCTCAGGAACAGATGTGGAAGCATTCTTCGTGCTACTTTTCCTGAAGCGCGAGTTGATACCTCGGGATCTAAGTCTATTGCTATCGATGGTGGTTCATTATCCAGAAAGGTTGATGTCGTACCGTCACATTGACACGACACTATTGGCTACCAAATCAGCGGAGACCGTAAAGATCGAGCCGTGTGCATTTTTGATGCATCCACGAAGCAAACAGTGACAAATTTTCCATTTCTGCACATGCACCATATCCAGAAGAAAGATACTGATACTATGGGCGGGGCAAAAAAGGCTATCCGACTTCTTAAAACACTCAAGGCTGACTCTGAGAAGTCGGATAGCATTACACTCAATAGTTATGATATTGCAAGTCTTGTGTGGCATATGGATCAATCTATTTTGAGTGTCTATCAATGGGAAGAATTGTCATTACTCGCGAACCTCCAAAACGCACTTAGTAATCATATCTATAACAAAGAAGCGTTGATGCGCTTACGTACGCCAGACAATACACGGTGCATTATCAACTCAGAAGATAAATTCAACGCTCTCGTTATCCTGTTTCTCGAATTGATCACCTTAAATGAGGCCGTTGGCAGAGAAATTGTAGGTAACAGAATTCTTGACGACAATAGCAATTTACTAAAGGCGATCAAAGATAGTTACATCGCCTAAGAGACTGCGCCGCAGAAAACTAAACATGGCAAATCTTTCCTGTTTTGCTTCGGCTGAGCTTGAAGCTGTATGCAAAGTACTCGCCGACACCACGTGCGGCCTCACTGGAAGCGAGATTACCCACTTGCTTTTGGAAATTGGCGTTACCGACACAGATCCGACTATTACCAAGTGGAAGCGTTTATACAATGCAATGGCAGGTAAACAGAATCAGGTTCAAGTAGGAAATTTCCTAATTCAATTCATCAATAAAGCTATGGTGCCTGCCAGGTATGTATCGACTCCAGAACTTTTTCGGTGGCGTCAGGATGGTCTTAATGTTGCTCTTGCTTTTTCTGGTTACAGAGTACGCGAAGACGGCTTAGTGACATATACAAGTCGAGAATCAACCGTAGAAGGGGCTCGTGCGCGCGCTGGTCGTTTATATTTATTAATGGAAAGCCGGGGACTTCACACAGAAGTACTCAAGTATTGTAAAGCAGAGTTACTTGAAGAAAATTACTTTCATGCGGTACTAGAGGCGGTTAAAGGCCTCGCAGAGCGATTGCGACTCATGTCAGGATTAGGTTCAGATGGTGCTGAACTTGTTAATACAGTATTTTCCGTGAAAGCACCCATCTTAGCCATTAACTCGCTTAAGTCCGACACCGAACTGAGCGAACAGAAGGGAATAGCTAATATGTTAGTTGGTATCTTTGGTGCGATTCGAAACCCTACGGCCCATGCGCCTAAAACCACCTGGGCAATGCCAGAGCAGGATGCAATTGACGTGTTTGGAATCCTGTCCTATGTTCATCGAAAACTAGATGGTTCAACGAAAATATGAAATCACTACCTCCGTTACCATTACCTGACTATCAAAGAATCTACCAGTTCATCTTTGACGCCCTCGAAACATCTGGAAGTCCAATCACATATAGATCCTGCGTCTTTTTCGCAGCAACTGGGGCTGCAATTCTGCGAGAACACTACAACGTTCCTGCAACAATCAGTGTTGGCTGTATGGCACTCAGGGTTGATGAGCAACAACCAAACGTTGTAATTTACGGTCGCTCTGAAAACGGTTGTTTTCAGAGCGATGAAAAGGCGTTTCATGCTTGGGTGGAGTGTGATGGCTGGCTAATCGATTTTATGGCACCTATTTTGGGTGTTGCAATACGGAAAGCGAACACCAACTGGAGTGTTCCTTCTCGCATGCTACAAAAGAACTTAGCAGACAGTAAGAACAGCCTTGGTGAAATTCTGCATGCTGGTGATTTTTTGGTTGGGCATAACACGGAATTAGCAAACTTAGTATTCGATAGCCAAACAGCACGTTTTTTTCAACTTATGGAAATCTGTGTAGATAACTATCGAAAGCTGCCAGAACCGCACAAAATAACTGTGTCAGCAGATACACATAGGCTGTTGCGAGCACCGTTAATAGAGGGCATTTGGTAGATAAGGAATGTCATATTGCTGTCGCGTCTAACCAAGCGAGAAGTGGCATCGCTTAGTGTAATTATCCCGGCCAGCCCTCGAAGAGCCTGATTCTGTCTCATTAGACTCTAGACTTTCAAGATGACATGTCTTGAAAAGACAAATCCAACCTTATGAGACGGAAATATTGCCTCAATACACCGACTCGCTGGGGTAGACCATGCGATACAATGCAAGTGCCCATTTCCCTTTGAACAAATAGATTGGAGAAGACTATGACGCCTAGCCAAAAACAACAAGCCGAGCGCCTTTGGGAATTGCAAAAAATCACGAATCAAACCGTGCAGGATATCGCCGATCAAATGGGGAAATTAGCAGTCGCCCACATTATCCTTGAACAGGATCGTTGGAATCAGATTTTCGAGTCTTGGGAACAGACCAACAAACGGATGCATGAAGTCGGCGAGGCCTTGACTAAGTTGTATGGTCTTTAACTGGTCGAATATTTGCAGTTAATTCGAGCACGCTATTTTGAAACGCAAAGATCGTTGGATTTTGCCACGTCAAAGGTATTCGTCGAGTTGACAGTGATTTATGGAGAAATCGCGCGGAAGAATACCGAGCACTTCGAAACGAACTACCAGCATTTCGCTCGGCGACACCCCGATGGTTGGCGTCACACGTTGTGGGCAGCCCAGTGGATCGCTAATCCATTCGAATGTATCAGACTCCCCAATTCCGGTGCCTCCGCAAGTGAATTCACAAAAAAAAGCATAAAGGAATCAATCTTTATTACTTTTAGGCTTATGTGTCATTTCCACCTTTATCCCGGTTTCCCCTCAATCCCGGGTATTACGTTTATTAGAGAAGGGGAGAAGGCGGTTTCCTAAATTGCTGCTTACCTTACATTCAAGCGCACCGCTTTGGAATGACCTTATTGCTTCGGACTAAACGGTTTGACATCAATGGTCTCCCCGATACTGAACGTCATGAGATCGGCCCCTATCTGCAGGGGGCCGCCATAGGTTTCGCGGGTCTGATGCATGACATCGTCCACGGATGGCACCGGAAAGCGCGGGTCGGGCAGGAATACCAGATGGGTGTAGGCGGCCATGCGAGGCTTGGCCTGACTGAAGATCAGTCCAGCCTGCTGCGGTGAAGTATGATGTGCGAAGATGCGCCTGAATCCCTCGTTGCCGTTAAGGGCATCACGGTTGGCAATTGCCACCTCATGGATTAGCAGGTCAGTATTCTTGCCATATTTCACAACATTTTCCGTATAACGGGTGTCGCCCGAGACCACGACGGAATGGCCCTTGTAATCGATGCGATAGCCATAGGCCGGTTTGATGGCATCTCCGTGATCGACTTCAAACGCCGTGACGACCACCCCATCTTGCTGGTATACCACACCCTCCGATTTGAATTCCTTCACCGCCACCTTGACGCCCGCCGGCGGATTTTTCTCATCTTTCAGACGGATGTTGACGTCGTCGGCGTAAGCCTGCTCCAAGCCCTGCATCAGGCGCTTCGTGCCAATCGGCCCAATGACCTGAAACGGCGTCTTGCGCCGCCCATACGGCGTGTCGACCCAACCGGTCAGCCAGATATCGGCAATCCCACTGGTATGGTCGGAATGAAAATGCGTCAGCAGCACTGCGTTGGGGAGGCTGAGCGGCACACCGAGCTGCCACATAGCATTGAACGCGATGGATGGCGGCCTCGCGACGAGCCAGCAGATAGCCGATGTGACCGGTATGCACCGGACCACGGTGCGCAGGCTGCTAGAGACACTTGTTGAGGAAGGTTATGTCCGGCGTAGTAATTTCGACGACAGTTTCCGGCTCATGCTGTCGGTGCGCGGACTCAGTGAAGGATTTACAGACGTCGAGCGTATCGCGACCGTGGCGCCGCCGATCATGGGACGGCTGCTGCAACGCATCACCTGGCCGTCGGACCTGACCACGCCAGACGGCGACGCAATGATTATCCGAGAAACGACGCATCGATTCAGTCCCTTATCCTTTCACCGTGCCATGGTGGGACGTCGATTGCCGATGTTGCTTACAGCAGCGGGACGTGCATACTTCGGCATGTGCCACGAGACGGAGCAGGAGGAGATATTAAACTTGCTGCGCGCTGGCGTGGGCGGCCAGCAGCAGGCAATCGCGAAAAACGATGCTTTGGTACGCGCGCTCATCAAGAGAATTATCGAGGACGGTTACGGCTCCAATCACGGCGACTGGGACGCGCAGGCGAAGATCGGCGCGCTGGCGGTGCCCATTTATTCGGAGAGCTCGGTCAGGGGTAGCATCAACGTCGTGTTCCTTAACCGCGCAGTCAGCCAAAAGGAAGCCGAACTCAAATTCCTTCCCGAATTGCTGCAGGCTGCGGCGCAGATCAGCACCGCAATGCACGAACGGGACTGATCACATTTAGTTTGCCGGACTAGAGTCGGCGAGATCGGAATCAACGCCCTGAATGCCCACCTTGGCAAAAATGGCCGTCAGCGCCGCAACCACAACTGACAGTAGTGCGCAGTAGAACCATCCAGTTGAAGTAACCAATTCGCTACACTCATCGTTTCTCAATTCATTGCTTCATTGGAACGCTAACGGAAACCTTTAAGCCGGTTTGCTGTGTTTCGTCCACGAAATCGAGGCGAATTTCCGCATCGATGCGATGGGCAATTGTTTGGATGATGGAAAGCCCGAGACCCGAACCGATCTGCTCGCTGCCCAGTATGCGGTAGAAGGGATCAAAAACCCGATCCCGTTCTGCCAACGGAATGCCAGGCCCGCTGTCCTGAACACGCAGCTCGGCTTTCCCTTCCGATATACCTACGGAAAGATCAACCCGCCCACCCTCTGGTGTATAGCGAATGGCGTTATCGACCAGATTCCTGACCACGGCGATCATGTCCAGCTCGCTGGCCCACACTTCGGCGTCTTGCGTGCCTTCGACCCCGATGTCGATGTGCTTGGCCTCGGCCAGCGGCATGAGGTCTTCCAGCACGCGACGGTAGATGGCCTGAACGGATATCGGTGACTTCGGTAAGTCGGCAGCCGACTGCGCCTTGGCCAAGGTTAGGAGTTGATCCAGAAGGCTTAGGCCGCGCTCGATTCCTTGGCGCAACACCGTCAATCGTTCGCACGCCAGGGCGGACATTTCTGCCTCTGCCAGCCTCTCCGCTTGCAGCGAAAGGGCGGTCAACGGCGAGCGCAGCTCGTGCGCGGCATCCGCCACAAAGCGGCGCTGAGAGTCCATAGACCGGCCGACGCGGGCGAGCAGCCGGTTGATCGCCAAGGCGAATGGGCGCACCTCGACCGGAAGATGACGATCTTCGACGGGGTGCAGTTCCTGCTCGGTGCGCAGGTCGATTTCTTTGGAAAGTGCCGCAATGGGGCGGAACATCTTGCGCACCAGGTCGGCAACGATCAGCAGTAGTACCGGTACGAGAATCAGGAAAGGCATCACGGTGCGCAGCGCTCCATCGCGGGCGATTTCATTGCGGAAGCCCGTTTCCTGCGCCACGGCGATGCGCTCTCCGGCCGCCATGGTCTTGACCAGCACGCGGAACGACTCGCCGCCGACCTCCAGCGTGTGCAACCCATCAGCCAGTGTCGTCGGCAGGGAAAGCGTGCCGCCTGCATCCACACCTACCGTAGAGGGGTTGGCCTGGTCCAAGCGCCGGACGATCACGCGCGATTCTTCATCGCCATCTTTGGGGCGTGCATCGGGCGTCGGCGTCGCCGGTAACAGGTGCTGCCTATCCATGAGCTGTACCACCTGGCGTAGAACATCGTCCTGTAGCTCATGGGCTTCATCGAAGGCCGACAGGAACGAAAAGACACCCGCCACGCTGGCCACCACGAGGATGGCCAGCGACAGGGTGAGGGACAGTTTGAGCTGAACCGATTCGTTCAAGCGGCTTTTGAAACCATCCATCCGACCCCCCTGACGTTCTTGATGACCTCGCTGCCCAGCTTGCGCCGCAGCGCATGGATCAGGAATTCGACGGCATTGCTTTCGACCTCTTCTCCCCAGCCGTAGATGCGATCTTCCAGTTCGCTGCGCGAGAGAATGGCCCCAGGTCGAACCAGCAAGGCTTGCAGCAGCGCGAATTCGCGGTTGGAGAGTTGCACTGAGGAGACTCCATTGACGCTGGCCTCTTTCGTGGCCGGATCAAGCGACACCATGCCGTTGCTTAGCACGGGCGCGGCGTTGCCACCCTTGCGCCGCAAAATGGCGCGCATCCGGGCCAACAGCTCGGCCATCTGAAAGGGCTTGGACACGTAGTCGTCGGCTCCGCCGTCCAAGCCACGTAGGCGGTCATCCAGTCCATCACGTGCCGTGATAATGAGCAGCGGAACCGGGTTGTCCTTGGCGCGGATGTTGGCCAGCACCTCCAGGCCATCCTTGCCGGGCAAGCCCAGATCGAGCAGAACCAGGTCATAGTGCTGGCAATCCAGCGTCGTGAGGGCGGTCTGCCCGTCCTTCACCCAGTCGGTGGCATAGGACGCATCCTTCAATGCGCCCTGAATCGCTTCGCCGATCATGGGGTCGTCTTCGACCAGCAATACCCGCATTTCCCCTCCGCTTAAAGTTATTACGCCAGCATTACGGTAACATCGAGACAAGAACTTTATCTTTTAGTCTGATGTGGTGATATATGGCAGCCAGCGCGTGAATGCCTGTCAACCATATGATGACATCACCAAGCAGTTTGTGAATCTCGCCCCAGTCTGCAAGGTTGGAAAAATAAGAATTCCCAATAAAGGGAAACAAGTTAATTCGAATTCCGCCCAATAGCGTCAAAGGATGAGATTCGCTTCCCAGAGCCAGCAGCGCAGAAATCGGCAGCAAAAGAAGTAAAGCCCACAGTGCAAAATGTGCCAATCGGGAAAGGCCAAACATCCATACCGACATCTGATGCCGTGGAGCACCCGGACGTATTGCAGCCCAAATCAAGCGCAAGAATGTGAGCACAAATACGGCGATACCCAAAGACTCATGCCACACGATGTCATTTCGTGTGGCTGGATCGACTCCACCATCAACTATTCGCCCGAAGTCGCCGGGCCCTAACACGAATGCTGTGACAACAATTCCGGCCGTAATCCAATGAAATGCTTTGCTTAATTTGTCATATTGATCAGGACTATTTCTCATGGCATTGTTTCCTCCATATTGGCTGGGATGACCGTATTTTCAATGTGCGGTCTTAGCCGCCCGCTGCTTGAACAGCAGGACTGCGATGACCATGAAGGCCAGCAGTGCGGCCGAGGCCGAATAGCGGCTCAGCGCCAAGCCGCCAGCGCTCAGCGGCTTGTCCAGAAAGTCGCCGACCACGGCTCCCAGCGGGCGGGTCAGGATGAACGCCGCCCAAAACAGCAGTGTGCGGGACACGCCCGTCCAGTAGTAGGCTGCCACAACCAGGGCAAGCAACCCACTGAACACGACGGCCGCACCTGTGTAGCCCAGGCCCGCCGTATCCGCCATCCAGTCACCCAACGCCGTGCCCAGCGTCTGCGAGAACATGATCGTCAGCCAGTAGAAGGCTTCCGCCTTGGGTGAGCTGACGGTGCTCACCGACACGGAGCCGAGGGTGCGATGCCAGACGAAGAGCGAGCCGAGCAACAAGGCCAGCAACAAGCTCGAACCGCCAGCGTACCCGATGCCGAGCGAACGATCCGCAAAGTCGGCCAACGTCGTGCCAACCGTGGTGGTGGCGATGATGGTTGTCCAGTACAGGAAGGGATGGAAGCCCTTGGCCTTGACCTGCGCGATGACGGCAGCCAGGAAGATCACGGCGAAGATGCCGGTGCCAACCAAATATCCCAGGTTCATGGACATCGAGACGGCATCGCCGCCGGTTTCGCCAAGCGTGGTTGCGGCAATCTTGATGAGCCAAAAGCCCAGCGTGACTTCTGGCACCTTGGCCAGAGCGTGTTCAGTGGATGTTTTCATGGAGCACGCTCACGGATCAGGCTTTGCCTTCGAGCGTGTCGAAGGTTTTCAGCAGGGCACCCATCGCGGCCTTGCAATCGACCTGGTTCGGTGCATCGGCACGTAACGCAGACAACGCCTTGTCAATGGCCTTATCGAGCACATGCCAGTCGTCGGCAGCGCGCGGTTTCAGTCCGGCCTCGGCCGAATCCCAGGCCACCTCCAAATCCTTGATGCGGGTCTTGGCGGCGGGCAGATCACCCTTGTCTACGATGGTGGCCACGTCAGTGGCGATGCTGCGAAAAGCGGTCAAGTCGCCCAGCTTGGAAGCGGCTTGGCTCAGCGATACCGTGCTGGCATTGGCAGACGGTGCAGAGGCGGTGCTCGCGCGGCCTTGGTCGGCAGGCTTGGAGCAGCCGGTGGACAGGGCCACGAGCGCCACCGCCGATACGGTGGCGACAAGGCGAGCGATAGAGTGCTTATTGGGCATGATTTCTCCTTGAAAATTGGGAAGAGGGTTACTCGGCGGCCTGGGCGGAGCGGCCTGCGTTCATGCCGATCTGCGCAACGGCCACCAGCATGACGATGACTGAGAGGAACAAGGCGCTGGTCCACATGGCCCCCATTCCGAGGCCACCGTAAGTCTTGGCTTGCGTCAGCAGGTCGCCGAGCGCAGCGCCGAAGGGACGGGTCAGGATGTAGCCGATCCAGAAGGTCAGCACGGCGTTGCCGCCCATGCGCCAGGCGGCATAGGTGATGCTGATCAGCGCACCAAAGGCGACAGCTCCCCAGGTAAAGCCCAGACCCAGCGCCTCGGTCGCCAGATCACCGGCAGCGGTGCCCAGCGCAAATGTGCAGAGGATGGCTGACCAATAGAACAGCTCCCGGCGGCGCGTCACGATGTCGTGGATGGACAGGGTACGTTCGACCCGATACCAAACAAAGAAGATCGCGGCTAGCGCCACGGCGAACGCCGAAGTGCTGATGTACAAGCTGACGCCCAGGCCGTCGGTCAACAGGTCGGTGATCTGGGTACCGACCACGCTGACCAACACAACCGTGAGCCAGTAAATCCAAGGGGTGTAACGGCGGGTGCGCAGGTGCGTGAACAGGGCGACTGCCAGCAACGCACCCATGACGGTGCGCGTCAAACCTTGGCCAAAGCCCGCGTTGACCGCCAGGAAGTCAGCCCCCGTCTCGCCCACCGTAGTGGACATGATCTTGATGATCCAGAACGACAGCGTGACTTCCGGGACTTTGTTGAGCCAGTCGCTTGCTCTGACCGTGGGCAAATTGTTCATGGTGTTTTCCTGGCGAAGTAAAAGAGATTGCCGCCAGTCTGACCAGGCAGACTTAGCCCATCCATAGGCTCACTCGCGCACCCATCCCAGCGCGATCAGTCTGCCGAACAACAAGCAATGAATACGGGTCGCCAGCCGGTAGATCGGCCCCATGTACCAGCGTGCTTCGTGCAACGTCAGCACGGCACTGAACGCCGCGACCGCAATGGCACCAAGCATGTCCAGGGGAAAGTGAACCCCCAGGTAGATGCGTGACCAGGCGATGGGGAGGCCAAACAGCGCCAAAGCGACGCCAGCCCTTCGCAGTCCTCGCTGTAGCAGAAAGCTGACGGCAACCGACCACCACAGCGTCAGGTGATCGCTGGGAAATGACGAGTCGGCAACATGGGGAATGAGCGTATGACCCAGCCCGATCATGAAAGGCCGGGGATGCGACCAAGCAAGGCCGATGATTTGGTTGGCCAGCAGCCCAAGCAGGCCGGATGCGGTAGCGACCAGCAGCGCTTTGCGGGTGTTCACATTGCCGCGCAGCCAGCCGATGCCGATCAGAATCGGGACGGCCCAGATGAGCCATTCCGCAAAGAAGGTGGCCAGCGTCACCACCAGAGCATTCGGGTGTTCAGGCGCATTGAGCCATAGGAAGAATGTTTGGTTGAGGTGTTCCATGAAGTCTCCAGGCCGGATCACGGGTCATGCGTGATTCGGCCACATTGGCAGGCGGTCAATCTTGCTTGTCGTGGTCGTCATCGTGATCCGCCTTGTCCTCGGCAGACGAGATGACGGTGCCCTTGTCGGCATCGACTCGGACATCGAAGACCTTGGTCCCGCTGACGACCTCTACGTCATAGACCCAACCTTGCTTCGATTTTTCGTACTCGGCGCGCGATGCCTTGCCATTGACGTCCTGCTCGGCAATGGTGACGGCCTGGGTGAGCGGAATCTTGGCCTTGGTGATCGCCAGGGTGTCGTTTTCCATCTCGCCCTTGGCGGCATAGGCGACAGCTCCAGTCGTAGCAATGGCGATGGCCAGCAGGGAAAGTTTGGTGTGGCGGTACATGATGCTTCTCCAGAAGAGTGCAGGGATTTGCACGGTGGAGAAGTTACGTCGACAGACTTAGTTGCTACTGAGGATTACGTTTAACTAACCGATAGTTTTACGTTAGAGCACTATTGGCGTTTAAATTTCTGCGTCGTTCTTTTTCTTCTATTTGACATAATATAAATTATGCGAAATTAAAGTAGTTTCTAAACTGTTGCATTATCCGCCTGTTTTTGTGCAACGATATTACACAACAGATCCACAAATTTCCTTTTTGATCTTTGATTTATTGCTATTCTGGAGGAATATATTTTTCGCAAGCTTGTCGATTTTTTGTGCGCCATCATTCCCCGCTGGAATGAAGCATCGGTTGTCCATTTCACCTTAATTAAGGAAGCGCTATGAACAAACAGATCATCCTCAATCTGCCCGTGAAGGACCTGGATAAATCCAAGGCTTTTTTTTCCGCCCTTGGCTTTACCTTTAATTCCCGATTTAGCGGAGAAAACGCGGCGTTCATGAATATCGTCGACGGTACCATTCAAGCCATGCTGACGACCGAACCTTTCTTCAAGTCACTGATCGACAAGCCGCTCGCGAATGCGAAGGAAGCAAATGAAGTCGTCATTTGCCTCAGTTGTGAAAGCCGGTCAGAGGTAGACGACCTGATCGCCAAGGCCATTGCCGCTGGTGGCCGCACACCACATCCTCCCGAGGATCATGGCTTTATGTATGACCAGGGTTTCGAAGATATCGATGGCCATCTGTGGAACCTGGTCTGGACAGCGCCAGAAGCCTAGTGCTGAGCAAAATCTTCACTTACCCCCTGCCCGCGTACCGGATCGAGGTGCAAGTAGGTGACCGCCGGTTCAGCACGAGTCCGCCAGCCTTGGATGACGCGGTCCGACGATAACTCTAAGCTACAGACAAATTTCTCAAAAGCAAAATCATGCAACAGCCTGTGAAAGTGTCAAGATTGTATGTAAACGCCGAATTGGGTCTGGGCAATAACAACAAATCAATATAAATTATTTGCCAATAGTAAATATGTAGACTTACACTACTGCAGCCAATTGTGATTACATTACATTGGTCAAATTAAAAGAAATCCCCAGCGAGTCACAAGCTCTCAATAATAAGGAAGTCAACCACCTTGGAGGAGTTTCATGATTTTACGTACTCGTCTCACCCTGACAGCAGCTCTGTTCATTTCATCAATCCCCCTCATTGCTTACGCCCAGACGGTAGAAGTTACCAATGCGGTCTATAGCGATCAATTATCCAGTTTGAAAAGTATCTCGCCAAGCTCAACCGGTGTAACCTTTACTGGTTGATAACAAGCGCGCTAAGCCTCTGCCTCAGCTTGATGCTCCGGGTCGCATTACGGATACAGCGATCCAATCCAGCGTCATCAATAATCCAGCCGCATCGACGACTGCAGGCTTAGGTTTTGATGGCGTCGGACTTGGCTTTACCGGCCCCCAAGGCAGTTTTACCGTGCAATCGGCACCGCCGGACACCACTGGTGCGGTCGGTGCAACGCAGTATGTGCAATGGGTGAATTCGTCTTTTGCGGTATTTGACAAAACAACCGGCAATGTTGTTTACGGACCAGTGGCTGGCAACACCTTGTGGAAAGGTTTTGGCGGCGCTTGCGAAACCCAGAATGATGGTGATCCGGTAGTCCTGTACGACAAGTTGGCTGATCGCTGGGTCTTGATGCAGTTTGCTGTACCGACCGGCGGCCCTTATTACCAATGCGTTGCTGTGTCGCAGACCTCGGATGCAACTGGCGCCTATAATCGTTATGCATTCCAGTACAGTGCCTTTAATGATTACCCCAAAGGAGGTGTCTGGCCCGATGCTTATTATGTCACCTTCAATATGTTTGGCGGTCGCCACCAAGCTTTTAGCGGTGCAAAAATCTGTGCCTACGACCGCGCCAAGATGCTCCAAGGTCAATTGGCAACGCAACAGTGCGTGCAGTTAAGCAGTACCTATGGCGGCGTACTGCCGGCCGACCTAGATGGAAAGACCTTGCCTCCTGCCGGTGCACCAAACTATCTGGTCAACAAAGGTTCGTCAGCATTGAACTTGTGGAAATTTCATGTTGATTGGACAAATACTGCTAATACCAGCTTAACCGGCCCCACCGCTATCCCTGTAGCTGCATTTGCCGCAGCATGCAGTGGCGGCACTTGCATACCGCAGGCTGGTACGAGCGAACAACTTGATTCTCTGGCCGACCGTCTGATGTTCCGTTTAGCATATCGCAATCTGGGCACATCTGAATCGCTGGTCGTCAATCACTCTGTGCAAGCTGGTTCAACGACATCATCTGGTGTGCGTTGGTACGAAATCCGCAATCCAGGCAGCACGCCAACTATCTATCAGCAGGCTACCTATGCACCAGATGCTTCCTATCGCTGGATGGGAAGCGTTGCGATGGATAAAATGGGAAATATGGCTGTCGGCTATAGCGTATCCAGCTCGACAATGAAACCCGCACTGCGCTACTCGACCCGCTTGGCGAGCGATCCGATCAATACCTTGAGCAATGAAACCTCCATCGTGGAAGGTGCCGGCGCTCAACTGACCACGCTAAAACGTTGGGGCGATTACACCCATATGAGCGTGGACCCGGTCGATGATTGCACATTCTGGTACACCGGCCAATACCTGAAAGCAGATGGCACCTTCAATTGGAGTACGAGAATCACATCGTTCAAGATTGCCGGATGCGTGTAAACCTGATGTTAAATTAAAAGCTGTATTTACCCTCTCCCCGGCTTTATGCCGGGTTTTTTACTACACTACTTATGCCATGACATTAAAACAGCGTTTGCTCGTAGTTACGGCAGTGATGATCTGCATGGCGGTACTGTATTTTGTGAATAGCCATGATCCATCGTCACAGAAACGCCAGACGGATATCGGTAATCTGACATTTCCTATTCAGGCGCATATCCCAGGCCAGGCACGTTTTTTTGCAGGATCGGAACCCAATCCATTTGTTACCGTTACCGAGCGTTTAGCTAATCCTCTGGAGCGCAGCCCAGATTTACGCGTCAACTTCGAACAGAACAAAAACAGTAAAAATCCCACTGAACGTAATATTGCGTTACGGGCATGGACAGCATGTTTCCCCCATTTCACGGCACCACAAGGACAGGCGGTGACCTTGGATAGCGTGACCAAAGGCTTGTCCCTGCAGGCGCCGAATTATTCAGAACGCGTTGACGCTTATCGTAGTTTGCTGGGGCGCTGTAAAAATTTCCTGGACCTGCCTCATGACGACATTGTGTCGCAATCTCAGCAACTGGAAAATTTCAGAAATACAGGCGAAGCACAATCACCGGGAGAGCTCGCGCGCCAATATCTGAACGCCGGAAAGATGAATGAAGCGAAGGCGGTCGCACGCTCTATTATCACCTCAAAAGATGCCTATGCGATCAACTCTTTGAGTGAATTCATTGCTGACATGACAGCATCAGCCGCATCCGTGCATGCTGATCCTGAACTGCGCTCAATGGCATTTTCTATTGCGGCTTGCCAACTAGGTTTAGAGTGCGGATCAGACTCATTGACCGCCCTTTTGCTGTGTGCGAACAATGGAGCATGCACTGGCAGTGTTGTTGATCGCTACTTGAGCGAATTACCAAGCCAACCGGATCGCGATGCCGTACTGCGGGAAAGTCGGCGTGTCACCGATGCCATCCGGGAAAACGACATGTCCGCACTCGGATTATGAGAGTGTGAGGTTTTCAGTTAAGCGCATTACAAAAAAAACCTTCACACGCGGGGAACGCTGCAATCGTGGTTAGCGCATGCCGCTATCACAGCGGATTACAGTTTGCACAAAAGTTTGGTTGAGAATACGAACAGATGTGCTCTCGCAACGTGGATACAGTCCCTCAACATTGACGCGAACTTGATAGTCGCCAGCTGGCGCACGAATCACAAAATGCCCTTCATTGTCTGTTGTCGCACTACTCACGACAACGCCAGCTGCGTTCAGTAATTGAACGAGTGCATCGGAATAAGGGGCAACACATTCCTGACCGGTACGTTGAGGACCTGGGCAGCTCGGTGACACCTTGACATTGCCAGCCACGCCAGATTTCACTGTACTGTCGTTATTACTGTCCGCAAAAACTGTGCTGCATCCGAATCCTGAGATACTGACAAAGATAAGTGCACTTACTTGACGTTGCCACATAAAGATCAGGCCTATAAAACTATTTGGTGATAAAGAATGGGATAGTTTGACACAGGCATCAGTGTTTAGGGGACGGATACGATGCGAACAAGTGAAAATTGGAAACGAAGATTTCAATTCATTATTTCACCAAAGCAGCGGTATAACGACAAACCTACATAAAAATCTGAAAAGCCGGCCATCTCTTCTTGGTTGGCACTAAAAATTTACCGGTATATTCAACTATTCAACAGCATGGGAATAAACAATAAAGCCCTGATGCTCTGCGAGTTTGTCGTACAAAGCCCGTGCAGTTAAGTTATTTGTGTGCGTTTGCCAATACACACGGGAACTTCCCTTTTGGCGGGCAGCTTCATAGACAGCTTCGATCAGCTGCTTGCCTGCACCTTGCCCGCGCGTCTGTTCTGCGGTGAATAAATCCTGCAGGTAACAGACATCGTTCTGGCGCGTGGTACTCCGGTGAAACAGATAATGCACCAGGCCAACCAGTTGACCATTTTTTTCAGCGACCAATGCGTGCACCGGCTCTGATGTATCGAAAAACCTTTCCCATGTGGTGCGAGTAATGTCCTCTGGCAATGCGGTATCACCCTGGCGACCATAAAAGGCGTTATAACCATCCCAAAGAGGACGCCAGCCTTCGTAATCACTTGGCAGCACGGTTCGGATTGTCAGCAAATTATTCATGGACTTGATTACCTCGATATAAAAAAGAATTCAACGGGATCGATTGGTGATTTAACTTCAATTCGACCGAAATTCTTTGATATCTCTGGCGCCAAATAAGTTGCAATTTGAAACTGCTCATCCAGCGTGGGAATGTATACCTATTTAGCCAGATGCCACTAAAGAGACTCAGGCGAAACTAAGTCAAACCCTACACGCAAAGAAAAGATTTCCTGCTCTGTATCTGATTTTGCAGAAACAGATAGCGAAAGAACGCCTTCCGTTTCCAGAGCGCGCTTACATTTCTGCATGCAGACGCAAACCATAAAATGTAATGGGACCACGGTCTCTGTTATAGGCCGGATTTGCAGCATGCTGATAATCCAGCGATAACTTCCAGTTTTTATTCAACTGAAAGGAGTAAAACCATTCCAGGACTGATTCTGCGCCATAGTTCATTTTTCCATCGCCAATCAAAATACCCATGCCTCCGGCAGTAAAATAAGCTTTGGCATCTGACGACAGCATATTGTGCGCAAAACCTATCCCCATCTTATCGTCGCTACGTCCCCAGCGATTACCCTGCACCACGACGCCACCTGAAATGCTTTTACTCATATCAGTAAATTCATACGCTTCTTTTTGACCGCTATTGCTGCTGATCCGGAGAAAAACACCTGCATCAGCAGACAATTCCTGCTCAACATTGAGCGCAATCCCTTTATTAGTATCCATTTTACGTACCAGTGCCGTATCCGGTACTGCGCCTGTCTGCTGTCCCAGCAAAACCGCATCCTGATAGGAGCCCATCATCGCCCGGTTAACAAAAGCTAATAATTTGAATTTTCCAGGGTGTCCATTCAATTCGTAGCGTTTTTCAATTTCAGAAACCATGCTTCTGTGATTCAAATGCAGACCGGTCACTTTGGCATTGGGCACTTCCGACATCTGAAATAATCCACCACGCCATGTCCAGCTGCCTTGATTCCATTCAATCGTCATACCATTGGTAAAGCCCCATGCATCCGCGGCATAGTCAAAACTGCCTGCATCGATAATTGACCAGTTCAGAAAATCAGAACGAGGGTCGTGCGCATAAGTATTATTGTCAAAAATATCGGTCACTGAAAAATGCCCGGCTGTGAAAATCAGATTGTTCGCCGTCCTGGTCGACGATAATTGATTAACGGCCGCCTCGACCTGCTCGTTTTCACCACTTAAATTCACAGTCTGGCGGAAAAATGCGCGCGGCAACCGGGGGTACGGCCTGTTTTGCCCGACTTTATAAGCCTCTCCACTCGGAAAGCCCGCCATTCCCAAAGTATTACTGAGTCCGAATCCCTGATCGATTTCAGGATTCAGCCAGAGTTCCCCCTGACGTCCAATACGACGGCCGATCATTAATGTGATATCCGCTGTCTGATTATTTCTGCTGGCTGAGTCCATACTGTTGTCGGCCGCATAAGGTGCACGGAAACTGTTGTGCCATTGGTTCACATACGTGAGCTGCGTATAGACACCCCAATCCTTTTCCGCGTCCTCTGTACTCGTCCTGCTCTCTTGGGCACCCGATGCCAGGCTGACTCCCGCACATAATGTGAACAGCAAAATAATTGGTAATTTTTTTATTATTAACATATCAACTCTTTCAATGATTGAATTTACCTGGCATTCGCCCTGAAAAAAAACAAGCGCCGGGCGTATATCTCCATTCAACACCCCGTTTTTACACAGTGAATGTGTCATCGTCATGAACATATGATTTCCGTGCCGGATGAGAATGCCGGATATCGCACCGACGCCTGCAATGAGCAATGTTGATGATGACGCGGAAAAGGTAATGGCTTTATTCTGTCGTCAAAGCCGGCGCGCTGTTATCGGAAATCAGCCGATGTTCATACCAGACAAGGCATACATTCAATGTAAATCCTGGCAATCTGACGATCATCAGCGGTCAATGGCAGCGACATCAGTACGCGCCATCTGTTTGAACTCATACAAACGGTTTGATTCAAGGCGCAGATTTTAATGCAGATCCGACCGCGTTCAAATCAGTTCAGAAAATTATTTTCTCTTTTATTTGCATCAGCAGAATCAGCAGACATCAATGCATGCGGATATTTATACAAAACAATGACAAATCTCAGGGATATCTCCTTATTTTTACTTTGTCAAAATGGTAAACTGGCTGCACATCAAACTGACGATCGACTGGAGTTCTTCTGGTCGGACCATATTCGTTACTTGGTATAACAATTCATCACCGCAGCAACCATTTTCTGACTTTTATGCCACTGTCCAGCAGCACCCCGATCGATTTCGATCAACTTCCCATTTTACATGGCCCCAATCGTCCGGATCTGATTCGCCATGAGACTCTGGCAGACATTCTCGAACATACCGCTCTTCAGTTTCCAGAAAAAATTGCTCTGATTTTCCAGGAGCAAAAACTGACTTATGCAGAACTTGATGCGCAGGCCAGTCATGCCGCATCAGTGCTGATACACGCCGGAGTACGTCCCGGCCATATTATTGGCTTATGGCTGCCACGTGGACTTGAACTGCTGGTCATGCAGGCAGCTATTGCAAAAACCGGTGCGGCCTGGTTGCCATTTGATGCAGATACACCAGTCGACCGGATTCATGTTTGCTTGCAGGACGCAAAGGCATCGGGTCTGCTGAGCTGCGAGTCGATGCTGGCTGGATGGAAGGTAACGGACATTACTGTCTGGAGTGTTGAGGGGATTCAGTCTCAGGAAAATCAGCCTTCAGCATTACGCGCTAAAGGCGCACCGACAGATCCCGCTTATGTGATTTACACCTCGGGTTCCACAGGCAAACCCAAGGGTATTCTGGTGAATCAGGGAAGTATCTGTCATTTTCTGCGAAGCGAAAATGATGTACTGGGGATACGATCTTCAGACAAGGTATACCAAGGATTTTCTGTCGCTTTTGATATGTCTTTCGAGGAAATCTGGATCAGCTATCTGGTTGGCGCCACGTTATGGATCGCACCAAAAGAAATTACTGCCGATCCGGATGCATTGCCATTGGCGTTAGCAAACAATCAGATCACGGTATTGCATGCGGTGCCGACTTTACTTGCTTTGTTCTCACAAGAAATTGACAGCCTGCGTCTGATTAATCTGGGCGGGGAAATGTGCCCTGAGTCTCTCGTTACACGCTGGAGCCGTGCCGGACGACAAATATTTAATACCTACGGCCCGACAGAGGGAACAGTGTCGGCAAGCCTTGCCCCCCTGCTTCCGGGGCAAACCGTCACGATCGGCAGACCTTTACCTAATTACTCGCTGATGGTGATCGCCACGGATGTCGAAAATGGCTTACGTCTCTTGTCACAAGGGGAAACCGGGGAGTTATGTATTACGGGTCCCGGTGTCGCTGTCGGTTATCTGGGACGGCCTGACCTGACAAGTGAGAAATTTTTACCGAATCCCTGGTCAGATAAAAAGGAAGAACAGCGCCTGTACCGGACTGGTGATCTGGCCTGCATTGAGCAGGATGGAACAATTCAGTGCCTTGGCCGAGCCGATGATCAGATCAAAATACGTGGCTTTCGCGTTGAGCTGGGGGAAATTGAATCGGTTTTGGCACAACAACCGGGCGTAGGAACCGTGGCTGTCGTATTGCGTAAAGATCAGGATATCGACCAGATCGTTGCGTTTATCGTGCGTGATATGCAGGACGCCGTGAGCACAGCGGAGTTCATCACCGGTTTGAGATCACAACTGAGCAGCAGTCTACCTCCCTACATGCTGCCTGCCAGGTTTGAACTGATCAACGAAATGCCTCGTCTGACCTCAGGAAAAATAGACCGGAACGTACTGAAACGGCTTGATCTGAGTGCAACCACCATTGCCGGAGAATCAGATACCCCGGTATCAGAAGCTGAAACACATTTATTTCAGGCACTTCAAACGCTTTTCCCGGGACAGCCAATTCGGAGAGATTCAGACTTTTTTGCTGATCTTGGCGGACACTCGTTAATGGCAGCGAGGTTGGTTTCTGTTCTGAGGCAGGACGCGCGTTTTGCTTACTTTAAAATCGCAGACATTTATCAACAGCGGAACATTGGACAAATCGCTGTCACATTGGAAGCTGCCGCCCATGTGCATTCAGCCAATCCGGAAAACGTTTCGCAGACATGGCTGCCTGCACCACACTGGAAGCGCTGGTTATGCGGTGCCGCACAGGCAGCTGTCATTCCATGGCTGGTGGCAATGCGTATGGTGCAATGGCTGGCACCATTTTTTGCCTACCATTATTTTACCGGTGATCCCGGAGACTCTATCCCACGCGCCATCCTACTGTCTGTCGTAGCTTTTTTAATGTTGACACTGGTCGAATTCGGAATTGCTATTGCGGGTAAATGGCTGATCGCAGGACGCCTGAAACCGGGACGCTATCCGTTATGGGGAATGACTTATTTCCGCTGGTGGCTGGCAGACCGCATGGTGGAGGCCGCCCCAGCTTATATGCTGAGCGGATCTTCCCTGTATTCCTGGTGGCTGCGTGCATTAGGAGCGCAAATCGGCAAGGATGTGATGATCGGATCGATTTCACTCCGTGCACCGGACTTATTGAGGATTGGAGACGGCTGCAGTATCGGCAATGCTGTGAACTTCGAGAATGCGAGAGTGCAACATAATGAATTATGGTTAGGAATCATCGATCTTGGTATTGAAGCGTATGTCGGTTCATACTCGGTTCTCGAGGGTGGCGTTACGCTGGAAAATGCGGCACATCTCGAGGGACAATCGGCCCTTGCGGAAGGACAAATCATTCCCTCCGGGAGAGTCTGGAAGGGATCACCTGCCAAAGATTGCGGAGCATTTGATCCATCCTCCTACCCTGCCCGGCCACCGCTCAGCAGATGGCGTTCGGCGTGGGAATTGTCTTTTTTTACGATGGGTTCTCTATTTATCAGCGCCCTCTTTTTCATGCCTGTATTTCCCAGTTTTGTAACGATTGACTGGTTTGATAATGCAGATAACTTTCCGTGGATGCAAACAAATAACGTACCAATGCAACTGGGTAAATATTTTTTACTGGCTTTCCCTGCAACAGCCGTACTGATTGTTTGCACCGCATTGCTGTCAGCAGCAATCCGCTGGAGTATTCTGCCCAGACTAAAGCCGGGACTCTATGCCGTACATGGAAAAATCTATTATGGCAAATGGCTTGTGAATCAGATTCAGGAAGCCAGCCTGAATGTTCTTCACGGAGTCTATGCAACCGTCTACGCACCATTCTGGTATCGGATACTCGGAGCAAAAGTTGGCAAAGGTGCCGAAATTTCAACAGCACTGGGCGTAGTTCCTGACATGCTGACATTAGGTGACGAGACATTCATCGCGGATGCTGTTTTACTGGGGGACGAACAGATTGACCGGGGCTGGATGACCATGCATCCAACGATCATTTCGCGGCGCAGTTTTATTGGCAATGGTGCTTACATTCCCGATGGAACAATTCTGCCTGAAAACGTGTTGATCGGTGTACATACCTGTGCACCGGACAATGCGCAAATTCGCTCAGGTGATACCTGGCTGGGGTCCCCCCCCATGCACTTACCTGCAAGGGAGGAAGTCAAAGGCTTTCCAGAAAACCTGACATTTACACCATCCGTGATCCGCAGAATTGGGCGCACCCTTGTTGAAACTTTCCGTATTATTGCGCCACACGCAATGGTGATCGCGGTTGGTTATACCATCGTGCTGGATCTGATGCCGCTTGCAGGTGATGATCGCTGGGCTGAGGTGCTGTATTACCTGTCCGCAGCCGGATTGCTTTATGGAATTGGAAGTTTCACGTTTGTCCTGATACTCAAGTGGCTGCTGATTTTCCGTTACCAGAAGGCCAGCGCGCCGATGTGGACGCCTTTTGTCTGGTTTTCCGAAGGGATTACCAATCTTTACGAAGGAATTGCTGTTCCTAATTTTATGCGTTACCTGCGCGGGACACCGTGGTTACCAGTTGCATTTAATTTACTGGGATGTCGCATAGGACGTGGTGTGTATATGGACACAACCGACATTACCGAGTTTGATTGCGTCAGTATCGGCGATTACAGTGAGATTAATGCTTTAGCGTGTCCCCAGACTCACCTCTTTGAAGACAGGGTCATGAAAATTGACCAGGTCAACATTGGCTCGAGAGTGTATATGGGTGCACGTAGCTCTGTGCTCTATGGTGCAGTGGTCGGGGACAATGCCTCACTTGGAGCCCTGACATTGGTAATGAAGGGGGAATATATTCCTGCGGGCTCCAACTGGCGCGGCTGCCCCGCGGCAATGATGACAGAGGCCTGAAAACCAGATTTGATTTAAGTCCCCCTGAACCTTTATGCAATCAGGAAAACGTCCCTATTTGCCCGCGATGTTATGGCCTGCGATGAAAGAGCAGGCCGTTCGACATCTTTTGTCGCAAGAATGGGTGATCATTTATCTTGATTTACCATCAGCATTAACAAGAGATATCGCGAGGCAGGAACTGCGCCTTGCCGTTACTGAATTATTGTCACGTACATTTAATTTACCGCCATCGAAAATCCGTCTGATTTCGCAAGCAGGTAAACGTGTAACAGTTCAGATGCCAGAAAAAGAATTCGCCGTATCGTTTAGTCATGAATCAGGTTTATCGGCTGCTGCAATCCATCTTCATACAAACATCGCTATCGATATTGTCTGCTTTCCGAAAACCACCCTATTCAGTCAATGGGTAGAGACTTCCAGACTTTATCTTGGGCAAATCAAGACAGACATGATTCTGGAAAAGCCAAGCGATTTGCAGATGTCTTTATTTGCCAGACACTGGACAATACTGGAATCTAGCTGCAAATATGCTGGCATACCATTGCAAGAATACAGTGAAGATTTTTCTGATGCATTGCTGCTGAAAATAAGACAGGCAAACCAATATCTGATTCACTTACCTGCTCCCTACATTGGATCAATAATTACCGGAGAGCCTGCATTGCCGCACAGCGATAATTGATTACCAATTTGCCTTAGATAGAATAATCAACCATTTCTTGAATACCAAGATCTCCAGGTGACCCGCCTGAACACCTGTAGAGCAATCCAGAATAGGGTTAACGCGATACGCTCGTTGGCGAAAATCGCGACAGACAAACATTTCGCGGCGGCCAAGGCGCACTAAAAAAGACGTGGGGGAAAACTGAAGACTAAAGCGGGTATCAAAAGATTGTCCAAGGTATGCCATAGTAAAATCTCCTAGTCAGGTATCACGGTACTTCATTCAATGTGTCTTTGATGGGAGTACTTTAACACAAAATACTGTATATGCAATCAGTATTTTGTGTTGTGGTGAATTCCTGACAGTTCGGCTGTTTTATGTGGATACCGAAAAATTTCGATTAAGGCATATTCGCTTCAATTATTAAAAATGGAAACCTCTCCAGATTGTTTTGCCAACTGGAAAGCGGAAGCATAATTTTTTTTGTAAAAATCAGGCAAATCATCAGATAAAACCAGTAAAGATATTTTGGATGTCCGCATCAATTCAATGAACCCGACATCGTCTATAACAATCTGATTTTTATGTAATTTATTCCCCCAAAATAAATCACTGCTTCGGCTGTCAATAATTTGAACGGGCTTTTTCAAATAAAATGGGAGTGAAGATTGTTGCTCAAAAAAATGATATGCAACCACGCTTCTGCCAGGAAAGTCATTAATCAGAATCTGAGACAAGGCTTTTGTTGAAATCGAGTCTCCCCGGGAAATTGCAGTTTCTAACAATAGTGGCAAACATACTGCTGGGATCAATAGGTAGCTGATAAATTTCGTCCCAGAAGCACGCATTGACATCAGAGATGCGATTAACGCTGCCATCAAGACAGTCAATTCCCCATAGATCGCAAATTTTTTAAGCGGCATTCCAAGTATTATCCAGTCCGGAACAGAGACATCCCCCGCCAACCACCACAAAACAAGTGCAGAGATACAGACAATCAAAAACCCTGGTACTGCCAATACCCAGCGTTGCGTAAATTGCATTTCGTCCAATATGAAAGCCATTTGAACAACCGCAAATGGCATGATAATCACCAGATAATAATTTGCTTTGGCACTCGACACAGAAAAAAACAATAAGGGCATGAGCCACGCTGCAAAGAAAAACAGCTGCAAATGTCCCATCAAGATTGTCTTAAATCGCCGGACAAGCAGCAGAGGTAAGAAGAAAGACCATGGAAATAAAAACAGAAATGCGCGTGGCAGGTAGTACCACCAGGCACCGGCATAATAATCGTGCGGCTCCCGCTTACCCAGGAAACGTAAAATATGTTCGTTGATGAAATAAAACCAGGCAAAAATAGGCTCTGCAATCATGGCGGCAATATGCCATGGGACAGCAATCAGTAAAAAGATCAGTGCCGCTTTCCAATAAAACCAGGTTCGGATTCTCGTAAAAAAATCTTTTAACGAAACGGATCGGAATACGGTATGGACAAACATGACGATCGCAAACAGTATCAACGCAACGAAGCCTTTTGCCAGTAAGGCGAATGCCAGCATAGCCATGGACAGATAGTGTGCCTGCCTGTCGCTGAACTCAACGAAAAGATATCCACTCATCAGGGCTGCCGTCAGAAAAAAAGTCAGCAGCATGTCGAACATCAAAGTCCTCGACATGAGCGTCACGCCAATAGAGCTGATAAACATGAGTGCAGCCAGGCGACCAGCTTCACGTCGTTGCAAACGGGTAGAAAACCACAAAATCAGACCGACACAGCCAAGCGCAGAGAATACTGGCACCAGTCTGACAACCCAATCCTGTTCTCCGAAAATGGCGAAGAAAAATGCTGTCAGCCAATACAACAAAGGTGGTTTCTCCATGTAGGCAAGACCATTCAGATGGGGAATAACCCAGTCTTTCCAGCTGCTTGCCAACAACATCTCTCTCGGGATTTCTGAATAAAGGCCTTCATTGTTATTCAGAACAGGATATGCACCCAATCGATATCCGACAAAATAGATGGCGGCGATCCAAACCAGCCATAAAGGAATCACCGGAAGTTGTGCGATATGTCGTTGTTGCATTTAAGTATTTTTCTGATAAAAACAGATAAAAAAAGCGGCAAGCAATTACTGCTTGCCGCTTTTATCCGGAGCATTATTTACGCTGCATCAGCAACATTTTTTGCCCAAACCAATGCTGCCAGATGTGCTGCATTGAGATCTTCCGCGGAGATTTTCAGGGACTCGGCAAGAGAGCCGACCAACATACTGTTCAATTCGCACGCTTCGGATAAAGCAAGGTAGGGACCATAAATACCGCCTCTTGTCAGCAAAGCTTCCGTAACCACGTCCGGAAGCTGTATCGTCCCCAGAACTTCGTCCATTGGCAATCCCAACAAACGATCCAGCAGTGAAAACATACCAGCGACAAAGAGGTTTTCTGCTTCTGCCTTAGGCATTTGCATCTGCCCCAACAGCTCTGCAAAACGCCCCCTGACAATCGCCGTCTCAAGCAATACTGGCGAATAACCACTTGTGTTGGCCGATGCCAGCAATACAGTCAGCCAGCGATAAAGCGGGCTGTATCCTAACATCTGAACCGCATGTTTTAACGACTGAACTTCAGTACGCAAACCAAATCCGGCAGAATTGATATACCGCAGTAATTTATAAGCGAGCGTAGCATCCCGTTTCACAACCAGTTCGAGTTGCTGGATATCCGCATTTTTCCTGACCATCTCCATTAATTGCAAGATGGTTGTTTGAGATGGGTTCAGGCTTTTCTGCGCAGAACCTGGCCGGGGTGTCAAATGCAGTTTTCCAACAAAACTTTCCAGCCCCAAAGCAGAACAGGCATCAAAATCCTGCCATGTTGCAACATCCCGCGCCACCATTCGGATAGACGACTGTTTCAGTGCACCATAGATTTTCGCCTGGGAGGCAAAATTAGAGGCATTCAGTTTGACTTCTATATGAGAGACGAAGGTGAAAAAAGAACGCTCTAACGTGCTTACCTCTGCACCTCTCAGGCAAATACCAAAACCATCCGCCCGCAATTGCTTGACTGCATTCAAAACGGATTCATCGGAAAAATATTTCTTATGCAGGATAAGAACAGTATTTTTTGCTGGAAATAACTTGAGGCTCTCAGAATGCAGTAATTCCGGCAATGCTTCCAAAAAGACGAGACTGTTTCCCAGTAAAAAACCATCCTCATCATTAAGATGGCCGGCAACAAATTCCAATAAATAATCTAGATTTTCCGCATCCAGCTTAGATTCGGAATTCGTTTGCTGCCAGGAGAATTCAAAGCCAATTACTTTTTGCTTAGGGTCAAGCAAAGGTTCTCTTAAGATAAAATTATTTTCAATCATACGACTTTTTTGTTTATTTGATTGCCGAGATCGAAATACTCAGAAGCCGAGGCTATCCAACAAATCGTCCACTTGACTTTGATTGGCAACGACATCAGTCTTGCCTTCGGGATTAATCTGAGGCCCGTTGAGTAAGCCATCAACCACGTCCTTTTTGAGATCATTTGGCGAATAATCGATCAATAACTGAACCAGCTGCTGTTCCAGATTCTGAGCTAGCGACGTTACTTTTTTAATCACCTGACCAGTCAGATCCTGAAAATCCTGAGCCATCATAATGTCCATTAAATGTGACTTAGTTTCCATACTATGGCTGCTTACCATTGTCAGGTAACTTGAGATGTCATTCATCGCCTGTTTATATTGCTCAATGGTGACTGCCCCCTGGCTAATCAGGGCAACAGACTCACGAATCCTCTTAGCTTCTGAATCCAGCTTTTCCTGTAATGGAATAGCAATATCCGTTGCATTTAATACTCGCTGAGCCGCCTGTTCGGACATTTTAGCGACATAATCCAGGCGGTCTCTGGCATCAGGAATATCTTCCGCTGCCCGCTCTAACAATTTATCGAGCCCCAGCCCTCGTAAACTGTCATGCAGCAGGCGTGTCATATGGCCGACCCTCGAAATGAGTTCGTCCTGTTGCATATGTTGATGAATAGATTGATCTGTCATGAGTTCAGTCGGTTATTTAATCGGCACACAGTGTTATGCGCTTTTACCCAACTTTTCAAAAATTTTCGATAATTTCTCATCCAGCGTTGCTGCAGTAAAAGGCTTTACCACGTATCCGTTTGCGCCCGCCTGAGCTGCTGCAATAATGTTTTCTTTTTTGGCTTCCGCGGTCACCATTAACACAGGCATTTTTGACAATGCCGGATCAGCCCTGATGTGCTGCAACATGGTCAGACCGTCCATGTTTGGCATATTCCAGTCAGAAATCACAAAATCAAAATCGCCATTTTTTAATTTCGCCAGTCCCATGGCACCGTCTTCTGCCTCATCAACATTGGAGTAACCCAATTCTTTCAACAGGTTTCTGACGATACGACGCATCGTGGAAAAGTCATCAACAACTAAAAATTTAAGATTCTGATCGGCCATAAATCACTCCATTATTTCTTCAAATACAGTTGTTAATATTATCGGTCAAATTAAGAACAAAGGGGACTAAAATTGCAACAAAGCATGATTTGATGGTTAAACCCTCAATGCCCTGCTGCCATGTGTTGCCAAATAATGCAACACTTTTGCCGGCAGTTCATTGAGTGCTGCAACTTCATGGGCCGCACCAATAGCAATAGCCTCTCTGGGCATTCCAAATACTACACAACTTGCTTCATCTTGCGCAAAATTATAAGCACCGGCATTCTTCATTTCCAGCATTCCCACAGCACCATCCTTCCCCATTCCAGTCAATATAACGCCAACTGCATTTTTACCCGCATTATTTGCAGCCGAACGGAATAACACATCAACTGAAGGCCGGTGGCGATTAACAGGCTCACCTGCGTCAAGCTGGGTCACATAGTTAGCGCCGCTACGGGCCAACAATAAATGCGAATGTCCCGGAGCGATATACGCATGACCAGGCAATACCCGCTCACCACCCACTGCCTCCGAAACTGAAATTTTGCACAATCCGTCCAGACGCTTTGCAAATGACCGGGTAAATCCTTCCGGCATGTGCTGAGTGATGAGAATGCCCGGACAATCCGATGGCATCTGAACCAAGAAATTTTTAATTGCTTCCGTTCCGCCTGTAGATGCGCCGATAATGATCAGTTTTTCACTACTGGTTAATGGATTCCGCACAAGAGGCAATACTTCCGCCGGCAACTTACTCTGCTCTGCAGAGGCAATATGGCGCGGCCGAATTTTTGCTTTCGAAGCGATTCTGATTTTATCTGCAATCAAATCAGCATACTCAAGCATTCCACTCTGGATAGACAACTTGGGTTTGGCCACAAAATCAACCGCTCCCAGCTCCAATGCTCGCATGGTGATTTCAGAACCACGTTCCGTTAATGAGGAGACCATAATGACCGGCATAGGGCGCAACCGCATTAAGCGTTCAAGGAAGTCCAGACCATCCATTTTCGGCATTTCAACATCCAGCGTTAACACATCCGGATTGAGCTGCTTAATCATTTCCCTGGCGACAAGCGGATCAGGCGCGACGCCAACCACCTCCATATCAGGCTGGCTACCGATAATTTCACTCATTACACTGCGTATCAACGCAGAATCATCTACCACTAAAACTTTAATTTTCATTCAAAAACCTCATATCCATCAATCTTCGATCCGTGTCTTTCACGTATCAGAACAGATCGACCTCGCCACCCACTGATGTTGTTTTTAAACGACTTGCATAATCCTGCTCACGTTTTCTCAAGGTATCGTTATGTTCGACTTTGAGCTTTTTAACCAACACTTTTCCCGTCTTAGGAAAGAAATAAACTTTTCTTGGGTAAATATCATTCAGGTCTTCAGCAATGACCCGCATGCGTTCTGCCTTTAAATAATCAAGAACAAATTTGGCGTTTCTTTCGCCTACATTGATCGCAGTAAATCCTCTGAGCACATTTCCACCGCCAAAAACCTTTGCCTCCAGATTTTCTCGTTTCGCACCGGCTTTCAGTAATTCATTAATCAGCACTTCCATGGCGTACGTACCGTATCGCATGGATGCGGATACCGGATTATCCGTATCTCCTCCTGTATCAGGCAGCATGAAATGATTCATTCCCCCGACACCGGAAACTCTGTCACGAATGCATGCGGACACACAAGAACCAAGCACTGTGACAATCAGCATGTCTTTATTCGTGAAATAAAACTCGCCGGGTAAAATTTTCGCGGCATCGCAATCAAACGTCCGGTCAAAATAGACGTTGGTTGCAAAATGCTCTTCACTTAATTGACTCATAAGCTACCTTTGTGCAGATGATTCGTCATGCCTTTATGCCTGGCAGCATGATTTTGCGACAATTCATAAACCGTCTTTCCCTTTAGCTTAAAATCGTCCGACACATATAAGAAATTTTCCGAATGCCCGGCAAACAATAAAGCATCATGTTTCATCAGAGGGACAAATTTTTTCAGTATCTTGCCTTGAGTCGGCTTATCAAAATAAATCATCACATTGCGGCAAAATATGGCATCGAACTCACCGGACAGTGACCAATGATCAGCCAATAAATTCAGCTGTTTAAATGTGATCAGATCGCGCAATTCCTGCCGGACCCGGACCAATCCCTCTTGATTTCCCTTACCTTTAAGAAAAAATTTTCTGACCCGTTCCGGAGATAGTTTTTCAATTCGCTCAATGTTATAAACCCCTTTTGATGCAGTATTCAGGACATTCGTATCAATATCGGTAGCAATAATATGTACAGGTGGCCTTAGCGTTCCGAATACTTCACAAAGCGTCATCGCAATTGAGTACGGCTCTTCACCTGTCGAACTGGCTGAACACCATACCTGAACCGGCGGCTGGCATTTTTTGGCATGCTCAGCAAGAATCGGAAAATGATGTTCCTCCCTGAAAAACGAAGTCAGATTGGTAGTCAAAGCATTCGTAAACGCCTCCCACTCATCGCTATCCTGCTCTTTTTCCAGATTATTCAAATAATCTGAAAATGAATTAATTCCCGTTGCACGTAAACGCCGGGCCAACCGGCTGTAAACCATTTCTTGCTTACTGTCAGCCAGAGATATACCAGCACGCTGGTATATCATGCCTCTGACCCGATCGAAATCCCGTGAGTTAAATTCAAATTCTTTCGACGTTTCCGATTTATCGTTTGAACCAGGTTGCCTCATCAAGATGTCCAGGTTAGGTTAGCCGTACTTTACAAGAGCGTCAGGATTTTAAAATTCTTCCCAGGAATCATCAGTCTCAACGGATGCAACAGTTTTTTTGTTTGCAATTTTCGGAGTTTGTTTTTTATCTGAAGCAGCCGCCTTTGAAACAATTGAGGCCGCCTTTTCAATTCTGAGAGAGCTTTTTGGTTTCTCAAATCTTTGCTGACCGAGACCGGATGAAAACTGCTGATTCAACTTGAAAACGCTGACTGCCTCCGCAAGAACAACGGACTGTTCTTCCATACTTTCTGCGGCGGCGGCGGCTTGTTCAACTAAAGCCGCATTTTGCTGGGTCATCTCATCCATCTGATTAATAGCCAGATTCACCTGCTCAATACCTGTGCTTTGCTCCTGGCTTGCCGCTGTGATCTCGCTCATAATGTCTGCGACATGCTGGACGCTGGTAACAATTTCATCCATTGTTTTGCCTGCTTCATCAACCAGCTTGCTACCCTGATCCACTTTATCGACCGAATCACCAATCAATGATTTGATTTCCTTCGCCGCGCTGGCACTACGTTGCGCCAGATTCCGCACTTCGGCTGCAACCACGGCGAAGCCACGTCCCTGCTCTCCGGCACGTGCAGCTTCAACAGCTGCATTCAAAGCCAGAATATTGGTTTGAAATGCAATACCATCGATCACGCCGATGATATCCACAATTTTACGAGAGCTTTCCTTAATCGAGCCCATTGTCTCGACAACCTGCCCCACCACAGCGCCGCCCTTCACCGCCACATTGGTTGCCGAGACAACCAGTTGATTAGCCTGACGTGCATTATCGGCATTTTGCCGGACAGTGCCGGTTAACTCTTCGATAGAACTGGCTGTCTCTTCCAGAGAGCTTGCCTGTGATTCCGTCCTTCTTGATAAGTCAGCATTGCCGGAAGCGATTTCCTGTGCCGCCACTGTAATCGTTTCCGTCCCTTCCCGGACTCGTCCCACAGTGGCAGCCAGATTGCTATTCATATTCTTCAAGGCTGACAAAAGTGAAGTAACCTCATCGTTACCACTGACTACGATATCACTGCGCAAATCACCGCTAGCAACTGATTCCGCTAGTCCCAAAGCCTCAGACAGTGGCTTGGTAATACTATTGGTGAGCAGCCATGCAAACAGTGCGGCAATGGCAACTGCCAGAGTCAATATGCCGTACAAAATATAAGAAAGCCGCTTTCCTGCCGCTGCCGCCGCATCAAAAATATTCTTAGAGGTCAGCGTCTGCAAATCAACCAGTTTATTAATTTCAGAAATCTGTTTTTTGTTGATTGGCTCAAGGACGGTAGAGATGATTTTAACGGCACCTTCTCCGTTAAATGCCAGCGCCTGCCCTACAGCATCTTTAAACGGCTGCTCCATGTCCTTATCCAGTTTCGCAATTTCTGCGAGAACCTTTTTCTCGTCCTCGGTCAATCCTAAAGCGATCAGCTTATTTTTAGAATCCTCATAAAGCTGCCGTTGCGATTTAACTTTACCTTCCTCTTTTTGCATCTCACTCACATCGGATTGAATGCCGATGTTGCGCATTGCAATCCCCCCTTCATAAAGGGAGCTTTTCATTGTGTTCGCTAAAATCTGCTTTTGATTTGCCAACCCGGAGTTATCAGCCAACTCTTTGCGGGCGCCGGCACTCAAGCTATTTACCAATAACAAAACAATGACCAGACCAAGCAGGATTAAGGCAAATCCAATAGCCAAGCGGGTTCCGATTTTAAAGTTACGCAAATTCATAAACAGATCTCCTCACTACAGTGAACCATTATCTTTTTAATTATGATTATTTCAGGTAATTCATTTAAGCCAACTCATCCACCAATCCCATTTCTGGACTGGACATCAGCTTGTCAATATCCACCAAAATCAACATCCTGTCTTCTAAAGTTCCCAAACCAATCAGGAAATCTGTACTGAACGTTGTCCCCATCTCCGGAGCCGGACGCACCTGATCTGGAGTCAATGTCGTGACATCTGAAACGCTATCAACCACCATACCAACGATTCGCCCTTCAATATTGAGGATAATCACGACGGTGAACTGATCGTAAGTAGGCGTTCCCAGATTAAACTTAATACGCATATCGACGACAGGTACAATAATGCCTCGGAGATTGATGACTCCCTTGAGAAAGTCAGGGGCATTGGCGATTCTGGTCACCGCTTCATAACCGCGAATTTCCTGCACTTTCAGGATATCAATTCCATACTCTTCATTACCAAGCGTAAAGGCAAGGAATTCATGCCCGGCAATGTCTGCATTACCATTTTCCGAGTTGGAACTCTGGTCATTCAATGATTGAGATAGTTGTGCCATATATGATCCTTAATATCTATTTTTAACCGAACTATTTATTCGAACGAAGTAATGCGGACACATCTAAAATCAAGGCGACGCCGCCATCACCTAAAATAGTTGCGCCTGAAATTCCTGGGATTTTTTTATAATTAGATTCAATATTTTTAACGACAACCTGCTGCTGTCCGACCAGGTCATCTACAAATAGAGCTGCTTTTTTACCATCCACCTCAACAATCACAACAATACCGTCCGAAGGATGGACAAACTTGGGCTCCAGATCAAAGCGCTGATAAAGTGGGATCAGCGGCAGATATTCATCCCTGACCTTAATGACAGTGCCCTTACCATTCACTTCTTTCACATCGGATCGTGCAGGCTGCAACGACTCCATGACAAAACCAAGCGGCAAGATGTAGATTTCCTCACCAAGCTTGATGGACATGCCATCAAGAATAGCCAATGTTAACGGTAATGAAATCGTGATAGTCGTTCCAAATCCCATGGCAGAACGGATATCAACGACCCCGCCCATGGCTGTGATGTTCCGCTTAACGACATCCATACCAACGCCACGGCCAGAAACATCCGTAACAATCTCTGCGGTAGAAAAACCAGGTGCGAAAATCAACTGCCAGACCTCGGCATCCTGCATCGAATCTGGAGCAGTCAATCCATTTTGACGCGCCTTGGCAAGAATTTTTTCCCTGTTTAAACCACCGCCATCATCACTGACTTCGATGACAATATTACCGCCTTGATGAACTGCGGAGAGCGATAATTTACCGACTTCGCTTTTGCCAGCCTGCGCACGGGTAGCAGGCAATTCAATGCCGTGATCAATACTATTCCGGACCAGATGCGTCAATGGATCAACGATCCGCTCAATTAACCCCTTATCTAATTCTGTGGAGGCACCATAAGTAATTAACTCGACACGCTTCCCCAATTTGCCTGCAAGATCCCGGACCATACGAGGAAAGCGGGAAAATACATAATCCATCGGCATCATCCTGATGGACATAACCGCTTCTTGCAAATCGCGCGTATTGCGCGTGAGATGGGCGACACTGCCTAAAAGACGTTCATTCAGAATGGGATCCAAATCACGAGTCCGCTGCTCAAGCATTGCCTGTGTAATGACCAGTTCACCAATCAGGTTAATCAATTGGTCAACTTTTTCAATACCAACCCGGATAGTGGACGACTCCTGCGACGCGACATGTTTTTCTGTTTCTTTTTTCGTGGCTGGATTTTTTTTATCGGCAGTACTTTCCTGTGTCAATACCGGCATCGGCGCGGGTGTTTCTGTTTTAGCGCTCGTCTCTGTAGCGGCATCCAAAGGGGGAAACATCGCATCAAGAGGCTCAAAAAAACCGTAACCAAGGTCTTCCTCAGTTTGACTCTGTGTTTTTTTTGCCGATGAATGAGGAACCGATGACTCAAGCGTGATGTTCAGATTATCTGGGTCCAGAATGAAGGAGCAAATTGAAATAATGTCGTCTTTAGACTCATTCGTCTGGAGATGAAAAATTGCTTTTCCCGGATCGCAATTTTCTCTGGAAATTAAGCCAAGCAATCCCAGTTCCGACATCAAAGCACTGGCATCTACATCGTTGATCGCAGCTATTTCAATTTTGAATGTCTGCTGAAAATGGGTATCACTATGATCAACCACAACCGGATCTGCTGGTTTAGCCGGATGATCAGATTCATGCGATAGCGATTGCAAAAGCATCCGTACATCACCTACCGCATCCTGATCGACAGCGCTCCCCAGACGGTGTCCGTCAAGTTGCATTTTCAGGATATCTTTAGCGCTCAAGAATGCGTCGACATGCTCAGATGTCAGCGACATCTCGCCTTTTCTGATTTTGTCTAACAATGACTCGAGTACGTGAGTCACTTCAGTCATATCATTCAGGCCAAACGTAGATGCACCACCTTTAATGGAATGCGCAGAGCGAAAAATCGCATTCAGATCTTCCGCGTCAGGTGCAGAAACATCGACTGCAAGCAACAATTTTTCCATCTCGGCAAGAAGTTCATCTGCCTCATCAAAAAAAACCTGGAAAAACTGACTCATGTCAATCGTCATTATTCAACTCCGGCATTTACATAATTAGCGCAAGCAATAACTGGCAATTTCCCAACTCAGCCAATGACTTTTTTTACGACTTCAGTTAACTTTTGTGGATCAAAAGGTTTCACCAACCAGCCATTCGCACCCGCAGCCCGCCCCTTGGCCTTCATATCGTCGCTGGATTCGGTCGTCAGCATCAAAATAGGCACGCGCTGGTATGTCGCAAGGCCTCTCAGTGATTTGATCAAAGTCAGCCCATCCATCCGTGGCATATTTTGGTCAGTCAACACCAGATCAACGACCTGTATCCTGGCTTTTTCCAGGCCATCCTGCCCATCAACCGCCTCAATAACCTGATATCCGGCAGCCTTCAGACTGAACGCCACCATCTGCCTCAAGGAACCAGAATCATCCACCGCTAAAATTGTTTTAGCCATAATTACTCCGTTTTTCGAATAAAACGCAATATATCCATAACACTGTTACAGACTAAAATAGTTCAATATCACCGCTGTCCAAATGCTTTTGATGAACGGCCTTCCTGAGCAGGTTTTGCAAATCAACGCTTTGTCTTTCAAGACGCAGAGTTGTTTCCTTCAGAAGGGATTCAATATCACCGCTGGGCGCATCATGTGAAATATCATTTCCGACGACACCGAGCGTACTCAAAACCTCTCTCAGACCATTACATCTTTGCAGTGTTCTTGAAATTAACTGACTGGTTAAGTCCTGGAATTGCAGACAAGTCACGGCTGCATTGACATGCTGAGAAATCTCGCTCTGGATTGTTCTGATTCGCTCAATACTCTCAGGAGGGATTGAACCCGTATCAATAATCAGATTAATTTCATCCTGCTCTTTCAAAACGGCAGAATGTAACGAGAGAAAACTCATACCCAGTTTCTCAATCGCCTCCCCCAACAAAAGAGCAGTTTGAGCCAAGTCAGTCTCTACTTCAGACAAATGCGCATTCCCGTGGTCAGAGACCCCTGATAACAACTGCTTTACGTGAGACCCTAGCATTTTTTTGGGGGACATCTCAGCATCCTATTCGTTCAGTTTTATCACTGATGCGCCATTCATCATGCATTACTTACCAGGCTGCTTAACAGAAACTTCAGTTTCAGCATTTGGCTGACTTGCCACCTCGACGGAACCACCATCCTGAGAAGCAGACTCTTCTGCTTTCTTATTCATGACAATAATACTGATACGTCGATTAATAGGATTGAGCGGATCTTGTTTATCGAACAGAACGGACGAAGACAAGCCGACTACACGCAGCACTTTAGCCTCATCCATACCACCGTAAATGAGCTCTCTTCTTGAAGCATTCGCGCGGTCAGCAGATAACTCCCAATTACTGTATCCCTTTTCCCCCATACCATAGGGTGCCGAATCCGTATGTCCAGATAAACTGATTTTATTGGGAACTTCGTTTAATGCTTTGCCAATTTCATGGAGAATTTCTTTGGTATACGGTTGCAGATCTGCTTTCGCAGAAGCGAACATAGGGCGATTTTGCTCATCAACCATCTGAATTCTCAGCCCCTCTGTTGTAATATCAAGCAACAACTGTTTTTTATAGAGTTTTAACGTTGGATTCGACTCAATCGCAGCCTCAATTTTACTTTTCAAACCCTTCAATCTTTCAGCGTCAGCCTTAGCCAGTGCGGCTTCCGCTGCCTGCAGATTATAGGATTTTCGCTGCGCCTCAATGTCACCTTTGCGATTCTGCCCCTCACGCAAACTCAAATCTTTCCCGCCACCTTTGATAACACTGGAACTATCTCCGCTGCCATCCCCTCCGGCCATAGCCACTTTGAGCGGAGTTTGAAAATATTCAGCAATTCCCTGCAGATTCCCTTTTGCAGTGGAACCTAAGAGCCACATCAACAGAAAAAACGCCATCATTGCGGTAACGAAATCAGCGTAAGCAATTTTCCAGGCGCCGCCATGATGGCCGCCGGCTACTTTTTTGATCCGCTTGACGATGATCGGCCGTAATTCTTCATTTGCCATTTAAAAGCCTAACAATTCAATTATTTAGATTTTGATTGTTTAATATGGTCTTCCAGTTCAGCAAAAGCCGGACGCTCCGTAGAGTACAGAACCTTGCGTCCAAACTCTACGGCCAATGCCGGCGCATAACCATTAAGGCTTGCCAGCAGCGTCACTTTGATGCATTGAAAAGTTTTTGAGGATTCGTCGAGTTGCTGCTCCAGCAAACCGGCCAAAGGGCCGACAAAACCATAAGCCAGCAGAATACCCAGGAAAGTACCCACCAGCGCATGTGCAATCAATATCCCCAATTCTGCCGGAGGAATACCGACGGACTCCATCGTATGAACGACGCCCATGACTGCAGCAACAATACCAAACGCAGGCAAACCATCACCCAGCTTTGCAATAAAATGAGAAGGAACAGCGCCCTCATGATGGTGCGTGTCGAGCTCGTTATCCATCAGATTTTCGATTTGAAAGGCGTCCATATTGCCAGATACCATCAGACGCAAATAGTCACAGAGAAATTCCATCAAGTGATGATCATGAACGATGGCCGGATATTTGCTGAACAATGGGCTTTCTTCAGGTTTTTCAATATCACCTTCAATAGACATCAAGCCCTCTTTCCTGACTTTTGTCAGCACATCAAACAGCATCGTCATCAATTCCATATACAAGGCTTTGTTGTACTTAGAACCCTTAAAAACGGCAGGAAGTGCTTTGAGTGTCGCTTTTAAACTTTTTGCGTTATTCCCAACCAGGGAGGCGCCAATGGCGGCACCACCGATCATCAGCAACTCCAATGGCTGAATCAAAACAGCCAGGTGACCGCCTGACATAACAAAGCCGCCAAATACTGAACCCAGTACCACGATATAGCCGACGATGACTAACACGGAATTACACTCCTCGATTGGAAAGTTATATTTAAATATCTTACGCCAATCATATCAGTCCATTCCATAGGATTCATTACAAATTGATGTAAATCGAGGGACTGATATATATTTCTTTCAAAAAACTTCTGAAGTCACAACATATTTACAAATACCAGACATGCAAAACACGATCGTCATTTTCTAACCTGATTTTAATGTCTGGAACAGCATCCTCTATCGCAAATTCATAGCTCATAAATATGCTCCCCGGTTGCATCTCATCTTGCACCTTTTTCCAAATTTGTGGCATGACAATCGGGGACAAATAAGCAAAAACAACATTAAATTTTTCAAAATTTAAATTTTCATATCGCCCAAAATGAAATTCGAAATTTCTATGCGGGTAGCATTTTGATTTGAGCATGCTATACAGCCATGGAAAAACGGCAACCTCAATCCCGTAAAAATTCCATTCGCTTCTTAACGTACTAAGTTGAAAATTCAATCCTCCAAAACCGCTGCCAATATCGAGAAAGCGAATATCCGCTCTATCTGGAATGATCTTTACAATTTCGTATGGCAAGTATTTACCAGAAGGAAAAAATGGAACCCTTGTCATCAAGGTGGCTCCAAAAATTAAAAATAGTCCAAAGAAAATACCTAAACTGAACAAAGGAGATAACTGCATATAAAGCGCAAATATCAAAGCAACCGGAAAAATGAAATTCAGTATGTGCCACCACCATTCGAGTTTGGATCGAATGGAAAACCACAAAGACAATAATGAAGGAAGAAAAAAAACCGGGTATGTGATGAATATCTGAGCAAATTGATACTTCAAGAGAAAAAGTAGAAAAAATGCAAATAAAAAAGCCATGATTTGTATAATCATGGCTTTCATAATAACGAAACGGGCAATATTCTGAGACTGAGTTTTCTTTTGATACTCTCGCGACAACAAATCCAAACAAACCTCCGCTACATATCAAGCCACCATTTCTAAATCAGTAGCTGTTTCTTTAATTTTTTTCGTCTTCCCTGCCCTGGATGGCATATGGCAAAGACCACATTGATAATGATTATTCAAATCAAGTGAATGTGCAACAAAATGCCCGCCACACTCAGAACATTTTGCAAAAGTTAGCATTTTACCTTCAAAAAAACGCACCAACGTCCAGGCACGGGTCAAAGATAATATCGCTTCATCGGGCTGCGAGCATCCCACCTGTTCAAGATAAAGACGATACGCTTTAATGATTGCATCGATTCCCGATATTTCAGCATGATCGTTCAGGTACTTATAAATATTCATAAAGAGAGAAGAATGAATATTCGGCTGCCAGGTGGTGAACCAATCCGCTGAAAATGGCAGCATTCCTTTTGGCGGCGAAACTCCTTTTAATTCTTTGTAGATTTTCAGTAATCGCTCGCGAGACAGGGATGTTTCAGACTCGAGCAGTTGCAGTCTGGCTCCGAGATTGACCAGTTCAATCGCTAATTGAATTTCATTTGCTTCATTAACAACACTTTTGCCAGCCATATTAAACTCCTGTCATCAATCATTAAACGTTGAATTAATGGATTTCTTCAACAGGCTGACCGGCCATTAAAATGGCAGCATGAGAATGAGCGAGCGCACGTTCTTTATTGTAGTTTGTCAACATACACAGAATTGAGCTGTCCTCGAAACGAAACCGAGCCAGCATCATATTTGATCCTGCCAGTTTCAGAATTTGCGAATTATTCAGCCCCTCGATCAAATCGGCAATTTCTTTACCGATTCCAAGTCGGAAAATGGCGGTTGCTTTATCCGCACGGATCATTTGTTGAGCCAGCATCAGATAGCTCAAATTAGCATCGCGGATTTCAGCCATCATGTCATTTTGTGTCATGTTCGTACCCTCCAGTCTATTTCCCGGGCAACGTTTGTTGCCGATGAGACAGATTGTGAGTGAGCACAAAATTGATCGATATAGGCGGGACGAGGGATTTTAATTCAGAAAAACAGGAAGAATCCCGTAAGACAAAATCTTACGAGACAATAAACATTAGAAATCACAAAAAAATACACTGCAATTTAAATAATTTGAAGATTTGCGCTTCAAATTTAAAAACCACTTAAAATCAACAGGTTAGATAAAAAAATCCATAAACCTGTGTCTGCGATATAACCATTAACGGCATGAAAATTCAGAACTTTAGGGTTTTCGGAAAAAATTTTCAAAAATATTTTTCCTACATTCTGTAACGGCAAAGTCTCAAAAAACTTTAATTTTTTATTTTGGAATTTAAGTTTTTTAGCTTTGGTGTGGGAAAGCGACAACGCGCAAATTCATAAAAATTGACAAAAAGAAAATTTATGAATTTTCGCGTCGCTATTTACGAAGGGGGGAATTGACTGGGTTTGATTAAACAGGAGATATTTTTTCACTTCTCCAAATGCAGCTTTCTTTTAATTGCTTATCAAGTCCGTTTAATGCCGCATTATGCTCAAGAAGCTCTTCAGCAGTAGCTGATTGAACAATAATGTCTGACAAATCAACATCAATGATTACAGTTTCTTCAATAATTTTAGGTTCGTCTTCCGGCAACTCAATTTCAAAACTGTTCTGCCCTCGCGACATCGCCAGAAATACGTCTGCCAATAATTCCGCATCCAGCAACGCCCCGTGCAATTTACGATGAGAATTAGAAACATCGTAGCGATCACACAAAGCATCAAGGGAATTACGCTTTCCAGGATGAAGTTCTTTCGCCTGAACCAAGGTATCCGTAACAGTGTCAATGTGATCAGAAAAATTGCCTAGCCCTAGTAAATTCAATTCTGCATTCAGAAATGACAGGTCAAAAGGTGCATTGTGGATGATGACCTCAGCATCTTTGACATATGCCAGAAATTCGGCCGCAATCTCACTGAATTTAGGCTTATCACGCAGAAACTCTGTCGTCAGTCCATGAACAGCCAATGCGCCTTCCTCAGAATCACGCTCAGGATTAATGTATTGGTGGAAATTATTTCCAGTGAGCTTACGATTGATTAGCTCAACACACCCAATTTCAATAATACGGTTTCCATCTCTGGGGCTCAGGCCTGTTGTTTCAGTATCAAGTACGATCTGTCTTAATATCTTATCCATTGCACATTGCTCTTTCAGTCGTTTTATATTCGATCCATTCTAATTGAATCCGGTTACCTTCAGAAAAATGACAGTAACTCGACTGCATTCCAACATTTGCGGCGAATAGTAGCTCCCCTCTCAAAGAAACGAAAGGCAGCCTTTCTCTGACCCAAAATGGAATTTTCATTGACTGGTAATGATTTTTAATGTCGCGGGTTGGACGGTTTTCAGCCAGCTTTAGTTTTTCGCCACCACGTCGCAAATGCAATGTCAGCATTTGCTGGCTGAGCCAGTCGGGCTCCAGCCCATAATCTGTCTTGTTGAAAAAAAGAGTTCCACCAAATTGATCAAAATCCAGTGAAGGCTCTCCTGACCATCGAAAATGAAGCTCAGGAATTTGCTCTTTTTCTGCCCGGGAGATCGACGCAACAATATAAATCCTGTCCTGATAACGGTGAAATGCGAGATTGTCGTGATATACAGTAATTTTTGCATCACAACGTGCTTCAAACAATTGCTTGCGAATTTCATTCAAACGAGATGTTGTCGGCATTTTTGAATCCAATTGCGCCAACCAGAACCGAAATACGTTATTTGCTCTCTCCACGCTCAAGGATTCGAGTTTGGGAACAAGCAAAACATTTTCAGTATGGCAATATTGGAAGTCCTTCTCTGCCAAATCATCAATTAACTTCCGCGCTGAACGCATGTGCAAAGCTGTTCTTGCAATTCGTTTGGGGAAACCAGGAGAGATTTTCTCTAAAACAGGCATCACCTGATGTCTCAGTGCGTTACGCAAAAAACGCGTATCCGAATTTGATTCATCATTTATGCAGGAAGCACCGCTTGCCCGGACCCACTCTTCAAGGTTTTCCCTTGTTTCGGCAAGCAATGGCCTCATTAGCATCAAGTCCGGCGTCCCCAGCAAAGATGGGGCAAAATTAAAACAATCCATGCCCGACATTCCAGCTACACCGGATCCCCTGAGCAGCTGCATCAGCAAAGTTTCTGCCTGATCATCCAGATGATGCGCAGTCATTACGTGACATATCTGGAGTGAATTGCAAATATCTCCCAACGCACGATAACGCGCTTCTCTTGCACTTGCTTCGAGACCAGTGGCGGCAATATTTTCCGGATTCACTTTCCTGGAATGGAAATGAATCCCATGGACATTGCACATTGACTGGCAATGTGTCAGCCATGCATCTGCATTTGGACTCAAACCATGATGGACATGAATTGCATGCAGGGGAATGTGTCGTTGCTGGCAATAAGCCTTACTTAAAAGCAGCAATGCTGTTGAATCAAGACCACCGCTATAAGCAATCGCTATGCCCTGCTGAGGGGGCAGGACTTTCAGTTGATCAAAATAAAAGTCCAGTTCTTTGGTAAAACGCTGGAGCAAATGACTACGATAAGGATCCGATTTCATTCGGCAATCTTGGTTTCCTTGAATTTGCCATAGCTCATGAGTTTCTCATGACGGGCGCTAAGCAGATCCTTGGTCTTAACGCCTTGAAATTGGCGAAGGGTATCTGCCAATGCGCGCTTAACCAGTGCGCACATCTGTTTCGGATCACGATGTGCCCCGCCTAAAGGCTCATTGATAATTTTATCGATCAGCCCCATTGCCTTGAGACGGTGCGCAGTCAATCCCAGAGCCTCTGCCGCGTCAGCAGCGCGATCCGAGGTTTTCCAAAGAATGGACGCGCAACCTTCCGGCGAAATCACTGAATACGTTGCATATTGCAACATCAGAACTGCATCCCCGACAGCCAATGCCAGCGCGCCGCCAGAGCCACCTTCACCGATAATTGTCGCAATCAGAGGCACCTTCAGTTCTGCCATGACATAAAGATTATGTCCAATTGCTTCGGATTGTCCCCGTTCTTCCGCATCAATGCCTGGCCATGCGCCGGTTGTATCAATGAAGGTAAATACCGGGATATCAAATTTCTCAGCCAGCTTCATCAGACGCATCGCTTTGCGATAGCCTTCCGGTTTTGGCATACCGAAATTACGCAAAGCACGTTCTTTGGTGTCGCGTCCTTTCTGATGACCAATTACCATGCAGGATTGCCCATTAAACCGAGCCAGGCCGCCCACAATAGACAAGTCATCCGCAAAACTACGATCACCATGCAACTCATGGAAATCAGTAAAAATCTGGTTAATATAATCCAGAGTATATGGCCGCTGTGGGTGTCGCGATATTTGGGAAACCTGCCAGGGAGTCAGCTTTGCGTAAATATCTTTTGTCAGCATCTGACTCTTTTTGGACAGCCGGTCTATTTCTTCTGAAATATCCACCGCTGAATCATCTTGGACAAAGCGTAATTCTTCAATTTTGGATTCAAGCTCGGCAATTGGTTGCTCAAAGCTCAAAAATGTCGTTTTAGTCATCGTGCCTCCTTAAGTCCACACGAGTTAAAAATATTCCTGTCTCGTCAGTGCCAATGCAGAGCATTTGCTGCCGCCATGGCGGCGCGATGCGTGTGACAAGGATGCAAAGCAAGACATCACCAGATAAAAATTCCGACTACGTGTGCAAATTCTCGGAAAAATATCAGAACGGGGCAGATTAAATATCAAAACCAGTCACTCTGTCCAGTTTTAGTATTATTTTTCTCAGAATTCAAAGCAGAATTTTTACTCACAGTCAAGAAAAGCACGACCGGTTATTTTTAATTACCTGCAGAAACAACACCCATCAGTATATGTCACCAATTATGGATATTTTTCATCTGATAAAACTATTGAAAGCAGATATGTTCCCGGATAACGAAACCAAGATGGGCACATCTTTGATAAGATGATGCCGTACCAGTTTTAGTATACCATTGCTGCCTTCCTGTTCAGTCAACCTCAGATAATTCTAAGCTCGAACACCATGCGCCAGACTTTAAAAAAAATTATTATCATTTCCAGTCTCTCCTTCGCTTTTTTATCAGTGGCTGCATATGCTGACGATGCTGCGGATATTGGAAAATTACTGCGATCCGGCCAAACTTCTGAAGCTTTGCAAAAGGTAGATGCCGCGTTGGCAATTCGTCCAAAAGACGCTCAGATGCGTTTTCTGAAAGGGTTGATTCTGACGGAACAGAACAAAACGACTGAAGCGATTAATGTTTTTATGAAGCTCACAGACGATTATCCGGAGTTGCCAGAACCATATAACAACCTTGCGGTGCTGTATGCGTCTTCCGGACAATATGATAAGGCACGTGCGTCACTGGAAATGGCAATCCGCACCAATCCTACTTATGGGACAGCACACGAAAATCTGGGCGACGTGTACGCAAAATTGGCCAGCCAGGCATACGACAAAGCGTTACAGCTTGATTCAGGAAATACAACGGCCAAGCTAAAATTGACATTGGTTCGTAATCTGGTTGGGAATACTACGGGTGGAACGAATCCCAAAAACAATCCGTCTCCTGCAACACAAGTGGCTCAGCTTGCTGCGCAGCCAAAATCTGCCGTCACCAACAAAATAGAGAAGATTGAACCGGAAACCGCGAAGTCAGTTGAAACAGCCAGCGCTTCTAAATCTAAGGCCCAACAAACTCAGGATAAAGAAGATGACGAGGTAATCAAAGCAATCGAAAACTGGGCCAAAGCCTGGAGCAACAAAGACACCAATGCCTATCTCGCCCATTACGCAAAAGATTTCCAAACACCCAAAGGTGAATCAAGAAAAACATGGGCAGAAGAACGCCGAAACCGGATTGAGGGCAAAGGCAGAATCAGCGTAAAAATAGAAACGCCGAAAGTAAGCCTGGATGGTAATAGTGCCACCGTGAAATTTCGCCAGATTTATACTTCCGACCAGTTGACTGCGAATAGCCGCAAAACCATTCTCATGATTAAACAGGATGGAAAGTGGCTCATCAAGCAGGAGCGCGCGGGTAGCTGATGTTTTCCGCTGTGCTTATGATGACTTCGGGTCTCAGAAAGAACTCGAGGCAGGCAGGTGCTTTCTTCCTTTTTTTGTGCCTGACTATTCTCCCTTTCATCACATCCGTCGCCAATGCTGCGACGAAGATGCGCTCATCCAGAATTATTCCGGCTGAATCTGGCGCAGCATCAGTGAATCCCGATATGCTGCTGATTGAGGTATATCAAAATCTCTCTGAGAACAAATTACAATTAGCACAAACAAAAATTGATGAGCTGACCGAGGCTTACCCTAACTTCCAGTTGGCCCAGCTCATTAAAGGAGACTTGCTATTAATGCATACGCGCCCGGTTACCAGTTTCGGTGCAGGGTTCAGCGCGGCACAAGGTGAAAAATTAAAAGAATTGCGTGACGAAGCTGCAGCCAGAATTCATGCGTTCAGAGAAAAACCGGCTCCCGGATTGATTCCGCGCCCTGTACTCCAGCTTCGCGATGATCAGAAACAGGTTATTCTGGTGGACGCGAAGAAGTCCCGGTTATATTTGTATGAGAATGATGCGGGGCAATTGAAATTACTGAGCGATCATTACGTCAGTCACGGGAAATTCGGTATAAACAAATTCAAAGAAGGTGATCAAAAAACACCGATCGGGGTTTATTACATCACAAGCCATTTGTCCGGAAGCAAATTGCCGGATTTTTATGGCCCCGGAGCACTCCCCTTGAACTATCCGAATGACTGGGATAAGGTCAACGGCCGCGGTGGCTCAGGTATCTGGCTGCATGGCGTGCCATCCACCAGTTTTAGCCGCCCCCCTTTGGCTTCGGATGGTTGTGTAGTTTTGACCAATCCAGATTTTTTGAAAATTGCCGCTTCCGTTGATATCGGAAAAACTCCAGTCATCATCGCAGAACAGATTGAGTTCATTCATGCAGCAAAAGCAAATGCAGAAAAACAATTAGCAAATAAATTACTGGAAGACTGGCGCCTGGATCTGGAAAGCCAGAATATGAACCGGATTCTGGCAAACTATTCACGTAACTTTAAGACCATGCAAGGCGATACGCTGAACTCTTGGTTCATAAAACAGAAGACGGGGTCGGACGGGGGTACGCCCGTCATCAGATTGCGCGATATTACACACTTTCGCTACCCTGGCAACGATGAAATGATTGTCAGTACATTTACCCAGGAAACACTGAGCGGAAAAATAAAATCAAGTAATAGAAAGCGTCAGTACTGGATCAAAGAAGCGTCCAAATGGCGCATTATTTTCGAAATTAACGTCTGAAAGGTTTATTTATGCAAACTTTTTTAAGCGGACTTATTCTGGCATTGACAATCACACTGCTTCCCGGACAGTCGATGGCACAGAGCTTTCCGAAGGTTTCAATCAAAACGAATTTAGGGGAAATTGTTGTTGAGTTATACCCGGATGCTGCGCCAAAAACAGTAGAAAATTTTTTATCCTACGTCAAAGCAGGCCAATATAAAGGAACCATTTTTCACCGGGTCATTGATAATTTTATGATTCAGGGTGGTGGTTACGATAAAAACATGAAAGAAAAGCCAACCCGTAAACCGATTCCTCTGGAGGCTGCACAAGCATTGGAAAAAGGCCTGAAGAACGATCTGGGCACGATTTCGATGGCAAGAACAGAAGACCCCAATTCAGCAACGGCGCAGTTTTTTATTAATGTGAGAGATAATGACTTTCTGAATCATCAGATATTGCCAGAAGGTGATCCTGTTGAATTTAATTATCGTGGCAATATGGTCAAAGCACCGCGAAGCAAAGCGTTAATCGCCACTGCGGGGTACACACCTTTCGGCAAAGTAATCAAAGGAATGGAAGTTGTAGAGCAAATCAAGTCCGTCCCAACAGGCGATGCGTATATGATGCAAAACGTCCCGCAAAAGCCGATCATTATTCAATCTGCGACTGTAATAAAATAACTACATTTTTAATTATCTACTACTCAACAAGGACCATCATGGCTGTCATCCTGACCACAAATTTAGGTACCATCAAAATCGAGCTGAACGCAGAAAAAGCCCCAAAAACTGTCGCCAATTTTCTGGCATATGTGGAGGCGGGGCATTATGCAGGCACGATTTTCCATCGCGTGATTGATGGATTTATGATTCAGGGCGGCGGCTTTGAGCCTGGCATGAATCAAAAAGAGACTCAGGCACCGATTGACAACGAAGCCAATAACGGTCTGAAGAATGAGCGCTACTCCATTGCAATGGCCCGTACAGGTGCGCCACACTCGGCAACCGCTCAGTTCTTCATCAATACTGCTAACAACAGTTTCCTGGACTATCCGGGACAAGATGGCTGGGGATATTGCGTATTTGGCCGTGTAAGCGAAGGCACCGAAATTGTCGATAAAATTAAAAGCGTCAAAACATCCCGTTCAGGCATGTTTCAGGATGTGCCTGTCGAAGATGTCGTCATCGAAAAAGCAGAAATCGTCTGATTATTTTTGATGGCAACACCTCTGCATTCTTCCCTGAAAATAACGCAACCGGAGCCGGTTGCGTTATTTGTTTCTGATATTCATCTCAGTCCCACCCAGCCCTTAACAACCGCTGCTTTTTTGGACTTCCTCCACCAACATGCGCCCAAGACACCAATGCTGTTTATTCTTGGAGATCTGTTCGAATATTGGATCGGCGACGATGATATTGGCGATCCATATCATCGGCACATCGTTGAAACACTGCAAAAATTAAAAAACAGCGGTACCAACATCTATTTTATGGCAGGGAACAGGGATTTTCTGATTTCAGATGAATTCGCAAGGGTAACTGGCGCAGAAATTCTCCAGGAACCATATCTGCTACAGGCAGCAGGACATAAAATCGTTTTATGCCATGGTGATGCGGAGTGCACTGATGACACTGACTATATGGCTTTCCGTCAGCAGGTTCGTCATGCTCAATGGCAGCGCAATTTTTTAGCGCTGCCATTGGAGCAAAGAAAATCTATGGTGCAAGGAATGCGCGCAAGCAGTCAGGCTGAGCAACAGAAAAAAAGTATGCAAATCATGGATGTGAATCAGGATGCGATAGCAAGGCTCGTTCAATCTGCCGGAGCCGATCTGATGATCCATGGTCACACACACCGGCCAGCTGAACACGCCGGTGACAGTTACCGCAGACTGGTGTTACCGGATTGGGATTATGACTCCGCAAATCCAAGAGGTGGCTGGCTTGAGCTGTATGATGACGGAAAACTAATTTCCTGCCCGCTGGACCAGGCATATAATCCAGCCTGAGTATCGTTCACCTCCGGCTACCGGAATCACCTTCGGATAAATGACCCGCAGTAATCGTGAGTATTCTGCCGCAACGCTCAGCGATAGACATATCGTGCGTGACTAAAACCAATGTTGAATTGCGTTCACGGTTCAGTGCAAACATCAGTTGAATAATCGCCTCCCCCGTTGTGGCATCAAGACTGCCAGTCGGCTCATCAGCAAACAGTAAAGGCGGCTCAGTGACAAATGCACGCGCTAACGCCACTCGCTGCTGCTCGCCGCCAGATAAAAATTTAGGGTAATGACGCAACCTGGAAGAAAGGCCGACATGTGTCAACATTTGTTCAGCCTTTTCTTTTGCGGATTTATCTCCTTTTAATTCCAAAGGAAGCATCACATTTTCCAGGGCAGTCAGATGCGCCAATAATTGAAAGGACTGGAAAACGAAACCCAGCTTATCCTTGCGAAATTTTGCACGCTGATCCTCGTTCAGGGTAAAAATATCGATGCCATCCAGCAGAACAGTCCCCTTGCTGGGCGTATCCAGACCTGCGAGTATGCCAAGTAAAGTGGATTTACCTGATCCCGATGCACCGACGATTGCAAGCGTTTCTCCCGGCTGCACTGTAAAATCGATACCATTCAAAATAGTGAGATGTCCCGATGCGTCCTCAACCTGCTTGCTCAGGCCACTCACTGTAATTGCTGCTTGCATAGGATGTTCCATGAATTCTTTTCTGTCTGTTCGCCGGATAACTCTGAACTTGTTCAAAGTGTCGTTTTTGCTTTTTTCATTCTTAGTGATTAGTGACGCTTATTCTGCATCAAAAACAATTCTGGTGCTGGGGGATAGTTTATCTGCAGAATATGGTCTTGCACGCGGACAAGGTTGGGTCAGTTTGTTAGAAAAAAAACTGGTAGAAGAAAAAATACCTGCCAGAGTCATTAATGCCAGCATCAGCGGTGAAACATCCATCGGTGGTAAAAATCGCTTACCGGACCTGTTAAATCAGCATCATCCCGATATTGTGATTATCGAACTGGGTGGAAATGATGCATTGAGAGGATTACCGCTCAATAACACTGAAGACAATTTCCGCACCATGATTCTTAACGCAAAAAATCAGAATGCAAAAGTGCTGCTTGCCGGAATGCAGGTTCCGCCGAATTACGGAAAAACATATACCCAACAATTTTTCTCGATGTATCAGAAGCTTGCGCAGGAACAGAAAATCCGGCTGGTGCCGTTTTTACTCGAAGCTGTTGCAAATAATAATCAACTATTTCAACCTGACAGAATTCACCCTGTGGCAGCAGCACATCCAATTATTTTGCAAAACATATGGGGGCAACTGCAGCCCTTACTTAAAAAATAAGCTATGAAATATCCTGCAATTTCCACTATCGACCAAGTCGTCCCCGAATTAGCGCATTTTGATACCGTCATAGATGTCAGGAGTCCCTCTGAATACGCTGAAGATCATTTGCCCGGTGCAATCAATTGCCCAGTTTTGAACGATGAGGAACGGGTTCAGGTTGGAACGCTTTATAAACAGGTCGGTTCCTTTGAAGCGAAAAGACTGGGTGCCGGCCTGGTTGCAATGAATATCAGCAAGCATCTTGCTACGACACTGGCGCAGAAACCCCGCGAGTGGCGGCCCCTGATTTATTGCTGGCGAGGTGGCAACCGCAGCGGCTCTATGGCACACATACTGGCGAAAATTGGCTGGCCCGTAACGCAACTTGACGGTGGTTACAAGGCATACCGGAATCTGGTTAATCAACAGTTAGCAGGCTTGGTGGACGGTATTCAGTGGCGTGTTTTGTGCGGCCCAACAGGAAGTGGTAAAAGTCGGTTACTAAATTGTCTGGAAAAAATGGGAGAACAGGTGCTTGATCTGGAGGGACTGGCTTGCCATAAAGGTTCCGTGCTGGGAGATATTCCAAGTCAAAAACAGCCCTCTCAAAAATATTTTGAAACGCTGCTATGGGAAAAACTCAGAACCTTCGATAAAACAAAAAAAGTTTATGTCGAAGCCGAAAGTAAAAAGGTGGGTAATCTTCGCGTACCGGAATCCATCATGACAAATATCAGGGAAGCTGCCTGTATTTCACTGGAACCATCGATTGAATATCGTGTTCAGTTTCTGATGGAAGATTACCCACACTTTATTCAGCAACCTGAGAAACTCAATCGGCAGCTCGACTATCTGGCGCATTTGCATGGCAAAGAGAAAATCCAGCAATGGAAAGAATGGGCACATGCCGGCACCATCGAGAAGCTGGTCACCGATTTACTTCAACTCCACTATGACCCTGCTTACAATAAATCGATCAGAAGAAATTTTGTGCAATTTCCCCATGCGACGTGCATTCAGCTGGCTCGCCTGACGGAAGAAAATTTACAACAGGCTGCAGATTTTATCCGCAAAAATACCTGAGCTTCATCAACAAAAATCAGATGTCAGCCATCAACATCGTCCACGATACGCTGCCCTTCCTGATCGAGTTCATCGAACTGGCGATGGCTGATGGCCCACCAGAATACTGCCCCGATAGCAAAGACAACCAATAAACTTAAAGGTACAAGCAAATACAAGATGTCCATATTCAGGTCTGATCAGCAGCCATTGCATATTCCGGCTGGGGTAAAAGATATAAGCGCAACGCATTGAGTACCACAATTAATGAACTGAGCGACATTCCTAAAGCTGCATGCCATGGTTCCAGCCAGCCGACCACCGCAGCAGGGATTGCAATCACATTATAAAGAATCGCCCATGCCAGATTTTCACGGATAAGGCGAAATGACTGGCGGCCTATGCGGAAGGCAAAAACCAGATCACTCAAACGATTGGAGACTAGCAGCAAATCACTGCGTGTCTGAGAAATGGGGGCGCCCTGCCCCATCGCCACGGCCACGTCGGCCAGCGCCAGTGCAGGACCATCATTCATACCATCACCAACCATTGCGACAATGGCTCCCGCTTCCTGAAGTTGCCTGATCTGGGCAAATTTATCAGCAGGGCTACGCTCAGCCCATACATCGTGGATACCGCAACGCTCGGCTACCTCTTCAACGGTTTCCCGGCGGTCGCCAGACATCAGCATCACTTTTTTTCCCGATTGCTGAAGCTGATGAACGGCGTCGACGGCATCATTCCGCAGCACATCTTCCAGCGCAAACAATAATAAATTACTGCTGGCTTCTGTCAAAACAGAAATAGTTCTGTTCTTTAAATTTTCCGCAAGTATGACAGGGAGATGGTTCATTGCTTCAGCAAATGCCAGACTTCCCAAACGATAAACGCGTCCATTCACACAGGCTTCCACGCCGCCACCTGCGATTTCCCGTAATCCGGTGACCTCCATGTCCGATACAGCACCGGCATGTTTTGCAAGGCCATCCGCAATTGCCCGCGCCACCGGGTGCGAAGAACCCGATGCCAGCAGAAAAGCTAATTTCTCTGCCAGCAATTCATCCTGTGTGCTGAGATGGATAGTGTCTGACAAACGTAACTTGCCAACAGTCAGCGTACCTGTTTTATCGAAAACAATATGAGTCGCTTTGGATAAAGTCTGAATTGCCTTGCCATGTTTAATCAGTACACCATTTTTTGCCATCAATCCAATAGCAGCAGACATAACACCGGGAGTTGCCAGCGACAACGCGCAAGGACAAGTGACGACAATCACACTGATCGCAATCCAAAGTGCGCGTGAAGGCTCGATATATGCCCAGACTAATCCTGTAATAAGCGCGATCAGTAAAATCAAGGTCAGGAATCTGCTGGCGTGTCGGTCGGCCAGCAAGACGATCGGTGGCTTTTCAGTCGCAGCGGTTTCCATCATCTCAATCAATGACGACAAGCGAGTCTGATTTCCTGTTTTGTCTGCCCGCATGATCAATCTGCCGCCGACATTCATCGCCCCGGCGATCAGTTCATCACCCGCAGTCTTTGCAACGGGCTGAGACTCACCCGTCATGAGCGCCTCATCACAGTCGCTGCTACCCTCCAGAACAATGCCATCTGCAGGAATATTCTGCCCGGGAGTGATGAGCAACACATCATTGGCAGCTAACTGGTCTGCATCAACCTCTTCGATCCGCATTGAAGCGGGATAATCTGGCAATCGCTGCGCCTTTACCAGGCTCAATTCGGTCAGTATGCGCAAGGCAGCCGTGGTTTTTTTCTGTACCCGGTCCTCAATCAGTCTCGCTCCCAGCAGGAGAAAAACAAACATGATTACTGAGTCATAATAGACAGCACCGCCATTAAATGTAGCCCAGACGCTGGCAAAAAACGTCAGCAAAATACCCAGAGAAACCGGAACATCCATCCCGACATGATGGTTGCGGATATCCCGCCAGGCCGACTGAAAAAAAGGAAGGGCAGAAAATCCCATTACCGGGACGGCGATCACCATGCTGGCAATTTTCAGAAGTTTGTCCAGATCGGGAGTCAGATCACCATCAATCTGCGGTACCGGTACAAGATACGCCGGAAAGGCATACATCATGACCTGCATCATGGCAAAACCAGCAACAAACAAACGCCATAGCGCCAGCTTTTTTCCCTGCCGCTCCTGCTCGCTATCCGACTGAGCCAGGGGAAATGCCCCATACCCAAGCTGAGTAATAGCTTCCAGAATGTTTTTGAGACTGGTCTTGCCTGATTCCCACGATACGTCGGCTTTGTGACTTGCAGCATTGATCCTGAAACTGTGTACGCCAGCAAGTTGTTTTAGACGGAATTCAATCAGCTGCACACAAGCTGCACAATGCATACCGGACAAATTCAGTTTCTCATGTTCTAAAAAGTCTTTTTCGTCGTGACGATTTGGCATGTGGTGATTAATTTGATTAGTGCCCTGAGCATCCACAATCTATTCCATTTCCCGCTCTGCTTTTGTCTGCAGATACTCGGGAATTAAGTGATTTTTTTCGATGGTCTTTAAAACTGCCAGGCAACCATGGCAGCAGACAGGTTGTTCTGTCCCGTTAAAAACCACATAAAGCGTTTTTTTGGGAAAGGATTTCTCCCCGCAATGATAGCAAGTGATTTTCTCTGTCTTATTTTTGGCGGGAGTCCATAAATTGCTCAGCCACTCAGGAAAAGTCATTGCCATCATGATGTCAAAATAAGTATGCAGTATGTCGATATATTATCGGAAATCCATCAATAATTATTGATGTGAGTCAACCTGCTTCAGCTGGCAGAAGCTACCTCTTCCTGATGGCTGGCGATATATGCAGACATGAATTTCTCAAGTTCTGCTGCAGACAATGGTTTCGATAATAGATACCCCTGGATCTGATCGCAACCGAAGGAGCGTAAAGTCTCCAGGACTTCACTCTCCTCCACCCCTTCTGCAATTGTCACCAGATTCAAGCCATGTGCCATTTGCACGATCGCCCGCACAATGGTGGCGTCATTTCCGTTCGTATTCAGCTCCCGCACAAACGATTGGTCAATTTTCAGTTTATCAATATTAAAACGCTTCAGATAAGAAAGGCTTGAATAGCCTGTGCCAAAATCATCAATAGATAGTTTGATACCCCGTGACTTCAGGCGTTTCACGCAAGCAAGCGCATGTTCTGCATTTTGTATCAGGATGGACTCAGTCAGCTCAAGTTCCAGCAAAGCAGGATCAAGCCCGGTTTCATCCAGTGCGGCGAATACAGATTGCTCTACATCACCGCGCCTGAATTGAACTCCGGACAAATTCACCGCCATCTGTATGCGATATCCAGCTATCTGGTTCCATATCATTGCCTGCTTGCAGGCTTCTCTCAGCACCCAGTCACCAATCGGAACAATCAGGCCGCTCTCTTCCGCAATTGGAATAAATTTTGCAGGGGAAACGATCCCCATTTCGGGATGATTCCATCTTATCAGCGCTTCCACGCCGACAATTTCTCCTGTATGCAGATCAAGCTGAGGCTGATAATGCAACACCAGTTCCTGACGTTCGATGGCATGCCTTAAGCCATTACGAAACGCCATATAATTCGATGCATCTGCATTCATGTCATCATCAAAAAACCGGTATATGTTCCGCCCGGCGTCTTTGGCGCGATACATCGCGATATCCGCATTTTTTCTGAGGCTGTCAAAATTCTCGGCATCATCAGGAAAAATTGAAATCCCGACAGAAGCGGATGTGGTTAATTCCCGGTGATTTACGTAAAAAGGTTTTTGCAGATTTTCAATAATCTTCTCAACCACCTGCACAACGTCTTCCGTTTTAGTCAGATCGGGAATCAGGATTAAAAACTCATCTCCGCCGATTCTGGCGACGCTATCAATCTTACGCACACATTCTTCAAGACGTCTGGCCACGTCCTTCAGCATCGCATCGCCGATATCGTGCCCAGACGAATCATTAATTTTTTTAAAGTGGTCAAGATCCAAAAACAACAAGGCAAGTTTGACCTTTTTCGTGATTGCATACGATTTAAACTGTTCAAATCGATCCTGCAACATAATCCTGTTTGGAAGCGCCGTCAGCGGATCATGATATGCCAGAAATTCAATTTGCAGTTCAGACATTTTTCGCTTGGTGATATCACTGGTCACGCCACGATATCCGGAAAATTGGCCATGCTCGTCGCAGACAGGGCTTGCGCTGGAGGATATCCAATAAATCTCGTTATTTTTCTCGATTTTGCAGATCAAATCCTTAAAAGATTCTCTCTGCGACGACTTCATCCGGTAATCACTCCACTCAAAGTTCACAGGAATCAGCGCATCAATTTCCCACGGCCGGACCCTGATCAGAAATTGATAAAAAGCCGGAGAAACCCCTTTTGAAATCTGACTGAAACGAAGCTGCTCATCCTGCTCCCAAAACCAGTCCGCCGATAATTCCGTTAACGCCCTGAATCTTTCTTCACTTTCACGAATTTTTTGGTAGGGCTGCCTGATCGCAGAAACAAAGACACTCTGGTACAGAAGATAATAGGAAAGTACTTTATAAAAATGCCCGAAACTATTCAAAAAATCAGAGGGTGCAAGGTAGTTAGAAAAAACCGCTTCACCTAAGGCCATGATCAAACATGACGTTGCAAATGCATTATTCCGCGCCGGTTCCCGCTGGTCTGCACCCCAGATAAAGACTCCTGCCAGCAAAACATCGAATCCTAATAAGGTGTATTCATATGCCGACTTCAGTCCCGTCACGCCAGTACCTTTAACGTACAAAACCGGCATATTGCTGATTTCAAAAGTTCCAAGCCAAAAAATCACGCCAGCACAGCCGCCTGCGAGCAGCAATCCAAGCCAGTTACTGATTTTGATTTTTATCTGAAAAGCCAGCAATGCTAATGTCAGCAACACCAATGTCCGCCCGGCAAGCCAGAAAAAAATAGCGCGCTGAGTCGAATTTTCCGTGACCAGTTTCGGCATCCCATCATAGGTCAACGCATGCAACAGATCCACAACCGCCACCGTGCTGAAACCAATCAACAAAACAGCCGAGTCTGAATGCGCACGCATTTCATGCTCATACCAGGAAACAATTGCAATCAGAATCGCCACAATCACCGCAAATAATTCAAGCAGTAAATGCAATTGCAGCAAAGAGGAAGAGCGATCTTCGAAAAGATTAAAGGGAGGAAGTATGCGGACAATCAATAAGGAAATGAATAAAGGAATCAGAAGCCTGCTATTTTTTTTCCAATACTGTGCGAAATTAGTCTTCATCCGCTGTCCCATTTTTATAAAAGCAGGAGTGATCGCAGCTTTACCCCAGCATGTTGTAGATGCAAGTCTTATTATGCAGGTATCAGCATGGATTTACAGCGGAAGTTGACTCGCTTAGTCAACTAATTGACATCGTGCGATCTTGCGAATAAGTTCGCCTCAAGACGCTATTTCATGATCACAACAGGGTCGTGGCATTGCCATCGGCCTACAAACGAATAAACCTGAGCAGGCAGGGCTTGCGGCCTCGCTCAAGAAGGGTGCAATGAATTTGATCCGGTCCACATGCCGTTGATGTGAAACTCAGGAGAGTTGCGCTTTCTCATAATGCAGGAAAAAGCGCAATATCATTTCTTATTCGATGCCCGGTTGAGATGATGACTGAAATCCAAAAATCGCGGTCAAACCAAGACTCCGCAAAACAGATTACAGATCACAACTATAACGATACTTATCATCCAACATGAGCGGCAGCACGAGTGTATGAAACCGCCGTGCTGCCGCATCAGCGCAGAGTGTCTGACGCATAATGGGGTCGCTGCTATACACGGATGCATACTCGGCATTGAATACCGGTTTATTGTTATTAATAAAAATTTGATAATTATCACACTCATTGAATTCGTGACATTGCTCATTAAGCGCAAAATCAAAATCACCGACCAGGTCGGAGAGTTGGTTGATATCATTCTTCAAGGCAATTGCCAATCCCCGTTGGTGCGATTCATTGGCTAGAAACCGGTTGTAATCTAATTGAGTCGCTGCCGTTAAAGGAAAGCCGCTACGATTAACATAACCATCGACATTATCTGGCTCGACGCCATTACACCCTTTGGCCACAGCAAGATCCAATCGTGCCTGCATCATCTGCCGCACATTGCTTGAGCGTGTATCTAACCAGCGCTCACCAGCCCATCCGGTAAGATTATTACCCATGTCCGCAGCTTGGAATTGAGAAAAATCAGACCGCCAATTTTCCGAACTGCCGGCAGAAAAATAACACACCACTTTCTTACCCGCTGCCTGCAATGACTGAATTGTTGCCATTGGCGTATCGAATAAGTCAACGTCGTAAACTGACACGGCATACCCCGTATTAACAGTACCTCTCAGTTGCCACTGCCAGGTATCGCTCAATACCGGATGCCAGCGAGGTGCAGACACTGAGGATGTGGTGCCTCCGTTACCGCCATTGCTGCCGGTAAGAGAATTACCACTCGCACTGACACTTCCTCCGCAGCCCGTAAGGAATATCGCTATGCAAAGAAAAAGTACCAAGAAAGAAAAATTCCGAACGGGGAAAAAATCTTTTTGACTCATCAATCGGAAATGGACTTGATCTGACAGCAAAACCATTCTTGCCTCCTATAATGTTTCATCGCTTTCATGCCGATAACAGCAACCGAGCTGATTCGAATATCGGTCAGACTGATAATCACGCAGTTTAACTCAGGCTCTTTTAATGCCGGT
>NZ_JACOGC010000011.1 GCF_014284195.1 Cognatundibacterium griseum
GAGGGTGTGCCGGGATAAAGGTGGAAATGACACATAAGCGATTTAGTCATATAGATCGATCCTCTTATGCAAAAACCGAAGTTAGTTTCTAGGCGCCAGTCGCTCAAGCACTTCGAGATGCGGTTGCCACCTTTTTAACGTCGAAATAATCTCTAGTACCTCCGAAGCGACATCAAACGCGAGTTCTGGAAGCGTCTCTTCATTTGCGGGCACCGACAGCGCGGCACCGTTGATGACCGTGTGTGCCATACCATGCAGGCGCAGCAACATATCGCGCAGTCCGTCTTCTTCCCTCACGCCCCCCAGCACGGCGTCAAGCTCGTCAACCATCTGGAGCAGCTTGCTGGTATCGAGTGATTCTTGCGCCGCGTTCAGCGCTGCTGCGTCGAGGCGGCCGTAAGGCGTTTCGGCGGTTTCTTTTGGTTTATTCACGCACTCCTCCCTTTTGCTGCGCCGGCGGCGCCACTTGTGGCACTCGCCTGCCTTGCTTTTTTGACCGCCTGGCGGAACATCAACTCTTTGACCCACGGTTCTGGCGGGCGCTTCAAGTCCAGATGATAACTGCCAAAGCGTTTGACCCCGTTGGTCCCGTACGGGCTCATAAATGTGACCTCGCTAACGTCAACATGCTCACCGTCTGCTTCCATATCCTGAAGTATGCGCATCATATCGACGGTATTTTGCAGTATGACCGCTGAGGCGATCAAGTCGATGTAACGAACCCTCTTTTGTTGTTCGTTGAGATCGTTTTCCCCGATCACGTCGCCGCCGAAGTCTAGCCACTTGGTAAAGGCGTGATAGGACTCGATCTTGTTCGTTGTAGCATTGACTTCCTGACGCATCTCCTTCTGTGAAATCCATTTGAGCAGGTATACCGTGCGCAGAACACGCCCCAGTTCTCGCGCTGCGGCAAAGAGCCTGTTGTGGCGTCCTTCATGGCTTAGCTTGCGTAGCAGCATTGGTGAGGAAACCCGGCCTTGCTGAATCGAGATGGCGACCTGCATCAGGTCGTTCCAGTGGTTTTTGATCAGTTTCCAGTCGATGACTTCGGTAAATAGCCGGTCGATGTGTTTGTACTTGTGGGCTTTGTCGGCCTTATAGAACTTCAGATCCTTCCAGTTCCGTATGCGCGGCATGAGCTGGATACCGTTCAGATAGGTGAATGCGAACACCGCTTCTGATTGGCCGTGGGTGTCCGAATACACCGTATCAGGATGCACCGACAAGCCTGCTTTCATAAGCCCTTCGATGACGTAGATTGCCTCCAGAACGCCCGGCGGAATGAAACTACGGAAGTAAGCAATGTAGTTGTCGGCCACGTGGCGATATGCAACGGCACCCATTTTTCTGTACCTGAAGTGCATGCCAACGAGAAGGTTTTGCTCGTAAAAATCGTGATGCGTACCGTCAGCGGCTACCTTCTTGCCTTCGCCCCACAGTTTGGGAAGATCCAGTCGCAGGTAGAGTTCGGTGAGGTCGCGGCAGGCATTGTCGAGCTGCTCTAAGCTCATGTGTCGCTGGTTGACGTACGAAAGCTGGTGCGGCGTCACGCCGTTAGACAGATGGCGAGCTGCCTGATTCGGGCCAAGATTACATCCCATTGCGAATGCCGTTAGCAGGTATCGTTCTTTCGCATTGCGGAGTTTGGGGTCGTCGCCAGATTGCGGGCCGAAGTTGCGTGTGAAACCTGTCCAGTGTTCAATGTTGGCCAAGATATCGAGCAGATTGCGGGGCACGATCCTGCTCTCGATGGCGGCCTGTAGTGCGATCGCCGATGCCGGGATCTCGCGCGCGGTCGTGCGCTTCAGCGTCGGTTCGCCGTTTGCTCCGATCGACAAGTCACCGGCATGCTGCGGAAACTCCTTGTCGACCTGATCAGCGGTATCGGACAGCAGCTTTTGTAGATGCTGTACAAACGCATCAGCATCGGATGCGATGCCCACGCGCTCACAGTAAGCATCAAGCAATTCGAGGCACTCGGTCCAAGACACCAACTGCTCACGATAGTCTGCATATGTCCCGGCGCCGTCGATGCATATATCACCACAGCGTAGGTCGCTCGCCAGATGGGAAAACACACACACTTCTAGATTGCGCCGGTTAGTTGGGTTGCCCAAACCATGAGAACGGCGAACTAGTTTTTTCCAGCGCTCGGATGCAAAGGAAAGATCTACGACGTCGGCGACCCATTCGGATTTTTTATGCTCGTTTTGCAGAACGACCGCCAGAGCATTGAGCAGACATTGATCCTGCGTAGCTGAATGAAATTGTAATACCTTGGCCATCTGGAACATCGCAGAGCGCCACGACTTGAAGGTATTCCACAGCAAGGGCAAGTGATTGCCAGATCCCCAAACCCTGATCGCCTCGCAATCGGCCTGCAGCTTTTCGAGCGAACCATGTGGTGCCAATAGTTCACGAATACGCCGCCCTGTATCCGCGTCATCAAGGTTTTCTGCCAGAATCTCAACCACCTTTTCCAGCGTTGCGACCAGATCTTCGCTCAGCTCACGCTGCCGGGCCTGGATCACCAACAACTCCTCTCTTGCGCTTTTGTGGATCGCGCTCAAGCGGCGAATGAACATTTCCGCGATATCGTCACGAGCACCAATGCGCATCTGGCGGATCAAGCACAAGATCAGCGTATAGCGCTTTGCTGGCCGGAAGTCTTTCATGTCTCCAGCATCAAGTACTGCGGCCCTATTGGCCATGTGTTTCAGCTTGGTCGCCGGTATGTCGGCGACCAGCGTGTCTGACCCTGGCAGTTCCTCAAGCCACCGTAGCTGATCCAGCACCAGATCCAGATGCTTGCGCGATGCTTTTTTCGCAGAGCGCTTGATTTCGTTATACATCGAGCGCCTGGCAATCAAATCCGTTTTGAGTAATTGGTCCAGCCAGCTGCGCTGCTCAGGTGTGAGTCGCTGGGCAACGCGGGTATGCAACGTCGATTCAGCAGCAGCATATGCTTGCTCGGCGATCTTATCGACTTCCCCAAAACTGGGCAGTTCGTGGCCGAGCCGCACCAGTTCTTCGACAGTGATGTTGATGATGTCCACGCGGGTATCGACGACCGCCGCTGCTTCTTGCGCTATATCGATCGTTAGCGTGCGGGTATGGGCGTCCGTGTATGCCTTCACGCCAAGGAACGTCCGTATGGTTTTATGGTCCCGGTACAATGCGGTATGGCCCTTGGGGTAAATCAGCTTGCCGATCGGCTGCATTCCAAGGCTTGCTGAGACGTGCTCGACTACTTCTGGCGGAATAGTTTCCAAGGGCGGAAAATGGCGCAGGAACTGAAAGCACTTTAGATGCACCAGCAGTGCCAGCCGCCTTTCCTGCCCGCGTCCGAAATTCTGGGCCCATTCTGACTCTTCCGGCCTTGGCGTGAACGATGTCTGCAAATCCTTGAGTGTGAGCGTACGGGGAAATCTGGGATATGCGGTTCGTTCAATACTGGCCATCGCGCGTCGCTCCTGGAAGAACTGGTTGATGAGTCGCTTGAATCCTATGTACGACATTAAAACAAGCGCAACATTGCACCAGTATCAGCACCAAGTCAACCTCGCTCAATTTCGTGAACCGTCGTGGCTCACCCATGACCTCAATCAGCTCAAAAATGCCCCGTATGCAGGTCATGCAACCCCTAAGAATTGCCAGTGAGTCTTGAGTCAAATGTCGGTCGTGAGAAGAACTATCGCTGTGCTCAATAGAAATACCAAAAAGCGAGAAATTACTCACCAACGAACCAGTTTAATTATTATTAAATAATCTACAAAAGACATTTAGAAAAGATTGCATTAATTCTAACTATTTATGATGTTGCATGATACGACATTTTTTTTGTATTTATATTAACAATCTGTAACTTGCTAAATACATAGCTCTATAAAATAAATCGCATACTGGCACTGAAAAGGACTAGTCGCGCCTAAATATAAAGACAAGTGTCGTCGATACGCATACCTTTAGCCCGTGCACTGCGAACTTATACTTGATCAACTTTCACGCGTGAAAGTTGATCGACCGAGAAGGCGATCATATCTGTAATCGTTTTATTGGCCGGGGGAGCCTGATTTACAACCGCCGAAATGCAGGCAATGTGACCAGGTCGGGGTATGCTTTCCGCGTTTAGGATAATTGCCTTTTCCTTGTAATTTGGTTCGATTTAGAGGTGATTGGGAGGTCTTGTCTTTGACTTTCACGCGTGAAACTGCTCTCTTGAGTGCAATAGAAGTTAAATCATGGAGTTATGAAATTTCTCTGACTACGTACTGACGGGTATGGCATACCAAGGTTGGTACCAATTTGGAGAAAGCTTTCCTTTCAATTCGAGCGATTACTCCTATTACCGTGCCAGCTTAAAACGCATATTTAGTTTTGCGAGAAATCGATTGATTACCCCCCCAAAAAAAGTATTGGAGCCTTCATCAATTCAATCGTTGCCTAATTTAAACAAAAACGTGACAGAGAATTAAATATAGTTAAATGACCTTCGCATTCCTTTTCCTCCGAGTAATTTTTTACTAAACTTAACTTCGTTAGCTAAGTTTTTCTGCAATGGCTACTGTTTCATATTGGTTAAGTTTGCCCATCCCCCAAAAATGTAAAGTTAGCGTCAAAAATTACTATTAATTAATTCGCTGAGCGCTATTTCCCCAACATTTTCAGACAGCTACATATCGTTCTTTTTACATTTTTGGGGGAATATTCTGTCATCGTGGTGGGACGTCTTCGCTATCTTTTGTAGTGTTAAGCCAATATGCCGGATCTAGATACAACTCCGCCAACGCTTCGATGTCCAGCTTAGAGCCGCTCGGTGTAAACTCAAAAGTTCCAAACAGATTGATATGTTGCCAGGCAACTGGTGATATCCTGCGCATCATTTCAATCGCCGTTTCATCCCCTGACCTTAACTTCTGTTCGTAGACTCGGGACAAAATTAGTGTGTTGTAGTATATGACTGCATTTGCAATCAAGCGCGAACACTCATTCCAATTATGCTGTTCTTCTTCAGTTCTAACCCTAAACTTGCCACCATTGACGAACGCAACTGCTCGCCTGAACTTATGATAAGCCTCACCCCGGTTCAGTGCCTTTTGCACGCCTTGCCGTAGTTTCGGATCGTCAATATATTTCAACACATATTCGGTAAAACATAGGTGATCGAGCTCCCATAATGCCCGTTTGGTCGAATTCTGACGGGTATAACTTGATAGCTTCCTCACGATTGTTGACTGGGTTACGTTCTTTTGCGCAAGTGATACAAGAATGCGCAGGATATTCGGCCATTCTTTGATAATGAGCTCGTCGTTCACTCTTCTGCATGGTTTGATCCACACATCTACGTACTGGTTTGGATGTTGAAAGCCAATGATTGATTCTGTTTTTTTAGTGAAATTCTTGTATCGGGGAGCAAACTCATGCTCGAAAGTACGCAAGATAATGAAATTAACCTGGTTAGTTCCATGTGTATCGGTCGAATGGCGTTCTGGTCTAATATCGGAAGTATTGTTATAAAGCAAATCAAAAACATAGTGACTTTCATGTTCATGGGTACCAATGACCTTGGCATTCACCGGCACATGGTTGGCCACTAATGTCAGACTGCTGACTCCTTTTTGCAATCCAAAATATTTGGGAGAATGGTGCGCATTTAGTGTATCGACCTGCGTCTCCATGCGTTGGCCATCGGAACTTGAGTGCATCGCATCCTCAATATCAAAAAGATGAAATGCTGGTAACTGGGCAATCGCATTAATGATGGCGTCATTGGCTGCCCTCAATGTTTCTTGCCGCAAGAAGTTGCGCGAACTCGATGTTAGTGATGAGTAAAGTATGCCGGAGACTTCAGCCATTTTTCCTAGTCCCATATTCGTGCCCATTGCCACTACGCAGGCAAGGATTGCCGTTGCATCCGTTGCAGTTTATAAACAGTATAGAAACTAACCATCGACGCAAAATATCTGCTGCTCTCTTGCGATAAGCCGGCAGAAGAAAGAAACGTCGCCGCAAATTCGTGTAATGGCTCGAAAAATTCGCGACGTGCAACTTCCCTACGTAACTCTCCATAGGAAAAATCCTTTGCTTCCCGTCTCAACGCACTGATAGTGTAGATCTGTTCATCAGCTTCCAGAAGTGCAGTCAGCTTCTTACGAATTTCCGGCGTCAGCGCCTCCGTTAGTAATCCAGTGATGCGGGCACGTTCGCCTGAGACCGCCTTTCCTACAATATCCTGAAGCGACGAATACGACGGAGCTACGACTCTATTGATCGACAGTTGCTGGAGTATTTCCCTGAGGATAAAAATCGGTTGAGTTGAGAGCGTTGCAAAACGTTCAGCCTTCGCTTCGATTTCGCTTCTTTCCTGTGTCCCGCACAACCGGTAATCAAAGAGTTCTAATACTGTCTTTTGCAGCAAACCTCTCGTAGGCCGCGATGGCACGCGGATATCGTCAATCGTACGCTCAGGGAAATACGTTTTGATGATATAGAGAAGGTCATTTTCAACTTCGGACAGTTCAAATCCAAAAAATTGGCGCTTTGCTTTGAAGTAACCCAGTTCCAGTATCAAGTGGGCTGCAACAGATGTTCTGCGGATATCACCCGCCGCGGCCTTTTCGACAGAACTTAAATCGAAATAGAGCTGACGGTCATCGTCGGTAAAGCGCGGTAGTCCATATAAATCCTCGATCTCGTCGTCGCTTAAGATCGATAGGCGATGGGATTCGGAGGCCATTTATGGAAAGTGCACAATGCCATAGTTGAAGAATATCAACATTGCCTTTCTTGGAATCATTTGTCAATGATGAAACGAAAATGATATTTCATTGGCAATGGTAGATTGCGTTATGGGAAAGTCAGCCTTTTCCGCGTATTTTGGTCATAGGACTGTTCAGACTGCATCTAAGCAACAGTTCACTTTGTATGCGCACAATTGTTAATTCCATTTTTAGTTTCAGTTTTCTTAAATAACGCTTGACCCTGTAGCTGCTACAGAGTGTTTAATGCGAAAATATAAACGCAATCAAAGGAGTCGTGATGAGCGAGCAAGAATCTGGGTGCTGTGGATGTAGTTCCAAATCTGCCGGCAACGACAAGATTTCATTTACACAGGAAGCATCTGTTCTAAATGACAATGCCGAAAAGACATTAACTCTGCGAATTGATCAAATGGATTGCCCAACTGAAGAGGCCTTGATCCGCAGTAAACTAGACAAAATGCCGGGAGTGAGCAGTCTTGTCTTCAATCTGGTGAATCGCCGCCTCACCATTAAGCACACACTCGCAGACATGTCTGTAATAGTTGAGGTTATTACTGGATTGGGCATGACACCAGTCGCTGAAAATGCCCAAGGAGCAAACAGTACTTCCACGATTGTGTACTCCATAGAAAACATGGATTGCCCAACAGAAGAAGGTTTAATACGCAACAAAATCGGGCCGATGCCTGGGATAGCTCAGCTTGATTTCAATCTCATGCAGCATAAATTGACGGTCACTCATACACTGGAAAATTCCGATCCGATTAAAGCAGCACTGACTTCGATCGGCATGCAGGCAGTATTGTTAAGCGAAGAAGGTAACAGCAATCAGGATGTCACCGAGACCCCGCCACCAAACGTGTTCCGCAAGTGGTGGCTGCTAGGCGTAGCGGCAGCGGCTGCAGTCCTGGCCGAGACATATACTTATATCAACGGATCTGAAAAAGCCTGGCCGGTCATACTCTTGTCTGTTTTTGCGATACTGATCAGTGGCACTGGTACGTATAAAAAGGGTTGGATCGCCCTCAAAAATCTGAATCTGAACATTAATGCCCTTATGGCGATTGCTGTCACGGGGGCGCTGATCATCGGGCAATGGCCGGAGGCCGCTATGGTTATGGTCTTATTTAGCCTGTCAGAAGCAATTGAAGCGATGTCACTTGACCGTGCTCGCAATGCGATACGTGGACTGATGGCTATGACACCAGAACAAGCCAGTGTTTTACAGCAAGATGGCAATTGGCAAATCATTGAAGCCAAATCAATTGCCATTGGTGCTACCGTCCGAGTTGGCCCAGGAGAGCGCATTCCACTGGACGGTGAGCTGAGCAAGGGGCAATCGTCGGTGAACCAGGCACCTATCACTGGTGAAAGCATACCGGTTGCCAAGATAGTAGGAGATAAAGTATTTGCTGGTACCATCAATGAAACCGGATCTTTCGAATACCGAGTAACTGCGACACAAAATGATTCCACGCTGTCGAGAATTATCCATGCCGTTGAGGAAGCACAAGGTAGCCGCGCGCCGACCCAGCGCTTCGTTGATGCTTTTGCCAAAGTGTACACACCCGTCGTGTTTATCCTCGCATTGGGAGTGATGATCGTGCCACCGTTGTTATTAGGGCTCCCATGGATGGTGTGGGTGTACAAAGCCCTGGTCTTATTGGTCATTGCTTGTCCTTGTGCTTTGGTTGTCTCAACTCCAGTGACCGTAGTCAGCGGCTTGGCCGCTGCTGCAAAGGCTGGGATTCTTATCAAGGGAGGTGTTTATCTGGAAGAAGGCCGCAAACTGAAATCCCTCGCGCTGGACAAAACCGGCACCATTACGCAAGGCAAGCCCATCGTCACTGATGTTAGACAACTGAGTGGTGATCAGAATACGGCAATCCAGCTCGCTGCTAGTCTGGCGGTGCGATCGAATCACCCGGTTTCTGGTGCAGTAACTACACATTGGAAAACACAAGGCAGTGACGCGCAAGTATGGGAAGTCAGCGACTTTGAAGCGATCACTGGACGTGGCGTTAAAGGTCAAATTGCAGGAAAGTGGTATTACCTGGGCAATCACCGTTTGATAGAAGAACTTAAGATTTGCAACCCAGGTACCGAAGCTATACTGTTTGCAATGGAAGCAGATGGTAAGACAGCAGTGATCATCGCCGATGAAGAAAGGCCGCTTGCCGTGATCGGCGTGGCAGACACTGTGCGTGAAAGTAGTCGCGAAGCAATTGCAGAATTGCATGCGCTTGGCATTCGAACCGTCATGTTGACCGGTGACAATGAAATGACTGCGAGAGCGATAGCAAAGAGTGTGGGTATTGACGATGCGCGCGGCAATTTGCTGCCAGAAGATAAGCTGACTGCTATCAACGATGAATTGATGAACTACGGTACTGTTGGGATGGTCGGTGATGGGATTAATGATGCACCCGCACTGGCTAAATCCAGTATAGGTTTCGCTATGGGAGCAGCTGGGACTGATACTGCTCTTGAAACTGCTGACGTGGCTCTAATGGATGATGACTTACGCAAAATTCCACAGTTTGTCCGTTTGAGTCAGCGTACTGCTGCCGTCTTGAAACAAAATATCACTTTGGCCTTGGGCATTAAGTTGATTTTTCTGATCATGGCCGTAATGGGTATTGCCACCTTGTGGATGGCTGTATTTGCGGATATGGGAGCGAGTCTGTTGGTGATATTTAATGGTTTGCGTCTCGTACGCAAAGTTAAATAAGAGATCAGTCACCATCATAAGCGTATCGAAATTAATAAAGGTTAATAACTCGTATCTTGGTCAAAAAGCGTTTATCTGTTCAGTTTTACTGGAAGGTGGCGCACAACAACTGTTGCTGGTATCTGATGCCAGCTACCGCTGCAACTCCATCACCGCCTACCTGGCAGGCATCGTCGTCGGGGCAGGACCTGGAAGCGTTCGCCCGCACAGCCTTGTTCCAACCACTGGGTATCAGCCACTGACAGTGGGGGCGAGATGTAGCGGGACATCCCAAAGGCCAGGGAAACCTGTCGTTGACAGCGCGTGACCTTGCCAAAGTCGCTCAACTGGTGCTGGATAAAGGCATGTTTCAGGGCCAGTGTGTCATCAGCGCCGCCTGGATAGACACCATGCTGGCACCGCAGGTAAGCATTGCTGCTGTAGATAATTATGCCGATAGCTATGGCTATTCAAAGTGCACTCAATTAAAGTGCCGACGACCAAGGAGCAACCCGTCCCCGTCTTTTTTGTATCTGGCAACGGCGGCAATAAAATTTATGCCATCCCCTCTTTGCATGCCGTCGTCGTTGTCACTTCCAGCGCCTATGGAAAAGGTTATGGACAGCGCCGTTCAGAAAACATCCTGAAGGCTATCCTGGCAGAAAAAAATGAACCAATGATGCGGATAGTGGTCAGTATGACAGTCACTATCACATCGCCGATTCGTTTCACCATAGGGTAAACCATGACACACTTGACCAGACGCCACTTCATGATAGGCAGTGCCGCCGCGCTATTGGGTAAGCATGCTTTTGCCAGCAGTGGCTTTGGCAGCAGCGACGTGATCGGTGCCGATAACCCCGTCGTCGATGCCTTCGTCAAAGCTCAACCATTCTATGGTGTCGTCATGCTGGGCAAGCGTGGCAATCCCACCTATGTACGTGCGATAGGCATGGCCAATATCGAAGAACAAAAGCCGCTACGGGCAGACACCCCGTTTGCCATCGCCTCTATTTCCAAATGGCTGACATCGGTCACCGTGCTGCGGCTGGTAGAAATGGGCAAGCTTGATCTGGATGCGCCTATCAAACGCTACCTGCCAGCACACCGTGCCGATACCGGCAGCAAGGTCACGCTACGACATTTGCTATCCAACGCCAGTGGCATTCCCAACCAGTTTACCACCATGATCAAGGCCGATCGCAGCCTGTTCACCGCCAGCATGAGCACCGTGCAGGCCATGCAGCAGTTTTGCCAAGGCGAGCCCATCTTCCCGCCCGGCAGCAAGTTCGATTACGCCCTCACAAACTGGATCATCGTGGTGGGCATAGTCGAAGCCGTCACCGGACAGCCATTCCAGCAAGCCATGCGCAACATCACGCTTGACCCCTTGAAACTGTCCGCCACCCGTGCAGACCTGGCCTATGCCGACGATGCCGCCACCGCCGTGCCCTACGCCACCATCAACCCGCCAGCCAGGAAGACCGATGTGCGGCAGCCCTATATGGCCGCAGCAGGCGGCTATTACAGCACCGCGGACGATTTGATGAAGGCAGCACAAGCCATCTTCAACCAAGGCTTCATCACGCCGGCATCGCTGGCGCAACTGACCCATATCGAAGTCGACAGCGAAAACTATGCCCTGGGTGGCCGCATCAAGACTCTACAAATCGCCGGCCAGACCCACCGCTTCGGCTGGGAAACAGGTCGTACCACTGGCTACCGTTCTGTGCTCGGACACAGGCTGGACGGAGAAGACACCGTCATCATCCTCAACAACACCGACATGTCACAAAAAACCATGGATGAATTTGCCTATAGCTTGCTGGGCGCAAGTCAGTTGCCAGCAGTGTAGTAGAACGTAGATACTGTAAAGAATTGTTGAAATGCGCAATTAGATTCTTCTAAAGTGCTTGATACGGCTAAAAAATCGTTCGACCAAATTTCGGTCTTTATACAACGACTCATCATACTCACGTCGCTCGGTTCGATTGCGCGTAGGCGGAATGACAGCGCGCATCTGCTGCTCCTGCATAAACGACACAAACGCGTTGGAGTCATAGCCTTTGTCAGCCAACTCAGACTGCGCTTGATACATTTAATCAGCGCCTGCCCGATAAAACGTGAAAGTCATCATCAAAAAAATATAAGAGTGCCTTTAGATACAGGATGCAAAATCGACTGTCGGATTTAAAAAATTTTGAGCACAACGGAAATGCAACTGCATTCATCGTGATATACTTATCATATGGCTCGTCGAACTCTTATCATGTTGATTACTATACTTACGCTGCAGTTTAGCTGGAGTGTGGTTGCGGTCTATTGCACGCATGAAACGGGTAAAGCAGCAAATCACTGGGGGCATCATCCCGATAACAATCCATCGGATAACGTCGTTTCGGTTCTGAAAGAAAAACAGGCGGACACGAAAAAGATCTCCGTTCATTCTCACTGTGCTTCGTGCGCACACGGGACGTTATCGCTTGATAGCTTCGAAAGTATTTCGCATCCTCAGATCGCCGAAGCTGCTCCAATGTTCACCGAAATCGTCCTATCCTCGTTTTATACCGCTCCTCCAGAACGCCCTCAGTGGGTAGCCGTCGCTTAACTCCGGCGGCTGTATTCGTTCGTCCCTCTAAAATTGTGACTTACGCCTGAATGTGGGCGGAGGTTGCTGCACACCGCCGGATTCCTTCGTCTTTAATTTTCGGAGTTATCTATGCAATCCCTACATTTAGTTTTGGGAGCGGCTGTCCTATTGGCGCAGTTGATCCCTTTTAGTACTCAGGCTGCTGCACAACAAAGTGATGCCTTCACTATCGGTGAAGTAGCAACTGCAGCAAATACAAATTCCGCATCGCTGACGCTGGAACAGGCTATCGCAATGACCCTATCGATCAGTCCTGAACTGCGTTCGGCTACACACAGTGTTGAGATCACCGAAGGTGCTCGCGTCCAAGCCGGAGTTCGGCCAAATCCTGAATTGGCACTACTGCGCGAAGGTACTTCTTCGCGCAGTAATCGCTCCGACACCTATCAATTAAGCCTCCCCATTGAGCTTGGTGGCAAACGAGGTGCCCGCATCAAGCTGGCAGAACAAGACCAGGTTCTGGCCCGCGGCGATGTGAATGTTACAGCTGCGGAGTTGCGTGCGAACGTCACTGCAGCCTATTTAGAGGCTCTTACGATGCAAGAGCACGTTGTACTCGCTAAGGAATCTTTCAGCCTGGCAAGTAAGTCTACTAATGCTGCTGGTCGTCGTGTTGCTGCTGGCAAGATCTCCCCATTAGAGCAAACTCGATCAAGCGTAGCGGAAGCAAGCGCGCGTTTGGAGCTATCGCAAGCAGTCGCAGACGCTACATTGGCGCGGCGTCGCCTCGCTGCGTTCTGGGGCAGCACTCAGCCTGAAGAACGCACCTTGGTGACGCCTGATATCAACCTGACTGTCATTCCGTCATTGCCAGAACTGCAATCCCGCCTAAATGCTTCACCACAGATACAGCGCGCGCGCGCGCAGATCGCACGCGAAGAGGCCAGCTTTAATCTGGCAAAGTCAGATCAAGTTCCTGATCTGACGCTCACATTTGGGAAAAAGAAAGACTTCCAGACTAACGTTTCTCAAACGGTTGTAGGCATGGCGATACCGTTGCCGTTTTTTAACCGAAATCAGGGCAACCTCCTGTCCGCAATGCGCCGAGTTGATAAGGCAAAGACCGATGCCGAGATTGCGTATCTGAATGCGACTCAAGCCTTAGCCGACGCACACCAACGGGCGTCCATCGCACAGGAACAGATTGAGAGCATGCGCAGCGAGATCCTGCCTGCCGCACAAAGTGCATTCAACGCGGCCGTTACTGGCTTTGAACTGGGCAAGTTTGGATTTATTGATGTGCTCGATGCCCAACGCACCTTATTCCAAAGCCGTGCTCAATATCTGAGCGCGCTCTCCGCCCGCTATCGCTCTCTTGCCGATCTGGAACGCTATATCTCAGTAGAACCCATCGTTGGCAACTACATGACTGACAGGAATGCAAAATGACGCTCAATATTGATAAGAAATCTCAAAAAGCCGCACTGATCATAGTGCTTATTGGTGCCGTACTGGGCGCAGCCATCCTGTTATGGAAAAAGGACAGTGGCAGTGGCACCGCTGAAGCTCCACATGCAGAAAATTCCGCGAAGAAGGATGTTGGTGATCACGCCGGCGAAGAAGGCGTGGTACTAATGAGCGAAAAGCAGATTCAGACTGCTGGTGTGACGCTCGCAAAAGCTGAAGCGGCCACGATGGGCAACGTCATCCAGTTGCCGGGTGAGGTGCGTTTTAACGAAGACCTGACGGCGCACATCGTACCGCGCACACCCGGTGTGGCCGAGTCTGTTTCCGCAGATCTTGGTCAAAGCGTTAAGAAAGGCCAAGTTCTGGCAGTGATCTCCAGCCCTGCTTTGGCAGACCTGCGTAGCGCGTCGCTCGCGGCGCAAAAGCGACTAGGCCTGGCACAGACCACCTACCTGCGCGAGAAAAAGCTGTGGGAAGACAAGATATCGGCAGAACAGGACTATCTCCAAGCACAGACCGTGCTGCGCGAAGCTGAAATCGAAGCTCAGACAGCTCGATCCAAACTGGCGGCATTGGGCGCAGGCGAGTCTGAAGGTGCGCTCAATCGCTATGTCCTGCGTGCACCGTTCGACGGCGTCATCCTGGAGAAGCACATTGCACAAGGGGAAGCAGTCAAAGAAGACGCAAATGTTTTTCTGCTCTCGAATCTGTCCAGTGTGTGGGTAGAAGTTTTGGTGACACCAAAGGATCTGGAACTGGTTCGAGTAGGTGAAACCGTTACGATCACCTCTGCAGCCAATGACACAACTGCTACCGGAAAGGTCAGCTACGTCGGCAATCTACTCGGAGAGCAAACCCGCACCGCCAAGGCGCGCGTTGTTATCGCCAATCCGAATATGGCGTGGCGCCCAGGCCTGTTCGTCAATGCCGCTATGACGCGCGGTGAAAAGAGTGTTCCGGTCGCCGTCGCTTCCGACGCAGTACAGACCGTCGACGGTAAATTCGTGGTCTTCGTGAAAGTCGAAAAAGGTTTCAAAGTCCAGCCAGTCAAAATAGGCAGCAGCGATGGCAGGCTTGTGGAGATCGTAGAAGGCCTGCCAGCAGGAAGCCAGTATGCCGCGAGTAATAGCTTCGTAGTCAAAGCTGAGCAGGGCAAAGGTAGTGCTGGACACGAAGACTAACTAAGGAATAACCATGTTTGAACGAATAATTCAGTCTGCCATCGGGCACCGATGGCTTGTCATGCTGGCCGTGCTTGCAATGGCCGCCATTGGTATCTATAGCTATCAGAAGCTGCCGATTGATGCTGTGCCTGACATTACCAATGTACAGGTACAGATCAACACCAGTGCCAGTGGTTATTCGCCACTGGAAGTTGAACAACGTGTGACGTTCCCAATCGAGACAGTGATGGCTGGACTTCCTAATCTGGAGCAGACTCGATCGCTGTCGCGTTACGGGTTATCGCAGGTTACTGTCATCTTCAAGGATGGCACCGATATCTACTTTGCACGCCAGCTCGTCAACCAGCGTATCCAGGAAGCGAAGGAAAATTTGCCTCAGGGTGTCGTGCCTATGATGGGGCCAATCTCTACCGGCTTGGGAGAAATCTACCTTTGGACGGTTGAGAGCGAGCCAAATGCAAAAAAGCCTGACGGTACACCTTACACTCCAACTGATCTGCGCGAGATCCAGGATTGGATCATCAAGCCACAATTGCGCCAGGTGGAAGGCGTCACTGAGATCAATTCGATCGGTGGCTATGCCAAGGAATATCACATTACTCCTGACCCTGTGAAACTGAGTTCCTATGGTTTAACTCTCAAGGATGTTGTAGGCGCCATTGACCGCAACAACAATAACGTTGGCGCCGGCTACATTGAGCGCAAGGGTGAGCAATTCCTGATCCGCGCGCCTGGACAAGTACGCACACTGGATGATATTCGCAACACGATTCTGAACAATGTACAAGGCGTCCCAATTCGTGTGCGTGATGTCGCAGAGGTTGCCATTGGTCGCGAGCTGCGTACCGGTGCTGCCACAGAGAATGGTCGTGAGGTTGTGCTGGGTACCGTCTTCATGCTCATCGGTGAAAATAGCCGGGTGGTCTCCCAGGCTGTTGCAAAACGCATGGAAACCGTGAACCGCTCCCTACCAACAGGAGTCAAGGCCGTACCCGTTTATGATCGTACGGTGTTGGTCGACAAAGCTATCGCAACAGTTAAGAAAAATTTGCTCGAAGGCGCAATTCTGGTCATCGTGATTTTGTTTCTGTTCCTAGGTAACATTCGTGCAGCAATCATAACTGCGATGGTGATCCCGCTAGCAATGCTCTTCACCTTTACCGGGATGGTCACGTACAAAGTAAGTGCCAACCTGATGAGTCTGGGGGCGCTAGACTTCGGCATCATCATCGACGGCGCTGTTGTGATAGTTGAAAACTGCATTCGCCGCCTGTCGCATGCACAAGAGCATTTCAAGCGTGAGCTCACCCTGCGTGAACGATTCCAAGAAGTGTTTGCCGCAGCCAAGGAAGCTCGCCGTCCGCTTCTGTTCGGCCAGCTGATCATCATGGTCGTATACCTGCCAATCTTTGCACTTGCTGGTGTCGAAGGCAAGATGTTTCATCCGATGGCCTTTGCCGTGGTTGTTGCACTGCTGGGTGCCATGATTCTGTCTATGACCTTCATTCCGGCGGCAGTAGCACTATTCATCGGTAAGCGCGTGGCTGAGAAGGAAAATCGCCTGATGGTGATGGCGAAGAACGGCTACGAGCCTTTGCTTACCAAGGTCATGAACAACGCCACCACCGTAATTACCGGCTCCGTGGTATTGATCATTCTGTGCGGTTTGCTAGCGACCCGTTTGGGTAGTGAATTTGTTCCAAACCTGAATGAAGGCGATATCTCTATTCAGGCACTGCGCATCCCCGGCACTAGTTTGAGTCAGTCACTGGAGATGCAGAAGACGCTGGAAGCTGGCCTGAAAGCCAAATTTCCGGAAATCGATCGTGTCTTTGCACGTACCGGTACCGCAGAAATTGCATCGGACCCGATGCCACCGAATATCTCGGACGGATACATCATGTTCAAGCCAGACTCGGAATGGCCTAAACCGAAGAAAACCCGAGATGAATTGGTCGCCGAAATCAAGGAAGAAGCCGAGAAATACGTCGGTAATGCCTATGAATTCTCGCAGCCTATTCAACTGCGTTTCAATGAGCTGATCTCTGGCGTGCGTAGTGACGTTGCGGTCAAAGTCTATGGCGACGATATGGACGTTTTGGCTGAGACTGGTAAGAAGATCGCCGACGTGCTGCAGCGTATACCAGGTGCCACTGAAGTAAAGGTGGAACAAACCGGTGGATTACCGATGCTGACCGTGAAAATCGATCGTGAGAAGACTGCGCGTTATGGACTGAATATCGGCGATGTACAAGAAGCATTAGCGATTGCCACCGGTGGCCGTGAAGCCGGCATCATGTTCGAAGGTGACCGCCGCTTCGATATACTGGTCCGTTTGCCAGAAACGTTGCGTAGTGACCTGGATGCCTTGCGTCGTTTACCTATCTCGCTGCCAACGCAAGCTGGCACCACAACCTCGTTCATTCCGCTGAGCGAAGTGGCTTCGCTTGATTTTGCTCCAGGTCCGAACCAGATTAGCCGCGAGAATGGTAAGCGTCGCATTGTGATCAGTGCGAACGTCACTGGTCGTGATATCGGAAGTTTTGTTCCGGAGGCGGAGCAGGCAATCGCCAAGAACGTCAAGATTCCCTCTGGATATTGGACGACTTGGGGGGGGACCTTTGAGCAGCTTCAGTCTGCAACAAATCGTCTGAAGATCGTCGTTCCTTTAGCTCTGTTCCTTGTATTTACGCTGCTGTTTGTTATGTTCAACAACGTCAAGGATGGTCTTCTGGTGTTCACGGGCATTCCATTTGCACTGACCGGCGGTATCATCGCGCTGTCGATGCGCGGTATTCCAATGTCGATCTCTGCGGCAGTGGGCTTTATCGCACTGTCAGGTGTGGCAGTCCTTAATGGTCTGGTAATGATCTCCTACATCCGATCCTTGCGCGAGGAAGGGATGAGCTTGGACACCGCAGTTATTACCGGTGCCTTGACCCGTTTGCGTCCCGTGCTGATGACTGCACTTGTCGCTTCGCTTGGCTTCGTACCTATGGCGTTGGCAACCGGGACAGGTGCAGAGGTGCAAAGACCGTTGGCAACAGTAGTCATAGGCGGTATTCTGTCTTCGACAGCGCTGACTTTACTGGTGCTGCCTCTACTTTACTGCTTGATGCATAGAGGTGATCCGGAAGAAAAGGAAGTTGTACCTGATGACGCACAAACTGCTCAATAACTCGAAATAACTTTCTAAATGGCGGGCCGCAATTGCGGCCCGCCGCGTGTCGTTTCTATGGACAGCGGCTGAACGAAGGCTCGCACAGGAAACCGTGCAGCATCTGAATGCTCGATATTGAATATCGCGCTCAAGCAAGATCATCTTTGTTTTTAATTTTCAGTGCTGCAGTTGCAGGTGAGGCCGACAAACTGGCCTCAATTTTGTGCTGAGCAAATGGATCAATGGCATCCACGTAGCGCATCGCACTTTGTACACTTTTCCAGCCAACGTATTCCATCAATGTTTTGATATCCCAGCCATTGCCGCTTGCCCAGTTGGCAAATCCACGCCGGAGGGAATGCGCTGAATAATCATCAGAATCTGCTACACCGGCATCTTTGAATATGGTGCGAAGCAGAGGTATCAAGCTATCCATGTGAAGCCCCTGATTGCCGACGCCTCCCCAGCGGTTCACCGACCTGAACACCGGCCCGGAGTCAAGTTCAGCCAACTCTTTCCATGCAATATAGGCCGCAACAGGACAGAACTGCTTTAGTGCTGGTGCCTTCAAAGTTACGCCTTTATTCTGACGATCACCTTTTGTGTGTGGCAAGAAACAACTCATACCATGACCTGGAGAGACTTCAATGTATTCGACCTGCAAGCGGGTAAGCTCATCGCCACGAAAACCTCGCCAGAAACCAAGGAGCAGTAAAGCTCGGTTTCTGGTGTGACGTAGTTCCGCAGCGCGATCTCCAGATGCGCTTGCAGTTGAAATTGCTTGATCTAGCCATCGATCCACCATACCAAGCTGCTCAAGCTGAAATGGTTTAGCCTGTTTTTCTTGTGCTGGATGCTCCCGTTGTATGCCTCGGATGACTTTTTTAACGAGAGGCGTCTTGGTCGGATCAGGGAATCCCTGATCGATATGCCATTGTGCAAGAGCTGCAAGACGTTGACGCAACGTGTTGATTGCCAGCTTTTCAGCGTGGTCTACGAGGTACTGAGCGATGTTCTCGCTGGTGGCAGGCAAGAAACCACCCCATTCGATTTCGTAGTGCCGAATGGCCGATTGGTAGGCAACGCGGGTATTGTCGCGCGTTCCTGCATGGATGTAGTGATCGATTTTTCTCATGCTATGCATCCCAAGATTTTTTACATCATTGAGTGAATTGGCCTTGTATCAAATATCCTGCCAATTTTATCGAATTTTTAGCACTAACACTGGATAATTACTGATTA
>NZ_JACOGC010000012.1 GCF_014284195.1 Cognatundibacterium griseum
CTGGGTAACGGGGGGTCGCAGATTACAAGCCTGACGATAACCTACTTTCACACTGGTTGCAGCACTATCATTGGCGCAGAGTCGTTTCACGGTCCTGTTCGGGATGGGAAGGGGTGGTACCAACTCGCTATGGTCATCAGGCATAACTTGTCGATCTGTTGTGTCAACGGTGTTCCGTTGTTCACAGCAAATCCAATTCAGAAGAGTTCAGCAGAATGTGCGTTGTTACCCGCACCAATCTCAATTTATCGTTTATTCCTGGTTATGATTTGTACCAACATCCATTGGCGCACACTTCATATGCTCACTTGCAGCCTACACCTGCTAAGGTTATAGGGACAAGCCTTACGGGCAATTAGTACTGGTTAGCTTAATGCATTACTGCACTTCCACACCCAGCCTATCAACGTCCTGGTCTCGAACGACCCTTTAAAGAGATCAAGTCTCTGGGATATCTCATCTTAAGGCGAGTTTCCCGCTTAGATGCTTTCAGCGGTTATCTCTTCCGAACATAGCTACCCGGCAATGCCACTGGCGTGACAACCGGTACACCAGAGGTTCGTCCACTCCGGTCCTCTCGTACTAGGAGCAGCCCCCTTCAAATATCCAACGCCCACGGCAGATAGGGACCAAACTGTCTCACGACGTTTTAAACCCAGCTCACGTACCACTTTAAATGGCGAACAGCCATACCCTTGGGACCGGCTACAGCCCCAGGATGTGATGAGCCGACATCGAGGTGCCAAACTCCCCCGTCGATATGAACTCTTGGGAGGAATCAGCCTGTTATCCCCAGAGTACCTTTTATCCGTTGAGCGATGGCCCTTCCATACAGAACCACCGGATCACTATGTCCTACTTTCGTACCTGCTCGACTTGTCAGTCTCGCAGTTAAGCACGCTTATGCCATTGCACTATTAGCACGATGTCCGACCGTACCTAGCGTACCTTCGAACTCCTCCGTTACACTTTGGGAGGAGACCGCCCCAGTCAAACTGCCTACCATGCACTGTCCCCGACCCGGATCACGGGCCAAGGTTAGAACCTCAAATAAACCAGGGTGGTATTTCAAGGATGGCTCCACGCAAACTGGCGTCCACGTTTCTTCGCCTCCCACCTATCCTACACAGATCGATTCAAAGTCCAATGCAAAGCTACAGTAAAGGTTCATGGGGTCTTTCCGTCTAGCCGCGGGTAGATTGCATCATCACAAACACTTCAACTTCGCTGAGTCTCGGGAGGAGACAGTGTGGCCATCGTTACGCCATTCGTGCAGGTCGGAACTTACCCGACAAGGAATTTCGCTACCTTAGGACCGTTATAGTTACGGCCGCCGTTTACTGGGACTTCAATCAAGAGCTTGCACCCCATCATTTAATCTTCCAGCACCGGGCAGGCGTCACACCCTATACGTCCACTTTCGTGTTTGCAGAGTGCTGTGTTTTTATTAAACAGTCGCAGCCACCAGTTTATTGCAACCCCTTCACCCTCCTGGCGCAAGCCAGTCAAGCTACAAGGGCGTACCTTATCCCGAAGTTACGGTACCAATTTGCCGAGTTCCTTCTCCCGAGTTCTCTCAAGCGCCTTAGAATACTCATCTCGCCCACCTGTGTCGGTTTGCGGTACGGTCTCGTATGACTGAAGCTTAGAGGCTTTTCTTGGAACCACTTCCGATCGCTTCGTGAGCATGCTCACTCGTCTCAACCCCTTGAATTCCGTGCCCGGATTTACCTAGGCACCTTCTCCAAGTCAAGAACAGGCTCTTCCAACCGCCTGACGACCTTCCGCGATCCGTCCCCCCATCGCATCATACGACGGTGCAGGAATATTAACCTGCTTCCCATCAGCTACGCATCTCTGCCTCGCCTTAGGGGCCGACTCACCCTGCTCCGATGAACGTTGAACAGGAAACCTTGGGCTTACGGCGTGGGGGCTTTTCACCCCCATTATCGCTACTCATGTCAGCATTCGCACTTCTGATACCTCCAGCATCCGTTACCAGACACCTTCGCAGGCTTACAGAACGCTCTCCTACCATATCCTAAAAGGATATCCGCAGCTTCGGTGTACAGCTTAGCCCCGTTACATCTTCCGCGCAGGACGACTCGATCAGTGAGCTATTACGCTTTCTTTAAAGGGTGGCTGCTTCTAAGCCAACCTCCTGACTGTTTTAGCCTTCCCACTTCGTTTTCCACTTAGCTGTACTTTGGGACCTTAGCTGGCGGTCTGGGTTGTTTCCCTCTTGACACCGGACGTTAGCACCCGATGTCTGTCTCCCAAGCTCGCACTCAACGGTATTCGGAGTTTGCAATGGTTTGGTAAGTCGCGATGACCCCCTAGCCATAACAGTGCTCTACCCCCGTCGGTGATACTTGAGGCACTACCTAAATAGTTTTCGGAGAGAACCAGCTATTTCCAAGTTTGTTTAGCCTTTCACCCCTACCCACAGCTCATCCCCTAATTTTTCAACATTAGTGGGTTCGGTCCTCCAGTGCGTGTTACCGCACCTTCAACCTGGCCATGGGTAGATCACTTGGTTTCGGGTCTACACCCAGCGACTATTTCGCCCTGTTCGGACTCGATTTCTCTACGGCTTCCCTATGCGGTTAACCTTGCCACTGAATGTAAGTCGCTGACCCATTATACAAAAGGTACGCAGTCACGGAACTAGTCCGCTCCTACTGTTTGTATGCACACGGTTTCAGGTTCTATTTCACTCCCCTCCCGGGGTTCTTTTCGCCTTTCCCTCACGGTACTGGTTCACTATCGGTCGATATCGAGTATTTAGCCTTGGAGGATGGTCCCCCCATGTTCAGACAGGATTTCACGTGTCCCGCCCTACTTGTCGCAAGCTTAGTTCCACACCGATGATTTCTTATACGGGGCTATCACCCTCTATGGCCGGACTTTCCATTCCGTTCTAATATCAAAGATGCTAAATCTTGCAGGCTCTTCCCATTTCGCTCGCCACTACTTTGGGAATCTCGGTTGATTTCTTTTCCTGTAGCTACTTAGATGTTTCAGTTCGCCACGTTCGCTTTGCAACACTATGTATTCATGTTGCAATGACCTTACGGCCGGGTTTCCCCATTCGGAAATCTGCGGATCAATGTGTGTTTGCTCACTCCCCGCAGCTTATCGCAAGCTACTACGTCCTTCATCGCCTGATATCGCCAAGGCATCCACCATGTGCACTTAGTCACTTGTCCCTATAACTTTAGCTTCTATAATCACATCAAAGTAAAAACCTACTTTGATGTGGTTTAGTCAGGTAAAAATCCCTGGCGGAGCCAGATGATTTTTAGTTCAACAACCAACTAAACTTCTTATAAAACACGGTTATAGTTCTTTACTACTTATGAGTATTACTTTAGCGTTTGCCGTATCTCAAGAATTTATTTTTTTCTAAAACTGCCTTTCGGCTGCTTTGATCAAACTCTTTTAATACTTTGTTTGTTCGATACAATCATAACCCTTCCATAAATCTGATCAGCATTACTACTAATCTCTTTACAGAAATAAATTTTGATTATTTCTACTTTACTTCTTCTGAATTGTTAAAGAACGAGTACTTCTTGTTGTTGAGTCTTGCGACTCTCTTTCGCTTTGAAAGAACAAACCTAAACAGCGCCCGCGCCATTTGCGTTTGTTTTTTCAACATACTTTTGGTAGGGCTGGTTGGGCTCGAACCAACGACCCCCGCGTTATCAACACGGTGCTCTAACCAGCTGAGCTACAGCCCCAGTATTGGTGGAGGTTGACGGGATCGAACCGACGACCCCCTGCTTGCAAAGCAGGTGCTCTCCCAGCTGAGCTAAACCCCCATTCAGGTACCGCTTCCTACCGCAAAGCAGCTTCACTTCTCTTTACTACTTTTCTCGTCTTTTCTTTTAACAGTCAATAAAAGTGGACACTTAACTACGGCGCTACTCTAGAAAGGAGGTGATCCAGCCGCACCTTCCGATACGGCTACCTTGTTACGACTTCACCCCAGTCACGAACCCTGCCGTGGTAAGCGCCCTCCTTACGGTTAAGCTACCTACTTCTGGCAGAACCCGCTCCCATGGTGTGACGGGCGGTGTGTACAAGACCCGGGAACGTATTCACCGCGACATGCTGATCCGCGATTACTAGCGATTCCAACTTCATGTAGTCGAGTTGCAGACTACAATCCGGACTACGATACACTTTCTGGGATTAGCTCCCCCTCGCGGGTTGGCAGCCCTCTGTATGTACCATTGTATGACGTGTGAAGCCCTACCCATAAGGGCCATGAGGACTTGACGTCATCCCCACCTTCCTCCGGTTTGTCACCGGCAGTCTCATTAGAGTGCCCTTTCGTAGCAACTAATGACAAGGGTTGCGCTCGTTGCGGGACTTAACCCAACATCTCACGACACGAGCTGACGACAGCCATGCAGCACCTGTGTGCAGGTTCTCTTGCGAGCACTCCTAAATCTCTTCAGGATTCCTGCCATGTCAAGGGTAGGTAAGGTTTTTCGCGTTGCATCGAATTAATCCACATCATCCACCGCTTGTGCGGGTCCCCGTCAATTCCTTTGAGTTTTAATCTTGCGACCGTACTCCCCAGGCGGTCTACTTCACGCGTTAGCTGCGTTACCAAGACAATTAAGTCCCGACAACTAGTAGACATCGTTTAGGGCGTGGACTACCAGGGTATCTAATCCTGTTTGCTCCCCACGCTTTCGTGCATGAGCGTCAGTGTTATCCCAGGGGGCTGCCTTCGCCATCGGTATTCCTCCACATCTCTACGCATTTCACTGCTACACGTGGAATTCTACCCCCCTCTGACACACTCTAGCCTTGCAGTCTCCAATGCAGTTCCCAGGTTGAGCCCGGGGATTTCACATCAGACTTACAAAACCGCCTGCGCACGCTTTACGCCCAGTAATTCCGATTAACGCTTGCACCCTACGTATTACCGCGGCTGCTGGCACGTAGTTAGCCGGTGCTTATTCTTCAGGTACCGTCATTAGCAATCTATATTAGAGATCACCGTTTCTTCCCTGACAAAAGAGCTTTACAACCCGAGGGCCTTCTTCACTCACGCGGCATTGCTGGATCAGGGTTGCCCCCATTGTCCAAAATTCCCCACTGCTGCCTCCCGTAGGAGTCTGGACCGTGTCTCAGTTCCAGTGTGGCTGGTCGTCCTCTCAGACCAGCTACTGATCGTCGCCTTGGTAGGCTTTTACCCTACCAACTAGCTAATCAGATATCGGCCATTCCAATAGCACAAGGTCCGAAGATCCCCTGCTTTCATCCACAGATCGTATGCGGTATTAGCTATCCTTTCGGATAGTTATCCCCCACTACTGGGTACGTTCCGATATATTACTCACCCGTTCGCCACTCGCCACCAGGGTTGCCCCCGTGCTGCCGTTCGACTTGCATGTGTAAGGCATGCCGCCAGCGTTCAATCTGAGCCAGGATCAAACTCTTCAGTTTAATCTCTGTTTGTGTTCATTTCTGAACTCCTTCTTGCGAAGGTGTCGCTCACTCAAAATACTGACAGTTCGGCTTCCATTGCTGAAAACCGTCTTGCTTTGTTATTTCTTGCGAACATTTGATATTTTTTAAGCATGCCGGCCAG
>NZ_JACOGC010000013.1 GCF_014284195.1 Cognatundibacterium griseum
AATGGATTTTTCAGATCGCCAGCAAGAACCCGGAAAGAAATTTCTGGGGATAGGGCTGGTCATAGCCTTTCACGTCGTACTGGTGTACGCCCTGGTCAATGGACTAGGAACCAAACTCGTCGAAATCGTCCAGAAACCCCTGGAAACCAAAATCGTCGAAGAGGTCAAACCACCACCGCCGCCCCCTGACACCCCGCCGCCGCCACCGCCGAAACTGCTGGCCCCGCCGCCACCATTCATCCCGCCGCCGGAAGTCCAGGTGCAACCCCAGGTCCAGCCGCAGAACACCATCTCCGCGGTCTCCAACGTCAAACCGGAAAACCCCGTGTTCGCCAAGACCCAGGCCGCTGCCCCTGCAGAGCCCGCCAAAGCCACCGGCCCGGTCACCGTGCCCGGCGTGATCGACTTCAACGTCCCCGGCTGCAAACCCGAATACCCGCGGGCCTCGCTGCGTAACGAAGAAACCGGCACCGTCGTGTTATCAGTCCTGATCGGCGCCGACGGCAGCGTGGCCGACGTCAAGATCGACAAATCCAGCGGCTTCCGCGGACTCGATAATGCGGTACGCACCCAGCTCATGTCCGGCGCCTGCAAAAACAAACCAGGCACCGTAGATGGCAAACCGCAGCAGACCTGGACCAAAGTCCAGTACGTCTGGAAACTGGATTAAAAACGCCGCCTCCAACGGCCCCCGGTCCGCGGGGCGGCAACAAAAACAGCAGTAAGCAACCAACCTTATCTTTGTAACACTTGTTAAAAGGAAGCACCACAATGAAAACCCGTTTCTCCGCATTCCTGGCTGCCGCCATCCTGGCCCTGAGCGCCCCTGCCTTCGCTGAAGAAGCCGCCTCCGCAGCCACTGCTGCCCCGGCCGCATCCGCCACCGCGCCAGCGACCCCGGCAGCCGACGTTGCCGCCCCGGCCCCGGCCGCCGACGCCCCGGCCAAAGAAGTGATTGAAAACCCGTACGGCTTGGACGCCCTCTGGAAAACCGGCGACTTCGTTGCCAAAGGCACCCTGATCATCATGGTCATCATGTCCATGGGCTCCTGGTACATCCTCATCACCAAAATCATCGACCAGGTCAAACTGGCCGGCCAGGCCTCTGACGCCCGCAGCAAATTCTGGAAAGCGGCCTCCGTCAACGCCGCCTCCGCCTCCCTCAAAGAAGGCAGCCCATTCCGCTTCATCGCTGATTCCGGCATCAAAGCCACCGAACACCATGAAGGCGCCCTGTTAGAACAGATCGACCTCAACACCTGGGTCTCCATGTCCATCCAGCGCGCCGTCGAGAAAGTCCAGTCCCGCCTGCAGGACGGCCTGGCCTTCCTGGCGACCGTTGGTTCCACCGCCCCGTTCGTTGGTCTGTTCGGTACCGTCTGGGGTATCTACCATGCGCTGACCGCCATTGGCATGTCCGGCCAGGCATCGATCGACAAAGTTGCTGGTCCTGTCGGTGAAGCCCTGATCATGACCGCGATCGGTCTGGCAGTCGCCGTTCCGGCGGTACTGGGCTACAACTTCCTGGTCCGCCGCAACAAGAGCGCCATGGAAGAAGTGCGCGCCTTCGCAGCCGACCTGCACTCCGTCGTCCTGTCCGGCAACATGAACAAGACAGCCAACAAGAAGTAACCCAGAAGTCACCTGACCCGGGGATCCGGCAGCGGATCCCCCGAAAACCCCGGGGAGCGGCCCAAGCGGCCCAAGCAGCCCGGGGGATTCCTGAAAACTGAAAGAGCACACACTATGGCAATGGCACTCGGCAACGATGGCGATGGCGAAGACGAAGTCAACAGCACCATCAACACCACCCCGCTGGTCGACGTCATGCTGGTTTTATTGATCATCTTCCTGATAACCGCCCCGGTCATCACCGACGTGGTCAAACTCAAACTGCCGGCAGAACGCAACCAGATCTACAAAACCAAACCGGAAAACATCACCATCTCCATCAGCAAAGACGGCGACGTCTACTGGAACGGCATGATGAAACCGCTGGCAGGCGGCACCGAAGACCTGTTCGACAAACTCAAAGTCGAAGCGGTCAAGATACCGCAACCGGAAGTCCACATCCGTGGCGACCAGAACGTACGCTACGAATTCGTAGGCAAGACCATCCTGACAGCCCAGCGGGCAGGGATCTCCAAAGTGGGCTTCGTGATCGAACCCCCGCCAAGGAACTGAGGAAAAGGAAAGACTATGGGAATGCAAGTAGGCGGAGGCTCCGCCACAGAACCGGAAGTGATGATCGAAATGAACATGACACCGTTAATCGACGTCATGCTGGTACTGATCATCATGCTGATCATCACCATTCCGATCCAGAACCACGCGGTGAATTTGAACATGCCGACCAACAC
>NZ_JACOGC010000014.1 GCF_014284195.1 Cognatundibacterium griseum
AGTTCGTGTCCGTACAACTGAAAGAGGAGCTTGATGACCGTGATGAGTTCGTGTCCGACAACTGAAAGAGGAGCTTGATGACAGTGATGAGTTCGTGTCCGTACAACTGAAAGAGGAGCTTGATGACAGTGATGAGTTCGTGTCCGTACAACTGGCGTAATCATGGCCCTTCGGGGCCATTGTTTCTCTGTGGAGGAGTCCATGACGAAAGATGAACTGATTGCCCGTCTCCGCTCGCTGGGTGAACAACTGAACCGTGATGTCAGCCTGACGGGGACGAAAGAAGAACTGGCGCTCCGTGTGGCAGAGCTGAAAGAGGAGCTTGATGACACGGATGAAACTGCCGGTCAGGACACCCCTCTCAGCCGGGAAAATGTGCTGACCGGACATGAAAATGAGGTGGGATCAGCGCAGCCGGATACCGTGATTCTGGATACGTCTGAACTGGTCACGGTCGTGGCACTGGTGAAGCTGCATACTGATGCACTTCACGCCACGCGGGATGAACCTGTGGCATTTGTGCTGCCGGGAACGGCGTTTCGTGTCTCTGCCGGTGTGGCAGCCGAAATGACAGAGCGCGGCCTGGCCAGAATGCAATAACGGGAGGCGCTGTGGCTGATTTCGATAACCTGTTCGATGCTGCCATTGCCCGCGCCGATGAAACGATACGCGGGTACATGGGAACGTCAGCCACCATTACATCCGGTGAGCAGTCAGGTGCGGTGATAG
>NZ_JACOGC010000015.1 GCF_014284195.1 Cognatundibacterium griseum
ATGCATGGATAGAACGGCGGCGTCATAAACTCTTATTTCATATCGGCCAGTATGCGGAAAAACAGCAAACATGGTCACTCGCTGAAACAGCTTATCTTGCAAGCGGCTATCCCGGCGCACGCCAGCGATGCATTCGCGTGCTTGAAAAAATGGGCGCAAGTGCTGCTGCATTAGAACTCTTGAACCAAGCAATAGCGGCGCCAGAAAGCGATGCCGAAGTACAGCAATTAATGCGAAGTGCCCCGCGCCTAAACCGTAAGCTGGGTTTGCAAAAGCCTGAGAAAAAAGCAGCGATAGAGATTCATACTTTGCATCTCGAATTGCCTTACCCAAGTGAAGATTTTTATGTGGAACATGTAGTGCGCGAGCATTTGCATCAAGATGACGCGCCAGTGTTTTATGTCGAAAACGCTTTACTCAATTCCCTACTCGGCTTGCTGTGTT
>NZ_JACOGC010000016.1 GCF_014284195.1 Cognatundibacterium griseum
GCCGCTGCGCCGAGGCCATCACCGCCGCCACCGACTTGTACGGCACCACCGCATTCGGCCTTAAATGCACCTCCGGCTGGTTCGGCTGCGTCGCCACTTCCGTCAGCTTCGCTTCCAGTTCGTTACGACTCGCTACCGCCGCACCATTCCACAACACCGTCCCGTCAAAGTCGACGTCGATGTTGATCACCACCGGCGGCTCTGTGGGCTTACTCGGCGTGTTGGTCGGCATGTTCAAATTCACCGCGTGGTTCTGGATCGGAATGGTGATGATCAGCATGATGATCAGTACCAGCATGACGTCGATTAACGGTGTCATGTTCATTTCGATCATCACTTCCGGTT
>NZ_JACOGC010000017.1 GCF_014284195.1 Cognatundibacterium griseum
CGTTTTTGTGCATTGTGCCATAACTTTTCAGGGAAGCTTCAGAACATGAAATTTTCACCTCCCACTATAGCAGAAAGGGTCTTTCTAGTAGTTGCACATCAAATCTAAGCTGTCTGAAGTGTTTTTCCAAAGTTATCAACATTTTTATGTTTGGCGTTCCGGAATCCACCTTATCTCAGGCTGAAAAGCGTTTTCTGCATTGTGCCATAACTTTGCAGGGAAGCTTCAGAACATGAAATTTTCACCTCCCACTATAGCAGAAAGGGTCTTTCTAGTAGTTGCACATCAAATCTAAGCTGTCTGAAGTGTTTTTC
>NZ_JACOGC010000018.1 GCF_014284195.1 Cognatundibacterium griseum
GTCGCCCACATGATGGTTACGCATCAACAGCGCCGCGTCCTGCACGGTGACGTCGCGCTTGCAATGCACAGTTTGTACGGTACAGATATCGCCGATACGCATGGCCGCTCCCTCCTCCGCAAAGAGGCCAGTGTAGCGCGATCAGGGACGGGTGGGCGTACGCTAGCGGGGCCGCAACAGCGGCCGGCCGATTACTTGGGCTTGGGCTCGGGCTCGGGCACCAGGCAGGCGTCCACCATTTGCAGGTCGTTGTCCTTGGCGAACGAAACGACGAAATGGTAG
>NZ_JACOGC010000001.1 GCF_014284195.1 Cognatundibacterium griseum
TTTCTGAACTCCTTCTTGCGAAGGTGTCGCTCACTCAAAATACTGACAGTTCGGCTTCCATTGCTGAAAACCGTCTTGCTTTGTTATTTCTTGCGAACATTTGATATTTTTTAAGCATGCCGGCCAGTTACACTGACCGGTGCGCTTTCATCAAGTGCCCACATTTATTGACTGTTAATTGTTAAAGATCGCTGTCTTGTCTGCTGGCTTTTAGAGCTTGCTGGCGAAGCGTTTTGTTCGTCAGCAGCAGAGAAACGAGATTATGAACGACTTAACGCACACTGTCAACTACCCGGTTTAAACAATCATCGTCCCGGACAATGTTTGAATGACATGCCCCTCCGATCAATCATTCGCGGTACCAGAAAATAGACGCACTCAGCAACTGCTTACCAGCTTCGATGTCGTGTCATACCATCGAGGAGCAGCACTTTAAGCGCGTCATTTGGAAGAGTTACTTTTCCAATAATTCGGCAGAGCGGATCAGCGTATGAATAGCCCGCTCAAATAAGGGCGCCGTTTCAACCAGCTTTACTGCGCCTTGCTGGGATAGCGCCACGAAACCGGGGGCACTCAGGATAACCGGCACTTCCTGCCCCTCCACACTGAGGACGAAATTACTGTTATTGGGATTGACCCAGTTGATGCAGCCTTGTCCCATCAGATCCGGCATATTAAAAATTACAGGGGTGCCGCTTACCAAAGAACGCGGCAGCGCCTTGGATGATGGTGTTAATTTGACAGGTTCGGCAATACCAGCCATTTGCCCAGCCATCTCTTCTGCTGGCGATCCCTCGTTCAGCAAAATTGCCTCGACCCCGACTTTGGCCAACACGTCTCTCAGGTATACCAGCATTTCTGCATATTCCGCCTCAGTCAGATTAGCAGGTGGCATGACCGGCTGCTGTTGCAGGAATTCCCGAAATGCCTGACGCACCTCCGCCAGCGGCTCGGCCGGCATATCCCGTTCCGTTGTCCGCAGCGCGCGGCCATGCGCATCATTGAGCCAATTTAGTAAGGCATTCTGTTTGAACTGACTCCAGGACAGCAACTCCATCCCAAGCCTCAGGTCGGCCAGTAACTGCGGCAATCTCACCGACAGCTGAGTATTGTCTTCAGGGGACATCTTGGGCAACATGCTCCAGAGAATGTCGGGCACAAACATCCTGAGACGCCGGGCCAGCGCAGCATCACGCCGTTCGGCCATGTAAATGACGCGTATCCAATCATTTTCAAGGATATTGCGGAACTGATCCGGAACTGCGCGGGCACTCAGTATTCTTTTCAGTAAGGCAGCCGTTTGTACAAACTGGGTATAACGAATCTGGGCTTCCTCGATCGATTTAACGACACGCCGGATTTGTTTATTGTGGGATTTCAGTTCCCGTGAAACGAAAGTCTCAAAGCGATGATCAATCCGTTCAAACAATCCCGGCACACTGCAATCATGGCGCGCAAGGGTTTTGAAAATCCGGGTAATCTCTTCCTCCAGACGGGGATTGAAGGCCGGCAGGTGTTGGGCTCCGATGGTTACGGTACTGATTCTGTTCAAGAGTACTTGTGCAGGATGTTCCGGCTGATGCAGAAAATCCGGTTCCAGCAAAGCGAGCTGCAACAGCAGATAGGCCAGCCGCCCCAGTTCCGTGCGCAGGGAGACGGTCAGCAGAGGATCTTTCAGCACAGATGCCATCAACATTGCCATCATGTCGATCGTCATGGATTCTTTACCGGAATCCGCAAGCGCCATCAAGGCTGAACGCTGTTCATAAATCAGGTTGCGGACCTCATCCTCTTTCAGCATTTGAGAACAATCCGGCACCTGAGATTTGTGCATCTCTCCCAGTGTGCGGATGAGCTGGTCACCGTGGGCTGTCTGATCGACCTGATCAACCTCCCCGGACTTGCCGGTCACTGGCGCTGGTGTATTCCCAGCAAAAAACATTTGTGCCAGCTGATCGCGCAAACTGACTGCATGCGGCAACCAGTTTAAAGCCGAAGGTACATGTGCAACAGACTGCGGCATCTGCAGAGATACCTGTGATCCGGGGGCGGCCCGATCAGCCCGTAAAACCTGAAACAGGCGTTCCATGCTGATTGCAGACACGGGTTCCAGCGGCGGAAAATGAGTGCCACTCACTCCGCCTGCATAAGCGCCCGCAGACATCTCAGCAGATGGTGCATAACCGGCAGACGAGGTTGCACCATATCGGAATTCACTTGCCTGCTGACCGACAGGACTGATGCTCTCAGGCGCCTTATTAATCTTCAGCGTCAGCTGGGCATAAATACCTTGCTTTTCAAGGGCGGTATTTGCCTCCTGATAAATGGTGGCAACTTTTTCTTCCAGACATTGCCCCAGGTGTGTCACCAGTATGCCGGTCACCTCCTGATTCAGCCGCAAAGCGTCCACCGACTGGGAAAGCGCGCGCAATAACAGGTAGGGACGAAACGGATTTTCCCGCTCAATGATGTCATCCTGACCGAACAAAACCGCGATGCGGATATTCAGATCAATCAGTTCTTGTCCTGCCGCATCACGCAACAATTGCGTGAGGCTGTTAAAACGCAAAGAGTCTTCAAAAGCCGATGAATCGAGCAAACTCAGGGATTGTGCAGAAACGGATAAAGCAGATGAACTAGGGCGAAACGTCTGATAGGCCGTCTGCATGCTACGGTCAAGCAACTGCTGCATGTTTCCGCCGAGCAGCCGGAACAATTCTTCCCTGCGCTCCTGCAGCACAAGCCGTGCACTGAACACGTCCGCCTTTTCGCCTGCCGGATAATCAGTATCCGATTTCAGATACAGTGACTCAATCGCATTTGGAACAATATCGGTGACCGCGCGTTCAAAGGCATTGAAAAATGCCGTGCGGGTAATCGAGAGAATATCAGTCAGTGCCATCGGTGTTTTTTGATTGCCGGAAATGATCCATACAATATAACGAATCCGTCATCCACTGTACAACCCTAGGCACAAAGCGGTTATAAAACCTCAAAAACCTTCCGTTCAGGCCGCTTTTTTCTTGCGAACGGTTTTCTTTGGCGCGGCAGTTTCAGCAACAGCCTCCGCTTTGGCTGCCGCCGCCGCACCCGTCTTTTTGGCCGCCGGAGCCTTCGCCTTGCGCTCTTCAAATTCGAAGCTGACCTTGCCATCCTTCCCGCGCACCAGAAACGCTTTGAATGGACGGCGCGTGCGCTGAGAAACAAAGCCGGGCAACAAATCCGTTTTGCCATCGACCAGCAGCTTCGTCATCTGCTCAGGTAAAATTTCTTGCTGCAGAATGATACGTCCGCTGCGGAAATCACAAGCCTTGGGTTTGGCAACCGTTTTTTCGCACACGTAAGTCAGCCCCATTTCATACACGCCGCTACCGCATTTCGGACAAGGGCCAAGCGATTGCTGATCACTGAAATCGACGCCTTCGCCATCCTCACCCTCATCCTGGTTTTGTCCGAAATCGAATTCCAGCTTCAGATTATGGTGTTCCGTATCCGGCACGATCTTGAGTATGGCGGCAAACGGTCTTCCCATTTTGGAACGGAATCCCTGCAATGGACCGATCTCGCGTTTCGCCAGCAATTCCTCGACTTCTGCAACTTCAAACTGCCGGCTGCCAGGCGTTTTGCTCATGGAAAATTCGCACTTGGTACAGGCAAAACGACGGTAATTTTCCTTGACCACACCGCCGCAATGCGGGCAGGGCGTATGCAACGTGGCATAGTCGCCAGGGATGGTGTCGTTGTCGTATTCCTTTGCGCGTTTGACGATGATCTGTGTCATCTGGGCAATTTCACGCATGAATTCATCGCGGCTGATCTTGCCTTTTTCCATCTGCGACAGCTTGTATTCCCATTCGCCGGTCAGCTCAGGGGAAGTCAGCTCGTCAACGCCGAGGCCGCGCAGCAAAGTCATCAGCTGAAACGCTTTTGCGGTCGGCATCAGTTCGCGGCCTTCACGCAGTAAATATTTTTCGGTCAGCAAGCCTTCAATGATCGCCGCGCGGGTCGCCGGTGTGCCGAGCCCCTTGCCTGCCATCGCTTCACGCAGGTCGCCGTCATCGACCAGTTTACCGGCGCCTTCCATTGCCGACAGCAGGGTCGCTTCCGAATACCGTGCAGGCGGTTTAGTGACCAGACCATGTGCGGCAATTTCTTCGGTCAGGACTTTTTCGCCTTTGGCGACCGGCACCAGCGTGCCTTTGCCTTCGCCGTCTTTTTCTTCCAGCGCTTCCTTGCCGTAAATTGCCAGCCAGCCGGCATTCGTCATGACCTTGCCTTCGGTTTTGAACTGATGGCCGGAGACTTCGGTGATGCGGGTTGTGACCTGGAATTCGGCCGCCGGGAAAAACACTGCCATGAAGCGACGCGTCACCAGATCGTATAGCTTTTGCTCAGGTTCAGATAAATTTTTCGGTGCCTGGCCGGTCGGGATGATCGCAAAGTGATCGCTGATTTTGCTATTGTCAAAAATCCGCTTGTTCGGCTTGATCCATTTGTTTTTCAGAATCTGGGCGGCGAACTGCTGATAGTTGTGATTTTCAGAAACGGTTTCCAGAATCTGTTTCGTCGTTTCCAGATAGTCTTCCGGCAGATGCCGGGAATCGGTACGCGGATAGGTCAGTACCTTGTGTTTTTCGTACAGGGCTTGCGCCAGACCGAGGGTATTTTTGGCTGAAAAACCGAATCTGGCATTGGCTTCGCGCTGCAGGCTGGTGAGGTCGAATAAGGCCGGCGCCATCTGGGTCGCCGGCTTGGATTCCTCGGTCACCGTACCCTGACGGCTGCGGCAGGCTGCAACGATGGATTCCGCTGCCGCTTTGCTCCACAGACGTTCGGCTTTCTTTTCCGGGTCGTGTTCGTCCTTTTTGAATTGCGGGTCGAGCCAGCGTCCTTCGTAAATACCGGCGGCGCAGACGAACTCGGCACGGACTTCCCAGAAGTCGCGCGAGACGAATTTCTTTATCTTTTCTTCACGCTCAACCACAATCGACAAGGTCGGCGTCTGTACCCGGCCAACCGTGGTCAGATAAAAACCGCCTTCTTTTGAATTGAACGCCGTCATCGCGCGGGTGCCGTTGATGCCGATCAGCCAGTCGGCTTCGGAACGGCAGCGCGCCGCATCGGCCAGCGGCAGCATTTCCGCATCGCTGCGCAATTTATGAAAACCATCGCGGATCGCAGCCGGCGTCATCGATTGCAGCCACAGGCGCTGCACCGGCTGTTTGGCCTTGGCATGCTGCGCGATCAGCCGGAAAATCAGCTCTCCCTCGCGGCCCGCGTCGCAGGCGTTGATCATGTTTGCCACATCTTTACGCTTGATCAGCTTGGTCAGCACTTTCAGGCGCGATTCAGTTTTGGCGATCGGATTCAGCGCAAAATGCGGTGGGATCATCGGCAAATGGGTAAAACTCCATTTGCCGCGTTTGACGTCGTATTCTTCCGGAACGGTAATTTCGAGCAAATGACCAACCGCGGAAGACAGCACGTAGTCGTCAGATTCAAAAAAGTCATCATGCTTGGTGAAGCCCCCCAGCGCTTTCGCAATGTCAGCGGCAACGGAGGGTTTTTCGGCAATGATGAGCGTTTTTGTCATTTCGGAGTTCTCGAATAGTTTTTTGTGCCGCAAAAATGTCTAATAAACAACATTTTTACAAAATAAGCGTAAGACTAACCTAAATCAACGCGGAATGATAAACGTGCAGACCGGAAAATCGCGTTCTGGACACGATTTTTGTCAGAAATCTCCGATTCACGAAAAGATTAATGCAAAAGACGCGGGGCACTGTCGTCATCTGACAACAATAACTCATCAAACATCAGCATATCGGGCTCGGCACCCTGACTCCACAGCATCATCAGGACAATGATCCGCAATTTATCCAACGGTAGCGGCGACTCGTTGACGGCCAGCGCCCGTTCGATCACGATTTCGCGCTGGATCGGAGTCAGCAGGCCTGCAGACTCCAGAAACTGGATAAATCCGATGGCGGACATGCCCAGTGCAATCTGTTCCGGCTGGGCATAAATCCGGAAGCCCTGGGAAGTCCAGGTGGGAGTCTGTGTCTGCTGATTGGTATTGGCCAGGCCTGTGAGCCAGTCAATGGCTTCAGAAATTTCATCTTCGGGAAAGCCGACAGCAGACAGTTTTTTGACCAGCGCCGCCGTGTCCGGACAGGCATCAGGACGATAATACGTTTCGTAGAGGTAAACAAGAATATCAAACATGCCCCTACTCTATCTGCTGAACGCTTTTCAAACAAGCCCCCTGCTCAGATATCCCCGCCTGATAGGGCGTTATCACAGCATAAAGGGGGAGTATCTTTCCTTTTCGACCAGAGCTCCGCATATCGACTGGCTATCCCAATATACTCCCTGGGAGTATATTGGGATACAACTTTGCTCAGCCCAGACGGCGGTAGAAGCCGCCGGGCAAGGATTCCAGTTCGCCTGCCAGTTCCAGCGCCAGCAGCTGGCTGCTGAGTTCGGCAATCTCCAGCCCGCTGCGCATAGCCAGCACATCCAGCGGCAGAGGATCAAACCCCATCACAGTCAGCAAGGCCGGTACATCGGCAGTCTGTAATGCAGCATCGTTCTGGCTGGCAGGCGCTGCCTGCGGTATCGCAGTCAAAAAATAGTCCGGGAGTTCGTCAAGAATATCCTGTGCAGTTTCCACCAGTTTCGCGCCTTGCCTGATCAGCTGATGACAACCTTTTGCCAGCGGAGAATGGATAGAACCCGGAATCGCAAACACATCCCGCCCCTGTTCGGCAGCCATGCGGGCTGTAATCAGGGAACCGGACTGCGCCGCTGCCTCCACCACCAGCACGCCTTTGGACAAACCGGAAATAATCCGGTTGCGACGAGGGAAATTACTGGCAATCGCTGGCGTTCCCAGTGGGTATTCACTCACAAGACAGCCCGTTTCGGCGATCTGATGCGCCAGACTGCGGTGCCGGGCCGGATAGACAATATCGGCGCCGGTACCGATCACGGCAATTGTGGAGCCTGCACCGCGCAATGCTCCCTGATGTGCCGCCGCGTCGATGCCGGCAGCCAGACCGGAAACCACCGTCAGCCCTGCCTGACTCAGTGCCTCGGCGAATTGCGCCGCATCACGGACACCCTGCGTACTGGCATGGCGGCTGCCGACCATGCCAATGCCAGCTGCGCGTAACAGTTCCACGCGGCCTTTCACATATAAGATCAGCGGAGGATCAGGAATTTCGAGCAGGTCAGAGGGATAGCGCGGGTCGGCGCGGGTCAGCACCTGATTCCCGGCTACGGCACACCAATCCTGTATGCGTCCGTGCAGCTGCTGCAACGCTGGGTCCGGGGCGTTCAGCAAGGCGGCCGTCACTCTGGCGGATACCACGCTGCGCAAGGCATCCGGGCTGGCCGTAAAAATGGCTTGCGGGGTTCCGAATGCGGAAAGCAATTGTGCCGCCGTCGCCGGGCCAACGCCCGACGTCTGCTCCAGCCGGAGCCAGGAGAAGAAATCCTGTTCCATCCGGACGTCAGGAATTACTGCTGTGGAGAACGTGCGACGTCGCCCACTTTGACAAAATCAGTCACCTGCATCACCAGACCGTAAGAAATCGTGTCAAAAACACGGAAAATAAACACATTGCCATAATGCACATCCGGCAATTTGATCTTGCGGTTATTATCCGTACGGTCATTCATCACCTGTCCGTAGCGCTCCAGCGACAGCACTGTCCCGAGATCGAGCCCATGCTCCCGTCCGCGGTTGATGGCGATAATCTGGTTCTGGCCCGCTACCGAAACACCGCCGTATACACTGACGACGCGCGCATTGACCTCATCGGCCGGAGGATGCGGCACATAACTCAGGATCGGCGTCGGCGGAATCGGCAGCAAACGGTCGCCGATCGACATTTCTTCTTTGGTATTCACCACGCTGAACGTGTGTACGTCACTACGTTCGGTGTCGTCCGGTTCACGCACCAGCTTGACGGTACCGACAAAAGCAGCTTCATAGCCAATCACACTGCCGTTATCCGGATCTTTCAGCGGTACGCCAGGGCGAAATACCTGGAACGAGGTACCACCATCGAGATCGCCACGGACATACGCCGTTTCGCCCTGCCCCAGATTGACGCGGCTCTCGCTGGCCGAAACGATACGCGGCGTCCGCTCCAGCACTGACGGCTCGACAATCAGCGGCTGCGACAAGAACGGCTCAATCGCAGAAGCCGGAATCGACGGAATCGCATTCGTGCCCAGACCTTGCACCCGCGAACGCGGGGACAGTTTCACCGTTGGCACACCGCCCTCCATGCCGGAGGAGCCGGTGGCATTCGCCAGCCGCAAACGCTGATTGGCCCGGTCAAAATAAATAATCTGCCCCGGATAGATCCAGTGGGGGTTACGGATTTCTTCCCGGTTCATCCCCCATACCTGCGGCCAGCACCAGGGATTCCGGATAAACTGCCCGGCGATTCCCCACAGCGTGTCGCCGCTGACAACCTCATGTTTATCCGGTGCATCCGGCAAAAACGCGCATTGACTGCTGCGGGCAATCGCCTGTGCCTGGGCTGTGGTCGCCTCGCCGGGCGCTGCCAGCGCGAGACTGGTCATCACTGGCAAACCACCAGCGAGAAAAGCGGCTATTGTGCTAAACTTTTTCATGAACATGATCCGATGCAAAGTGCTGCAAAACAGCAAACTGGCCCGCAGACACCTGCGTACAGGCGGCAGCTTGCAAAACTTGCCAAATTGAATCAAATTCTGCCCATAAATCCTTGAACTAGCAAGAAAAACAGCGCAATAGCCATCCTGGTTTGTTGTGAAATGTCTTATGTCTATATTAAATATTTTGCGTTATCCCGATCCGCGCCTGCATAAAGTGGCCAAACCAGTCACCGTTTTTGACGCACGGCTCAAGCAACTGGTGGCTGATATGGCCGAAACCATGTACGAAGCGCCGGGCGTTGGTCTGGCAGCAACCCAGGTCGATGTACATGAGCAACTGGTGGTGATTGACGTATCGGAAACAAATGACCAGCTGCAGGTATTCATCAATCCTGAAATCATCTGGGCCAGCGCAGAAAAAAAGGTCTATGACGAAGGCTGCCTGTCGGTGCCCGGCATTTATGACGGCGTAGAACGCCCGGCTGAAGTCAAAGTCCGCGCGCTGGATGCCGACGGCAATTCATTTGAAATCCATGCAACGGATTTGCTGGCGGTCTGCATCCAGCACGAAATGGATCATCTGAAAGGCAAAGTGTTTGTTGAATACCTGTCGCCACTGAAGCGTAACCGCATCAAAACCAGACTGCAAAAAGAAGAGCGGGAAATGCAGAAAAAATCGGGTGAGCGCCGATGAAAGTCATTTTCGCCGGCACACCGGAATTTGCTGCCGTCGCCCTCAAAGCCCTGCATGAAGCGGGATTCACCATCCCGTTAGTGCTCACTCAGCCAGATCGCCCTGCTGGGCGTGGTATGCAATTGCAGGCTTCTGCTGTGAAGCAGTACGCCATCACGCACGGTATCCCAGTTGCACAGCCACAATCGCTGAAACTGGACGGTAAATATCCTGAGGCGGCAGCGCAGGCGCATGCACTGCTGCGGGAAACCGAACATGATGTCATGGTGGTCGCCGCCTACGGCCTGATCTTGCCCTTATCGGTATTACAGATCCCGCGTCTGGGCTGTCTCAACATTCATGGCTCGCTGCTGCCGCGCTGGCGCGGTGCCGCCCCGATCCATCGCGCCATCGAAGCAGGCGACCATGAAACCGGCATCACCGTCATGCAGATGGAAGAAGGTCTGGATACCGGCCCGATGCTGCTCAGGCAAAGTCTCGCCATTGAAGAAAACGACACGACCGGCAGCCTGCATGCCAAACTGGCGACCCTCGGTGGCCAAATGATCGTGCAAGCGCTGAAGCAACTTGAACAGCAGGCATTACCGTCAACCGTCCAGCCAGAAAACGGTGTGACGTATGCCGCCAAAATCAGCAAAGAAGAAGCCGCACTGGATTTCCGCCTCACGGCATCGCAAATCGCCCGGAAAATCCGCGCATTCACCCCATTTCCCGGCACCCACGCCGCATATCAGGGACAAACGATCAAAATCTGGGCCGCAGAAGCACTCAGCATGCAGTCAGATCAACCCGCCGGACAGATACTCAGCGCCCACCCACACGACGGCGTTCTGGTCGCCTGCGGCCAAGGCGTGCTGAAACTCACCGAACTACAAAAACCGGGTGGAAAACGCTTGCCTGCAGCGGAATTTTTGCAGGGATTTCCGCTTGCATCAGGAACCTGTTTCACAACGTTTTAAGTTCGCTTGCAGCAAAAAAACGACATTTCGGAGGAAATAACGACCGAAATCATCAGCTTAATCAAAAATTAATTCTGTTAGTTATTGGTTAGAAGCAAATTCTTTGTTCCCAGATAAGACTTGTTGTATGCTCTTAGGCTGTTTATCAGCCTCACCGGACTTCTCGGGCCGGGACTCAACAGCAGTAAGTTAAAAAGGTAAGCGCATGAAGAAATTGGTTTCTGTTGTCGTTGCTTCTTTATTGGTAACGGCATGCTCCACGCCGTTACAGCAAGGCAGTTCTGCTAACAATGCCGATGGCAAACATGCCGATCTGCAAGTGGTTTCAAACTGGTTATTAATTGCCAAGGACGTAGCAGATCAGATCAAGCTCGGCACGGACAAAATTGGCGCGCCTGTTTATGTGACGCCACCGGTCAATCCCAGCAATTTCAGTCAGGCGTTTTATACGCAGGTGGTCACCTCTCTGGTCAATCAGGGCGTACTGGTACGTAAGTTCAATGATGGCACCGCGCAAATTATTGATATTGATACGCAACTGGTGCGTTTTTCTTCCGAACGTCAGGTTAACCGGCGCTTCCTCGGTATTCCGGTCGCAGGCAATGGTAGCGGGACAACAGCGGCAACGCCCGCCTATGAAATCATTGTCACGACTTCACTGGTCAAAAATTCTCAGTATGTAGCACGTCGTACAGACGCTTATCCAGTTAATGAATATGACGCCTCGCTGTATAACAGGGATGGCGGGTTTAATTTTAAAGTCACCGGGGGACAATAATGATGAAGAAGCTTGTAATTGCAATCGGCTGCGGTCTGCTGTTCAGCGCATGTTCTAACATGAGCCTGGTAAACACTCCGCCGGCTTCTTCCGGAGTGATGTCCTGGAAAGAAGCTGAATCCAATGAATTTATCCCCATGAACCAGAAGGCCGCTAGCGCGCTGATTACCGCTGCCGGAGCAAGCCTGGATAAATCCCGTCCACTGATCGTTGCCACCCTTGCCAATATCAACGCCCTGGAAGAATCCTCGCCATTTGGGCGGATTGTGGCGGAACAGGTATCCGGACAATTCACCCGTTCCGGCTATCCGATGCTGGAAATGAAATTCCGCGATAAAGTTTTCATCAAACAAAATGTCGGTGAGTTGCTGTTGACCCGTGAGATTAAAGAAGTTGCGCAAAATCACAGTGCACAGGCCGTGATTGTCGGCACTTACGCAGAGAGTGAAAAGCTGGTTTTCGTTAATCTGAAACTGATTCGTCCTGGCGACAATATTGTGCTCAGCACTTACGATTACGCCGTTCCGATGGACCGGACAGTCAAATCGCTGCTCGGTCGCCGCTGATTACACACCAACGGCATCAAGCACACTGGCTTTACAGTCATCCGAATGCACCTGATTTTTCAGGTGCATTTTTCTTTTACACCTCTAAACCGGGGGTGTTTCAACAACAGCCCCGCATAACCGGGCTGCCCAGGTTATGCGGGTTGCGTCCAGTTCTGCTGGGCAGCCTGGCTGATGGCTAATACGGCAGGATGTGTCAATTTGCGCTGGACCGAGATGGCATAGAACTGCTCCCAGATTTCATCGGTCTGCCCGATCAGCTGCACATCGTATTGCCGCATCACCATACTGGCAATGACTGTCGGTGCCGCAAAAATCCCGGCGCCAGCCTGACCGAATGCGCTCATGAGCGCACTGTCATCAAATTCTCCGGCAATCCGGGGATGCAGTTCATGCTGATCTAGCCACTGCAGCAAGCGGGCCCGCAGTGCGGCATCCTCCCCCGGCAACAGAAAAGCTGCGCCTTCCAAGCACGCCGGAAAACCGGAACTGAGTTGCTGTTTTAAGCCAGCCGTGGCAAAGAAACTGATGCCGGACTCACCCAGCAGATGGCTGTAGGCACGCACACTGGCAGTGGCGGGCATCGGACTGTCTGACAGCACCACATCGAGTTTGTGTGCGGCCAGCTCCCCCAGCAAGATTTCCAGTTTTCCTTCACGACAATTGATGCGCAGCGTCTGTGGCAATTGCAGGGCCGACTCTAGCAGACGGTAGGCCACCGTTTTCGGTAAAGCATCCGATACACCCACCCGCAACTGCAGGGTGCGCTCTGTCGGACGGTGGTGTAAGACCTCCTCCAGCTCCTGTCCCAGCGTGAAGATTTCATCGGCATAGCTCAGCACCAGGCGTCCGGCTTCGGTCAGCGCCAGATTTCTGCCATTTTTGCGAAACATCGCTTCGCCCTGCATTTCTTCAAACAAACTCAACTGCGCGCTGATGGTCTGCGGTGTCAGATGCAGCTGCTCGCTGGCGCGGGCGATGCTGCCGGCTTTTGCCACAACCCAGAAATAATGCAGATGCTTGTAGTTCAATGTTGGCATTTGCCTTAACTCATCGATTTTTACGAAGTATTCATCAATTATATTCGACTTTTATTGTTCATCATCCGCCGCTACACTGAATGAGCCTTTATAAAAAAGGTTTTTCAGGCGCATACCCTGCCGACCCTGGCAAGCGCTTTCCAATTTCAGGAGAAAAGCATGAGAATTCTGAATCGCTCTCTGGGCCGCACCGCTGCCCGTGATGTGCAGACCGTTGACTATACCGATATTGGCGCAACGGACAGCCACCGGGTGTTACGCAATACCTATCTGTTACTGTCGATGACGCTGCTGTTTTCCGCGCTGACGGCTGCAGCGACGATCACATTCGCGATTCCCGGTCCCGGCATGTTCCTGACCCTGATCGTCTATTTTGGTCTGCTGTTTGCCACCAACAGGCTGCGCAACAGTGCCTGGGGAATTCTTACTGTCTTTGCGCTGACCGGCTTCATGGGCTACACCCTGGGCCCTGTCCTCAGTCATTATCTGCACATGCAGGGCGGCACCGGCATCGTGATGTCGGCAATGGGCATGACGGGCCTGATCTTTCTCGGATTATCGGCCTATGTGCTGGTCAGCAAACGTGATTTCAGCTTCATTGGCGGCTTTCTGATCGCCGGCATGCTGGTCGCGCTGGCTGCCAGCCTGGGTGCGGTCTTCTTCCAGATTCCAGCGTTGTCGCTGACGATTTCAGCGGTCATGGTGCTGCTGATGTCCGGCATGATTCTGTTTGAAACCAGCAACATCATTCACGGCGGCGAAACCAATTACATCATGGCGACCGTCAATCTGTATGTGACGCTGTTTAACCTGTTCACCAGCCTGCTGCAATTGCTGGGCGTCATGGAAAAAGAGTAAATATGCTGCATTCTGTTGCCCAGCCCTGGATGTGGGTGGTTTTTATCGGTTTTGTGCTGACCATGCTGGCGGTCGATGTCATCGCCCTCGGCGGCTCACGTGCACACAAAGTGAGTCTCCGCGAGGCCGCCGCCTGGTCAGTGGTCTGGGTCAGTCTGGCGCTCGCGTTTGATTTCGGCTTGTGGCTGTATCTGACAGAAACTATTGGCCGCGAGGCGGCAACCGCCAGGGCAATGGAATTCCTGACCGGCTATGTGATCGAAAAATCGCTGTCGGTCGATAATATCTTCGTGTTTTTAATGATTTTCGGGCATTTTGCGGTTCCGCCCCACTACCAGCGCAAAGTGCTGCTGTACGGGGTACTGGGAGCAATCGTGATGCGCATCATCATGATTCTGGCCGGCAGCTGGGTGGTATCGCAATTTGCCTGGGTACTGTATCTGTTTGGTATTTTCCTGGTCATCACCGGCCTGCGCATGCTGGTCTCCAGCGAACAGGAGCCCGATCTGGAAAATAATCCGCTGCTGAAACTGGCGAAAAAACTGCTGCCCTTCACACCGGAATTTCATCAGGAAAAATTCAGCTTCCGGCAGCATGGCAAACGGGTATTTACCCCTTTGCTGCTGGTACTGATCTTAATCGAAGTGTCCGATGTGGTGTTTGCCGTGGATTCCATCCCTGCGATTTTCGCAGTCACGACCGATCCGTTCATCGTGTTCACCTCGAATATTTTCGCCATCATGGGCTTGCGCGCGCTGTATTTCCTGCTGGCGGACATGGCGGACCGTTTTCATTTGCTGAAATTTGGCCTGGCATTCGTGCTGATGTTTGTCGGTCTCAAAATGCTGATCGTGAAATGGGTGCATATTCCCACAGATGTCTCCCTGATGGTCATCGGCGCCATACTGTGCAGCGCCATTACCGCCAGCCTGTTTGTGACACGCCATAAAAAACATTGACATAGCAGCACATCAGCCTGATTTATGCATTCCCTTTGGGTATATCTTTCTTGCGAGGATATGCCCTTTTTTTATTTTCTTTCTGCAAAGAGTTTGTCGTTTTTCCGTAAAATTCATAAGCATCTGCCCAAAATGTATAAACAAAATTTGGCAAAACCTTGCCCTGGCGGGTCCAAGCCCTTGATTTGACGTATAATTTACCATCCAGCGCCGATTTGAGATTCAGATTGCGGGCGCATAATAAATGCTGCTAAAAGGACCCGACCCGATCCGCCTGCATGCATCAGCCGATCGGGTTTTTTATTTTCAGGACGCAAAGCGCAGCAGTCTGGATGACTGACTGCGGCGATCATCCGCCGCACCGTGCCCGCCTCCTTGTTGAACGAGTAAACATCATGACTACAACTGTGCCTGTCTCTGCTACCGAAACCCGTTTGCGCTCCCTGCTGCAACAACGCATCCTGATTCTGGATGGCGCGATGGGCACCATGATCCAGCGTTACAAGCTGACCGAAGCCGATTACCGTGGCGAGCGTTTTCAACACTTCACCGGCCCCGAAGGCGTGCGCGAGCTGTTCGTCAAAGGGAATAATGAATTACTGTCGCTGACCCGCCCCGATGTGATCGCTGAAATCCACGAACAATACCTGGCCGCCGGTGCCGATCTGATTGAAACCAATACCTTCGGCGCCACCACGGTCGCGCAGGACGACTACCACATGGCGCATCTGGCGTATGAGATGAACGTGGAATCGGCCAGAATTGCACGCGCAGCCTGCGATAAATACTCGACGCCGGACAAGCCGCGCTTTGTCGCGGGCGCGCTGGGGCCGACCCCAAAAACTGCCTCCATCTCACCAGATGTGAATGATCCGGCGGCGCGTAATGTCACGTTCGACCAACTGGTGACGGCTTATCACGAACAGGTGCGCGGCCTGGTTGATGGCGGCGCCGATGTGCTGCTGGTCGAGACCATCTTCGATACGTTGAACTGTAAAGCCGCGCTGTTCGCTATCGATCAGTACTTCGAGGAAAGCGACCAGCGTTTGCCGATCATGATTTCCGGTACCGTCACCGATGCTTCCGGCCGTATCCTGTCAGGACAAACAGTGCCCGCTTTCTGGAACTCTGTACGTCATGCCAAACCGCTCACCATCGGCCTGAACTGTGCGCTCGGCGCCACGCTGATGCGTCCGTATGCCGAAGAATTATCCAAGATCGCCGATACCTTTGTCTGTATCTATCCGAATGCGGGTCTGCCTAACCCCATGAGCGACACGGGCTTTGACGAACTGCCGGCCGACACCTCCGCCCTGCTCAAGGAATTCGCCGAAGCCGGTTTCATCAACATTGCCGGTGGCTGCTGCGGCACCACGCCAGCGCATATCAAGGCCATCGCCGATCTGCTGCAAACTCAGGCGCCACGCCAGTTGCCGCAAATCGCACCGGCCATGCGCCTGTCCGGGCTGGAGCCATTCACCATTGATGAACACAGCCTGTTCGTCAATGTCGGTGAGCGTACCAACGTCACCGGCTCCAAAGCCTTTGCCCGTCTGATCCTCAACGAGCAATACGATGAAGCGCTGGCGGTTGCGCGTCAGCAGGTGGAAAACGGTGCCCAGATCATCGACATCAATATGGATGAAGCGATGCTTGATTCGCTGGCAGCGATGACGCGCTTCCTGAATCTGATTGCATCGGAACCCGATATTGCGCGCGTCCCTATCATGATCGACTCCTCCAAATGGTCAGTGATCGAAGCGGGTCTGAAATGCGTGCAGGGTAAGGCGATCGTGAACTCGATCTCCATGAAAGAAGGCGAAGCCGAATTCCTGCGTCAGGCCACGCTGTGCAAACGCTATGGTGCAGCCGTGATCGTGATGGCATTCGACGAAACCGGTCAGGCCGATACCTATGCGCGTAAGACGGAAATCTGCGAACGCGCTTACCGTCTGCTGGTGGATCAGATTCAGTTCGATCCTCAGGATATTATTTTTGATCCGAATATCTTTGCGGTCGCGACCGGTATCGAAGAACACAATAACTACGCGGTAGACTTTATTGAAGCGACGCGCTGGATACGTCAGCATCTGCCGGGTGCCAAAATCAGCGGCGGCGTATCAAATGTGAGCTTCTCTTTCCGCGGCAATGATCCGGCACGCGAAGCCATCCATACCGTGTTCCTGTATCACGCGATTCAGGCTGGCATGACCATGGGCATTGTGAATGCGGGCATGATAGGGGTGTACAGCGAGCTCGATCCTGAACTGCGCGAACGGGTCGAGGACGTAGTGCTGAACCGGCGCGATGATGCAACTGAGCGCATGATCGAATTCGCCGCCACCCTCAAAGCCGGCGGTAAAAAAGAAGAAGCGACGCTGGAATGGCGCAACGACCCGGTTGAAAAACGCCTGGCCCACGCGCTGGTACACGGCATCACACAATGGATCGTGGAAGACACCGAACAGGCGCGCCAGCAATTTGAGCGCCCGATTCAGGTGATCGAAGGCCCGCTGATGGATGGCATGAACATCGTCGGCGATCTGTTCGGACAGGGCAAAATGTTCCTGCCACAGGTAGTCAAATCGGCGCGTGTAATGAAGCAGGCGGTGGCGCATCTGGTGCCCTTCATCGAAGAAGAAAAGAAACGCAGCGGCGACCACAAACCGAAAGGCAAAATCGTGATTGCCACCGTCAAAGGCGACGTGCATGACATCGGCAAAAACATCGTGACCGTGGTCCTGCAATGTAATAACTTTGAAGTGGTGAACATGGGTGTGATGGTGCCCTGCTCAGAAATCCTGGCCAAAGCCAAGGCGGAAAATGCCGACATCATCGGCTTGTCCGGTCTGATCACGCCATCACTCGAAGAAATGGCCTATGTCGCCAAAGAGATGCAGCGCGATCCGCATTTCCGCATGATGAAGATCCCGCTGCTGATCGGCGGTGCCACCACCAGCCGCGCCCATACCGCCGTCAAGATTGCACCGAATTACGAAGGTCCGGTGGTGTATGTGCCGGATGCCTCGCGCTCGGTATCGGTTGCGCAGTCGCTGCTGACACCGGAAAGCCGGGAACAATACATCGCCGAACTCGGCAGTGATTACGACCGCATCCGTACCCAGCACGCAAACAAAAAAACCACGCCGATGCTGACGCTGGAACAGGCACGTGCCAATAAAATGCGCGTCTCGTTCACTGGCGCTGACGCACCGGTCAAACCGAAATTCATCGGCCGCCGCTTGTTCAAAAACGTCGATCTGGCTACCATCGCCAACTACATCGACTGGGGTCCGTTCTTCCAGACCTGGGATCTGGCCGGACCGTTCCCGGCCATCCTGAGCGACGAGATCGTCGGCGATGCCGCGAGCAAGGTGTATGCCGAAGGCCAGGCCATGCTGAAAAAAATCATCGAAGGCCGCTGGCTCACCGCCAATGGTGTGATCTCACTGCTGCCTGCCAACAGCGTCAACGAAGACGATATCGAAATCTATACCGATGACAGCCGCAGCGAAGTCGCATTCACCTATTACGGCGTGCGCCAGCAGACCGAAAAGCCGGTGGTGGATGGCCCCGATGGACAAAAAATCCAGCGCCCGAATCAATGCCTGGCCGACTTCATCGCACCAAAAGCCAGCGGTATCGCAGATTACATAGGGATGTTTGCCGTGACCGCTGGTCTGGGTATAGAAAAACACGAAAAGCGCTTTGAAGACGCGCATGACGACTACAGCAGTATCATGCTCAAATCGCTGGCTGACCGTCTGGCCGAAGCGTTTGCCGAATACCTGCATGAGCGCGTGCGTAAAGACCTGTGGGGTTATGCAGCGGATGAGCAATTGAGTAATGAAGATCTGATCCGCGAAAATTATCGCGGCATCCGCCCGGCTCCCGGCTATCCGGCCTGCCCGGAACACACCGTCAAAACGGCCATGTTTGCGCAAATGCAGTGCCAGGATATCGAGATGTATGTGACCGAATCCTGGGCCATGATTCCCGGTGCTGCAGTGTCCGGTTTTTACTTTGCTCATCCGGCGTCCAAATACTTCAGCGTCGGTAAAATCGGGGATGACCAGGTCAGCGACATGGCTGCGCGCCGCGGCGTGGCCAAAGAAGACGTGGAACGCTGGCTGGCACCGAACCTGTAAACATTTTTCCGGTCGCGGACTGCAGTTCCTGTGACCGAACTGTGACCGGAACATCGATGTTGTTCCAGACGAAATATTTTTTTTATGCACTGAACACTGCCTTACAATAGCAGCTACGTCATTGCATGAGAAATGAAATGGTGCTGGATAATTTATCGTACGGTTCCGATCAGTCTGGTCTGGTGTGTGGTTACCTGTTTGAGCGCGGACAGGCCGGACGGGCGTTACCGACCCATGAAGCACTGGAATGGCTGCACCAGCCGCATCATGCCAAAGAAAACAGCTTCATCTGGCTACACTTCAATCTGAGCAATGTCGCCGCTGAAAAATGGCTGCACGAACATCTGCAATTGCCGCAGGAGTTTTACGAAACCCTGCATGAAGGCTCGCGCTCCAGCCGCATCGAACACGCCGGTCATAATCTGATCGCGGTGATCAATGACGTTCTGCATGATTTTTCCTTTGAAGCATCCGATATCGCCACACTCTGGCTCAGCGTTACCAGCAATGTCATGATCAGCGCGCGGCGTAAGCCTTTGCAGGCGATCGACCGCCTGCGCAATGCGGTGAATCGCGGCGAATCATTTCATTCTCCGGGTGCGCTGCTGATTCATCTGCTGCATGATCAGGGTGACGTGCTGGTCGGTATCGTGCGCGAAGTCGTCCGCAAGATTGACGAGATCGAAGACACGCTGCTGGCCGACCGGCTCAATCATAAACGCGCTAATCTCGGCGCCATCCGGCGGGTATTGGTACGTCTGCAGCGCCTGCTGGCGCCGGAGCCGGCTGCCTTGTTCCGCTTATTGCAAAAACCTCCGGTCTGGCTGGAAGAACACGACGTGCAGGAATTGCGTCAGTCCACCGAGGAATTTGCCGTAGTACTGAGCGATATGGCAGCGTTGCAGGAGCGCATAAAATTATTGCAGGAAGAAATCGCCGCCAGTGTCAATGAACAAAATAACCGTTCATTATTTGTCCTGACCGTCGTCACCGTTCTGGCATTACCGATTAATATGATTGCCGGTCTGCTGGGAATGAACGTAGGCGGCATTCCATTGTCACAGCATGAGCACGGATTCTGGATTATCGTCGCTATCGTGGTGACCTTTACTTTTATGGCCGGCTGGCTGGCATTCCGTAACAGGGATAGAGACTGAAATTTATTCCCCTTTGCCAGATCATTCGATGTTTGCACGATAAAAAGTCAAATCAATAAAAAAATTCGCTTTTTTAGATGTTTAATGATAAATATACAACTAGACGATTCATTGCAATATTTCCCGGTTTTCTTTGACGGATACCATGGCTGATATCCATACACAGTTCATCGACCTTTCCCAGTTGCGGGTAGGGATGTTCATTTATCTCGACGTGGGCTGGATGGATCATCCATTCCCGGTCAGCAATTTTAAAATCAGCAGCCAGGAACAGATTGATTCCATACGCTCACTGGGTATAGAACGTATCCGTTATGCCCCCGACCGGAGCACGCCTGTGGTGGCGGAAACGGAAAAAAACGAATCTGCCGTCAATTCCAAGCCTGAAGAAACACCGGAAGAAACCGCCGTCAGAAAACGGCGCGACCTGCTTGCCAGCCAGGCTGCCAGCCTGCAGGTCTGTGAACGCCAGTTCAACCATGCAGCACAGACATTCAAGCAGATTACCGATGTGGTACACGCGCAGCCGGCCTTTGCCAAGCAGCTCACCGAGCAGCTGATACAGGGCTTTCTCGGCCAGATACTGGGAGAAGACGAAGCAGCAATCCGTCTGCTGTCCGAAAAGGCCGGGGAAAAAACCTCGCTGCATTCGATTAATGTGACCGTCATTTCCCTGCTGCTCGGCAAAGCATTAAATCTCAGCAAAACAGACATGCTGAATCTGGGTGTCGGAGCGCTGGTGCATGACATCGGGAAAATCGAACTGCCTGACCGCCTGCGCTGGATGGATGAGCATTTCACTTCGGCAGAAAAACAGATTTACCATGAGCATGTGATGCACAGCGTCAATCTGGCGCGCAAAATGGATCTGGCACCGAACTCCATGCTGCTGATGGCGCAACATCACGAACATTTTGATGGCAGCGGCTATCCGAGCCGGATTCCGGGTGAAAAAATGTCGCCGCTCAGCCGGATCGTCGCCCTGGTGAATCATTACGATAATCTCTGCAACCCGACGAATCCGGCACAGGCGATTACACCGCATGAAGCCCTGTCACAGATATTCACCCAGTACAAAGCGCACTTCCATGTCCCGACACTGACTTCCTTCATCCGCATGATGGGTATTTACCCGCCCGGCTCCGTCGTGCAGCTGACGGACCAGCGCTATGCACTGGTGGTCTCCGTCAATTCCTCACGTCCCATCAAGCCCAAAGTAGTGATTCACGACACATCGGTCAACCGGGAGGAAGCGCTGGTGATTAATCTCGAACATGAACAGCAGCTCTGCATCCACCGCAGCCTTCGTCCGGTGCAGCTGCCAAGAGCTGCCTATGATTACCTGTCGCCACGCAAGCGTCTCTGCTATTTCTTTGAGCGGGGTATGGAAGCCGACGATGCGGCTGAAAGCCAGTCATGAAACCGCATCAGCTGCAGGCGCTCATCGAAGGCATGCTGGAAGCAGTGATTCTGGTTGATCCGATCAGTCTGCGCATTGTTGCCGCCAATCATTCGGCACATCAGTTACTGAAAGTTCCGGAAAACAGCCTGCGCGACAAAGGTATCGTCGAACTGACCGCCGCGCCGGAAGACCTGTTTTTCTGGGAAGACGTCGCTGCCGGTTTATCTGAAAACATTTATTCGGAAACATTGCTGGAATGTGCCGACAAAACCGTGATCCAGGTTGAGCGCCGGGTCAAACTGGTGCGCGTCGGTATGGACACCTCTATCTTTGTAGTCGCAATCCGTGACCGGACCAGCCAGAAACAGACTGAGAATGAACTGGAAAAACTGATTGCCGAACTGCGGGCCACGCTGGAATCCACCGCCGACGGCATCCTGGTGACCGATCTGAACGGCGGTATACGGAGTTATAACCATCTATTCGCAAATCTGTGGGGGCTGCCTGACGAACTGATGACGCAGCGCGACGATCAGGCGATTTATGCCTGGATGGACAAATGCATGATCGATCTGGTGCATTACAGCGAACGCCTGGACATGATTGCGCGCACGCCGCTGATGGAAGCCAGCGATGTGCTGGTGCTGCGTTCAGGAAAAATTCTTGAGCGCGTGACCTTGCCTCAGTACGCCCGCGGCAGACCGATCGGCCGGGTTTTTTCTTTCCGCGACATGACGCAGAAAGTCACGGACGATGTACGTCTGCAACTGGCCGCCAAGGTTTTTGAATCCAGCACCGACGCCATCTTCGTTACCGATGCCGATCAGAAAATCATTACCACCAACCCCAGTTTTGAAACACTGAGCAGTTATTCCGAACTGGACATGCGGCAAAAAACACCGCGTGATTTTTTCGGGAAAGAAAGCGATGTCACGCTGATTGACCAGTTGCTCGATAAGCTGGAAAAAGAAGGTGCCTGGGAAGGTGAACTCTGGAACCGCCGCAAAGATGGTTCCGCTTATCTGGCGATGGTCACACTGGTCAAAGTGCAGGATGAGCTCGGTAATACGCTGCATTACATCGGCTTTCTGAAAGACCGCACAGAAACCCACGCGGCCAAGCAAAAAATCGAGGAACTGGCGTTTTCCGACGCGCTCACCGGCCTGCCAAACCGCCTGTTGCTGTCCGAACGGATTCACCAGTGTATTACGATTTCCAGCAGAAATCACAGCACCTTTGCCCTGCTGTTTCTTGACCTCGATCACTTCAAGCAGATCAACGATGCGCTTGGCCATCCTTTCGGTGACCGGGTTTTATTGCAGGTCACCGAGCGTCTGCAGCGCTGTGTCCGGCAGGTCGATACGGCGGCGCGCCTGGGCGGGGATGAATTTATCCTGCTGCTGCATGAAGCCGATGCAAACGGTGCTGAAATCTGCGCCCAGCGGGTGCTGGAAGAACTGGCGACGCCCTTCAATCTGGATGGCATGAATTTTACGGTGACCGCCAGTATCGGGATTGCGCTGTACCCGGATGACGGCACCAGCATGGATGATCTGATCAAAAATGCAGACAGCGCCATGTATCACGTCAAGGAACGGGGGCGTTCCGATTTCCGCTTTTATCAGCGCCAGATGAACATCGGCCTGCTGTCCCGCATGAAACTCGATCACGCTATGCGGCAGGCGCTGGAGCACCAGTTATTCCGTCTGCATTACCAGCCCCAGATCAATTTGCATACCGGTGAAATTTTTGGCGTCGAAGCCTTATTGCGCTGGAACGATAAGGATCTGGGCGAAATCAGCCCGAGCCAGTTTATTCCGATCGCCGAAGAGTCCGGCGTGATCGTGCCGATCGGTCAGTGGGTCATTCAGCATGCGATACGTCAGGCGGCACAGTGGAATCAGGCCGGCCATGTGCTGCGCATGGGATTCAATGTATCAACGCTGCAATTCCAGCAGGCGAATTTTGTTGACCTGATTGCCACCACGCTGGCGGAAAATCAGCTCAGTCCGGACCGGATTGAACTGGAACTGACCGAATCGGTCCTGATCCGCGATGTCGATGAAAATCTGAAGAAACTCGAATCGCTGGCAAAACTGGGGGTGAAGTTATCGATTGATGATTTCGGGACCGGTTATTCCAGCCTCAGTTATCTGAAGCGTTTTCCGATTCACAAACTGAAAATCGACCGCTCTTTTGTCGACGATCTGCCGCAGGATGACAGTGATGTCGCCATCGTTACCGCAATTATTCATCTGGCACATGCCTTAAAACTGCAGGTGATTGCCGAAGGTGTGGAAACGGAAGAGCAAAAAGAGTTTTTGCAGACGATGCATTGCGATGAATATCAGGGCTATCTGTTTTCACCCGCAATTTCTGCTGAAGAATTTGAGCAACAATTTCTTTCGAAAACTCAGAGACCAGACTGCCAGTTGCGCGTCTCGTCCTGAATTTCGGCGATCTGTTCGGCAGTCAGTGTGGCATTGACCAGATCGCGGCTGTCAATCGCCTTGCTGCCGACATGAATGCTGGCCATGATCAGGTACTGGTAAGCAAGCAGCGTATCCTGTGCAACGCCGCAACCATACAGATAATGCCGTCCCAGCTCGAACTGGGCAGACGATAATCCCTGATGCGCCGCCTGCTGCAGCCAGCGCACTGCCATCGGCTCATTTCTGGGAATACCGGATCCGTGGCTGTACAACAAGGCAAGATGATACTGGGCGCTGGCATTTCCCTGCGCAGCGGCCTCCTGATACCAGACCGCAGCATCTGCGTCACTGCGGCTGACGGCCTTTCCGGTTTCGTACAGATAACCCAGCATGAATTCCGCAGCACTGAAGTCCTGACGAGCGGCTTGCTGTAACAACTGGAATGCCCTGGCATCATCCTCCATCTCAATACCGCTGGTCAGGTACAGCAATCCCAGATTGGTCTGCGCCCCGGGATGTCCCTGTTCCGCTGCCCGCTCCAGCCACATCCTGGCTTCGTCCAGATTCTGGTAACCGAAATCGCCATTCATATAAGACAGAGCCAGTGCATTCTGTGCCTGCGTATCTCCCAGCAATGCCCAGTGCTGGATCTGGTAGGCATCTTCATCCAGATCATCATCACCGACCGCTGTTGCGCACGAAGACATGATTGCGATAGCCAAGAAAACATGGCGCCACTTTTTCATGATTTTCTCCTGCGATTCATTTTTTTCAATGATGTTACGTCGCCCCGGCTGACCGGCATATTTCCGTCCTGACTGTTTCAGTAACAAAATGTAGGGAAACTACTGACGGCAGAAACAAGTCCCGCTACACTGCCGGATATCCGCAACCGTTTCAGGATTTTACTGTGACTCTGCCATCTGTGAAAAAATTACGTATCGGCCTGATCGCCAACCGCTCTCATCAGGATGCGGCAAATTCCGCCCTGGTGCAACTGATCAGCGGCGCACGCCATGCGATTCATTTTCTGCAGCCTGAATTCGTGGTCGTCGGCCGTACACTGGATGCCATGATAACGCATGGCCTGCTGGATATCTGCCAGCATGTCGAACGTTTTCCTTATGGCCGCGAAGGTGGCCTGATGAAACTGGTGTCGCGGGTTGTCGATACTGATCCGGCGCGTGCCGTCGATGCAGTGATTTATCTGATTGATCCGGTCGATCCTTCTTCCGTGTTTCCTGAGGCCGTCGCGCTGAAACGGCAATGCGTGATTCATAAAAAACCCTTTCTGGCCACACTGGCCAGCGCCCGCGAATGGCTGGAACTGGAAGCCGTTTCGCGCGGTGCAGCGGCCGATGCCAGTCTGCAGTCCAGCTTCGATTTGCAGCACGAAGGCATCGCCCTGATTGCGCATGATGCAATGAAAGAAAAAATGCTGACGCTGGCTGAAAAACACTTTGCCCTGCTGGACCGTTTTGCACACCGCTACGCCACCGGAACCACGGGCGGATTACTGAATCAGCTGGCACAGAAAATCAAAGGCGAGGAAGCCGGTCGCAACTGGGTCAGACCTTTTCTGTCCGGCCCGCTGGGTGGTGATGCCCAGCTTGCCGAACTGGTGCTGGAACGCGCAATCCGCCGCATTCTTTTTCTGGAAGACCCGCACGTGGCACGCCAGCATGAAGCGGATATCCAGCTGCTGGAACGTGCTGCCCGCACCGTGACCGGCTTTGCACAGGTCGTCAGCGAAGTGGGTGGCGCAGACCACTGGCTGACTTGCCTGAACCAGCGTGCCCGCCTGTCCTGATCTGTTTTCCGGTGTGATTTTTCCGTTAATTTTTGAGTTTATTTTTTTTCAGCCATTTTTATGACCCGCAAATATTCCGATATGAACCAGCACGATGCGCTGTATAAGGTTGCCCGTGCCTACCCCGGTGGACTGGAGGCACTGGCAGCCCGTCTGGATATGTCGGTCAATGTTCTGAGAAATAAACTGGCGCCGGGCATTGAAACTCATTACCCGTCTTTTGAAGAACTGTCACTGATCATTGAGCATTGCCATGCAGCAGGCGTCAAAGAAGCCCATCTGCCTTTGCACGCACTGCTCGGCAGACACGGACTGGCGGCGTTTGTCGTCCCGGAACCGGCCGAAGTCAGCGAAGACGATCTGTCGCAAACCGTGTGCCGGGTGATGAGCCAGGTCGGCGATGTGGCCGAAGCGGTTTCCACCGCCCTGCTTGATGGCATTATCACGGATGCCGAAGCGGACCTGATTGAACGGGAATTTCAGGGTGCGCTGACTGTGCTGGGCGAGTGGCGCGCCCGCATCCGCGCGCGCCGCCGCGCGCAGGACTGAAAACGGGCGATTGCCAGCACAAGCGCCAGCACCGCATTACAATCAGGGCTCCAGCACCATTTCACAGCCGACGATGTCCAGCGAACCGACCGAACCTCACCCGCAACCCGCTTCCCTGGCGGATCTGTTTTTTTCTTTCACCCTGCTTGCCTTGCAAGGTTTCGGCGGCGTGCTGGCGATTGTCCAGCATGAGATCGTGGAGCGCAAACGCTGGCTGACGCCGGAAGAATTTGTCGAGGACTGGGCAGTGGCGCAAATCATGCCGGGCCCGAATGTCATGAATCTGTCGATGATGGTCGGCAGCCGTTATTTCGGCCTGCCGGGTGCCATCACCGCGCTGGCCGGCATGCTGCTGGTGCCCATGATGATCGTCTTGCTGCTGGCGCTGGTATATGCGCAATACGCCCAGCATCCGGGCGTCACTGGTGCGTTGCGCGGCATGAGTGCCGTCACATCGGGGCTGATTTTTGCAACCGGTCTGAAATTAATCCCTGCGCTCAACAACCATCCTCTGGGACGCCGGCTGGCGCTGCTGTTTAGCCTGTTGTGCTTTATCTGCGTGGCCTTGTTCCGCCTGCCGCTGGTTTACGTGTTGCCCGGACTGGGTTCGCTCAGCTGGTTTATGGTCTACAGGAAATTCAAATCATGACTGCCGCACCGCATTTCCTGCATATTTCTATGAGCGGCGCAGAGTGGTTCGATCTGTGGCTGCATTATCTGATGTTGTCGCTGCTGTCGATCGGCGGCGCAATATCGACCCTGCCGGATATGCACCGTTATCTGGTCGATCATCAGCACTGGCTGACGGATGCGCAATTCAATGCTTCCGTGGCGATAGCGCAGGCAGCACCGGGGCCGAACGTGCTGTTCATCGCATTGATGGGCTGGAATGTCGGCATCAATACCGGCAGCATGTGGATGGGACTGTTCGGGGTGTTGGTCACGATGTCGGGCATCCTGCTGCCCAGCACCACGCTGACCTATACGGCAGCGCGCTGGGGTCATAAAAACCGGGAATTACGGGTAGTGCGCAGTTTCAAACTCGGGATGGCACCGATCGTGATCGGTCTGTTGCTGGCAACCGGCTGGATCATGACCAGCGTACACCAGGTGCCGCAGCGCGACTGGCCGCTGTGGCTGCTGTCGGCCTTGTGCGCGCTGGTGGTATGGCGCACGCGGCTGCATCTGCTGTGGCTGCTGGCGCTCGGTGCCGTGCTCGGCTGGTTCGGACTGGTCTGAACCAGCTGCTCAGACAAAACCCAGATTGCGGCTGCTGGCGTTGTAATTCACCAGATTCGGCAACAGCATCAGCAGGTCGCTGTCCGACACGCCAAACCATTTTCCCAGCGTCGCGGCATACTGATCGACCGAAGTAGTCGGCAGCAATCTTCCCTGTCCCACATCATCCGGGCCATTCGAGGCAATAACCGGCGGCGTGCCGAAATAACGCTGGCCGTTCACTGCGCCACCCAGCACAAAATGCATGCTGCCCCAGCCGTGATCGGAGCCGTCATTATTTCCACTCAGGGTGCGGCCAAAATCGGAGGCCGTGAATGTCGTCACCTGATTCGCCACACCCAGCTCAACAGTCGCCTGATAAAAAGACGATAAAGCATCGCCCAGCGTTTTCATCAGATTCGGATGCACGGTCAGCAAACCATCGTGCGTATCAAAACCACCGATAGAAACGAAAAATACCTGCCGCTTTGCACCCAGCGTCCCGGCGACGGAAATCATGCGCGCAACCAGTTTGAGCTGATCCGCCAATCCATTTTTAGCAGGAAAAGCCGTCTGCAGGGCAGGTGCTGCCGCCAGTGCACCGGACAGTACGGCATTGGCATCAATCGCCCGCTGGCTGATGCGGTTATATTCGTTTTCAAACAAATGCGTGCGGCTTTGCGTAACCAGCGTCTGCAGGGCCGCCGAACAGGCAGAAGATCCGAACAAAGGCGCCTGCAGCCCGCTAAAAGGCACCGAACCATTGGTTGATACCTGGTATTGCACCGCGGTATTACCAGACAAATACACTGCATTGCCGGATACATTGACGCAGGTAAATGTCGAATGGGTATTCCCCGCCTGAAACAGGTCACCAATGCGCCCGCCCCAGCCGGTCCGGGCACCTTCCGGCGAACTGGATTGCCAGACCGATTGCTGGTCGTTATGCGAAAACAGTTTAGGCGGCAACGGCACGCTTTTATTCGTGTATTGCAGCTTGCTGGTCGGCTGCACCAATGTACCAACATTCAGCACGACCCCCATTTTCCCGGACTGAAACAGCGGCACCAGCGGCGCCAGATTCGGCGCCAGCGCATATTGGTGGCGAAATCCGGCACTATCGGCCGGATCAGACAAAGCGGTCAATGCGGTCGCTGTCACCGCATCACGGCTGTAACCCAGCGTGGGACGCAGCTGGTAGTAAGCGTTATAGCCGCTGGTATCATAAGGAATCAGCGTGTTGCCGTAGTCATTGCCGCCATACAGAAACACGCAGACCATCGCCTTGTAATCGCTGGCCGTAGCCGCTGCAGCCTCCGACATGGCCGCCAGATTCACCGCCCAGGGCGTGGCGATGCCGGCGACGGACAAAGCAGAAGCACGTTGCAGGAAAGCACGGCGGGAAGCATTCATCGAACCTGGATTGTGCATAGTTTTCTCACTTCTGAACGATAAATTCCGGAGACGCCAGCACCAGCGTCAGGGCTGCGTAGATTCGGTTGTAACGTTTCGCATCGGTTCCCACCGGCATGCTGCTGATCGCTGTGCTCAGCTGGGACAAAGTTGCATCGCTAAGCTGGCCTGCTGCCAGCACTAGATTGATTTCATTCAACAGTGCCCGCTCATTTTCCGCCAGCGGCAGCAAACTGCTGTAGTCCGGCACCAGATCAGCATTTCCCAGACTCACGATACGTTGCATGAAATTCACATAACCCACTACCGTCGATTCATTCGTGATCTGAAATTCCGGTGCAACCAGTGTCGCAGCAGCGATCGATGTATTCGGCGGCACATAACCGGGCCGGAAAAAATTGAATACCGAAGGTGAGCGCAAAGGACTCTGCCCCAACCGGCCGGCCGTATCGCTGGTATTACCGATATTCCACAGGTCGCTGGCAGAACTGACGTTGTACGCTCTGGCCCAGTTTGCAAAACGCAACACCGGTTCACGCAATTTGCCAAACTGCGGACTGCTGGCAATTGACGTATTTCGTGCTTCATCATCGAGCAAAATTGCTTTGATCACTGCGCCGAGAGAGCCCCTGACACCTTTGCCGTCATTCAGAAACACCGCGCTGATACGCTGCACGTAAGCCGGAGAAGGATTGCTGGTCACCAGACGCTGGATCAGTTGGCGGCTGATAAACGGTGCAACATTCGGATGCGCAAAAATAATATCCAGCGCCGCTTTCAGACTTTGCTCACCCGTCAGACCTGCAGGTACGGTGCTGCCGAGAAAAGTCGAAGCGCCGGTTTCATGACGGGCCGCAATCTGAATCATCGGACGGCGCAAGAAATCCGGTGTATCCGTTTTGCTGACCGTCAGGTCAAAATCCCAGCCGGTAAAAACTCTGGCCAGCCCGGTAATATCATTGAGGCTGTAAGTTTCCTGCGGCACGCCATTGGCCAGCGCAGGCGTCCCGTCGGCATTCAGTTTCAGCAGTCCGATGGAAAACAGCTGCATGATTTCACGTGCATAGTTTTCATCCGGCAAAGCGCCGGTTTTCGGATCGTATTTCACATTACCGCGGAATGTCAGGTATTGCCCCATCGCGGCGCTGGTAGAGATCGCCTCCAGCAGGTTGCGATAATTGCCGAAACAGTTGGCTGCCAGCAAATCCACGTAGCTGGCAGCAGAAAAAGCGCGCCAACCGGCACCGACCAGACCATCGATGCTGACGACGAAAATTTCCGATAAAGCCAGCGTGACGCGCTGGCGCAGGGTATCTGTTGAATAGATCAGCTTGCGCCAGATCGCCGAATCAAAACCGTTTTCGGTATTAATGTTCGTCGCTGCGTTATACCCTTTTGCCATCAGCCAGTCCCAGCAGCTCATGGACACAGGCAGCGCCATCTGCTCATCAATCCAGCCGGCATACCCTAAGGTCTGCACCCGCGTAATCTGGTCGTGAGTGGCGCCCATCGAAACCTGCGCCAGAAAACGTGACGCCTGTTGGGCAGAAATCGCGCCTCCGCCGGTATTCGCCGGCGGGGTATTGTCGGGAGGAACCGGACTCTGCGAACCTCCTCCGCCTCCGCCGCAAGCGCTCAGCAAAGCAGCACTGGCGGCCAGCGCGGCAGGTATTCTGGCAGAAAAACCCTCTGCGACCGGCATCGTCTCGGCGAGCGTTGCCGACTTCACATCATTATTCTCATCCAGCATGGAACTCTTCCCTTCTTTCGATACCCAATCAGCAGCACTGCCGTTCGGCAGCAGGAGTCAGACTTGGGCTTAGCTTAGATCAGTTTGAGAAAATTACCTATATGCATTTGTAAAAATGTACACTGAATCTTGTGAGGTTTCGAAAGAATTTTGAAAGAAAACAGCGACATCAGAGGCAAGGTCAGCTTTCCAGTCTGTTTTTACGTTAAGTCTTGTTACATTTTTTTAAAAGGGAGTCCAGTTTGATCGGCCAGGCAATGGAAAATCTTCAATCTTTGTTACAGTGACCGACTGAGATTCGGTTATCCTTGCGAACTCGTCATACAGGCATTCCTGACCACTATCCATGAAGTTGAGTATCGAAGCACCCGGCAATGAGGTGACAGAACCCGGTGAAATTCATCTGCACATCCGGTTCCGCCCTGCCAGCATCACCGGAATAGTGGTTGTTTTGCTGATTCATGCGCTGCTGCTGTATTTTCTGCTCAATATGCATCCGCTCAAGAAGCAGAAACAGGGTGACGATGCCGCCTCGCAAGCGCCAATGGTGCTGATTCTGGATAAAACGGCCATCGCCAAAATGACGCAGCCGGAACCCAAAAAATCCGCACCGAAGCCGCCGGTAATCCCGCACACCAAAAAATCGATCACCCCGCCGACCCCGCAACAGACAGCCCCTGTCGTCACCGCCCAGACCACGGTGACGCCGCCAGCACCGATTGTTGAAACACCGCCGGCACAAGACATGATGAGCATGCTCAATGCTGCCCGCGAACGCCGGCGGGCGCAGGAAGAAGCGAATCAGGATCAGGCCGCCAACCAGACCGGACGCGGCATGACGCCGCAGGAAGTGGCCGAGGCGAATGTGCGGCACAGCATGCAGCGTGCCGCCGGCAGGGAAGGCACTGGCGGTGTATTCCAGATTCTCAGCAAAAGCACGCGCATGGGCAGTTTTTCCTTCCGCGGCTGGCGGCCAAACTCCAATAGCAGCTGGAAGCAGGTCATTGAAGTCGATGCCGGTCTGGGTGGTAATGTCGAGCTCGCCATTGTCCGGCGCATGATTGAACTGATACGCACCCATTATCAGGGTGATTTCAGCTGGGAATCACGCCGCCTTGGCCGCGTGATCACCCTGTCAGCGCGGCCACAGGACAGCGCCGAGCTGGAAGCATTCATGATGAAAGAATTTTTCGACTGAGCATCCGCCATTGCATGCGCAGCCGCGACAGCCACGCGGCACCCAGGCGTATCAGCGCCCCCTGTTCTGCCGGCGGTGCTTCATATAGCAATTCACTTGAGCGGCAGGCCGTCAGCAACAGCCAGCCAGAACGGGGAACCGTATAAATCCCCCCGTCTTGCAGCGGTAGCGCCACATCAAAGCGGAGCCTCTCCAAATCACGGCTTTCGCTCACTGTCACCTGACCTGTACTTAAATGAAGGCGGCTGCCTTTGCTGGCATAGAAATGTACCGTCTGCTGCGCCCGTAACGTCGTGATATGCATGATGACTCCTGTCTGCTGCGTTGGACAACTGGCGCAAATACGCCCGTTGCATGGAAAACCACAGCGTAAACAGAGACTGCCTTGCATAACAGGGACAGAAAAGCACTATCTGTATCGCATCACAGTATTTTTTTTAAAGCTGTTATTATCAAAATTTACTGAAACTGTATCTTTGTCGCCCGCGCTCAAGGATGGATCATCTGTTCATGCACACCACGCCCCTCTACCGCCAGCTTGCCGATTATTATCTGAGCGCCATCCGTGCCGGAACGCTGGCCACCGGCGACCGCATGCCGTCGGTACGCAAACTGATGCAGAATCATGCCGTCAGTCTGTCGACTGCCTTGCAGATGTGCCGCTATCTGGAAGCAGAGGGCTGGCTGGAGGCGCGTCCACGTTCCGGCTATTTCGTGCGCCAGCCGCGCCGCATCCGGCTGGCGCCGGCGTCCGAGCCGCGACCAGCCACCATGATCGATCCGGCGCAGTTCGTCGGCATCCACGAACGGGTATCCGCCATCATCGCGCAGGGTCAGCGGCCAGTGCGGATCAACCTGGCGCGCGCAACCGGTGCGCCGGAACTGTATCCGCACCAGCAATTGCGCCAGCTGGCCAGCAGCCTGCTGCGCCAGCATCCTTACCTGCTGACCAAGGCCATTTCGCCCGGCGGCAACCGCGAATTAAAGGCAACGCTGGCAAAACGGTCACTGGATGCCGGAATCAGCACCTCCGCCGAGGAAATCACTATCACGCATGGCTGCATTGAAGCGCTGAACCTGGCGCTGCGCGCCGTTGCCCATGCCGGGGACATCATCGCCGTTGAATCGCCGACGTTTTACGGTTTGCTGCAGGTACTGGAAAGCCTGGGCATGAAAGCGCTGGAAATCCCGACCAGCCCCAGTACCGGCATCTCGCTGGAAGCGCTGGAGCTGGCCATGCAGACCTATGACAATATCAAGGCCGTGGTGGTGGTGCCGCATCTGCAGAATCCGCTCGGCAGCATCATGCCGGACGACCACAAGCAAAAACTGGTCAGGCTGTGCGAAGCCCGGCAGATTCCGCTGATTGAGGATGACTCGTACAGCGCGCTTGCCAGCAGCGACCGCATCCCGACCGCGGCAAAACACTGGGACCATACCGGCAATGTGATTTATTGCGCTTCCCTGCACAAAGTGCTGGCGCCCGGCCTGCGGATCGGCTGGATGCTGGCGGGGCGCTGGCAGGCGCGGGTCAATATGTTCAAGTATGCACAGACCCGCTATAACGAAGAACTCTCGCAACTGATTGTCGCCACCTTTATGCAATCGAGCAATTACGACCGGCACCTGCGCAAACTGCGCGCCACCCTGAGCGCGCAAAGAGAGCAGATGGCCGAAGCGATTGCCACCTATTTCCCGGAAGGAACCCGTCTGACGGTGCCGGATGGCGGCGTCTCGGTATGGGTCGAAATGCCGGAGCAAGTCTCATCGAAAGCCGTTTTTGAGGCTGCGTTGCAAAAAGACATCCTGATCTCGCCCGGCCTGTTGTATTCCAATTCAAATCGTTTTAACCATTTTTTACGATTGAATTGCGGCACCCGTTATTCTGACGGGCTCGACTCCGCCCTGCGCACACTGGGCAAAATCATTCTGGAAGCCAGAGACGCCACCCAGTCTGCCGCCGCCTGAATAACAACAATCTAACAACAATTTGCTTAACGTGTGGAAAGCCACAATTGCCGCTGTCTGAAGCATTTTCGATAATGCGCCCATCCACGGAAATATATCCGTAGGGCTGTCACATATCTGCGTCCCGATCTGTGACATGGTCACTCACACCGGAGACTCAGTATGCGTTCGCAACCTATTTATAAATCCCTGTATTTTCAGGTGATCTCTGCCATCGTGATCGGCGTTCTGCTCGGTCATTTTTATCCCGAAACCGGCGCTGCCATGAAACCGCTGGGCGATGGCTTCATCAAGCTCATCAAAATGATGATTGCCCCGATCATCTTCTGTACCGTCGTGGTTGGCATCGCGGGCATGGAAGACATGAAAAAAGTCGGTAAAACCGGCGGCATGGCACTGCTGTATTTTGAAGTTGTCAGTACCCTGGCACTGATCGTGGGTCTCGTGATCGTCAATGTGCTGCAACCTGGCGGCGGTATGCATATCGATGTTCACAGTCTCGACACCAAAGGCATCGCCGCCTATACCGGCCCGGGCAAAATGCAGACCGTGACAGACTTCCTGATGTCGATCATCCCCAGCACTTTCCTGGACGCGTTTGCCAAGGGTGAAATCCTGCAGGTTCTGCTGATCGCTGTATTTTTCGGCTTTGCCCTGCACCGTTTCGGCGGGCGCGGCACGCTGATTTTTGATTTTGTTGAAAAATTCTCCCACGTCCTGTTCGTGATCGTCGGCTACATCATGAAAGCCGCCCCGATCGGCGCATTCGGCGCGATGGCATTCACCATCGGTAAATTCGGCGTCAGCTCCCTGCTCTCTCTGGGTTATCTGATGATGACGTTTTACCTGACCTGCCTGATTTTCATCTTTGTCGTGCTGGGTGTGATCGCCAGATTTCACGGCTTCAGCGTCTGGAAATTTGTGAAATACATCAAGGAAGAATTACTGATCGTGCTCGGCACATCCTCGTCCGAATCTGCATTGCCGGGCATCATGGCCAAACTGGAAAAGCTGGGCGTGAAAAAATCCGTGGTAGGTCTGGTGATCCCGACCGGTTATTCGTTCAACCTCGACGGCACCTCGATTTATCTGACCATGGCTGCGGTGTTCATTGCGCAGGCAACCGATACCCCGATGAGCCTGATGCAGCAGATCACCCTCTTGGCCGTGCTGCTGCTGACCTCCAAAGGGGCGGCAGGCATCACCGGCAGCGGCTTCATCGTGCTGGCAGCGACACTGTCCGCGGTTGGCGGCATTCCGGTTGCCGGCCTGGCCCTGATCCTGGGAATCGACCGTTTCATGTCAGAAGCCCGTGCGCTGACCAACCTGGTCGGTAACGGCGTCGCCACCATCATCGTGGCGAAATGGGGCAACGATGTGGATATGCGCAAGCTCAGCGACGGTCTGAATCAGGTCGCACAGGATGATGAAACCGATTATGAACACATGATCGCCACCCAGAAGCATCTGTAAGCCATCACCGGCATAGCCAGCTTTCCCCAACAGGCGGACACAAAGTGTCCGCCTTTTTATTGCCTGCCGAATCCGGCAAGACAACAGCGCTCCTGTCATTTTGCGGATGCCTTCATGGTATATGATCATGACATCTGACGAACTGAGGAGTGAACATGGCTCTGTTTGATCACTTTCTGGTGATTGCCATTCTGGTTGCCTGCAGCGCTTTTTTCTCGATGGCAGAAATCTCGCTGGCAGCCGCGCGTAAAGTCAAGCTACAGGTGCTGGAGGCCGAAGGAGAAAGCCGCGCAGCGCGGGTGCTCGAACTGCAGCAGGACCCGGGGCATTTTTTTACCGTTGTGCAAATCGGCCTGAATGCCGTCGCGATTCTCGGCGGTATTCTGGGTGAACAGGCATTGACCCCGTATTTCGCCGGCGTGCTGCATTCGCTGTTCGGCAACGACGCATGGATAGACAGCGCCGGCTTTCTCGGCTCTTTTCTGTTTGTGACCTCGCTGTTCATTCTGTTTGCAGATCTGATGCCGAAAAAACTCGCGATGATTGCGCCGGAAAAGGTGGCGATGCTGGTCGTCACCCCGATGCAATGGTGCGTGCGTCTGTTCAAGCCGCTGGTCTGGCTGTTTAACGGTCTGTCGGAGCTGCTGTCCCGCGCCCTGCATCTGCCGACCGAACGCGATGAGCAGATCACTTCCGACGAAATCTATGCGATGGTGGATGCCGGTGCGGAAGCCGGCATCCTGCAGGCACGGGAACATCACATGATCGGCAATGTGTTTGAACTCGAAAGCCGCACCGTGCCGAGCGCCATGTCACAGCGCGACAGCATCGTCTACTTCACCCTGCAAGACAGCGATGTCACGATCCGGCAGAAAATTGCCGATCATCCGCACACCAAATTTCTGGTTTGCGATGGCCACATTGATCACGTCGTCGGTTACGTGGAATCCAAAGACATCCTGAAACGGGTTCTGACCAATCAGGCTTTTTCCAAAGTGCAGGAATTATCCATCCGCACCGCGCTGGCGGTGCCCGATTCGCTGACCTTGTCCGAAATGCTGGAACAATTCAAAGGCACGCGGGAAGACTTTGCCGTCATCCTCAATGAATATGCGCTGGTGGTCGGCGTGATCACGCTCAACGATGTCCTCAGCACGCTGATGGGCAATCTGGTGCATCCTTTCCTTGAAGATCAGATCGTCCGGCGCGATGCGGACTCCTGGCTGATAGACGGCGCCACCACGATTGAGGATGTGTGCCGGGCGCTGGAAATCGATGCCTTGCCGGAACAGGGCAGCTATGAGACCATTGCGGGCTTTATGATGACGATGCTCAAAAAAATCCCGAAACGCACTGATTTTGTGATGGTCGGCGATTACAAATTTGAGGTTGTCGATATCGATCATTACCGGATTGATCAATTGCTGGTCGTGCGCTGCGGCGATAAAGCGACTCCGGAAGCGGAACCGGCGCGGAACGCAGCGCGTCAGTCATAACAAGCGCCAAGCGCACCCCGGATTCCGCCGCCACCGTTAACCGTCATGCCCTCTTGCACCGAGAGGCGTATTCGCTATCAGGAAGTTTCATGTCACAGGCTTGTGGAGTAGATTTTGGCACCTCAAATTCAACCGTCGGCTGGCAGCACGCCGGACACACCGGGTTGCTGGCGCTGGAGCAGGATAAGCTGACGCTGCCGTCGGTGGTTTTTTTTAATGCGGAAGATCACCAGACCAGCTATGGCCGCGCAGCACTGGCCGATTATCTGGCAGGCTATGAAGGGCGGCTGATGCGGTCGATGAAAAGCCTGCTCGGTACCAGCCTGATTGATGGCCAGACTGAAGTGGGTGGCAAGGCTCTGCCGTTCCGTGAATTGCTGTCACGGTTTATCGGCGAGCTGAAACGCCGCGCCGAACAGTCGGCTGGCCGTTCCTTTTCGCAGGCTGTATTCGGGCGTCCGGTCTTTTTTGTCGATGACAACCCGCAGGCTGACCGGCAGGCACAGGACACCCTGCAGGAAATTGCGCAGTCCGTGGGTTTCCGGGAAATTCATTTTCAGTTTGAACCGATTGCTGCTGCATTTGATTATGAATCACGGATTGAGCGCGAAGAACTGGTGCTGGTTGCCGATATCGGCGGCGGCACATCGGATTTTTCACTAGTACGCCTGTCGCCGCAAAGAGCCCATCTGACTGACCGGCGTGACGATATTCTGGGTAATGGCGGGGTTCATATCGGCGGAACTGATTTTGACAAATACCTGAGCCTCGCACACGTCATGCCGCTTTTGGGCATGGGCGGACAACTGTCTACCGGCGTGGATGTCCCGTCCAGCTATTACTTCAATCTGGCCACCTGGCACACCATTAATCTGGCTTACACGCAAAAAGTATGGCGCGAACTGCAGGAAGTCTATCGTGACATCCAGAATCCGGGATTGCGGCAGCGGTTTGAACGCCTGCTGCATCTGGTAGAAGACCGTGACGGCCACTGGCTGGCAATCAAATCCGAAGAGGCCAAAATTCTGCTGTCGAGTCAGCCCGATATCCTGCTGCCGCTGGAACGGCTGCGCAGCAAAACGCCGGCGCCCGCCTGCATGCTGGCACTGGATCAGGCCGGGCTGGAATCAGCGATTGCCCATCTGAGCCAGAGCATTGCCGCAGCCGTCACCCAGGTCATACTGCAGGCCGGTGTCGCTCCGGAACAGATTGACACGATCTTTTTCACCGGCGGCTCCAGCGGAGTGTGTGGTCTGCGCCAGCAGATCGCCAGCGTGATTCCTCACGCCCGCCAGGTGGAAGGCGATCTGTTCGGCAGCATTGGCAGCGGCCTGGGCATGGACGCCGCACGACGTTTTTCCTAGGCTGGAACACGCTGACAGTCTGGGTTATACTCCAACGCGGTTCCCCTGCAGGATCATCCAACCGGAGGCGGCATGTCTGATGACAATGATGAGGCGCTGTTCATTGAGGAAGACACCGACGCGCATGCACCGCAACAGCAAGAGCGCTGCTGGAAAATCGCCATCGTCGATGACGATGAAGACGTCCACAAAACCACCTGCTTTGCACTGCAGTTTTCACACATCCTGCAACGCCCGCTGAAATTCATTCATACCTACTCCAAAGAAGAAACCCGCCGCGTCTTTTCCACTGAATCTGATATTGCCGTGATTCTGCTCGATGTCGTCATGGAAACCGAGCATGCCGGACTGGAGCTGGTCAGCTACATCCGAGATGAACTGAAATGGCGCGACACCCGGATTATTTTACGTACCGGCCAGCCCGGTTATGCTCCCGAAGAAGATGCCATCCGCGACTACGACATCAACGATTACAAGACCAAAAGCGAGCTGACCCGTAAAAAATTGCTGACTTCGCTGACCGCAGCCATCCGTTCGTACGAGCAGATCCGGATGATCGATGCCAGCCGGCGTGGCCTGCAACAGATCATCGAATCCAGCGCAACATTGACCTTTGATCACGGCATCCAGGCCTTTGCTGCCGGCGTCATTACCCAGATCGCGGCGCTGTGCGGCGTTCCGCCGGAAGGCCTGTTATGCGCACAGGGAGAGCCGGAAGAAGAAAACCGGATCCAGCAGTTCAATGTGGTCGCTTCCGCCGGACAATACAGCCATCTGATGAATTGCAGCATTAGCGAAATTGCACATTCCGGTATCCGCGATGCCTTGCAATACGTGCTCACACGGCACGAACCGCTGTTCACGGAATACAGCATGACCCTGTATTTTTCCGGCCGGAACAAACGCCCGCTGGCCGCCTATATTGATCTGCCTTATGCCCTTACAGAAATCAATCAAAATCTGCTGGAGATATTCTGCTCCAATATCGGTGTCTGCCTGGATAACCTGAATCTGGTGAACCGGCTCAAGAATCATGCCTTTCACGATCAGTTACTGGATCTGCCGAACCGCGTCAAATTCATTGAAGAAATCAACAACCGCATCACCGCACAATACCGGCATCAGATGCTGGCACTGATTGATATTGATGATTTCGCTGAAATGAACGACGTGCTCGGTCATCACTACGGTGATCTGCTTTTGAAAGCAGTGGCAGACCGCCTGCGTCAGCAACTGGGACAGAATATTTTTCTGGCGCGTATTTCAGGCGACGTGTTTGGCCTGCTCGGCGAAGAACAGCAACTGCTACCGGAAACACTGAAAGCATTGTTCGCCACCCCGTTCAGCTTTGAAGAAACGACCCATGCCGTTTCGTCGTCGGTCGGAATGGTGGCGCTCGACGGCTATGAAGGCGATGGCGCAGAAGCCCTGAAAGATGCCAGCATTGCGCTCAAACGCAGCAAGACAACGCAGCGCGGCAGCTGCACGCTGTTCACCCGTCAAATGGGAATCGAGATCCGGGAACGTGCAACGCTGATGCAGCATCTGCACAAGGCATTTGATGCAAAACGTTTGTTCCTGATGTATCAGCCGCAGCTCGATCTGCGCAGCGGCAGGCTGACCGGACTGGAAGCGCTGATACGCTGGCGCACCGACGATGGCGCGCTGATACCGCCGAATGAGTTTATTCCGCTGGCAGAATATTCCGGCCTGATCGTAAGCCTCGGAGCCTGGGTCATGCGTACCGCCTGCTTCACCATGCGGCGTCTGCAGCAGATGGGTATCGCGCCGGATACCATGGCGGTGAATGTTTCCGTTGTTCAGTTCCGTCAGGATGACTTCATCGACTATGTGCGCCAGGCACTGGAAGACAGTGGATTATCGCCGCACCAGCTGGAACTGGAAATGACCGAATCGGTCACGATGGAAGGTTCAAAGGTATTTGCGCAGCGCCTGCATACGCTGCGGCAAATGGGAGTGCATATTGCGATTGACGATTTCGGCACCGGATTTTCGTCGCTGAGTTACCTCGACAAACTGCCCGCCAACAAGCTGAAAATTGACCGCGCTTTTGTGCGGCAGATCGACACCCCGGACGGGCCGAAAATCGCCGAACTGATTCAGCAGCTGGGTCAGAAACTGGGTCTGCAGGTCATCGCCGAAGGTATAGAAACCCGTCATCACTGGGACACGCTGTTACGCATGGGCTGCGAGCAGGGCCAGGGGTTTTTCATTGCCCATCCGATGCCGGAAGAGGCGCTGACGGCATGGATACAGGCACACCGGTCATCCGCAGGAGACGAAAAAAAGGGCGCTGTTTAAGCGCCCTGAAAGTGAAGAGAACCGGTGTCAGTTCAATGATGCGGGGTGTCGGGTTTATCCATCGGCGGCTTGTCCATCATGCCGGGCATCTGGTCTTTTTTCTGCATCTGCTTTGCCATATTCTGCTGTGCATCCTTGCGCATGCGCTGATGCGCTTCGTCAAACGCTTTCTGCTGTTCTGGCGTCAATACGGCATAGAAAGTTTTCACGGCGGCCAGACGGTCCTGCATCTGCGCCTGATGCTCTTTCATTCTTTCGAGTGATTTTTCCATGCGTTGCGGCGTCGTCATTTTTTCCATCACCTTCGGGTCTTCCGGTACCGGCATGGTCTTTGGCGTCATCGACTGCGTAAATGTCTTCCAGGCAGGTTCCTGGGCCGCAGTGATTTTCAGGCTGTCGTGCAATTCTGCCTGATGCTTTGCCAGACGCTCTTTCATCATTTCACGCATCTGTTCCGGTGTTTTCCCCGGCTCTCCCGCCGGCGGACGCGGCGGACGGGGGTCCGGTGCCGACTGAGCCATAACTCCTGCACTGATGCTGCAACCGGCAGCAATCACGATTGCCAATAAGCGCTGTTTGAAGTGATTCATGATTTTCTCTCTGTTAATGCGTAAAATCCCGGTTCTATTTTCTCACTGGCAAAGGCTGTGTGTAGCCCCGGAAATCAATGCCTGCCACAGAATTTCTGCTCACTGCACCAGGCAACGATGCCATTCTGCATGGCTCTTGTATCCTGTAAATATCAATTTTTCCGTGCTTTGTATCCCTGTGTAACAATGCCAGACTGGCAGTGATCCGGATGTGTCGCACTGTGTCGCTCCGGGTTTATCATAACAAGACGATACAAACACCCCATTTTTTCCCCTGGAAACAAGGTTCATAATGAAAAGCATGGATACTACAAACAAAATACTGATTGTTGATGATGACCGTGAAATCCGCAGTCTGCTGGCGGAATATCTGGATCACAACGGCTACACGGCGATCATGGCAGCCGACGGCAATGCCATGTGGGCGGCATTGCAGGAACACCAGTTTGAGCTGGTGGTGCTGGATCTGAACCTGCCCGGCGACGATGGGCTGACCCTGTGCCGGAATCTGCGCAGCAAGTCCAATATGCCGGTCATCATGCTGACCGCGCGCAGCGAGCCGCTGGACCGGATTCTCGGACTGGAAATGGGGGCCGATGATTATCTGCCGAAACCGTTTGAACCCCGTGAATTACTGGCCCGCATCCGCAGCGTGCTGCGGCGGACCCAGAGTAACCAGATCACACTCAACGCTGATCATCTGCAAAAACTGAAATTCGCCGGCTGGACGCTGGACATGACGGCACGGCATCTGGTCGCGCCCGACGGGATGATCGTGTCGCTGTCCGGTGCCGAATACCGGATGCTGAATATTTTCCTGGAGCATCCGAACCGGATTCTGAACCGGGATCAGCTGCTGAATATGACACATGGCCGCGATGCCGATCCGTTTGACCGCTCCATTGATATTCAGATCAGCCGCCTGCGCCAGAAACTGCGTGAAGATGCCCGTTCGCCGCAGATTATCAAAACCGTGCGCAACGGCGGCTATGTGCTGGCAGTGACAGTCACTGCGGAAAAAAACGGATAAAACCGGATGAGGATTCTGCCATCCATGTGGGCCAGGGTACTGGCGGCGTTGCTGGTCGGCGTATTGCTGTCGGCAGCACTGACCGTATTCCTGGCGTTTGGCGAACGTGAAAAGACGCTGATGCAATACCGCGAGTCCCATTCGATTGAACGGGTCGAGCAACTGGTGCGGGCACTGGATGCGTTGCCGACCGCAAACCGCGAAAGCTTCCTGGAAACCGCACCGCGGCTTGGCCTGAAAGTCACGACCCTGCCGGAACATGCAACAGACACGCCGCCACATTCCGACTATGCGAAAGCCGTCAGCGAAAAGCTGGGGCGGACATTCAAGGTTCATTCCCTGCCGGCCGACCCGTCACTCTGCCCGCCCTCGCCGCCGCAGCAGCATAATCCAAATATTGTCCGTCTTCCCTGCGAAGCATTGAGCATCACCCTGCATGACGGCACCATCCTGCGCCTGACCGTCATGCCGCCGCGCACCCCGGCGCCGCCCTTACGCGATGATTTTGTGCAGTATTTCCTGCTGTTTCTGGTCTTTATTGCGATCCTGGCGCTGATCATCGCCCGCATGACCATGCGTCCTTTGCAGAAAATGGCGGAAGCGGCCACTGCACTTGGCCAGGACATCAACCGGCCTCCGCTGCCGGAAACCGGCGCTTCCGAAATCGTGCAGGCGACCCGGGCTTTCAACGCCATGCAGGCGCGCATCCGCAACCACATTTCTCAGCGCACCCATATGCTGGCAGCCATCACGCATGATTTGCAGACGCCGCTGACACGGCTGCGGCTGCGGCTGGAAAAGGTGAATGATTCCGAGTTGCGCGAAAAGCTGATTAACGATTTGTCCGGCATGCAGCTGATGATCCGGGAAGGGCTCGATCTGGCGCGCAGCATCGAAAGCAGCGAAGGCTTACGTCCGGTCGACATTGATTCGCTGCTGGACAGCGTCTGCAGCGACGCTGGCGAAGCTGGGCAGAATGTCACTTTCGAAGGTAAGCCCGGAATCACCGTCCTGGCCAAACCGCAGGCGCTGCGGCGCTGCCTGACCAACCTGATCGACAATGCCGTCAAATACGGGCATTACGCCAGAGTCAGCCTCACCAAAGGCAAAGCCGCTGGCAACGATGTGCTGGACATCTTTATCCGCGACGGCGGCAACGGCATTCCGCAAGAATTGCAGAGTAAGGTTTTTGAACCTTTCTTCCGGATTGAGACGTCGCGTTCGCGTGAATCCGGCGGTACCGGACTGGGACTGACGATTGCACAGAATATCGTGCAACAGCACGGTGGCCGCCTGCAACTGCACAATCTGCCGGAAGGCGGGCTGGAAGTGCAGCTGACCCTGCCGCTGCCCGCCTGACGCTGCAGCAGCTTACCGCTGGTCTGTCACCACGACCGACATCATGCTGATCGAGCCCAGATCCATACCCTCCGCCACAATGCTGATCTGGTCATCGGCCGTCACGCTGCCTGCGATATACAGCAAGGGCAGGAAGTGTTCGGTGGTCGGCACCGATAAAGCAGCATCCTGACCAAACTGTTCATAGTGAATCAGTTTATCCTTGTCCTGAGCCAGGATCGCCTCCCGCATGACATCGTTGAAACGCTGCGCCCAGTCGTAAGCCGGCGCATGCAGCGCCACCCGGCGCAGGTTATGCACCACGTTACCGCTGCCCATCAGCAGGATTCCCTGTTCCCGTAATGCACTCAGCCGGCGGCCGAGTTCAAAATGCCATTCCGCCGGCTGCGTCATGTCCAGACTGAGCTGCAACACCGGTATCTGCGCCTGCGGATACATTTTGACCAGAACCGACCAGGTGCCATGATCCAGCCCCCATTCCTGATCCAGCGCCACCGGCAGCGGCGCCAGCCATGCTGCAATCTGCGCCGCCAGCGCCGGGTCGCCCGGAGCCGGGTAGCGGATATCAAACAATGCCTGGGGAAAACCGCCAAAATCATGGATAGTGGGAGGCGCAGCCATCGCCGTGATACCGACGCCATGCGTCATCCAGTGCGCAGAAATCATCAGGATCGCCTTCGGCGCCGGAAATCGCTGCCCCAGCTGCTGCCATGCGCGGGTGTAATCATTGTCCTCAATCGCATTCATCGGGCTGCCATGTCCGACAAAAATTCCTGGCATACGCTGGCTGGGTTGCATTATTTTTTCACTCCTGTGTCACAGATCAGGCTTCAGCATAGTGTATTTTCAGAAAACCGGTAAAGTTATGGCGCAAACCGGACACGGAGCAAGGTAAAATTTCGCAACAATGAAAGGACTGCACCATGATCAATCTTCAGCTTGGCGATGTCAGCCACATTATTCAACTGGCGATTGCCCCCGTCTTTTTACTGACCGGTGTCGGCACCAAACTATCGGTTCTGACCAGCCGCCTGGCGCGCATCATCGACCGGGCGCGGGTGGTTGAAAATGCCTTACAGAATAAGGAAACGGCCCGCCCCGGCCTGCAGGAAGAACTGATCGAACTGTACCGGCGTTCCCATCTGATTAACCGGGCGATCACGCTCAGCGCCACCTGCGGCCTGCTGATCTGTCTCGTGATCGCTGCATTGTTCATGGGCGATGCGCTGGGCATCAATCTCGACAAACTGATTGCCGCGCTGTTTGTCGGCGGCGTGCTGTCGCTGATCGGCAGTTTCGTCTTTTTCATGCGTGAAATTTTTGTCGCGACACAGACGCTGTACCGCCAGCATCAGCACGATAAAATCATCCACTGATCCATCAAAAATGGCGTCCGGCAAAGACACCGGACGCCAGCAAATACGTTACACCCAACTATGCTTGCCGTTCAGCTTTTCGGCAATACCTGCACCAGCAGATCCACACTGGCGCTGCCCGGATTGGCCACCGTGATCGGCTGATAATCTGCCGATACCCGGAAAGTCAGGGTGGTAGCCACCGTGACGGTCGGCGCGATGAAACCGGCGATCTGCGAACTTGTCCCCACCAGTGCCACGACTGGCAGGCTGGTCTGGGTCCAGCTGAAATACAAGGGCGCGGACCCTGTGTAATTCGGCGTTTCCGCCTTCAGCTGCACGCTGGCGCCACTCTGCACCACCTGCACCAGATTGTAGGAAGTCAGCGTAATCGGCGGTAACGGGCTGACGACAAACACCACATCGCGCTGTTTCACCGGATCGGCAGAAGTACCGTCTGCGGCTATCGGCGCCGTCGAGGCATTCAGCGTAAACACATACATCGATGTGGCGGTCACCACACTTGGGAAGACGACACTGGCCACACTGCTGGTCGCGTTATACACCTGCAGCGGCAAGGCTGAAGCCGGACCGGATTTGAATTGCCAGAGGTAGTAAATCGTGCCGCTGGTCAGATTGCCATTCGCATCGTACATCACCGTTTTGCTGCCATCGAGCGACACCGCCGCCCCCGGCTGGACGGTGCCGCCGCTGTAAGAAATCGGCACCACGGTCGGTTTCACTACCGGGTTGATGGTGATTTTCTGGATTGCCGTGCCAGTCTTTTGCTTGTCATCGGTCACCCGGCACTGCAGCTTGACGGTCGTCGCTGTCTTGACTACCGGAGCGACAAAACTGTTGGCAGCACCGGTTGTGCCTGCCAGCGAAATCGTCAGTCCGGCAGCATCATTCACCACCCATTGATAGGAATACGCGTCGCCCGTCGCTGCCGGCGTACCGCCGCTGCCGCTGCAGTTCAGGGAAACTTTGTCACCGGAAGTGACCGTGGCATCTGCACCGACCTGCACAGTCGGGTTATTGGTCACCGAAGCTGACTGCAATACCTGCAGTGTGGTGGAAGAACTGGAGGTATTGCCCTTCGCGTCGACCGCAAAAAAGCTGAGCTTGTATGTGTAATCCGCCGTCAGCTTGGCCGGTGGCGTCACTTGCAGGACACAGTTCACCGTATTGCCGGAAGTCGTCGTGCTCTTGCAGTCGGCATTCGTGACCGAGGTCAGCGCATTGGCTCCCAGAGTCAGGGTATCAATCTGCCAGTACATCTTGGTAATCTGTCCTGCCGAGCTGCTGGCCTGCCCGGTAAAACTCAGTGCATCGCCGGAAGAAACGGTCGATGGCGCCGGGACCGAGACGATGACCGGGCTGGCTGCCGAACCGGAAGAGCTGCTGCCGCCACCGCCACATGCGGCCAGCAGCAGACTGGCTGCGGCCAGGAGGGTAAATCTGATTTCTGAGTACACGTGCGCTCCAATCCGGCAGAGAAGATGAATGGCACATTGTAACTTTACCTGAGCGGGATGCGCATTTTCAAAAGCACAATTTTGAAGTCCGCCTGCGCAATTTTCCGAACGATAGTGCAAAAAAAGTTTACATATGGCACTCTACAAAAAACCCATCCGGAAATGGAGAACCGCAAACAGTGCATTCATATGGGTGCCTCGTGCCAGTCTTCGTTCCGGAAAATAATGATTCATTTCCGGAGACGTGCATGAATACTGCGCATTACGCTCACTGGCCCCAGGGCCTGCCGCATCATCTGATTACCCCGTCCACCAGCGTGTATGAAAATTTGCGGATTTCAGCGTTGCGTTATCCGGATAAAGCAGCCATCATTTTTTACGACTCCGTGCTGACATATCGCCAGCTGCACCAGGAAGTGCTGGCATTGGCGGGCTATCTGCAACAGGTTGCGGGAATAGGCAGAGGCGACCGCGTGTTGCTGAACATGCAAAACAGCCCGCAGTTTGTTATCAGCTTTTATGCGATTTTGCGGGCGGACGCGATGGTGGTGCCGGTCAATCCGATGCTGATGACGGACGAGCTGGAACACTATCTGCAGGACAGCGGCGCCAAGGCTGCCATCGTGGCGCAGGAACTTTTCCCGCGCCTGCAACCGCTGATCGGCCATGCAGCGTTAAAGCATGTCATCGTCGCCACCTACGCCGATCACCTGACGCGCGACACCAGTCTGAAAGTACCGGAATTCGTGCAGACTGCCAGCCAGGTTCAGGACAATGCACAGGTATCGGGCTGGCGCACCGTGATGCAGGCGGCATTGCAGCCGTCGGAACACCTGGCAGGCCCTGACGACCTGGCCTGCATGCCTTACACCTCCGGCACCACGGGCAAACCCAAAGGATGCATCCATACCCATAGTTCGGTGATGTTCAACATCGTCGGCAGCCCGACCTGGTCAGGTGCGATCGTGCCGAACCATGTGTCGCTGGCGGTACTACCGTTTTTCCACGTCACGGGCATGCAGTCGGTGATGAACGCCATGATTTACTGCGGCGGTGCCCTGGTCATTCTGCCGCGCTGGGACAGAGACACTGCCGGTCAGCTGATCACCCGCTACAACGTGACCAGCTGGACGCTGGTGCCGTCGATGATGATCGATTTTTTATCGAATCCCCGTATTGATGAATACGATATTTCCCGTCTCAACCGGGTATCCGGTGGCGGTGCAGCGATGCCGGCGGCGATTGCGCAGAAATTACTGGATCTGTCCGGTCAGATCTACATGGAAGGCTACGGCCTGTCCGAAACCATGGCACCCTCGCATCTGAATCCGCCACAGAAAATGAAACAGCAATGTCTGGGTATTCCTTACTTCAACGTCGATTCGCGTATCGTTGATCCGACGACTTTACAGGAAGTAAAGCAGGGCGAAACCGGAGAAATCTGGATACACGGCCCGCAGGTTTTCAAAGGCTACTGGAACGATCCGAAAAAAACTGCCGAAGCCTTTGCGGAGCTGGATGAAAAACAGTTTTTCCGCTCCGGGGACTTGGGCTATATCGACCCCGACGGTTTTTTCTTCTTCACCGACCGCCTGAAACGCATGATCAATGCCAGCGGTTTCAAAGTCTGGCCGGCCGAGGTCGAGTCCATGATGTATCAGCATCCGGCGATTCAGGAATGCTGCATCATTGCGGCGCGCGACGCTTACCGGGGCGAAACCGTCAAAGCAGTGGTCGTGCGCAAGCCAGGCAATGAAGTCAGTGCCGACGAGATCATCCGCTGGGCGCACGAAAAAATGGCTGCCTACAAAGTGCCGCGGCTGGTGGAGTTTGTCGATGCCCTGCCCAAATCAGGAACCGGTAAAGTCATGTGGCGCACCCTGCAGGAAAAAGAAGCCGCAGCGCAGACCAGCTGACACCCGCGTATGGCCGGCAAGCCGGTCAGACCTGCGGCTTTGGATACAACAGCATCTGGGTGCAGCGGAACAGCGCAATCACTTTACCCTGATAACTGACTTCCGCATCCCAAAGCTGCGTCGTGCGTCCCAGATGGCGCGCCGTCGCCAGCACTTCGATACAGCCTTCGCGCGCGGTGCCGGTGTGATTCGATTTCAGTTCGATGGTGGTAAAACTCTGGGCGCCTTCCGGCAGACTGTGCAGGCAACCGTAACCGCAAGCCGTGTCCGCCAGCGTCACCACGCTGCCGGCATGCAGATAGCCGTTCGGCGCCAGCAGATGCGGCAGCACCGGCAGTTCAGCCCTGACCCTGCCCGGTTCCGCTGTCAGGATACGGATACCCAGATACCCCGGTAAAAAGCCGCTGCCTGCAGCATTCATCTGCGCTGCCTTTTCCTCTGCACTGATTGTCATTGCTGTCATTTTTTCCTCATTCATCGTCATGTCTTTCGTTCCGGCCGGGCTACACTCAGCGTCCCGGCAACCGTTATGCCCATCACGTCATTTTGCGCATGGTTGTGCATTTTTTATAGTACCTGTGATTGCCGGCCGCCGCTTTGAGCGGGTATGAGACAGTCACCGCACAATGCGGCAAAACCTGCTTTGCGCTGAAGAAATTTTGGCATAGTATGGACGGGAGGGCACGGAACTTGCGTCACAGCTACACATGCGGAATTCCATCTTTCATGCCCGGATTCTGTTTTGTGTTAATTGATTTACATATATTGATTCACAGGGAGCCGGTATGAATCTTCGTCAGTTGCGCATTGGAACCCGCCTGTCCATTGGCTTTGGCATCATCCTGTTGTCTCTGATGACGATGATCGTCGTTGGCAGCATGCTGAGCGCCCGTAATCGTCAGCAGATGGTCGCCGGCATTGATGCTTCCCATCAGAAAACAACGCTGGCAGTCAGCATGAAAGTCAGCATTCTGGAAGGCGCGCTGGCGGTTCGCAATATCGGCCTGCAAACCGATCTGGGCGAAATCGATAAGCAAAAGCAGCTGGTCAAAAAACAGCACGACAGCTTTGTTGCCGCGCGCGACAAGCTGGTGAAACTGGGGCTGACGGCGGATGAAAAGAAAGTGCTCGACAATGTCTCCGACATCGACAGTCAGACCGATGCGCCGACCAAGGAAGCCTTCAAAATGCTGCTGTCGTTTAACGGCGAGGAAGCCGTCAAACTGATCGCGACCCAGATCGATCCGTTACAGCAGAAGGCACTGCAAGAGATCAATAAACTGATTGCACAGCAGGATGCCGCCTCGGTGACTGTTTCGCAGAGTGCAGAAAGTGCTGCCAGCAAACTGGTGTTCTCGCTCGGTGTGGCCGGACTGCTGATTCTGATTGCCGGCGTCGCGTTTTCGGTTTACCTGACCCGCAGCATCACCACGCCGCTCAAAGGCGCGCTGGAAATTGCCAAGCAAGTCGCCGCCGGTGAGCTGTTTCACCATGACGCGGCTGAAGGCAAGGATGAAATCAGCGAATTGCTGGATGCCTTAAAAGAAATGAATGACAATCTGTACCGGATCGTCAGCGAAGTGCGGCAGGGCACGGATGCCATCGCCACGGCGTCCGGTGAAATCTCGACCGGCAATGCCGATTTGTCATCCCGCACTGAGCATCAGGCCGGTGCGCTGGAAGAAACCGCCAGCTCAATGGAAGAGATTACCGCCACTGTCCGCCACAATGCCGATAATGCCCGCCAGGCCAACGGTCTGGTGATGTCCGCCTCCGGTTTCGCCGTCAAGGGCGGCGAGGAAGTCGGCAAAGTTGTCGACACCATGAATTCGATCAAGGAAAGTTCGCGTAAAATAGTCGACATCATCAGTGTGATTGATGGTATTGCCTTTCAGACCAATATTCTGGCATTGAACGCCGCCGTGGAAGCCGCGCGCGCCGGCGAGCAGGGCAGGGGATTTGCGGTTGTTGCTTCCGAAGTCAGGAATCTGGCGCAGCGCAGCGCCAGCGCCGCCAAAGAGATTAAAACCCTCATCGGCGACTCGGTGGAAAAAGTGGAGGCTGGCGACAAGCTGGTCGAAGCCGCCGGAAAAACCATGCACGAGATTGTCAATTCCGTCCGGCATGTGGCCGATATCATGAGTGAAATCACCGCAGCCGGTCAGGAGCAGAGCGCCGGTATCGAAGAGGTGAACCGTGCCATCACACAAATGGATGAAATGACCCAGCAAAATGCAGCCCTGGTGGAACAGGCTGCCGCCGCCGCGGAAAGCCTGGAAGAACAGGCCGCCAATCTGGCGCAAACGGTGTCGGCATTTAAGCTGGCAAACGATCTGCAGCATCAGCGTCCGGCATACCATGCCGGTCCGGCGGGAACCGGTGCCCATGGCCCGGCATCCATACTGTCCGGTGCTGCAGGAAAAATAGTCAAAGCAATAGGAATGAAAAAAGAATAACCGTGACCCGACTGGCAGCGCCAGCAGGAACCGGTTATTGCTGTCAGTTATGAATAAGTTGGAAGCATTACAAAATATCGTCAGACAGGCCGATGCCGGTGATCTGATTTTTCCCACCAATGTCCGCGCGACCCTGAAAATTCAGGAAGCGCTTGACGCGCCGGATTGCGGCATCGAATCGGCGGCCCGGCTGTTATTGCAGGAGCCGCTGATCACCACCCGCATCATTGCGATTGCCAACTCCGTTGCTTACAGCCGGTTTGGCGGCGGCATCACCAATGTCCGCACCGCGATCACCATCCTCGGCTTCAGCACGTTGCGCTCCGTTGTCGCCGCGATCGTGATGCGGCAGCTGATGCAGGCCGTCACCACGCCAGCGATCGTGGCGAAGATGGAAGCCTTGTGGGAACACTCCGCGCACGTTGCCGCGATGACGCATCTGCTGGCGCGCAAGGTCAGCAAAATCGATCCGGAAACGGCGCTGTTTGCCGGGATCGTGCATGAGGTCGGCTGTTTCTATCTGCTGTCGCGGGCAGAGGAATTTCCCTCCCTGCTCGAACCGCACCTGCCGGTTTCTGACAATCCGCTGGAGGAACCACTGGAAATCGTGATCGGCCGGGCTGTCCTGCATAAGCTGATGGTGCCGAAACGGGTCATCAGCGCGATTGAAACGCTGTGGTACGGCATGCAGATGATTCCGCCGGAAAGTCTCGGCGACACGCTGCTGCTGGCCAACAGCCTGACCATTCCGGCCTCGCCGCTTGATCTGCGCAGCGCCGCCGAGATCGCAGAAACTGCCGGCAAACTCGATTTCCCTCTGGAAACGGGTACCCTGCGCCAGTTGCTGGACGAATCTGGCGACGATCTGCAATCGCTGGCGAACGCGCTGATCCATTGAATCCGGCGCCTCGTTTCCGGGGCGCGACACCGGCAGCGGTACATGCCGCCCGTCTCAGCATGTTTCCGGTTTCTTAGGCATAATCATTGTCTTTGCTTCACCCGTTTCCACATTCATTGCCCCATCACTGATCCCGAAGGAACAACTCATGAAAGCATCGTCACTGATTACCGCCGCTGTGCTGGCTCTGTCGGCAGGCATCACCCTGTCACCGTCCACCGCCCATGCCGCCGCACCGCAGGTCAAGAGCGCCGCTCCCGGCTTTTACCGCACCATGCTGGGCGACTTTGAAATTACCGCCTTGTCTGATGGCACCGTGCAGCTGCCGGTCGATCAACTGCTCAATGCCGACCCAAAAAAAACCGGACAGGCGCTGGCGAAATGGCATCAGCACAGCCCTCTGGAGACTTCGGTCAACGGCTACCTGATCAATACCGGCAGCAAACTGGTGCTGATCGACGCCGGTGCGGGCACGCTGTTCGGGCCGACACTGGGCAGGCTGGCAGCTAATCTGAAAGCAGCAGGTTATCAGCCGGAGCAGGTCGATGAAATTTATATCACGCACATGCATGCCGACCATGTCGGCGGACTGATGAGCGGCGACGCGATGACCTTCCCGCACGCCATCGTCCGTGCCGACCAGCACGATGCCGATTTCTGGCTGAGCCAGGCCAATCTGGATAAGGCACCGGAAGACAAAAAGGGCTTTTTCCAGGGTGCGATGGCTTCACTGAATCCCTATGTCAAAGCAGGTCAGTTCAAAGCCTTTGAGGGTGACACCGAATTGCAGCCGGGCATCCGCGCGATTCCGGCACATGGCCATACCGCCGGTCACAGCATTTACCGGATTGAAAGCAAAGGGCAGGTTCTGGTGTTGTGGGGTGACCTGATGCACGTCGCTGCCGTGCAGTTTGAAAATCCGGCAGTCACCATCAAGTTTGATTCGGACGCCAAGGCTGCCGCCGCCGAACGCAAAAAGGCTTATGCCAGCGCGGCGCAACAGGCCTATCTGGTCGGCGCGGCCCACCTGTCGTTCCCTGGGCTGGGCTATCTGCGCAAAGACGGCAAGGGTTACGCCTTCACACCGCTGAACTACGCACCGCAGCCCTGATCCGCGCGGTCAGCCGCAGGTAATCAGCACAAAACAGCACAAAACACAAAAGGGCGGCAACAGCTGCCCTTTTTTAACCTTCCCAGACTTTCGCTGACGATATCAGTAGTGCGGCGGTTTTTCATCGATCACGGTATTTTTCTGCGCCGCCATCACAGCCAGTTCTTTCAGACGCCCCGCCAGCGCCACGCACAAGGCTTCGAGTTCATCAATTTTCTTTTGCTGGCGGTAGACCTGGGTATTGAGTGTGTCCACCAGGTCATCCTGACGGGACAACCGCAGCTCCAGGTCAATTAAACGTTCTTCGGTATTCATTACATATCCATTCACGGCATCTATTCATGCCGCAGTATGCCATACCAGTTCACGGCAGCGGCGCTGCTGGTCTGCGACCGGTCAGGGAGCGGGCAGGGCAGTGGTATCTGCGCTGATGCCGGCAGATGAAAAACCTGTTGACCGTCGCCGCCTGAAGCCGCATTCTGCGGCCATGAATCTACTGACCCGACTCCTTCACGCCAGCCTGCTGACGATGGCCGCTACCCTTTTACCTGACGCCTGCGCGGCTGGCAGGCCGGTCGTGATCGGCTATTACCATCTGGATACAGCCGACATCAATCAGTATCGCAGTGGCCACATCGATTTTCCGGTCTCGCGCATCACGCCGGAGCAGGCGCGTATGCTGACGCATATTAATTTTTCTTTCATCGCACTGGATCAGCAAGGCCGTTGCAGCTTTCCAGAGGGTACCGATAGCGCGCAGGCGGCCGGGGTGCTGCAGGCGTTGCGTCAGCTCAAGCGTTTTAACCCCGGACTGCGCATCCTGTTTTCTTTAGGCGGCTGGAGCGCCACCAATGACGACAGCCCGGGCGCCGCCCGTTACCGGCAGGCCGCTGCCACAGCGGCAGCCCGCAGCCAGACTGTCGCCTCCTGCATCGCGCTGATGCGGAAACACGGACTGGATGGCATCGACATTGACTGGGAATATCCGCGTGCAGACGATGCAGCGCATTTTGTCGCGCTGTTGCAGGAATTCCGTCAGCAACTGGACCGGCTGACACCACCCGCCACCCGCCGCCGCTACCAGCTCACCATGGCTGCCGCCGGAGGAGCTTTCAATCTGGCGCGAACCTATACCAGCCTTCCCGCGATAGCAGCCCAGCTGGATTACATCAATCTGATGACCTATGACCTGAATGGTCCCTGGGAAAAGAAAACCGGCCACAATGCCCACCTGTTCGGCGATCCGGCGGAAGCCCTGTTCGACAACCCGCTGCGCGCCGTACAGCCGGCACCGGCAGAAGGAACGGGGATTACGGCCCCATCGTTGCCGTCACCGTTTGTACTGACGGTGGATGCCGCCGTACAGCAATACCTGCAGGCCGGCGTGCCGCCCGGAAAACTGGTGCTGGGCGTTCCTTTTTACGGACGCGCCTATTTTGAAGTGGCACCGGAGCAGCATGGCCTGCACCAGCCTTTCAATACACCGGCCGGCGATGATTACCACGGTAACGTGGAGCTGCTGCCGGGCTGCGCATCCTGTCTCCGTCTCCAGGACCCGCGCCTGCCGGCATATGCCGATATCCGGAACATGCTGGCCGCGGATCTGGGTTATGTGCGCTATTTTTCAGAAGACAGCAAAGTTCCCTGGCTTTACCATCCGCAGCAACACATATTCGTGAGCTACGAAGATGCCGAATCGCTGCGCTATAAAGTTGCCTATCTGCGGCAGTATCACCTGGCTGGCGTCATGTTCTGGCATCTGGGTCAGGACGATACGCAGGCGACCCTGTTGCGCACGCTGCATCAGGCCCTGCACCAGCCGCCGCTGCCAGCGGACAAACTGTTTTCCGGTCACGGGCTGCGCTATCTGCCGCGGCCTGTCGCAGACAGGCAAAATCCGTGACCGAACCCGCCGGGCAACACTGATGCAGACACCGTAGTGGCAGATGTATTCAGTCATTGCATCTGCCGCACCGGATGACGCCTGCTGCAGCGGCGAATGGCAGGAACCGGATTATCAAAGCAAAATACACGCAAGCTCAGTGCCGCAGCAGCTCAGGGGGAAGGCATTTCACTTTGCTTTGACAACACAGCCCGTACCGGAGTCATTCTTGCCAGTCATCAACACAGTTCAGATAGCGGAATGGCGGGCGGCGGCGACTGCCACACTTTTCTGTGCAAATTCCTGTTCCTGATCCATGGCCAGCTTCTGTTCTGAAGTCAGTTTTCTGGCGCTGATGACGACCGTCTGAATGCCGGATTCTGCGGCGTCGTAAGCCAGTTTCTGGTCGGATGTCATCCGCGCTGCGGTGATCGTTACAGTCTGCATCGCAGCAGTGGCGCTGTTGCCCGTGGCGGTGCCGGATACGCTGAATGCCGAACCCAGCGCGCAGACAGCGGCAACAACAGCAGTCATGATCACAGCGCGTGTTTTGAATGTAGCAGTCATTTCATTTCTCCTTCAGTGGTGAGTGGATGGTGTCACTGTAGAACACCCCTCACCCAGCTGCGAGCACGATGCGACGAACTGCAGAAAAGCGGGAATAAAAGCACAAATTTGCGTCTTTACCATCCTAGTATCTGCTTTTTCCCAATGTGAACTTTTGTCAGTTTTACTTAACGAAACACTTTTCCGGCAAAGTTACTTTTAAAATCCTATAGTGTAAAAAACAGCGTTGCTATAAACCAGTTTTTGTACGTCCGCCCTCCCTTCATCGCCGATTGCTTTATCAGAAAAAAGGAAAACCACCATGACCATCGCCAGACGGCTGTATCTGCTGATTTTCGTGTCGTTTCTCGGCCTGTCCATCACCGCCGGCATTGGCATATATCAGATGAACAAGGTCTATACGATCACCAATTTTACTAACGTGAATGTTGTCCCGAGCATCATTGAGTTGCAACACAGTAATCGCTATGCCCTCGAAACCCGCTCCAAGATGTGGCAATACCTTATCGCCGATAATGCGGAGAAAAGAGACCGCATTCGTCAGACTATCCAGTCCGATGAGACAAAGTTGCAGGAATCGCTGAACCGCTATGAAAAAAACGACATCGCCGACGAGAAAGATGCTGCCCTGCTGAAAGAAGTCCGCCGGACATACGCCGAATTTGCAGCGCTGCTCGGCAAGGCAATGGCGATGATGGATGAGGGACGGGCGGCCTCCGAAGCGGGTGACTTTATTCTGACCAATCAGGCGACGGTCAATAATTTTCTGAATGCCCTGGAAGCCCACAGCGCGTATAACGCCGAAATCGGACAACACGCTTCCAAAAATGCGGAAGAGACACTGACCAACTCGCATATTTTTGCGATTGTCTCTGCCCTGATTGCCGTCAGCGGTATCAGCGTCATGGGCATCCTGATTATCCGCAATATCGTCGCATCGCTGACCTATGCCGTGGAAGTGGCCGAAACCGTTGCGCGCGGCGACCTGACCAGCACGATCAGTGTGCAATCCGACGACGAAGCCGGTAAGGTATTGCATGCGCTGAGAGACATGAACAACAGCCTGCTCAATATCGTGTCGCAGGTCCGCAGCAGCACCGACCATATCGCATCGGCATCGACGGAGATTGCAACCGGAAATATGGATCTGTCGGCACGCACCGAGCAGCAGGCCGGTTCGCTGGAAGAAACCGCCTCCTCCATGGAAGAGCTGACCAGCACCGTGCGCCAGAATGCGGACAATGCCCGTCAGGCGAATCAGCTGGCAGTGTCGGCATCCGAAGTAGCGGTCAAAGGCGGCTCGGTGGTGTCGGATGTGGTGGATACGATGAACGGCATCAACGATTCTTCCAAGAAAATCGTCGATATCATCAGCGTGATTGATGGCATCGCCTTCCAGACCAATATTCTGGCATTGAATGCCGCGGTGGAAGCGGCGCGCGCCGGCGAACAGGGCCGTGGTTTTGCGGTGGTGGCGGCAGAAGTACGCAATCTGGCGCAGCGCAGTGCCAGCGCCGCCAAGGAGATCAAGACCCTGATTGATGATTCGGTCGAAAAAACAGAACGCGGCACCCATCTGGTGAATGAAGCCGGAATCACCATCAGCGAGGTGGTCAACAGTGTGCGGCGCGTGACGGATGTGGTCAGTGAAATTACCGCGGCCAGCCAGGAGCAGTCTGCCGGTATCGATCAGATCAATCTGGCAATCACGCACATGGATGAGGCCACGCAACAGAATGCCGCACTGGTAGAACAGGCGGCAGCAGCAGCGGCATCGATGCAGGATCAGGCCAATACCTTGGCTCAGGTAGTCAGCGTCTTTAAAATCAACCCGCATCAGGCTGCTGCACCGGCATCGCGCGTGACGCCTGCGCCAGCCGTAACCGCTGCCAGACCGGCGGCGTCGACAACGCAGCGCGCCTTACCGCACAAGACGGCGACGGTGCAAAAACCAGAGAAAGCGGAAAAGACCGCATCGACCAGAAAAGCCATGCCCACCTCCGATGCAGGCGGCGACTGGGAAGAGTTTTAAATATATTTTCTACCCTGATATTGCCGGACAAGGACGCTGAAGCACGCGTCCGGCCATCCCGCAGCGGCGCTGCTCCCGGCGATGGAAAGGGCGGCAGCGCGGCATCAGCGTACAATAGCGGATTGACTGCTGTTTCTGTTGCGCCATGACTATCCTGCTGACCACCCTGAACGCCCGCTATGCCCATGCCTCGCTGGGTTTGCGCTATCTGCTCGCCAACATGGACGAGCTGGCGGCGCAGACGCAGCTGCATGAATTCGTGATCGGGGCGCGCAGCACCGATATCGTTGAAAAAATCCTGAGTTATCGGGTTCCTGGTGAACCGCTGATTGTCGGTTTCGGCGTGTATATCTGGAATGTGACCGAGATCACGCAGGTCGTTGCCGTGCTCAAACGGGTGGCTCCCGAAGTGGTGATTGTGCTGGGCGGCCCGGAAGTGTCGCATGAAACCGGCGATCAGGACATTATCCGCCTCGCCGACTATGTGATTACCGGCTGGGGCGACGTCACGTTTCCGGCGCTGTGCCGCCAGATATTGCAGGGCCCGCAGCCGCTGATGAAAATCCATGCCGGCCAGCAGCCGCCGATGAACGATATCCGCCTGCCTTACCACCTGTACACCGATCAGGATATCCGTCACCGCACACTGTATGTGGAAGCGTCACGCGGCTGTCCTTTCAAATGTGAATTCTGCCTGTCGGCGCTGGATAAAACCGCCTGGCCGTTCGATATCGACCAGTTTCTCGCTGAGATGGAGAGCCTGTACCAGCGCGGGGCGCGGCTGTTCAAATTCGTTGACCGCACGTTTAATCTGAACGTCAAGACCAGTCTCAAAATCATGCAGTTTTTCCTGGATAAGCTGGCCGCCGCGCCGCACGATCCGGTGTTTGCGCACTTTGAGGTCGTGCCGGATCATCTGCCGGATGCGCTGAAAGACTCGATCCGGCAGTTTCCGGAAGGGGCGCTGCAGTTTGAAATCGGCATCCAGAGTTTCAATCCCGAGGTGCAGAGCCTGATCAGCCGCAAGCAGAATAACGAAAAAGCCGCCGACAATATCCGCTGGCTGACCACGCAGTCGCATGCGCATCTGCATGTCGACCTGATTGCCGGACTGCCCGGAGAAACCATTGCCAGCTTCGCTGCCGGGTTTAACCAGCTGGTGGCGCTCGGCCCGCATGAAATCCAGTTCGGCATTTTAAAACGCCTGCGCGGCACGCCGATCATCCGCCATACCGACACCTTTGCACTGGCATTTGACCCCCAGCCACCGTACACGATCCTGGCGAACCGGGACATCTCTTTTGCTGACATGCAAAGGCTGGTGCGGTTTGCCCGCTACTGGGACATGATAGCCAATTCGGGCCGGTTTGCGCACACCCTGCCGGTGATTCTGCACGATGCGCCGTTTGAAAATTTCATGGAATTGTCCGACTGGATTTATACCAATACCGATGCCACGCACCGCATTGCGCTTGACCGGCTGGCAGGGCTGGTGGCGACCTGGCTGCAGGAGCAACGCGGCATGCCGCAGGCAACCGTCGTGGCGCTGATCAGCAGCGATTACGCCGGCAACGCCAAGCATATTCAGGGCGGCGAAAAATCAAGGTCAACCGGGCAGACTCAGGAACCGGCCGCAGCGCGGGCCACACCGCAACGCCAGAGCCGCCATCTGGCGGCCTGAGTCACTTGCGGCCTGCGTTCATGATGCGGGCAATGTCGCCGTTTTTCTTCCCGGAACGGATCACGCCGTTGAGCTTGCGTATCCAGAGATCGTAGCGGCCAGGCACGGCGGCAAAACACAGTTCATCCACCAGCAGCGGTTTCGGCAAAACCGTGAAGTCGGGCTCATTGCCGTCAGCACGCACCATGTCACGCGCCGTGACCTGATGCAAATAGGCCGCTACCTCGTCTGCCCGCTCATGGAAATCCCCGAACAGCATGGCATCCATGCGGCGGCTCATCAGCTTTTTCAGGCGGGGGATATCGGAACTGACATCTTCTTCCACTTTGAATTTCACCTGCCGCTGCGCCTCGAATTCATCGCCATAACTGGAACCCCGGGTGATGCCGACAGTTTTTCCCTGCAGATCCGCCACACTGTCAAACGGAAACACCGCATCGCTGCGCACTACCAGCCACACGTAATTGGCATAGAAAGTATCGGAAAATGCCAGATCGGACAGACGCTTTCCCTTGCTCAGTCCAAACGCCAGACCTTCGCCCTGACGCACATTGTCAATCAGGCGGGGATAGGGGTAACGGCGGATATCGAAACGGATCTGGAGACGCCGTTCAAAATAGTCCAGTAAATGCCGCACTTCGGGACGCAAAGGCTGCATGTCGCCGGATTCGTTGCGGTTTTCCCGGATGAGCAACACCACTGTGGCAGACTCGGCCGCTGCGGTCTGTACCGGAGTCGTCAATAGCCAGGACAGGAGCAGGCAGCAGCAGGCGCGCAGGCTGCGCCGCCTGAACCATTCAACACTCCTGCTGTCCGTTGCTGATGCCATGCTATTTCCTCTGCGCGTTACTTCATCATAACGCACAGCGGGAAAATAAAATTTCTTTCAGGCAAATTTTTCCAATAAAATGGCAAGGCGCTGACTGCTGGCCAGCATTTCTTCACGGGTCGTCGCCTGTCCGGCATGAGTCGTCACGGAATCAGTCAGCAGCGTCACGAAGGAACGGTCGAGCGCTTTGCGGGCCGCAGACATCTGCTGTGCAATACCTTCGCAATCGGCCGGGTCATCAGCCTTGGCGATCAGCTTCTGCACGCCGCGCAACTGACCTTCGATACGCGCCAGGCGATGCAGTAAATCTTTTTTCTGGGCATCGCTCAGTGCCTTGCCAGAAATGATCTTTAATGGGGGAGTATCTGACATATTGCTCTTTCTGCTCATGTGGAATAAGGGGTTCTGTGCTACTCAAAGACATACTCTACCCAGTATAGCTCTCACATTCAAGAATGGCGCACAACATCGCATGCCGTCTTTTGCAGCGGCACGACAAACTTGTCCGGCACAGATCCGCTCCGGCAAAGAAATTTCCGCTAAAAAACATTACTTTTCAGGAAAAATTTCGCTGTGGAAATTTTATTGCCGGTTTCGGCCACGACTCACAATTTAACGTCGCTAAACAACGTGCAAATGCCATTTGCCTGCAGCTTATGCCGCATAATAAAGCCTGTCTGATTCTGTTCTCCTGCCATGCCGAATTCGCTGCAAACGCCTCTCTCTGTTTTGCCATCTGCCAAACTTCGATTGCCTCTGGTACTGCTGGTCGCGCTATTGTATTTTCTGGCGAGCAGAATGACGTTTGCCGTGTCTCACAGTTATCCGAATGTCAGTCTGATCTGGCTGCCGTCCGGCATTGCCACGGCAGTGCTGTTCCGGTTTGGCCGCCCGATGATGGCGGTAATTTTTGTTTCCGGCCTGCTCATGGAACTGAGCTGGAACCTGCAACTCCACATCGCCGTGCCGCTGGCGCTGGGCAATCTGCTCGGCCCGCTGCTGGCAAGCTGGATCATGCACCGGCAGCGTTTCAATCCCCGCTTTGCCCGGCGGCGCGATGTCGTCAGCTTTACCGCAGCAGCGATGCTGGGTGCAGCCATCTCGTCGTCTGCCGGCATGCTGACCGTGATGGCGCTTGGGCAGCATCCCGTTTCCGGCAGCGCCTGGTTCAGCTGGTGGGCAGGTGATGCGGTCGGCACATTGCTGATCGGCCCTTTGCTGCTGAGCCTGTCGGCACATTTTCTGACCACATTACAGATACGGGGCAAGGAGCTGCTGATTTTCCTGCTGGTGCTGTGCAGCGTGCACTGGTTTGTGTTCTTATCGCCGTACAATCACCTGAACATGATTTTCATCGTGGTCGGCACGCTGATCTGGGCTGCGATTCGTTTTGACATCACGCTGGTCAGCATTTCCACCCTGGCTTCCGCATTGTTTGCCGCCTGGGCGGCGTCCAGAAATCAGGGACCGTTTTCAGACAGCGATTCTGCCGGTTTGTTTACCTTGTGGGCATACGTCACCACGATTGCCCTGATCACGCTGCTGATTGCCGCCCTGCAATCGGAAACCCGCGCTGCACGCCAGCAAATCCATGATGCTTACCAGCGTATTCACAAAGTGGCTTCGCGGCTGCCCGGTCTGGTCATGCAATACCGGGTCAGGGACGACCATACTTCCAGCGTGCCGTTTGCCAGCGACACCATCCGGCAAATGTTTGAAGTCGCCGCCGATGAGGTCAGAGAAAATGCACGCGCCCTGTTTCAGCGGATTGACCGGCGTGACATCGAAACCGGCAGGCGTCGCCTGCATGAAGCCGCCGCCCAGCTGTCCGCCTGGCAGACGGAATTCCGCCTGCACCGGCGCGATGGCAGTATGCGCTGGCTGTATATCGATGCGCTGCCGGAGCCGGAACCGGATGGCGCGATGCTGTGGCACTGTTTCGTCACCGATATCACCGACCGCAAACAGGCCGATACCGACCTGCGGATTGCAGCCTGCACCTTTGAATCGCAGGAAGGAATTTTCGTCACCGATGCCAACTGGCGGATTTTGAAAGTCAACCAGACCTTCACCCGTCTGACCGGTTACAAAGCCGGCGAGCTGACCGGTTGTCGCCCGCCGGTGCTGCGCAACCGGGAGCAGCATGAAGGATTTTTCCAGGAAATTTTTGACGCCCTGCATCAGCATCATTTCTGGCACGGGGAATTATGGAACTCTCGGAAGAACGGTGACATCTATCCGCAGATGATCACGCTGACCGCCATCATGGACGATCACGGCGAGGTCAGCAATTACATCGGCTCGTTCACCGATATCAGCCAGCACAAGGGCTATGAAGCCGAAATCCGCAATCTGGCTTTTTACGATTCCCTGACGCAGCTTCCGAACCGCCGCCTGCTGATGGACCGGCTGGCGCATCTGATTTCCATCCACCAGCGCAACAGCAGCCACAGCGCGATTTTCTTTATCGACCTCGACAACTTCAAGACCCTCAACGACACCCGCGGCCATGATGCCGGCGACCTGCTGCTGGTTGAAACGGCAAAACGGCTGTGCGATTGCGTGCGGGACAGCGACACCGTGGCACGGCTGGGCGGTGACGAATTCGTGGTGGTGCTGGAAGAACTCAGCGACAACAAGGAAGAAGCCCTGCAACAGGCCGGCAAAGTCGCGGAGAAAGTGCGTCAGGTGTTAAGCGAGCCGTATCAGATCACCGATTTTGAACACCACGGCTCCAGCAGTATCGGCGTCTGCCTGTTTCAGGGCGGCGACATCACCGTCAAAGACCTGTTCAAACGCGCCGATACCGCCATGTACGAAGCCAAGACCGCAGGCAGAAATGCGGTGCGCTTTTTTGATCCGGCAATGCAGGCCATCCTGGTGGTGCGCATGCTGATGGAATCGAACCTGCGCGCGGCGCTGGCGAACAACCAGTTCCAGCTGCATTACCAGGTGCAGGTGAATGCCGATGGCAAGCTGATCGGCGCGGAAGCCCTGCTGCGCTGGAAGCATCCTGACCGCGGCTTTACTTCTCCGGCCGATTTCATTCCGATTGCCGAGGAAACCGGCCTGATCCTGCCGATCGGAAAATGGGTGCTGGAAACCGCCTGCGCCCAGCTCAAAAAATGGGAAGCCGACCCGGATACGGCTGAGCTGACGCTGGCGGTGAATGTCAGCGCCAAACAATTCCAGCAGCATGATTTTGTCGATACGCTGTGCGACATGGTCAGCCGGCATCAGATTAACCCGACCCGGCTGAAACTGGAACTGACAGAAAGCACGATTCTGGACAATGTCGATGCGACGACAGAAAAAATGCATCTGCTCAAAAAAATCGGCATTGCCTTTTCAATGGACGATTTCGGCACCGGCTACTCCTCGCTGGCCTACCTGCAGCGCCTGCCTTTGAATCAGCTGAAAATCGACCAGTCATTTGTGCGCGACCTGAGTGAAGATGAAAATAACGCCACCATCGTCAGAGCGATTATTTCGCTGGGTGTGAATCTGGGACTGAACGTGATTGCCGAAGGCGTGGAAACCAAGGCGCAGCGCGCCTTCCTGATCGCGCATAACTGCTATGCCTTCCAGGGTTACCTGTTTTCCAGACCCTTGCCGCAGGAAGGCTTTCTGGCCCTGATCAAAGAGCCGGCCTCAAACGATACCTAACGCGCTCCAGTCCACCTTGCCATTGCGCAGCGGCGGGCACCAGAAATAGCTGGTGGTCAGCGGCAGGGTAAAGCGGAACAGGTCGTCGGTGATGCCGTCTTCCGCGCCGGACATGCGCCGCAGCTGCGCCTCAAACGCGGCGAACGAGGCAGCAAACGCCACGAACACCAGTCCCGCCTGATGCGCGTCCGCCCAGGGCATGGAACGGCGCAGCACAAATGCTTCCGGCTCAAAATCTTCCTGCGCGGTACGCTTCACATGCGCCGATGCGGGAGCCTCTTCCAGTTCTTCATTGTCCAACGCACGCCGTCCTATCGTCTGATCGCGCTCGTCCTGCGACATGGCATCCAGTTTGTCGAAACGGTGTTCCCATTGCTGAACTGCGGCAAAGCTGCCGCCGTCTGCCGTCAGCGCCACCTGCAACGCCTCCTCGCCCTGCGGATTTTCGGTGCCGTCTTCATACCCGCTGAGATCGCGTCCGTCCTGATAGCGGAAAGCGCAGATTGCCTGCCGCAGGATGAAAGCCGGTGCCAGTATCTGTTGTACATGGCGCTGCACATGCACCAGCGCCCCGCGCTCGCTGTCGCGGCACCACAGCCATAATGCCGCCGGTGTCGCTGGCAGGCGCATTTTCGCTCCCGGAATTTCCGTAAAATCATACAGACCGGGAATCGCCGCACCGAACAGGGCGGCCAGCTGCGCACCGATACCGGCCACCACCCGCTCGCCGTCTGCCAGTGACTGCACTGCGCGCAATGCTGCCTCTGCGGCAGAACGGTCTGCCTGCGGCGACAGGTCAAAACTCAGATAAACCGCCTGCGCCGGAATCGCCTGCAAAATCCCTTTCTGATACGCCTTCATTTCCTTCCTCCATCAGTGCCAAAACCGAACCGCTGTCCAGACCATAGTGTAATGCGGCGCGGCCCGTCGCGCTCGCCGCCGGACAAAAGGCTTGTGATCTCATCGCGTTAGTGATTACAATGAATCCGGCTGCAGGTTTTCACAAGAAGCCTTGTCACCACGTCGCTCGGACGGTTCCGGGCGCTACGTCACCCTTACAATTCAATTTCTATCATGACCAATACGTTAACTCCGCCGGGCCGGGGTTCAGCAGGTGAGGGCGCAGCGACGTCCGGACCGCAGTTCTCCTTTTCCCGCATCAATCGTCTGCCACCCTACGTTTTCAATATCACTGCCGAGCTGAAGATGGCGGCGCGCCGTCGCGGTGAAGACATCATCGATATGTCGATGGGCAACCCCGATGGCGCCACACCAAAACACATCGTCGACAAGCTGGTGGAAGTCGCTCAGCGTCCAGACACGCATGGCTATTCAGCCTCGAAAGGCATACCGCGGCTGCGTCGCGCGATTGCACGCTGGTACCGCGACCGCTATGCGGTGGACATCAATCCCGACAGCGAAGCGATCGTCACCATCGGTTCCAAGGAAGGTCTGGCGCACCTGATGCTGGCCACGCTGGACAAGGGCGACACCGTGCTGGTGCCGAACCCCAGCTATCCGATCCACATCTACGGCGCGGTGATTGCCGGTGCCGATATCCGCTCGATACGCATGAGCCCCGGTGTGGATTTTTTTGCCGAACTCGAAAGAGCAATACGCGAAACCTATCCGAAACCGAAGATGATGATTTTCGGCTTTCCGTCTAATCCGACCGCGCAGTGCGTGGAGCTGGAATTCTTCGAGCGCGTCGTCAAACTCGCCAGGGAGCACAACATTCTGGTGGTGCATGATCTGGCGTACGCCGACATCGTGTACGACGGCTGGCAAGCGCCGTCCATCATGCAGGTGGAAGGCGCGCGCGACGTGGCGGTGGAATTTTTCACCATGTCGAAAAGCTATAACATGGCGGGCTGGCGCATTGGCTTCATGGTCGGCAACAAAGAGCTGGTGGCAGCGCTGGCGCGCATCAAGAGCTATCATGATTACGGCAGTTTCACACCGGTGCAGGTGGCGGCGATTGCCGCGCTGGAAGGCGACCAGAGCTGCGTGCATCAGATCCGCGATACCTATCAGGCGCGGCGCGATGTGCTGGTGAAGGGGTTGCATGATATCGGCTGGATGGTCGAAAAACCGAAAGCCTCGATGTATATCTGGGCTGAAATTCCGGAACATTACCGTCATCTCGGCTCGCTGGAATTCGCGAAGCAGGTGCTGGAAAAAGCCAGGCTGTGCGTGTCGCCCGGCATCGGTTTCGGCGAGTACGGCGACGTTTATGTACGCTTTGCGCTGATCGAAAATGAAGCGCGCATCCGTCAGGCTTTGCGCGGCCTGAAGCAGATGTTCAAGGAGGACGGCCTGATCAGCTGACCAGGGATACCGCTTCCCGCGACACTGGCAACACGGTCCTGCACATTTGCCATGCGGTCAGCACAAGAACCTTTTTGTGCTGACCTTTTTCTGATTTTTTGTTTATCACCTTATCATGAGCCAATACTGGAGCAGCCTTGTTCACACCCTGACCCCTTATGTACCGGGCGAACAGCCGAAGCTGCAGCAACTCATTAAACTCAATACCAACGAAAATCCGTATCCGCCGTCGCCGCAAGTGCTGACGGCCATTACCGGAGCGGCGTCTGCCGATCTGCGGCTGTATCCCGATCCCGGCTCGGACCGGCTGCGCGAAACGATCGCCGCATATTACAGCCGCGCAAGCGGTAGCGTCATCACACCGCAGCAGGTATTTGTCGGCAACAGTTCCGACGAAGTGCTGGCGCATACGTTTCAGGCGCTGCTCAAGCACGCGCTGCCTTTGCTGTTTCCGGACATTACCTACAGTTTTTATCCGGTGTATTGCGGCCTGTATGGCATCACCTACCGCAGCATCGCACTGGATGCAGAATTCCGGATTCAGACTGCGGATTATGCGCAGCCGAATGGCGGCATTATTTTTCCGAATCCGAATGCCCCGACCGGCTGCCTGCTGGGTCTGGAACAGATCGCCGCACTGCTGGACAGCAACCGGGATTCGGTCGTGGTGATCGATGAAGCGTATATCGATTTCGGCGGCGCATCAGCGGTCCAGCTCGTGAACCGGTACCCGAATCTGCTGGTGGTGCAAACCTTGTCCAAATCCCGTTCCCTCGCCGGCTTGCGGGTCGGGCTGGCAATTGGTCATCCTGATCTGATTGAAGCACTGAACCGCGTCAAGAACAGCTTTAACTCATATCCGCTCGACCGGCTGGCGGTGGCGGGCGCAATAGCCGCGTTTGAGGATCAGCCGTATTTTGAACAAACCTGCCGCGCTGTTATCGCCACCCGCGACCGGCTCACAAAGGGTTTGCAGCAACTGGGATTTTCCGTGTTGCCGTCGGCAGCCAATTTTGTGTTTGCCCGCCATCCGCAGCACGATGCGGCAACGCTGGCACAGGGGCTGCGGGAACAGCACATCATCGTGCGCCATTTCCGCTTACCGCGGATTGAACAATTTCTGCGCATTTCTGTCGGCACCGATGCACAATGCGATGCGCTGCTGACGGCACTCGCGCAATTACTGGGACAATAAAAAACAGCGGCCTTAACCGCTGTTGTCTGCCTGCCTGACCGGCGCTGCCGGTGTGTTTGACAGGGCTGGCGTGCCGTACGGAGATTATTCCGGCCAGACCGACAGCACCAGTTCTTCGATATTGTCAGGATTACTGATTTTTTTGCGGGCATCGGCCCAGTCTGACGGTTCCGGTCTGGCCTTGCGGGTCTGGACCGGGGTGTCGACCGCCATTTTCATGGCGAACACGACAATGCCGGATCTGACCTCGAACGGCGGCAGTTTTTGCACGATGTCGTCGATCTGGCCCGCATAGTATTCATGCAGCGCCGGACTCATGTCGAGCCAGGAAGCGGTCGCGCCATCGGAACGGATGGCGACGACCAGATAACCGGAAGTGACCGGGATTTTCGCTTTTTTGAGGGTCTGGTAAATCTTCGACTGCAGCGCCCGTGAATAACGTCCCAGGTTATCCGCCGTCACGCCTTTTTGTTGCAGTACCGGGTCGGGCTGGAAAAAATAAAACGCGTCAAACCGCACTTCTGCGGCCGGCGTCCAGGCCGACAGGGACAGTAACAGCGCAGCCAGCAGCAGTCTCATGATGTTTCCTTTTTTATTTATGCACAAACACACCGGCGGCGCGATTTTTCTGCACGTCGTTCCACGGAAAAATCTTGCCGTTCATCGCCACATGCACGCCGGGCGGCAGCAATTGGGCGGCGGCGCAGGCAAAGCCGAGATTGAAAAACGCATCGGAATTGGCGATTTCATACGGAATCATGGCGCCGGTGAAAACGATGGTTTTATCCAGTCCTGCCGCGCCCAGCACTTCGGCGGTTTCGCGCATGGTGTCAGTGCCGTGAATAATCACGATCGCTTTTTCTGATGCAGCCTGGCATGCCGCTAAGATGGTCTGACGGTGGCTGTCATCCATGTCGAGCGAATCCATCAGCATGCAGATCTCCAGCGCAACCGGCACCGTCAGGCGCGCGCGCTGCAGCACCTCGGGCAAATGGCTGTCGGCAAAGCTGAGTTTGCCGTTGATTTCGTCATAGTGTTTGTCGAACGTGCCGCCGGTGGCGAGGATGCGCAGTGTCATGGTGAGCTTATGCAAAGAGGTGAAGGGAATCGATGCAGTCATTGTAACGCGCCGGGGCAGGTGCTGAAAACTGCTACACTGACGCGCCTTCCCTGTTTGCTGGATGATTCCTGCTATGAAACCGATTGCTCCCGGCACTGTTATTTTTCACCGGCACCGCGGCTATGGCGTGCTGACGGCTGTGAATCTGCTCACGGGCTGGGTCGGTGCGCGCTTCGGGGATGAAAAACGCAGTATCGATCTGAATCTGTCGGCCGATGAAGTCCGGCATGCCGACGGCGAACCCATCCTGTTCCGGCGCGCGCCGCCGGAATGCATGCCGCATGCGCGCCTGATGGCGATGGTGCGCGGGCTGCACGCAGCGGGCTATCAGCGGCTGTATCTGTACAGCTGGCCCAAACCGTCCGGCCTGCACTGGCGCTGGCAACTGTTCACCGGCCAGCGCCACTGGATGCAACGTCCGCTGCGCGAAGGCTGGTATGGTTCGGGAGCCGATTATATTTTCAATCCCGTCATGGGCTGGGGCGATGCGCCCGGCGCCGGCACCGCCGAGCTGATCGCGGCGCTGGCGCAATACGATCCCGCCGGACTGGCGCAGGCGCTGGGCAGGGACGAGGATCATACACGCTGGTTCGCCGGCGTTTGCGACGCGCTGCTGCCCGACTACGCCTACAGCCTCGGCGCCGATACGCCGGAGCAACCGCTGCCGCTGGATTTACCGGTGATGGCGGTGCGCCCGCGCCTGCCGCCCTATGCAGGATCTGCGCTGAGCTATCCACCGGGCTGGGAGCAGACCTGGAGCCCGGACAGCATCGCCCGCCGCCATCAGCAGCGCGCCGTGGTGCGGCATGATGTGATGCCGTCCGGCTGGAGCCTGCCGCTGGAATGGTGACGCATACCGGCTTATTCTGGATTTTTTTCAGATCAGCCCCCTCGGTACAGATACTCCCCCCGATTTTTATCCGAACCAGCCTGATGCCCAGATAAAACAAGGTTGTTTTTATATACTCCCCCGGAGTATATAAATGCATGACGAGCTGCGCCGATCCGAACCGGGCAACGGCAGCGCCCGACATTCCCGTCTCACCAGCCACCGCGCAGCATCCCGACAGGCAAAATCAGCTACAATCCTGCTTCCACAGCATGCCGCGCATTGCCCGCCTCAGGACAACCGCGGCACCCGGCCCGGGGACGACCCCGGCGCATCTCGTCATCCGCAGGGACGACCCTGCAGCCATCACATTTCGGAATCCCATCATGAACTGGATCATTCTGCTCACCGCCGGTCTGTTTGAAATCGTCTGGGCCGTCGGCCTGAAATACACTGAAAGTTTTTCCCGCTTCTGGCCCAGCGCCGTGACGCTGGCTGCTATGGCAGTCAGCGTGGGCTTACTCGGCATCGCCATGAAAAACCTGCCGGTCGGCACCGCCTATGCGGTCTGGGTCGGCGTCGGCGCAGTCGGCACCGCGATCATGGGCATCATCCTGTTCGGCGAATCCGCCAGCCCGGCTCGCCTGCTCAGCCTCGCGCTGATCGTCTGCGGCATCATCGGCCTGAAACTATCCACGCCTGCGTGAACTTGTTTCGCCGGAATATGCCTGTGCTTAACGCCGGCAATAGCGAGTAACTCGTCCTCTGAACGGCTGCCGAATTGCCCGAATTTTGCATGCTCCCTATGTTTTCAAGAAAACACCCCAAATCCCTGCACAACATTGGGTTTGTAGATATACCCTGGGGAGTATCTTTTGTGGATTTTGAGCGCGTGGGACGCGAGAGATTGGATCACAGAGGGTAAGACAATGCCAGACTCAGGCGGATGCGATTATTTTTGAAGGAAGCTTTGAAATTTGGGGTTCAACGCTCTAGTTAGATGGCGCCGCAGCGCGAAGCCCGGAGGACACCGCGGCATGCCGTGAGTATGCCGAAAGCACGGTCTGCTGCAGCGTGCGCGTTGAACGACCAGTTAGACATGAATGTACGGCTTGCACTTAATAATATTAATTTAGTAATTTCATGGTTTGCAAGATATCTGCAGAAAGAAGTTGAGGAAACTCTTCAATAACTTGTATTATCCCAAGCTTGAGTCCAGCATCACCATTTCTGCTGACAATCGCATTTAAGTCTGGAATGCGAGACAAGACCATCCTCTCCCAATCATGGCCTCTCATATTGAGGAACTGACTGGGTAACTGGATTTCCCAGCCATTCTGGAGCTGACATTTCGTGACCGACGTTGCGGCAATACCCGTTGCCTCCATTATGTGATCCGAGATTTTTTGTGCATCTTCATTCGTCAATTTTGCTGCGTCAACGTATGTGTGAAGGTGAGGTATGGAGAAATCATTTAGTGTCTTTCGTCCGAGGCGGACAAGCGCAAGCCCAATAAAAATTGGGTCGAGGATGTAGTTTTCGATAGAGTACCGTCGCCCTCCGCCAAGGACATAAACGGGATGCTTGTCAGATTTGACTCCATCCCAATCCACAATTCCCCGAACCAGATCGCTACCAGCTTCAGACAAGCGGTTTGCAATTGACTCTACGTCCGTACAATTTGAAGTCCCACTGTGTGGCTCAAGAAAAATTGGGCTGTAGCCCAGCGGAAAAAATCTGGTTGTGATTTGATATAGTTTTTGAAAATAGATAACGTCGAATTTGCTTTCTACGAATATTTGTCGCCTCTCTTCAGTAGAAATTTTCAGGTGAGGTATCCCTTCGGTTAAAACCTCTAGACCTCGACTAACACTTACCATCCCTGGGATTTTTGTGTCTCTATTCATTTCAAATAGAGCATTATCAGGGCACATTGCAACTGTAGAGGGTGAATGTGTGGTTAGAATAACTTGCACCCCCGCTTGTCTAACCACAACGTCTAGAAGTGTTTCGATAAGAAGTTTGGAATATTGAGGATGAAGTGGTGCGTCAGGCTCATCAAGAATAAGTATATCTGGCTTTCCAACAGATTCTTGTGTGTTGTAGATTGCAAGCGCTAGCGACATTAACACCTTTTCCCCTGTTGATAAGTCATTGGCAGATATTTCGGTCTCATTTGTCCTATCCACAAGCCTCAGTCGATACGTTGAATCAGTATCAATCGCCTCGGGATTCACGACCTCATAGGTTAATCCTGCTTTTGAAAGTATTTCATTAACTAATACCCAAGGCTTGGGGCCGTAGATCTCTGTAAACTCTTCATCTGAGAGGGTCGGAATTTGGGTTTTGTTTTCCGAATTAAGGAACTTCTTGAATTTATTCTTTGTATATCTGACGTGATATGTCTTGAATATCATTGCCAATTGGGATGCAAATAGGGTTCCCGAATTCCCCTCTGCGACGCTTAGGTTGAAGTAGATATCGTCTTCTGATAACTGCTCAAACTGCTTGTGCGTTTTTCTTGTGATGTTATCAACTATCGAAAATAGTTGAGGATTGTGGACCCATCTACCCAAAACTATTTCAGTCGACCCGACAATTTGCTCGCCGTTATCTTTTGCTTGCTTCAAATTACGTTGAAGGTTTTCTATCTGATTCCACCAGTTTTTTGAGTTTTGAACGATCTGCTGGGGGTCGCAGGATTCATCGATTTGAGGGTTAAGACCACCAAATCCAACCAGCAACACCTTCGCAAGATTGGAGTCGCCGTCTGTTATTTTGGATATCTGCCCATTAGCCAATGCCTCAAGTAAATGACTCTTTCCACTCCCGTTTTTTCCGGTAATTACGCTGAACTGCGGTAGCTCAAAGTTTAACCCGGCAGGAATGGATTTATGTTTTTTGCTTATTTGAATCTTCATGTGCTTAACTATTTGACTTCAATTGCGGCCTGACTTTTATTTAATTTGATAAAAATAAAGCTTAACTTGAAATGTTAAAAAAGACAACTTTCTTCAAATGTCTTGAAATCCGCATGGGGACTTGCTCTATTTGACATTACTGTACATAAATACAGTGTAACTAATCGAATAAAAACATGACTCCACCGACATCGCCAAAACCGCGTTTATTCGATCAGGTGCGGGGACGTTGGCGTTATGAGCATTACAGCTTTGCAACTGAAACGATATGCGTACTAGAAGATGCGTTTCTGAATGCGCTGGTCAGACTCAGGTTTCTTTACGACACATAGCGCATCGCCACTGATTGTGGATGTGCCTGATCTTATCCAAAGCACGCTTTCATCCCTGCATCAGATTGGTCGGCATGCCCTTCGCAAAATTCACGATATTCTGAAATGCCACCGAGAAATACAACTCGTAGCTGTCTTTTTCGACATAGCCCAGATGCGGCGTAGCCAGCACGTTTTCCCGTCGCAGCAGCGGATGCTGCAATGGCAGCGGCTCGCTTTCAAACACGTCCAGCGCGGCGAATCCGGGGCGGCCGGCGTCCAGCGCCTGTTCCAGCGCGTCGGGTTCCACCAGTTCGGCGCGGCTGGTGTTGACGAACAGCGCATCCGGCTGCATGTTTGCCAGATCGGCACGGGTCACGATGCCGCGCGTGGCGTCATTCAGCCGCAGATGCAGGGACAGCACGTCGCAACTGGCAAAAAATTCTTGTTTCGAGGATGCCACCTGATAGCCGTCCTGCAACGCCTGATCGAGACTGGCTTCGCGGCCCCAGACCACCACCTGCATGCCGAAGGCGCGACCATAACCCGCCACCAGCCGCCCGATGCGGCCATAACCCCAGATGCCGAGCCGCCGGTTGCTGAGCACGCGACCCAGCTGGTTTTGTGCGGCATGCACCGACGCCGTCTGCCACACGCCCTGTTGCAGCAGCGACGCATAATTCATCAGTCGTCGCATGGAAGCCATGATCAGCGCCCAGGTCAGCTCCGCCGGCGCCTTCGGGTCGCCGATGCCTTCGGTGACGGCAATGCCGCGTTCGCGTGCGGTGGCCAGATCAATATGTCCCGCCACTTTGCCGGTCTGGGAAATCAGCTTCAGATTCGGCAGGCGCAGCAGCAAAGCCCGCGGCAGGCGGGTACGCTCGCGGATCAGCACCAGCGCATCAAACGGCGCCAGGCGGATCGCCAGCTGACCCACGCCAACGGCGCTGTTATGAAATACTTTCACTTCGTGCTCGCTCAATAACTCAAAGCAACTGAGCTGCCGCACCACATCCTGATAGTCATCCAGGATTGCAATCTTCATAGCGGGATTCCTTTGTGCGGAAAGATCAGATGAAACTGTTTCACTTTCATATTTTATGCAACTATGATAACGAATTTGACGCAAAATTCGCCCGAAACAGCGCGGGCGTGTACAATTATCAGTTCGTAGCTTTTTGATTCTTCCGCCCGCTCACCTGGCAGGCGCTAGCTGGGGTCGGGATCATCGTCCTGATTTCCTATTATCCGACAGAACCGCCGCTAGGGTATCCGCTTTGCTGGAGCCGGGAAACACTTTCCTCCGCGCTCGCAGGCCAGCCTTCCAACGACGATCCTGCCGTGCCGCTACACCGGAATTTTTTATTGAAATGGCATTGGAGGTAGTATCGTGAATCAACCTATCATGAAAGGCGTGGCTGCAATCAACGCACCCGCTCACGTGAAACATCAGAAACTGATCAACTGGGTCGCTGAAATGGCGGCACTGACCAAGCCTGACACCATTTACTGGTGCGATGGCAGTCAGGAAGAATACGACCGTTTGTGCGCCCAGATGGTCGCTGCCGGCACCATGAAAAAGCTGAACGAGGCAAAACGCCCGAACAGCTATCTGGCCTGCTCCGACCCGACAGACGTTGCGCGTGTCGAAGACCGCACTTATATCTGTTCCGAGAAAAAAGAAGACGCCGGCCCGACCAATAACTGGATGGCCCCCGCAGAAATGCGCGCCACGCTGAACCCGTTGTTCGACGGCTGCATGCAAGGCCGCACGATGTATGTGGTGCCGTTCTCGATGGGTCCGCTGGGCTCGCCGATTGCCCATATCGGCGTGGAATTGTCCGATTCTCCGTATGTGGCAGTCAATATGCGCATCATGACGCGCATGGGCAAGGCCGTATTTGATGTACTCGGCAGCGACGGTGATTTCGTCCCTTGCGTCCACACTGTCGGCGCGCCGCTGGCAGCCGGTCAGCAAGACGTGGCATGGCCATGCAATGCAACCAAATACATCGTGCATTATCCTGAAACCCGCGAAATCTGGTCGTTTGGCTCCGGCTACGGCGGCAATGCGCTGCTGGGCAAAAAATGCTTCGCGCTGCGTATCGCTTCCACCATGGGCCGCGATCAGGGCTGGCTGGCAGAACACATGCTGATTCTGGGTGTGGAATCTCCCGCAGTTAATGGTCAGCCAGGTAAAAAGCATTACGTTGCAGCAGCATTCCCGTCAGCCTGCGGCAAAACCAACTTCGCAATGCTGATTCCAGCCATCAAAGGCTGGAAAGTCACCACCATCGGTGACGATATTGCCTGGATCAAACCGGGCCAAGACGGCCGTCTGTATGCGATCAACCCGGAAGCCGGTTACTTCGGCGTGGCACCGGGCACCAATACTGCAACGAATTCGAACTGCATGGCTTCGCTGACTGCCAACACGATTTTCACCAACGTCGCCCTAACGGATGATGGTGATGTCTGGTGGGAAGGCATGACGAAAGAAGCGCCAGCGCACCTGATCGACTGGCAGGGCAAAGACTGGACACCGGCGATCGCCAAGGAAACCGGCGCAAAAGCCGCGCATCCGAATGCCCGCTTCACTGTCGCCGCCACACAAAACCCGGTCATCGATGCAGCATGGGATGATCCGGCCGGCGTGCCGATCTCTGCGTTCATTTTCGGCGGCCGTCGTTCCACCACCGTACCGCTGGTCACAGAAGCCCGTAACTGGGTCGAAGGCGTCTACATGGCAGCGACCATGGGTTCCGAAACCACTGCTGCGGCAGCTGGCCAGCAGGGCGTGGTGCGTCGCGATCCGTTTGCGATGCTGCCGTTCATGGGTTACAACATGAGCGACTATTTCCAGCACTGGCTGGATATGGGCAAGAAAATCGCCGCAGCGGGCGCCAAGCAGCCTGCCATTTTCTGCGTCAACTGGTTCCGCACCGACGAAAATGGCAAATTCGTCTGGCCTGGCTTTGGCGACAATATGCGCGTACTGAAGTGGATGCTGGATCGTATCGAAGGCAATGCCAACGGCGTGGAAAACGTGTTCGGCATCACACCGACCTTTGGCGACCTGAACTGGGACGGTCTGCAATTCACGCAGGAGCAGTTCAACACCATCACGTCGATTGATAAGGCGGCATGGGAAGCAGAACTGAAACTGCATACCGAGTTGTTCGAGAAACTGGCCTACCATCTGCCGGCAGAACTCGAAGCCACCCGCGTGGCGCTGGAAAAACGTCTGGCCGCATAAGCCACCGTCTGACTCACGAAAAAAGCGCGAAAAATTTCGCGCTTTTTTTATGATTTGCTACACTCTGCCTGTTACGGATCAGAAACCGGCTTACGATGCGTCTCCCTCTCTGCCGCCAGCATCACCCGCTGCGCCATCTGTGGTTCTGGTTATGCTGCGTTGCCAGTATGCCTGTACAGGCAATGACTCCGCTGCAAATCATCACTGTGAACGATATGCGCCCCAGCTCTGTTGCTGCAAGAGAAGTATTGCAGCAGGCTTATCAGCGCCTGAACCTGCCGGTGCAATTCATCGAAGTTCCTGCCAAACGGGGTATCGGCCTGTTGCAGGCAGGAAGCGTGGATGGCGTGACTTTCCGCCTGACGCTGGAACCCGACTACGACATGCTGCCGGTGAAAGTCCCGGTGACCAGCGAAGAATTGATGGTCTTTACCAGCGGAAAGACGTTTGAAGTACACGACTTTGCCAGCCTGCAACCTTACCTGACAGGCTATGTAAGCGGTGTGCTGGTGATTGCCGAGCGCACCGGCAACCTGCGCACGGACACCGCCCCATCGTTAGATTCGCTATTTCGCAAGCTGGCCGCAGGGCGAACCGATATCGCCCTGGAGTCGCGCCAGAGCTTATGCCACGCCGTTCGCCTCGGCTTAACGCAGATCGTGATGCTGGAACCACCGCTGCTGCAGCGACCGGGTTTTCATGTACTGCACAAAAAACACCAGGCGCTGATTCCCAGGCTGGAGGCCGTGTTATCGCAGATGGAAAAGCAGGGTGAAATCCGCAAGATCAATGAAGCGGCGATCCAGTCTTATCTGTCGCGCTGCCATCAGGAGCAGCCATAAAAAAAGCCGCACAGAGTGCGGCTGTTGAATGTAGCAATTGCAATGTGGTGGTTGCAGTCTCTGCAGCAGTGTTTTCAGTAACGGCGCGCAGGCAAGGATTTGACTTGCAAACCGGCGATCCGGGTTGCTTCTGCAGCGGCACGCTGAATGTCAGTGACCGTCAAACCCTGACGAACCGGCAAAGCAGCAGCGACAACCGGCTGGCTGACGCTGCGGCTGACGCGGTTCAGGACAGGCCGCAGCATATACGCGACCGGAAACGCGATCGGCCACGTGGTCAGCCACGCTTCCATCCAGGCACCGAAAAAATCGTTGCTGAAACCCAGCCACAACAGACGCATGACGGCAGTGGCGACCAGCGTGATCACACCGGTACTCAGTATGGTCGGCAGCATGGACGCCAGGCTTTTGGAACCTGCAATCTGACGCGGCATCTTCTGTGGCAAAACAGAAACATAGGCTGACATCGTATTATCTCCGCAGGCAGAAATTTGTTGCATTGCAAAACCAGCGATCTGATCCGGCTTGTGCAGAATGTTTCATTTAGCCGCGGGCAGCCAGCGCACGCAATTCTGCCGCCATGTTAGGCGATGTGCTGTCCAGGTCATTGGCAATGTTGCGCACAGCCAGCATGCTGCGCAGATTACGCAGTGCAGATTTTTCTTCGCGGGTCTTATTCGGGAAAACAGCCAGTTTCAAGGCGCGCAGCATACCTGCCAGCAAAGGCTTGAACACGACCAGCATGGTGGTCAGCACGCCCAGACCCAGCAATGGGCGGAATGAGGCGATCAGTGTGCTGATGGCAGCTTCTGCAACAGGCAGGGCGCTGGTGGCGGGGAAGGCGATATTTAAGAAGTTCATGATGTCCTCTTTTCACTTTGACTTTATGGAATAACGCCATAATATTGCATTGCAACATATAATCCCAATTTCCATTTCCTATAATTAATATATCGTTTGTGAATAATTGCAGTGAACGCTATATATGAAGACAATATGTGGAGACCATCAGAATGAACTTTCTGACATTAGATCTGAACTTATTGCGTGTGTTTGATGCCGTCATGATTGAACAGAATCTGACGCGGGCGGCCGACAAGCTGGCCATGACCCAGCCTGCGGTATCGAATGCGTTAAAGCGCCTGCGCTATTCCCTGAATGATGAATTACTGATCCGCACCGCTTACGGTGTCAAACCGACGCCGCGCGCGGAAGCGCTGTGGCCGGTGATCCGCCAGGCGCTGTGCAGCCTGGAGTCGGCGATCGCTCCGGACAGCTTTGATGTTTCCCAGGCAAAAATCACCTTCCGCATGGCAATGGCAGATGCCACTGCCGCGCTCTGGATGCCAACCCTGGTCCGTTCCATCCAGAGCGATGCGCCCGGCATCAACGTGCGCATGGTGCCGTTGACGACCCGCGAGCCGCGCCCGATGCTGCTGCGCGGCGATATCGATATCGCCGTCGGCTTTTTCCCCGGCGTGGTGGCGCAACTCTCAGGCGGGCAAGCGGCGGGTAACAGCCCGATCCGGCACGAGCGGCTGTATTCCGGTCATTATGTCTGCGTCATGCGACGCGACCATCCGCTGGCCGGTTCTGAACTCACGGTGGATGACTACTGCGCCGCCCGCCATCTGCTGGTGAGCTTTTCCGGCCGGGCCCACGGACTGATTGACGAGGTGCTGGCAAAGATGGGGCGGGAGAGGCATATCCTGCTGACCGTCAATCAATTCTTTACCGGCGGCAGGGTGGTCGCGCATTCCGATCTGATCACCGTCCTGCCGCGCCATCTGATCAGCGCCACCGGCATGACCGAGGCGCTGATCTGGAAAGAGCTGCCGTTTGAAACCCCGCAGGTGCATATCGATATGCTGTGGCATGAGCGTGACAGCCGCAATCCGGCGCATCAGTGGCTGCGCGAGAACCTGACCAGCATGACGCATTCCAATCTGGTGCCGGAACTGGAACAGGACAGCATGGACGACGACAGCTGAAACAGGCGCTGCGATGTGCTGCAAAAATTGCACGGACACATGAAAATTGATAGGCTGCGGTATATGAAATGCGTTGCCACCGGCTCATAACGGAACAGAATTTATTCAGAACCATGCGACCAGCGACCTCTCACTACCCTCTGTGGCGCCTGCTGACAGTCCTGATGTTCCTGCTGTCTGGCATCAGTTTCCATGCCAATGCTGACGTGCTCAGGCTGGATAACCAAGAGGTGCAGATATCGCTGCAATCTCATTTTCAGCTGCTGGAAGATAAAACCGGCACACTGGATATCCGGGATATCCTGAAACCGGAAATCAACCAGCGTTTCAGTCCCGTGTCCGGCAATCTCAGCGCCGGCTACACCAATTCCGTGTTCTGGCTGCGACTGGACCTGCAGCGCACACAGGAAAACACCATCAGGAACTGGATGCTGGAAATCACGCCGGTCATGCTGGATGATATTCGCCTGTACCAGCAAGCGCCGGACGGCAGCATCCGGATGCGCCGGGCCGGTGACCGGATTCCGTTTTCCGAACAGGAAATCCGGTTTCACTACCCGGTTTTTCCCCTGGAACTCGATGACACTGCAGTCACCACCGTGTATCTGCGGATACAGAGCACCAGCTCGGTGTTCCTGAGGGCAACCCTGTGGGCACGGGACCGGTTTGCAGAATCGTCTAATTACACATCCAATCTGATGGGTGTGTATTACGGCATCATGCTGGCGATGATCATCTACAACGCACTGCTGATGACCAGTTACCGTGATATTTCCATGCTGCATTACCTGATGCTGTCATGCAGCACACTGATCGCCGGAATGAGCGTAAATGGACACCTGGCGATGTATGTCGCGCCGGACTGGCCGTGGCTGGTCGATATGGTACCTGCGTTATTCTCGCAGGTTATTGTGCTGAGTTCATCGCTGTTCATCTGCAGCTTTCTGCATCTGCGGACGGCGATGCCAAAAGTCTACCTGCTGTTCCGCACGATCCAGTTTTGCGTGCTGGTACTGATAGGCTTTATTCTGGCCGGCTATAACCCGCAGGTTGCTGCGATTGCACAGGCCATCGGTTTGTTGCAGCTACTGTTGTTTCTGCCGGTTTGTCTGCTGTCCGGCCTGCGCGGCTATGCGCCGGGTTACATCGCACTGGCAGCGTCTGCGGCGTGGATTTCCGGCGTGTCGCTGGTGCCGTTGCGCAACCTCGGCATTCTCGAACCCAGCTGGATCACCGATTACAGCTTCCAGATCGGTTCTGCGATCGAAGTGATTTTGCTGGCACTGGCGCAGGCTTACCGCATCAGTCTGATCAAGAAAGAAAGCTCCAGGGTGCAAAAGCAAATGCTCAGGCTGTCGCAACAGGCCGAATCCGAACTGGAAGAAAAAGTGCAGCTGCGGACCGCAGAACTGGACGAAGCAGTGCTGCGGCTGGAAGTGCTGGACAAGCAGAAAAATGAATTTCTCGGCATCGCCGCGCATGACCTGAAAAACCCGCTGACCAGCATCATCGGCATGAGCAAGTTACTGCTCAATATGGGACACCAGCTGTCAGAACCGCAAAAACAGCAGTACTGCGAGCGGATCAGCACCAGCGGCGAACGCATGATGCATATCGTGACGAATCTGCTGGATGTGAATGCGCTGGAATCCGGCCAGCTGAATTTGTCGCCGGAAACGATCGATCTGGGCAAACTGCTCAATGAAACCGCGCAGCAATATGAAGAGATGCTGAAAGCCAAAGAACTCCGTGCCGTGATCCACGCTGACTGCACCGTGATGATCCGGGGCGATGTCGGTGCCTGCACCCGCATCATTGATAACCTGCTGTCCAATGCCATCAAGTTTTCGCCGCCCGGCAGGCATATCTGGCTGCATCTGAGCGAGCAGGGCGGCATGGGGCGACTGGAAATCAAGGATGAAGGTCCCGGCCTGTCTGCAGAAGACCAGACACATTTATTCACCAAGTTTTCGCGCCTGTCCCCGACCCCGACAGCGGGAGAACATTCCAGCGGGCTGGGTTTATCGATCGTTAAAAAACTCAGCGAAGCGCAGGAAGGGCGGGTTCATTGTGTCAGCACGCCGGGACAGGGCGCGGCATTCATCGTCGAACTGCCGCTGGCCATGATCGGTCCGGCGACGCTCTTCAATCCTGCCTGAAAACGCGATACGGCAACGCTGCGCGGCGTTCTGCCCCGCATCGGGGTGATTACTTTACAATCACGTCTGATTTCAAATTTTGATCGGCAATTTTATGTTCACAGGCATTGTTCAGGGCGTTGCCCATATCGCAGACATCAAAGACCTGCCGGGCTTGCGCAGCTTCCGTATTGAATTTCCCGAAGGCTTTGCCAAAGACCTGGAGATCGGTGCCAGCGTCGCTGTCGACGGCGTCTGCCTGACGGTCACCCAGTTGCACGGCGCAAACGCTGCCGATTTCGATGTGATGCAGCAAAGCCTGAATATCACCACGCTGGGCAGCTATGCAGAAAACAGCCGGGTCAACGTGGAGCGCGCCGCGCGCGATGGCGCTGAAATCGGCGGCCATCCTTTGTCCGGCCATGTGGATTTCACCGCCCGGCTCGCGGCCATCCGTCAGACCGACAATAATTATGTGCTGCGCATTGCCGTCCCGCCCGAATGGCTGCGCTACATCTTCGCCAAGGGCTATATCGCCGTCAACGGCGCCAGCCTGACCATTGCCGAAGTCAACCGTGCTGAAAGCTGGTTTGAGATCTGGCTGATTCCGGAAACCCTGCGCATGACCGTGTTTGCAGAAAAAACCGTGGGTGCCGCGCTGAACATCGAAATCGAACGCAGTACCCAGGTGATTGTCGATACCGTGCAAACCATACTGAGCGACACGCTTGGTCCGCTGCTGCCCGCGCTGGAAACCCTGCTGCAACAACAGGGTGTGGACAGCAGCCGGCTGTCCGGTCTGCTGGGAATCGGTAAAAAACCGTAATCACTCAAGCCACCGCCGCACTCTGCGCTGCAGAACTGTGCAACACATCAGTACCAGACGGGCAGAATTAAGCAATCTGCCCCATTTCCTTCAGCACCTCGTGCGCGGAACGGAACGCATCAATCGCCAGCGGCATACCGCAGTACACGCTGGCATGCAGCAAGACTTCCTGAATTTCCTTCATGCTGGCACCATTATTCACCGCTCCGCGCACATGGCCTTTGATTTCATGCGCCCGGCCCAGTGCCGTCAGCATGGAGATGGTCACCAGGCTGCGGGTTTTGAGTTCCAGCCCGTCGCGGCACCAGACCGTGCCCCAGGCATTGCGCGTTACAAACTCCTGTAACGGTGCTGTAAATGCATCGTTCTGGCTGAATGCCCGGGCAACAAACTCCTCCCCCATGACCTGTTTGCGAATCTGCAGGCCATCTTCAAATTGCTGATCCATGAATTTTTTCCTCTGCTGGTTGATTGAATCGCCTTATCTTAAAGTGATCGTCCGCGCTTCGGCAAATAGTGCTGACACTCAAATTTTCCACGCAGGAATGTTGCAGATAGTAAAAACCGGTAAAAAGGGCTTTTAAAAATGCACCGGACTGACGCAAAATGATCCCGATCAGGCGGAGTGCCGCAAGGGCAGCACATCTGGTGTGACAAGGCGCGATAACAACGGCAGACCGGTTTTGCGCCCACTCTGGTTAAATTCCTGTGTCTGCTTTCATAGCCAGCGGCTAGAATGAAAAAAGATCCGCTATTTTTTCAGCACTGTTTGAACAGATCGGAACAAACATGTCCTTCCTGAAGCAGGAAACACCGCGACTCCCTCCTTGGAAAGTATTGCTGGTGGATGATGAGCCAGATGTCCATGACGTGACCAAACTGACCCTGAGCCGCTTCCGGCTGGACGGGCGGGCGCTGGCATTTCTGGATGCCTACAGCGGCAAAGAGGCAAAAGAAATTCTGGCACGCGAACAGGATATCGCGCTGGTGTTTCTCGACGTGGTGATGGAAAACGATCATGCCGGGCTGGAAGTCGCACGCTGGCTGCGGCAGGATCAGGGCAATCATTTCACCCGCATCGTTCTGCGCACCGGCCAGCCGGGCCAGGCGCCGGAAGAAAGCGTCATTGTGGAATACGACATCAATGACTATAAGGAAAAAACCGAGCTCGACCGCAAAAAACTGTTCACCACCACCTTTGCCGCCCTGCGTGGCTACCGCGACATCATGACAGTTGAAGAGGCGCGCCGCTTCCAGTCCACCTACCGCGAGGGGCTGGAAAGAGTCATCGAAGCCTCCAGCCATATTTTTAAACAGCGCAATCTGTATGATTTTGCGCATGGCCTGCTGCAGCAGGTGGTCGCCCTGCTGCAGCTTGAAAACAGCATGCTGGTCAGATTGCGCGGGGCTTCGGGCATTTCGGAAGAAAATAAATACGAAGTCATTGCCCGCATCGGTGACATGGAAAATGAAGAGCCGATTTTTACGCCGGAATTATTGACGCAGCTGAACGAAACCTGCATTAACCGCATCTCGCGCCTGTACGGTGATACCTATGTCGGCTACTTCCCGAACAACAGCGGCAAAACCTCGCTGCTGGTGCTGCAGGGTGTGCATGATGTGTCTGAAGTTGATGCCAAATTGCTGGAAATTTTCTCGTCCGGCGTGGCGATTGCGTTCGACAATATTCTCTTGAATCAGGAAATCACCGATACTCAGGGTGAGCTGATCATGCGTCTCGGCGATGTGGTGGAGTCGCGCTCCCACGAAGCCGGTAACCACGTGCGCCGTATGGCGGAAGTCTGTTATCTGCTGGCCACCGAATCCGGCATGGACAACGACCATGCCGCCATCCTGCGGCAGGCGGCGCCCATGCATGACATCGGTAAAATTGCAACACCGGACGCCGTGCTGCTGAAACCGGGTAAGCTGAATGCCGAAGAATGGGAAATCATGAAGCAGCATCCGGATGTCGGCATGTCGATTCTGGGCGGTTCACAGCGCCCTATCCTGCACGCCGCCGCCGTCATCGCTCACCAGCACCATGAAAAATTCGACGGCAGCGGCTATCCGCAAGGGCTGAAGGGCGAGGAAATTCATCCGTTTGCACGCATCGTCGCCGTCGCCGATGTGTTCGATGCCCTGATTCAGAAACGCTGCTACAAGCCCGCATGGCCGATTGAAGACGTGTTAAAACATTTGCAGGAAGTCGCCGGCACGCATCTTGATCCTCAGTACGTGCATATCCTGATCCGGCATGTGGATCAGGCGCTGGCGATCAATACCATGTATCCCGATTAAACCGGGCGGACAACAACGGTGCTGAACTTGCACCGGGAGTGTTATGCCATTCCATCCGGCCTGCCGGCGCCTGAAGCAGACGGAGGGACTGTCCGGATACGGGGAAACTGCATCTCGTAAGTCAGCCCCTGTCCCGGGCTGCTGCTGGCATTCAGGGTTCCGCCCAGCGGGCCGGTCACCAGATTGTAGGAAATATGCGCGCCAAGTCCGCTGCCGCCCTGGCCGCGTTTGGTGGTGTAAAACGGCTCAAATAATTTTTCCAGCGCGGCCTGGCTCATACCAACACCGTCATCGGCATACCTCATGTGCACATTGTCCTGCTCCGCATGTGCACGAATCAGAATATGCCCCTCATCGCGCCCTTCAAAACCGTGCATCAGTGAATTGGTGAGCATGTTGGTCAGTATCTGCGAAACTGCTCCGGGATAAGTCCGCATCAGGATGCCGGGCGGACAGTCGATCTGCACCTTGTACTGATGACCTTTCAGCTTCGGCTGCAGCGACAGCAGCACTTCATCCAGATAGGCGCGCAGATCGAATTCGCGGATACTTTCCGAAGACTGGTCCACCGCAACCTGCTTGAAGCTTCTGACCAGCGCCGCGCCGCGCAGACAGTTGGTCATCAGAATCCGCAGCGACTGGTCCAGCACATCAAAAAATGCGTTCAGACCGGATTCATCGAGGCGTTCCTGTTCCAGTTCCTTGCGCACCAGCGCCAGCTCCTCCACGATATGACTGGCGGCTGTCACGCAGATTCCCAGCGGCGTATTGATCTCATGCGCAACGCCGGCCACCAGACGTCCTAATGACGCCAGCCGGTCCTGATCCACCAATTCTTTTTGCGCCTTTTTCAGCGCGGTCAGCATCTGGTTCAGCGCATCATTTTGCAGTTTCAGCTGTTCTTTGGCGACCCGGTTATTTTCATCGGCCTTCATTCTGGCAAACGCCGCCGCCACATGATGCGCGACAAATGCAATCAGGTCTTTATCCGCTTCGGAATACGTCACGGCTGCATCGTAGCTTTGCAGGATGATGACGCCATATACGGCATCACCGACAATCAGCGGCGCGCCGATCCAGCTATAGACGGCCAGACTCCCCAATGCCAGGATCGTGCCGTTATCGATCATTTCCAGTAACTGTGCGCGGTTGATCAGCTGCGTCTGCCGGTTCTGTATTACATACGAAGTCATTCCCGAGCCGAGCGGAAAACGCTTTCCCAGTGCGCTGTTTCCATCGACTTCATCGACGGAATATTCGATGCTGAATTCCTGGCTGTCTTCATGAAACAGCGCCACCATAAAATTTTTGGAAGGCACCAGCTGGCTGATGATTTCATGCAGGCGGGAGAATTTCCGGTCGTCTTCCGATGCCTGCACCGATAATTCTGCAATCTGGAACAACACTCTTTGCAGGGTCTCGGCTTTTTTGCGCTCCTCAATTTCGTGTTCCAGCATCAGGGTGCGTTCCCGCACAGCCTGCTCCAGCCGGTCAACGCTGAACAAGCTTTGCAGTGCCGCCGAGACATGCGCAGCAATCAGTCCGAAAATTTTCTGGTCTTCTTCGGTGTAAATATGGGTAGGGTCATAGCTCTGCACCACCATCACGCCGAGCGACTGGCGCTGATGATCCAGCAGGGGATGTCCCATCCAGTGTTCCGCACGGGTGCCCGTGCCCCAGGTTTTGTTTTCCCTTTCACGGGCCGCATCTTCCTCGGCCGTCATCACCAGGGGCCGGCGATTCAGGATAACCCAGGCGGTCGGGGATGCTTCCGGTGAGTCCAGCGGAAAGCGCTGTTCCGGATCAAGCGGCGTATCGAATTCATCGACTTCATACACATAGCGCACGCTGTGCGTGGCATGGTCGAATAAAGCCACATAAAAATTGGCCGCATACATGATGCGGCCGGTGATCTGATGGACAGACTGCAAAAAACTGACAATATCGCTGCAGGCAGCAGACAGTCTGCTGATTTCCAGCACCGCATTCTGTACGGCTTCGAGTCTTTCCAGTCGTTTTTTCATGGGTGTTTCACTATCGAGACACGCCGGATATTTTTTCCGGCGGCATACCAACAATGTCCATGTTCAGTGTACTGCAGATCAGCGCGCCGCTTTGACTGTCGCGGGAAAATTTATTTGATCGGCAGGCAGCTGGTGTTTTTGACTTCTTCCATCACGGCATAGGTGTGCGTTTCGCGCACGCCGCTCAGCTGCAGCAAGGATTTGCCGAGAAAATCACGATAGGCATTCATGTCTTTGACCCGTGCTTTCACGAGATAGTCGAAGCCGCCCGCCACCATGTGACATTCGAGCACTTCGGGAATCGCCTGCACGCCGCGCCGGAATGCGTCAAACACGTCGGGAGTCGTGCGGTCGAGCACGACTTCGATAAATACCAGCAGCGCCACATCCAGCAGATGCGGGTTCAGTTGTGCGGTATAACCGAGGATGTAACCAGATTCCTGCAGTTTGCGCACACGTTCCAGACAGGCGGCAGGAGAGAGGTTAACCCGTGTCGCCAGTTCTACGTTACTGATGCGGCCATCATTTTGTAATTCGGCCAGAATTCTTTTACTGATTTTGTCGAGCATAAGAAGTCAAAAATTGATCAGAATGGGATTAATAAAATTCGGGATTATTTTCTCACAAAAAAGAAAATTTCGATATGTGTTCAGATTTCCAGAATTAATCATCAAAGAGCATCTATACAATGAAATCATATTTGTTCTCATTATTCTTCTATGGATGCAACTTCTGTGCCTAACACTTCCAAGCCATTTTCCGCTCTGCAGACAGAGCTGCTGCCCGACCAGGGAACTCTCAGAACGGCGATTACCGCTGCATACCGCCGGGATGAAAGCGAGGCCGTGCAATGGCTGTTAAATGCAGTCAATCCTTATCCCTCGTTACAAAAAGATGTTGCGCAACTGGCACACACGCTGGTCACTTCGGTGCGCCAGCAACGTACGCGGGCTTCCGGGGTGGATGCGCTGATGCACGAATTTTCGCTGTCATCGGAAGAAGGTGTGGCACTGATGTGTCTGGCAGAAGCCCTGTTGCGGATTCCCGATCATGAGACGGCAAACCGGCTGATTGCCGACAAAATCAGCCGCGGCGACTGGCGCAAACATCTGGGTGAATCGCCGTCGCTGTTTGTGAATGCTGCAACCTGGGGCTTGCTGGTGACCGGCAAGCTGGTCGCCACCAACAGCGAACAGGGACTTGGCGCAGCGCTGACCCGTCTGATCGCCAAAGGCGGCGAACCGCTGATCCGCAAAGGGGTCGATCTGGCGATGCGGATGCTGGGCAACCAGTTCGTGACCGGCCAGACCATCGAAGAAGCGCTGAAAAACAGCCAGGATAATGAGAAACGCGGCTATCGCTATTCCTACGATATGCTGGGCGAAGCGGCACTGACCGCCAGGGACGCCGCTTTTTATTATCAGGCTTACGAAACCGCGATTCATGCCATCGGCAAGGCATCGGCCGGACGCGGCATCAAGGACGGCCCGGGTATTTCGGTCAAGCTGTCGGCACTGCATCCGCGTTACAGCCGCGCGCAGCGTGAGCGCACCATGAGCGAACTGTTGCCGCTGCTGAAAAAACTGCTGCTGCTCGCCAAACACTACAACATCGGCCTCAATATCGATGCCGAAGAAACCGACCGGCTGGAATTGTCGCTGGATCTGATGGAAGCGCTGGCATTCGATGCCGATCTCAAAGGTTTTGAGGGCATCGGCTTTGTGGTGCAGGCCTATCAGAAACGCTGCCCGTTTGTGATCGATTATCTGGTCGATCTGGCGCGCCGCAGCGGCAGCCGTTTCATGATCCGTCTGGTCAAAGGCGCTTACTGGGATGCCGAAATCAAGCGGGCTCAGGTTGATGGCATGGACGGTTATCCGGTCTATACACGCAAGGTGTACACCGATCTGTCTTACCTGACCTGCGCGCAGAGATTGCTGGCAGCGACCGATGTGATTTATCCACAGTTCGCCACCCATAATGCACTGACCTTGTCCACCATTTACACCTGGGCGCAATCCGCCGACATCACCGACTATGAATTCCAGTGCCTGCATGGCATGGGAGAGACGCTGTACGATCAGGTGGTCGGCAAAGACCGCCTGAATAAGCCCTGCCGTATTTATGCGCCCGTCGGTTCACACCAGACGCTGCTGGCTTATCTGGTGCGCCGTCTGCTGGAAAATGGTGCAAATTCGTCTTTTGTAAACCAGATTGTCGATGAAAGCATTTCCATCGAATCGCTGATCGCCGATCCGCTGGCTGTTTCGCGTGAACTCGGCGGGAAAGCGCACCCCGGGATTCCGCTGCCGCATGATCTGTATGGTCAGGAAAGAAAAAATTCTGCCGGACTGGATTTTTCCAACGAACTGACATTACAAAAAATTTCAGCGCATTTTGCTTCTGCGGCTGAACTCAAATGGCAGGCTGCGCCACTGCTCGCTGCTGGCAGCACCGCCAGCGCCAGCCATGCGGTTTTAAATCCCGCCAACCAGCTTGACCGGGTCGGTGAAGTGATTGAAGCCAACAGCCATGATGTGCAACAGGCGCTAGCCGATGCCGCGCATTTTGCGCTCGAATGGCAGACCACCGCACCTTCAGCCCGCGCCGCCTGTCTCAAAAAAGCAGCCGACCTGCTGGAAGCGCAAACGCTGGATTTCATGGGGCTCGCCATCCGCGAAGCCGGAAAATCCCTGCCGAACGCGCTGGCAGAAGTGCGCGAAGCGGTGGACTTCTTGCGCTATTACGCCGCCCAGATCGAATCGCATACCAACACCCAGGCTTTAGGTCCGGTGGTGTGCATCAGTCCGTGGAATTTTCCGCTGGCGATTTTCATGGGCGAAGTCAGTGCAGCGCTGGCTGCCGGTAATGTGGTGCTGGCAAAGCCGGCAGAACAGACGCCGCTGATTGCATTCCGTGCCGTGCAGGTGCTGCATGAAGCCGGCATACCGCGTGCGGCGCTGCAATTCCTGCCGGGCACCGGGGAAATCGTCGGTGCCGAACTGGTGGCAGATCATCGCGTTAAAGGAGTGATTTTTACGGGTTCCACGGAAGTCGCGCAGATCATCAACCGGACGCTGGCCAAACGCGCCGCTGCGGAAGGCATTGATATCCCGCTCATCGCCGAGACCGGCGGACAAAATGCCATGATCGTTGACAGCAGCGCCTTGCCGGAGCAGGTCGTCAACGATGTCCTGTCTTCCGCATTCGACAGCGCCGGCCAGCGTTGTTCCGCTTTACGGGTACTGTGCCTGCAGGAAGATATCGCCGATAAAACCATAGAAATGCTGCACGGTGCGATGCAGGAATTGCGCATCGGCCAGACCGACCGGCTGGCGACCGATATCGGCCCGGTGATTGACGCCGAAGCGCAGGGCAACCTGCTGAACCACATCCGCCACATGCGCGGCGTGGCCAAATCGTTTTACAGCCTGGAGCTGGGAGACGATTGCCGGCAGGGTACATTTGTCGCACCGACCGTCATGGAAATTGCGGATCTGTCGGAGCTGAAAAAAGAAGTGTTCGGCCCGGTACTGCATATCCTGCGTTTCCGCCGCGACCAGCTGGGACAACTGGTTGAGCAGATCAACGCGACCGGTTTCGGCCTGACGCTCGGTATTCATTCACGTATCGACGAAACCATCCATTTCATCACCAGCCGCGCCCACGTCGGGAATATGTATGTGAACCGCAATATCGTCGGTGCAGTGGTCGGCGTGCAGCCATTCGGCGGTGAAGGAAAATCCGGCACCGGCCCGAAAGCCGGCGGCCCGCTATATCTGAAACGTCTGCAACGCACGGCCCAGACCGGTCTTGGCGGACATACCGTCTATGAACGCCAGACCCCTGCGGCGCTGAATGCGCTGATGGTGTGGGCAAATGCAGAGGGCCTGCAGAAAATTGCCGAACTGGGCGAACACTATGCGCATCAGAGTCCATACAAGATCACGCAGGTGCTGCCTGGTCCGACCGGTGAGAGAAACACCCTGTCTTTCGTACCGCGCGGCGCGGTTTTCTGTAGTGCAGACAAATTACCTTGTCTGGTGAATCAGCTTGCCGCCTGTCTCGCGACCGGAAATACCGCCGTGTTGCCGCCTGCTGCCATGACATTGCTGCCAGCCAGTCTGCCGGATGCCGTACGCGCGCATCTGCGTGCCGGTGAAGCCCAGCACTGCGGTGCGCAACTGGCTCTGATTGAAGGCAGTCAGCTGCATGCTTATCAGGCCGTGTTTGCCGCCATGGATGGCGCCATTGTCTCTGTCATCGAAACCAGCGACCACCAGGAAATTCCCTTGTGGCGACTGGTTGCCGAGCGTGCTTTGTGCGTCAATACCACCGCCGCTGGCGGTAACGCCAGTCTGATGGCAATGGCCAGCTGAGTATTGCCGGGCAGCTTGCCGGCATCGCGTTTCTCCAGACCCCGCAGTTGCGGGGTTTTTTTTATGAAAACACTGCCGCCGATTACGATGGGTAAAATCCGGATTCTGCGCTTACAATGCACAGGCTTTGAATCTGTGGTGCGCTGGATGCCGGATCAGCCATGACCCCGCAGATCATGCAAAATCGATTCTTTACGCGGTAGGTCGCCACAGGTGCGGATCGCAAGGATATGCGTTATCCGGGGTTTTCCCGCTGTTTGATGCACACTTAATGTTATCGCTAACATTTTTAAGATTGTTATGACCAAAATTCAGACTGCCAAAGGACGTGCCAGCGGTAAAATCACCCTCGCCGAAGTGGCTGCCAGGGCAGGGGTTGCCAGCATGACGGCGTCGCGGGCGATCAGTCAGCCGGAACGGGTTTCTGCCAGCCTGCGCCAGCGCGTGGAACAGGCCGTGGCTGAATTGGGTTACGTGCCAAACCGGGCAGCGCGGGCGCTGGCTTCGGCGCAGTCAAATGTGATCGCCGTGCTGGTGCCGTCGCTCTCGAATGCTGTGTTCACGGAAGTGCTGGCCGGCATTCAGGATGTGCTGGATGCGGATAATTATCAGCTGCTGATCGGAAATACCCGCTACTCCGATGCCGAAGAAGAAAAACTGCTGGGTATTTACCTGCAATCCAACCCGGATGGCATCCTGCTGTCGGGCATGACGCACAGCCCGCGGGTGGAACAAATGCTGCAGGCGTCGCAGATACCGGTGGTATCCATGATGGATCTGGCAGAGACCGGGCAGGCTTTTGCGGTGGGATTTTCCCAGTTTCAGGCGGGCTATACCATGACGCGCTACCTGCTGGACAAAGGGCACCGCCGTATCGGTTTCATGGGCGCACAGCTCGATGAACGAACGCTGAAACGCGCTGAAGGTTATCGCAAAGCCATGCGGGAATCTGGCCTGGAAGACAAGCGGCTGGAGGTCATGGTCAGCGATCCTTCCACCATCGCACTCGGTGCCGAACTGCTCGGCCGGATGTTGTCGGTAGCGCCGGATTGTGACGCGATTTTTTGCTGTAATGACGATCTGGCGCATGGCGCCATTTATCAATGCCAGCGGCGCGGCATTACTGTTCCTGACCAGATTGCCATTTGCGGCTTTAATGATTTGCCCGCTTCCGCCTGGATGAAACCTTCAGTCACCACCATCAGCACGCCGCGTTACCGGGTCGGATTCGAGGCTGCCAGCCTGTTACGCGCACTGATCCGCAAAGAAACCGTTCCTCAGACCCAGATCGATCTCGGATTTACCCTGATGGCACGCGAAAGTGCCTGAAAAACGACACTGCAGGATTGAGACTTAGCGCTCTGTATCCTGATTTTTTTCTGACTGCCAGAAACGTGCGCAGCCAGTATTTTCCTGCCTTTTGCATGGTTTTACTGCACATTTTCCGGGCACGTTGAGACCATGTTTATGCTGCTGTGCAGCATCAGATGTTCTTTACAAATTCCCGGCCGGGATTAAACTCCGGTTCAAATGTTAGCGCTAACAATAAAGCTAAGCAAATTGCTTCTTGAACGGAAATCTTGTGAATAACTGCTCTGAAACCCACTCTGCCGCCGCATCCGCCATTCCCCGCCGCTGGGTGATCATGGGCGTCTGCGGCTGTGGTAAAAGTGAAATCGGCCAGCGTCTGGCAAGCGCATTGGCAATCCCTTTCAGCGAAGGCGACAGCTATCACCCGCCTGCCAATATACAGAAAATGCAATCCGGAATTCCATTGACGGACACGGATCGCGCAGACTGGCTGCAGCAATTAAAGCAGCAGCTTGCCACTGCCCGGGACAATCATCAGAGCCTGGTCTTATCCTGCTCGGCGCTCAAGCGCGCTTATCGCGATCTGCTGCGTGAAGCAGATCCGGCGCTGGTATTCGTACATTTGCATGGTGAACGTGAACTGATCACAACCCGCATGCGTATGCGCAACGACCACTTCATGCCTTTATCGCTGCTCGACAGTCAGCTGGCTGACCTGCAGATGCTGCAGTCCGATGAAACCGGCCTGCGTCTGAATATCGAACAGCCGCCCGCAGCACTGATAGAGAACATCATCGACTGGACGGCTCGCAACTGAATATCCGCACATCTGATTTTTTTAATCGCTTTTATCCACACTGACGCGACTATTTGTTCTGGCCTGACCAGATCTTGCCTGAGTAAAACCAGACGCGCCGGCTTATAACAACTGATTCAAGGAGACACCCATGAATACACCGCAATCCACCAGCATTCCGCGACGACGCTGGGGTATCGGCGCACTGCTCGGTATCGGCGTGCTGATCAACTATATCGACCGTATCGGCCTGTCAGTTGCCGCGCCGCAGATTCAGGACTTGTTCAAACTGAGTTCTGTCGAAATGGGCTTGCTGTTCAGCGCATTTGCCTGGTCGTATGCGATTTTGCAGATTCCGGTCGGCATGGTGCTGGATAAATTCGGCCCCACCAAAGTCGGTCGCTACGGCGCCTTTTTATGGGGTATCGCTTCCACCATCACCGCCTTGTCCAGCGGTTTTGCGGGGATCTTTTTTGCGCGGATTCTGCTCGGCATTGCAGAAGCACCGGCGTTTCCGGTGAGTTCCAAGGCAACCGGTTACTGGTTTCCGCGCAAGGAGCGCGGGCTGGCAACCGCCATTTTTGATGCTGCCGCCAAGTTTTCCAATGTCATCGGCGTGCCGCTGGTGGCAGTGGTGGTAGTGAGTTTCGGCTGGCGCTGGGGCTTTGCGCTCACGGCTATGCTGAGTTTTATGTATTTTTTTGCTTTCCTGATTTTTTACCGTGATCCGAGCGCTGATCCGCATTTATCAAGGGCCGAGCTGGATTATATTCAGCAAGGCGGTGCAGCACCGGAAGGCAAGGCAGATAATGGCGCCATCGGCATGCTCGGCTATCTGCTGCGCCAGACCAAAGTCTGGGGCCTGACGATAGGCTTTGCGGCGTATGGTTATTCGTTTTACCTGTTCCTGACCTGGCTGCCGGGCTATCTGGTGCAAACCATGCACATGAGTATTCTGAAATCTGCCGGCTATGCGGCCATTCCCTGGGTATTTGCCACGCTGACGGATCTGTTCGTCGGTGGATGGCTGATCGATCACCTGATTTCACGTGGGTGTGATGAATCCAGAGTCCGCAAAACCGTGCTGATCATCGGTATGTTGTTTGGTCTGGCGGTATTCGGCGCCACTCAGACGGTGGATCCGGTCTGGGCGATTTTCTGGATTTCGATTGCACTCGGCGGTCTGGCTTCAGCCGCACCGGTCGGCTGGTCGCTGCCTTCGCTGATTGCACCGAAAGGCGGAGCCGGCACCATCGGCGGCATCATGAATTTTGTGAATAATCTCATGGGTGCCGCAGCGCCGATTGTCACCGGCTACATCGTCGGCGCCACCAATTCATTCACCAATGCTTTCTTTGTCGCCGGAATAATTTTACTGGTCGGCATTATTTCTTTCGTCTTCGTGCTTGGAAAAATCGAGCCGATTGCCGAACCGGCCGTCAGTCAGCACTCCTGATTGCCGGCTGTTGATCATCATCCGCACGTATTGCTGAGTCAGTACAGTGAATTAAACCACTGCGCAATCAGCAAATCCGGCGGATGCATCAGGTCCCGGCCAGGGGAACGTTGTGGCATGACAAAACAACGCGCCAGTCCTGGCCAGCTTTACCGCTTCTCACACTAAATGATTAACAACAGGTTCCGCAGGAGCCGGGGCTTCCTGCGTGCCTTTCCTTCGATAAAAGAGACACATCATGAAAAAAATTAAGCAACTCACCTGGATCACCGGAATCGGTTTCACCAGTCTGGCACTGTTCAGCCACGCTGCGCTGGCGCAAAGCGCCGTCACCATGTACGGCGTGATGGATGTGGGCGTATCAGTCGATCAGGGTGGCATCAATGGCAGCTCAGTGCGCCTCACCAGCGGTATGGCTACCCAGAGCCGCTGGGGTTTCCGTGGTACAGAAGACCTGGGCCAGGGCATGTCTGCCTTTTATGTGCTGGAAGGCGGCGTTCATGCCGATACCGGCGGTTCCACCCAAAACGGTACGCTGTTCGGACGCACCTCTGTTGTCGGTCTCAGTAATACGCTGGGCACGGTATCGCTCGGCTTGCAGGACACGCCTTATTTCACCACGCTCAACACCGTGGTGGACCCTTTGCGCAACGGTATTGCCCGCTCCAACAATCTGATGGCTGCCACCGGTTTCCGGGCCGGAAATTCCATTCTGGTCAGAAGCGCCAGCTTCGGCGGTTACAGCGCAGACCTGATGTATGCAGCGGGTGAAATCAGCGGCGATGTGCATGCTGCCAGTGCCATCGGCGGCTCTTTCGGTTACAGCCAGGGACCGTGGAATTGGCGGGTCGCTTACCACCTCAAGAACAATGACAATGCCAGTATCAAGAATACGGATTCTGCACGCAATTTCCTGATCGGCGCCAACTATGATTTCGGTGCGGCGAAACTGTATTTCGGCTATGCCATCGACCGCGGTCCGAACAGCGCCGCACTGAACAATACCGCCGCCAGCTTTGGCGGTGCCGCGCCCGTTGCCTCGACTGACAGTACCGACCTGCTGCTGGGAGTTTCGGTGCCTTTCGGTGCCAGCACCGTGGTTGCAAGCTATATCCGGAAAGATGATAAAACCACGCTGAATCAGGATGCGCAGCAATATGCACTGGCTTATATGTACGCGCTTTCCAAACGGACAGACATCTACACGTCGTATGCGCTGATCCGTAATCAGAACGGGGCGGCCTATACGGAAGGCAACAGCGAGGAACCCGGTCTCGGCAACAAGCAATTCACCATTGGCATGCGTCATCGTTTCTGATGTCGCTGTGAAGCTGTCGCAGTGCCTGTCACCGCTCATGCACGCTACTGGAAAGTTGCCGGATAACCGCATCGTTGCAAAAACGATCCTGGCTGATGCTTGAAAAATCCCGGCTGCAAGCACTGCGTTAAAAAGCCCTGCCTGACAAGGTAAGGGCTTTTTTTTATCCCCAATTTATACACAAATTCCTGTGGATAAGTACCAATAAGACTTGACAGAGCCTGACATTTTTCCCTTCAATTTCAAACGCATAGCCGCCTGAAACTGACTCCTAAATACCTGCAAAATCCTTTTTTCAGGAAAATATACTCCCCCTCAGTATATAAATTTCCCCTTTATATTTCTGGGGAATCAGCCAGATTTCTCATATACCCCCCCTTTTTTTATAAAAATCCGGGTTATTGCCCGTCTGTTGTCAGTCTGTTCACAAGGAATTTTTCAGGCGGTATGAATGCGGCCACGGCTCAGGAAGGGCGCCGCTCCCTGACTGGCCCAGAAAGCCGCTGCCTGTGGGTCGGCACTCAGCCAGCTGACTTCGATATGACTGAGCTGATGTTGTTGTGCATGCGCTTTTGCGGCACTGACCAGACGAGCCGCGCATCCCTGCCGGCGGGCTGCGACATGCACATCCAGATCCAGCAGACACAGATAAGGCTGCTGACTGAATTCCTGTTCCGGATAACGCACCTGGGCTGTCAGATACGCCAGCAACTGCCCATCTTCTTCAGCGAATAATCCCCAGCCCAGGCTGTCTCCGCTTTGCAATTTGTCACGCAGGAGACCTGCATATCCAGCTAAAGAAATCTGCGGCTGATACGCACTGTCCGTCTGCGCGCTTTCTGCAGCGCCGCGCAGCCACAGGCTGGCAATCATATCGGCATCTTGCACTTGCAATAAACGTAAATTCATCAGAAAAATCAGCGTAAAAAATTCATTCTCATCCCTGCTTACCGTCCTTAGTCTGATTCAGAATGCGATGCGCACAGCAGCCCCGCCCGCAGTGCTTGGCTTGTTGGTCCCGTCAACAGAAAACACTGCCGCAGCTGGCCAATTTCGATATTCTGAAACTGTTCCGGTCTGGTAAGTAACGGATTCTAAAGGAAATTCAGCGCGATGGTTTTTTCGCTGCCGCAGCTTGTGGATAGTGTTAACTTGAATAAGTTTATATATACATAGTGGTGATTGTTAACGGCCACTACTGACTGTGGATAACTAAGTAAACATCCACAGAATCATTGAATTAGCGCAAGGATAAACAGGTGAAAAAAGTCTGTATATCTGCATGATAAAAATTGGACAAAAATACGCATGGCGTCAGTTGTGTTTGTTGCGCACAAGCTATGTAGTGGATATCGCCGCACTTATCCACAATAAATATTTTCAAACTGTTGTTTTCAGGTTGTTTTTAGCCTGATTCCGGGCTGTTTTACGGTCTGATTCAGGAAATATCATCAGCCAGTGCATTACAAAAAGCACTTTAGTGCGACTCATTAGCTGGTTTGTGAGTTCATTGCGAGCTTGTCGGCAATCGCAAATCTGTTTTTTGGCAGAAGGACATGACATTCATCCGTCATGAATTAGTTCATGACCAGAATTTGGCAAAAGTCTGAAGTATTTTTTGCATGGCTTGTCAGGAACAGTCGTTTTACTGTGCCAGACGCAAACGGATTGTCAAAACGAATCCTGCGAACTTTCTTTTTGACGATGTCATTTTGAGGGTTTAACAAATTTCCAGATTTTGAGCTATACGAGAAAAAGCCGTTTTTTATAGTATTTAGTTTATATATACATAGTAGTAATAGTTAACGGCGCCATTTTTTGTGGATAACTCACTATTTATCCACGTAAACAATCGTTTAGCTGCAGGACAGGTCTTCGGATAATTTTTGTATGACTGGCGCATAGTTTCGGGATAAAAAAACAGGACATTGTCAAAAAAGGAGTTTTCCCCAAAACCGTCTGGGGATATGCAGCGCCTTATCCACAGGCTAAAGCATGCCTGAAATGACAAATTTGAGCATTTTGCCGGTATTGAATAGGTGTTTATTCGGGAGGATTGATGCTGATTCGCAGCGTTTATGCCAGTTTGTCAGCGCGTTTCAGCAAACCCGGCACCCATTGCTGGAATAGTTTTTCCCATAAGCGGATATATCTTTTGGGCCGGTTGGGCAGATGCCGGTCGTAGATTGCGGTGTATTCCAGTGCTGGAACGCCGCCGCGGGCCCGTTTAAACTGGCTGGCGCCGGAACTGTAATGCAGTCCGAGCTGGCGCTGGCGGGCTTCGTGCAGCAGCAATGCCATCAGGCGGCGGTATAAGCCGAGCTCCTGCGGCAGGCTGGTGTCGTAGCCGATCAATGGTGTCGTCAGCCAGTTGCTGCAGGATGGGGCATACAGACCCAGAATTCCGACCCAGCGGCCCTGCCAGCGCAGGGCTTTGAGTTCCAGGAAGCGTGTTTCCAGACACAGTTCAAAAAATGCCAGACTGAAATCCGGATTCAGGTAGGAATGTTTGTCGATGAATAATTGCCGGAACAGCTGGCGCAAGGCAGGCAGATCGCCGCTGGTCAGTTGATCCTGCGAAACGATTTCCACCTGACCGTCCTGCAGCAGACGGGCATCTTGTTTGACGTGATTATGTTTCCAGACAGTTTTTTGTTGCGGGTCGCACAGATAGATCATGCGTGCCGGCACCATGTTCCAGCCCAGCTGTTGCAGATGCTGCATCAGGCCGGGGGATACTTCCGGGCAGATATTGCGCATCATCAGTGGTCGTTGCGGGTGGCGGGTGCTCATGGCTTCTGTCATGCACTGCAACTCGGGATGGCTCCAGGCCGGATACAGGTTGGTCGATACCAGATGATTGCCGATGATGGCTGCCTGATCCAGCCTGCTTGCCTGTAGCAGCGCCGACAGCGGGCCGAAAATCAGGCAGGATCCGGCTTTCAGCAATGCGGATAATGGCGGCGACAACTGGCGCAGGGCTTCCTGGCGCGCATACCGCAACCAGGTGGAACGCGGGCTGGATACGTAGCTTTCCTGCCAGTCGCTGTCGTCCAGCAGGCTGACCGGATAAGGATGACCACCGATGTCGGCGGTCTGGATATCGCAATGGGTATTGCTGACCCAGTGGCTGCCGCCGCGTGAACGTGCGGTCAGCAACCACAGGGCATCGGCCACCATGCGTGGTGGTAAAGAGGTATTCAAATCAGCAGATATCAGAGTACGTATGGATGGTTGATCATTTCAAGGCCGGTGCTGTTCAGATTTTCTGATACAGATGCATGCCACCGTAAATGGCCGAACGGTCGGTCGCATACAGCGCCCGGTTGTGGGCTGGGTCGGTCTGCCAGGCAGCGAGCAGGGCCGCAGGCAGCTTGTCTTCCAGCGGCGAGGCGCTGCCGCCGGTGCGGAACACCACCTTGGCTCCCGGTGCCGCAGTGCGGGTGACTTCTTCCCACAAGGCGGTGATTTGCTGCTGATCCATCCAGTCCTGAGCATCCAGGAACAGATAGGCATCCATCGATGCACGCGGCTGGGTGCTGAGGAAATCAGTCAGGGTGGTGTGGTGTGCGTGCAGGCGGTCGATATTGCGGCGTAATGCTGGAAAATGCGCCTGCTGCAGATACATAGGCAGTGCGGTCTGTTTGCCGGTGTCGTAACGGCGGCCAAACGCCTGCTGGGCAAAGCAGTTCTGATCGAGCGGGAAATCGCAGGCCAGATGGCGCATTCTCTCCTTGAACAGGCTGTGCAAGCCGTCGTGGGCATCGTTTTTCAGGGCTTCAAACTGGGATGGCGGAATGCCGAGGCTGTACAGCGCCAGCGGTTGTCGCGCGATCAGCTTAAATAACGCGGTATCAAACGCCGGTGCGACGTAGCGTTCAAACAGGCTGGTTTGTTCCTGCAGATTGCGTGCTTCCAGCATTTTGCGCATGTCGCCGCCCATCATGCGGACGAAGACATGCGCAATGCCGATAAATTGTCCCAGCAGGCCGTGCTGATAAGCCTGATCGGTGAAGTAGTGGTAGCGCGGTTTGCCAGTCAGCGAGCGGCTTTCCCAGAAATTAGCTGCATCCTCCGAGAGATGCTGGCGGATATGACGCTTGTAACGTTTCAGATTGTCCGTCTGGTCGGCGTTACCGAGATAAGCGAGTACTGCATCGTAGTCGGGCAGATGCTTGATGGCCTGCTGTTTCATATTCAGCATTGCCAGATGCGCTGCATTCAGATCCACCGCATGCACGGCAGCAGGTTCCGCCGACAGATAAGCGAGCGCATTGCAGCCGCCGGATGAAATCGTCAGGATATTGGCGCCGGGACGCAACTGCAGCGCCTGCAGGTCGGATTGCGGATCTTCCCAGATCTGGGCATAGACCAGACGGCTGAACCAGTGAGCAAACAGTTTATCCGCAATGCCTTTGCGGCCAGCTGTGGTCGAATTGAAAACCGCGCTATCTATCAGTGCTTTGCTGGACATCATCGTCTCCGGCTATTGTTATAGATACGGAGACTGTAGGCGGCTCAGGTGACAGGCCGGTGACAGTTCAATGAAGTTTTCGTGAAAAACAGACTGCCTGGAAATAATCTTATGGTTCGTTTCCGTGGCGGATCGATAAACGACGTTTGCGGGCGCGGATGAACAGGAATAACTGGTAGGCAAAATACAGCGAAGCCAGTACCGGCATGGAGGCGACCAGCACAAACAGGGCTCCGGACAAAGGCACCGGCCCCGACCAGACCTGCGCTGCCGTCACCGGGATGGAGGGCCTGACTTTTTCCGGCTCCATGGTCGGAACATCGATCCGGACACCGGAAGCGGCTTGTGGCAAATCCTCGGGGGCAACCACGAATACCGACTGGGACGGCGTATTGGGCTGGCTGGCAGCCGGTTTGCCTGCTGCCGGGGTTGCCAGTGCAGAACAGGTGCCGCTGATCAGGCTGATGGCCAGCAACAGGGAAAACTTGAGTTTCATGAGAGTTAATAGCGAAATGATATGCGCCGCCCTGATGGCTGATTCTGCTGTTGTTGTGCGGGAATACCGGAAATCAGGGTGCCTGCTCCACGATTTTTCTGAGGTTTTTCAGACCGGCATCGAAATCGGAACCCACCATTCTATCCATAAATGGCTGAAATAGCTTCATCATCAGATTTCCTTCGGTGCTGCCCTCCATATCCCACAGTACAGTGCAACCATCACCGGTTTTTTCTATGCGCAGGGTACCGGTCGATGGTTTTCCCATGCCTTCGAAATGCAACTCATAAGCCAGTTCCCGATTGGCTACGGCGCTGGTAAAGCGCATGCCGCCGTTTCCCTGGGTTTTACTCTTCCATTCCCAGGCCGCGTTCTGGCCACTGTCCGGCCCGGAAAACTGCATCTGCATGGCTGGATCACGCTGATTCCAGACTGACCAGTTTTTCCACAAACGCGGCGTTGCGATCAGGGGATAGATTTTTTCCGGCGCCGCTTTGATCAGAATGCTGCGGCTGACGCTGTAATGATTCGGTTGCAGTAAGGCCAGACCGATGATGACCAGCACCAGCAGCAACAGAAAACCCAGTGTGTATCGAACCGCTTTCATTTTCGTCTCCCTGAAAAAAACGAAATCCACGCCGCTTACGCTGAACCCGGCTGCCTCTGTTTGTCCGGTCAGCGCACCCGCCCTACTGCGGTTTCCCAGTGTTGCATGAATTCCTGCGCCTGATCCCGGCTCATGGTCGGTAAAAACTGACGTTCAGTCTGCCACAGCGATGCGCATTCGTCGATATGGCTGAATATGCCGGCACCCAGTCCGGCCAGGCAGGCGGCACCCAGCGCGGTGGTTTCCGTGACTTGCGGCCGCACCACGGGAATACCCAGCAGGTTGGCCTGGAATTGCAGTAACAGATTATTGGCGGCCGCACCGCCATCGACGCGCAATTCTGTGATCGGACATACCGCATCTTTGATCATGGCCTGCAGTACGGCAGTGGTCTGGAAGGCGATGGATTCCAGGGCAGCACGGGCGATGTGCGCAACGGTGCTGCCGCGGCTGAGTCCGACAATCGCGGCTTTGGCGTCCGGCACCCAGTAAGGCGCGCCCAGTCCGGTAAATGCGGGCACAAACACCACGCCGCCGGAATCGGGAACGCTGGCCGCGAGCGCCTCCACATCCGGTGAATGCTGGATCGCCTTGAGCCCGTCCCGCAGCCATTGCACGACGGCGCCACCGATAAAAACACTGCCTTCCAGGGCGTATTGCGCCTGGTCTCCGGTCTGGCAAGCTGCTGTGGTGATCAGTCCGTTATGGGATGTGACCGGTTGTTGTCCGGTGTGCATTAGCATGAAACATCCGGTGCCATAGGTGTTTTTTGCCATGCCCGGCGTGAAGCAGGCTTGCCCGAACAGAGCGGCCTGCTGGTCACCGGCGATGCCGGCAATCGGAATCGGGCTGCCGAACAGATGTGTATCTCCGAAATGGTGGCTGGAAGGATGCACTTCCGGCAGGATCGCTGCCGGAATGCCGAATAATTCCAGCAAGGCTGTATCCCATTGCCCGGTATGGATATTGAACAACATGGTGCGGGAGGCATTGCTGCTGTCCGTCACATGCAGTTTGCCCTCGCTCAGTTGCCAGGCCAGCCAGGTATCGACCGTACCGAATGCAAGTTCACCCCGTTCTGCGCGCTGCATGGAGCCTGGCAGATGGTGCAGCAGCCACTGCAGCTTGCTGGCAGAGAAATACGGATCGAGAATCAGGCCGGTTTTTTCCCGGATGGTTTCAGCATGACCATCCGCCCGCAGCGCTTCGCAGATGCTGGCCGTGCGCCGGTCCTGCCAGACAATCGCGTTCGATAAAACCTGACCGGTTTGTTTATCCCACAGCAGGGTGGTTTCCCGTTGATTGGTAATGCCGATGGCAGCGATATCCTGCGCCTGCAAACCGGCGTTCCGCAACGCCTGGCGGGCAGTTGCAAACTGACTCAGCCAGATTTCCGCCGGATCATGTTCCACCCAGCCTGGCTGCGGGAATATCTGACGGAATTCCTGCTGTGCCGCTGCAACAATCTGCCCCTGGCGGTTAAAAATGATACTGCGCGAACTGGATGTTCCCTGATCCAGCGCTAACAGATAAGCCATAATTTTTCCTCAGGAAAAAAGACACTGCTAAAAAAGCAAATAATTGTAAAAAAATCAGGAAATTAATATATTTTTATGCTAATTTATTGCTGAATATTTAAACAGAAAGGTCATCTTGTGTCCGGAGTTATCAGTTTTTCGCTGTCCTTACTGGTGATGCTGTTGTTTGCTGCCGCCACCCGATGGAAATCCCGGCGCTTGATGAATCTGACTTTTGCGCTGATGGTGATATCGAGCCTGATCGGCTGGTATCAGTATATTTTCCCAGAAGGTCTTCAACCCCTGTTTTTCGTCGGCACGCTGGCGCTGGTGCTGGCGATTTCCTGTTTTTTCTATGTTGTCTACACATTTGATCCGGTGATACTGCGCGAAGAAGAGGCACGGTTGCCTTTTGCGCATACAGAAAGAGTACCGCATCGCATCATGAAATAAACTGCGGTGGTTTAGCGGATATCAATCAGCTCGATATCAAAAATCAGCGCCGCATTCGGCGGGATGATGCCGCCACCGGCGCCCCGTGCGCCGTAGGCCAGTTCCGGCGGAATAATCAGCGTCCGCTTGCCGCCGATTTTCATACCGGCAACGCCCTGATCCCATCCTTTGATGACTTTGCCCGACCCCAGCACAAAACTGAACGGCGGCCTGCCGCGTGAACTGTCAAACTGGTGACCGTGCTCCTTTGCTGCCAGCGGGTCATGCAGCCAGCCGGTGTAATGGACGACGGCTGTTTTGCCGGGCTGGATTTCTTCACCGTTACCGGTTTTCACATCGATTTTTTGCAGCCGGCTGCTGACTTCCTGGGTATCGCTTTGCATCTGTGCCATGACACTGCTGGCTGGCAGAATCAGACAGATGCTGAGCAATATGGCGGAAAGGGCAGATTTCATGGTGGATTCCTTCAATGACAGTACAGGGATTAAATATTCAGACAGAGGATTTATTTTTGGCACGCTGCAGGTTTTGTTCAAATGCCTGATCCAGCTTGCTGATTTTTTTGGGAGCCTGTTTTTCCAGGCTGTTGACGTAGCTGACAAAGTCGTCGATTTCCAGCGGTTCGCACAATACTTCAGGTGCCGGCTGGTCTCCGGTGCGACGCGTCAGAAAAAAGCGGCCATCGGCCATGCTGACCATCGCATAGATCTGCCCCTGGCTGCGTTCCTTGAGGCGTTGTACTGCGTGACTGGCTTTGGTTGAACGTGCCATTATCGGATTCCGTATTGACGTAAAATTTTTTCCATGGTGCCGTCGTTGTCGATGTCTTTATTGAGTTTATTGAACAGTTCAATCCGCTTTTTTTCCATATGAAGGTTGCACAGCATATTGAGTTCCATGGTTTTATACCGGATGGCCTGCACGATATCACCGGCATAACCTTGCTGGTGTGCGATATGCATACCGTGCAGCTCTGAAACGATCCAATAGTCGATACGTTTATTTACCAGCAGTCGCGGGTTTTCCTCATCTTCACCGGCAAATACAATGTGGTATCCCTGAGCCATCAGCTGCAGGCCGGTTGCAGCATTCTTATAAGAGCCGATGGTGTAGGGGCTGGCATCTTCAAGTTTTTTCAGAAGGCGGGTATCGTTTTTCCGGCCATATAAAACCCAGGTGTCGGTGGTCAGTGGGCCAACCCATTGATAGGAATTTTCCCGCTCCGGCGTACGGCGGAATGCAAACAGACAGGTGTTGTCCTCGCTTGATACCGCACTCAGTCCGCGGGCCAGTGAGGTGCTGCTGATCACGGGCGTCTCCCCGGCACGCTTCATGATTTCCATCATTTTTTCTGTTACGTAGCCGCGGATCTGCCCATCTTTATCCGTATAAGTGAAAGGTGCAAATTCCTGTATCAGCAAGCGGATATTTCCTGCACCAGCCGGAACAGGAGCAGCAGTGGTGATTGCCAGAAAAAGAGCCAGCGTGCGTGGATTGGACACGATCAGTTTCCCCGGAAGGTTCGGTCGAAATACGGCATCATAGCCGGGCATTGTAAACTGACTTGTCGTATCAATTACGGTTTATATCAATAATTGCCAGCATTGCCGGACCAACTGGAATGCGGCTGCAATCATGGCTTCATTTTTTCGTTTTTCCTGACAGATCAGGCTTAACTGGGTTTCCACGCTGACGGCGTCTGCAATCACCAGCCCATGCGCATGGGCTTCGCGGATCGCAATCGAATCCCGGATCAGGCTCAGACCTACGCCGGATTTGACGAGATCGAGCATTGACGGCTCCTGATCCACCAGCGCTACTTTATTCGGCGTCACGCCGAGCGTGGCAAAAATTTTACTCAGCAGGCGATGATGCGCCGATTCCGGCGGGGTCCAGATCCAGGGCAGCTGCGCCAGGCTCTCCCATGGCTGGCCCAGTACCCGGGTATGCCAGCCTCCGGGCGCCACCACGCGGTAAGTGAAATGGGTCAGTACCGTGCTGTGGCAGGGTGTTTTTCCATCGTCAGGGATCTCTCCGATATAAAAGCCGATATCCAGCGTTCCAGCCCGTATCTGTTGCAGCACCGAACCGGACATACCTTGTTGCAGGCGTGTCGACAATTGCGGATAGGTTTCGACCAGCCGTTTCAGGAACACGCCGAGGCGGGTAAATTCCGGATCGAGAATGGTGCCGATCGCCAGTTCGCCGCTGATGGTTGAATGCAGGGAATCTGCCGCCTGACGGAATTCGGTCACTGTGCCGAGCACACGTTCGGCATACGGCAGCAATTTCGCGCCGTCGTTGGTCAGACGCATGCCGCTGGCGCTGCGGCTGAACAGCTGCAGATTCAGGCTTTCCTGAAGTCCTTTGATCTGCAGGCTCACAGCGGGTTGCGTCAAATGAAGTTTTTCTGCCGCACGGGTCAGATTTCCTTCACGGGCGACGGTAACGAAAGAACGCAGCTGGACAATATCCATGACAGCTCCTGAACCGGAAAACCCGCATTGCGGGTGAATGCTTTATAAAAAATGCTTATATTGCTGTTGATAATAACTCATTGGATTTGCTATGGCGAGTCGATTAATCTGCTATCGAGTTTCTAATTTTGACTAAGGATTTCTTATGACATTCATGATTCAGCATTATGTAAATGGTCAGGTAATGAATTCGGCCAGCGGTCGTCAGCAGGACGTGTTTAATCCCGCCACCGGTGAAGTCGTGGCTCAGGTGGCGCTGGCTGATCAGGATGCCGTCAATGCCGCCGTGGCTGCGGCCAAGGCAGCTGCCCCGGCATGGGCCGAGACTGCGCCGCTCAAGCGTGCCCGGGTGATGTTTAAGTTCAAAGAGCTGCTCGATACGCATCACCGCGAAATCGCTGCGCTGATTACGCGTGAACATGGCAAAGTATTGTCCGATGCAATGGGTGAAGTCACACGCGGTATTGAGGTCGTTGAATTTGCCTGCGGTATGCCGCAACTGCTGAAGTCGCAGTTTTCCGACAATATTGGCGGCGGTATCGATAATTACAATCTGCGCCAGCCTTTAGGCGTGACAGCGGGGATCACGCCGTTCAATTTTCCTTTCATGGTGCCGATGTGGATGGCGCCGCTGGCGATCGCCACCGGCAACACCTTTATCCTGAAACCGTCGGAACGTGATCCTTCCTGTTCTTTGTTCATCGCCGAGCTGTTTAAAAAAGCCGGCCTGCCGGATGGCGTATTCAATGTATTGCAAGGTGATAAGGCAGCGGTGGACGGTTTGTTGCAACATCCTGATGTGGCGGCAGTGTCATTTGTCGGTTCGACCCCGATTGCCGAATACATTTACAGCGAAGGCACGCGGCTGGGCAAGCGGGTTCAGGCTCTGGGCGGCGCGAAAAATCATCTGGTGGTGATGCCGGACGCTAATCTGGAGCAGGCAGTTGATGCGCTGATGGGAGCGGCCTATGGCTCGGCGGGAGAACGCTGCATGGCGATTTCCGTGGCTGTGGCGGTTGGCGAGGTGGCAGACAAACTGGTCGCGGCTTTGATCCCGCGCGTGCAGGCGCTCAAGATCAAAAACGGCATGGAAGCCGATGCCGAAATGGGGCCGGTGGTCACGGCTGTGCATAAGGCAAAGATTGAAGGCTATATCGGAGATGGCGTGGCCGAAGGTGCGCAATTGCTGGTGGACGGTCGCGGCCTGAGCGTGCCGGGACATGCCGGAGGATTTTTCCTTGGCGGTACTTTGTTCGACCATGTGAAAGAAGGCATGAAAATTCACCGTGAAGAAATTTTCGGCCCGGTATTGTGCATCGTCCGCGTGCCGGATTTTGCTTCGGCAGTAGAACTGATCAATCGCCATGAATTCGGAAACGGCGTGTCTTTATTCACATCGGACGGTAATACTGCGCGTGAATTTTCCCGCCGCATTCAGGTCGGGATGGTCGGCATCAATGTGCCGATTCCGGTGCCGATGGCATGGCATTCTTTCGGCGGCTGGAAGCGTTCGCTGTTCGGCGATCAGCATGCTTATGGTGAAGAGGGCATCCGTTTTTATACACGCTACAAATCCATCATGCAGCGCTGGCCGGACAGCATCGGCAAAGGAGCGGAATTCACTATGCCGGTCGCCAAGTAAGTGTGATGTCTGATGAGATCAGCCTGCCGTGACATCTGTAAAAACATGGCATGCCGGGTTGCGGCAGCGGGCAGGATAAAGTCTGGTGTAAGCAATCCGCCGTATAGTCTTTCCGACGTTCCGGGCTGATACGGACGACTGCTCTCATCACACACAACACTCTGACGAAGGAAATTTCATGCTGACGATGGATCATCTTTGCCCTTATCCGATCATACAGGCGCCAATGGCGGGCGGTGCCACGACGCCGGAGCTGGTGGCCGCTGTGTCCAATGCCGGTGGCCTGGGTTCGCTGGCGGCGCCGCTGTTGTCCCCGCTGGCGATTATCGAACAGGCCGAACATATCCGCCGCCTGACGGATAAACCGTTTGCAATCAATCTTTTTGTGCAGGCCCGGCCAGCGATCGATTTCGCCGCGCTGGAATCGGCCAAACTCCTGTTGCAGCCGGTTTGTCAGGAACTGGGCTGGGAAACGCTGCCGACGCCAACGCGCTGGTGCGAAGATTTTGAATCACAGTTAGATGCGCTGATTACCGCACATCCGGCGGTCGCCAGCTTTACCTTTGATGTTTTGCACGGCAGCCAGATGCAGCGCTTGCACGACGCCGGGATTCTGGTAGTCGGCACCGCGACCAATTTGCAGGAAGCGATCGTATGGCAGGCGATCGGAGCCGACGCGGTCTGTTTGCAAGGTGTGGAGGCTGGCGGACATCGCGGTACATTTATCGGCGCTCAGCAGGCATCCACGCTGGGCACGATGGCGCTGCTGAAGGCCTGCCGTCCGCATATGCAGATTCCGCTGATCGCTGCGGGCGGTATCATGGATGGCCGTGATATTGCCGCCATGCGCGCCGCCGGTGCGCAATGGGTGCAGATGGGAACGGCTTTCCTGACGACGCTGGAGTCCGGGATTTCTTCCGCTTACAAACAACGTCTGTTGCAGGCAGACAGCGACACCACACGCCAGACCCGGGCTTTTTCAGGGCGCTATGCACGTGGTCTCGACAATCGTTTCATGCAGCTGATGGCGGGAGTGGCGGAACAAGTCCCGGCTTATCCAATTCAGAATGCGCTGACTGGTTCAATCCGCGCAGCAGCAGCGAAAGAAAACAATACGGAACTGATGTCTTTGTGGTGCGGACAGGGTGTCGCCAGAAGCAAGGAAATCAGTGCGGCGGATCTGATGGCGGAACTCGTCCGCGACATGCAGGCAGCTTAATTATTCGGGGAAAGATGGTATGGAATCAGCAGGTCAGTATGACTACATTGTGATTGGTGGTGGCACCGCAGGTTGTGTTCTGGCAAACCGGCTGTCGCAACGGCCAGAAAATCATGTGCTGCTGATTGAGGCTGGCGGGAAAGATGATTATCTGTGGATTCATATTCCGGTCGGCTATCTGTACTGCATCAATAATCCGCGTACCGACTGGATGTTCCGGACGGAATCCGAACCGGGGCTGAATGGCCGCAGCCTGATTTATCCGCGCGGCAAAGTGCTGGGTGGCTGCTCATCCATCAACGGCATGATTTACATGCGTGGTCAGGAACGTGACTACAACGAATGGGCGGCGCTGAGCGGCGATGACAGCTGGCGCTGGGATCAGGTGCTGCCCTTGTTTAAAAAAAGCGAGGACCATTACAGCGCTGATGCCGCATTTCATGGCAGTGGCGGCGAATGGCGGGTTGAACGGCAGCGCCTGTCGTGGGAGATCCTGGATGCTTTCCGCGAAGCCGCCGCCCAGACCGGCATCCCGAAAACGGATGACTTTAATCGCGGTGACAATGAAGGTTGCGGTTATTTCGATGTGAACCAGAAACGCGGTATCCGCTGGAACGCCGCCAAAGCGTTTCTGAAGCCAGCCGCCAGCCGGCCGAACCTGACCATCATGACAGGTTGCCAGGTACAGCGTCTGCGGATTACCGCCGATGAACAGGGAAAGCGTTGCTCCGGCGTTGAATTCACCGGCGGCGGGCGGGCATGGTTTGCCGAATCCCGGCGCGAAACCGTGCTGGCTGCCGGCGCGATCGGGTCACCGGCAATTCTGCAACATTCCGGTATTGGCGACGCTGCACACTTGCAACAGGTGGGGGTGCCGGTGGTGCACGATTTGCCCGGTGTCGGCGCCAATCTGCAGGATCATTTACAGATCCGTTCGGCCTTCAAAATCCAGGGCGCCAGAACGCTGAACAAGATGGCGAACAGCCTGTTTGGCAAAGCTCGTATCGGCCTTGAATATCTGATGTTCCAGAGTGGTCCGATGTCCATGGCACCTTCCCAGCTTGGCGCGTTCACCCGCTCGGATGCAGGTCAGGAAACACCAAATCTGCAATACCATGTGCAACCTCTGTCACTGGAAAAATTCGGTGATCCGCTGCACGATTTTCCGGCGTTTACCGCCAGTGTCTGCAACCTGCGTCCCACTTCACGCGGCCATGTCCGGATTGCCGCTGCAGATCCGCTGGCAACACCAAAGATTGTGCCGAATTATCTGAGCACGCCGGAGGACCGCAGAATCGCGGCAGACTCACTGACTTTGACGAGGAAAATTGTTGCAGCGCCGGCCTTGCAGAAATACCTGCCGGAAGAGATGAAACCGGGCGTGGAATTCCGTACCGAAGAAGAACTCGCCAGAGCTGCCGGCGATATCGGCACCACTATTTTTCATCCGGTTGGCACTTGCAAAATGGGACTGGCAGATGATGCCAGTGCCGTGGTCGACAGCAGATTATGCGTCAGGGGTATCCGTGGTCTGAGGGTGGCGGATGCATCGATTATGCCGACGATTACTTCCGGTAATACCAATTCTCCCACCATCATGATTGCTGAAAAAGCGGCATTGCACATGCTCAGAACCAGCTCCTGAGGAAGGCGGTTTATCGTTGATCTACGTGCTATTACTTACCGTAGTTATACCGTATTGGCGATCACTTGATTTGCTGGTTACTATCAAAAGTTGAGAATCACAATGAGGCAAAACGTACAAAATGTCGTTGAACCAGCATATTTTGCAGGTATAGTTTCAGCGCGGTTCTCAAGAATAAAATAATAAATGCCCGCTGCACGATCAGCGGGTTTGTTGTGGTGTTTTCATAAAAACAGGGACTGACGCCAAAAGGTGCGGTTCTGGAAACAACAAGGAGACGAGATGACCAATAATGTCATCCTGGAGACCAAGCGCCTGACGAAAGAGTTCAAGGGCTTTACGGCGGTCAATGCCGTAGACCTGCAGGTTCAGCGCGGACATATTCATGCACTGATCGGCCCGAATGGCGCCGGTAAAACCACCTGTTTTAATTTGCTGACCAAATTTCTGGTGCCGACTTCAGGACAGATTCTGTTCAACGGTCAGGATATTACTTCCGCAAGACCAGCCCAGATTGCACGTCAGGGCATCATCCGCTCATTTCAGATTTCAGCCGTGTTTCCGCACATGACGGTGCTGGAAAACGTGCGTATCGGGCTACAGCGGACATTGGGAAACTCATTTCATTTCTGGAAAAGCCATCACAGTCTGAACCGTCTGGATGAACGCGCCATGGAGCTGCTGGCGCAGGTTGATCTGACGGAATTTGCATCCACGGTCACGGTTGATTTGCCGTACGGCCGCAAGCGCGCGCTGGAAATCGCCACCACGCTGGCGATGGAGCCGGAAATGATGCTGCTTGATGAGCCGACTCAGGGCATGGGACACGAAGATGTGCACCGTGTGACAGAGTTAATCAAGAAAGTGTCGGCTGGCCGCACTATTCTGATGGTGGAACACAATATGAGCGTGATTTCCGGTATCTGCGACAAAATATCGGTATTGCAACGGGGAGCAATGCTGGCAGAGGGAACTTACGCCGAAGTTTCTCAGAATCCGAAAGTCATGGAGGCGTATATGGGCAGTACCGAGGGTGAACTTCAGGGGGCGCATGCATGAGCGTCCCGACAACTACCCCCGCATTGGAAATCAGCCATCTCCAGGCCTGGTATGGCGAGTCGCATATCCTGCATGATGTGAATCTGCTGGTGCATCCGGGCGAAGTCGTTACCCTGCTTGGCAGGAATGGCGCTGGCCGCACCACCACCATGCGTGCCATCATGGGATTGACCGGTGCGCGCAAGGGCTCAATCAAAATCAATGGCGTCGAATCCGTCGGCCTGCCAACGCATAAAATCGCTCATCTCGGCGTAGGTTATTGCCCTGAGGAACGCGGCATATTTTCTTCTTTATCGACTGAGGAAAACCTGATGTTGCCGCCCTTGGTTTCGCACGATCACGCCGGTATGCCGGTGGAAGAAATTTACGCCATGTTTCCCAATCTGGCGGAACGTAAAAACAGTCAGGGAACGCGTTTGTCCGGCGGCGAGCAGCAGATGCTGGCTGTTGCACGCATTTTGCGTACCGGCGCTCGTCTGCTGTTGCTGGACGAGATCTCCGAAGGGCTGGCACCGGTGATCGTGCAGGCATTGGCCCGGATGATCATGACGCTGAAGGCCAAAGGCTACACGATTGTGATGGTTGAACAGAATTTCCGTTTTGCCGCACCACTGGCAGACCGGTTTTATGTGATGGAGCACGGGCAGATTGTCGAAACTTTCGCAGCCTCACAGCTGCAGGACAAAATGCCTGTCTTGAATGAGCTGTTGGGTGTGTAACGATTTCTGCCGTGACCTGCAGGTTTGCAGGTATTCATAAAAAGTGATTGGAGAAGACATGAAAGTAAAATACAAAGCAGCCAGCCTCGCTGTCGCCGCCGCTCTGGCGGGGTTTGCCGGTTCCGCATCTGCCCAGGTATCGGGCGATGTCGTCAAAATCGGTTTCATCACGGATATTTCCGGTCTGTATTCCGACATTGACGGTCAGGGCGGGATCGAAGCCATCAAAATGGCGATTGCCGATTTTGGCGGCACGGTTCTCGGCAAGAAAATTGAACTGGTGACGGCGGATCACCAGAATAAGGCAGACATTGCTGCCAGCCGCGCACGCGAATGGTTTGACCGCGATGGTGTGGATATGCTGATTGGCGGGACGAATTCCGGTACTTCCCTGTCGATGTCCAAAGTGGCGGCAGAAAAGAAAAAAGTCTTTATCTCGATCGGCGCCGGCACCGCCCGCCTGACAAATGAAGAATGCACACCAAATACCGTGCATTACGCTTACGATACCGTTGCGCTGGCGAAAGGTACCGGTTCGGCAGTTGTGAAGCAGGGTGGGAAAAGCTGGTATTTCCTGACAGCGGATTACGCTTTTGGCGCCTCGCTGGAAAATGATACTGCCAACGTTGTCAAGGCGAATGGCGGCACGGTGTCCGGTTCGGTGAAACATCCGCTTTCTGCGTCTGATTTTTCTTCCTTCCTGTTGCAGGCCCAGACTTCCAAAGCGCAGATTCTGGGGCTGGCCAACGCAGGCGGCGACACGATTAACGCGATTAAAGCGGCCAATGAATTTGGCGTCACCAAGTCGATGAAACTGGCCGGTCTGCTGATGTTTATCAATGACATCCACTCGCTCGGACTGAATCTGACACAAGGCATGTACCTGACCGACAGCTGGTACTGGAACCAGACTCCGGAAGCACGCACCTGGTCGCGCCGGTATTTTGAAAAAATGAAGAAGATGCCTTCCAGTCTGCAAGCCGCAGATTATTCGGCCACCATCCAGTACCTGAATGCGGTCAAGGCGGCCGGCAGCGATGACACAGACAAGGTCATGGCGAAGCTGAAGAGCATGAAGATTAACGACATGTATGCCAAGAACGGCTATGTCCGTGCCGACGGTAGCATGATCCACGACATGTATCTGATGCAGGTCAAAGCCCAGTCAGAATCCAAAGAGCCTTGGGACTATTACAAGGTGGCACAAACGATTCCTGGTGAGCAAGCATTCACATCGAAGGCCGAATCCAAGTGCGCATTATGGAAATAATCTGATTGCCGGTTTGTACCCCGGAATTTTCTCCGGGGTACAGGCGGGGCAGTGGATTCATTGTCAGCGGGTTTTTCCGCCTCCGGGCGATTGGGGAAAAACCCGGTATTTTCATCCTCCGTTGCGACGGAAATTTTTCTGAAGAGTGCCATGGAAATATTTGGTATTCCGCTGCAAGCGATGCTGAGCCAGCTTTTACTGGGTCTGGTGAACGGCTCTTTTTACGCCATGCTGTCTCTGGGGCTGGCGGTTATTTTCGGATTGCTGAACGTCATTAACTTTGCACACGGTGCTCTGTACATGATGGGGGCATTCCTCGCCTGGATGGGCATGAATTATTTCGGCATCAATTACTGGGTGATGCTGATCGCTGCACCCCTGCTCGTGGGTATTTTCGGTATCGTGATTGAAAAAACCATGCTGCGCTGGTTGTACAAGCTGGATCATCTGTACGGATTGCTGCTGACTTTCGGGATCACGCTGATGCTCGAAGGGGTATTCCGCTCCGTTTACGGCGTTTCCGGTCAGCCGTATTCCGTTCCCGATGCGCTGATGGGGGCGACCAATCTCGGCTTTATGATCCTGCCGAATTACCGGGCCTGGGTCGTGCTGGCGTCACTGATCGTGTGTTTTGCGACCTGGTTTGTGATCGAAAAGACGAAGCTCGGCGCTTATTTACGGGCGGGAACAGAAAATCCCAAACTGGTTGAAGCATTCGGTATCAATGTGCCACTGATGGTCACCATGACTTATGGTTTTGGCGTGGCGCTCGCCGCATTTGCCGGTGTGCTCGCTGCACCGGTTATTCAGGTATCACCACTGATGGGTTCCAACCTGATCATCACTGTGTTTGCTGTGGTGGTGATCGGTGGAATGGGATCAATTCTTGGTTCAATTCTGACCGGGCTGGGTCTGGGCATCATCGAAGGGCTGACCCGCGTGTTTTACCCTGAACTGTCGGCGACGGTGGTCTTTATTGTCATGGCGATTGTGCTCATGATTCGCCCGGCTGGCCTGTTTGGTAAAGAAAAATAATCGGAGCGATCATGAATAAAAAGATGACTTACGGTATTGCTCTGCTGGCGTTGCTGGTGGCACCGACATTGATGTACCCGGTATTTCTGATGAAGCTGTTATGTTTTGCCTTGTTTGCCTGCGCATTCAATCTGCTGATCGGGTTTACCGGCTTGCTGTCTTTTGGTCATGCGGCTTTTTTTGGCGGCGCCGGTTATATCGCGGGCTGGGCTTTGCGCGATGCGGGTTTACCGACGGAAATCGGACTCCTGCTCGGCGTTGCGGCCGCTGCGCTGATTGGGCTGGTCATGGGGGCGCTGGCGATCCGGCGCCAGGGCATCTATTTCACCATGATCACGCTGGCGCTGGCGCAGATGCTGTATTTTGTATTTTTGCAGGCCAAATTCACTGGCGGCGAGGATGGTTTGCAGGGTGTTCCGCGCGGAAAATTGCTTGGCATGATCGACCTGAGTTCTGATCTGACTTTGTATTATGTTGTGCTGGCGATTGCTGTCTTTGGTTTCATGCTGGTGGTGCGTACGATTCATTCTCCTTTCGGGCAGGTACTGAAAGCAGTCAAGGAAAATGAGCCGCGTGCCATTTCCCTGGGTTATGACGTTGACAGATATAAGCTGATGGCATTTGTATTGTCGGCGGCGCTGGCGGGTCTGGCAGGCGCAACCAAGACGCTGGTGCTGGGCTTTGAGACGCTGACGGATGTGCACTGGACCATGTCTGGCCTGGTCGTGCTGATGACGCTGGTAGGTGGTCTGGGGACGCTGGCAGGGCCGATTGTCGGGGCAATCATTATTATTGCGCTGGAAAATAAGTTGGGCGATCTGGGTAATCTGCTGGCCAATATCACTACGGTAGAGTGGTTCCGTACACTGGGGGATTCGGTAACGATCGTGACGGGTTTTATTTTTATTATCTGCGTTTTGCTGTTCCGTAAAGGGATCGTCGGCGAGCTGGCAGTGGTATTTCAGCGCACCGCAAAAGGAAAGCACTGAAAGCAGCGACCCTTGCCTGTCTGCATCAACCGAAAAAAGCCCCGCAACGGCGGGGCTTTTTTCTTGTGCTCGAATACGCAGTCCGACGTCTATTTTTCTATTTCACTTTTATCCGGCGTGATGTGGCAAAACTGTTGTGTCATGCTGGCTGAACGCCGGTCATTTACCAAGCGGCAGCATAAATTGCACGGGCATCGGCGAGTCCCACTTCGCGTGGATTATTGCCGAGCAGACGGGTTTGCAGCATTGCGTCGGCGGCCAGGCGGTCCAGATCCTGTTGCTGAATGCCAACCTGACGCAGGCGGGTTTCTATCCCGGTGCGCAGGGCAAGGTCTTCCATCGCGCTGATTAAGGCGTTGCAGCGCGCTTCGGTACTGCCTCTGGCATCCGGCGCAATGATGTCGGCTAGTTCTGCATACAGTTCGGATGCAGCAGGGGCGTTAAACCGGAGGACATGCGGCAGGACCAGTGAATTAGATAAGCCGTGAGGTACATGGAAAATACCGCCAATCGGGTAGGCCAGCGCGTGTACCGCAGCACAGGGTGCATTGGCGAAAGACTGGCCGGCCATCATGGCGCCCAGCAGCATAGACTGGCGGGCGACCAGATTCTGGCCATTGGTACAAGCCTGATCAATGTTATTCCAGAGTAATTTCAATGCCTGCCGCGCCAGCATATCGGATACCGGATTTTTCTTGTGACGTGTGGTATAGGCCTCAATGGCGTGGACCATCGCATCAATGCCTGTGGCCGCGGTGACTTTAGATGGCAAACCAATCGTCAGTGAAGCATCCAGAACTGCAATATCGGCATACAGCTGCGGAGAGACCACGCCCATTTTAGTGGTTGCGCCTGTTGTTACGATGGAGATTGGCGTTACTTCTGAACCGGTTCCGGCAGTCGTCGGTATCTGAATCAGAGGAAGGCGTTTTCCTGTCACATTACCAATCCCGTACATCGTGGATAAGCTCTGGGTATTCTGCGCAAGCACAGCGATCAGCTTCGCCACATCCATTGAGCTGCCCCCTCCTAAGCCGATCACCAGATCGATTCCCAGTTCCCGTGCATTTTGGGCTGCTTCTAAGACAATGGCTTCAGGAGGATCGGCAATCACATCCGCAAATACGGAAACCTGGAATTTTTCGCTGTGCAGGCTGTCCAGCACGGGTTGTACTTGCCCGGTGTCCAGAAAACCCCGGTCCGTGACCAAGAGGAGGTGACGGCAGGCAGGATATTGTCGGGACACGAGCTTGCCGAGCTGACTGGCAGCACCCAGCTGACTGACAATGTGTGGGACGGTCTGAAATTCAAAGCTCTGCATGGCCATACTCCCCATGTTGTGATGGTGATATTTGTTTTACCCAATATTGGCAAGACTTGTTATGCTGCATAGCTTGCCAGATGTTGGATGTAATTAGATCAAGGTTAATAAATTTCATGATGGATATGCTGTTGTTGGGAGTCGCTGCTTTTTTTGCTGGTTTTGTCGATGCGATCGTGGGAGGTGGCGGGCTGGTGCAGGTTCCGGCTTTGTTTTCGATCATGCCCGGAACTGTTCCGGCAACTCTGCTGGGAACCAACAAGCTTGCCAGTATATGGGGGACAGCCGTTGCGGCCCGCAATTATATGCAAAAGGTGTCTGTGCGATGGAGCATGTTGTTACCAGCCGCAACGATGTCTTTTGCATTTGCTTTCCTGGGGGCTTATCTGGTTACCCATATTCCGCCAACCCAGTTGCGCAAGGCTTTACCCTTTATCCTGGCGGCGGTGGCGATCTATACGTTCATGAAAAAGGATTTTGGCACGCATGACAGGCCGCTGTTTTCCGGTAATAAAGAGGTCATGCTGGCAATGCTGGTTGCTGCGGCAATCGGATTTTATGATGGTTTTTTTGGCCCTGGCACCGGCAGTTTTTTTATGTTTCTGTTTGTGCGTATTTTCGGATATGACTTTTTACGGGCATCCGTTGTCGCGAAAGTTCTGAATGTCGCCTGCAACGCTGCAGCATTATCCTGGTTTGGTTTCAGCGGACACGTGTTGTGGGTCTTGGGCGGAATCATGGCGGCGTGTCAGATTGGTGGCTCGCTGTTAGGCAGTCATCTCGCGATCAGGCATGGAACAGGGTTTGTCCGGAAGATGTTTTTGCTGGTGGTCGTGGCTTTAATTTGCAAAACAACTTACGACGGATTTTTCCGTGTGTAAATTTTCATCTACATCTACCGGGTCAAATTGTTTCACGTGAAACCTTGGGATGTCAGGTGTCGTTGTGTTAATGATATTTGTTAATGGCTTGGCGCTATGTTTCACGTGAAACATAGCGCTAAATTGTTTGTGGAGTAGCTGGCGGGTGCGGGCAGGGGCTGAAAACAAACTATAATCCTGACTGTCCTTGTTTGTCAGAAGCTAGCCATGTTTTATCCTAAAGAATTCGATGTGATTGTTGTCGGTGGTGGTCACGCCGGCACCGAAGCTGCCCTTGCCGCTGCGCGGATGGGGCAGTCCACTTTATTATTGACTCATAACATCGAGACACTCGGTCAGATGTCCTGCAATCCTTCCATAGGCGGGATTGGTAAGGGCCATCTGGTGAAGGAGGTGGATGCCATGGGCGGGGCGATGGCAATTGCAACCGATGAAGCGGGTATACAGTTCCGTATCCTGAATTCCTCCAAGGGGCCGGCGGTACGTGCTACCCGTGCGCAGGCTGACCGGATTCTATATAAGCAGGCGATACGCAGTCGTCTGGAAAATCAGCCAAATCTGTGGCTGTTTCAGCAGGCCGTCGATGACTTGCTGGTTGAGGGCAATCGTGTGGTTGGTGCGGTGACACAGGTAGGTATTCGTTTCCGCGCGCGCGCAGTGGTGCTGACTGCGGGCACTTTTTTGGATGGAAAAATCCATGTCGGTCTGAATAATTATTCGGCTGGCCGTGCCGGTGATCCGCCTGCGGTGTCACTGTCGGCGCGTCTGAAAGAGCTGGCTTTGCCGCAAGGGCGCTTGAAAACGGGGACTCCACCACGCATAGATGGCCGCAGTATCGATTTCTCTGTGATGCAGGAACAGCCCGGCGATCTGAACCCGGTGCCGGTATTCTCCTACATGGGAACGACTGCCATGCACCCTAAGCAGGTACCTTGCTGGATCACTCATACCAATGAAAAAACCCACGACATTATCCGTGCCGGCCTCGACCGCAGCCCTATGTACACCGGCGTGATCGAGGGGGTTGGGCCGCGTTACTGCCCGTCGATCGAAGACAAGATTCACCGCTTCGCCGGCAAAGAGTCGCATCAGATTTTTCTCGAGCCGGAAGGACTGACCACCAATGAGTTCTATCCTAACGGTATCTCGACCAGCCTGCCATTCGATGTGCAGCTGGATCTGGTGCGTTCTATGCGTGGCATGGAAAATGCCTACATCCTGCGCCCCGGCTATGCGATTGAATACGACTACTTTGATCCGCGTGGCTTGAAGTCTTCGCTGGAAACCCGTCAGATCGAAGGCTTGTTCTTTGCGGGTCAGATCAATGGCACCACCGGATATGAAGAGGCCGCTGCACAAGGTATGCTGGCTGGCCTGAATGCCGCTTTGCAAACGCAGGGCAGGGAAGCCTGGGTGCCGCGTCGTGACGAAGCCTATCTGGGTGTATTGGTCGACGATCTGATCACCAAGGGCGTGCAGGAACCCTATCGTATGTTCACCAGCCGTGCTGAATTCCGCCTCAGCCTGCGTGAAGACAATGCCGATATGCGCCTGACCGGGATCGGGCGTCAGCTTGGCTGTGTCAGTGATGCACAGTGGCAGGCATTTGAAAACAAGCGCGAACAGGTTGCACGTGAAATGGAAAGACTGCGTACTACCTGGGTCAATCCGCGCATACTGGCTGCCACCGAAGCGGAGCGGGTGCTGGGCAAAGCCCTCGAGCGTGAATACTCGCTGGCGGATCTGTTGCGCCGGCCGCAGGTCAATTATGAGAGTCTGATGAGCTTGCGCGGCGTCGAGCAGCAAGACCTGGCCGGCCCGGCAGTCGCCGATCCGGCGGTACGCGAGCAGGTTGAAATCCAGGTCAAATATGCGGGTTATATCGACCGCCAGGCGAAAGAAGTCGAACGTCATGCTCATTATGAAAACCTGAAAATGCCGGTCGGTTTTGACTATATGGAGGTCAGCGGTCTGTCGATCGAAGTGCGCCAGAAACTCAATAAGCACCAGCCCGAAACACTGGGCCAGTGCGGCCGAATCTCCGGTGTGACGCCGGCAGCGATTTCCCTGTTATTGGTACACCTGAAGAAAAAAGGGTTTAAGGAATTTATGGCTGCAACCGGAACAACGCCTGAAACGGAGGGCGCAGAATGACGGTGATGGATACGGCAAGCCTGAAGCAGCGCCTGATTTCAGGTGTGCAAGAATTAGGCCTGTTATTGGATGATCTCCAAATAGAAAAAATGATTGCCTATTTGTCATTATTGTCTAAATGGAATTCTGTTTACAATCTGACGGCAATCCGTGATCCTCAGGAAATGGTCAGGCAGCATCTATTGGACTCTTTATCTGCCGCACCGGCTTTTGAAGGTGCGAAAAATGTTCTGGATGTCGGCGCAGGTGGCGGTTTGCCGGGCATGATGCTGGCGATCGTTTATCCGCACATCAAAATCTCCATGATTGATACGGTCAGTAAGAAGACTGCGTTTCTGACGCAGGTAAAGACGGAGCTTGGTCTGGCCAATGTCACGGTGTACACCGGGCGGGTTGAAAAACTGACCGTCGCTGAAAAATTCGATGTGATTACCTCGCGCGCATTTTCCGAGCTGGCCAATTTCATCAACTGGTCCGGCCATCTGCTGGCCGATGGCGGCCGGTTCATTGCCATGAAAGGCGTGGCACCTGCCCAGGAAATAGAACGCTTGCCGGCAGGCTGGCAGGTCACAGGTGTGCAGGCGCTGCATGTACCGGGACTGGATGCGGAACGTCATCTGGTGTTTGTGAAACGTATCGACAACTGATTATCTACTCACGGAAATCCTCTATGGCAAAAATCTTTTGTATCGCCAATCAAAAAGGTGGCGTGGGAAAAACCACCACCACCGTCAATCTGGCAGCCGGTCTTGCCAAACTGAATCAGCGGGTTTTGCTGGTCGATCTTGATCCGCAGGGAAATGCCACGATGGGGGCGGGGATTAATAAAGCCAAACTCACGGCATCCGTGTACGAAGTTTTACTGGGTTTATCCGATGTGAGCCGCGCCCGGCTAAGGTCGGAATCCGGTCAGTTCGACGTGCTTCCTGCCAACCGTGAACTGGCGGGTGCTGAAGTAGAAATGGTCGAACTGGAAAACCGCGATAAGCGCTTGCGCGATGCGTTAGCACAAGTCGGCGCGGAATATGATTTTGTCCTGATTGATTGCCCACCGGCTTTATCCATGCTGACATTGAATGGTTTGTGCGCCGCGCATGGCGTCATCATTCCGATGCAGTGCGAATATTATGCGCTGGAGGGATTATCGGATCTGGCCAATACGATCAAGAAGGTGTCTGCCAATCTGAATCCCGACCTGAAGATAGTTGGCCTGTTGCGAGTCATGTTTGATCCGCGCATGACATTGTCTCAACAGGTATCAGATCAGCTGGAGCAGCATTTCGGTGACAAGGTGTTTAAAACCCTGATTCCGCGCAATGTCCGTCTGGCAGAGGCGCCGTCATATGGTATTCCCGGCGTGGTATTTGATCCTTCCTCCAAGGGTGCGCAGGCGTACATTGCATTTGGGGCAGAGATGGTCGAAAGAATTAAACAATTAGACAAATAATATGGTTATCAAAAAACAAAAAGGTTTGGGGCGGGGATTAGATGCCTTACTCGGCGGGGCAGGGGATTTTGCTGAGGCGGTGCCGAATGTGGCCGGTTCGCCCAGCAGTCTGTCCGTAACACAGATGCAGGCGGGTAAGTATCAGCCCCGTACCCGCATGGATGAAGGCGCACTGGCGGAGCTGGCTGCATCCATCAAAGCGCAGGGTCTGATGCAGCCGATTCTGGTGCGCCCGATCGGTCAGAGCAACGGAATCACCCGCTATGAAATTATTGCCGGTGAACGCCGCTTCCGTGCCTCCCAGATGGCAGGTCTGGAGGAAGTGCCGGTACTGGTCAAGGATGTGGATGACCAGGCCGCGGCTGCGATGGCCCTGATCGAAAACATCCAGCGCGAAGACTTAAATCCTCTGGAAGAGGCGCAAGGCATACACCGACTGATCACGGATTTTTCGTTCACTCACGAACAGGCGGCAAATGCCGTCGGCCGCTCGCGCAGCGCCGTATCCAATCTGCTGCGCTTGCTGAATCTGGCAAAGCCTGTGCAGACCATGCTGATGGCCGGCGATATCGACATGGGCCATGCCCGTTCCCTGCTGTCTGCCGATGGTGCAACCCAGATTCAGCTGGCAAATCAGATTGTCGCCAAGCGCATGTCTGTGCGTGAAGCGGAAAAACTGGTTGCAAAGACCGCTGCTGAATCTAACGCCACCGGAAAACCACGTGATAAGGTCGAAAAATCACGCGATATCACCCGTCTTGAAGAAGAATTATCCGATTTGCTGGCAACGCAGGTGGTGTTGAAAATGGGAAGCAAAGGACGCGGACAGTTGGTTATTGATTTTGCCGACCTGGATTCGCTGGACGGTGTAATTCTGAAAATTCGCGGTCAATAATATTATGGCAACCATACTGATATGCCCCGGATTGTCTGATTCCGGACCTGCACACTGGCAGAGTTTGTGGGAACAATCCATGACGCAGGCTGTTCGCGTTCAGCAGGCTGACTGGGATAATCCGACAAGAACAGCGTGGATGGCAGGGCTGGCATCGGCAGTCAGTACGGTCAGTGATGAGGTAATTCTGGTTGCGCATAGCCTGGGGTGTGCGCTGGTGGCGCACTGGATGGCTGCAGGAATGCCGGGTCTTACCGGCACACAAAAAATCCAGGGTGCTTTATTAGTGGCGCCGCCGGATGTCGGGCGCGCCGGATTTCCTGCGCCCTGCTTCTCCCCGATGCCAACAGTTCCATTTCCTTTTCCTGTCAAAGTGATTGCTTCGGACAATGACCCCTGGTGTGATATTGCAGTTTCGCGCGCCTGGGCGGAGGCCTGGCAGGCAGAATTTCACAATATTGGTGCAAAGGGACACATCAACAGTGAATCCGGTCTGGGAGACTGGAAGCAAGGAAAAGACTGGCTATCTGAGCTGTTGAGTCAAGCCGGATAAGATGAAAATTTCTGGTGATGTCTCATTCTGGGGCATTGCATCAAACGTTTGACGATGTTACGCACAACCACGTATAATTCCGTGGTTTTGATTGGCGAGGGTTCGCGCTGCCTGATAATATTTTGTGGCAAATGACGCGAAATCAATAATCATTTTGTAGATAAAGTGAGGAAGCAAGATGGCCCGTATCGTCCTGTTGCAGATGGCAACGGCATTGATTGCGGCTGTGCTGGCCGGAGTGTTCGGCAATGCTTCCGTCGCATTTTCTGCCTTGCTGGGTGGAATTTGTTGCGCACTTCCGAATGCTTTTTTTGCGTTGCGCCTGTTCATGAGCGCCCGAAAGCCCGGGGGAGCGAACCCGATGAGTTTTTTCATCGGAGAATTTTTCAAGATTACATTGACGATCGCACTGTTAGCTGCGGTCGTCTACTGGTACCGCGATGTTAACTGGCCGGCCTTTTTGATCGCCTTCATTGTGGTGCTGAAAAGCTATTTCATTTTACTCTTTAGGCACTGATCATGAGCTCAGCTGAACAAGTCACTCCGTCAGAATATATAGCCCACCACCTGGGTCATCTCACCAATTCACACACGCCACAAAGTTCTTTGTGGGATATGTCCTACGTTAATATCGATACTGTGATCTGGTCCGTTTTCTGTGGCCTGCTCGCTCTGGTGGTGATGTACATGGCTGCCCGTAAGGCCACTTCCGGTGTTCCTGGCCGTTTTCAATGCGCGGTTGAAATGCTCATCGAGATGGTGGACAACAACGCAAAAAGCATCGTTCATGGCAATACCAGTTTCATCGCTCCTATGGCGTTGTCGGTATTTGTCTGGGTTGTTCTGATGAACTCTCTCGATTTTTTGCCGGTGGATCTGTTTTCGCAATGGCTTTTCCCATTGCTGGGTCTCGATCCTGAAATGCACCACCGCGTTGTCCCGACCGCCGATCTGAATGGCACACTCGGTATTTCTATCGGTGTTTTTGTCCTGATGATGTATTACAGCTTCAAGATCAAAGGTGTTGGCGGCTTCATTAAAGAATTGCTGAGCGCACCATTTGGCCCTATGCTCTTCCCTTTCAATCTGGCGTTGAATCTGGTTGAGTTTGCCGCGAAAACTTTTTCTCTCGGTATGCGGTTGTTTGGCAATATGTTTGCCGGTGAATTGTTGTTCCTGCTGATTGCGGCATTGCTGGGTGCTTCCGATTCTATCGCAGGAGGTATTGGTCATCTGGTGCTGGGTTCTGCCTGGTCGATTTTCCATATCCTGATTGTGCCTCTGCAAGCGTTTATTTTCATGATGCTGACTCTGGTTTACATGGGACAGGCTCACGAAGCGCATTGATTTAAGTTTTACATTTTTGGTTTTGTATTTGGTTTTGGTATTTTAATTTTAACTTTCAAGGAGTTTTCTCATGACTAACGTCGCTTTGGTTGCATTGGCTTGTGGTTTGATCATCGGTTTGGGCGCTTTGGGTGCTTGTATCGGTATCGCTATGATGGGTGGTAAATATCTGGAAGCTTCTGCACGTCAACCTGAACTGATGGAAAAACTGCAAGGCAAGATGTTGTTGCTGGCTGGTCTGATCGACGCTGCGTTCATTATCGGTGTTGGTATCGCCATGTTCTTTGCAACTGCAAACCCATTCAAAGGCTAATTAGCTTTCCTTTTTCTACCGTGGGCCTCAAAGGCCTGCGGAACGATTAATTTGATAAGGAAACTAACGTGAATCTGAATCTATCTATGTGGTATCAGGCCGGGGTGTTTTTTATCCTGGCGCTGGTAACCGCGAAATTCATCTGGCCACCAGTGATTGGTGCAATTGATGAGCGCATGAAGCGCATTGCAGATGGTTTGGCTGCTGCCGATAAAGGCAAGGCAGAAATGCAGGCCGCTGAAAAGCGTGTGCAGGCGCAACTGGCTGCTGCAAGTGAAGAAGGCAAGACGCATATCAACAACGCGGAAAAACGCGCTGCCCTGATTGTGGATGAAGCCAAAAATACTGCCGCTGCTGAAGCTGCCCGCATTATTGCTGCTGCAAAAGCAGACGCCGATAACCAGGTGACCAAAGCGCGTGAAGAGTTGCGTGACCAGGTTGCCACATTGGCAGTCAAAGGCGCAGAGCAAATTCTGAAACGTGAAATCAATGCATCCGCTCACGCAGATCTGTTGAATCAACTGAAAACCGAGCTGTAATCATGGCCGAACTCGCAACGATCGCTCGTCCTTACGCTGAAGCGCTGTTCCGTGTTGCCCAAACCGGTAACCTGTCCGCCTGGTCGGATCTGGTTGCCGAAATGGCGCAGGCTGGCGCGCATCCCGATGTACAAGCTCTTGCACACAACCCAAAAATCTCGGCTTCTCAAAAAGCTGAGATTTTCCTGTCTGCGCTCAAATCTCCGGTGACTGCTGAAGCAAAAAACTTCATCAACACACTCGCTGACTATGACCGCCTGACTTTGCTGCCGGAAATCGCTTTCCAGTTTCACGCATTGAAAAACGCCCTTGAAGGCGCTGCCGATGCGGAAGTCACAAGCGCATTTGAAATGTCCGCAGCGCAGTTGAGCGAGCTGGCGAGTACATTGGAACAGAAATTTGGCCGCAAACTGCACGCTACTGTCAAAGTCGATCCGGCTCTGATCGGCGGTGTGCGCATCGTGGTTGGTGATCAGGTGCTCGATACGTCGGTACGTGCCAAGCTGCAAAAAATGCATGTCGCCCTGACCGCGTAAGAACGTAATAAATATTAGGAGTTAGTATGCAACTCAACCCATCTGAAATCAGCGAGCTGATCAAGAGCCGGATCCAAGGCCTTGGTGATACCGCTGAGATTCGTAATCAAGGTACGGTCATTTCCGTTACCGACGGTATCTGCCGCATTCACGGTCTGTCTGACGCGATGCAAGGCGAGATGCTGGAATTCCCAGGCAATACTTTCGGTCTGGCGTTGAACCTGGAACGTGATTCCGTAGGTGCCGTTATTCTCGGTGACTACGAGCACATTTCCGAAGGCGACACTGTCAAATGTACCGGCCGTATCCTGGAAGTGCCTATCGGCCCTGAACTGCGCGGCCGCGTGGTTAACGCGCTCGGTCAGCCTATCGACGGCAAAGGCCCGATCAATGCAAAACTGACTGCGCCTATCGAAAAGATTGCGCCAGGCGTTATTGCACGTCAATCCGTTTCGCAGCCTCTGCAAACTGGCCTGAAGTCGATCGACTCCATGGTTCCGGTTGGTCGTGGTCAGCGTGAATTGATCATTGGCGATCGTCAGACAGGTAAAACTGCTGTTGCGATCGACTCCATCATCAATCAAAAAGGCCAGGGCGTTACATGTATTTATGTAGCGATCGGTCAAAAAGCGTCTTCCGTTAAAAACGTGGTGCGCGCTCTCGAAGCCCACGGCGCAATGGAATACACCATCGTTGTTGCAGCAACTGCGTCTGAATCCGCAGCGATGCAATACGTATCCGCTTACTCCGGTTGCGCGATGGGTGAATATTTCCGTGACCGCGGTGAAGATGCGCTGATCGTGTATGACGATCTGTCCAAACAAGCGGTTGCTTACCGTCAGGTTTCCCTGCTGCTGCGCCGCCCGCCAGGCCGTGAAGCTTATCCAGGTGACGTGTTCTACCTGCACTCCCGTTTGCTGGAGCGTGCTGCACGTGTGAACCCTGATTACGTTGAAGCATTCACCAAAGGTGAAGTCAAAGGTAAAACAGGTTCCCTGACTGCATTGCCGATTATCGAAACTCAGGCTGGTGACGTTTCCGCTTTCGTTCCGACTAACGTGATTTCGATTACTGACGGTCAGATCTTCCTGGAAACTTCCCTGTTCAACGCCGGTATCCGCCCAGCGATTAACGCTGGTATCTCGGTTTCCCGCGTTGGTGGTGCAGCTCAGACCAAGGTGATCAAAAACCTGTCCGGCGGTATCCGTACCGACTTGGCGCAGTATCGTGAACTGGCAGCGTTTGCGCAGTTTGCTTCCGATCTGGACGAAGCAACCCGTAAGCAGCTGGACCGTGGTGCCCGTGTGACTGAATTGCTGAAACAGGCTCAGTACGCACCGCTGTCGATTTCCCTGATGGCCGTGACGCTGTTCGCTGTCAACAAGGGTTACCTGGATGACGTACCTGTGAAGAGCGTTCTGGCATTTGAAGCTGGCGTACACAACTTCATGAAAACCAGCCACGCTGCATTGTTGCAGAAGATCGAAGAAACCAAGCAACTGGACAAAGATGGCGAAGCTGCCATGGCTGCCGCAATTGCTGATTTCAAAAAATCCGGCGCCTATTAATTTACTGTAGCTAGAAGGAGTCAATACTCATGGCTGCAGGCAAAGAGATACGTGGCAAGATCAAAAGCGTAGAAAATACGAAGAAGATCACAAAGGCGATGGAAATGGTCGCCGCATCCAAAATGCGTAAAGCGCAGGACCGGATGCGTGCAGCCCGCCCATACAGTGAAAAGATTCGTCATATCGCTGCCAACTTGTCACAGGCCAACCCAGAGTACACGCATCCTTTTATGGTTCAGCAGGATCAGGCCAAGAAGATTGGTCTGATCGTTGTGACGACAGATAAAGGTTTGTGTGGTGGCTTGAATACCAACGTATTACGTCTGGTCACCAACAAATTGCGTGAACTCGAAGGTAAGGGTTCTAAAGTAGAAGCGGTTGCAATTGGTAATAAAGGTCTCGGTTTCCTGAATCGTATCAGTGCTCCGGTCGTTGCGCATGCTGTACAGCTTGGCGACGCCCCGCATCTTGATAAACTGATTGGTCCGGTAAAAGTACTGCTGGATGCTTATCAGGAAGGCAAACTTGATGCGGTTTACCTGAGCTACACAAAATTCATCAACACCATGAAGCAAGAGCCGGTGATGGAGCAGTTACTGCCTCTGACCGCCGACAAACTGGAAACAGATAAATCAGCCCATTCGTGGGACTATATCTACGAACCAGATGCCAATACCGTGATTGATGAATTGCTGATCCGTTATGTTGAAGCGCTGATTTATCAGGCCGTTGCTGAAAACATGGCGTCCGAACAGTCGGCCCGTATGGTGGCGATGAAGGCAGCAAGTGATAACGCGGGTAATGTGATTGGTGAGCTGAAGCTGGTTTATAACAAAACCCGTCAGGCCGCGATTACCAAAGAGCTCTCCGAGATCGTCGCCGGTGCGGCAGCGGTCTAAACTGAATTTAAAATTATTGAAGGAACGAACATGGCTAATGGCAAAATCGTTCAGTGTATCGGCGCTGTGGTGGACGTTGAATTCCCACGTGACGCGATGCCTAAGGTTTACGATGCCTTGAAAATGGAAGGCTCCGATCTGACTCTGGAAGTACAGCAGCAATTGGGTGACGGTATCGTCCGTACGATTGCTCTGGGTTCTTCCGATGGTCTGCGTCGTGGCATGACAATCACTAACACTGGTAAGCCCATCATGGTACCAACCGGCAAAGCAACGCTGGGTCGTATTATGGACGTATTGGGTAACCCTATCGATGAATGCGGTCCGGTCAGCCATGAGCAGACAGCCTCCATTCACCGTAAAGCGCCTGCTTACGACGAACTGTCCCCATCCCAGGAATTGCTGGAAACCGGTATCAAGGTGATTGATCTGGTTTGCCCATTCGCTAAAGGTGGTAAGGTCGGTCTGTTCGGTGGTGCGGGTGTGGGTAAGACCGTGAACATGATGGAACTGATTAACAACATCGCCAAGGCACACAGCGGTTTGTCCGTGTTTGCCGGTGTGGGTGAGCGTACTCGTGAGGGTAATGACTTCTACCACGAAATGGCTGACGCAAAAGTGGTTGATCTGGAAAATCCGGAAAACTCCAAAGTGGCGATGGTGTACGGTCAGATGAATGAACCGCCAGGTAACCGTCTGCGCGTTGCGCTGACTGGCCTGACGATCGCTGAAGGTTTCCGTGACGAAGGTAAAGACGTTCTGTTCTTTGTGGATAACATCTACCGTTATACACTGGCCGGTACCGAAGTATCCGCGTTGCTGGGTCGTATGCCTTCCGCGGTGGGTTATCAGCCTACGCTGGCGGAAGAAATGGGCCGTCTGCAAGAGCGTATTACATCGACTAAAACCGGTTCGATTACTTCGATCCAGGCCGTGTATGTTCCAGCCGATGACTTGACCGATCCATCTCCAGCGACAACTTTCGCTCACCTGGATTCGACAGTTGTTCTGTCCCGTGACATCGCTTCCCTGGGTATTTACCCAGCGGTTGATCCACTGGATTCCACATCCCGTCAGCTGGATCCACAAGTTGTGGGTCAAGAGCACTATGAAACAGCGCGCGCTGTTCAGGGTACTCTGCAACGCTACAAAGAATTGCGTGACATTATCGCGATTCTGGGTATGGACGAACTGGCGCCTGAAGACAAGCTGATCGTTGCACGTGCACGTAAGATGCAACGTTTCCTGTCTCAGCCTTTCCACGTTGCTGAAGTGTTTACCGGTTCTCCGGGTAAATACGTCTCACTGAAAGACACGATCAAGGGCTTTAAAATGATCGCGTCCGGTGAACTCGATCACCTGCCAGAACAAGCGTTCTACATGGTAGGTACTATCGACGAAGCAATCGAAAAAGCGAAAAAACTGGCTGCGTAAATTCAGCACTAGCGCTGCGGTCTGAACCACCGCAGCACAGCTTTTTCAAGCGTATACAAAGGGTCCGACATGGCACACACTATTCACGTTGACGTGGTTTCTGCAGAAGAGTCTATCTTTTCTGGTGAAGCCGAATTCGTCGCGTTGCCAGGTGAGGCTGGTGAATTGGGTATCTATCCAAAGCATACTCCGCTGATTACCCGTATCAAACCGGGTGCAGTACGTATTAAGGTTCCCGGTAAAACCGAAGACGAATTTGTTTTCGTCGCCGGCGGTTTGCTGGAAGTGCAGCCTGATACCGTCACTGTATTGGCAGATACGGCAATTCGTGGTCACGATCTGGACGAAGCCAAGGCCAGCGAAGCTAAGAAGCAAGCGGAAGAGGCACTGGCTAATCGCGATTCCAAGATTGACTATGCGCAAGCACAGGCAGAACTGGCATCGGCAATCGCCCAATTGGCAGCGATACAGAAATTACGTCAGAAGCGTTAATTCGCTTCACGCAGTTTTTGTGACGACAGAAGTACAGAAAAGGCAGCTCTGAGCTGCCTTTTTTATTTTAATTGACGATGTAAAAATGCATCTTTCATCAGAAAATCCGGAACATCTGTCGCAATTGCTGGCTGCGAGTCGCGTTATCGCGGTAGTCGGGTTGTCGCCAAAACCGCATCGGACAAGTTACACCGTGGCTGCATACCTGCAGCAGCAGGGATACCGTATTATTCCTGTGAATCCCCGCGAAGCCGGCAAACGCATTCTCGGTGAGTTGTGTTATGCCAGTCTCACCGAGGCGAGCCAGGAACACAAGATTGATATCGTTGACTGCTTCCGCAATGCAGAGGATATTCCACCTATCGCCGACGAGACGATTGCAGCCGGTATCCCGTGTTTGTGGATGCAGTCCGGCATCATCAATCAAGACGCGGCAGAAAAGGCGCGCCGTGCCGGAATTTACGTGGTCATGGATCAATGTCTGAAAATCGAACTGATGCGCCTGATCTGCCGCTGACCGCTGTTTTTGAAAAGGGGATACATGGATATTGCCGGATTGTGCAGACTCAGATCAGGTCTGGTACTGAAGGAAGCCGATGCCGCGCGAAAGCTGACAGGCGCCGTAGCAGCGGGGATGACGGATGGTAAAGCAATCGATAAATTGCAGACACTGAATCTGGCGGAAAAAATTGCTGAGATCCAGAACGTTTTTGTGGCGGCTAAACAATATAAGCTCCTGATTATTTTGCAGGGCATGGACACCTCCGGCAAAGACGGCACGGTCAAAGGCGTGTTCGGACAAATCAATCCGTTAGGTACCAGAACCGTTGCCTTCAAAGCGCCGGTGCAGGTTGAAAAAGATCACGACTACTTATGGCGGGTGCACCGCGAAGTGCCGGGCAGCGGCGAAATGGTGATTTTTAACCGCAGTCATTATGAAGACGTGCTGATCAGTAAAGTTCACGGCTGGATCAGTGAGGATGTCTGTTTGCAGCGCTATGCGCATATCCGCGACTTTGAGAGAATGCTCAGTGAAACCGGGACGATCATTCTGAAATTCTTTCTGCACCTGTCGAAAGCAGAGCAAAAACGCCGTCTGGAAGAGCGGCTGGCTGATCCGGACAAATACTGGAAATTTGATCCGCAGGATCTGGCGGAACGCACGCACTGGGATGCCTACCAGCGTGCCTATGAACATGCGTTGACGGCAACCGATAGTGACAATGCCCCCTGGTTTGTGATTCCCTCCGACTCCAAGACGCAGCGCAATCTGTTGATTGCAGGCATCGTATTGGAAAAACTGGAAAGCCTGAAATTAAAATATCCGCCGATGAATCCGGCTTACCGCCGGTTTTTGGTGGAGTGACACTGTCCCGGTGTTTTCCCAGACCTGACCGCTGAGTAACCAGACAGGTTTGTGCGGGATGTGCAGATGTTTGCTGCGCCGAAATCCGTACTGTGGAGGAAAATCGTGGGCTGATGGCGGGAGTTGGCCATCATCCTTCATAAAAAGACGTCAGGCAGTGGACAAAACCGGCTTACACCACCCGATTTCACAGGCCGCCGCCGATGGAAGCCTTAGACAGCAACGATTTTCAGAGGTAAACGACAGGGAATGATCTTACTTATTCACAACCCTGAAAAACATTGCCATTGAGAAAAACAGCTAAATAATATAGTCGTGATTAAATAATTTATTAAAATCATATAGTTACGAGATTATTCTATTAACTGTATTTAACAATTGAGCGCAACTGAGAAAAAAGAAAAAGCTATCCACAAAGTTATCCACAATAGCGGGACAGGTTTTTACGGAAACAGCAACTTGCGCAAGATCAGATGCTGATCGCAGCAGCTTAGGCGATAATGTGCGCTATTCAGAAAATTCCCACAGATTCAAACGATCATACAATCCGGAAAGTTAATACATGTCTAATCATTTTGCTCCGCTTCAGAACGATACATTTCTTAAGGCGCTCCTGCGTGAGCCGACGGATTACACCCCGTTATGGTTGATGCGCCAGGCGGGTCGTTATCTGCCGGAGTACCGCGCCACCCGTAAAAATGCGGGATCGTTCATGAGTCTGGCAAAAAATCCGCAGTTTGCCACTGAAGTGACGCTGCAACCGATCGACCGCTATGCGCTGGATGCGGCCATCCTGTTTTCCGATATTCTCACCGTCCCAGACGCAATGGGGCTGGGTTTGTATTTTGAGGAAGGTGAGGGGCCTAAATTTGAGCGGCCACTGAAAGACGAGAAAGACGTCATGGCGCTGAAAAAGCCCGAGGCGGGCAGCTTGCAGTATGTATTTGACGCTGTAACGGAAATTCGCCGTGCATTGAATGGTCGCGTGCCGCTGATCGGGTTTTCCGGCAGCCCGTGGACTCTGGCCTGCTACATGGTCGAGGGGCAGGGTTCCAGAGAGTTTCACAAGGTTAAAACCATGATGTACCAGCGCCCTGATCTGATGCATCATATCTTGCGCACGAATGCCGACGCGGTCGTCGAATACCTGAATGCGCAAATTGAGGCCGGCGCCCAGGCTGTAATGCTATTTGACAGCTGGGGTGGCGCGCTGGCTGATGCGGCCTATCAGGAGTTTTCTCTGTCCTATATGCAGGATATCGTGCAGCGGCTGCACAAAGAGCAGGATGGCCGCCGGGTGCCGTCGATTGTCTTTACCAAGGGCGGTGGCCTGTGGCTGGAACAGATCGCGCAGACCGGTGCTGAGGCGGTTGGGCTGGACTGGACTATGAATCTGGGCCAGGCACGCCGTCTGGTCGGCGACCGGGTTGCGCTGCAAGGCAATCTGGACCCCGCAATCCTGTTTGCCAAGCCGGATCAGATCCATCACCTGGTGAAGGAGACGCTGGACTCTTATGGCACTCCCAAAGCCGGTCATGGCCATGTTTTTAATCTGGGGCATGGAATCTCGCAGTTTACGCCGCCGGAATCGGTGACCGTATTGGTTGAGACTGTGCATGAGTACAGTCGTCAGCAGCGCCAAAATGCGGCATAAACAGGACTTGCATGCCCGGAATTCATGCAAAACCGGGTGTGCAATGCAATATTAAAATGAATAGCAAAGTGCATATTCTTTTTTTAAAAAATCATAATACAAAAATAAGCACGCCGGTGCTGTATGTTGCCATGCAAAAACCTGTATTGATGCGCTTCTCCGGCCATAAATCGATGGAAATGCAAGTCAGATAAGGGGCTGAATTTTATAAAACCAGACAAATCCGGTCTCAGTTATGCACAAATCCGGAGCATGCAAAAAAAGTGAGAAATTTTTTTTTGTAACTTCCGGTGATTTTTATAAGTCATTGATTTTTAATGATAAAAAATGCTGCTGTAAGATTGTGCATTTTGTTGAAACCCGCATGATTATTGGTAATAATCCATGTCAAGAGAGCCTTTTCCACAAAGTTATGCACAGAAATTGTGGATAACTGGAAAACCGCTATGAAATCAATGCTTAACGCAGGTTTTTGAGAAAAAATAACGCTGGTGAATTCTATTTTTGTCCGGGTTGCGCTCGATACCCCACTTGACAGTTTTTTTGATTACCGGTTTTTACCGGCCGATACGGAAACTGGATTACCTCCGGCAGCCGGCTCTCTGGTGCTGGTGCCATTCGGCCGTCAGGAAGTGATTGGCGTTGTTGTTGCGGTCATGGATCAGACCGGGATTGCACCAGACAAAATCCGGGATGTCATCGCTGTGCGTGCTCAGCTGCCACCATTAGGCAGCGCCTGGCTGGCGATGGCGATGTTTGCGGCAGATTACTATCAGCGACCGCCCGGTGAAGTCATGCTGCCTGCCTTGCCCAAAAATCTGCGTGCCGGCAAAACCGTGGCCCTGGACCGCGCACTCAAAAAGATTGCCAGACAGTCCGTAACAGACGAGATGCCGCCCGGTCATGTGACCGCGCTGAACCCGCCACAGCAGGCGGCGGTTACTGCGATCACGCAGCAGGCCGGTTATGCGGCGCATCTGTTATTCGGCGTGACCGGCAGCGGCAAGACCGAGGTATATCTGCAGACTGCCGCCCGTATTCTGGCCGGTTCCCCGCTTGCGCAGATTCTGATTCTGGTGCCGGAAATTAATCTGACACCGCAGCTGGAAATGCACGTCCGGCAGCGTTTTCCGGGAATGCCGGTAGCCAGCTTGCATAGCGGTCTGGCAGAGGGTGAGCGCACGCTTCACTGGCTGTCGGCGCATTTGGGGCAAGCGCGCATCGTGCTCGGAACAAGGCTGGCGATATTTGCCTCCATGCCACATTTACAACTGATTATCGTCGATGAGGAGCATGATCCGTCCTACAAACAGCAGGAAGGCTTGCGCTATTCGGCGCGTGATCTGGCCGTCTGGCGGGCGCATCAGTTGCAGATTCCGGTGGTGCTCGGCTCCGCGACACCTTCGCTGGAAAGCTGGCAGGCTGCGCAGAATGGCCGTTACCGGCAGCTGGTACTGACGGAAAGAGCGGTGCCGGATGCTGTCTTGCCGTTGATTAAAATTATTAATCTGGAGCGTGAAAAACCCAGCGATGGACTAACGCAAAGATTGATCGCCGCGATTCGCCTACGCCTTGAGAAAGGTGAGCAGTCACTGCTGTTTTTGAACAGGCGTGGTTATGCCCCTGTGCTCGCCTGCGATGCCTGCGGCTGGATCAGCCAATGCAGCCGCTGCACTGCCAACCTGGTGTTGCACAAAGGCGACCACCGCCTGCGCTGCCATCACTGCGGACTGGAGCAACGGATTCCGCGTGCTTGTCCTACCTGCGGCAATATTGACCTGCAACCATTAGGACGTGGCACCCAGCGGCTGGAAGAAACCCTGTCGGCGATTTTTCCGGATGCCAGGGTTTTCCGCATTGATGCCGATTCGACCCGTCTCAAAGGCAGCGCAGCCGCCGCGTTTGAACGGGTGCACGAAGGCGGGGTGGATATTCTGATTGGCACGCAGATGGTTGCCAAGGGACATGATTTCAAACGCCTGACGTTGGTGGCGGCGCTGAATCCCGATGCGGCTTTGTTTTCTCAGGACTACCGTGCCAGCGAGCGTTTGTTTGCCCAGCTGATGCAGGTTGCCGGTCGCGCCGGCCGCACCGCGAAAGCGGATGACGGCAATCCTGCCGAGGTGCTGATCCAGACCCGCTATCCAGATCACCCGCTTTACCATGCGCTGATGAAGCATGATTACCCGGAGTTTGCCGCAGATTTGCTGGACGAGCGTCGTCAGGCGCAGTTGCCGCCATTCATGTATCAGGCCCTGCTGCGCGCGGAAGCCCGGGAATTGCAGACCGCACTGGAATTTTTGCAGCAGGCGGCAGGCCGGATCAGCGCGGCCGGCGTGACGGTGCATGATCCGGTGCCGATGACCATGACCCGGGTGGCAAACCGCGAACGGGCGCAATTGCTGATCGAATCCGCCTCGAGACCCGTCCTGCAGGCTTGTATGAAAGCCTGGATGGGCGAGCTGCGCAGCATGAAAACACGCTTGCGCTGGTCGCTGGAAATCGATCCCGTCGATATCTGACGCCAGACCGCAGTGCTTAACGGTGCCAATCAGTATGATCTGCTGGTTGCGCAAACCCGTGGCGACGCGGTGCTGTGGTTTGCCTGTCCCGGACAGGGTTCGCAGCGTTCTCACTGCGAATTCAATCGCGATCGCGGTTGGGGTCAGTGACGCGCAGCCGGTTTCGATAGCGCGCCTCAGGCCGCGATGGATGCCGACGGCCGGCACTGCGTTTCCGGCGCATCGCATACAGCCGGAACCCGGGCAGAAAGACGGGTATCGCGCAAACATAGCGTTCCGGCAAGAAAAAAGGGACTCGGGTATAGTGTCCGCACTGTCGGTGACTACAGGACGGAACGCTTTATGCTCACAACGCCGCAATTGCACAGTTATCTGGATCGTCTTTCCTGTCAGGGAGATCTGCGCCCCGGTCTGCCTTTGTTGACCCGTTTGCATCAGGCGCATCTGCAGCAGATTCCGTTTGAGAATCTGGATATCCGGCTTGGCATTCCGATCAATCTTGCACCGGATGCCTTGTTTCAGAAGATTTTGAACGACCGCCGTGGCGGGTTTTGCTACGAACTGAATTACGCATTCAGTCTGCTGCTGACCCAGCTTGGGTTTCAGGTACGCCTCATTGCTGCGGAGGTATATAACGGACACGGTTATGGCCCCGCATTCGATCATTTACTGCTTGTGGTCGGGCTGGAAGACGGCTGCTGGATTGCCGACGTTGGCTTTGGCGACTGTTTCCGCACCCCGCTACGGATAGGTGGGGAGGGTATCGTTGAACTGAAAACCACTTATTCGTTACAGCAGGATCCGGATAGGCGCTGGGTGCTGTATCAGGCCCGGGAAAGGCAGCCGCTGCAACCACAATACCGGTTTGCGCTGCAAGGCTATGAGCTGACGGCTTTTTTACCCATGTGCCGGTACCAGCAGACCTCACCTGATTCCCACTTCACCCAGAAATCGATTTGTTCTGTTGCCACGCCGCAAGGCCGGATCAGCCTGTCGAACGATAAATGCATCGTGACTACAGACGGCCGCCGGCAGGTATCGGGTCTGCACAATGCGGCAGAGTATCGCACCGCGCTGCAAACTCATTTCAAAATGACGCTTCCTCCGGATGCGCGCATAGACCGCCTGTTATCACATGCCCGCCAGTTACCCCCACTTAACTAAATGCTATATTTTCTCCAAGAAAAAGTGTTGGTATATCAAAAAGCCCAGACAGGTTCCACGTGCAGTAAAGGCATAGCAAATTTAAAACAATTTTACAATCTTGTTTGCTGTTGAAACTTCAGGTACATTGTCATAGATGCCAGTACTTTCTGTAGTATGGCAACAAAAGCCGTGGCAATTAACGACAAGTAGAAACAATTAATTGCATTTCAAAAACATTTTTTTGAAGAAATATTTCTTAAGCAGGTTAAAATTTGTGCAAATCATTTTCACGAATTGACCTCACGGACAATTCATTGCTTTGTTTTCTCATGGGATCTTTGCAGAATTGGTACGTTTTATTCAAAAACTCTATCGAGGGTGGCTGACCCGGGGAATTTATACCCGGTTATTTACTCCCGTTCTGCTGTTGCTACTGGCCGCAGCAGGGCTGCGTTATGAATTACTGATCCGCAACGAGCTGCGCGATGTCCGGCAGCAGATTCAGGTGCAGTCCATTTATCTGGCCCGCATGCTGAGTCCGGAGCTGCTGCAAAAAACCAGAGATCACGACAGCGCAGGCATCACCACGCAACTGCAGCAGGAGCTGCAGGCTGACCAGAACCTGCAGGAATTGGTCTGGCAATATCAGCGCACCCGGCTGAGTGCAGTGCAACCGCAACCGGTCAGCCCGCAGGCGCCGGCCTGGTTCGTGTCAATACTGAAATTTCCGGCGACCCTGGAATACCGCGCCACCATGCCAAAAGATCCGGCGGCCACGCTGGAGGTGACATTTAACACGGCAGAGGCGATCAACCGGATCTGGCGCAAGATCGTGATCCAGCTCGCTATCTCAGGGGTATTGATCTGCCTGATTTATCTGCTCATGGGGTTTGTGCTGCGTGCTAATGTGCAGAGCCTGCGTCGCCTGGTGGAGGTGACAGAACAATTTAAGCATGGCGACTATACCGCCCGCCTTTCTGCCTCAGGGACCATGGAGGCGCGCGCGCTGGCACAGAGTTTCAATGATATGGCAGAAGAAGTGCAGAAACTGCTGTCCACTTTGCAGCAGCGTCAGCGCGAGCAGAGCGAACAATTGCACTTTACCTGGCAGGTGTTGACTGCCTTGCCGATACCGACATTTTTCAGTGATCAGCACGGACGCTGCCGCGGCGTGAACCCGGCCTGGTGCCAGATGTTTGACATGCCGCAAAAAGAGGCGGTTGGCCGGTCAATGCGCGAATTATTATCGTCTGCTGACATCAATGGCGACCTGACCGCGCTGACCGGGCAACCCGAAGGCGTACGCGGTACGGAAGTGCAGATCTCGCGGCAGGGGCAGACGGTCGTTGCGCTGTATTACCAGGCGACATATACCAGCGTCGACGGGGAATACGCCGGTACGATCGGTTCGCTGGTCGATATCAGCGAAAGAAAAAAAGCCCAGGCAGCGCTGGCGGAACAAAAAGACCGGGTCGAAACCACGCTCGATTCGATTGGCGATGGCGTCATCAGCTGCGATGCCAACGGCCAGATACTGACACTGAACCGGGCCGCGCGTCAGCTGACCGGCTGGCATCAGCATGAAGCCGAATCCCGCGCCTTGCATCAGATTTTTGCGCTGGCAGATGCCAAACAGGCGGCAGCCCTGCGCCAGTTCATCACCCAGGTGCCAACGCAGAGCGGATCGTACCAGGCCAGTAACCTGATTCTGCTGACCCGCTCCGGCCGTCAGCTCGATATCGACCTGACCGCTGCGCCAACCAGACAAAAAGACAACGCGGTGCGCGGCTGTGTGCTGGTTTTCCGTGACCTCAGCGAAACCCGGCATCTGCTGCGCCAGATCAGCTGGCAAGCCGGCCATGATTTGCTGACCGGCTTGCCGAACCGCGCTTCTCTCAGTGAGCATTTCCAGCAGGCGATGCAAGCCGCGCAGGAAAAGCAGCAAATGCTCGCTGTGTGCCTGATGGACCTCGATCATTTTCAGGCAGTCAACGAGCGTTATGGACAGGAGTTTGCAGACAAGCTGTTAAAGCAGGTTGCTGAAAGACTCGAACGTTACGTCGGTCAGGACAACCCGGTTGCCCGGCTGGGCGGCGATGAGTTTGTCGTCTTGTTGCAGAATCAGTCCGATACCGGCCAGATTCAGACCAGCCTGTCCGGATTGCTGACAGAACTGGGCAAGCCTTACGAGATTGACCAGCGCCAGACCACGATGACCGCCAGCATCGGCGTTGCCGTGTATCCGCAGGATGAACACAGTCCGGATGTGCTGCTGCGCTATGCCGATCAGGCGATGTACCAGGCCAAGATCAGCGGCCGCAATAAATTCCATCTGTTCGACGCGCAAAAGGATGAAGAAGTCAGAACCCGGCATAACCAGCGCGCGCGCATCCGCGAAGCGTTGCTGAAAGACGAGTTTGAACTGTATTACCAGCCGAAGCTGAACATCCGTGAGGGCAGGATTATCGGCATGGAAGCCCTGATCCGCTGGAATCATCCCGAGCGCGGCGTGGTCGGGCCGATGGAGTTTTTACCGCTGGTTGAGTACAGCAATCTGATTATCGATATCGGCAACTGGGTGATTCATCAGGCCTTGCAGCAACTGAGCGAATGGCTGGCGCGCGGTCACCGCTGGGTGCTGAGTGTCAACATCGCGGCACGGCATTTCCAGCACAGCGATTTTCTGGAAAACCTGCGGGCAGACCTGGCGCGTTTTCCCGATGTGCCGCCGCAATATCTGGAAATTGAAATCCTCGAATCTGCTGCGATTCAGGATATTCAGCATGTGCGGGAAATCATGCTGGCGTGCCAGAATCTGGGTGTGCGTTTTGCGCTGGATGATTTCGGTACCGGGTATTCTTCCTTATCGTATCTCAAACGTTTGCCGGCAGATATCCTCAAAATTGACCAGAGCTTTGTGCGCGACATGCTGGACGATCAGGATGATCTGGCGCTGATTGGCGCTATCGTCGGGCTGGCAAGTGCATTCCGGCGTGAAGTGATTGCCGAAGGCGTCGAATCTGCCGAACACGGCATCGCCCTGATGCATCTGGGCTGCGATCTGTTGCAGGGATACGGCATCGCGCGACCCATGCCGGTGAGTCAGGTGGAAAGCTGGGTGCAGCACTATGTGCCGCCCGTGCTGTGGCAGCAGAGGGCGTAAAAAAAAACGCACCGGACGATGCGCTTTTTTTTTCTGGACGGATAAAACAGCGCTGACCGTGCAGCGCTGCTACCGGTACACGTTTTACTTTGCCGGATAACGGATCTGCATCTCCTTCAGCAGATTATCCGCATGATCGACTTCCTTCATCACCCACAGCATGTAACGGATATCGACATGAATCGCGCGGGTGATGGCGCTGTCGAAATACCAGTCCTTGGTGATGGATTCATAAGTCGAATCAAAATTCAGGCCTGCCAGTTCGCCATTTTTATTCAACACGGCAGAACCCGAGTTGCCGCCGGTGGTATCCGCAGTTGACAGAAAATCTACCGGCACAGTACCCAGCGCAGCGTCTTTGAACACGCCGTAACGTTTTTCGCGGATCGCTGTCAGCAGATTATCCGGTGCGATGAACGGCGCTTTGCCGGTATGTTTTTCAGCGATGCCTTCCACCGTGGTGAACGGGCCTTTGCTGATGCCGTCACGCGGGCTGTAAGGGGCAACAGTGCCATAAGTCACGCGCAAAGTGGAATTCGCATCCGGGTACACCGGCTTGCCCTGCGATTTTTTCCAGTCGATCACGGCCTGCATGTATTGCGGAATCACGCGTTCCAGATTGCCATCGACTTCCTTGCGGCGGTCTTCCAGCGACATGCCGGTGTCATGCAGTTTCACCGCCAGCTGGATGAACGGATCGTCGGATTGCAAAAAGGCGCTTGCATCCTTGTTCAGCCATGCCAGCCGCTTGGCGGTATTTCCGAGTTCGGATTGGCGGTACAGCGCAACAACCGATTCCGGCGTCGGTAACAGCAGGTCCAGACCGCGCGGCCGCAGTCTGGCATCGGTCTGGTTGTAGCGTTGCAGGGAAGCGGTATAACGCGCCTGATCCACATTCGGCAGGAAAGATTGCTCCAGCCGGTTCAGACGGGCAGTGATGAAAGACACGTCGCGCTGCTGGAATCCGGCTTTCCGCTCCGTATCCGGCTTGCTGCTTTCCAGCGCCAGCCGGTACAGCGTGCGCGCGCTTTTCAGCAGATCGCTGTTGGTGGCCACCGACCAGGCAAATTCTTCCTCGGTCAGCGCCATATCGCTGGCGATGACTGCATCCAGCTCTTTCAGCAGCGAAGTGTCGCTCCTGTTTTGCGCATACCACTGGCGGAATTGTGCGTCCTGCGCATCCCTGATGGCGGCAATATCCTTGCGGGCAAAACCTGCCAGCAAGCCCTCGGTCTTTTTCAGCCGGTTATTGATGCTTTTGACCACGCTCGCGTAGCGGACCTCGGCACTCGCATTACCACTGGTGGCGGCCGCAATGACCGACAGATCCGACTGGTAATCAGCGACCCGCGCCGGATAACTGACATCCCGCGCGAAACGGATTTCTGCCGGCAGCTTATAACGGCTGGTCGTGCCCGGATAGCCCGCCAGCAAAATGGCGTCACCATTCTTCAGACCCTGCGCCGACACCACCAGAAAATCCCTGGACTGATAAGGCACGTTATCAGGCGAAGGGTCCGCCGGACGGCCATCCTTGCCGACATACGCGCGCAGGAAAGAAAAATCACCCGTATGGCGCGGCCATTCAAAATTATCCACCTCGCCACCGAAATTACCGATCTTGTCAGACGGCGCATACACCAGCCGCACATCGCGGATCATCATCTGGCGGATGCGGTAATACTCCAGACCGCGGTGAAAGCTGGGGACAGAGCAACGATACGCTTTATCCTGCTCGCACTCTGTAATCAGCGCCTTGATCCTGTCCTCCACATGCTCATGGCGCTGCTTGCCGGACATCGCAGGCGTGATGCCCTGCATCACCCGGGCAGTCACGTTTTCCACCTTGTCGGTGATGTACATGCGCGAATCAGGCCCGGCCGGCAATTCTTCCGCCCGGGTTTTCGCCAGAAAGCCATCGCTGATGTAATTTTTCTCCGCTGTCGAATTGCGCTGCACCGCCCCATAGGCGCAGTGATGATTCGTCACCGCCAGACCCGATGGCGACACAAACGACGCCGAGCAGCCGCCCAGCGAAACGATCGCCGTCATCGGATGCCTGGACAGATCCGCCAGTTTTTCGGCAGGAATGGCAATGCCGATACGTTTTAACTCCGCTTTCAGCTGCGGCAACTGATGCGGCTGCCACTGCCCCTCATCGGCCAGCGCCAGCGGGCTACCGGCCAGACTCAGCCCGGCCAGCGCCAGACTCCATGCATACGATTGTTTCAACATATTCTCCGTGGTTAGTCAAAAGCATCAACCCAAATGGTGGCCGATACATTGCAAATGGGGCGGGTGACAAACGCTGCAAACACAGCCCGGCACCGTGCCAGAAGCCGCATCCGTCAGCGCACAGCCGCGTCGCAACAGCGCTGCACTTGGTTCACTACTCCGCGCATTATGATCGATGGTGATGCCAGAACCAGAGTCACCGGCGCAGGAAAAGTTCCGGCCAGATGTAAAATTTGACAGATATTTTTACGACGGTAAAGAAGCCGGGAAAAATTATTTACACTGATGACGCTGCAACACGACACCGTGCATGACGCACATGTTCCACAGGGACAATACCTGTGGATATAATTGTCAATATTAAAAAATATCGATGCAGAAACAGTATATCGGTCGCTGATATTGCCGCCCTCTGGACGAACCTTTTATGTCAGGTGGAAATGACGCGTCAGACTTACCCCAATCACCACTCAACAGCGTTACTGAAATTTAATCTCACTTAAAGGAAAAATAATGAAACCGATTTATTCTTTCGCATTAGCAGGCATGACCGCCATCGTGATGACGGCGTGCGGGGGGGGGGGGGGAATAATACAGGAATAAATAACACAGGTACAGGTAATACCGGTTCCACAGGCAGCACAGGCGTGACCTGCACCGCACCACAGGTTTTGGTGAACGGTGTCTGCACCACCCCTGCCCCATCGGTCACACCTGCGAATCTGCAAACCAGTGTGCCAACGCCGACGTATGCGGCAAGCTCGGACGAACTGGCGGCTTTCAATGAAATCAATGCGATCCGCAAGCTGATTGGTCTGGGTTTGCTGGCACAGAATACCTTGCTGGATAAATCGGCCAATAATCACATGAAATATGTGGTGGCAAACAATCCAAATAATGCTCACATTGAAGATCCATTGAAGTCCGGTTTCACAGGTGTTGCTCCAATAGATCGTGCTTCTTATATGGGCTATACTGGTTCAGTAGGCGAACTAGTAGGATTTGGTAATGGCCTCGATGCGGTCAAAGGACTGATGAACACGATTTATCACCGGGATATTTTATTGGATCAAACAACAGAGCACGTTGGTATTTCTTTGCTTCCAACAACCACTGTGCCCGTTGCAGATGTTGAAATCGGTTCAATCAAAGGTCAACGCAATGCATCAGATTTTTTGACGACCTATCCGTTTGATGGTCAAAAAAATCTGCCATTGCAAATGGCTCTAGAAACGCCTTCACCGTTTGGAATAGCCTATACCGACTATGCAACGAAAACCAGTTCTCCGGTTGCGTTTTATAGCGCTTCTGGCACAGCGTTGATCGTTTCCAGTTTCACAGTCAGCCAAGGTGCAAATCTTCTGACGGGCAGAGTGCTGACCAGCTCCAATGATACGAACGGATTAACTCGTAAAAACGCAGCATCATGGCTTGGAATCGCACCTTTCCAGCCGAATACGACTTACACCGCCAGCTTTACCGGCACAGTCAATGGCGTTGCGGTCAGCAGGACGTGGACATTTACTACTGGCACATCGGCGCAATTGGGTGGCGGGTCGGCACAGTAAGGAAAACTGCAGTTGAAAAAAAAAGCCGGAAAAAATCCGGCTTTTTTAATCGGAAAAACAGATTTCTGTTAATCCGCCAGCATTTCCCGTTTCACCCGGCGTGCCATTTCCCAGTCGAGTTCCTGATCGCGCTTTTTTTCCAGTGCGTCGATGTGGCGCAGTTTTTTGCCTTCGACAAATTCGCCCGATAAGATCAGACGCGGCTTGCTGTCGGCGGAAATCATGCCTTGCTTGGCCCAGACGGAGCGGGGCAGGTTGGAGCCGGCGAAAATGCCGTAGTCTTTGCCGCAGCTGATGCCTTTTTCGCCGATCACGGATTCACCGGCCTTGATGTATTTGGCGGCATACAGGGTGGCGCCGCTCGCGATCCAGCGACCAGCGTGAATTTCGCCAAACAGGCTGCTGATTTCCCCTTTGGCGCGGATGCTGCCCCAGGCGCTGATGTCGCCTTGGCTGCCGATGCTGCCGGCGGCGAGATTGCCCTGACAGACGATTTCTCCGGCAAACAGGCTGCCGCCGGTCACGATGTCGGTTTCGCTGAAAACTTCGCCCTGACAGTTGCAGTCACCGCTGACATAGACGCTGCTGGCTGCCAGATGACCGCCGACAAACTGCACTTCTGCCGCATCCAGATCATCGTCAAGCTGCAGGTTGCCCTGACAGTCGAGATCGGCGCAGGATAAATAGCCCAGCCCCTGAATATCGCCGGAGCCGCCGGGCAGTTCGCTCTGCGCATGGCGCGCCAGAATCGCCGGGTGCACCAGCAGATCGATGAAGTTGTCTTCCGTCTTCAGTTTGCGCTGATCGAGTTCCAGCACGCGCGCCATCCATTCGGCGCTGCAGCCGGTTTTGACCAGAAACTCGACGTCGATATTGCCACCCGCATCCAGCGTCTGGCCGATGTACAGCGATTGCACCTGGATATCGCCGGTGACGGTGAGTTTGCCGAGGCAAAACACTTCTTCGGCAATCAGGTCGCCGTCAATCAGCAGATCACCCCCGACGATCAGCTGGGTCGTGATGGTGACGTCACCCAGAATGTGCACATCGCCGGTGCTGGAAAACTGCTTGCGTTTGAGCGTTTTTGCCTGAACCGGCTCAGGAGCGGCAGGCAGGCTGGCGGGAGGGGCGGCGCGTCGGGTCATGGCAGGCTTTCATGAAAGAGGGGACGAGGGAATTTGCCCGCCATTATCCCAGACTCAGGGCGGAAATATGCGCCGATCGTGATTTTTCCGCGTTCATGGTGAACGGCTGCGCTGGCACAGGCGCCGCAGTCGGCGCTGCGCCCCACATGGCAGCTTGCAAGAATGCGAAATCAGGGGCCATCAAATTGACGCAGAACAACAGATTTTGCTTTTTTGGGCTGAAAAGCATCAGTCTCAGCAGAAATTTTGACGGAATTGGATTTTTATAACATATAATGACAATCATTCTCATTTGCTTTTATTGGTTTTAATCAGATTAACCCGGTTTCTGGCTGGTTACGGTTGATATCTTGCCTGCCATTTTTTCATGATGACTATGCGCTTTCCATTTCGTTTCACACATCAATCGCAGGCAACTGCCTCTTGCTCTTATCCCCGGCCAGCCGGGCTGGTATTGCAGATCGGCCTGGTTGCCGTGCTGGCAGCCTGTGGCGGCGGCAGCAGTGCCGGGCCAGCCGCGCAGCCAGCCGGGACAGGCATCAGCCCGGCTGCGCAAGTCGGTGAGAAAATTTTTAAGGATGTGAATCTGTCGGCGTCCGGCAAGATGTCGTGCGCAAGCTGCCACGATCCGGCAAATGCCCATGCGCAGAGCAATGATCTGAGCGTTCAGCTGGGTGGTCCGCAGCTGAATGTGCCGGGCTTTCGCGCGGTGCCGTCGTTGCGTTACCTGAATCTGACGCCTGCCTTTGGCTTTGACAGCGAAGGAAAAGCCAAAGGCGGCTTCACGCGGGATGGCCGCGCCGACACGCTGGCGGCCCAGGCTGCGACGCCGTTTCTGGCCGCGCATGAAATGGCAAACAAAGATGCGGCTGACGTCGTCAGTAAAGTACAGCAAGGTAGTTATGCCAATGAATTTAAAGCCGCTTTCGGCAGCACGATTTTCAGTAATACGGACAATGCGTTCGACCGCATTCTGTATGCCTTGCAGCAGTACCAGAAAGAAGATCCGGATTTTCATCCGTATGATTCCAAATACGACCGGTTTTTAGCGGGTCAGGCGGTTCTCAGCGACGCCGAATTGCGTGGTCTGGCCTTGTTCAATAATCCGGTCAAGGGCAATTGTGCGGCCTGCCACACCAGCAAGAAGGGTGCAGACGGTTCGGCACCGCTGTTCACCGATTTTTCTTATGACAATCTTGGTGTGCCGCGCAATGAGCGCATTCCGGCGACTGCCAATCCTGATTATTACGATCTGGGCTTATGCGGTCCTGACCGTACCGACCTCGCCAGCCGCACTGAACTGTGCGGCGCTTTCAAGGTGCCGACGCTGCGCAATGTGGCGACCCGCAAGGTATTTTTCCATAACGGGAAATTCAGCAATCTGCGCGATGTGGTGAATTTTTATGTCCGCCGCGATACCAATCCTGAAGAGTGGTTTCCGCAGATGGCAGACGGTACGGTCTGGAAATTCAATGATCTGCCGGCAGCCTACGTCGCCAACGTGAACACCAAGGAAGTGCCCTATAACCGCCAGCGCGGCATGGCACCGGCTTTAAGCCCGGGCGAGGTGGAGGATGTCTTGAAATTCCTCGGCACCCTGAATGACGGCTACCGGCCCTGAGCGGCTGCCTGACACTGACGCATACCTTTACACAACATTACACAACACCGAAAACCATTACCGAAAGCCCATGATGATGACCAAAAAATACCTTGCCCGCAGCCTTTGCGCTACCTTGATAAGCACCGCTTTCCTCGCGCCTGCACAGGCGGGAGAAGCCGAGTTGCTGCAAAAAATCGAAAAACTGGCAGCAGAGCTTGCCGCGATCAAGGCTGAACTGGCGGCTACCCGGCAAAAAACAGAAGTCGTTGAGAAAAAGCAGGAAGCGATCAGCACGGAAGTCGCCCGGGTAGCGGCGGCGCCGGCAACCCCTGCCGCCGCGCCGGTCACTGAAGCGCAACTGGACGCATTGCGCAAAACCATGCAGCAGACCGTCATCAGCAGCTATGGCGAGATTGGCTACAACCGTCCGCGCAATGCCGCCAGCCAGGCGCAGACCGATGTTGCCCGCGCCGTCATCGGCGTGACGCACCGCTTCAGCGAGAAAACCAAAATGGTTGCGGAATTTGAATGGGAACATGCGATTGCCTCCAAAGGCGACAATGGCGAAGCGGCGGTCGAGCAGCTGTATGTGGAGCATGAACTGAAGCCGGGCCTGCAGGCGAAAGCCGGTCTGTTCCTGATTCCTACCGGGCTCCTGAACACCAGCCATGAACCAACCTCTTACTACGGCGTGCAGCGTAATTTCGTCGAAACCGCGATTATCCCGACCACCTGGCGCGAAGCAGGTATCGGGCTGTCCGGCACGCATGAAAACGGCTTCAGCTGGGATGCCGGCCTGACCACCGGATTTGACCTGACCAAGTGGGATGCCACTTCCGGCGATGGCCGCTCCTCACCGCTGGGTGCGATTCATCAGGAAGGGCAGCTGGCAAAATCCAAAGACCTGAGTCTGCATGGCGCGATCAACTGGCGCGGCATTCCGGGCGTGCTGCTGGGCGGCTCGGCTTTCAGCGGCAAGGCAGGCCACGGCACCAGCGGTTTTGCCGCGAACGATGCACGGGTGACGCTGTGGGAAATGCATGGCCGCTATAACCCCGGCAAGCTCGACCTGACTGCATTGTATGCACGCGGCACCATCAGCAATACCGATGCCCTGAACCTGACATTCGTCGGTCAGCCGACACCGGTGCCGTCAACGTTTGCCGGCTGGTATCTGCAGGGTGCGTATCAGGCATGGAAAAATGAAGATTACAGCCTGACGCCATTCATCCGCTACGAGCAGTTCAACACCGCAAAATCTTATGCGCCGGTACCGCAGGGATTGGGTGTCGCTGCGGCAGAAGATGAAAAAGTCACGACGATCGGCGTCAGCTTCAAGGTCGGCGAAGGTGTGGTATTCAAAACCGACTATCAGAAATTCCGGCTCGACAGCAGCCGTGACCGCTACAATCTCGGCGTTGGCTACTCCTTTTAACATTCTTTGATGCATCCTCTGACTCCTATCACGCTGACGCTGCTGGCTGCTGCCAGCAGCAGCGCATTTGCGACCCAATATCTGACGGCAGAGCAGGCGCAGCAGACGATTTTTCCGGAAGCGAATCGCTTCAAGCCCTTGCCGCTGCAGCTCAGCACTGAGCAGATGAAGCAGGTGGAAACGCTGGCAGGCTTGCCTGCGCGCTCGGTCTCGTGGCGCGTCACCGCTGCCTATCAGGATGAAAAACTGCTGGGCTACGTGGTGCTGGATGAGGTGATTGGCAAGTTTGAACTGATTTCATATGCAGTCGGCCTGCTGCCGGATGCCAGTGTGCGGCAGATCGAAATTCTGGCGTATCGTGAAAGCCATGGATTTGAAATCCGCAACGCCAACTGGCGCCGCCAGTTCACCGGGAAAACCGCCGCACAGGGGATCGTGGTCGGCGAGGGAATTGCGAATATCAGCGGCGCTACCCTGTCCTGCACCCATGTGACTGACGGCGTGCGGCGGATTGCCGCCATTGCCCGGATTGCGCTGAAAAAATGATGCGCCGCGCCCAGCCCTGGTTGGGCACCCTGGTCGAAATCAGCCTGCCCGGCACCCTGCCGCAACCCAGTCTGCATGCGGGCTTTGAGGCAGCCTTTGAGGTCATGGCAGCGGTACACCATGCCATGAGTTTTCATGCGCCCGGCAGCGATATCAGCCGTTTCAACCGCGCGGCGACAGGCGCTGTGCTCCGGCTCAGTCCGCACACGGCGGCGGTATTGCGCGCCGCGCTGGAAATGCAGCAGGCCAGCGGCGGTATTTTTGATATCCGCCTTGCCAGCCGTCTGGCAGCCTGCGCCATGTTGCCCTCGCCGGAGGTGCCGCCGGTGTTTGAGCCGGGTCAGCAGGCCTACCGGTTTCTGGATGCGCTGTGCGTGGAAAAATTGCGCAACGACTGGCTGGATGTCGGCGGCATCGCCAAGGGTTATGCTGTCGATGCAGCGCTGGCTGTTTTGCAGCAGCAGGGCATTTCGGAGGCGGTGGTGAATGCCGGCGGGGATGTGCGCGTCATGGGGCAGCACCGGATTCAGTTGCGCGATCCGCAGCAGCCGTGGCAGGCAGCCGGAGACATCCTGGTATCGGATCAGGCGCTGGCGACTTCGGCCATGTATTTTTCACAGCAGACGGTGCAGGGGCAGGCTGGCAGCGCCTTATTTGACGGGCGTTCCGGCGTGTCGCTGTCGAGCCCGCACAGTTACAGCGTGCTGGCCGATACCTGCATGGTGGCCGATGCGCTGACTAAAATCCTGGCCGCCACCGGTGATGCCGCGCACTCCTGTCTCGCCCGGTTTCAGGCAAAGGCGCTGATCCTGTAAACGGGCTGTGACCGGATGACCAGAGTACGGTCTGTTTTTAAAATTTTTTACCTAGCTATCCGCCATGCGTACCCATAAACACAGTCTGCATCATCCATCCCTGCCTGCCGCTGCCAGGCCGCATTTCCGGCTGGAGCGCTGGCACCGCCGGGGCCTGTATCTGCTGTTTGCCATGCTGTTTGCCAGCGGTATCAGCTGGCTGGTGGCGCATTACTGGCTGCGGGTGCCGGGAGAATTCGGAGAAAGCATCCACCCGCTGGAACACTGGTCCATGCAATGGCATGGCGCGCTGGTGGTGCCGGTCAGCTTCCTGACCGGCAGCATGCTGTTCCAGCATATGCGGCGCGCGCACCGCGCCGCATGCAACCGCGGCAGCGGCTGGAGTATGCTGCTGCTGCTGTTCTGGCTGGCGCTGACGGGTTACGGTCTGTACTATCTGGCGAGTGAAAGCTGGCGGCCTTACTGGTCGTCAGCGCACTGGCTGGTGGGCTGCGCTTTGCCGCTGCTGCTGGTATGGCATATCTGGCTGGGACGCCGGAAAACGGCGCACTGATCGGCGCACTCGGGCGCTGACGCCAGCGCCCCGTGCGGCGTTTTAGCTGGGCAGGGCGTCGAGCCGGCCAGTTTCTGCCAGCTCGCGGATGACCCGGATGGTGTCGATATCCGCTTCCTCATAAGCCGATTTGCGGTAATCGTTATACATTTCATTGACTTCGTCTTCCGCTTCGCTGGCGCCGTCTTCGTACACAAAGCGCACGAACAGGCAGTCTGGCTGCGGTTCCTCGATACGCATGCGCAGCGAAGACTGCGGAATATCGCCCTGTGCCGCAACGTCATAATGCACATGCTCCAGATGCACAAAGCTCACCGTATCGGTGACGCGCAGTTCGCCGTAGCGCAGCGTGCGCTGCATGCTGGCTTCGGTGCGGCCGGTAATCAGCGCCTCATCCAGATACGGGATAAACAGCTTGGGTGATTCCGCCCGCAGCACCAGGCCGCGCCACAGCTGCTCGCGGGTGATGGTGTCGGACAAGGGGTCGAGAATATCGTTGATTTCAACGAGATGTTCAAATTTCATGGCAGTGCCTCAGTAAGATATTTGCCTAGTTTACTCCCGTTGTCGCGGCGCCGGTGAAAACGGCGCTGACCCGGCGACCGGATACAATAGGGGTTGCCCAGCCTTTTTGTCAGCTTCTATGTCCCACGGTCTGAATACCCCGCAACGCAACGCAGTCAACTATATGGACGGCCCCTGTCTGGTGCTGGCCGGGGCCGGTTCGGGCAAAACCCGCGTGATTACCCAGAAAATCGTGAATCTGATCGAAATTCACGGCTACGACCCGAAGCATATTGCCGCACTGACGTTTACCAACAAGGCCGCACATGAAATGCAGGAGCGTATCGGTAAACTGCTGGCCGAGCCGCGCCAGGCCAAGCAGCTGACGGTCTCAACCTTTCACTCGTTGGGCGTGAAAATTTTGCGTCAGGAAGCGCAGGCGCTGGGCTTGAAAGACCGCTTTTCGATCATGGACAGCGACGACTGTTTTTCGCTGGTGCAGGATCTGGCGATCACCACCGACAAGCAGCTGATACGCCGCATCCAGACCGCAATGTCGTTGTGGAAGAATGCGCTGGTCGATCCTGAGCTGGCACTGAAGCAGGCGCGCGATGACGACGAAGCGACGGCGGCGCGCATTTACCGCAGTTATGTCGCCACGCTGTCGGCGTATCAGGCGGTGGATTTCGATGATCTGATCCGGCTGCCGGTCGAGCTGTTCCGCAATAACGAACAGGTGCGCGACAAATGGCAGCGCCGTCTGCGCTATCTGCTGGTGGACGAATATCAGGACACCAATACCTGCCAGTATGAACTGGTGAAATTGCTGGTGACCGGCATCGGTAAAAAACCGATGTTTACCGCCGTGGGCGACGATGATCAGGCGATTTACGCGTGGCGCGGCGCGACCATCGAAAATCTGAAAACGCTGCAGGTCGATTTTCCGGATCTGGAAATCATCAAGCTCGAACAAAATTACCGTTCCAGCACGCGCATTCTGCAGGCGGCCAATGCCGTGATCGGCAATAACCCCAAACTGTTTGAAAAATCGCTGTGGTCCGAGCACGGCCTCGGTGATCCGGTCAAGGTGCTCGGCATGCAGGACGATGAGCAGGAAGCCGAGCAGGTGGCGATCATGTTGTCGGCACACCGTTTTGAGCGGCGCGCCAAGTTTTCCGATTATGCGATCCTGTACCGCGGCAATCACCAGTCACGTGTGATCGAGCAGGCGCTGCGGCGCGAACGGATTCCGTACACCATTTCCGGCGGCCAGAGTTTTTTCGACCGCGCTGAAATCAAAGACATCATCGCTTACCTGCGCCTGATTGCCAATGAAGACGATGATCCGGCGTTCATCCGCGCGATCACCACGCCGAAACGCGGGGTCGGGCAGGCGACGCTGGAAGTGCTGGGCGCATTCGCCGGGCAGTGGCAATGTTCGTTGTTCGCGGCGGTGTTCAAAGGCGGCATCGAAGCCAAGCTGACCGATCGCCAGCTGAGGCCGCTGCGCGAATTCTGCAGCTTCATCAATCAGGTCGAGGCGCATGCGCACCGCGAAGGACATGCCGAGCAATTGCTGGACGACCTGATGAAAGAGATCAATTACGAAGGCTATCTGTACGACAGCTTTGACGACCGCGCGGCGCAAAACAAATGGCAAAACGTGCTCGATTTCACGCAATGGTTAAAGACCAAGGGCAGCGGCGGCAAAGACGGCACCGACGATCACCGCAGCCTGCTTGATCTGACCCAGATGGTCGCGCTGATGAGCATGATGGAAGGCAAGGATGAAGAGCCCGATGCCGTGCGCATGTCGACGCTGCACGCATCGAAAGGGCTGGAATATCCGCATGTATTTCTGGTCGGCGTGGAAGAAGGCATCCTGCCGCACAAGGGCGACCCCGATACGCCGATAGAAGTTCTGGCGGCGCGTATCGAAGAAGAGCGGCGGCTGATGTATGTCGGCATCACGCGCGCGCAGCGCAGCCTGCATATCACCTGGTGCAAGAAGCGCAAGCGGGCAGGCGTTGCCGTGCATTGCGATCCGTCGCGCTTCATCAAGGAAATGAAACTGGATGAAGGCGATGCCGTGCCGAGCGAAGCTGAAGTGCTGACGCCCAAAGAGCGGCTGGCGAATCTGAAAGCCTTGTTATCGACGCCGAAAGCAGAATGATTTATAATGAATTTATTGCATTATTGATAAATTTAAAAAATGAACCTGCCAACACAACTGGTTTCCGAGGCGCATCCTGATCGGCCGCGGACAAGCGGTGCGGAGCCAGCGCCAGTCTCCTGGCACTGGCGGCATGAGCTGCAACAATTTGTCCGCTTTGTGCGCCATCCGTGGCGCGGGCGGCCGGAGGCAGCCCAACCGGCGACGGTGCATGCCCGGCGTTTGTTGCTGATGCTGGCCTTGTGTTATGGATTTATCCTGTGCATCGCCCTGCCGTTCAATGCAGGGTTGAGCTGGCTGGGGCTGGACAGCGATGAGGAGCCATTGTCATTTTTATTTTTTGTTGTGGCAGTAGGAGTGGCCCCGGTCATAGAAGAACTCATTTTCCGCGCCGGTCTGCGTCAGGCAGCGTACACGCTGTTCATCGGCCCGTCGCTGATCGCCAGCATTTTCGGCAGCTGGCCTCTGATGCTGGTGCTGGGCGGCTTCGGCACATGTTGCGCCATCATCGACCGGCTCTGGCAAAACCGTCTGTCTGCCGGCGAACTCCGCTTGCTGAAGCTGCGTCGTGCGCGCCGCTTTCTGCGCCGCTATCCGCTGATATTCTGGATATACTCGATCGGATTTGGTCTGGCGCATATCCATCACTTTTTTGGCGATGGCTGGCTGGTGCTGGCGTTGCCGCTGGCAGTCGGCGCCCAGACATTTGCCGGTGTTGCGCTCGGTTATCTGCGTCTGCGTTACGGGCTGGCGCAGTCGATGCTGCTGCATGCCCTGTACAATCTGACAGCCTGTGTGCTGGCGCTGATGGTGGCCAGAATCTGGGCGTGATTGATGCTGGCATCCGGCAGGATTTCTGTGTGCGGTGGTAAGATGCCTGCCTTGATTCCTGCTCTTGTTCCGGCGCCTATGCACCTGTCTGACTCCGTTGTCCGTTCTGTTTTCCGGCACTTTTTTTGCTGGCTGCTGATCTCGTTTGCCGGTCTGTCCGGGATGCTGCCTGCGGCCGCACAATCGCCCTCCGCACCGGCTCACGGTGTGCTGTGGGAAATCCGTTCTGCTACCAATACGGCATATTTATTCGGCTCGGTTCATCTTGCCAGGGCGGACTTTTATCCTCTGCCGGAATCTGTGCAGCAGGCTTACCGGCAGGCAGACACGCTGGCCGTGGAACTCGACAGTGACGACGCGCAGGCGGTGGCAAAAGCGATGCCTTTATTGACTTACGCCGCACCTGACCGGCTGCAGAATCATTTGCAGAAAGCAACGTGGGCGCAATTGCAGCGTTTTACGGGGGATGCAACGACCGGTCTGCAGCGGTTGAAACCGGCTGTTGTCGCCACCGGCCTGATGATGCAGGTCTTTGCCAGTCAGGGTTACGACCCGCAGCAAGGTGTGGATCTGCACTTTATCCGCCGTGCCAGGGCAGACCGCAAACCGGTCATTGAACTCGAAAGCATGGAGTTCCAGTCGCGGATTCTGGGCGGCCTGTCGGATGCCGACGGAGATGCATTGCTGGCGCAAACGCTCGACAGCCTGAGCAGTGGCGATGCGGTGCAGGAGACCGCCGAGATGGTCGAAGCGTGGAAGCGCGGCGACAATGAAAAGCTGGTGCAAATTCTGCAGCAGACGGCAGCCAAGGATGCCGGTTCGCAAAAAATGATGAAACTGTTGCTGGATGACCGTAATCCGGCGCTGGCGGCGCAGATCAGCACCCTGATGCAGGCAGGAAAAAAACTGCTGATCGTGGTGGGGGCGGGTCATATTGCCGGTCAGCACAGCATCACTGAATTACTGCAACAGCAGGGCATGCAGGTTCGCCAGATACGGTAAGCCGCGCATCATTGCCCTTAATCCGGGTTAACCAATTTTGAATCCGATATGACAGCAGACAATATCAGCGGGTCTTTACTGAAAGAGCATCACTGGGTAGCGCTGGAAAGCAGCAACGACGCGGAAGCCTGGCTCGACCTGCATGACCGTGAATTGCAACAATTGCTGGGACAGCAAAAAAGCCATGCGTTGCAGGGACAGGGCGTCTGTTTTACCCTGGTCCACGGCGGGGAAATTTATCTGCACACCAATAGCGATGGCGATATTTTGCTGGACGTGACGCCGGAAGCGGAATGGGCGCAGCCGGTACTGAGCGCTGTGACCGGCACAGCGCCGCCGCGCGGGCAGATCTGGCTGCTGCAGGGGCATTTGCTGGTTCAGCTGCTGATTGGCTTGAACAGCCTGATTGCTTCCAGCCGGCTGGTGTTGCAGCACGCCTACCGCATGCGCGGCTGACAGCGCCACTCTGCAGATCATCCGTGTCGCGCGAGGATAACAAAGGATAAGGTATGGAATCTCTGATGCGCTCACCCGGCGAGACAGTGGCATGTCAGCTGGATGCTTATAACGCGAAACAGCTGGAGCGTTTCATTTCGTGCTGGGCCGAGGATGCCGAGTATTACGCGCATCCCGCTACCTTGCTGGCGAAGGGCAGGGCAGCGATCCGCGAGCGTCACCGGCAACGTTTTCTGGAGCCGGATTTACACGGACAACTCATCAGCCGGGTGGTGCTGGGGCAGCAGGTGATTGACCATGAAATCGTGATCCGGAATTTTCCGGAAGGAAAAGGCCATGTTGAAGTCGTCTGCATTTACCAGGTCGAGGACGGGCTGATTGCCAGGGCCTGGTTCCTGATGGATGCGCCGGTTCTGGCGTCGCCGTAGCCGCTTGCTGAATTTGTGCTGCGTTCGGGTTGCGTCTGCCGGCAGCAAGCGTCTATGCCTGCCGCCGCGATGCTCACCGTGACCGGCGTGATCGCTGTTTTACTGCACCACGCCATTGCGGTTGATCAGCACAATGCGCGAGCCACCGGCTTTTTTCACATTCACCTCCGCTTCGCTGGAACCGTTGACCTTGATGCTGGCGGTGTCGAGCAACAGTTCTTTGGCGCGCAGGTCGCCGGAGCCATCCACCGTGGCGCTGAGATTTTTTGCATTGCCGCGCAGATGACAGTTGCCCGAGCCGTGCATCTGCAGTGCGATCACGGCCGCATTGTCGAGTGCGACCGAGACGTCGCCGGAGCCGGATAACTCGGCCTTCAGACTTTGCCGGACCGATTCAAAATTCAGATCGGCCGGGCCGTGGTTGGTCAGCACCACCTGATCGGCAAACAGTCTTTTTGCATCCACATCCCCGGAGCCAAACACCTGCAGTTCCAGCAAGGCGACGTCGCCTTCAAGACTGGCATCGCCGGAGCCATGCAGCTGAATCATTGCCTGCTCCATTTTCCCGCCCTGCACCTGAATGTCGCCGGAACCGTTGGCATCGATTTGCAATTGCCGGATCTGGCCTTGCAACTGAATTCCGCCGGAGCCGTTCTGACTGACTTTGACGCTGGTATTGCGCAGGTCTTCGGCGCGCAGATCGCCGCTGCCGTGCAGCTCGATCTGCAGCGCTTCGCTGACCGTCATCATGCTGATATCGCCGGAGCCGCTGATACGGATATCGGCGCGGCCCGTTTGCAGGCGGTGCAGGTCAATGTCGCCGCTGCCAGAGGCTTTGACGGTCAGGGTATCGCTTTTGCCATCGAGCCGCACATCGCCTGAGCTGTTTTGCTGGAGTGTGAACTGAGTGGCCTGCAGGTCATTGACCTCGATATCGCCGCTGCCGTTTTGCTGCAGACTCTGCAGGGCCGGCATGGTGACGTGGACAGTGCCGGGATGGCTGTTCCAGGTGATGTGGTAAGAGCGGCGTTTGCTGCGGATCAGCAGGCGGTGATTTTCCACCACGGTTTCGACTTCCGGCACCAGATTATCGTCACCGCTGACTTCCACCGCCAGCTTGTTGCCGCGATCGATACGGACGTCGAAAAAAGTCTGATTTTCAACACTGTCGAAGTCGGTGACCGGTCTGTTTTCTGTCACGATATGACCGCTGCCGCGGATTTCGTCGCCGTTGATCTGGGCATCGCATCCGGCAAGCAGGAAGGGCAGCAGGCTGACCCAGGCGAATGATCTGAACATAATGGAAGTCGCGTTAAGAAAGGATTGATTAATGAATAATAAACAAAACCGAAGTGTAGTCGGAAATCTGTCCGGTTGCGCAATGCTTTGCGACAGAATGCAAAATCGCTGCCATCAGCGGTAATTCGGCGGTAATTTGGCGCCAATTCGGCAGGAATTTCTGCTGGCAGGCTTCACATCTGCGGCTGGCGCTACTACACTGCCGGATAACGTGTCTGAGCCGACCGGCACCAGACGATGAGAACAGGAATCCAGGGAATCGTTCCGCTTTATGAATACACGCCGCCAACTTCTGAAAAGCAGCCTGATCCTGACGGCTGCTGGTCTGTTCCGCCAGAATGTGTTTGCCGCTGGCACCGACAGCAGTAAATCCGCCCAGCTGGAGCCGCCGCCAGACCTGTTCGATTCGCAGGCGCTGGATATCGATTTCTGGGTCAAGCCGCGCACCCTCGATCTGGTGCGGCCGCAATCGGGAGAGCGCAGCAAATTACTGTACTGGAAAGACGGCGACCTGATCGACAGTGCTTATCAGGAGTTATGCCATCTGCTGCGCGATGTGAACGGCAAGAAAACCATGGCGATGGACCCGAAATTACTCGAAACCCTGTGGGCGACCCAGGCCTATGTCGCCCGTTTCGGCATGAACCGGCCGCTGGAAATTTTGTCCGGCTACCGCACGCCGGAATCAAACCGCCGCCTGATCGAGCAGGGTGTTCCTGCTGCCAGAAAATCCTTGCACATGGATGGCCGGGCGGCAGATATCCGCATCGCGCAACTGCATGAAGAAGTGCTGGGCGGTCTGATCAGCAGTTTCCGTCAGGGCGGCGTCGGATTTTATTACCGCGCCACGGCCAATGGCGGCTGGATTCATACTGATACCGGCTTGCAGCGCAGCTGGAAGGGTTAATGCCAGCGCCGCCGGAGAAAGCTGCAAAACGACTGAAAAAATTGGCTAAAAAAATCCCGGCACTGACCGGGATTTTTTTATGACCAGCAAACATTATTTGGCATGGCTGCCTGCATCGGAGCTGGCAGCCGCACCGGCTTTGGCCTTGGCTTCGTCAAGCGCGATATACACGCTCATCCTGGCAGGATCGATGTAGCGGCGGAATGCCGAATTGACCTGTTCCAGCGTCAGTGCGCGCAGTTTGTCATCCATCGCCTGTGACCATGCCCACTGGCGCTGCAGGTACAGATTGCCGTTCCAGCCGCCAGCCAGCGCGGCATCGCTGGTGCGTCCCTGCACCCGTTGCTGCAGCATGCCGGATTTTGCTTTCGCCAGTTCTTCTGCGGTGAAACCGTCTTTCAGGGCTTTGCTCAGCTCTTCCCGGATCGCCTGTTCCAGTTTGTCCATATTTTGTGGGGCTGCGCTGGCATTGATGCTGAAACTGCCGACCGGGTCGATTTCACCTGCGCTGAGACTGGAGCCGCCGCCGTAAGACAGGCCGTCTTTCTGGCGGATGCGTTCCATCAGGCGCGAATTCATGCCGGCGCCGCCGAAGAGGTAATTGGCCATGCGCAGTGCCGGATAATCGTCATCGTCTTCCCGCAGCGCCAGGGTCAGGGCGCTGGCATAGACCGCATTTTCCTTGTCCGGCGTGTTGAACACGCGGCGTTCGGCAGGCGGGTCGGCGCGCCGGTTCACCATGCGGGCGTAAGGGGCCGGGCTGTTCCAGCCGGCGAAGGCGGTCGCAATCGCGGTGTTGACGGCTTCGGTATCCATGTCACCCACAATCGACAGCTCACCCCTGGATGCACCGTAAAATTCGCGGTGGTAAGCCCGGATATCGTCCAGCGTCACGGCGCGCAGATCGGCAATCGCTTCATCCAGTGTTTTCGGAGCGCGAAAATCGCCTTTCGGATAAACGTTGAAATGCTGCGCCATCTCGCGGCTGATGATGGCGCCAGGTTCCTTGCGGGATGCTTCGAGTCCGGTCAGGCTGCGCTCGCGCAATTGCCGGAATTCGTTTTCCGGGAAGCTGGCTTCCCGCAGCACATGCGCGACCAGAGCCAGCGCTGCCGGCAAATGCTGCCTGGTGGTCTGGAAGGAAAACAGGCCGCCGCTCATTTTCAGTTTCGACATTTCATCGGCCAGCTGGGCGCGGTCGTACTTGCTGGTGCCGGTCGCGAGCAAGGCGCTGGTCAGGCTGGCGACGGTGCTTTTGTTGCGCAGGCTTTGTTCATCGCCCCAGTGCAGACTCAGCGAGACATTCACGGTTTCACCGCGGTTTTTCTTGGGCAGCAGGGCGACCTGCAGATGACCGATGGTGCTGAGCCGGGTGCGGCGGTCGATGTTGGCCGGCGCCGGGTCAAACGCTTCGCCGCTCAGGGTGCCGGCTTTGGGCTGAAAGTCTTTCATGACTTCTGCCATGGCGGGGGCGGCCGGAATGTCTGCCCGCTGCGGTTTGTCTTCGGGAATGAACATGCCGACCGTGCGGTTGTCGCGCACCAGATAGCGTCTGGCCGCCGCGCTGACCTGTTCGGCGGTGATCCGGTCGGTGTCGTCGCGGTCTTTGAACAGATAGCGCCAGTCGCCCATGGCGATGTATTCCGACAGGCTGATGCCGAGGGATTCGTGGTTGTTCAGCATTTTTTCGTAGGAATTGGCAGTATCGCGTTTGATGCGCGCCATTTCCTCTGCGGTCGGCGGATTGTTTTTGAAATCTTCAATGCCGGCCAGCAGCGCATCTCTGGCGGCTTCCGGCGATTCACCTTTTTTCACGATCGCGCCGATGATTGCCAGACCCGGTTCAACATAACCCATGCTGCTGGAAAACACCTGGACCAGCTTGCCGGTTTCGACCAGCTGCTTGTGCAGGCGGCCGTAGGGGGCGGTGGTCAGGATGTTGCGGGCAAAGCCGATGCCGTCGCGGTCGGCATGCAGTCCGGCGGGCACTTTATAGCCGATCATGACGATCTGGATATCGCCGCTGCGGCGTACTGTAAAGCTGCGTTCGCCGTCCTGGGTCGGCTCGGTGGTCCAGAACTGCGGCAGGCTGCGCCTGGGTTTGGGTATCGCGCCGAAGGCATGGTGTATCCATTGCAGCGCCTTGCCGGTATCGAATTGTCCGGCCACCAGCAGTACGGCATTGTCCGGCTGGTAATAGGTGCGGTAAAACGCCTGCAGGTTGCCGATTTTGACGTGTTCGATGTCGCTACGGTTGCCGATCGTGGCTTTGCCGTAGTTATGCCAGTCGTAGGCGACGCTCTGCATGCGTTTCATGAGCACGCTGCCGGGCGAGTTTTCGCCGCGTTCATATTCGTTGCGCACCACGGTCATTTCGGTGTCGAGGTCTTTTTGCGCGATGTATGAATGCACCATGCGGTCGGCTTCCATGTCCAGCGCCCATTTCAGGTTGTCGTCGTCGGCCTGGAACAGTTCGTAGTAATTGGTGCGGTCGGCGGTGGTGGTGCCATTCATGCGCATGCCGCGCTGGTTGAATTCTTCGTCGATTTTCGGATGGGCCGGTGTGCCTTTGAACATCAGATGTTCCAGCAGATGCGCCATGCCGGTTTCGCCGTAGTTTTCCTGCCGCGACCCGACCAGATAGGTCATGTTGACCGTCACGGTCGGTTTGGTATTGTCCGGCATCAGCAGCACCCGCAGGCCGTTCGGCAGGCGGTATTCGGTGATGCCTTCCACGCTGGTGATCTGCTGCACGCCTTGCGGCAGGTTTTCCGCCAGCAGCGCCGGTGTGGTGAACAGCAAAGCCCCGCCCAGCACCAGGGCGCGCAGGACAGGTTTCATGGATAAACGGGTAACAGCAAATGGTTGGGGCATAACGTTTCCGGTGGAAAAGCGTGACAGGTAAAAATATACTGGGGGGAGTATCTGGAAAACCCCTTTATTCATGAAGGCATCAGGTCGGTTTCGCCATAAATGAAGGGGAGTATCCGGATATTCTGGTCAATTTTCCAGCAAATAGTTCAGTAAACAGTTCAGTAAATAGTTCAGCAAGTCTTTCAACATGCCGCAGTTCCGCCTGAGTTCAGCGCGCTAGGCATGGAGCAATCAGGCAGCAGCGATCACAAGGATCTGCATGCCGGGCGGGAGCAGGCAGGCTGGCGCGGAAGTCAGTCCTGCGGCGGTAAGCGCATCAGGCGCTGGCTGCCGTTCCATTGCTGGCCGGGCAGCAGTTGCACCGGATGCAGTACCGCCGCCGCTTCCACGCACAGCATGCGCTGCTCGCCGCCGGGTTCCAGATCAGAAATTTTGACAGCGCCAGTGGCTCCCGGGTTCCATACCACCGCGTCAGGAAAGCCAATGCTCGTGATTTGCAGGCGCTGCTGCGGCTGTGCGAGGGTCAGCGTGGCAGGCACATTGGCGTAGATGCGGTCGGTTTCACCGTTGATTTCCAGCGCGGGCGAAGTTTCAGGGCAATGCTCCTGCCCGCTGACGGTATCGCGGTATTCGGTGCCTTGCAGACCGTGCAGCCGCGCCTGCCGGATGTCGTCGAGCGCCAGATAGGTGTGCAGCGCGCTGGTGAAACTGAACGCGGTATCGCCGGTGTTGCGGACTGAAAACGTCACTTCCAGCGCCTGGCCCAGCACCCGCACGGTCAGCTCGGCTTCAAACACATGCGGCCAGAGCGTCAGGCTGGCAATATTTTCCTTCAGAGAAAAAACCGCCAGCGCTGCGCCGTCGCTGTCCACCCGCTGCTGCCGCAACTGCCAGTCGGCGGTGCGCGCAAAACCGTGTTTCGGCAGCGAGCCGAGACCGGAAAACTGCGGAAAAATCAGCGGAATGCCGCCGCGGATGGCGACACCCTGGCGGAATGCCGACGCCTTACTCATGAACAATTGTTCGGTGCCGCCTGCCGGTATCCAGGAACACACGTGGGCGCCCTGATGGCAGATGGTCGTCGTGGCGCCGTCGGCTGCCGTCAGTTGCAGAAACTCCATGAAATGCAAATCCTCTCGGGTGGCTGAAAAAGGGGGAGCAGCTATTTTATGCCATGCCCAGCCAAGCCGGCGGGAATCCTGCTGCCCGTTTCACTGCGGCAGACCGTTCGCACTGCAGACGGCTGATGGGGTTTCGCCGGCACCGGGGCGAATGCGCAACACCGGACACGGTTGCTGCAAAAATAGCTGGCCGGCACCGGCAGTTTGCTGCGGCTTTTCGGCTAACATGCGGTGACGTATGCGCTGGCAGCGATTGCCGAAGTCTGCCGCGCTGTTTTTTTCCTATCTCCATGTTAGTAAAGGAAGACCGATGACATTGCGCCGACTGACCGTCTATTCCACCCTCAGCCTGGGATGTGCTTTGCTGCCCGCCGCCGCCAGCGCCGCCGATAAAATGGCGCTGGAGCCGGACCACAGCGATGAACTCGCGCTGCAGGCGCAGGCCATCCGCCGCGGGCAGCTCACCGCCACGGCGCTGCTTGAGCGCTACCAGTCCAGAATCGCGGCGCACAACCCTGCGCTGCAGGCCGTCATCGTGACCGACCCGCAGGCCAAAGAAGCCGCCGCCCGTTTCGATGCGCTCAAAAAGCGGCGTGGCGCGCTGGCTGGCCTGCCACTACTGCTGAAAGACAATATCGATGCCCAGGGCATGGTGACCACGGCCGGTTCGCTGGCGCTGGCGGATAATCTGCGGCAAAAAGATGCGCCGCTGGTGACCCGCCTGCGCGATGCCGGCGCCATCATCGTTGGAAAAACCAATCTGTCGGAATGGGCCAATCTACGTTCTTCCAAATCGACCAGCGGCTGGAGCAGCGCCGGCGGGCAGGTGCGCAACCCGTATGCGCCTGAGCGCAGCGCCTGCGGCTCCAGCTCCGGTTCCGGCGCCGCCGTGGCAGCGCGCATGATCCCGGCTGCCATCGGCACCGAGACTGACGGCTCCATCGTCTGTCCGGCAGCGGTGAACGGGCTGGTCGGCCTGAAACCGACCATCGGCCTGGTCAGCCGTACCGGTATCGTGCCGATCAGCCATTCTCAGGATACGGCTGGTCCGATGACGCTGACCGTCCGGGACGCTGCCATGGTGCTCAATGCGCTGGCTGGCAGTGATCCGCAGGACCCGGCAACCGCGCAGGCTGATCGCCGCCGCGCCCGCGACTACAGCGCCGGACTCAGCAGAAATGCCCTGCGCGGCAAGCGCCTCGGGGTGGTCGGCAAGCTCAGCGACGGTTACGATGCCGAAATCAGCGCCTTGTATCAGCACAGCCTGGAATTGTTGCGGGCACAGGGTGCGGTGCTGGTGCCGGTGGAGTTGCCGCATCTCGATGACATCGAAAAAGATGAAATGAAGGTGCTGTTGTATGAATTCAAAAACGATCTGAATGCCTATCTGGCCGGTACGCCGGACAGCGTTAAAACCCGTAACATGGCCGACGTGATTGCGTTTAACCAGCAGCATGCCGGTCAGGTCATGCCGCATTTTGGCCAGGACCTGATGGAGCAGGCACAGGCGACCGCCGGACTGCAGGACCCCGTCTATCAGCAGGCAGCCGCCCGTGCCCGGCAGCAGGCAGGCAAGGACGGTATCGACGCTGTGATGAAAAAATACCGGCTCAACGCATTGGTGGCACCGACGACCGGCGTTGCCTGGCCGATTGATTATCCGGCCGGGGATGCAGTGGCAGGCAGTGCCAGCACACCGGCGGCTGTTGCCGGTTACCCGCATCTGACCGTGCCCATGGGGCTGGTGCGCGGCCTGCCGGCAGGCATTTCCTTTTTTGCCGGTGCCTGGCAGGAAGCGGCGCTGCTGAAGATCGGCTATGCGTTTGAACAGGCCAGACCCGCCTTGCCTGCACCGGTGCTGAACCCCTGAGCCGCAGCATCCGGTGCGAATGCTGTGACGGCAGAGTTACCGTCACAGACAGCTAAACTGCAAAACTCAGCGGTGCCCTGCCAGAATGAGGTCTGCTGCTTTTTCGCCGATCATCATGGTCGGAGCATTGGTATTGCCGCCGATCAGCGTCGGCATGATGGAGGCATCGACCACCCGCAGCCCGTCGATGCCATGCACCTGCAATGCCGGATTCACGACTGCCATCGGGTCGCTGCCCATCTTGCAGGTGCCGACCGGGTGATACACCGTATCGCTGGTGGCGCGGATCACGGCGCGGATTTCGTCATCGGTTGTTACCCCTGCGGTCTGGAAATCGCTGCTGCGCGCATTGCTGAGTGCCGGTGTATCCATTAGCCGGCGCGTCAGTTTAAAAGCCCTGACCATATTCTCGATGTCATCGGGATGCTCCAGAAAGCGCGGATTAATCAGCGGCGCGGCCAGCGGGTCGGGGCTGGCCAGCGTGACTTCGCCCACGCTTTTCGGACGCAGCAGGCAGACGTGGCAGGAATAGCCGTGCCCCAGATGCAGCTTGCGCGCATGGTCGTCCAGCATCGCGGTGACGAAATGCAGCTGGATGTCGGGCGCCGCCAGCGCCGGGTTGGTTTTCAGAAAACCGCCGGCTTCGGCACCGTTGGACGTCAGCATGCCGCGCCGCTCGTTCTGGTAACGGCGGTATTCGCGCCACAGCCGCACGCCGCCGGCAGCGGAGACGCCGAGCAGGTCGAGGCTCTTAGCGCGGTATTTGAAAACGAAATCCGGATGATCCTGCAGATTCTGGCCGACGCCGGGCAGATCATGCACCACGCCGATGCCCATTGCCTGCATCTGGCTGGCATTGCCCACGCCGGACAGCATCAGCAATTGCGGAGTCTGGAATGCGCCGGCGGCCAGCAGCACCTCGCGCCCGGCACGCAGGGTTTTCTGCTGGCCGTTCTGGATCATCTGCACGCCGACTGCGCGTTTGCCTTCAAACAGGATACGGGTGACCTGGCAGCCGGTTTCCACCCGCAGATTCGGACGTTTTCCCATGTGTGGCCGTAGGTAGCCGCGCGCCGCCGTCCAGCGTTCACCCTCATGCTGGGTGACCTGGTAAATGCCGATGCCTTCCTGGTCGGCGCCATTGAAATCCGGATTGATGCGGAATCCCGCCTGTCGGCCCGCTTCCAGAAAAATCTGCTGATAAGGATTATCGGTGCGCAATTCGCTGACCCGCAGCGGGCCGTTCTGGCCGTGCAGCGCATCGTGGTGGGTGGCGTTGTGTTCAGAGCGGATGAAATACGGCAGCACTTCCTGATACGACCAGCCGGGATTGCCGAGCGCCGCCCAGTGATCGTAATCGGACTGGTGGCCGCGGATGTACACCATCGCATTGATGCCGGATGAGCCGCCCAGCATCTTGCCGCGCGGCTGATAACCGCGCCGCCCGTTCAGGCCGGGTTGCGGCACCGTTTCAAAGGCCCAGTTATTGAGCCGGGTCGGCAGCATCGCCACCACCCCGGCAGGCGTGTTGACCACCCAGCTGTCACCGCCGCCGCCTGCTTCCAGCACCGTCACGCTGATCTGCGGATGTTCGCTGAGCCGGCCTGCCACAGCGCAGCCGCCGGCTCCGCCACCAACTACAATGTAATCGCTGATTTGTTCCATCTTGTCTCCTGTCTGGTCCATTGCGGACTGGCCTCGCCGTGCCATTGTTTTCGTTATCGTCATGGTCGTACCGGGGATGGCGCACGCGGCGCGCGCATCCTGTATTCTGATGCTAGCCCCGGCGGCGGCAGAAAGTAAGGACATTTGCTGCCACGTTGCCGCTAAATCACAGTCGCTTGCTGAAAATCGCGGCTGACGGCATGATGCCTGACAGCCGCCCGTCTAGCGGGCGCCAGACCGACCAACCGATTAATCCGGACCACCTGCCACCATGCCTGCCCCTGTCACTGCTGCCACGCCTGTTGCCCCGCTGCTGTCGGTGCGGGACGCCGTGTTTCCGGCGCATCCGTTCAGCGGCGTGCTGGCGATCGGCCATGAGCAGCGCTGGCGCTGGCAGCAGATGTTTCCGGAATTCGCCGCCGACAGGCACAGCCGCATCAGTTATGCACAGGCCCGCGAAGGTCTGCTGCAGGCTTGCCGGTATGGCGGTGCTGATCTGGGACTGCAGTCCGGCCAGCGTAAATCGCTGCCACACCTGGGTCAGATGGCGGCGGGAATGTGCGCACAGGCAACGCTGGAAGATGCCCTGCGTTTCGGGCTCGAATATCAGCTGATTGCCGGAGCCATGATGCACCTGTCGCTGGAGCAGGATGCCGCGTCGCCGCAGAGGGTGGCGCTGGTTGCGCATCCCTTGTTTGATGATCCGGAATTACGCGATTTTCTGGAAGCCGATCACCTGGTGACGGCGGTGAATGCGGCGCGCCAGCTGTGCGGCCAGCCGCTGCCGGTTCAGCAGGTGGAGCTGCGCGGCCAGCAAGGGCGCAGCCGGTCTTTGTATGAGGCATTTTTCGGCTGTCCGGTGCGGCTCGGTGCAGATCAGAGCCGCATCGTGATTGCGCACAGTGTTTTGCAGCAGCGGCTGGCGGCGCCCGACATGGCGCGGGTGCAGGCCGCGCGTCTGGCCTGCGATGCCGAACTCAGCGCTGCCGGGCTGGCAGGGCGGCAGACCTTGCTGCATCAGCTGATGGCATTGCAATGCGAATTCCACAATGTCAGCCACATGGCGGCGGCATTGCAGATGAGCCCGCGTACCTTGCAGCGTCTGCTGGCACGCGAAGGCATGTCGTATTTCGAGATCACGGAACAGGTGCGGACAGGCCGCGCCCGGCGGCTGTTGCAGCAGACCGGAGACCTGGAACAGATTGCGGAGCAGCTCGGCTATTCCGACAGCCGCAGCTTCCGCCGGGCATTCCGGCGCTGGACCGGTTTATCGCCCGCCCAATACCGGCAGGCAGTGCAGACAGGGCTTGCGGACTGTGATCCGGCCAGCACGACAGGCAATGCTTCAGCACTATTGATACACCGGTAATTCAAACCAGAAAGTAGAACCTTCGCCGGGGGTGCTGACAAAGTAAATCTGGCCCTGCATTTTTTCCACCAATGCCTTGGTGATCGCCAGCCCCAGTCCGGTACCGCCCTGCTGGCGGGTATTGGTGCCGTCAGCCTGGGTGAACGGCTCAAACAGCCGCGACTGGAAATCAAGCGGAATACCGGGGCCGTGGTCGCTGACGGCAATGTGGTAATGCCCGCCTTCCTGGAAAATCCGCACCACCACACTTTCGCCTTCAGGAGAAAATTTGGCTGCATTCGACAGCAGATTGGCCATCACCTGCATCAGCCGGTCATAATCGCCCAGACTCCGGGCATGCATCACCTGTTGCTCCAGAATCAGCCCGACCTGCAGGGTGCTGGTATAAGCCGAATTGGCTTCAAGCGCATTTTGCAGCATGGCGATCAGGTCTACCGGTTCATTTCTGATCACCATTTTGCCGTTGGCAAGTTTATCGATATCGAGAATATCGTTGACCAGGCCGATCAGTCGCTTGCTGTTATTGTGCGCAATCCGGATCAGGTGCCGCGCCGATTCCGGCAGCTCGCCGCCGATCCCGGAATCGAGCAGCCCGAGCGCACCGCGGATCGAGGTCAGCGGAGTACGCAGCTCGTGGCTGACGATGGATACGAATTCAGTTTTCAGCTGATTGATGCGCAGTCGGTCGCTGATGTCCATGACGAAGGCAACCCACTCACGCTGCGAATTCTCGATATGACTTAATCCCACCAGTATCGGAATCGCATGGCCGTCGGCCCGCTGCAGCATGATTTCAGACGGCGCGGTGACGCCGTTATCCATCAGTTCGACATAGGCCTGATGCATCAGATACTGATCGGCACCGGACAGCAGTTTGCGCCATACATATTTGCCTGCCAGCAGATCTTCCCGCGAGTAGCCGGACAGCTGACAGAACATGCGGTTTACATCGGTCAGGCGCGGGCTCTGGTTGCCGGTGAGGATGCCGATCAGGCTGGAATTCATCAGTCTCTGCAGGCGGCTTTCGCTGCCGCGCAGGGCGGCCAACGTGCGCTGTTGTTCAGTGATGTCTTCGATCATCCAGACGGTACTGCGGTCATACGTCCCCGATGGCAGGGCGCGGCCAACCACGCGCGCCGTGAAGGGGCTGCCGTCAATCCGTCGCAGCCGCCACTCCAGTTCGACCAGCTTGTCGGCGGTCAGCAGCGGAATGACCCGCTGGCCGAAGGCGGTGTAATCGTCCTCGTCCTGATACAGGAAGGTGGTGCGCTTGCCGATCATGGTCTGCGCATCCGGAAAACGGCACAGCTCGGCCAGCGTGGCATTGGCGCGCACGATCACACCGTTATTCACAAACATGATGCCGACTGGCGCATTGGCGATCAGAATTTCGAGCTCCTGCGCTAGTGCCTTATAGCGGTTTTTATTCGTCTTCAGCAGTTCCTGATTCAGTTGCAGCTGCTCTTCGGTGCGTTTGCGTTCGGTGATGTCGATATGGGTGCCGACCATGCGCACGGCGCGCCGGTTGGCATCCCATTCCACCGCTGCGCCGATCGACATGATCCAGCGCCATTCGCCGGCTTGATTCTTTTGCCGGAATTCGGCGCGGTAATCGGTGGCGCCGCCGGAGGCGAAATGTTTTTGATAAGCCTGCCGGATAACCGGCACATCGTCGGGATGCACGATATGCGTCCAGAAGTGCTGCCAGAAATCGAGCGGATTGGCAAAATCGGCAGGCGAGCACGCCACCATCTGCAGGTACTCAGGGCTGAAGTTGCTTTCCCCGGTACGCAGGTTGATGTCGTATAAACCCTGATTCGATGCCGACAGCACCAGCCTGCGCTGGGCTTCGGCTGCCAGCAGTTTTTGCTCGGTCAGCTTGCGTTCGGTATGGTCGCTGAAAAAGCCGTGCCACAGCACGCTGCCGTCGCTCTGGCGTTCCGGCGTCGATTCCCCGACCAGCCAGCGGGTGCTGCCGTCATTGCGCCGGATCCGGAATTCGTAATGCCAGACCGTCAGCTGTTCAGCAGAAATGCGGATGCTTTGCCGCAAATCTTCCCAGTCCTCAGGATTGATCTTGCGCAGCAGGATGCCGGCATCCTGATACAGCGTTTCAGCGCTGACCTCGAATAGCTGCTCGACGGCGGCGCTGGCATAGGGAAAACAGAATTTTTCGGAGGAATGGCGCTGAAACTGAAAAAACATGCCCGGCAGGCAGCGCGAAAAATTGTGCAGCAGGGCGTGGCTTTTCAGCAGGTCTTCCAGCTGGACGCCGGGAGGCAGGGCAGGGGGAGGCGCGCCGCTCATTGATCTGCCCGGCTGATAATGCGCAGGCAGCGCGGTCCGGCGCTGCCGGTGGCAGACACCGGGTTTTGTTCCGGATTACTGATGCCGGGTGATGATCTGGTTAAAGAAATCATACACACCCTGTTCGCTCATTCTGCGCGCATTCGATAATTCACCGCCCTTGGTGGCATACAGCACGCTGTTGTCGGCCTGCAGCACCACTGCGGCCGGAATGCCTTTCTTGGTCGGATTGCCGTAACCGACGGACAGATCCATGTTTTTGTCGAACTGGCCGACATCGACTTTCACCACCACGAATTTACCGGCGATCAGCGCGGCGCTCTGGCCCTGCATGGATTTATTCAGTTCCAGACAATCCTTGCACCAGTTCGCGCCGAAAATCACCAGCACTTTTTTCTTCTGAGTCTGTGCTTCCTGCAATGCCTGCTGGATAGCGGCATGGGCGTCGGCGCTTTCATCGTAAGGGCGGGCGACATCGGCCCGGGCATGGCCAGTCATCAGCCCCAGGCACAGCGTCAGACCCAGGATGGCACTGGAAAAGGCACTGCGCAAAGTGCCGCGCTGCGGAGAGGAGAGGCGGGTAGTCAATGAAGGCATGATGAAAAATTAGTAAATAAAAACGATTGAATTTTACGTCAAGCCGGAACAATCTGGGGACTCGTTGTGCCGATAGCCTGCACAGAAATTCCGGGTGTTGCCGGTCATAAAATCAGCAGCGGGAGCCGGATTCCATTATACTGATATTGTGTACAGTATTTTCTTGGCGGATGGCTTGACCAACAGGTGCGGTAAACATGGAAAATGCGCCCGGCTGACAGTCAGGGCCGGGCGGAGCGCCTGCTGCAGGCCGCACCATGCCGTCTCGCTGGAATGGAATGCCGGATAGCGACGGTGCTGAGCGGGTGAAGAAGTGACGCTGCCCTTAAAAAAAATCATTCATTGCGATTGCGATTGTTTTTACGCATCCATCGAGATGCGGGACGACCCATCCCTGCGCGGCAGGCCGCTGGCGGTAGGGGGCAGGCCGGACCAGCGCGGTGTCGTGGCGACCTGCAATTACGAAGCCCGGCGTTTTGGCGTGCGCTCCGCCATGCCGATGTCGCAGGCGGTCAGGTGTTGTCCTGAGCTGATCATCCTGCCGCCGTCGATGGAAAAATACCGCACGGCTTCGCGCCAGATTCTGGCGATTTACCGCTACTACACCGATCTGGTGGAGCCGCTGTCGCTGGATGAGGCCTATCTCGACGTGAGCCGCGCCACGCACCACCACGGCAGCGCCACCCTGATTGCGCAGGATATCCGCGCCAGGATTGCGGCAACCGTCGGCATCACCGCATCGGCAGGTGTTGCGCCGAACAAGTTTCTCGCCAAAATCGCCAGCGACTGGAATAAGCCGGATGGCCTGTATGTGGTCCTGCCGGAACAGGTGGCCGGTTTTGTCGCCGCATTACCGGTGAGCCGTTTATTCGGCGTCGGTAAAGTCACGGCCGCCAAACTGCACGGCATGGGCATCCATGATTGCTGCGATTTACTGCCGTGGTCCTTGCCCGACCTGCTGCGCCATTTTGGCAAGCTGGGCAACAGCCTGTACCAGTTATGCCGCGGGATAGACCGGCGCGAGGTGCATGCCAGCAGTGAACGCAAGTCGGTCAGCGTAGAGGAAACCTATGTGCGCGATCTGCCCGATCTCGATACCTGTCTGGCGAAGCTGCCGCCGCTGCTGGACGCGCTGACGCAGCGTACCGCGCGCGCCGGTGCGGGTGAACAGATCCATAAACTGTACGTCAAAATCCGCTTTGCCGATTTCAAGGTCACGACCGCGGAATGCGTGGGCCATGCGCTGGATGCCGGGGTCTACCGGCAATTGCTGGAAACCGCTTTTCAGCGTCGCCAGATGCCGGTGCGCCTGCTTGGGGTCGGTATCCGGCTGGAGGATACGGTTGCCGAGCAGCAGCTGGGTTTGTTCTGAAACCGGTCAGCCTGCGTCACCGGCTTGACTGATCCGTTTTTATACTCCGGGGGAGTATTTTAAATACCCCTTTATTTTCGTCGACATCCAGCCGGTTTTTGAATAAAAATAGGGGAGTATCTGGTTTTGACGGCAAAATTCCCGGCTACTGGTTGCCCGATTTTGTCATGACTGACCTTGTCCGCAGCGGCTGTGTATGCTTCGCCTCAGTTTCAGCGCATGTATTTGAGCCGCAGTTTTTCCAGCAGCCCCGATTGCTGGACTTTGGCGAAAGCACGGCGGATACGCTGCACCAGCGCGGGGTCGCTCTGCTTCTGCATCGCCAGATAATAGCTGTTCGCACCGTCCAGCAGCAGCACCGGCTCCAGCTCGTCCGGCTTGCGCCCTTCCATCTTCATCAGATACGCGGCGCTCCAGTCCTGCGACACAATCAGATCGACCCGCCCCATCAGGAATTTTTTGATATTGGATTCCACCGTCGGCGCATAATCAACCCCGCTTTCCGGGAAGGTGGTCGTGCGCAGGAATTCCTTGGTGGACGCCATTTCCCGCACCAGCCCAACCTTGTAAGCCGCTGCGTCCGCCATGTTCCTGATCTGGATATCTTTACGAGATTTCAGCTTATATAAAAAAATCTGGCGCGAACTGATCGGGCCGATCCACTCAAACAGCGCATCGCGATCCTGCAGACGGGTGATGGAAAAAATCAAGGTGTTCGGCTGGGTCAGCGCCATCTGGTAAGCCCTGGCCCAGGGCATGACCTCAATCGGCGCCTGAATCCTGGCTTCCTTCAATACAGCTTCGACAATCTCCACCGAGTAGCCGGTGGCGTTACCGTTTTCTTTGTAATTCAGCGGTGGCAGGCTTTCCGTGACCACCGTCAGTTCGGCTGCGCAAACAGCCCCCTGTGCCAGAGTCACCAGCACACACAGATACCGGGCAATGCCATATACAGCAGACAGAAAGGAGTTCGCAGGAAAATGCATGCAGAAAATTTTACCTGCTAAATTTGCCGGTTTTGTGACAATCGGGAGACAAAAGCAGCGAATCGGGCTCAACAACCCCTGAAATCAGGCCAAATTAAATATATTTAACAGAAACCGGACAGCGTGACGCGGGAGCGTTGTGCATTCCTCCACGGAGAAGAGACGGGAGTGAACTAGGAGAAATCGGGGAAAGAATGGTGCGCCAGACACGAATCGAACGTGCGACCCCAGCCTTCGGAGGGCTGTACTCTATCCAACTGAGCTACTGGCGCGTGCAAATGACTGCGAAGCGCGACATTCTACCCTAAATTCCTGCCGGACTCATGAAACCCGTATCACTTTTTGTCGCATCGCCAGCGCGCAACTACTGATACTGATCATAGAAACATCACAGAAACACCGCTTTTCGTGCCAAATGTCAGCCTTTCGCTCTATAATCAGAAGCTTTGATGCCAGCTTGATAGCAGCGCTGGATGGCAACCGGAATAACTATTTCATTTGCAACGAGGAAAACATGAGCGACGCGCACGACGAACACGAATCAGCGATCAAGACACCGAAGCAACTCATCGTTGCAGTTCTTGCCGGGTTTTTAGTCCCCATCATTGCGATTGTCTTATTGGTGCAATACGTGACCAATGACAAGAAAGTCGGCGCAGGTTCCACCGCGCAGACACCGGAAGCGATTGCTGCCCGTATTCACCCGGTTGCTGATGAAGGTTTCACGTTTAAAGATGCCAGCGGTCCGAAACAGCTGCAGGCAGGTGAAGCCGTGTACAAAATGGTCTGCTCCGCCTGCCACGATACCGGCGCCGCAGGCGCACCGAAATTCGGCGATGCCGGCGCCTGGGGTCCGCGCATTGCGCAAGGTTACGACAAAGTGGTTGAGCACGCCCTCAAAGGTTTTAACGCCATGCCAGCCAAAGGCGGCAATCCTGACCTGGACGACGTCGAAGTTGCACGCGCTGTAGTCCACATGGCCAATGCCGGCGGCGCAAAGTTTAAAGAGCCGGAAGTCAAAGCGGCTGCACCGGCAGAAGCGGCAAAATAAAACCCCTTCGGGAAGCGGCTGTTTTTGATATTTCCGACAGTTGTTGCCTTTACCTGTTTTGGGAAAAAAATGAAAACCCCGATTCGTTGTTCTGCGGATCGGGGTTTTTGTTTAGAGACTGTTCAATGACCGTCGCATGAATTTACGTCCTGTCCGTTTTTTAAGCCAAATCCAGAATCCCGTCAGGCTGAAGCCAAAGACTGCCAATCCCAGCACGCTGACCAGCACGCGCCCGCCAGTGCCCAGAATACGACCGGAATGCAAAGGGAATTGGGTTTGCATGAATAAATCGCCGGTGCTGCCTTGACCGGCGATTTCCGCACCGACTACCTCACCGCTGAGTGCATCCAGATATAGCCAGCTATTCCCGAATGGTCCCTGACCATGATCCTGACCGGGTGAGAAAAAACCAACGCCGTAAGCTTGTTGCGCCGTCATCCAAAAAATACCGCCTACCGGCAGCGACCAGCCGCGCCGTGCAGCTTCAGCTTGCGCCAACTCGACAGCGCGGCCCATGCTGAGTGGTTGCGCCGTATTGGCAGGAAATGACGGCAATGCTCGTTGCTCAGCAATGCGCGGTGTGAGCGGTGAAAACCAGTTCACCAAAGGGCGCATTACCTGTGCATTCAGATTCATCGACACCGATGTCAATGCCAGCACCAGCAACAGTCCCCATAGCCAGACACCACCGGAACGATGCAGATCAAACACGAGCTTGTAGCTACCGGATTGCCAGCGGAAAGCCAGCGATTTACGCCACTGTCGCCAATGAGGGAAAGCCAGCCATAAAGCGATAAAACAATCCAGACTCCACACTATTCCCGTCAGCCCCATCAGCCAGATACCGGTATCGAAGCCACCCATTTCGGGCAGATGCAGACTGTAATGCAGCCGGTACACAAATGGCAGCAAATGCAGACGATCTATCTGCAACGCACCCCAGATACGTCGCGCCTGTATGTCGCCGCTATACGGATTGACGGCTATCTGGTTGTAGCCCAGCGGCCGCGCCGGATCGGCCGGATCGACGAACATGATGTTGCTGTGTCCGGGTTCGGCCGCCTGCGAGACATAACGCACATGCAGATCCGGATGCCGCTGCATGATTATGTCAGCCAGTTCGGCCCCGCTCAGAATACGCTGATGAGCGACCGCCGCACTCCGGTAAAATCCGGGATTGAGCCAGGCGTCGATTTCATGATCCCAGGCAATGACGGCGCCTGTCAGTCCGGCAATCGCGAGAAACAAGGCGGCACCCAGGCCGAACCAGCGATGCAGCCTGACCAGCCACGGGCGCAACGCCGGCATCTCAGTATCTCCAGTTCAGCGTCACGCTGGCATGACGTGGTGCGCCGTAATACGCCTGGCTCCAGTAAAGGCTGGTCAGGTATTTCTGGTTACCCAGATTACTCAGATTGAAGGTCAGGCTGGTGCGTTCATCCAGATCGTAATGCAGCATCGCATCAACCCGCGCGTATGAAGACTGGCGCGTCACCACGCCGCCACCCTGATCGCGCCAGATGGCACTTTGCCAGTTGATGCCGGCCCCCACGCGCAAACCGGGCACCGCTGACACACGGTAGCTGGCAGCCGCGCGGATCAGCTGGCGCGGCAGATAGGTTTTGGCCTCGCTGCCATCCGGATTTTCCAGCTGCATCCAGGTATAGCCGGCGCTCAGTTGCAGGTTGCTGCTCAGTTGACCATTCAGTTCTAATTCAACACCGCGCGAAAGCGTATCAATCCCGCGGTAGTAAGTGCGGTTGGCGATCATGCCGGCCTGTTCGGCCGCATTGTCCTGACGAATGGAAAATACCGCCGCTGACACTTGCAGACGTTTATCCAACAGTTCGCCCTTGATGCCGGCTTCACCGGCTTTGCCCAGTAATGGTGCCAGCATGCGTCCGCTGATGTCGGTCTGATTTTGCGGCGTGAAGATGCCGGTGTAGCTGGCATAAGCTGACCAATGCGGCGTGAGGTCGTACACCAGCCCGGTGTAAGGTGTGCTGCGCGTCGCTGATTTGTTCTGACTGACGCCATAAGCCATGCCATTGGATTCTGCATGTGTTGTATTCCAGCCGAGTAACCATTTCAGATCGTCTCGCAGATTGAAACGGCTGACGGCGTACAGAGTCTGGCGCTTGTCGAGATAATGGCTGCCGTCGGTGGAAGTATCGAAAGCCGGCATGGGATAGCTGCCGTCCAGCACCGTCTGCAGCGGCATAGGCGTGCCTATGCCGCGACCATAATGTGAGAGATCGTCAAGTACCGAGCGCGACCACGACACGCCTGCAGCAAGATCGTGACGGCGACCTGCCAGCATGAAATTTCCGCTGATCGTCCAGTCCAGCAATTGCTGATGATTATGCGCGTCATACAGCGACGGATAGCTGAACAAACCGCTGCCGCTGCGCCGATCCGGTGTGCCGTACACGTACAACAGGCGGCCGTCGGTGCTCACCGTATTGTCGCTGTATGCGAAACGGGTTTGCCAGTCGCCGGAAAAATCATGCGTGTAATCGATAAAGGTCTGCTGCGTGTCGGTTACCCAGCGCGACCAGCCGGCTGATGTGCTGGCCGACACATCAAAGTTGACCGGACTGCCGTCGCTGAAATACAGCGGCAATGCACCCCACATGCCGCCCTTACCTGCACTGCGCTGATATACATTGCCGATGCTGATGCGATTCTGCGCATCGGGCCGGAATTCCAGGACGCCGTAAGCGACGTCTTTGGAAGGCTGGTAGCGGCTCAGATAAGAATCACCTTCCTGATGCGCCAGCACCACCCGGCCGGCAACGGTGTTGCTGTCGTTCAGACTGGAAGAAATATCGGCATCGATGCGTCGCGTATTCCACGAACCCAGCGTCAGCGCAGCCGATGCGCGCAGTGCATTGGTTGGACGCTTACGGATGAAGTTCACCGTGGCGGACGGATTACCGGTCGGCGACATCAGCCCGTTGGCGCCGCGCACGATGTCGATGCGTCCGTACAGTGCGGTATCCAGATCGCCGTACACATTGCCGAACACGAAGGGAATGCCGAGCCCGTCGTATTGAAAGTTGGTGATGTCGTAACCGCGTGCGGTGTAATAAATGCGATCGCTTTCGACTTTTTCCACCGTCACTCCGGTGGTACCGGCCAGCGCCTCGTTCACGCTGGACAGATGAAAATCGTCGAGCCGTTCGCGCGTCAGCACACTGACCGATTGCGGCGTTTCGCGCAGACTCAGGTCGAGCCGGGTGGCGGAGCCGCTGTTGCGTTCGGCATAGCTGCCTGTTTTTTGCGTGGCACCGGTAATGACCACTTCTACTGGAGACGCTGCATCCATGCTCGTGACGGTCGTGGCGGATGCCGCGCTCCAACTGCCCATACCAAGCAGACACGGCAATAATAAGCGGCCATGCAGGCCGGAAGGAATGCGTGCCTGACGCATTCCGTGATAAGTAAATTTCATTGAGACTCCAGTCAGACGAATACAAAGGTTCTGTTTTCCCGTGGCTGGAACGAGGCTGGCTGAAGTGAACAGAGAAAGGATTGCATGGCGGACAGTCGGCTAAGTCTTTTGCCGCTTACCAGCGAACATGGCCGGTGAAGTTTTCAAACTGCCGCAGATGAATTATAAATGAGAATTGTTATCATTTGTGATGGCCTGGAAATTTTTGAGAATCACTGTCTGTGATACAAAAAGTCACATAAAAATGACTAATACAGACCACAACAATGTCCCATGATATTTGCAGCAAACACGCAACGACCAGAGTATAAAAATAATGATTTATTGACTTGCCTTGTGGAAATATGACTGATTCGCAACAGAAATTCCGTGATTAATCGTGGTTTTTTTACAAAATGATGCAAATATATATTTGCCTCAAAATGGTGCGCAAAGAACTTTTTTTATTAAGAAGTGGATTTTTTGTTGGAAAATAATTTTCATAAAATGAAAATTAAAAGAATCAATCTTTGGTATTTAGATAAACAAAAATAGATTATTTCGCTAAATAGACCGCATCGAAAAATAAAATGCAGCCCTAATAAAAAGAGAATTTTATAAATAGTTTTATATTGCTTTGCACAAAAGAAGGGCGATCTTTAAGAGGCGGAAACGGGGGCAAAAACTTGTGTTGTTTTTTAGGGAAATTTGAAAAAACCTTCATTGACACTACCTCTGTCTGGATGGTTCCATGGCGATTAATATTTTTTGGCGAATAAATTTACATGAATAAGTTCAGTGAGAAGAACTTATTTACATGAATCAAATAATAAGCATTGCATCAATGTCATAGACATTTGCCAAAAATATTTATCGAGGTGTTGGTCTATGTATGACCGCCGGTTGACTGAATGCAAGCTTTACAAAAAATTCAGAAATCAGGCTGTGATACACAAAACAAGCTGCAAAGAACCAGTCGCCGATTGTTTCGATGTTGCATTTTGTTGATTTGGATACTTAGGAACTCACATGTCTAAAAAAAATCTTGTATTTAAAAAGACGCTGGTTGCCCGTGCATTGACACTGGCATTTGGTGTTGGTGTGGTCGGTTTTGGATATACGCCGGAAGTTATGGCGCAGTCCAATGCTGTTGGTACCGTGTATGGTAAAGTTTCTGTCGGTTCTGCAACTTCTGTTGTAATCAAGAATGCAGATACCAACCTGACACGTAATGTTGCTGTAGATGCAACAGGAAAATTCCAGGCGACTGCGTTGCCAGCAGGTCACTACAAAGCAACTCTGATGAAAGATAGTGCCACTCTGGGTACGACAGAGTTCGACGTACTGGCAGGTCAGGGTGTGGAGGCCGATTTCGGCGCCGTGGCTTCTGGCGTTCAATCCGTTGAAGTGTCTGCACGCCGTACCCGTATCGACGTATCGAATGCGTCTAACGGTGCAACATTCACCGCCAAAGAACTGGCAAAAATCCCGGTTGCCCAGTCTGTTGCAGGTATTATTCAGCTGGCACCTAATACAACAAAAGCGGACTCCCGTTATGCTGGCGGCGCCAGTTTCGGCGGCGGTGGCGCATCTGAAAACTCCTATTACATCAACGGCTTCCCAGTCGTGAATCCGCTGACACAGCTTGGCTCTTCCGAATTGCCATTCGGTGCGATCGGCCAGGCGCAGATTCTGACAGGTGGTTTCGGTGCTGAATTCGGCCGTTCCGTTGGTGGTGTGATGAATATCACGACCAAGAGCGGTACCAATAACTGGGAAATGGGTGCGACTTTCAGTATCAACCCGAACGCACTGCGCTCCACTCCGCTGGATATCTATTATCCACGTACTGGCGCTCCGGAAAATGCCTCGACTGATGGCACATTGTATTTGCGCCGCAGCGGCAATACCGTGACTGAAAAGCGTCTGGGTGCATATGTCGGTGGTCCTATCATCCAGGACAAACTGTTCATGTTTGTTGCAGTGGAAGACACAAAAACCGATTCCAATTTTGTTAACAGCAGCACAGCCAGCGCTTCTGTAGGTAAAAACGGTTACACCCAGCAAAGCGATGATGTTCAGCGCTACATGGGTAAATTTGACTGGAATATCACAGACGACCATCGTCTGGAGCTGACACTGATCGGCGACACACCGAAGTCTGACGTCAATCTGTCTGGCTATAACTATGCAACTGGCCAAAACAATGGCGTGGTAGTCAGCCGCGGTCATTATCAGAACGTGGATAACGTGACACCATCGACCGGTGCCAATATCCAGATGCTGAAATATACCGGTAATCTGACTTCCGACCTGACTTTGACAGCATTGGCTGGTAAGAGCACTTCCGAGCACAAAAACAGCTGGGACGGCTATGACGTCAGCCAGGCTTTGTATCAGGTCAGCGCACCTATTTCTGCCCGTGTGCCAGGTCTGACTTACACCAATCCACAAGCGTTGACCGGCTTCGTATTGCCAGCTGGCGCCAAGGATGAAGTGAAGTCCTTCCGTCTGGATCTGGAATACAAGATCGGTCAGCACACAATCCGTGGTGGTCTGGACAGCAATAAGAATACCTCTCTGAATGCTGGTGATATGACAGCCGGTGGCGGTATCTGGACATACTCCAAAACGAAAACACCGACAACCGGTATTACATTGACCGGTCAGCAAGGTGTGATCGTGGCAAACGGCGGTGGCTACGGTACACAGGGTTACTATGTCCGTAAGCAGATTTTCAGCGATGCAACGACTGCTTATTCCGACCAGACAGCGCAATACATCGAAGACCGTTATCAGGTGACTAAAGATATTTTGGTAACCGCAGGTCTGCGTAATGAAGGCTACAAAAACAAAAACGGTGACGGCGAAACCTTCCTGGAAATCAATCGTCAGCTCCAGCCACGTCTGTCTGCAGCATGGGACGTAAACGGCGATTCTTCGACGAAGGTATTCGGTAGCTTGGGTCGTTACAGTGTGCCTATCCCGACTCACCTCGCTGTTCGTGGTGCCAGCCGCTCGACATACATCCGTCAATACTACACCTACACCGGTGTAGATCCAGTGACAGGTACGCCGACTGGTCTGAATCCAATTACAGGTATTCTGTCTCCGGACAACGAGTTTGGTCAGGCCAAGCTGGCAGCAACTGTTGCCGCTCTGGATATGAAGCCAAATATGCAGGATGAAATCACACTGGGTTTTGAAAAGGCATATTCTCCAAGCCTGAACTTCGGTGCGAAATTCACTTATCGTAAACTGCGTTCCACAATCGACGACTTCTGCGATCAGCGTCCGTTTGACAAGTGGGCAGCGGCACACAATGTGGATACATCCAACTGGGGCGGATTTAACTGCGCATCCTTCAATCCGGGTGAAGCCAACTCCTTCATGGTTGACTTTGCAAACACAGGTAAAAACCTGACCCGTGTTGACCTGAGCGCGGCTGATCTGGGCTTCGAAAAAGCTGAACGTAACTACACAGCGTTCGACGTTTTCCTGGAGCATCCATATCGCAATGGCTGGTACGGCAAGATCAACTACACATGGTCCCGCAGCAAAGGTAACACTGAAGGTCAGACATTGTCGGACGTAGCTCAGACTGACGTTTCTGCGACTCAGACATGGGATCACTACGAGATCATGCAATTTGCAAACGGTTTGCTGCCTAACGACCGTACTCATCAGATCAAAGCATTCGGTTTCTATGATCTGAACAAAGAGTGGACAATCGGTGCGAATCTGTTGCTGGCAGCCGGCCGTCCGAAGAACTGCCTGGGTACATACCCACAAGCATTGCAAAACAATGATCCAGGCTTCCCTGACTACGGTTCTGCTTACCACTACTGCAATGAATTGCCATCGCCACGTGGTTCTGTCGGTAATCTGCCATGGGACTTCAAAGTTGACATGAACCTGGCATACAAACCAGAAGCACTGAAAGGTGTAGCGTTCAAGATTGACGTGTTTAACCTGTTTAACAAACAGACTATCCAGACAATCGATGAAACTTACAACTTGGATGCAACAACTGTTTCTCCAACTTATGGCCGCACGATCTCTTACACTGCACCACGCAATGTACGACTGGCTGTGGAATACAACCACAAGTTCTGATCGGTTGTGTAAGGAAAGTCAGGGTATCAAGTGCCCTGACTGGACTGATAAAAAAAGCCCGGAAATTTCCGGGCTTTTTTTATGACTGATTAACCGGTGTTTTTATGCCGGATTACCGGTTTGCCCGCAGCATAAGTCAGGGCAATACACCGGTCATCCCCCAGCATCGCCAGTACGAATAATTGTTCTTCCAGTGAGTTCAGATGCTGGCTGCGGCGCTGGAGTAAAGGTGTTGCCTGCGGGTCGATCACGATGAAGTCGGCTTCGTTGCCGGGAGTGAAACTGCCGATCGTATTTTCCAGCTGCATGGCGCGTGCTGCACCTGAAGTCGCCAGATAGAACATGGATGCAGCGGGCAGGTAATGGCCTCCCATACGGGCGATTTTGTATGTTTCATTCATTGTCTGGAGCATGGAAAAGGATGTGCCGCCGCCGACGTCGGTGGCGATGGACAGCGGGATTTTCGCTGCGATGGTGGGTTCAAAATGAAACAGACCGCTGCCCAGAAACAGATTGGAAGTCGGGCACAGTGCGATGGCGGATTGGGTTTCTGCCATGCGCTGCCGGTCAGTTTCGTCCAGCCAGATGCAATGTGCATACATGGCTCGGGGTCGCATCAGGCCGCACTGGTCGTAGATATCGAGATAGCTGCGCGCTTTGGGAAACAGCGAACGTGCCCAGTGACATTCGTCTTTATTTTCCGCCACGTGGGTCTGGATAAATGTGTCGGGATACTGGTTGGCCAGTTCACCTGCCAGTGCCAGCTGCCGTTCGCTGGAGGTCGGTGCGAAGCGCGGGGTGATCGCATACAGCTGACGGCCGCGTCCGTGCCATTTCCGGATCAGCGCTTCGCTGTCGCGGGCACCGGTTTCTGCCGTATCTTGCAAAAAATCCGGGCAATGCCGGTCCATCATTACCTTGCCTGCCACCATGCGCAGATTTCTTTGTTCGCTCTGGGTAAATAAGGCATCGGCAGATTCCGGATGGACTGTGCCGTACACCATGGCGGTGGTGGTGCCGTTGCGCAGCAGTTCATCCAGAAAAAAGCCGGCCACTTCATGCGCATGCGCGCTGTCCTGAAACCGGCGTTCGGTCGGAAAGGTGTAGGTCTCCAGCCACGGCAGCAGGCCGGGGGCAGGGGAGGCGATCATGTCGGTTTGCGGGTAATGCACATGGGTGTCGATGAACCCCGGACAGAGGATTTTTCCGGGCCAGTGGCTGACGGTCAATTCAGGTGGCAGCTGTGTTTTGAGCAGGTGGTAGTCGCCCGCGGCAGCGATTTTTTCACCGCTGAGCAGTAATAGTCCGTCGCTGTGCCAGCGCATGGCATCGGGATTGCAGGCGGGGTCATCCGTGAAATACAGGATGCTGGCGCGGAAGGCGGCGGTAATGGTCATAAGGCGTGTATTGTTTCAGAGTTCATTCGGCAGTCTGCACGGCATGGATTGCCCGCAGAATGGATTCCGCCGTGGCGGGTGCGGTCAGCGGCGGGCTGCGCCGGTGCGCCGATACGCTGGCGATGGCATCACGGATGGCGAAAAATACCGAAAAGGGTAACAGCAATGGCGGCTCGCCGACGGCTTTTGAGCGGTGAATGCTGTCAGTGACATTGCAATTGGCAAACAGCTTCACACGAAAATCGGCAGGGCAATCGGAGATGGCCGGAATTTTATAGGTTGACGGTGCATGCGTGGTGAGTTTGCCCTGGTTGTTCCACACCAGTTCCTCGGTGGTCAGCCAGCCCATGCCCTGTATGAAGGCGCCCTCGATCTGGCCCTGATCGATCGCCGGATTCAGCGATTGCCCGGCGTCGTACAGAATATCGGCCCGCAGCAGCTTCCACTCGCCGGTCAGCGTGTCGACGATCACTTCGGATACCGCTGCACCGTAAGCATAATAAGAGAAGGGATGTCCGGTCATGGTCTTGCCATCCCAGTGCAGATCCGGGGTGGCGTAAAAGCCGTCGGACCAGAGCTGCACCCGTGCCAGGTAGGCTTGCTGCACCAGTTCCTGAAAGCTGCACCGCTGCTCATTGCACACAACTGTGCCGGCATGAAAACGGACCTGATCCGGCATGCCGCCAAACCGGTTCGCCGCCAGCTGCGCCAGTCTTTGCCTGATCTGGCGCGCGGCATCCTGCGCTGCCTTGCCATTCAGGTCCGCACCGGTCGAGGCGGCGGTGGCCGAGGTGTTGGCGATCTTGCCGGTGTCGGTGGCGCTGACGCGCACCGCAGACAAAGGGATGCCCAGCTCATGTGCCACCACCTGCGCAACTTTGGTATGCAGTCCCTGTCCCATTTCCGTACCGCCGTGGTTCACGCTGACCGAGCCATCCAGATACACATGCACCAGTGCGCCAGCCTGATTCAGATGCGTGACGTTAAACGCGATACCGAACTTGTGCGGTGTCAGCGCCAGACCTTTTTTGAGAACCGGGCTGGTCGCATTAAATGCCGCAATCGCCGTGCGCCGCTGCCGGTAATCGCTGCTGCTTTCCAGTTCGGCGACCAGTTCGTGGATCACGTTATCTGTCACTTTCTGGCCATAATGCGTGATGTTGCGGCCTTCTTCATCATGACGGCCGTAGAAATTATGTTTGCGCACATCCAGCGGATCCATGCCAAGCTGACGGGCGATTTCATCCATCACATATTCAATCAGAATCGCACCCTGTGGTCCGCCGAAGCCGCGGAATGCGGTATTCGACTGCGTATTGGTTCTGGCGCAAACTGCACGGATATCGACATCGGACAAGTAATACGCATTGTCCACGTGGCACACCGCCCGCGTTGCAACCGGGCCGGATAAGTCGGCGGAGAAACCCGCCCGCGCAATCATGCCGATACGGGCCGCAAGAATGCGCCCGCCGGCATTGAAACCGACATCGTAATCGTAATGGAAGTCATGCCGCTTGCCGGTGACCAGCATGTCGTCATCCCGGTCTGCCCGCAGTTTGACCGGACGGCGCAAATGATGTGCGCACAGAGCGGCAACCCCGGCCCACAGGGCGGATTGCGATTCCTTGCCGCCAAAACCGCCGCCCATGCGCCGGCATTCAACCCGCACCGCATGCGAAGCCAGTCCAAGCGCATGGGCGATCACATGCTGCATTTCGCTGGGATGCTGGGTCGAGCAGACAACATGCATCCCTTCGCCTTCTGCCGGCATGGCATAGGCAATCTGTCCTTCCAGATAGAACTGTTCCTGACCGCCGACCTGCCACTGACCGCGCAGGCGTAATGGCGCCTGTTCAAGTGCCGCCTCCGGGTCGCCACGTTGCAAGTGCATTGGCGGCAGCACATAGCTGCCGGCAGCATCGGCCTCCCGCGCATGTAACAGGGCGGGCAAAGGATGATAGGTGATGTCTGCCAGACGCGCCGCCCGGCGCGCCTGCTCGTGCGAGTGTGCAACCACCGCAAACACGGGTTGTCCTGCGTAATGCACTTTTTCCGTTGCCAGAATCGGATCGTCCCTGATGATGGGACCACACTGATTATCGCCGGGAAAATCAGCGGCGGTGAATACGGCAACCACGCCCGGAGCCTGCCGCACACGCTCCAGATTCATAGTGCCGATTACCGCATGCGCCTGGGCAGACAGCCCCAGTGCAGCGTGCAGCGTGCCTTGCAGTTCTGGCAGATCATCGGTGTAGTTGGCGCTGCCGCAGACGTGCAGCACGGCGGATTCATGGGGATGCGGGCGGCCCGCTTCTGCCCATTCCTGCTCTGTTGCCGAGGAGAGCTTGGTTGTCTGGCTCATACCGGTTGCTCCCTGCTTTCTGTGGCCGATACCTGCAGGGCATGTGCTGACAACGGATTCTCCGGCCTGGTTTCCAGCCAGAAGCGGCGCAGCAGGTTTTGCGCTGCCTGCAGGCGGTATTCTGCAGAAGCACGCATATCCGACAACGGTGTGTAATCTGCGGCCAGTGCCTGCATTGCCTGAAGCACGCTGTCCTCATTCCAGAGCGCCTGATTCAGGACGGCTTCGGTTTTTGCGGCCCGCTTTGGTGTGGCTGCCATGCCGCCGAATGCAATCCGCACCTGATGCAGCCTGCCGTCTTCCAGCGTTGCGCAGAACGCGGCGCAGACGGCAGAGATATCCTGATCAAACCGCTTCGTCAGTTTATAGGTGCGGAAAATCTGCTTGCTGACAGGCAAAGGTACCCGGATTGCCGTCACCACTTCGTCTGGCCGCAGGTCTTTCTGCTGATACCCCAGATAAAAATCTTCCAGCGCCAGTGCACGTTCGCCCTGCTGACCGTGCAGGATTACCTGACTGCCGAGTGCAATCAGCCAGGGCATGGAATCCCCGATCGGCGAACCGTTGGCAACATTGCCGCCCAGCGTTCCGGCATGACGGATCGGCAGCGAGGCAAAGCGCTGCTGCAGCTCGCCGAGTTCTGCCGGGTAATAGTTGCACAGCGCGCGGTATGCGTCATCCAGCGTGACGGCGGCGCCAATGCTCAGCCAGTGTGTATCCGCTTTGAGCGACCGGAGTTCGGCGACTTGCCCCAGATAAATCAGATGTCCGAGCTGGCGGAATTGCTTGGTGACCCACAAGCCGATATCGGTGCCACCGGCCAGCAGGCAGGCATCAGGATATTGCTGACGCAGCGCGAGCAGCGCTTCCAGTGAGCGCGGGGCAAAAAAATGCTGGTCCTGATGGGTATAGCAAAAGGTGTCGCCGTGTTCCAGCTGGTGCAGCGCGGTCGTGACGGGTTGTGCATCAAAATGCTGATGCGGTAATTCTTCCATGCGGTAAGCCGCATCAATGATCGGCCGGTAGCCCGTGCAGCGGCACAGGTTGCCTGACAGTGCCTGATTGATGTCCTGCCGCTGCAAGGGCGCACTGTCTTCAGTTCGCCGCAAATACAGATCCCATAAGGACATCACGAACCCCGGCGTGCAGAAACCGCATTGTGACGCATGGCATTCGACCATCGCCTGCTGCACCGGATGCAGGGACTGACCCTGCTGCAGATCTTCAACGGTAAAAATGGCCTTGCCATCCAACGACGATAATAACTGCAGGCAGGCGTTGACCGATTTCATGCGGACCTGACCCTGATGCAATTCCGCCGTCACGACGGTGCAGGCCCCGCAATCTCCTTCCGCGCAGCCTTCCTTGGTGCCGGTGCAATGCAGGTCTTCGCGCAGGTGTTGCAGCAGGGTGCGGGTGACCGGCAAATCCCGGATTTCGTGGATTTGATGCTTAAAAAAATAACGGATCGGGTCAGACATGGAAATTCCGAATGAAAATAATCGTGAAATACCGTTGTGAAATCGCAGATGACGCGGATTCCCGGCGATTTTTAAGGTTAGCATCCAGATAAGCGCAATCTATATCAAAACCATGATGCCGGACATCAAAAGAAAAATGAAAGCCTGATGCGCGCTGAAAAACACAGCGAAAAACAAAGAAAGTTCAGTGGACGGGAAAGATCGCAGGGGATAATTTATTTGCTTAAAAAACAGGCATTTATTTTTGAATACGACGCGAGACAATGATTACCTGCTCTCATTGGAAAAACAGGGTTCGTGAGAGTGAAATTCCATAAAAAAGCCATTGCTATGAAGCAAAATTACAGTATATTTGTCACTTGCAGTTACAAATTGATCGATTGCTCCGTCACGGTGTGATGTTAAAGCCGGGCAGGGGGCTCAGGTAAAAGTGCAGCAGCATCGCCGCTTTTTTGTTTTAACTCTTTTTTCAGACCCGACACGTAAATGAATTTATCCAAAATGACCGTCAGCAAACGTCTGGGGCTGGGTTTTGCTCTGGTTCTGGTATTCCTGATTGCACTGACTGCCGTCGGTGTTGTGCGCATGGCGCAGATTCAGGGGCGACTCGACAACATCGTCAGTGTCAGCAATGTGGAAACCCGCCTGGTGCTGGATATGCGGGCGATCGTGTATGACCGCATGGTTTCGCTGCGTAACCTGACTTTGCTCAATGACGCCGCCGATATGGAAAAGGACCTGGCGAAAATTGCCGACCAGTCCAAGAAATATGCCGAAGCCAACGACAAGCTGCAGAAACTGGCCCTGACCGAAGCGGCTTCCTCCAACGGTAAAAAAGCATTGCTCGACAAGCTGAAAGAGCGTGAGGTCGCTGCTGCTTCACTGCCGGCGAAAGCCCAGGAACTGGGGCTGGCGAATAATCCGGAAGTCGCGACCATCACGCTGATTAAAAAAGTCCGTCCGGTGCAGCAAAGCTGGCTGGATGCGCTCGATGAGCTGGTCACTCTGGAAGACAAACTCAATGCGCAGGTCGCCGAAGAAGCGAATTCTGCGTTCAAGGCCGCCACCACGATGATGCTGATCCTGGGTGGGCTGGCGCTGGCAGGCGGTATTACCGCGGCGTTTTACATCAGCCGCAGCTTGCTGAAACAACTGGGCGGCGAGCCGGATTATGCGGCACAGATCGCTGGCCAGATTGCTGCCGGTGAACTGACTGCGCCGATCGATGTCACTTCCGGTGATCAGTCCAGCCTGATTTATGAAATGAAAAACATGCGTGACAGTCTGGTGAATATCGTTTCTCAGGTTCGCTCCGGCACCGACACGATTGCAACAGCATCCAGCGAAATTGCGACCGGCAATCTGGATTTGTCTTCCCGCACTGAGCAACAGGCCAGCTCGCTGGAAAAAACCACTTCGTCCATGCGTGAACTGACTACGACGGTCAAGCAGAACGCAGATAACGCACGCGAAGCAAACCAGCTGGCAGCATCTGCCTCGGAAGTCGCCCGTCAGGGTGGTGTGGTTGTGGCGCAGGTGGTTGATACGATGGGTGCGATCAACGAATCCTCGAAAAAGATCGTGGATATCATCAGCGTGATTGACGGCATCGCGTTCCAGACCAATATTCTTGCACTGAATGCCGCGGTGGAAGCCGCACGTGCCGGTGAGCAGGGCCGAGGTTTTGCGGTGGTGGCAGCAGAGGTGCGCAATCTGGCGCAGCGCAGCGCAGCCGCCGCGAAGGAAATCAAAACACTGATCGATACTTCTGTTGAAAAAGTCGAGATCGGCACTAAACTGGTCGGGCAGGCCGGTGTGACGATTGATCAGGTGGTCAGCAGCGTCAAGCATGTCACCGATATCATTGCTGAAATCACTGCGGCCAGCCAGGAGCAGAGTGTCGGGATTGAGCAGGTCAACCATGCAATCATTGAAATGGATGGCGTGACCCAGCAAAATGCGGCGCTGGTGGAACAGGCAGCAGCAGCGGCACAGAGTTTGCAGGATCAGGCGGCAGAGCTGGCGAATGTGGTCAGCGTATTCAGACTGGACGCGAATGAGCACCATCTGTTCAAACCGGCAGCGCCTGCTGCGCAGACCGCACCTGTTGCCCCGCCGCTCAGGATCGAACCGGTGGCAAAGGTCGTGAAACCAAAATCCAGAGTGAGCCCGGCAAAGTCTTTACCTGCAGCGAAACCGGCGAGCAAAAAAGCGGCGCCGCAGCCGACTGCTTCCGACGATGGCTGGGAAGAGTTCTGACAGACGTGATACTCCTGCCACAGGCCATACAGCGGGATTCACCGGTATGGATGGTTACTGATCTGAATACGATTAATCGAAACTAATTTATTTTCACCAGAAAAGACATGATGATGAAATTTTCACCTTCTTTATTAATATCCACATTACTCATGACTGCAGCGGTATCCGTCATGGCGGCAGAAACCGCTCCGGTCATGGACAATAAGTCCTGCGATCCGCCTAAGTACCCGAAAGCGGCGCTGATGAACGAAGAAACCGGTACAGTGACGATGGGATTTCTGGTCGGAACGGACGGTAAAGTGATGGATTCCAAGGTCGAGAAATCCAGCGGCTCCAAGAGTCTGGATAAGGCGGCACTCACAGCCCTGAGTCAGTGCAAATTCAAACCCGGCACCAAAGACGGTAAGCCGGATCAGGTATGGGCCAAAGTGGATTTCGTCTGGAAACTGGAATAATTCGTTTCAGATCGCATCAATAAAAACAGGGAGGGCGCTGTTATGGCGTCCTCCCTGTTTGTTTTTTGGAGCCTGCGTGAGCAGGCTCTTGTCATCGAACTCAGTGTGTCACGGTGACTGGCATCAGGCCACGCCGCTTCAGCAGCGGGGTGATTTGCGGATCACGGCCACGGAACTGGCGGAAAGAATCCATCGGATCGATACTGCCGCCGCGGGACAGCAATTGCTGGCGGAACCAGTCGCCATTCTGGCGCGTCAGCCCGCCGTGCTCGCGGAACCATTCCACCGACTCGGCATCCAGCACTTCGCTCCACAGATAAGCGTAGTAACCGGCCGCATAACCGCCACCGAAAATATGGGAGAAATAAGTGCTGCGATAACGTGGCGGCACCGGCGCAAAATCGACACCAGCTTCCTGCAGCGCCGTTTTTTCAAACGCTAAGGCATCTGCCGGAATCTGTTCCGGTGTCAGTTGATGCCAGCGTTGATCAAGCAGGGAAGCCGCCAGATATTCAGTGGTGGTGAAGCCCTGGTTGAACTGATGGCTGGCCGTGATTTTGTCGACCAGTTCCTGCGGAATCACCTGACCGGTCTGGTAGTGTTTCGCATAATTTTTCAGGACTTCAGGCCAGGTGGCCCACATCTCGTTGACCTGGGATGGGTATTCGACAAAATCGCGCGGCACATTGGTGCCGGAAAAACGCGGGTAGCGGACATGGGAAAACAGGCCATGCAATGCGTGACCGAATTCATGGAAAGCGGTTTTCACTTCATCCGGCGTCAGCAGTGTCGGCTCGCCGGCCGGTGGCTGCGGGATATTGAGATGATTCGCGATCACCGGTTTTTTACCCAGCAGGGCGGATTGTTCCACATAAGAATTCATCCATGCGCCGCCGCGCTTGTTGTCGCGCGCATACATATCGGCGATGAACAGCGCCATGGACTGGCCGTCGGCATCGAAAATTTCAAAGATGCGCACGCTGGGGTGATATACCGGCAGGTCTTTACGCTCCTTGAACTGAATGCCGTACAGCTTGCTGGCCGCAAAGAACACACCCTGCTGCAACACGTTATTCAGCTCAAAATACGGGCGCAGCTGGTTGTCGTCAAACGCGTATTTCGCCGTGCGCAATTGCTCGGTGTAATACGCCCAGTCCCAGGCGGCAAGCTGGAAACCACCGTTTTCCGCATCAATCATTTTTTGCAGTTCAGCTGCTTCGTTTCTGGCATTCGCAACGGCTGCCGGTGCCAGCTCTTTCAGCATCTGATTGACTGCGCCGGTGGTTTTGGCGGTTTCGTCTTCCAGCCCGTAAGCCGCGTAATTGGGATAGCCCAGCAGTCTGGCGCGTTCTGCGCGCAGCTTTGCCAGCTGGATTGCGACGGCACGGTTATCCGATGCGCCACCCTGGCTGCCGCGCCGGATGGAGGCCTCATACAGACGTTGCCGCAGGGCGCGGTTTTTCAGGCTCGCCAGATAAGGCTGGCCGGTGGTGTTCATCAGCGGAATCAGGTATTTACCGTCCATCCCCTTGGCTTTGGCCGCTGCGGCAGCGGTATTGATTTCGCCTTCCGACAATCCGGCCAGCTGTTGCGCATCATCCACCACCACGGCTCCGGCATTGGTTTCTTTCAGCACATTCTGGCTGAAACGTGTGCCGAGGCTGGCCAGCTCCGCATTCATGGCTTTCAGTTTCTGCTTGTCTGCGTCCGGCAGTTTTGCACCGGCACGGACGAAATCGGTGTAATAACGATCCAGCAGACGTGCTGATTCAGGATCGAGGGACAGCTTCTGTTTTTGCGCCATGACGCTGCTGATGCGTTTGAATAAACGGGCATTGAGCGAAATGAAGTCCTGATGCGCAGCCAGTTGCGGCGCCAGCGTGGCGGACAGCGCTTCGAGCGCCGGGTTGGTGTTGGTGCCGATCTGGTTGAAGAACAGGGCGCTGACACGCGCCAGAACCTGACCGGAGCGCTCCAGCGCTACCAGCGTATTGTCAAAGGTTGCCGGTGCCGGATTGTGAGCGATCGCGTTGATTTCACTGACATGCAGCCGGATGGCTTCGGTAAAGGCCGGCGCATAGTCTTCGTTATGAATTTTGTCGAAGGGCGGCAGTTCGTAAGGCAGAGTGCTGGCCGCCAGCACCGGATTGACTGCCAGCGCGGTTTTGAGCCGGGATGGTGAAGCGGTAGCGGAATTGGCGGAGACAGGAGAAGCGGCCTGATCTGCAGCGGAACTGGATTGTATTGCCAGTGCCGAACACAGCAGCATGAGCAGTGGTTTGTTCATGAGGATCACGGGTAGAGTCGATGAGACTGAAAAGAATAGCATCAGACTTTATTTTATGAAAAAAATTTTTCATAAAATATCGATGATTTACCACATTGCGATTGGATACACCGCTTATTTCAGGTGATCCGGCAGCGATAGCGCGGCCGGCCGAGTCTGCATCAGCACAGCACAAAGCGGTTGGCGAGATCGAGGATGAAAGCAGGTTGTTGGTAGGCCAGGAACGTGATGACCAGCACTGCAGCCAGCAGTGCCAGCAGCAGCGCGGATCGCAGTTTCTGGCGTAATGGCGTCATATCAGGCTGCCAGCGCCTGCTTGCGCGTGATCGGGTTTTCATTGATCGGCAGATTGATCAGCGCGGCAAAAATACCGAGTGCCAGCGTAATGCCCCAGACGAAATCATAGTTGCCCATGCGGGTATAGATGTAGCCGCCCAGCCATACACCGAGAAAGCTGCCGACCTGATGTGAGAAAAAAACGAAACCGGACAACATCGACAGGTATTTGAGACCAAAAATCCCGGCAATCACGCCATTGGTCAGCGGCACGGTGGACAGCCACAGTACGCCCATGGCGGCGGCAAATACATAGACCGAATACGACGACAGCGGCGCCAGCAAGAACAGGCCGATCACCACGCTGCGGCTGATGTAGATCGATGACAGCAGATAACGTTTCGGCAGCAGGCCGCCGAGTTTGCCTGCATAGTAAGAGCCGAAAATATTGAACAGGCCGATCAGCGCCAGCGCAGAAACTGCCACGTTCGGGTCCATGATGCCTTTGTCTTTCAGGTAGGCCGGCATGTGGACGCCGATGAACACCACCTGGAATCCGCATACAAAATAACCGGCGACCAGCAACAGAAACGGCCGGTGGGAAAAGGCTTCGTGAATGGCTTCACGGATGCTTTGCTGGGGGCCGTGATGATGGGTGATGTCCGGCTCGCGCAGCTTCCAAGCCATCGGCAGCATGACCAGCAACAGCAACGCCGCCAGCAGATAAAACGCCGTTTGCCAGCCGGAATGCGTGATCAGCTGCTGTTCTACCGGCATCATGACAAATTGCCCGAACGAGCTGGCCGCAGAAGAAATGCCGAATGCCCAGGAACGTTTTTCCGCCGGCGCGGTGCGGCCGATAATGCCGCTGACTGCGCCGAATGCAGTACAGGCCAGCGCAGCGCCAAGCAGAACGCCGGAGCCGATGACAAACAGCACCGGATCGTTAATCAGCGCCATCCAGAGCAGGCCCGCTGCATACATGATGGCGCCAAAAATAACGATGCGGCTGGTGCCGAATTTATCAACGGCAATGCCGGCAAACGGTCCGAACGCACCCCACAGCAGATTTTGCAGAGCCTGTGCCATCGAATAGGTTTCGCGGGTCCAGCCGTGCGCCTGGGAAATCGGCTGCAGCCAGAAACCGAAACCGTGCCGCACCCCCATGGCCAGTGTCAGCACCAGGCCGCTGGCAATTAAGACGGTTTTCAGATCGGGGGCTTGTCTGGCGGTCATGACGGTCTGCTTTCTGTCAGAGACGGTGTAGGGTAGCGGGAGCTTGTTATTGTAATGGATGGGTGGATAGTCTGCCGGAAGGGGGCAAGACCTCAGACTTCCTGCGGCAGGTGCAGCGGCAGCACCAGCGTAAAACTGGTGCCGTGGCCGGGAGTGCTTTGCACGGTGATGCTGCCGCGCATGATGCTGCTGACCAGATTGTGCACGATACTGAGTCCGAGGCCGCTGCCTCCCTGACCGAGTTTGGTGGTGAAGAATGGATCAAAAATCCGCCGCAGATGATCTGCCGGTATGCCGCACCCGTCGTCCGCAAACAGGATCGTGACTTCGTCGGCACCGCTCTGGCAGGCCTGCAGCCGCATCTGCCCTGAGCTGCGGCCTTCAAAGGCGTGCAGCAAGGCATTGTGAATCAGATTTGTGATGATCTGGCCGTAAGGGCCCGGATAGCTGTCGAGCGTGATCTGGGGCGGGATATCGAGCACGATATGGTGTCCCTGTTTCTGAATCTGGTTCTGCACCGTGCGCAGGATTTCTGTGCTGGTCTGTAACAGATTGAACGAGCGCCGCTGCTGGCTGGCCTGATCGGCGGATACCTGCTTGAAGCTGCTGACCAGTTCGCTGGCGTTCATCAGATTGCGCAACAACAATTCCTGCGCATCGGCCAGCATGTCTAAAAAGTTTTCCAGGCCGGAACGCCGCAACTGATTGGCGTTGAAGATTTTTTTCAGTTCCTGGGTTTCTTCCTGCAGTGTGCTGGCGGTCAGCAGGCTGTTGCCGATCGGCGTATTGAGCTCGTGGGCGACGCCGGCTACCAGCGCGCCGAGTGCCGCGAGCCGTTCCTGCGACACGAGAATCTGCTGTGCCTGTGCCAGCTGCTGATAGGTATCGGCATTGTCAAGCGCGATAGCCGTGTAGGCGGCCAGGGTTTTGGCCATGTCCAGATGCATTTCCTGAAACGCATTGGCGTGCATGCACTGAATCGCGATCAGGCCGGTGGTTTTTCCCTTCAGCACCATTGGTACATAAATGTGCGAGGTCGGCAGGACTTCATGCATGCCTTCCGGATAAGCTTCAAAAACGGTGAGCTTGCGCAAGCCGTCGGCGCCGATATAGCGCGCATATTCCCGGTGAATATCGTTGATGAAGACCTCTTTCTGATGCTGTATGCACCAGACGGATAATAAGTCCGTGTCGTTGGCATCGCGCACATAGGGCAGCATGCGCCGTCCGCGCAGGAGATTGCAGGGAAATTCGATCAGGGATTTTTCCGGGCGGTACAGGCCGACGGCAAACACTTCGGCACCGATCAGCTCGTGCACATGCCGGTACACGATGTTCATGATGGTATCGCGGTCCAGGCTGGATGTGATTTCCCTGCCGATTTCACTCAGGCGGTGAATGGTATTGTGCGCCCGTTCCAGTTCGCGCAAGGCTTCTGCCGGTGGCAGTGCCGCCGGCGCTTTGCCGACCCTGATCGCATATTGTCTGAACAAATGCAGTGCCAGCTCCGGATGGCGGCTGGCGATCCGGTTAATTCTCTGCAAAGTGTGCGACACATTCTTCACGGCAGGCGGCTTTACTTGTTTGTCCGAAAATGGCTAGAGCAAATGCGTTGGGGCGCGTATAAAGAGAACTGCAAAGATCACTGCGTAAGCAATCATGCCGGCAACAGTGACAACCACAACATGATGAACGGTGATGACCGGAACCGTATTGATCCATAGTAAAACAGATTGTCGGCGGATAACCAGCCCATTCAACAATCATTGACATGAAAGATATTTGTCCGGCTGTTGCAGCCAGGCATGACTGAGCAAAATGAAAACTTCCGCGTCACACCTGCCGCACCCCGGCAGCAACGGATCCGGCGACGAGGCCGGGCGCCAGCACTATTACCGGGCGCTGACAGCGAAAGACAGCCGCTTTGACGGTGTGTTTTTTACCGGTGTCAGCACGACCGGCATTTACTGCCGCCCGATCTGCACGGTCAAAACCCCGCGCCTCAGTTCCTGTACCTTTTTCAAGTCCGCTGCGGCCGCCGAAGCCGCCGGTTACCGGCCCTGCCTGCGCTGCCGTCCCGAGCTGGCGCCTTACGCCCTGCAGCAAAATCTGGCGCATGCAATCTGGCGACAGATCGCGGCAGGCGCATTGAATGAAGACGGGCTGGAATCTTTTTCTGCCCGCATCGGCCTGTCTTCGCGCCAGGTGCGGCGGGTGCTATTGCAGGAATTCGGGGTGAGTCCGGTTGAGCTGGCGCAGACCCAGCGTTTGCTGTTTGCCAAGAAACTGCTGCAGGAAACCCGGCTGGGCATGGCGGAGCTGGCGTTTGCCGCCGGCTTTGGCAGCGTGCGGCGCTTCAATGCGCTGTTCCAGAGTCGCTATCAGCTGGCACCAGGGGAAATCCGGCGTGCTGCCGGACAACGCGGCGATGGCATCCTGCTGCGTCTGGCATACCGTCCGCCGTACGACTGGGACGCCGTTGCCGCTTATCTGCAAGGCAGAGCGATGCCGGGGCTGGAGTGCGTGACCGGCCAGGGCGGGCAGCGCAGTTACATCCGCAGCGTCCGGCTCGATGGTTATCAGGGCTGGCTGCAGGTCAGCCATTGTCCGGAAAAAAATCAGCTCCAGTTGCAGGTGGCGCCGGAACTCACGCCGGTACTGATGCCCCTGCTGGCCAGGGTTCGCCAGCAATTTGATCTGGAAGCGAATCCATCGGTGATCCGCCAGCATCTGGCTGCCGACAGCCTGCTGGCGCCGGTGGTGCAGCGTTATCCCGGGCTGCGGGTGCCGGGTGCATTTGACAGCTTTGAGCTGGCGATCCGTGCCGTGCTCGGTCAGCAGGTCAGCGTCGCTGGCGCCACCACAGTCGCCGGACGGCTGGTGCAGCGCTTCGGCACGCCCTGCACGACACCGTTTCCCGGCATTACGCACCACTTCCCGGAGCCGGCGACGCTGGCGGCATTAGCACCCGAAGTACTGGCCGGTATCGGCATTCCGGGAGCGCGTGCCGCCAGTCTGCAGCAGGTCGCCCGGTTTGCGCTGGAACGCGGTTTCGAGCTGGCACCGGGCAGCACGCTGGAACAGGTACTGGCGAAACTGAAAGCCATCCGGGGCGTCGGTGAATGGACGGCGCAGTACATCGCCATGCGGGCGTTGCGCTTTCCGGATGCATTTCCGGCGGGTGACCTGGGCTTGCAAAAAGCGGCAGCGGCATTGCATCCCGGTCATCCGCGCTGTACTGAAAAGCAGCTGCTGGCGCGGGCCGGCGACTGGTCGCCATGGCGTTCTTATGCCGCACTGTGGCTGTGGCAATCTCTTTCTATGTAGGTGACGATGATGAAATATATGCAATGGATGAGTCCCTTAGGACAACTTTACCTCGCTGCCAGCGGACGCGGACTGGCCGGCGTCTATTTTGAACAGCACCGGCATTTCAAAGGTTTGCAGGACTGGCAGCAGACGACGGCGGACTCCCTGTTGCTGGATACGGCAGCGCAGTTACAGGACTATTTTGCTGGCAGCCTGCAGGAATTTACGATTCCACTCGATTTATCGGCGGGCACACCGTTTCAGCAGGCAGTCTGGTATGAGCTGCTGCGTATTCCCTATGGCCGGACCTGCAGTTATGGCGAGCTGGCCAATGCGCTCGGCAAGCCGCAGGCAGTACGGGCGGTCGGGGCGGCGAATGGCAGGAATCCGGTATCGGTTATCGTGCCCTGCCACCGCGTGATCGCTGCCAGCGGAGCATTGACCGGTTATGCCGGTGGCTTAAAAAATAAGCAGGCATTGCTGAAATTAGAGGCAGAAAAAGACGGTTTTTCAGAAAATTTCCTGATCTGAAAAAATGCTTGAAATCATCCGGAAAGCCGCATGAATAAAGGGTTGTTGCACTAATGAAAAGCCGGTGCCGGGAAATTATTTTAAAATATTTGTTGCAATGCACAAAAAATGCTTGACCGGTGGGAAAAGACGTGTAGAATCGTAATTGTTGCGGTGCACCATAAGTTGAAATCATGGAAGGCGCTGCCAATTTTAATCCCCCCACACCGGAGCATAGCCATGACAACGACACCTGAACAATTTATCGCTACAACCAAAGCCAACCTGGAAGCCCAGTTTGCCTCCCTGACTGCATTGAACAAAAAAGCATTCGAAGGCCTGGAGCAACTGGTTGCCCTGAACGTCAACGCAGCAAAAGCCAGCTTTGAAGAAGGCACGGCCACTGCCAAGCAACTGCTGAGCGCAAAAGACCCACAGGAATTCTTTAACCTGAGCGCAGCACAGGTACAGCCAAGCGCAGAAAAAGCGCTGGCATACGGCCGTCACCTGGCAAGCATCACTTCCGCCACCCAGCAAGAGTTCACCAAGGCAGTTGAAGCGCATATCGCTGAAACCAACACCAAAGTGATCACGCTGATCGACGAAGTCACCAAGAATGCACCGGCAGGTTCCGAGCAGGCTGTGACTGCACTGAAAACCGTGGTCGGCAATATCAATGCCGGTTACGAGCAACTGTCCAAGACAACCAAGCAGGCTGTGCAGACAATGGAAGAAAACCTGACCAAGGCCACTCAGCAATTTACACAGGCTGCTGAAAAAGCGACTGCCAAGAAGAAATAAGCCGGATCAATACACCGATCTGGTCTTGACCGAAAGCTCCCGTCTTCCCCGGGAGCTTTTTTTTCGTCCGGAATTCCGGCGCGGCAGCAGAGCAGGGTCAAGCTGGTGTAATCTTTGGCGGGTATAGTCCAAGCTGGCGTTCCACATCAATTATTATTGCAATTACCGTGTCATTTGATAAAAACAGGAGAATGAATATGCAAGACGTCGTTATCGTAGCTGCCGGCCGCACTGCCGTCGGTAAATTTGGTGGCTCACTGGCAAAAATTCCGGCATCCGAACTGGGCGCCATCGTCATCAAAGGATTGCTGGCGAAAACCGGCCTCTCCGGTGACCTGATCAATGAAGTCTTGCTCGGTCAGGTGCTGACTGCGGGTGTCGGGCAGAATGCCGCCCGCCAGGCGGTGATTAAAGCCGGTTTGCCGGACATGGTGCCTGCCATGACGATTAACAAAGTCTGCGGCAGCGGCCTGAAAGCCACACATCTGGCGGCACAGGCCATCAAGGCTGGCGACGCCGACATCATCATTGCCGGTGGTCAGGAAAATATGAGCGCTTCGCCGCACGTGCTGAACGGCTCGCGCGACGGCTTCCGCATGGGTGACACCAAGCTGGTTGATACCATGATCGTGGACGGTCTGTGGGATGTGTATAACCAGTACCACATGGGCATTACTGCTGAAAACGTCGCGAAAAAATACAGCATCAGCCGTGAAGAGCAGGATTTATTTGCGCTGGCTTCACAAAACAAGGCGGAAGCCGCGCAAAAGGCCGGCAAGTTCAAGGACGAAATCATTCCGGTCGAGCTGGTGTCCAAAAAAGGCACGACTGTTTTCGATACCGACGAATTCATCAAGCACGGCGCCACGCTGGAATCGCTGGCTGGCCTGCGTCCGGCTTTCGATAAAAACGGTACCGTTACCGCCGGTAACGCTTCCGGTCTGAACGACGGTGCCGCTGCCGTCATCATGATGTCTGCCCAGAAAGCGGCAGAACTCGGCCTGCCGGTGCTGGCGCGCATCAAGGCCTATTCTTCTGCCGGTATCGATCCGACCATCATGGGCATGGGGCCGGTGCCTGCAGCGCAGTTGTGCCTGAAAAAAGCAGGCTGGACGCATCAGGAAATCGACCTGATGGAAATCAACGAAGCGTTCGCAGCGCAGGCAATTGGTGTGAACAAGGAAATGGGCTGGGATACCAGCAAGATCAATGTGAACGGCGGTGCGATTGCGATTGGTCACCCGATCGGTGCATCCGGTTGCCGTATCCTGGTCAGCCTGATCCACGAAATGATTCGTCGCGATGCCAAAAAAGGTCTCGCCAGCCTGTGTATCGGCGGCGGCATGGGCGTCGCGCTGGCGATTGAGCGTTGATGTCAGCCTGCATTCAGCAGGCGCCTGATTCCGGGATTTTTCCAATAAAAAACCCCGCCACGGATAATGGCGGGGTTTTTTTTAATACACGTATTTGTGAATGCGAATTTTAGTGGATGCCGTGCATTTTTTTAGCCATCCATTTGTTCAACAGCATCATCACAATCCCTGCTGTGATCGGGATGACCGTAAAGATCAGGAAGAAGGTGGACAGCGAATAAGCTTCTGAGATTTTGTCGATATAACTACCGCTCAGACCCGCGAGTTTATTGGCGATTGCCGTGTTCAGGAACCAGACGCCGAACATCAGGCCCAGCAGGCGCGGCGGTGCCAGCTTACTGATATATGACAGACCGACCGGCGACAGGCACAGCTCGCCCATGGTGTGGAAGAAGTAGGCCAGGATCAGAAAAATCATGCTGACCGATGCGGTTTTGGCACCCGCCGGAATACCGGCAGCACCGTAAGACAACGCCGCAAAGCCCAGGCCCAGCAGAACCAGACCGGTACCGAACTTGACCGGGCCGCTTGGGCTCCAGTATTTGTCCCACATTTTCGAGAACATCGGTGCCAGAATCACCAGGAAGAACGAGTTCAGCACACCGAACCAGGTAGCCGGTACGCTCGATTGCGACAGTGAGAATTCACGGTCCAGCATCCACAGCACCAGCGCCCAGATCAGGCCCAGGCACACCACCAGCAGCAGATTGGACAGCAGATAGCGCTTGGCTGTGCCGGAGGCCAGTTTTACCAGCAGCCAGCTCAGGATTATGGTTGGAATCACCGTCATCAGGCTGTTGATGATTTTGAAGGTCATGCCCGCTGTGCCAACCAGCGTGCGGTCGGTATAGTCCGCGGCGAAGATCGTCATTGAGCCGCCAGCCTGTTCAAAAGCAAACCAGAAGAAAATCGTGAAGAAAGAAAATACCCCAATTGCCTTGATGCGGTCAGCAACGATGTGTGCTTCGGGCTCCGCTTCAGCCGGTGCACTAACCTGCGTGGTTTGCTGTGCGCGGGATAAGCCGATATTGCCGAAAATGCCCTGGCCCAGATAGAACTGGATCGCTCCCAGAATCATGAACGCACCGGCCAGACCGAAGCCATACGACCAGGAGATTTTTTCGCCGATATAGCCGCACAGCAGAATGCCGAAGAAAGCACCGGAATTCACACCCATGTAGAACAGGGTGTAGCCGGAATCCCGCGCATGTTCATTGTCCTTGTTATACAGCTGGCCGACGATGGCGGAAATATTCGGTTTGAACAGACCGGTGCCAGCCACGACCAGCGACAGGCCGGTATAAAACATGGTTGGCGTATCAAACAGCAGCGAAGCATGTCCGGCCGCGATGATAAAGCCGCCCAGCACCACGGAGCGCCGGCTGCCGAGGAAGCGGTCGGCGATATAGCCGCCGAGGATCGGGGTCAGGTAAACCAGACCGGTGTACCAGCCGTACAGTGAAGTGGCATCAGCGCGGGTCCAGCCCCAGCCGCCTTTGGCGGTTTCTGTGACCAGGAACAGCACCAGCAGCGCGCGCATCCCGTAGTAAGAAAAACGTTCCCACATTTCTGTGAAGAACAGGACGAATAAGCTGTCGGGATGCCCTAAGATAGTGTGCGTCCCGTTGTTTTGAATTGTGTTCAAACTGCGCTCCGTTTTTGGTTTTAATTAGATAATGACTCGTTAGCAAATATATTTTCAGTGCCAACGCCAGAATGGTGTGAATTGAGTCAATTCGGCGCGTAGCTTACCACGATGGAAAACGTATAAAGAAAGACATATGCTGCGACGCAGCAAAATGTATGCCAGGAGCGCTGAAATCAAGCGTCATCAGGACTTTGAAGCCAGTTTGCCCTGCAACCGGACTGTTGTATGGCGTGCACGGTCGGCCGGAAAACCAGCAAACCGGACGGCTGCCTGAGCGGTGCGGTCTGACTGAAAGATTTTGGTGCAGCCAGGGACGGTGCTATGCTCCGCTGTGGGCGGCAGGCGACTGCCACGCGATATGATTCAAATTTCCATCATTTTCATCTTCCGGAGACGCATTTGCTGTTAACCCGAAAAACGTCCGTGCTGCTGATGGCAGCGCTGGCGCTGATATTTGTTTCACCAATCTCCAGCCTGGCGACCAATGCCGCCGGCACGGCGCAGACGGCAGAGCCCGGCGGATACCGACTGCCGCCGCCGGAATTGCAGGCGATTGTGGATGCGCCGCGCGGACCGCAATTCAAGCTGGGGCCGCAGAAGAAAAACGCGCTGCTGATCAGTCTGCCGGGTTTGCCCGGGATTGCCGAAGTCGCACAGCCGGAACTGAAGCTGGCCGGCCTGCGCATCAATCCGCGCACCCGCGCCGCCAGCCAGTTTGATTTCGGCACCGGCTTAAGCCTGCTGGATATCCAGAACGGCCAGATCCGTGAAGTCAGTGGTTTGCCAGCCAGGGCACGGATTGCCGAAACCTTGTGGTCACCGGATGAGCGCTGGGTGGCGTTCAGCCGCTGGGCCGACGACGGCGTGGAACTGTGGTTGCTGGATGTCCGCAAGGCAGTGGCGCACCGCCTGATTGCGGAGCGGCTCAATGCCATCACCAGTGCCGGATTTTCCTGGAGCAACGGTTCCGAACAATTATTTGTGCGCCTGTTACCGCAGCATCAGAAACCCTTGCCGCTGGCACCGTCGATTCCGTCAGGACCGAATGCGCTGGAAAGCAAAGGCGGCAAACTGACGCAGAACCGGACTTATCCCGATATGCTGAAAACGCCTGCCGATGCGGACCTGCTGGACTGGCAATTACAGACCCAGCTGGCTTTCGTGAACCTGCAGGGGCAGATACGGCGCACCGGTCCGGTCATGACGCTGAGCAAGGCGCTGGTGTCGCCGGATGGACGGCTGATCCTGACGACCCAGTTGCGCCGGCCGTATTCCACCACCTTGCCGATTGACCGGTTCGGTCAGCTGATTGAGGTATGGAGCGATACCGGAAAGAAAGTCAGGACAGTCGCGGAACGCCCCATGCGTGAGCGCTTGCCAGCAGGGAATGACGCGGTCCAGGCCGGGCCGCGTGATGTTGGCTGGCGGCATGATAAACCGGCGACGCTCTACTGGCTGGAAGCGCAGGCTGGCGGCGATCCCGAAGCGCATGTCAAAGTCCATGATGTGATCTGGCAGCAGGCCGCGCCATTTGACAGTCCGCCGCAAAAAATCATGGAACTGGGCTGGCGTTTCGGCAGCATCCAGTGGGGCAGCGATCAGCTCGCGCTGGTGACCGAAAACTGGTGGAAGTCGCGCGATACGCGCACCTGGCGTATCCGTCCCGGCGTGCCGGATGCAAAGCCGGAATTATTATTCAGCCGCAAATCGGAAGACCAGTATGCGCATCCCGGCACACCGGTCATGGTGCTGAACCCAGCCGGCCGCCAGGTGCTGCGCACCAGCGCTGACGGTAAGGCGATTTTCCTGACCGGCACCGGCGCCAGCCCGGAAGGCGACCGGCCGTTTCTGGACCGTTATGATCTCGTGAACCGGCAGGCGGTGCGGCTGTTCCGTTCCCAGGCGCCCTATTACGAAGAAGTGATTGCTGTGCTCAACGACAAAGGCAGCTGCGTGATCACCAGCCGCGAATCGAATGAGGAAAGACCGAATTTTTATGTCCGCGATCTGGCTGGCGGCGAAGCGCCGCGTGCGCTGACCCAGTTTGCGCATCCGCTGCCGCAATTGCGTGGTGTGAAAAAGCAGCAGATCCGCTACGAGCGGGAAGACGGAGTGGATTTGAGCGCCACCCTGTATCTGCCGCCCGGCTACGATCCGAAACGGGACGGTCCGCGTCCGGTGCTGATGTGGGCGTATCCGCGCGAGTTCAAGACCGCTGAAGCCGCCGGACAGGTAGCCGGCTCACCGTATAAATTCAACCGTATTTCGTATAACGGGCCGCAGGTGATGCTGGCGCGCGGTTACGTGGTGCTGGACGGTCCGACGATGCCGATCATCGGCGAAGGCAAAAAAGAGCCGAACGATACTTATCTCGAACAGCTGAAGATGAGCGCCGAGGCAGCGATCGAGGAAGTGGTGCGGCTGGGTGTGGCCGACCGCAACCGGATTGCGATCGGCGGTCACAGCTATGGCGCTTTCATGACCGTCAACCTGCTGACGCATACCCGCCTGTTCCGGGCCGGTATTGCGCGTTCCGGCGCGTATAACCGCACCCTGACACCGTTTGGCTTCCAGTCGGAAGACCGCAATTTCTGGCAGGCGCGCAAGACGTATCAGGACATGTCGCCATTTAACTTTGCCAACCAGATCAAAGACCCGATCCTGTTGATTCATGGCGAACAGGACAACAACAGCGGCACGTTTCCTATCCAGAGCGAACGCATGTATCAGGCATTGCAGGGGCTGGGCGCTGTCACCCGGCTGGTGATGCTGCCCAACGAAAGTCACAGCTACCGCGCCCGCGAGTCGATCCTGCACATGCTGTGGGAGCAGGATCGCTGGCTGGATCTGTATGTGAAAAACGCAAAAGGCGAGGCGGGGAACTGAGGCTGCGCACCGGGTCTGCGGCAAGGATGCGGCAGATCAGGCATCTTGCCGGCAAAGAAAATGCCGGCAAGATGTTGCTTTCTTTGTCTTTTTTCACCTTTCCGGAAAATTTGCATTAAGATGCAAAAAGCTTTTCTTTCTACAGGTTCCCTATGCTCAAAGCGGTCATTCTGGATGCCAATGCCGTCGCCCGTAACCTGCTGACCTCTGTTTTGAACAATGGCGGGCATGAAGTGGTGGGCGACGCCAATCTGGCGCCCGCCAGTCTGGCGCGGGTCATCAAACTCAAACCGCAGATCATCTGTATTGACATCGGCGAGGCGAACGAAGAAGGCATGCTGCTGATCGACCAGCTGCGTGCAGACCTGCCGAAATCCCTGGTGTTCATGGTGTCGGCAACCATTGATGCGCCGACGCTGCAGGCAGCGCACCGGCGCGGTGTGCATGGTTTCATCGTCAAACCGTTCAATTCCGTTGCCGTGCTGGCGTCCATTCGCAACACCATCCTGCGCATCGCCCGTCAGCAAAAGGCGGCCGCGCAGCCTGCCATACCGGAATCAGATGCGTCTTTACCGCCAGCCGGACGTCAGTCCAGTTCCTGACTGATCCGGTGAAAACAGGCGTTTATCTCCTGAAGCGCTGTTTCGTCGCGTCGCTCACCCGATGCCGGTGATCGTTGCGTAGACTGAGCGCTTCTGAGGGAAATCATCATGACTGACAGCACTATTTCAGCGTTACAAACATCGGAACACGATCAGCCTTTGCCGACGGAAGTGGCGGCAAAGAGCGAATTCTGGCTGACCCGTGCCCGCAACTATCCTGTATTTTCACGAACCTGGTATCGCTACCGCGCCATTGCCTGGCTCGGCACCCTGGTTCCGGTCATGCTCTATTTGCTTTCGGTGCCCCTGGTGCGCGGCAGCGACTGGCGACCGATGTTTATTTCATGGGTGCCGCTGGCAATTGCTGGCACCAGTTTTCATCTGGTCGGGCCGGCATTGGCAGTCTGGGTCAGGCAGCGCGCCTATCCGGAGAAGAAGGAATGGCGCGGTCTGGTGCTGGCAATCGTGACAGGCATGATATTTAGTCTGGGCATATTTAGCCTGTCCCGCGAGCTGACCCAGAATATGCTGCATCATCATGTTCCGGTATTAACTGCCTTGAAAATGAACAGCAGAGGCATTTCCATTGAAAAGCAGGCCGATGTTATCGCAGAGGAAAAACAAACGCATGTGATCAGCGATGCCTTCCGCGATTTCTGGAAAGGATTTCAGGATGGCTATCACGGCCATTCGTCCGGTATGCCGGAAACCGCGATACCGGATGATTTCTGGCAAGGGTTTTACATTGGATTACTGATTTCAGGACTCAGTATTTTTATTGGCGGCGGCTATGATTTATGGCTGTTCTCCAGACAGCGAAATATGCTCAAGGCCGCCAACAGCCAGCGAGAAGCCGAACGGGCAAAGGCAATTCAGCGCGAAGCCGAGCTGCGGCTGTCGGTGCTGGTGGCACAGGTGGAGCCGCATTTTCTGTTCAATACGCTGGCGGGCGTGCGTTCTGCGATAGCGACGGAACCGGAACGGGCGGTGAGCATTGTCGATCATCTGGTGGATTATCTGCGCGCCACCATTCCGCAATTACGCGATGATGGCAGCTCGGTGCAGGCGCGCCTCAAAAAGCAGCTCGATGCAGCCAGGTCTTACCTGAGCCTGATGCAGGCCCGCATTCCGCGCCTGAGTTTCAGTGTCGAGAGCGATCTGGATGATGCCGCGGTGCCGCCGCTGATGCTGATCTCGCTGGTGGAAAATGCCGTCAAACATGGGGTTGAACCCAAGGTCGGCGCGGCGCATATCCGCATCACGGCGCGCCGCAGCGTGGAGCAGGGCGCGCCGGTGCTGGAGCTGCGGGTTGAAGACGACGGTGTCGGTTTCGGCGGCAGCAGCAGCGGCAGCGGTATCGGGCTGGCAAATATCCACGAACGGCTGGCTTCGATGTACGGCAACCGGGCGGCGCTGGTGTTGAAAGCACGTCCGGCAGGCGGTGTCGCAGCGATCATCACACTGCCGCTGGAAGCGTGAGTTCTGACACGAAAGAAAAATAAGGAAAACAAAGCATGATGACCGCCGTGATTGCAGAAGATGAAGATTTGCCGCGCAAGGAATTGCGCCGCATGCTGGAAGCATTGTGGCCGGAACTGCAGATTGTGGCCGAATGCGAACACGGCGCCGATGCGCTGGAGGCGATTCACCGCCATCAGCCCGATGTGGCGTTTCTCGATATCCGCATGCCGGGCATGTCCGGGCTGGACGTGGCGCATGCGGTCAAAGGCCGTTGCCATGCGGTGTTCACCACCGCCTACGACAGCTATGCGATGGATGCCTTTGCCGCCGGAGCGATTGATTATCTGCTGAAACCGGTTGCCCAGCCGCGGCTGGCGGAAGCGATTGAACGGCTCCAGGCGCGGCTTGCCAGTAAACAGGCTGCACCGGATATCAGCCAGCTGATGGCCGAGCTGGACAAACGTATCCGCGGACAGGCGGCAGAGCGCATCCGCTGGATCAGCGCGAGTGTCGGCGACACCATCAAGATGTTCCCGGTGGAGAAAATCCTGTTTTTCAGTTCGGATGAAAAATACACCCGCGTCGTCAGCGCGCAGGACGAAGCGCATGTCCGCAAGCCGTTAAAGGAGTTGCTGGATGGTCTCGATCACGATCAGTTCTGGCAGATCCACCGCGGCACTGTGGTACGCGCCGATGCGATTGCACGCGCCCAGCGCGACGACATGGGACGCTATACCGTGGAGCTGCATGGCAGCCCGGAAAAGCTGCGCGTCAGTCAGGCATACGCCTGGCGTTTCAAACCGATGTAAGCCACGACCGGCCAGCGTCACCCTGTGAGTGTGGGCCGCATCATCTGTCCGGAAGCGGCCAGCGGCGACGGCGCTTCTTTGTTAAGCTGATGCCCGGTTTTCAATTTCAGGGGATGGTATGCGCGGTAGCGATCTGATGCGCCTGTTGGCGCTGGCGGCAATCTGGGGGGCATCATTTTTATTCATGCGGGTGGTGGCGCCGGTGCTGGGGGCGCTGTGGACGGCAGAAATCCGCGTCACGCTGGCAACGCTGGCGCTGATGCTGTATATGCTGGTCATCCGCAAACCCTTGCAGGCGGGACAAAACTGGCGCGCTTATCTGGTGCTGGGCACCGTCAATTCGGCGCTGCCGTTTGTCCTGTATTCCTTCGCTGCGATTCATATGCCAGCCGGCTATTCCGCCATTGTGAATGCCACCAGTCCCTTGTGGGGCGCGGTGATGGGCGCGCTGTTACTCGGGGAGCGCTTCACCCCGCGCAAGGTGCTGGGCATGGCGGCTGGCGTGACGGGCGTTGCCCTGCTGGTGCGGCTGGGGCCGGTGGAATGGAGCGGCACGCTGCTGCTGGCCGTGCTGGCGTGCGTCGGCGCCACGGTCTGCTATGCGCTGGCGGGAATTTATTCCAAAAAAGTATCGGGCCAGATCAGCGCCATGCAGATGGCAACCGGCTCGCAGCTCGGGGCGGCAATAGTATTAATGCCTTTCATGGCAATGACGCCGCTGCAGGCGGTGCCGCCCATGCCGGTCGTGCTGGCGGCAGCGGCGCTGGCACTGCTGTGCAGCGCGGTGGCGTATCTGATTTATTTCCGGCTGATGAGCGATGTCGGGCCGACCAAGGCGCTGACCGTGACTTTCCTGATCCCGCTGTTTGCGCTGTTGTGGGGCTATCTGTTCCTGGGAGAGGCCATTACTCTCAGCACGCTGGCCGGTTGCGCAGGTGTGGTGCTGGCGACCTGGCTGGTGGTGTATGCGCCGAAAAGTGTGGCCTGAGCACCATGTGAATCGTTTTTGATGGCGAATATACTCGAGGGGAGTATGTATAAATCCCCTTGTTTCATAAGGGCATCAGCCTGTTTTTGGCAGATACTCCCCTGTAAAATAAAAAATGCCCGGGCTGGCCGGGCAGGATGGGGCAGACTGGCATATTGCGGCGGGAGCCGTAAGGCACACCCACCGCATCCGCCGCAGCACCGGAGTGCCGCGCGGTGATTACGGTGCCGCAACGGCATCCAGTGACGGCAGCACCCGCACCTTCAGGGCGCTGGCCTGTCCGCTGCTGTGATACACGCGCTGCGTCGCTTTCACGAAGTCGCTGTCTTTGGCTTCAAAAATATTCGGTACAAACGTCTGCGGATTCCGGTCGATGAACGGGAACCAGCTCGACTGCACCTGCACCATGATGCGGTGGCCGCGCTGGAAAGTGTGGAACACGTCGTTGATGCCAAAATTCACCGGCGTCACCGCACCCGGCACGAAGGCTTTGGGCTGGTCAAAACCTTCGCGGTAGCGCGCACGGAACGGTTCGCCGCGCACCAGCGTCTGCTGATTGCCGCGGTTGACGTTGCCGTCTTTCAGATCCGGCGGATTGACGTCAATCAGCTTCACCACGAAGTCGGCATCGGTGCCGCTGGTGCTGACGAACAGGCTCGCTTGCAGCGGACCCGCCAGCGTCACATCCTTGTCCAGCACCTCGCTCTGCCAGCTCAGCACATCGGGCCGGCGGCTGGCAAAACGCTGGTCGGCGGCGATGTATTCCTTGCTCCAGCGGGTCATGATCTCGGTGGTGTACGGCACCGGTTTTTGCGGATCGCTGATGTATTCATCGAATCCGCTGTCTTCACCGGCACCCGGCGGTGTGAAGCTCAGACGGCCGTTGGCGTGAAAATACAGTGCCTGCTCGCGGCTGTCTTTCGGCGGCCAGTTGTCAAAGCTGCGCCAGCGGTTGGCGCCGGTTTCAAACATCCATGCTTCCGGCAGCACGGGTTGCTCGCCGTCTTTCAGATAATGCCGGAAAAAAGCCAGCTCGACCGGCTGGTAATTTTTCACCGTCTTGTAGCCGAAACCGGCATCGCCCACCCGTTCGCCATCGGTACGGGTCCAGCCGCCGTGCGTCCACGGGCCGACCACCAGCGTGTTGCGGATGCCGGGGTTTTGTTTTTCGATGGCGCGGTAGGTTTGCAGCGGGCCGTACAGGTCTTCGGTGTCATACCAGCCGCCAACGGTCAGCACCGCGGCCTTGATGTTTTTCAGATGCGGCAGCAGGTTGCGGCTTTGCCAGAACTGGTCGTAATCCGGATGCGCGATGAAATCGTTCCAGAACGAAATACCGTTTTTAAAATGCAGCCGGTTCACGTTTGACAGCGGCCCCAGGTCGAGGAAAAACTGATAACCATCCGGCGTGCCGAAAGGAAAATCCTTCCAGCCGCGCTGATCGGTCGGCTGCGGCCGCGGCTGGCCGAAATTGTAAAAAAATCCGAAGCCCATCTGCAGATTGAAAGCGCCATTGCGATGCATGTCGTCGCCGCGGAACCAGTCGGCAATCGGCGCCTGCGGCGATACCGCTTTCAGTGCCGGATGCGAATCAATCGCGCCGGCAGACGTGTAAAAGCCGGGATAAGAAATCCCCCATTGCCCGACCTTGCCGTTGTTGTGCGGAATATGTTTGACCAGCCAGTCGATACTGTCGTACGTGTCCGAGCTTTCATCAATATCGGCGCTGGATTTCTTGACGTCGATATGCGGCCGCATATTCACAAATTCACCTTCCGACATATTGGTGCCGCGCACATCCTGAAACACGAAGATATAGCCTTCTTTTTCATATTCGGCTGTCGGGCCGAGCTGTGCTTTGTAATTCTCGGCGCCATATGGTGCGACTGAATACGGGGTGCGCACCAGCAGCATCGGATAGGTTTTTCTGGCGCTGGCATCCAGTGGCATGTATACCGCAGTAAACAGGGTTTTACCGTCCCGCACCGGAATGCGGTATTCAAATTTGCTGTAATGCTCGCGGATGAATTCGGCACGCTGTTTGAGCGCACTGGTCAGATCGTCGCTGCTGTTTCCCTGGCCCTGCACGGCAATGCCGGCTGATGTTGCGGTGGTGGTGTTCGCCGCACCGGCCTGCGCGGCGATGCCGGTTGCGCACAGCGCTGCCAGCAGCGACGCCAGTATGCTTGGTCTGATCATAGTATTCCCCGTAATGTGATGGATGTTGTGCGTGCCGGGCCGGTCGCGGGTGTGGCGCTGCTTTATCTGACGGGATGGCCGGTACAGCAGACTTGGGCAAGCACCGGCACGATAAGTTCCGCTGCCAGTCCGGCACCGGTTTCTGCGCCGGTGCGGCGGCATGCCAGAGAGCCGTCACCGTGTTTATTCATGCGCATTCGGATCAAAATCCGGCAAGGGCAGCTCGGCTTCTGCGAGGCTGTCCGGGCCTTTTGCTTTGGCCTGCATCAGCGCTGTTGTGGCACGCCGCAGCATGCTGTCGGCGCTGTCTTTGATGGCATTGGTGGTCACGCCGGCCGAAAAGCTGACCTGCAACCCGGCCGCCAGCGTGTTCCAGTCACGCTCTGTCAGCCGCTTCCGGACGCGGGCAAGCGCTTTCAGACTCTGATCGAGCCAGGTGGTCGGCATCACGACCGCAAATTCATTGGCGGCGACCCGGCCAAACGAATCGAGTGTGCGCAGGATCTTCAGCGCATCCTGCGCCATCAGCTGCAGGACTTGTTTGGCGATAGCTTGTCCATGCTGTTCCAGAATCTGCTCCAGCCCGTCGATGCTGATGACGGCCAGCGTGAAAGTGTGGCCGGTGCGGTAAGAGCGCGCCAGTTCGGCTTCCAGCGCTGCCAGCAGCGCGCGCCGGTTCAGCGCCCCGGTCAGATGGTCGTGCTGCGTCATTCCTTCGAGCTGGGTCAGCACGGTTTCCAGCGTCGGCAGCAGATTATCCTGCTGGCCGGTTTCTTTAATCTGCTGTATCAGTTGCGATAACTGTTGTCTGGCTTTCGTCAGGGGCTGATTCAAATCGGCAGGCATGTCCTCTCCAGGAAAAATCCGGGTTGCGGGAATTCGGGTGAATGCCCGCGGCAGTGCGTTCCCGCAGCGCGCATTGTCTGCCGGTGCCGGAACGGGTTGCCGGCAGCGGACGTGCAATGTCAGCGTACAATGCCACTTTACCATTGAGTGACTTCCTTTCGCATCGTGTTTTCAGCCGCCGCCTCACCCTGCCAGCGTATCGACAGCAAGCTGTTTCCCGGATTGCAGGTATGGGTCAAACGCGATGACCTGCTGCATCCGCTGGTGTCCGGCAATAAATTCCGCAAACTCAAATATCCCTTGCTGGCGCTGAATGGACGCCGCGCGCATCTGGTCAGCATGGGCGGCATCTGGTCGAATCATCTGCATGCGCTGGCGCACGCTGCCGTGTTGCACGGCCACAGCGCGACCCTGCTGGTCAGGGCGGCGCCGGGCATGGACAGCGCCATGCTGGAGGATTGCCGGGCGCTGGGCATGCAGGTGCAGTATGTCAGCCGCGACGATTACCGCCGCTTGCGCGAGGAACCCGACGCATGGCGGCATCATGTGACACAGTCCGGCCCGCAACATGTCTGGCTGCCGGAGGGCGGCAGCGCGGCGGCGGCATTGCATGGCGTGGCGGAGCTGGCGGACGAGGCCATCGCGCAACTGGGGTTTGTGCCTGATCAGGTGGCGCTTGCCTGCGGTACCGGCGCGACGCTGGCCGGCGTGCTGGCAGGGCTGGCGGGACGCAGCCAGGTGCTGGGCGTTGCTGTCCTGCGCCAGGCAGAGTATCTGCACCGGGATATCGCCAGGCTGCAACGTGAAGCCGGTTACCCGGTACAGCAGAATTATCAATTGTTAACCCAGTTCCACCACGGCGGCTACGCTAAAATCAGCCCTGCACTGAGCGCATTCTGTCAGCGCTTTGCAGAAGAGACCGGTATTCTGCCGGAACCGGTCTATACCGGAAAAATGTTTTATGCCTTACATCAGCTGGCGTTGGAAAACGTACTTCCGGCTGGCAGTCGGGTGCTGGCGGTGCACACCGGCGGCTTGCAGGGCTTGCGCGGCTGGGCTACATCACATCAACACCCATCACCTGCGGGCAGTAACGTGCAGACAGTGCGGCGTTTGTGGTGATGACGGTCTCCGTCCGCTGCCTACGCAAAGCCGCGGTGCTGCCAGTGCGTGCTACTCGGCCGTTGTCTGACCGTCCCGGCTTTGTTAAAACCGGGCAGTATCGTCAGTAAACAGGAAAACCGATGCAATATCCGGTGTGTTCCTGACATTTAAACCGGTTTTCAGTGCATTTCGGCAGCAGATTGCCGCTGTTTTCGCCCTGATTGCATGACAAGGGAGTAAACTGCGGGTTTGTCTGTCGCATTCTTGTCGCATCCCGCGATTCGAGCGAACTTGCGAGTATCGCCATGTCTGAATCCACTTCTCCCATCTCTTTTTCCGATCTGCAACTGAGTGACGCGATTTTGCGCGCTTTGCAGGATGTCGGTTACGAAACCCCGTCGCCAATCCAGGCGGCCACCATCCCTTATTTGCTGGCTAACCGCGATGTACTCGGTCAGGCCCAGACCGGTACCGGTAAAACGGCATCGTTTGCCTTGCCGGTGCTGTCGCGCATCGACACCCGCCAGACCATACCGCAGGCGCTGGTGCTGGCGCCGACCCGCGAACTGGCAATCCAGGTGGCCGAAGCATTCCAGACGTATGCCCGCTATATCCCGGGCTTTCATGTGCTGCCGATTTACGGCGGCCAGAGTTACGGACCGCAATTATCGGCGCTGCGCCGTGGCGTGCATGTCGTGGTCGGCACGCCGGGTCGGGTTATTGATCATCTCGACAAAGGATCGCTCGATCTGTCGGCACTGAAAACTCTGGTGCTGGACGAAGCCGATGAAATGCTGCGCATGGGTTTCATCGACGATGTGGAACGCATCCTGCAGGAAACGCCGGAAACCCGGCAGACCGCCCTGTTTTCCGCCACCATGCCATCCGCCATCAAGCGCATTGCCCAGACCTATCTGAACCAGCCGGCGGAAGTCACGATCGCAGCCAAAACCGGCACGGCCGACAATATCCGCCAGCGTTACTGGCTGGTGTCCGGCATGCACAAGCTCGATGCCCTGACCCGCATCCTGGAAGCCGAAACATTTGACGGCATGATTATTTTCACCCGCACCAAGCAAGGTACCGAGGAGCTGGCGGAAAAGCTGGATGCGCGCGGGTTTTCTGCCGCTGCGATCAACGGTGACATCAACCAGCAGCAGCGCGAACGCACCATCCAGCAACTGAAGGACGGCAAGATCGATATCCTGGTAGCGACCGACGTGGCAGCACGCGGGCTGGATGTGGAGCGCATCAGTCATGTCATCAACTATGACGTGCCGTATGATCCCGAAAGCTATACCCACCGTATCGGCCGCACTGGCCGCGCCGGGCGCAGCGGCGAGGCGATCCTGTTCATCGCGCCGCGCGAAAAAAATCTGCTGAAAGCGATTGAGCGCGCCACCCGTCAGCCGGTGGCACCGCTGGAGCTACCGACTATCCAGACCGTCAACAATGTGCGCATCGCCCGTTTCAAGGAACAGATCACCACCACACTGGCGCAAGGCGGGCTGGAAGAATTTGCCGCAGTGATCGAAAGCTACGAACAGGAACACAATATTCCGGCAATGGAAATTGCTGCGGCGCTGGCAAAAATGGCGCGTGGCGATGAACCGCTGCTGCTCGATAAAAGCCGGCGTGATCCGAAACCCGATGAGAGCTGGCGCGATGAACGTCCGGCCCGCGGCGAGCGCCCTTCGCGCGACCGCGCTGACCGTTTTGAGCATGGCGAACGTGCCGAACGCGCGCCGCGCCGCGAACACAGCCCGCGCGTGGCGGAACCCGGCATGCGGACTTACCGCATCGCGGTCGGCCATGAGCATGGCGTCAAGCCGGGTAATATCGTCGGCGCGATTGCGAACGAGGCCAACATTGAATCGAAGTACATCGGCCGTATCGATATCTACGACGATTACACCGTACTCGACCTGCCGGACGATCTGTCAGCCGACATGCTCGACCATCTGAAATCGGTGCGCGTGGCGGGCCAGTCCTTGCGGATCCAGGCAGTCAGCGGGCAGGGCGCAAAAGCCGCCGCAGTAGCACCGGCCCGCAGCCCGTCATCAGCATCAGCACCGGCGGCAGTCAGAAGTCCGGTCGCGGAAAGCCGCCTGAATCAGGTCGTGGAGCGCGCTGCCCGCCATGTTCCGGCACCGTCGGAAGCCGAGCGCGCCGCCAAGCCACGCAAGGAAAAAACGCCGAAAGCGGATTTTCCGATGCAGACTTACCGCATCGAAGTCGGCAGCGCCGATGGCGCAACGCCTTCCAATATCGTTGGCGCGATTGCGAATGAAGCCGGATTAGAAGCGCGTTACATCGGCCGGATCGAGATTGCCGATCATCACAGCACGATCGATCTGCCGGATGGCATGCCAAAGGATTTGCTGAATTATCTGAAAGGCGTCTGGGTTGCAGGCAAGCAGATACGCATCAGTCCGGCAGGTGCCGGCGGGCATGAAAAGCCAGATTTCCCTGTCAAGCCGCGGGTGGCCGGGGGCGATCGCCGCGTGATGGAAAAACAGCAGGGCAAGCCTGCCGTCAAAGCAAAGCGTCCGCCGAAAAAATAAACGGACGACGTTGTCCGGCGCAGACCGCGCAACCGGCAGGGAAGGGTGCATCAGCCCCCGGCCCTGTCGGTTTTTTTATTAGCATATACATAAAAATATGTAATCAAACTACAAAATCAATAATTGTTTTTGGTAAGTGAATTAAATTTTGAGATGAATATTTTGCTGATTTAAAAGGTTTCCTTGTTTTTGTTTCAGTGTTAATGTACCTTTACTACAAAAATGACTGCGCTGGTCTGCGATATCCGGCAGTCGTCTGATGCAGTCGGTATTTCCCTATCAACACCGGAGACAAACCATGAAAACCCGCTTCATCCTGGGCTTGCTGAGCGCCCTGTATCTGCCTGCACAGGCGCAAACCGTTTCAGCCGTGCACCATCCCGACTGGGCCGGTAACGCCAGCATTTATGAGGCCAATATCCGCCAGCATTCGCCTCAGGGCAGCTTCCGTGAATTTGAGAAATACCTGCCGGAGCTGAAGAAAATGGGCATCGGTATTATCTGGGTGATGCCGATTAATCCTATCGGTGAAAAAAACCGCAAAGGCCCGCTCGGCAGCTACTACGCGGTGCGCGACTACAAAGCGGTGAATCCCGAGTTCGGCAGCGCTGAAGATTTCCGTCATCTGGTGCAGGCGGCGCATGCGCTCGGCATGAAAGTCATTATCGACTGGGTCGCCAACCATACGGCCTGGGACCATGACTGGGTCAGGACGCATCCTGAGTATTATCTGAAAGACGACAAAGGCAATTTCGTACCGCCGGTGGCGGACTGGCATGATGTCATCAAGCTGGATTACCGCCAGCCTGGCTTGCGGCACGACATGATTGATGCCATGCGTTTCTGGGTGACGGATTTTGATGTCGATGGCTTCCGCTGCGATGTTGCCGAAATGGTGCCGACGGATTTCTGGAACGAGGCGCGGGCGGCGCTGGAGCAGATCCGCCCGGTGTTCATGCTGGCCGAAGGCGAAGCACCCGATCTGCAGGAAAAAGCGTTTGACATGACTTATGCGTGGCAGCTCAAGGATGTGTTCGGCGACATCGCACAGGGTAAAAAAAATGCGAATGATCTGGCCGCTTATTACGCCGGACCGGAACAGCGCTTTCACCCGAATTCCTACCGCATGGTGCAGACCTCCAACCATGACCTGAACTCCTGGGAAGGCACGGAATACGAGCGTCTGGGCGATGCGACGGAGAGTTTTCTGGTGCTGTCGGCTCTGTTGCCGGGCATGCCTTTGCTGTATTCCGGTCAGGAAGCGGGCAACCATAAACGGCTGGAATTTTTCGAGCGCGATCCGATTGTCTGGAAGCCGCATCCTTTCCGCGATTTATACACCCGCCTATTCCATCTGAAACAGCAGAATCACGCGCTGTGGAACGGCACGGCAGGCGGTGCGCTGGTGCGTATCCCTAGTTCGGCGGACAAGGCTGTGTATGCCTTCCGGCGTGAGCAGGGCAAGGACCGGGTGGTGGCCATTTTCAATCTGAGCGCGCAGCCGCAGCAGGTCAGTTTTGCCGGCAATCTGCCTGCCGGCCAGTACCGCTCGCCATTCAGCCAGGGCAGCGTCAGTCTGAAAGCTTCGCAGCAGATGACGTTAAAGCCGTGGGAATACCGGGTGTTTGTGCAATAAGAACGACCTGCCGGTCAGCCTTATGGCCGCGCCAGCAAGGCTTTTCTGCCGCGCAGGCGCTGCAGCAGGGTGCCGAGCAGATCCAGATCGAGCGCCAGTGCCGCGTGGCTGACCGGCTGTTCGCCAGACAACGTGCGCAGCGTGCGGCGGCTGACCAGATGCAGACGCTGTTGCTGCGCCGCTGTCAGCACGGTGCTGCCGTGGCTTCCGGCGACAGCCGCGATCGGCATATTCTTGCCCCAGAACTGTTGCTGCCATTGCTTCAGCGCGGGCAGGCAGGCCGGATTCCAGCGGTTGCAGGAATTATCCCTGTGTTCCTGATCCGCTGCGAAAAAACTGTCCGCCAGACCGATCAGCGGCGTCTGGCAACGGTCTTCCAGTGCGTTTGAAATCAGCGTCAGCAGTGAGCGGTGGTAAGTCCCGGAAAACGCATCCTGCTGCTCGCGCTGCGCATCCAGCACGTCGATATGCAGTTGCGCAGGGCGTAGCTGGCCGCGCCGTATCGCTTCGCCGAAATACCGGCTGGCATCCTCCGTATTACAGGCCGGCGCAAGCAGGGAACAGCTGGCCACCGGCATATCGCGCAGGCCGTTCAGCAGCTGACCGCACAGCAGGGCGCCTGCCGAGTGACCGATCAGATGCAGCTGCGGACGGTTTGCCGGTGATGCGGCATCTGACAGCGTTTGCAGCGCGCGGATCAGCACATGCAATGCGCGCGGCGGATCGTCCGCTGCCGTTGCCTGCTGCGCCTGATGCCGGCACTGTGTCCAGCTTGCTTTGAGTCCGGCGGCATCGGCCCCGGCTTCCAGACGGCGGTCCGATGCCGCCTGTTCCTGCGCTGACAGATGCGCTGCGGTACCAGTGCCGATACCGGCTCCAGCCCCGGTTCCGGTTCCGGCCATTTGCTGCAGGCGTTCCGGCAGCGTGTCCATGCCATTATTCCAGTTCAGAAAAACCGGGTAGATCTGATTGGCCAGAAACCACGGTGCGAGCGCTGCAATTTGCTGTGCCTGCTGCTCTTCGCCGGCCAGACCGCTCATGGCGTAGATCGCCAGTTGCAAACGCGAGCGCAATCCTTGCGTGCGATGCCAGTCTTGTGCCGCCTGCACCACGTGGGCAATGCTGTCGGCAGCGCTGGCGAACGCCACCAGTCGCTGGATTCCGCGGGTGCCGCTGTCCATGACCACGCTCAGGTTATAGGCCTGATCGGTGGTCAGCGGGCTTAAGGCATGCTGACCGCGCTGCATGGTGCGGGCAGCTGGTGTGTAGCGGTAGGCGGGCAATGCCGGCAATCCGGCGTCGATGGCGACGGCGGTGTGCGCCGCCGGTTGCCGGTTGCCGTCTGCCGGTGGTACGCCGGTTCGCGCCGGAACGCCGATGGCAACGGTCCAGGCATCGCTGCCATGACTCAGCCAGTCGTCGTAGTCCAGAACCGCAAAACCCTGCTGTCCCCAGTCCGTTCCCCAGGAATTCTGCACCACAAAACCGTCCTCTGTATAACCGGTCAGCGCAAACGCATGACCGCCGGTATGCAGGCTGTGCGCGGGAATTCGCGGCAGCTGCGACAGTGTTGTGAATGACTGCTTCAGGTTGCGTACCTGGTTCCAGCCCGCATGGATGGTGGCCGAGACATAGATCGCGCCGGTCTGGGCAATCGCCGCCTGCATTGCCGTGATATCGCTTTTTTCAATCCGGTAATACACGCCCAGCGTGTGTTGCAAGGCGTCTTCCGCCCAGCCCGCATGCGGTGCTTCAAAGGCGGGCACACTGCCGTCTTTTCTGACTGTGTAAGGCCATAAACTGCGGCGGCAGACGCCATGCTTGTGCCAGCCTTTGAGCGCGCCGCGGCAGCTTGAGCCGCTGTAATCCTCGCCCGGCCATTCATCGTAAAACTGCGCCAGATGGTAAATCATGCGCGGGCTGACCTGGCGGTGCTCCGCGTCGCGCTGCCAGGTCAGATAATTGATGACTGCCGCCAGTCCAAAGCCGGTGCAGGCGCCATCGCTGCCCTGATCCAGCACCATGCCGGCTTTGACATAGGCGGCAAGCCGTCCGGCAAACCAGGCATCGTCCGGATACTGCGGCGGCAGATGCAGCACCGCCGGCGTGAACCCGCGGTCGCGGATATCGAGCCGGTCGGCACGGGCATCGAGCCGGACGGGAGTGCGGGCGGGTAAACGGAGGGATCTGGCAGCAGGCATCGGGCTTCTCCGGAACAGACGGCGGCCAATCAGGATCGGGTAAGGGTAATCCGGGCCGCGGTCAGGTTGCACTTAAAAAAATGCCCCGTGCTGAAAAACAAAGCAACGGGGCAGTGATGCATAGGCACGCGGGACACTGGTGTCTGCCGCGCCGCCGGATGCTTATTTCTTGGCAGCTTCTGCCGCAGCCGATGCCGGGGCAGGTGTCGCAGCAGCGGCGCTGGCAGGTGCTGCAGCAGGTGCCGGTGTGATCTCGATCTTCGCTTTCGCTTTCAGATCATCCAGCAGTTTTTTCAGATTCTGCTGCTGCAACTGCTGGCTCAGACCCGGCTTCACATCTTCAAGCGCAGGCACGGTGACCGGACGGCTGTCTTCCAGCAGGATGACGTGATAACCGAACTGGGATTTGACAGGCTCCAGCGTGAATTTACCTTTTTCCAGCTTGGCAACGGCATCGCCAAATTCCGGCACCATGCTGTGCGGATTGAACCAGCCCAGCTCGCCGCCTTTGTCTTTCGAGCCAGGGTCCTTGGATTTGACTTTGGCCAGCGCATCGAAAGATTTGATGTCTTTCTTGATTTTTTCGATGATGTCTTTGGCTTCGGCTTCAGTGGCTACCAGGATGTGGCGTGCCTTGAATTCATTGCCGCCGGCGGAGGTCTTGAATTTTTCGTATTCCGCTTTCAGCGCGTCGTCGCTGACAGTCGCGGTCTTCATGTAGTCCTTGACATAGGAATTCGCCAGAATCGACAGGCGCGCCATTTCGAGCTGTTCCTTGATTTCCGGTGCCTTGTCCAGACCTTTATTGGCGGCTTCCTGTGCGACCACGATCTGCATGGCCAGATTGTCGATCACCATCTTGCGGGTTTCCGGCGTGTCCGGCATGCCTTGCGCTGCCTGCTGCTGCATGATCTGGTCGAGCTGCTTCTTGCTGATCGGCGTGCCGTTGACGGTTGCTGCAACCGCTTCCTTGCTGTCGCTGGCGGCAACGGAAGCGCTGGAGGCGCTGGCAGATGCGGCCTGGTTTTTATCGTTGCAGCCGGAGAGTGCAAGCAGCGCAATCGCGCTGCCCAGAATGACACGGGATTTGATCGACATGAATTTTTCCTTCAGGTTGTACTGCTTTGCAGCGTAAATAAGGTGATTTGTCCCGGACCGGCCATCGTCACCGGCATCCGGTTGCATACCGGTTGCGGCCGGCAGACAAAATAAAAATGACGCTGAATTCTACCCGTATCACTGCCGGCTTGCCAGATTTTCACTTTTCGTTACTTTTCAGTCAGCACAGATGCCCGGTGCGGCATCGGCCCGCGATGGATTGTTCTACAATGCCGCTATACGCTGCACCGCCTGCAGCAAGCGGAAAGCTGCGCTGCCGGTGCCAGCGGAACAGGGATCAGCGCCAATATCAGAAACAGATCAGGAACAGATCAAAAACAGATCAGAAACGGGGTTTGACGATGGACGATCACGATACGCTGCCAGCCAGTCTGGCCGGGATGTTGCCGGTCGGCATGATCAGCGCGGGCGGCACGGCAGCAGCGGCCATGGCGCAGGTCGCGCAACGCAAGCGCGGCGTGCCGGGCTGGGAGGCGTTTCACTACGAGCGCCTGGCGAGCGGGGAATATGAAGTGACCGGCGGGCTGGCGGTGAATATCGGCGGCGTGAAAAAATTTCAGGGCGCGCACGATGTCATTTTCGTCAGCGAAGAAGAAATTCTGGCTGAAATGCGCGCCGCGCTGGAGCCGGTGATGGCCAGACCGGCGCCGCCGCCGGGCTTGTTGCAAACCGTTGCCACGCAGACCGTGTCGCCGCTGGCAGCCACCCTGCTGGAACAGAATCTGCTCGCCGCCGACATCGGCAGTCAGCGCGGTGCATACCATGCGCCTTACCTGAAAGTGGTGCTCAGCCTGCCGGAAGACGAGGCGGGCCGCCAGCGCGTGCTGCAGGCTTTTCACCTGCAGGCCAATCTGTTCGGCGCCCGGGTGCAGGCCTGTGCTTTGCAGGATAAACCTGACTAAAGCCAGCGGACGCTTCATCGCCACAATTCGCGGGTACAGTCCGCACACTTCCCATCATGCAGTGCAGCAAGCCGCCAGCGACTTGCGCCAGCGCAAATGCGTGGCATTTTCCGCTCTGCGCCCCGTCCTGCGCAATGCAAAGGCATTTGTGAGCGTACCGATATTGGAGGATACTGGCGCCTGATGCTGCAATGATCTTGCCATTCTTTTTTCGTCTCTGCCCATCCTTAGGAGAACGTATGTCCACATCGCATTTCGCAGAGCTGCTGGCTTATGCGCAAACCCACGCCGGTCCTGCCACCGTGCGCCAGGGGCCATTCATCAGTGTGTATTTTGAAAATACCGATCCCGACGAAATCATTGCCCGCGGCCCGGCCACGCTGTTTGCCCAGGCCAATGCGCACTGGCGTCTGCTGGAGCGTCCGCGCACGGAACGTGCGCCGGTTATCCGGGTCTTTAATCCGACTCTGGCGGAAGACGGTTTTGTCAGCGAGCACACGGTGGTGCAGATCGTGAACGACAACATGCCTTTTCTGGTCGATTCGGTCACGATGGCGATCAACCGCAGCGGCCGCACCGCGCACTGGATTGTGCATCCGCTGATGCATGTGCAGCGCGACGCGCAGGGCGGTGTCAGCGCAGTTGCCAGCGTCGCGGCAGATCTGGCGGCGGACCGCGATACGCCGGTCGAATCGCTGATCATGGTCGAATGCGACCGCATCGTCAGCGCGGCAGATCAGCAATTGCTGGCGCAGGAATTGCAGCAGGTGCTGGCCGATGTGCGCAGTGCCGTCGATGACTGGCGGGCGATGCTGGAGAGGGTGCGCGCCGCCAGCGACAGTTGCGAGCGTTATGCCGTCGTGGACAATGCGGACGAGGGCGTGGCGTTTTTACGCTGGCTGGAAGACCGCCATTTCACCTTTCTCGGCGCGCGCGATTATGCCCTGCAGCGCGACGGCGACCAGCTGACGCTGGTGGCGATACCGGAATCCGGGCTGGGAATTTTGCGCGGCAAAGTGCAGACCAGCCTGGCGCAGCTGCCGCCGGAAGTGGTCGCCATCATGGATTCGCAGGAAACCGTGCTGGTCACCAAGGCCATGACGCGCGCCACGATTCATCGTCCTGCATGGCTCGATTATGTGGCGATCAAACGCTATGACGAACAGGGTAAGGTCATCGGTGAATCGCGCTTCCTCGGGTTGTACACGTCCACCGCGTATTCGGTGCCGGTCAGCGACATTCCGCGTGTGCGGCAGCGGGTTGCCGCCGTGATGCAAAGTGCCGGTGTCGTGCCGGAAAGCCATGCCGCCAAGGCACTGCAGGCGATCCTGGACGATTATCCGCGCGATGAATTGTTCCAGATCGACACCGCCACCCTGACCGAACACGCGCTTGGCATCCTGCGTTTGCAGGAACGGCAGCGTACCCGGCTGTTCCTGCGGCGCGATCCGTTTGGCCGCTTTACCTCGGCGCAGGTATTTGTGCCGCGCGACCGCTACAACACCGAGCTGCGTGTCAAGATCAGCAATGAGCTGATGATTGCGCTCAATGGTCAGTCGATCGAATTCACCCCCATGCTGACCGACAGTCCGCTGGCCCGGATTCACTATCAGATCCGCGCCAGAGACCGGGCGCCGCAGAGCGTCAATCTTGGTGCGCTCGAAGCGCGCATTGCCCGGCTGGCGCAGCGCTGGGAAGACGACTGCACCGCCGAACTGCTGCGCACCCACGGCGAAGGCAATGGCCTGACGCTGGCGCACCGTTTTGCCAATGCGTATCCGACAGCTTACCGCGAGGATTTTTCGGCGCTGGTCGGTGCCGAAGACGCCGAAATGCTGGCCAGCCTGAGCCCGGCGCAGCCGATGGTGGTCAAGCTGTATCGTCCGCTGGATGCCGAATCCGGCCTGCTGCGCTTTAAGATTTACAACACCAGCAAAGTCGCTTTGTCGGATTCCCTGCCCGTGCTGGAACACATGGGCGCGCGCGTGCTGGATGAGCATCCTTACCAGATCGTGAACGGCGAGGCGCATCTGTGGATTCATGACCTCGGGCTGCAACTGCCGCCGGACACCGACCTGGCAGTGATCAAAACCCGTTTTGAAACCCTGTTTTCGCAGGCATGGAAAGGCGAAGTCGAAAGCGACGACCTGAACCGGCTGGTGCTGGTCACGACCCTCGACGCCCGTTCGATAGCCGTGCTGCGCGCCTGCTCCCGCTATTTCAAACAGCTTGGTTTTGCCTACAGCCAGAGTTATATCGAAGCTGCGCTGAACAAAAACGCCGCTATCACGCAGTTGATCGCCGAGTATTTCGGCGCCCGTTTCAAGCCGGATTTTGCCGGTGACCGCGCCAGCGCGCAGCAGCAGCTGGGCAGCCGGATCGAGGCCGAACTGGCACAGGTGGCGAGTCTGGATGAAGACCGGATTCTGCGTCAGTTCTTTGCCACCGTGCAGGCGACGCTGCGCACCAATCTGTGGCAGACCACGGCAGATGGCAGCTTCAAATCTTATATGAGTTTCAAGCTCAATCCGCGCGAAGTGCCCGGCGTGCCGGAACCCAAGCCGCTGTTTGAAATCTGGGTTTATTCTCCGCGTGTCGAAGGTGTGCATCTGCGCGGCGGCAAGGTCGCGCGCGGCGGTCTGCGCTGGTCGGACCGGCGCGAAGATTTCCGCACTGAGATACTGGGTCTGGTCAAAGCGCAGCAGGTCAAGAATACCGTCATCGTGCCGGTCGGCTCGAAGGGCGGTTTCGTACTGAAAAATGCCCCGCCGGCCACCGAGCGCGAGGCGTATCAGGCAGAAGGTGTGGCCTGCTACAAAATCTTCCTGTCCGGTCTGCTCGATATCACCGACAACATCGTGAAAGGTGCGGTGGTGCCGCCGGCGCAGGTGGTGCGGCATGATCCGGATGATCCGTATCTGGTAGTCGCCGCCGACAAAGGCACCGCGACTTTCTCCGATATCGCCAACGGTGTGTCGGCCGACTATGGTTTCTGGCTGGGCGACGCGTTTGCATCCGGCGGCTCGGTCGGCTATGACCATAAGAAAATGGGCATCACCGCACGCGGTGCCTGGGAATCGGTGAAGCGCCATTTCCGTTCCATGGGCATCAATACCCAGACCACGCCGTTCACTGTGGCCGGCATCGGCGATATGTCAGGTGACGTATTTGGCAACGGCATGCTGTTATCGGAACAGATCAAGCTGGTTGCAGCTTTCGATCATCGTCATATTTTCATCGATCCGTCGCCGGATGTTGCCGCGTCGTTCAAAGAGCGCCAGCGCCTGTTCAATTTGCCGCGCTCCAGCTGGGATGATTACGACAAGAGCCTGATTTCGGCTGGCGGCGGCGTGTATCCGCGCAGCGCCAAATCGATCCGGCTGAGTGCCGAAGCGCGCGCCGTGCTCGGTATTGATACCGAAGAGCTGGCGCCGGTGGAATTGCTGCGCGCAGTGCTGCAGGCGCCGGTCGATCTGCTCTACAACGGTGGTATCGGCACCTATGTCAAGGCCACGTTTGAAACCCATGCGCAGGTCGGCGACAAGGCGGGCGATGCATTCCGCGTGAATGGCAGCGAGCTGCGCTGCAAGGTGCTGGCCGAAGGCGGCAATCTCGGTTGCACCCAGAACGGCCGCATCGAATTTGCGCAAAAAGGCGGCCGCATTTATACCGATGCGATTGATAATTCCGCCGGTGTGGATTGCTCCGACCACGAGGTGAATATCAAGATCCTGCTCGGCGCGATCGTGGAAGCCGGCGACCTGACGCTCAAGCAGCGCAACGATCTGCTGGCATCGATGACGGATGAAGTCGGCCATCTGGTGCTGACCGACAATTACTACCAGACGCAGGCGCTCGACATCGCCGCGCATCGCCCCTTGTATGTGCTGGATGGTCAGCAGCGGCTGATGCAGACGCTGGAAAAACAGGGCAGGCTGAACCGTGCGATTGAATACCTGCCCAACGATGAGGAAATTTTCCACCGCAAGGCGCGCCGCCAGGGGCTGACCGCGCCGGAAGGCGCCGTGGTGCTGGCCTATGCCAAGATGTCGGTGTTTGATGAACTGGTCGCTTCTAATCTGCCGGATGACCCGTTCTTCAGCCGCGCGCTGAAAGCGTATTTCCCGCAGGTGCTGTCAGAACGCTTCGCCGCCGAAATTGCCGCGCATCCGCTGAAACGCGAAATCATTGCGACTTACATCACCAATACCGTGGTGAACCGCGCCGGTGCCACCTTCGTCAACTTCATCGCTGCCGAATCCGGCGCCAGCGCAGCCGATGTGATCCGCGCATTCACGCTGGCACGGGAGATTTTTGATCTCGAACCTTTGTGGGATCAGATCGACGTGCTCGATTACAAGGTCGAGGCCCAGCTCCAGCTCGATCAGTTGTCGAAACTGATTGCAATCACCCAGCGCGCTTCACGCTGGATGCTGCGCATCCGTTCCCAGAGCAGCGATCTGCCGACGCTGATCCAGCGCTACCAGCCTGCAGCCCGTGAATTGCGCTGGCAGCTCGACAACTGGCTGCCCGTCAGCGCACACGCCGCCTGGCAGCAGGAAGCACAGGCATTGGTGCAGGCCGGTGTCGAATCCACCCTGGCGCAAAATCTGACGGCGCTGGAATACATCTTCCCGGCGCTCGATCTGCTGGATTTGTCGGTGCATACCGGTAACGATATCGAGACCGTGGCGAGAGCGTATTTCGGGGTCGATGCCGAACTCGGTCTGTCCGGCTGGCGTGCGCAGATCAACCGGCTGCCGACGGATACCCTGTGGCAGACTCAGGCACGCGGCAGCGCGCGCGATGATGTGTATTCGATCGCCAGCCAGATCACACGTGGCCTGCTGTCACGCGAGGAAGCGTTGCCAGTCTGGCGCGAACGGCATGCCGCCGCGATTGAACGCCTGACACTGCTGCTGACCACCATCAGCGCCCAGAGCCCTGATCTGGCGCCGGTGTCGGTGGCGTTGCGCGAATTGCGGCATCTGGCGTGAACTCCCGCTCATGCCCCGCTGGCACGGGGCATGACGGGCAGGCTGGCTGATTCGTTCTGCGGCAATGTCAGTTCAAAAGCGTAACTGGCTCTTTGTCGCAGAAAACCGCGATTTTCGTAAAAACGGTGCGCCGGTTCACGCTGCACACCGGAACGTAGCCGTACCCGTTCGTAACGCCGGTCCTGCGCCCAGCTGAGCGCCTGTTCGAGCAGTCTGGTGCCGATACCCCGGCGATGACAGTCGCTGTGCACCACCAGCGTCGCGATTTCGGCGTAACCATTGCTGGCGATCAGCCTGACTCCGTGTATCTGGCACAGCCCGGCGATTTTTTCCTCCTGCTCGGCGACAAAGACCGCATTGTCCGGCCAGGCCAGCAGCGCCTGCAGGCGTGCCACGATGTCCGCCTCCGTTGACGGATAACCCAGATGCGGCATCAGTGCTGCCACCCCGGCACTGTCGGCAGCGTTCATTGCCCGTACCCTGAGGGCAGACGCTGGCGGGCCAGCGAGATCAGGATCATTGAAGAAGGTCATGTCTTTTTTTGCAAAATGTATCTGTTCATCCGAATATACTCGGGGGGAGTATTAATTTTCAGCCTTATTTTATATGGAGGATAAGGCATATTTTGCAGATACTCCCTGTTTCTTGAGTAACCCCTGAAATCCGGTTGCATGCAGGTTTGCTCAGCGCTAAATCCGATCAAAAATCGCCCGTCCGGTGCAGATAATTGACCGCAGCGGTATGCCGTTGCCGCTGCTGCTGCCGATATGGCACACTGCGGGATGTTGTAACAATAACAGACGCAGCCGGAAGCGCTCGCGCCGCAACAAGACCAGAATAACAATTCTCCTGGAGAAAATCATGCAGATATTCCGTTCATCCCATTTCCGCCTGCGCGCCGGCTGGCTGTTGCCGCTGTTGCTGGCCATGCCGGTGCAGGCAATCCGGGCGCAGGAACTCAGCGCCGCTGAAATCGCCGCCGTCCGCGGCGATGGCATTGACCACAACACCGCGCCGGGCAACGATTTTAACCGTTACGCCAATGGCGGCTGGGCGGACAAGGCGGTGATTCCCGCCAGCAAAACCAGTGTCGGTGTGTTTGATATGCTGGCGGATGAATCCGATGCCAGCGTGCTGGCCATCATGCGGCGCGCAACGCAGGCAGCGGACGGCAGCGCGGAGCGCAAAATCGGTGATTTTTTTCAGGCCTACCTGAACACCGAACGCATCCAGCAGCGCGGGCTGGCGCCGTTGCAGCCGCGGCTGGACGCGATTGCCGCAATCAACAATAAAACGGAACTGGCACGCTATCTGGGGCAGAATCTGCGCGCCGATGTCGATCCGATCAACAACACCCATGTCGAGACGGAAAACCTGTTCGGCCTGTGGGTGTCGCAGGGCTTGCACGATCATAAAAAATACCTGCCGTATCTGCTGCAGGGCGGGCTGGGACTGCCTGACCGTGAATATTACGTGTCGCTGAATCCCAAAATGACCGCTTTGCGCGTGCAGTACCAGCACTACATCGCCGCCATGCTGGCGCTGGCAAATGTGCCGCATGCCGAGCTGGCAGCGCGGCGGGTGTTTGATCTGGAAATGAAAATAGCCAAAGGCCATGCCTCGCGTGAAGCGACTTCCGATGTCCTGAAAGCGGACAACAGCTGGCGCAGAACCGAGTTTTCCAAAAAAGCGCCGGGGCTGGACTGGAATACTTATTTCGCCGCTGCCGGGCTGGAGGCGCAGCCGGTGCTGACGATCTGGCATCCCGGTGCGGTCAGAAATTCGGCAGCGCTGGCTGGCAGCGTATCGCTGGAAACCTGGAAAGAATATCTGGTTTTTCACGCCGTCAATCAGCGTGCCGGCGTGTTGCCGCAGGCGTTTTTTGAGCAAAAATTTGCGTTTTACAGTGCGCTGACCGGCGTTAAAGAGCCGCTGCCGCGCTGGAAATATGCGGTCAGTGCAACGAATGAAGCGCTGGGTGAAGAGGTGGGCAAACTCTATGTGCAGGATCATTTCTCCCCTGCTGCCAAAGAGCATATCCGTGGCATGGTGGATAATCTGCTGCAGGCATTTGCGCGCCGGGTGCAGGCGCTGGGCTGGATGTCGCCGCGCACCAAGGCCGAAGCGCTGGCAAAGATTCAGAATACCTATGTCGGCGTTGGTTATCCCGACCAGTGGCGCGATTACTCAGGACTGGTTGTCGAGGCCGACGATGCTTACGGTAACCGCGAACGGGCCGAGCTGTTCCAGTATCAGCAGGCGCTGGCAAAATTCGGCAAGCCGGTGGATGTGCGCGAATGGTGCATGAATCCGCAGCTGGTGAATGCGGTCAACATGCCGCTGCAGAATGCGATTAACTTCCCGGCGGCCTATCTGCAGTCGCCGAATTTTGACCTGCATGCCAGCGATGCCACCAATTACGGCGCAATTGGCGCCACCATCGGCCATGAGATCAGCCACAGTTTCGACAATTCCGGCGCCATGTTCGATGCCAGGGGCGAGTTGCGCAACTGGTGGAGCAAAGCCGATCTACAGCATTTCATGCAGTCGTCTAAAGCGCTGGCGGCGCAATTCAGTAGCTACCGTCCTTTCCCCGATCTGGCGGTGAACGGCCAGCAGACGCTGGGGGAAAATATTGCCGATCTGGCGGGCCTGACGGCAGCGTATGACGCCTATCACGCTTCGATGGCGAAAAAAGGGCAGGCGGTGACGGCTGACACCGAGCGCGAATTTTTCCTGTCTTATGCCCGTTCTTTCCGCAGCAAGGTCAGGGACGAAATCCTGCGCACGATAGTCATCACCAATGAACATGCGCCGGAACAATACCGGGTGCAGACGGTGAGGAATCTGGATGCCTGGTATCAGGCGTTTGATGTGCAGCCGGGGCAGGCTTTGTATCTGGCACCGGCAGACCGGGTTCGCATCTGGTAAATGCCGGTGCGGGATGACCCGCCGCAGGCAATCCGCCATCGGCAGGCTGTCCGGACTGGTTCCGCACAGTCTGGCCGTGCGTCAGCAGAAGCGGCCAATGTCGCTCATAATGTCAGCCAGTGAACTGTTCCGGTTGGTCCGGCAGCATGAATGACAAGGTGGCAGCATGGCGCGTTTATCCATACTCGATTTATCTCCGATTGCGCAGGGCAGCGATGCGGCGCAGTCGTTTAAAAATTCCCTCAATCTGGCGCAACATGCCGAACGCTGGGGATATCAGCGTTTCTGGCTGGCAGAGCACCACGGCATGCCCGGCATTGCGAGTGCCGCGACGGCAGTCCTGATGGCGCATGTGGCCGGCGGCACCTCGCGCATCCGGGTTGGCGCAGGCGGCATCATGCTGCCCAATCATTCGCCGCTGGTGATTGCCGAGCAATTCGGCACGCTGGAATCGCTGTTTCCGGGCCGCATTGACCTGGGGCTGGGGCGGGCGCCGGGCTCCGACCAGCGCACGGCGCGGGCATTGCGCCGCAATTTGCTCAGTGATGCCGATGCGTTCCCGCAGGATGTGGCGGAGCTGATGGACTACTTCGCCGATGCCCCGCATGCGGCGGTGCGTGCCGTGCCGGGAGCCGGGTTACAGATTCCGGTATGGATACTCGGCTCCAGCCTGTACGGCGCGCAGCTGGCGGCAGCGCTGGGGCTGCCCTATGCATTTGCCTCGCACTTTGCGCCGCAGCAGATGATGCAGGCGATTGCACTGTACCGTGCGCAGTTCCGCCCTTCGCAACATCTGGCCCAACCGTATGTGATGCTGGGTTTCAATGTGTTTGCGGCAGACAGCGATGAACATGCGCATTTCCTGGCGAGTTCGGCGCAGCAGGCGTTTCTGAATCTGCGCAGTGGCCGGCCAGCGAAAATTCCGTCGCCGGTGCGGGATTTTCTGCAACAGACTGGCGAAGCCGAACGTTATCTGCTGCAACAGATTCTTGCCTGCTCCGCGATCGGCTCACCAGAGACCGTCCGCACCCAGATACAGGCGTTTATCGCGGAGACCGGAGCGGATGAGCTGATGATTGCATCGAATATTTTTGATCACGATCAGCGTCTGCATTCGTATGAAATCGCTGCCAGCGCGATGGCCGCCGTTGCAGCCTGAAACCAGCCGGATGTTGCCGTAGCGGCTGGCGGATAATCCAGCGCCATCGCTCCAGAAAAAAAAGCCTGCCAACTTCTGGTTGGCAGGCTGAAAAATGCTGGAGGATACTTAGGAATAGACACCAGCACGAGGGTAACTTATCCGGCGATGTGATCTGAAGCGGTATCCGGCAGCGCGCTGATTTTGCCACCGGCACTGCGGCGGCCGCGCAGCAGCGACCACAGTTTCCCGAGACTGCGATAAATCAGTCGCATGAAGGTCAGCGTCAGCAGTGCTTCGGTCATCGTCACGACAAAGCCATACGCGGCATTGACACGGGCGCTGCGGGCGCGCATTTTTGCCATCATGCGGTCATGGGCAATTTCAATGCTGTCGTAGAAGGTCGGCACCACCAGCAGTGTCAGCAGTGTGGAGGTGATGGTGCCGCCGATGATGGCAATCGCCAGCGGACGGTAAAATTCACCACCTTCTCCCAGCCCCAGTGCGACTGGCGTCATGCCTGCGATCAGCGCGAAAGTGGTCATCAGGATCGGTCGCAGACGGATGCGGCCGGCCTGCATCAGCGCTTCTTCGCGGTCCATGCCTTCGGCTTCGTTTTTACGCGCCGCATCCAGTAGCAGGATCGCGTTCTTCGCCACCAGCCCCATCAGCATGATGACACCGATCAGGCTCATCAGATTGATCGTGCTGCTGGTCACCAGCAAAGCCAGAACGACGCCGATCAGCGACAGCGGCAGCGACAGCATGACCGCCAGCGGCGCCGTGAAGGAGCTGAACTGGATCACCAGAATCAGATACATCAGACCGATGCCCGACACCAGCGCAATCATCATGGCACCGAACACTTCTTCCTGATCCTGTCCGGAACCGGCGATCGACAAGCCATAACCCGGCGGATAGTTAAATGACTCCGCCAGCTTTTTCGCATCGGCAATCACTTCGCCATTGGAGCGGCCCTGGGCATTGGCAGAGACGGTGATGGTGCGCTTGCCGTTGCTGTGTTCAATGCCGGACGGTCCTTTACCCATGGTGATCGTGGCGATCTGGTCCAGCGGCACCATCTGGTTGGTGCCGGACACGGCAATCGGCAGACGCTCGATATTTTCCTTGCTGACCCGGTCATCCGGATGCAGGCGCACTGCCACGTCGCGGGTTTCGCCGGTCGGGTCCACCCAGTCACCAACCTCAATCCCGGCAAACGCGACCCGCAATGCCTGCGCCGCGTCACTCGACGAGATACCCATGGAATTGGCCAGACCGCGGTTCAGTTCGATTTTCAGCTCTTTTTTCGGATCCTGCTGTGACAGGCCGATATCCACCGCGCCGGGCACGTTCTGCAGTTTTTCCATGTAGGCATTGGTGATTTCCAGCAGCTTGCGCGAATCCGGACCGGTGAATTCAATCTGCACCGGCTTGTTGGCGCCGTTGTTCAGGTCGTCCAGCACGGTGTATTCCGCGCCGACTAACGGCTTGATCTTCTCACGCAATTCCACCGCAATCTCTTTCGCGCTGCGCTTGCGTTCGGTACGCTTGCCGATATCGACATAAATCCGGCCGCCAGCAGCATTGATATTGCTGTTGGTGTCCTTGGTTTCCGGAATGCTGCGGGCGATGGCAGCGGCCCGCTCCATTTTCAGTCGCGCATATTCCAGTGAGGACGAAGCCGGTGTGCGCACCTGTATCATCAGGTTGCCGGAATCGGCAGTCGGCAGAAAGCTGGTGCCGCCCCATTTCGCCTGCAGGAACAACGCGGTGATCAGGCTAACCAGAGCGATGGTGCCCATCCAGCGCCGATGATGCAGCGCCCACGCTATCACCTGGCTGTAACGGTCGGACTGATGGTCGAACCAGTCGTTAAAGCGGGCCAGGATTTTTCCCACGCCTTTTTTCGGCGCGGTATGGTGGTCCGGCGGATCGCCCCAGTAAGCCGACAGCATCGGGTCGAGCGTGAAAGAAATGCCGAGGCTGACCAGCACCGAGCAGGTCACGGTCAGCGCAAACGGACGGAACCATTCTCCCGGCATGCCCGGCATAAACGCCACCGGAATAAACACCGCGATAATCGAAAACGTGGTGGCAGCGACCGCCAGCCCGATTTCTGCCGTGCCTTCCAGCGCTGCCTTGCGGCGGTCAGAACCCATTTGCATGTGGCGGACAATATTTTCACGCACCACAATTGCGTCGTCGATCAGCACACCGATCGCGAGCGACAGGCCGAGCAGAGTCATGAAATTCAGCGTGAAACCACACAGCCAGACCGCGATGAACGCTGCGATGACCGAGGTCGGCAGGCTTAATGCGGTAATCATGGTGGAGCGCCAGGAATTGAGGAAGGCATACACCACAAAAATTGTCAGGCCTGCTCCCAGCACCAGCGATTCAATCACGTTGTTCAGGCTGTTCTGCGCATCCTTGCCGCCATCCCGGGTGATTTCGAGTTTGGTGCCGGGATGCTCTTTGTCAAAGTTCTCGTTGATCTCCTTGACCATATCCCGCACCTGTTTGGCAACGGTGACTGTGCTGGCATCGCGTGATTTAGTGATCTGTAACCCGACATTCGGTTTGCCGCTGCGGATGCTGAGACCGTCCACATCCGCAAAATTATCGTCAATCGATGCTACCTGCGCCAGACGCACAATCTGTTCGCCATTGCGCTTGACCACGACTTTCTGGAACTCTTCCGGCGACTCGATGCGGCCAACGAGGCGAATGCTTTCTTCATCCAGATTGCCGCGTACTTTACCGACCGGCGCATTGGTATTCTGGTTGCGCAATGCGGTCACCACTTCACCGACGGAAACGTTATATTCGCGCAGTTTTTCCGCGTGCAACAGGACAGACAGTTCCCGTTTCAGCGAGCCGTTCACCACCACCGTGGCGACACCGGGAACGGCGCGGAATTTGTCTGCCAGCTTGTCTTCGGCCAGCCGCGAAATTTCTGCATGCGTCATGCTGCTGGAAGATAAAGCCATGTTCAGGATAGGCTGGGCAGACGGGTCCCAGCGATAGATCACCGGCTCGCGCATTTCAGTCGGCATCTTGTAGCGCACATTGGAAACGACATTGCGCACATCATCGCTGGCCTCGATCATGTTCTTTTTAAACACAAACATGATGTCGAAACGCGCCACGCCCTCATTGGCGGAGGAGCTCAGTTCCTTCACGCCCTGTATGCTCTGCAGCGATTTTTCCAGCCGGTTGATAATGTCGCGTTCCACCGTGTCCGGCGAAGCGCCGGGGTAGTTAATCACCAGTGACAGACCGGGCACTTCGACGTCGGGATTCTGATTGACCCGCAGCTTGCTGAGTGCCAGCAGGCCCATCGCCATCAGCGCAATGATCAGCACGATGGTGGCGATCGGTCGCTTGATACTAAAGTCGGATAAGAACATGCTCAGTTTCCTCCTGCATCCTGGCCTTTGGCCGTGTCTGAGGCGCCGGCAGCACTGGCGACCGCCAGTTTGGCGGCGGCCATTTCAATCGCTTGTCCATCCTTGAAGCTGGAGTTCGGACTGCGCATCACGATATCGCCTTCGGTCAGGCCGCTGCGGACTTCGTAATTGCCGGTACGCTGATCGCGTTTGCCGATATTCAGGCTGACCCGCTTCAGGGTTTTTTCCGTTACGCGCCAGGCGTAAGACTGGTCGCCGGATTTGACGACGGCGGCTTCCGGCAGGGTCAGTGCATTCACTGTGGTGGATTCGATATTGCCTTCGGCATACAGGCCGGATACCCGCGGCTGGCTGCTGTCGGCAAAAGCCACCAGCACCTCTACCTGACGTGTGACGTCATTGGCGGCGGGATCGACCCGGGTGATCTTGCCGCGGAATTCCTGATTGCCATAGCCGTTAATCCGGAAGCTGACCGGCTGACCTGTCCTGACCTGCGCGATTTTGTCGGTCGAGACATGACCGGCGAAACGCATGCTGGCCGGGTCGATCACTTTTACCAGCTCTTTGCCGACGGCAGCCGTATCGCCGGCTGACACCTTGCGTTCGCTGACCACGCCGTCAAACGGCGCACGCACCACGGTGCGCTGCAATTGCTGACGGGCGGTGACGGCGCGCGCTTTGGCGGCAGATAATTCACTGCGGGCTGCATTCACTTTGACTTCGGCATCGTCCAGCGCCTGCAGGGAGGTCATGCCCGATGCACGCAGGGTTTTCAGCCGTTGCAGCGAACGGTCAGACTGATCCAGCGCCAGCGCCGCACTGCGTGCCGCATCGTCTGCCGAATTGAGGTTGTCGCGGATCGCGGTTTCATCCAGCCGCACCAGCACATCGCCTTTTTTGACTGCATCGCCGTTTTCTTTCAGAACCTGCAGCACAATGGTGGAGACTTCGGCACGCAGGTCTGCCTTGCGCTCCGGCTGGATCGAACCGGTAATGACCGGACCGGATGCCAGTGCATTGCTCTCGACCTTCAGCACGTCTTCAGGCGCAATCAGCAGCTTCACCGGCGCAGCTGCCTTGGCCTCCGTTGCCGCCGGTTTGGCAGCACTGGCCGAAGTGCTCGCAGAGGTACTGGCGCTGCTGGCTTGTTGATTCTTATCGGTATCTTTGCTGCAGGCCGTGATCGCAAAGACCGAGACGATAGCGAGGGCCAGATATTTTTGAGTGAGCATAATAGGTCTCTTGCACTGGTGAAATAAAGGGGGGCGACAGGGATGCTGCAGTATTCCTAAATCGTGCAACTGAGACAAGTGACAAGGATTTAAGTTGCAGTTTTGGTAGGATGAAATGCGTATTTCAGGGCATGAAACGCAGCCGGCTGGACGAGTCTACCTGAAAAATGATATCAATGTTGCAATTTATTTATCAGGACTCCGCCTGTGCAATCTGTGGCTGGCGTTGCCATCGGTGACAGCCGACCGGCAGGCTTTACAGTGCGTCAGGCATGTTCCTGCAAGCTGGCCAGCAGGCCTTCGGCAGCATCCTCGATGTAGTCCAGTACGGTATCAAAACCGCGGGCACCGCCATAGTAGGGATCAGGAACTTCCTCTGCTGGCGTGTTGCGTGCATAGTGCATGAACAGGTGCAGTTTGTGCCGGTAAGCGGCCGGACAGGCGGCTTCCAGCAGTTGCAGATTATTTTTGTCCATCGCCAGCACCAGATCAAACCGGATGAAGTCTTCCGCCCTGACCTGACGTGCTTTTTGTGATGACAGATCGAAACCACGCTTAATCGCAAACACATGCGAACGCGCATCCGGCGCCTCGCCCACATGGTAGGCATGGGTGCCGGCAGAATCAATCACCAGCTGATCCAGCAGGCCGGCTGCTTTTGCTTTGGCACGGAATACCCCCTCTGCGGTGGGAGAGCGGCAGATATTTCCCATACACACAAACAGGATAGAGCTGACTTTGGAACTGCACATCGTCGTCGTGGGCAAAATAAATAAGCGGAAACCAGAGTCGCGATGTTAGCACTGATGTGCCGCCATAAACCTGATCAGCACGGTCTGTAAATGTCAAACATGTATAAATCAAATTCAGCGGATTTGCGCTACCGGCAGCAAGCCACGCAACACCGCTGCCGCGCTCTGGCTGGCTGACTTGGCCGTATCCGATACGGCAAAAAAACGAAGGAAAAAATTTCTCTTATTTACATTTACTCACATATTTCGTGTCAACAGAATGCAGAAGCACCGCGTTCTTGGCTTACGTAGACTGACTACGCAAGGCAAGCAAAACCAACTTACTCAAGAACAGGACTCATCATGAAAACGATTATCTCCGCTATCATCGCAACGACATTCGCTATGGGTACAGCGTTCGCCCAGACACCAGCAGCACAGTCGGCACCAGCCGCTCCGGCAGCAACCGCCGCCAAAATGGCTGCACCGGCCGCAGCAGCGCCTGCTACCGCAGCAGATACCAAGGCAGCGACACCAGCACCAGCAAAAAAAGCAAAACATAAAAAGCACGCTAAAAAAGCAGCCAGCGCTGACGCAAGCAGCGATGCAGCAAAAACAGCACCTGCAAAATAAGCGTATTTTTATCAGGGAAGTCACTGACTTCCGGAAAAAGGCACCGTCGAGAGACCGGTGCTTTTTTTTATATTTTTTCCGGCCACGATTCCCGGAATACCTGTCCGGCAGCAGGTGAATGAGGCCGCATGGTATGCATGAGAACGCAGTTTGCCTAGAACGGCAGCCTGATTCGGTTGACATCAAAACGCACCGGCTTAGTCGTATAGAACAAATCTCCTAAACCGGTCGTTTTCAGAAAAACTGCGTCAACACAAGTATGCGGCATCGCGTTCTTGGCTTACGTAGACTGACTACGCAACGTAAGCAAAACCAACTCACTCAAGAACAGGACTCATCATGAAAACGATTATCTCCGCTATCATCGCAACGACATTCGCTATGGGTACAGCGTTCGCCCAGACACCAGCAACAACCACGACAACAGCAGTAACAGCCGCAGCGCCAACTGCCGAAGTCAAAGCAGCCGCAGCGTCTGCCGCAGCCAGCACCGAACATAAAATGCATCAGCACCATGCCGCGATGCATGCCAAAAAAGAGGCTGCAGAACAAAAAGCTGAAGCGAAAACAGAAGTGAAAGCCGATGTGAAAACTGAAGTAAAAGCAGATAAAAAAGCGGAAGCAAAAGCAGCAGTCAAGACTGATGTAAAAGCAGACAACAAAGCAGCACCAGCGAAATAATCGCTGATCATTTCCCAGTCGCCTGTTTCATTCGCGGAACAGGCAAAAAAAAACCGGCGTCGAAGATGACGCCGGTTTTTTTATTTTTACAGTATGGGTCAGAAGCGCTGCATGCACTTCAGCACTTCTTCATCAATCAGGTTTCCATTTTTTTGGCAACTTCGGAGTGGCTTCTTTGTTCCCGTTTCGTTCACAGCGATTTTGACCGGCTGCAGCCACTCACCGGTTTTCGGACGGAAATATCCGTTGGCGGGATTCCAGAAGCGGAAAGGTAATGCCACAATGTGATTATCCTGATTGATCTGTACGACAAAATGCAAGTGAGGCGCACTGGAATAGCCGCTGTTACCAGATAAACCAATTGGTGATCCGGTAGCAATGCGCTGACCTGGTTTGAGTTGAGAAGAGTATTGTTTTAAATGTGCATAGCTCGCCCATGTACCGTCGCCATGCAGGACGATGACATGATTATCTTTCCCCAGAAAACTTTTTTCCAGTCGACCATCATCCGGAAAGTGATTTACATTGGCGATGACGATTCCTTCACGACTCGCCATGATCGGTGTGTCGATCGGCATCAGAATATCCAGTGCATAGTGACTCGCGATATCATTGTGGGTGGATGCAGCACTACCTTCCGCCTGACTTACATATCGCGCCTCCGGCCAGAAAAAAGGCGGCAGATATTTAGCCTGCATATCTGGCCGGGCAGATGGATTTCCAATTCGCAAATCAAACTGATAATGATAAAAAAATGGTTGGCGTGGATTATCTGCCCACAGTTCATTCAATAACACCGTGGAATAAGGGTGAATCAGACGCTTTACTGGCCACGGTAAGCTTGCGGCGGTATTGGTCGATTGCGTAAGTCGGATGTCGATGGTTTGTGCAATTGCACCGCCATTTTTCACGATCAGCCGGTCGCGGCCTTGATATTTTTCAACCTCTACGCTGATCAGCGATGATTGAGCAATACCTGACCCGGGCAGCAAGATTAGTAAGCTAGCTAAAATTTTTTTCACTAATAAAGAATTCATCACTGTTATCAGTTTCTAATTTTCAAATACAGTAATCGAGTCGGAATTTTTTATAACATTCTGGTTCATTCCTGTCACTGACAATGCGATATTTTATTTGTGTTTCCGCATGTAAATCACCCGCGGGCAGGGAATGGCAGCAGATATTTGCGGGCACCAGAACGATACCGTGACTGACCATTTTCGGCAGGAAATTTCCATCAGATCGGGACGGTCGCCCATCCCCAGATTGCAGGTGGATTCCAAAGCGCGGTCTATGCTGTTTCCCTGAAAAAATCCGTAGCCGCTGATTTTGCGCAGCGCATCGGCGGCTTTGTCCGGTGCCACACTGCCTGGGCGCACGATCAGCTCGCGTTCTTTCAGCGCAACGCTGGTTTCGGTCTCGGTGGCATCGCAACGCCATTGACGGCCATCCCGCCCGCACTGCGCCACGTAGTACAGTGGCCTGCCTTGCAATTGTGCGTGCGGACGGCATCTGACATCCGCAAAATGCGCCTGACCATTGGCTTCAAACGCCTGTGCATCAATCGCCGCCACAGCCAGGCCATAGCGTTCACCGCAGACCATTTGTTCGAGTTGTAAGCGTTCCTGACGCGACAGTTTTGCCGGATAAGTGGTTTCTGCCTGCGCCAGTGCAGTTCCGCACAGCAACGCAGACCACATCAGTGCCACAGAAAAGAGAAAATCAGCTCGGTGCATTATCAGTCGACACCATGCCAGTGCAGAGTCAAAGTCAGGTGAATGATTGTAAAACCAATCGTGATGACATAAACAGGATGCAGGCGAAAAGAAAGCAGAAGGGGGAGGTGATTCGCCCGGTGATGCACAGGCTGCATCCGGTATCAGAAAAAACGCAATACTGAACCGTATATCGCGTGGCAAGAACAGTGATGCAACAGCATCGTGGACAGCCACTGACCAGCGATCAGTGACTGCACGCAGATCAGCGGTAAAACGCCTCGACCACGCCCTTGACCTTGATCATCATCGGATTGCCTTTGCGGTCGCGGGTCTTGCCTGCCTGCACGCTGACCCAGCCTTCGCTGATGCAGTATTCCTCGACGTCGGTGCGTTCTTTGCCGTTGATTTTGATCCCGATATCGTGCTGAAACACGTCAGCATTGTAAAACGGGCTGCGCGGATCGATGGACAAACGATCCGGTAATGGGGGGAGTTGTGATGTCGTATTCATGGGGCAGAATTATCCATCAGATAGCCGCCGGGTTCAATGGCTGAATCGGCAAGCCGGAATCACAGTGCGGCAGCTTGCGCCATCAGCGCGCGCAGACGCTGGTGTGCCGCATCTTCATGATCAATTTTCCATTGCTGCTTGGCGCACAGATAATGTCCGGTGAACACATCCAGATAGGCTTCCAGCGTCTGCGCCGCCAGCGTTTCGCCCGCCAGCGCCAGGCACAGCGCGGCGACCTCCGAGGTACACAGATGATCGTCGCGGCGCGAACGGCGCAACTGGTAGCGCGATACCTGCTCCGGTTCCAGACTCAATACCGGAAACGGTAACAGGTAAGGGCTTTTTTTAAAAATCTTCCGGGCTTCCGGCCAGGTGGCATCGAGCAGGATAAATAGCGGACGTTTTGCCGTACCGGACAATGCAGCACCGGCATCACTACCCGCACTGGAAACGGCTGCCGGTATCGCTGGCAGCAATTGCGTAATCACCCGCTCCGGCGCGACAAATTCGCCCGGAAAAACGACGTAAGGTTGCCATTGCGGGTCTGCCAGCAGCGCCAGTAAAGCCGGATCGGTTTCCGTACGCGCCCAGCCAAAGGCCATCGTATCCGGCACCACATCGGCGATCAGCCAGCCGGTATTGCTCGGTTTTAAAGTTTCATGTTCCGCCATCAACAGGCAAAAACCGACATGCGTCGGCACCACACTACGCAGATGGCACAAACAATGACTGAGAATCAGACGGCAACCACCGCAACGCTCACCGTGCGGGCCGCCACGTGCCAGAAATGGTCGCGTACTGCGCGCCAGCCGGGCGGTACGCAGACGGGACACGGCATGAGGAGAATGAATAACAGATGACATCAAAAAAACGGGAAAACGAAACAATCAATCAGCCAATGCAGCAAAGCGTTGTGACGCAGAAAACACCTGACCATGTGTGACAAGGCCATACAAAAAACCACCTGCATGATAGCAGGTGGTCTGCGTAAAAACCGGTGAGTAGCGCCGCTGTTTTATTTCGCAAATTGGGCGTAATACGCCTGCACTGCCGGCAGCGCCGCAATGCGCTCCATATGCGCATTCAGCGCCGGAGCGACCTGCTGTACCAGATCTGTCGGCACATGATCCAGACGACCGGAATTCAGCGCGCGGATATCCACAAATACTTTCAAGTCAGCCACCGTCAGACGGCCATCGGCGAAGTATTCCCCGCCATGAGCGAGCAACTGCTTTTCCAGCCAGCGCAGATACACCGGCATCGACCCATTCACCAGCGTCAGCCGCGCCGCTTTTTGTTCATCACCTGTCATGCGGAAAGTTGGTCCGATTTTAATGCCTGCTTCTTCCACCACGAAACTGACTTCATCGCAGTACAAAGCCTGCAAAGGGTCCGCCGGATATAAGCCTGCCAGCTTACCCGCATAACGCAGCATCGCATCACACTGCGTCACTTTCACACCATCCACCTCCAGCACCGGCACCTGCCCGAACGGCGCAGTTTGCCGCACATCGGCAAATTCCGGATACGCAAAGCGGTGATCCTCAAACGCCACCCCGCCAATCGCCAACGCCAGCCGCACCGGCTCGCCACGACCACCGTGAAAATCGAAATAGGTCAGTTTAAGTTGAGGCATGTTTTCTCCTGAAAGCTTTGATAGATAAAGGCAGACACTCACATGTCTGTGGCGCGAGAATCATAGCATGCGTTATAAACAGAAGTAGATCAGAGACTGGTTTTACTATTAGAAGTCATGCTTGGTAATGGTGCGTATAGATTTTATCGATATGACTATGTGGATAGCAGAATATTTATTTAAATTAATCGGTGTGTATATCTTAAAAAACACATGAACGTTCATGTTCCTGAGTAAGCGTTTTTAAACCAGATTCAAATAATGAGACTTATCGTCCGTAGACCTATAAGTCACATCTCTTCATGATTGCTTACCTGATAACGCGAGGTTAAGCGATGGAGAATCGAGAATTAATTCAATTTGGGCTGCACCTAAAAAAATTAAGAATGGAGAGGGGATTAAGCCAAGAGCAACTTGGATTAATTGCGGAACTTGATCGAACCTATATCAGCGGAATAGAGCGTGGAATACGAAATGTCGGCTTAATCAATATATTTCGAATCGCAAGAGCATTGAATATATTGCCTGCTCAGTTATTCTCAATAGAAGAGAAATAGTCATGTCAAATCGAGCGTTTTATGCTGAGAGTTTGACAGCGTTCATAGCAGAGTCGCCGGATGCGATTGTCGGCAAAATCACACAAAACCATACCCAAGAATTGGTATATCAACAAACTGGCGCGTGGATTACTCAGATCGAAATTTTACAAACGGCTCTACGTGGTTTGGGTGAAGGATATTTATTTTTTGAATTTCAAATACCACGTATGGGTAAACGTGCCGATGTCCTTTTGATATACAAAAACCTTATTTTCATTTTAGAATTTAAAGTTGGTGCACAAGATTACGCAGCGCAAGACATGCGCCAAGCCCATGGCTATGCGATCGATCTGCATCATTTTCATGAAGGTAGTCATGAAAAAATTCTCATACCAATTTTGGTTGCAACCGGAGCGCCACCTAAGAATAATACTTTGACAGACGGCGCTGACGGTGTGTATGAACCACTGCGTGCCAATAGCAATAATATGGCGAGCGTAATTCAGTATTGTGTTGATGAAATCGATCAGCCACCAGTTATCGAATTGCAAGCTTGGCTAAATTCTTCCTATAAACCAACGCCAACCATTATTGAAGCAGCGCAAGCGCTATACGCCGATCACGATGTTAATGATATTGCTCGCAATGATGCGGGTGCGCAGAATCTGCATGTGACATCGCAAGCATTGCAAGAAATCATTCACCAAGCACGGTTGCAACGACGCAAAACTATCTGCTTTGTCACAGGAGTTCCCGGAGCGGGTAAGACCTTAGTCGGATTAAATATTGCCACTAATGTTGGTTCAGATAAAGAAGAGCAAGCGGTTTTTTTATCCGGTAACGGCCCGTTGGTAGAAGTATTAACCGAAGCGTTAGCGCGTGACTCAGTACAACGACATGCACACAAGAACAAAGCCACCGCACTTCGCGCGGCATCTGCATCGATTCAAAATATTCATAAATTCCGTGATGAATACATCAAAGACTTGTCGGCGCCAAACGAGCATGTTGTGATTTTTGATGAAGCACAACGCGCATGGGATCAAGAGAACACGTCAAAGTTCATGATGACCAAACGTGGTCAAAAAAACTTCGCACAATCTGAGCCCGAGTTTCTCATTAGTGTCATGGATAGGCACGAGGATTGGTGCGTGATCATTGCCCTTATCGGCGGCGGGCAAGAAATCAACACCGGCGAGGCAGGCTTACAAGGATGGGCGGATGCGCTGGAGCTACATTTTCCAAATTGGGATGTGTACTACTCAGATAAACTCACCCAAGTTGAATACGCTGGGCGCGATGTGAGTTTTGATCAGGTCTCTAATGCGCAAGCTGTATCTAGTTTGCATTTGGCGATATCGATGCGTTCCTTCCGTGCGGAGAAACTTTCGCACATGGTGCATCACGTCATTCACAATAATCCGCAAGCGGCGATTGAAATTTATCAGTCGTTTAAAGACAAATTTCCTATCGTCGTCACTCGCGATTTACAAGCAGCTAAGGCTTGGATCAAACAACGTAGTCGTGCGAACGAAACCAAAGGCGTCATCGCATCTTCAGGTGCAGTACGTCTCAAACCCGAAGGTATCTTCGTTAAAAATCGACTATCCGCGGCAGATTGGTTTTTGAATGAGCAAGACGATATACGCTCATGCCATTTTTTAGAAGATGTGGCGACTGAATTTGATATTCAGGGGCTAGAGCTTGATTGGTGTTTAGTCGGCTGGGACGCAGATTATCGTTACATCAATGGACAATTTGAACATTGGAAATTCACAGGCACAACATGGAAGCGCCGGCAGCAAGAAGAACAACAACGTTATCTTGAAAATGCTTACCGTGTTTTGCTCACCCGAGCACGACAAGGTATGGTGATTTTTGTACCGCGAGGGGACGCACAAGATGGCACACGCTTACCTCGATTCTTCGACCAGAGTTATGATTATTTATCGAGTTGTGGGATCAATTCCATATATTTAAATAAAGATAAGACACGCATTATTTAATCTATTTTTTATTTATAAATATCTTTGGAAGCGCAAAAAAAGCCCAACAAGCTGTTGGGCATTTTTTTTACTAAATTAAATCAAACGTCAATATTCCCTGCCCTTAACGCATTGCTTTCGATGAAAGCACGGCGGGGTTCTACGTCGTCGCCCATCAATGTCGTAAAGATCTGGTCGGCGGCGATCGCGTCTTCGATTTGTACTTTCAGCAGGCGGCGTACGGTTGGGTCCATGGTGGTTTCCCACAGCTGTTCCGGATTCATTTCACCCAGACCTTTATAGCGCTGTTTGGAGACGCCGCGTTCGGCTTCGTCGCGCAGCCACAGCATGGCGTTGTGGAAGTCCTGCACGGCGATTTCTTTGGCTTTTTCACCTTCGCCGCGACGGATGAAGGCGCCTTCGCCGATCAGGCCTTTAAAGGTGTTGGCGGCATTTTCCAGTACTTTGTAGTCGATACCATCGACAAAATCGGCGTCGATGTTGCTGACCTTGATATTGCCGTGGTGCAGGCGTTCGACGCGCAGGCTGAATGCGCCGGACAATTCGTCGCTGCGCACGACGGCTTTGACGGACTGGTCGCCGATGGCGGCGGTCATGGCGTCGGCAGAGGCCTGTGCATTTTCAGCGCTGTCGAGTTTCAGCGTCACGCCGGTCATGATGGCGGTCAGCGCGGCGCGGTCGATCAGACGGGATAAGCGGGTCATGACTGCGTTGGCCAGGTTGTACTGGCGTACCAGTTCACCCAGTGCTTCGCCCGTGATGGCGTCGGCCCCGGTGGCCGGGATCAGCGCTGCGCCGGTCAGGGCGACGGTCATCATGTATTGTGCTTCTTCGGCATCGTCTTTCAGATAGCGTTCATCGCGGCCGGCTTTGACTTTATACAGCGGTGGCTGGGCGATGTAGATGTGGCCGCGTTCCACCAGTTGCGGCATCTGGCGGTAGAACAGGGTCAGCAGCAATGTGCGGATGTGGGCGCCGTCGACGTCGGCATCGGTCATGATGATGATGCGGTGGTAGCGCAGTTTATCGACGTTGAATTCGTCTGGGCCTATGCTGGTGCCGAGTGTGGCGATCAGGGTGGTGATCTGTTCGGATGACAGCATTTTTTCGAAACGTGCTTTTTCGACGTTCAGCACTTTACCGCGCAGTGGCAGAATCGCCTGGAATTTACGGTCGCGACCTTGTTTGGCCGAGCCGCCCGCAGAGTCACCCTCGACGATGTAGAGTTCGCACAGCGCCGGGTCTTTTTCCTGGCAGTCAGCCAGTTTAGACGACAGACCCAGGCCATCCATCACGCCTTTGCGGCGCGTCAGTTCGCGGGCTTTACGGGCGGCTTCGCGCGCGCGTGAGGCTTCCACGATTTTGCCGCAGATGATTTTGGCGTCGTTCGGTTTTTCCATCAGGAAGTCGGTCAGGGTTTTGGCGACGATTTCTTCTACCGGGCCGCGCACTTCAGACGACACCAGCTTGTCTTTGGTCTGCGAGCTGAATTTCGGCTCCGGTACTTTGACGGACAGCACGCAGGTCAGGCCCTCGCGCATGTCGTCGCCGGTGACTTCGACCTTGGCTTTTTTGGCGTATTCGTGTTCTTCGATGTATTTGTTGATGACGCGTGTCATCGCAGCGCGCAGGCCGGTCAGATGGGTGCCGCCGTCGCGCTGGGGAATATTATTGGTGAAGCAGAGTACCTGTTCGTTGTAGGCATCATTCCATTGCATGGAGACGTCAACGGTGATGTTGGTGCCCTGGTCGGACATGCGTTCGCCGGTAGCTTGGAATATGGTTGGATGCAGCACGCTTTTCGCTTTGTTGATGTATTCCACAAAACCGCGGGTGCCGCCTTCGAACGCAAACAATTCTTCTTTGCCGGTGCGGTGGTCATTCAGTTTGATGCGCACGCCATTGTTCAGGAACGACAATTCGCGGATACGCTTGGACAAAATTTCGTAGTGGAATTCGACGTGATTGAAGATTTCTTCATCCGCCCAGAAATGCACTTCGGTACCGCGTTTATCGGTCTCGCCGGTGACTTTGATGGGGGAGGTGACGACACCATCCACGGTTTCAATTTCACGGTTTTGCACTACGCCTCTGGCAAATTCCATCTGATGCACTTTGCCATCGCGGCGGATGGTCAGCTTCAGCAATTTGGACAGCGCATTCACGCAGGACACGCCCACGCCATGCAAACCGCCGGAAACTTTATACGAGTTCTGATCAAACTTGCCGCCGGCATGCAGCTCGGTCATCACGATTTCAGCGGCGCTGCGCTTAGGATCGTTTTTGTCGTCCCATTTAATGCCAGTCGGAATACCGCGGCCATTGTCGGTAATCGAAATCGAGTTATCCGAATGAATCGTGACATTGATTTCGGTACAGTGGCCCGCTAAGGATTCGTCAATCGAGTTATCCAGCACTTCAAATACCAGATGATGCAAACCGGTGCCGTCTGATGTATCGCCAATGTACATGCCGGGGCGCTTACGCACGGCTTCCAGGCCTTCCAGAATCTGGATGGAGGACGCGCCGTAAGATTGATTTGGCTGCGCTGGAGTGTTGTCTTGGGTGTGATCGGACATGGCTACCTTCTGTTATTTGGTATTACTGGTTCTAACTGATCTGGGGTTCCGGCGCCCTCTTACGTTGACGGCAGAGGGCGGGGAGAGGGGCTGGCGCTTGCAGCTGAAATAAACTGACCAGATTGCATACGCTGATCCAGCACCGGAGACTGGCTGCTGGCGTTGACGCCCCTCGCGGCGCACCTCTGCCGCTGGCAAAAGAGGTGCGCTCAGGCTTCATCAGGCTTAAATGCGCATAGGCATCACGACATATTTAAAGTCAGTGTTGTCTGGAATCGTGATCAGCGCTGACGAATTGGAGTCGCCCAGCGAGATACTGACCTGATCGCATTTCAGGTTGTTCAGCACATCCAGCAGATAGCTGACATTGAAACCAATGTCCACGCTGTCGCCGCCGTAATCGATTTCGATTTCTTCCATCGCCTCTTCCTGATCGGCATTGGTCGATAAAATCTGCATGCTGCCCGGCGTGATGACACAGCGCACGCCTTTGAACTTATCCGAAGTCATGATCGCGGCACGCTGCAAGGAGCGCAGCAATTGCTCACGGCCCAGCGTAAAGCTGTTTTTATAGCCTTTCGGGATCACGCGGTTAAAGTCGGGGAATTTACCTTCGACCAGTTTGGAAATCAGCTCGATATCGGCGAATGTGAGTTTGACCTGATTATTCGCTATGTCGATCTGCACCGGGTCGTCTTTGTCTTCCAGCAGGCGCTGCAATTCGAGAATGGTTTTGCGCGGAATGATGACTTCGTGGCGCGGGAATTCCTGTTCGACCTCAATCTGGCAAAACGCCAGACGATGGCCGTCGGTGGCAACGGCGATCACATTTTTGCCATCCACCACCAGCAGCAAGCCGTTCAGGTAGTAGCGGATATCCTGTTGCGCCATGGAGAAATGCACCATGTTGAACAGATGCTTCAGGGTTTTTTGCGGCAGGCTGACGCTGGCATTGAAATGTTCGGCCTGTGCCACCGTCGGGAATTCTTCTGCCGCCAGTGTCTGCAGCGAAAACCGCGACTTGCCGGACTGCACGCTCATGCGCTTGTTGTCCAGCTTCAGCACCACATCCTGATCATCGGGCAGGGCGCGCAGAATATCGAGCAGTTTGCGCGCCGCGACGGTCGTGGCGATGTTGTCACCACCCGAGCCGATTTCTGCTTTGGTCGTGATTTGCACTTCGATGTCTGTAGAGAGGAAAGATACCTGTTCACCGTCTTTGCGGATGAGAATATTGGCCAGAATCGGCAAAGTGTGCCGACGCTCGACAATACCACTCACAATTTGCAAAGGCCGGAGCAGGGTATCCCGGTGGGTTTTAACCAATTGCATTTGAAATCCTCGCTGTGGTTGTCATTGATCAATGATGCTTTTTGTACTGCTTAATTTCGTACTTCTTAATACTGAACGCTTACTGCCTGCTGTAATGCCGGGTTGCCGGAAATACCTTGTGCGTTGTCAAGAGAATAAAGGCAGGCTTCATTCTGGCACGGCGGTCATTCTGGCAACCTGTTTGCTTCATACCGGTTAACCTTTGAGTGTCTGTTCCAGCACATGCAGCTCGTGATTGCACTCCGGGTTTTTGGTGCGGTCCGCCGCAATCTTGCGGACTGCATGCAAGACCGTGGTGTGATCGCGCCCGCCGAACAGCTCGCCGATTTCCGGCAAACTTTTCTGCGTCAGTTCTTTTGCCAGATACATCGCAATCTGGCGCGGTCTGGCGATATTGGCCGGACGTTTTTTCGAATACATATCCGCGACTTTGATGTTGAAAAAGTCAGCCACGGTTTTCTGGATATTTTCTACCGAGATCTGGCGGTTCTGCACCGACAGCAAATCTTTCAGCGCTTCCTTGACGACATCAATCGTGATGTCTTTGCCGTGGAAACGGGAATACGCCAGAATCTTGCGCAATGCGCCTTCGAGTTCACGTACGTTTGAGCGCAGATGTTTGGCAACGAAAAACGCGACGTCATCCGAAAAATGCACGCCTTCGGAATGGGCTTTTTTGAGCAGAATGGCAACCCGCATTTCCAGTTCCGGCGGCTCGATCGCGACCGTCAGGCCCGAGTCGAAACGCGAAATCAGACGGTCATCCATGCCGGTGATTTCTTTCGGATAAGTATCGCTGGTGATGATGATCTGTTTTTTTGCCGCGATCAGCGCTTCAAAGGCATAGAAAAATTCTTCCTGCGTCCGGCTCTTGCCGCCGAAAAACTGAATATCATCAATCAGCAACAGATCGAGCGAGTGGTAGTAGCGTTTGAATTCGTCGAAACCTTTGCGCTGGTAGGCGGTGACTACGTCGCGCACATACTGTTCGGCGTGGATGTAGCGGATTTTGGCATTGGGGTTATCGACCAGAATCTGGTTGCCGATCGCGTGGATCAGGTGAGTCTTGCCGAGTCCGACGCCGCCATACAGAAACAGTGGGTTATAGGACACACCCGGATTATTCGCCACCTGGATGGCCGCCGCGCGTGCGAGTTGATTCGCCTTACCGGTCACAAAACTGTCGAATGTCAGTTCGACGTTGATGCGGCTCAGGTCGCGCCGCGGCGAGACTTCGGGTGTGCTGCTTTCATTGACAATTTCGACAGAAGCCGTGCCCGGCTCTGTATCCTGGGCGCCATGGCGGACTGTCGCCGGTGCCGGGGCGGCCGCTGGCTTCTTTCCGCCGCGCGGGTCCAGCACGAACTGCACCTCAACCGCATCGTCCCAGTACTGATTGGCCAGCTCGCTGATGCGATTGGCGAATTGCGCCTTGACCCAATCCAGCTTGAAGCGGTTGGGCGCGGCAATGCGCAGCTTGCCGTTCTCGAAATCAAGCGGGACAAGCGGTTTGATCCAGGCGCTGAATTGTTGCGAAGGAAGCTCTTGCTCTAGTTGTGACGAACAGGCTTGCCAGAAATTTTCCATGAATAACTTTACTGTATTAAATGCAAATGCGCGGTCCGCATCTATTCAAACCGTACAGAACCTGGGCAAGTACCGGGAAGCAACCCGGAAGGCAGGATCCGCAACAGTTCTTTAACCTGTCCGGGCAATGATCGAATTTGCCCGGAAAGTTGCCTGAAAGGCATAAACCGGTGCCGCGCTAATCCTCTATTTTAACCGCGACTGACCGAGTTATCCACAGCCGCCGCATTAAATTTATTCTGTGCGCTGCAGCAGCCGGGAAATATGAGGATGATTAAAATTTGCGCTAAGTGATTGACACGTAAGCTAAAAATGGTGTCTAATTCAGGGTTCCCTACCCTCTTTTATTGGATAGTGCATTGCCTCTACGTCTGTATGGGTACTGCAGCAGCCATGAGCAGCGGTTTTGGGGCAGTAAAGGCGAAAGGCCTGACGAAATGCGTGAGCCGAAGTCGTACGCACGACAGCCTTTATCCGTAATTCCGATTTTTTTTATTGCTCAAATAGCGAGACCAACATGAAACGTACTTACCAACCTTCCGTCGTTCGCCGCAAGCGCACTCACGGTTTCCGCGCACGTATGGCAACCCGCGGTGGCCGCGCTGTTCTGAATGCACGCCGTGCCAAAGGCCGTAAACGCCTGGCAGCCTGATTATCAATGTTGGTCTGCGGCGGCCCAGGCTGAAAACGCATGATCAATTATTCAGCTGATTCAGTTCAGGCTGGTGCAGGCAATGCAGATTTTGCCCGTATCCGGCGTATCGTTAAAACGGATGAGTTTTCATCCGTTTTTCGTTTGCGCCCCGTGTTCAGGACATCGCACTTTGTCCTGTATGCCAGAACGAACGATTTATCGCATGCCCGCCTGGGCGTTGTGGCTGCCAAGCGGTTTGCGCCGCGCGCAGTCACGCGCAACACGATCAAACGTGTCACGCGTGAGATTTTCAGGTGCGCTGCGCTGAAAAACGTTGATTGCATCGTGCGCCTGTCCCGGCCGGTCAATAGTAAAGACGGCCCTGCCACGACTGCCCGCCTCAGGCGGGAGTTGAGGGCGGAGATTTTGCGCCTGTTCGCGGCGCCAGCTTGCCAGCAAACGGGTTGATATGAAAACGCTGCTGCTCCTGTTATTGCGCTTTTACAAGTATGCAATCAGCCCTATGCTGGGGCAGAACTGCCGTTTTTATCCCAGTTGTTCCGAATATGCGGCCGAAGCAATCCGGTTGCATGGCGCCGCCAGAGGCAGCTATCTGGCGGGCCGGCGTTTGTGCAAATGCCATCCCTGGCATCCGGGCGGTGTCGATCATGTTCCGCCTGCTGCTGAAAAAACAGAAACCATCCCCACATCCGGCAAGTGTCACCATGAACATCCTGGTGATGCTGGTCATTCTTCACATCTTTCCTGACATAAAAAATGGATATCAAACGTACCGTCCTGTGGGTTATTTTTTCCATGTCGTTGCTGCTGTTATGGGATAACTGGATGCGCCATAACGGCAAATCCTCGATGTTTTTCCCGGCAGCCAGCACACAGCAGGCTAAGCCGGCTGCGGCCTCTGCGACAGGCGCTGCTGGCGTCGCTGCTCCTGCAGTCAATTCCGGCAGTGTTGCCGCCAGTGCTGCGGACACCACTGCGGTTGCCGCCAAAACTGAACTGATCACGATCACGACGGATGTGATTAAGGTGGATATTGATACGCTGGGCGGCGAGGTCAGACGGCTGGAATTGCTGAAATATAAGGATCATCCGGCACCGGAACATTTTTATCTGCCATTCCTGGAAGCGGTCGGCCTGAAAGAAAAAGCTAAAACGGAACGGAATGTGGTGTTGTTTGATGCCGGTGAAACCCGTACTTATCTGGCGCAAACAGGCCTGGCGAATGCAGCTTTGCCGAATCACAAGTCCGTGTTTACCGCCTTGCCGGGCAAGCGCAGTCTTGACGGCGCTGACAGCGTGCAGCTGGTGCTGGAATCGCAGCAGGGCGGTGTGAAACTGACCAAAACGTTGACCTTCAAAAAAGGTGATTATGCGATTGGCGTCAAACACACGGTGACCAATAACACGGCAGCGCCGATTACGCCGGCACTGTACCTGCAACTGATTCATGACGGCACCAAGCCTGCCGGCGGTTCTATGTTTACCGGCCCGAGCGAGTTTTACGCACCGGCAATTTATACTGAGTCAGAGAAATTCCAGAAGCTCGATTTTGAAAAAATCCACAAGGCCGAGCAGGAACAGCCTGGCAGCAGCAATAACAGTCATGTGAAATCGGCAGATAATGGCTGGGTTGCCGTGATTCAGCATTTCTTTGTATCGGCATTTGTGCCTCAGGACAAAGGACCGCGTGAATTCCGTACCGAGAAGGTTCGCGATAACGTGTATTCCGTCAGCACCATTCTGCAGCTGGGTACGATTGCACCGGGTGCGGCTAAAGACAGCGACGCTGTGCTGTATTCCGGCCCGCAATCGACCGCGACGCTGGAGAAAATTGCGCCGGGTCTGGAGCTGGTGAAGGATTACGGTATTCTCGCCATCATCGCCAAGCCTTTGTTCTGGCTGATGGAGCTGATTCATGGCCTGATCGGTAACTGGGGCTGGACGATTGTTGTGTTTACGATCTCGATCAAACTGGCACTGTTCCCGCTGTCGGCTGCCGGTTATCGCAGCATGGCAAAAATGAAGGTCGTCACACCGAAGATGCAGGCAGTGCGCGAACGTTATAAAAACGATCCGCAAAAAATGAATCAGGCCATGATGGAGTTGTACAAAACCGAGAAAATCAATCCTCTTGGCGGCTGTTTCCCTATCCTGATCCAGATGCCGGTGTTCCTGGCGCTGTACTGGGTCTTGCAGGCCAGCGTGGAAATGCGCGGCGCACCTTGGACCGGCTGGATTACCGACCTGACTTCGCCGGATCCGCTGTTTATTTTGCCGCTGATTTATGCAATTTCGATGTTCATCACGACCAAGCTCAATCCGGCGCCGGCTGATCCGGTGCAGGCGAAGATGATGATGTTCATGCCGCTGATTTTCTCGGTCATGTTCTTCTTCTTCCCGTCCGGTCTGGTGCTGTACTGGGTTGTGAACAACATCCTGTCGATTGGCCAGCAATGGGTGATTAACAATAAGCTGATCCCGCCTGAACATAAGGCGTAACAGCCAGCCAAAAAAGCCCGCTGACTGCGGGCTTTTTTGTTTCGGGCACGGTCTCATTCGCAGTCTGTCTGAGACGGCATGAGACATTCAGGGCGGCATCCTGTATATCTGTGGCATTTGCGTCACAGCACCGGTTAAAATTCCGCACCTCCGGAGTGCGGGCAACGATAAAATTTCATCATGATTTACGATCCTGTTCCCATTGCCGCCATCGCTACCGCACCCGGACGCGGCGGCATCGGCGTCGTCCGCATTTCTGGCAGAAATCTGGCACCCATTATCCGCACTTTGTTTGGTGATACGGCGTTGAAACCGCGCCATGCCAGCTATCTGCCATTCCGGCACGCTGACGGCAGCATCATCGATCAGGGGATTGTGCTGTATTTCAACGCCCCGCATTCATACACCGGCGAGGAAGTGCTCGAATTACAGGGGCACGGCGGCCCGGTGGTGATGCAGATGCTGCTGAGCCGCTGCCTGGAGGCCGGTAAAGATGCCGGTTTGCGGCTGGCGCAGCCGGGTGAATTCACCCAGCGCGCTTTTCTGAACGACAAGCTCGATCTGGCGCAGGCGGAAGCGGTGTCTGATCTGATCGAAGCCTCTACCGAAGCGGCTGCCAAGTCCGCATCACAATCCTTGTCCGGTGTGTTTTCCAAAGTGATTCACGAACTGGTCGACAAGGTCGTGCACCTGCGCATGCTGGTCGAAGCGACGCTGGATTTTCCGGAAGAAGAAATCGATTTCCTGGAAAAATCCGATGCGCGCGGCCAGCTCTCGGCAATACAGGCTGCGCTGCAAAAAGTATTCGACCAGGCCGCACAGGGCGCTTTGTTGCGCGCCGGCCTGAATGTGGTGCTTGCTGGTCAGCCGAATGTCGGCAAGTCGTCTTTGCTGAATGCGCTGGCCGGTGACGATGTCGCGATTGTCACGCCGATTGCCGGCACCACCCGCGACAAAGTGACCGAAACGATCCACATCGAAGGCATACCGCTGAATATCATCGATACGGCTGGTATCCGCCATGAACACGATGATGCGGAACCAGGCGGTATCGTCAATGCGATTGATACGGTCGAGCGGATCGGCATCGAACGTACCTGGGCGGAAGTGGAAAAAGCCGATGTGATTCTGCATCTGCTGGACGCCAGCCGGGGGCCGACCCGGGCTGATGAAGCGATTGTGGCGCGCTTTCCCGACGGTGTGCCGGTGATCCGCGTGTGGAATAAAATCGATCTGTCCGGTCATCATCCCAGCGTCGACCGGATGAATGATGCAACGCATATTTACTTGTCAGCCCAGGATCATGCCGGTATTGATTTATTGCGCCAGGAATTGCTGCGCATCGCAGGCTGGGAGCAGACCGGCGAATCACTTTACCTCGCGCGTGAACGCCACCTGATCGCCCTGAAACACGCGCATGAGCATTTGCAAAGCGCTGCGGAATATGCCGCTCAGAACGACCAGTCGCTGGATCTGTTTGCTGAAGAACTGCGCCTGACGCAAGACCGTCTGAACAGCATCACCGGTGAATTCAGTTCCGATGATTTGCTGGGCGTGATTTTTTCCCGTTTCTGCATCGGGAAATAGGAGGTCGCTCAGGGTTTGCTAAGTTGAACAAGCAGATTTTAATTTCTACTATGAGAAATGCAGGTTGTTTGCTTAGTTTGGCTATGGTTATGCGGAGAAGTTGCGCGTGTCTGGGGCTACTTACCAAAATCGAGGGAGGACTTTCCTCCCAAGGAATCGATGTGAAGACCCAACGACCGGCGGAGACCGGCGAGTAGCAGACGATCATGGTAAGTCAAGGATTTAAATGAATAAAATAGTTCTTCAATTTCTATTTTTTGTGGGCAGCATACTTGTCACGGGCGCTGCGCTGGCCGAACGAACGCTTGTGGAAGCAGAGATTCAAATTGACGGGCTGCAGCGACGTTACTACCACTTGCAAGACGTCACGTTAGATGAAAAACCAACACCAATTCTGCTAATCAGCGGTTCAGGCTGTCGCGATTTCGGGCACCGAATCCCGGGTTTTTTTGAACGATATCCCGCACCGGTCAATGTCTACTTCCTTGAAAAGATTGGTATCAACAAGGGAGACGATGGAGAACACTGTTCTGAGATCTACAATTACGCAGATTATTTGGAGCGGCGGGTAAGTGATACCTTAACCTTTATCAAAACTGAACCCTATCTGAAATCGCTTGAGCAGCATAGCTTGGCGATACTAGGCTTCTCCGAAGGCGGTGTTGTTGCCCCAATTGTTGCCTCGCAGAGCGAGAAAATCGGTTGGCTTTCAACTGGTGGCAGCGGCGGATTATCGCAAAGTGATGAGTTTCTGATCTTTAGCGCACGCAAAGTTGAACCTTATGCGAGTTTATATTCCCGTAAGCAATTGCGCGAAATTTACGATGCTATCAAGGCTGATCCGAACAATCTGACCAAGGAGTTTTTTGGCCACCCATACCGCTACTGGAGTTCACATCTGTTTTACGATCCGCTACCAACATACGCGCAACTGAACATCCCAATTGTGGCCGCGATGGGAGAACAGGATGAAAGTGTGCCTATCGAATCGGGCCGAAAGTTACGAGAATATTTTGCCTCACACCCTGATAAGAATTTTACATATATCGAGTATCAGGGTGCTGGGCATGCGCTGCAGGCACCTGATAGAAACCACCTCCTAGACTACATAGCGGGTCTTGCCCAATGGTTCAAAGGCAAACCATTTCAAAAAGCGAATGGGGCCGTAGCAAATTAAGTTAGTTAGCGCTAGTGTTTGAAATAGGATGTGCTTGGAAATAAGTGCGACGGTCGGCAAAGAGGCGAATACTCCAGCAAGATGGCCGGCTACAATCGACCAAATAGCCGACATCAAGGATTCCCTTCAGACAAATGTTCTCTCACCGTGCAGGAATTAACTCATGACACTTGACGAAAAAATCTCCACACGCATCGATGAACTAATTGAACTTGGGCAACAAGTCCTGGCCACGCGAAAACATCCATCGCCAGGCCATATCACGAGTGACTTTGTTGATGTTCAAATCATGAACCGGTGGCTTACTAGTTGTCTTAGTCTGGTGGGACGCGTATTTGGTGAATCAAGTCCGCACTATTTACGACTGCAAGATCAATTCCCCAACTATCCAAAGTGGCCTAATGCGGAACAGGCCTTCGGTGTACTGCTCTCAGTGAAGGATGATTTTGAATCTGGTAGCCTTTTCTCCCTGAGGCGATTAGTTGAAGCAGAATTGTTTGACGAATTTCTTGAGCAAGCTGAGCATTTGCTAGAGGCGGGCTATTTTCATCCATCTGCTATCGTTACTGGGAGTGTGTTGGAAGATGGGCTCCGAAAGCTTTGTGTGGCTAACGATGTATCATTGCCAGTTAAGCCGAAATTGGATTGGATGAACAGTGAACTCGCCAAGAAGGCGATTTACTCGAAATTGGTTCAAAAAAAAATTACCACAATAGCTGACCTACGAAATAGCGCTGCTCATGGGAAATGGGACGAATTCGACGCGTCGGATGTGCGGTCAATGCTCAGGGACGTGCGCGACATCATGACCAAGCATTTCTCTTGACATTCAAGCGAGCGCGCCGTGCATCGTTGGTTCCTACCTGTCTAATATTGTGGAGAAATTCTTTCAGCGAAAGAAATCGCAGGTCCGCTTTGGGGGGAAATCGGACGAGGTGAGTCAGATCAAGTATGAATTACGACTGACTGAGAATGAAGGAGGGGTGGCTAAGTAACCTATAAATAAGCGGTTACATAGCATTAAAGAGAGTCACATCAGTTTTTTAGTACACAAGTTAGTACACAAAATTGAATCATATTTTCAAAACCCTTACTGAGATTAGCTTTTAAGACTCTCTCTAGCTTCTGCATCGAAACTGCCTTCTGTCAATCTTACAGCGTGTTGCTCAGACTGGTATGTACTGATCCGGAAATGCCTTTGACCAGTGCAGAATTTCAACGCTGGCACGCAGACCATGTTGCCAGAATGGGTCAGTGGCGATCAGTGCGCTGACCGCTGATTTGCTGTCTGCCTCGACGATCCAGCAGGCTCCCAGGGGCGCCTGCTCCGGCTCGGTACGCAGTGATCCGGCAACCCGGATTTGTTGCTGATGCTGGCTGAGCCAGTCAAGATGAGCGGCCATGTGTTGCTGACGTATCGCCAGTTTATCCTGGTGGTCGTGAAATAGCAGAATGAAGAGCATCAAAATCCCCGTGCAGGTCAGGACAGCATTTGACCATAAAAAAGTTTGCGTATGTTAAGGTATGCAGATACCGATTTTTCTGTGTGCATCATGTGTCAATTACTAGGAATGAATTGCAATACGCCGACCGACATCGTGTTCAGTTTCACGGGGTTTGCGACGCGTGGCGGGCTGACGGACGAGCATAAAGACGGCTGGGGCATTGCTTTTTTTGAGGGCAGCGGCGTCCGTTTGTTCGTCGATCATCAGCCGGCAATCAGCTCGCCGGTGGCGGAACTGATCAAGCATTATCCGATCAAGTCAAAAAATGTGATTGCACACATCCGCAAGGCAACGCAGGGCGAGGTGACGCTGGAAAACTGCCATCCGTTCGTGCGCGAATGCTGGGGGCGTTACTGGGTCTTTGCGCATAATGGCGACCTGAAAGATTTTGCACTGGTGCTGGACGGCAGCTTTTTACCGGTTGGCAGCACCGACAGTGAACTGGCGTTCTGTTATCTGTTGCAATGTCTGCGTAAACGGTTTGGCACCAGTTTGCCGGATACGGCGGAACTGGCACCGTTTCTGCAGACCATTTGTGCAGAGATTGCGGCTTACGGTACTTTCAATATGATGCTCTCGAACGGTGAAGCGATGTTCGTGCATTGCTCCACCAAGCTGCACTACATCGTGCGCCAGTATCCTTTTCCTACGGCCAGTCTGTCAGATGAGCAGGTCACAGTCGATTTTTCCGAGGTGACGACCCCGAATGACAAGGTGGCGGTGATCGTTACCGAACCGCTGACCCATAATGAACGCTGGACACAGTTTGCGCCCGGAGAATTCCGGGTGTTTACCGATGGCGATATGCTGACTGCGGAGGCGCTATGAGTCAGCGTCCGGCCGATCAGCTCGATACCAATCTGCTGCGTGTGCTGCATACTTTGCTGACGGAACGCAGCGTTACGCGCACGGCGATGAAACTCGGCCAGTCGCAGCCGGCGGTGTCCAATATGCTCAAGCGTCTGCGCGACATCACCGGTGATGCGATTCTGGTGCGCGGTAAAAACGGCATGACGCCGACCGAACGCGGCAACGAATTGCTGCTGCTTGCCAGACAGGGATTGCAGACGCTGGAGAGCATTGCCAGCCCGCCACCGGCGTTTGTTGCCGCCAGCAGTCAGCGGGTATTTCATCTCGGCGCGCCGGATTATCTGAGTGTTTTGCTGATTCCGCGGGTGATGGAAAAAGTCCGTGAACTGGCGCCGCAGGCGGGGCTGGTGGTGCATGCCCTGAGTGCTGGTTTTGATTACGCTGCCGCATTGGAAAGCGGCGAGCTGGACTGCGTGATCGGTAACTGGCCGGATGCGCCGCAGCATCTGCATATTGCACAATTGTCGGAGGATGAGATTGTGTGCATGGTCAACCGCAAGCATCCGGTGGTCAGCAAAGGACTGTCGCTGCGCTATTACCTGGATATGCCGCATCTGGCACCGACTCCCTACATGATGGGACACCGCAGCATCATTGACAGCACGCTGGCAGAGCAGGGCCTGAAGCGGCGGATACAGATGACGATTCCGTATTTTGGCATGGTGCCGTATGTGCTATCAAAGACCGATCTGATTTTTACGACCAGCCGCAGTTTTGCGTTGCAATGTGCGAAGGACTGGCCGATAGAAATTTTACCGGTGCCATTGGCAATGCCATGTATGCAGTTCTTCATGTTGTGGCATGAACGGGTGCATGCGGCGGCGGAGGTGCAGTGGTTCCGGCGGCTCATTGCCGAGGCCGCGGGCGAGGTGTTTTCGGGTACGGGCCAATAACGCTGAAAACCATGCCGGGCATGAAAAAACACCGCATTTCCTGACGGAGCATGCGGTGTTTTTCTGAAGCGCAATGATGCCGGATCAGCTGGGTATTTTGCCTTCCACGCCTTCGACGTAGAATTTGATTTCATGCAGGAATTTGTCGTCGGCGACAGCATCCTTCCCCAGGACTTCCTTGCCGGTATTGTCCCTGATCGGGCCTTTCCAGATCGGTGCGGTGCCGTCGATCACACCCTGACGGCGTTCAGCGATGAGCTTTTTCACATCATCCGACAGCGTGGCGTTGAAAGCCTTCAGATCAATCATGTTTTCTTTCAGACCCCACCAGGTTGAGCCGGATTTCCAGCTGCCATCCATGACTTCGCCGATGCGCTTGATGTAGTAGCCGCTCCAGTCGATGGTCGAGGCAGCAACGTGTGCTTTCGGACCGAATTTGGTCATGTCGCTGTCCCAGCCAAACGCCAGCACACCTTTCTCTTCTGCGGTCTGCACCACGGCAGCGGAATCGGTATTTTGCATCAGGACATCCACACCCTGGCCAACCAGCGTGATCGCCGCTTCGCGTTCCTTGCCCGGATCAAACCATTTGTTGACCCAGACCACTTTCGTGCTGGCTTTCGGATTCACGGAGCGGGCGCCGAGTGTGAAGGAGTTGATGTTGCGCAGCACTTCAGGAATCGGTACCGAGGCTACGACGCCGAGCTTGCCGGATTTGCTCAGTTTACCGGCGGCGACGCCTGCCAGATACGCGCCTTCATAGGTGCGGACATCGTATTGCGCCAGATTGTCGGCAGTCTTGTAGCCGGTGGCATGTTCAAATTTCACATCAGGAAAATCCTTGGCGACTTTCAGCATGGCTTCCATGTAGCCAAAGGTCGTGCCAAAAATAATCTTGTTGCCCTGGGTTGCCAGATCGCGGATCACCCGTTCTGCATCGGCGGCGCTCTCCGGCACATTTTCGACGAAGGTGGTTTTCACCTTGTCGCCGAATTTCGCTTCCACCAGCTTGCGGGCGGCATCGTGAGCATAAGTCCAGCCTGCATCGCCGACCGGGCCGACGTAGATAAAGCCGACCTTCAGCGGTTCGGCACTGGCAGCGCTGACGCCGGCTGCTGCTGCGGGAGCTTCGGTTTTCGCTTCTTCCTTTTTACCGCAGGCGGCAAGGCCAAAGACGGCCAGCGACAGCACGGCTGCCATGGTTTTTCTGCGAGAAATTTTCATATCGGATTTCCTTCTGTGAACAAAATGATTGAAACGGCACGCGGACAACGCTCTATCAGGGGCGGAACGACTTGCCCAGTGAGGCGGGCATATTCAGGCGTATCCAGTCCGGATTGCGCGAAATCAGCACCAGCACCAGTATCGTTGCCGCATAAGGCAGCATCGACAATATCTGGGATGGAATCGCCAGCCCGATTGCCTGAAAGTGAAATTGCAAAATCGTGACGCTGCCAAACAGCAAGGCACCCAGCAACACCCGTGCCGGACGCCATGTCGCAAATGTTGTCAGTGCGAGTGCGATCCAGCCGCGCCCTGACACCAGTCCCTCCACCCACATCGGCGTGTACACCACCGACAGATACGCGCCGGCCATGCCGCAGCAGGCGCCGCTGAACAGCAGTGCCGCATAGCGGATACTGCGTACCGGATAGCCCAGCGCGTGCGCCGATTCGGGTGATTCGCCCACGGCACGCAATACCAGTCCGGAACGGGTGCGGTACAGGAACCAGATCAGCGCAGCACACAGCAACAGGCTGAAATACACCATCCAGTGCTGGTCAAACAGTGCTTTGCCGACGAAGGGCAGATTCGCCAGCCCCGGAATGCCGTGGCTGCCAGCCACCAGGGACTGTCCTACAAAAGACTGGCCGATAAACGCGGATAAGCCGCTGCCAAAAATCGACAGGGCCAGTCCGGTGGCAACCTGATTGGTCGCGAGCACCAGCACGAACCAGGCAAACAGGCTGGCCATCAGCATTCCGGCGATGGCGCCAGCGAGAAAACCGAGTTCCGGGATATGGGTTTGATGCGCCACGGCAAAACCGATGATGGCAGCAACCAGCATCATGCCTTCCGCACCCAGATTCAGCACGCCGGCGCGTTCGTTGATCAGCAGCCCCAGCGCGGCAATCAGCAGCGGCGTGCCGGAATTGATGGAGGCGGCAATCAGAGCAGCAAAATTTTCCATAGTCTTATTGTTTCCAGCGCAGGCGGTAATGGATCAGCGTATCGCAGGCAAGCAGCATGAACAGCAGCATGCCCTGAAACAGGCCCGTCATGGCGGAAGGCAGGCCAAGACGGGATTGCGCCATTTCTCCGCCGAGATAAAACAGCGATAGCACCATGCCGCCGAAAATCGCGCCGACAGGGTTTAAGCGGCCGATAAAGGCAACGATGATCGCCGCAAAACCATAACCGGGAGAAATCGACGGCAGCACCTGACCAATCGGCCCGGTGACTTCAAAGGCGCCTGCCATGCCAGCCAGTCCGCCGGAAATCAGCAGCGACAGCCACAAAGCCTTGCGGCTCGAAAAGCCGGCATAGCGTGCAGCGAGCGGCGCCAGCCCGCCGACAGTCAGGCGGTAACCGGCAAAGCTGCGGTAAATGAAGACAGTCATGCCTGCTGCCGCAATCAGCATCACGATAAAGCCGATATGCAGGCGGCTGTGGAACAGGTGAGACAGCAGAAACTCACTGGAAAAGACCTTGGACTGCGGAAAGTTCATGCCGTCCGGATCTTTCAGCGGGCCGTTGACGGCATACATCAGCAACAGTTGTGCAATGTACGTCAACATCAGCGACACCAGGATTTCATTGGCATGAAAACGGTCCCGCAGCCAGGCTGTGATAGATGCCCAGAATGCGCCGCCTGCCACGCCGGCCACGGTTGCCAGCACCAGTACCGCAGCGCCGGACAAGGTTGCGTCCGGGTGATCGAAAGCCAGCACGGTGGCACCGGCCGCCAGTCCGCCAGCGATTAACTGGCCTTCCGCGCCGATGTTCCAGACGTTGGCGCGATAGCAGACTGATAAGCCCAGTGCGCACAACACCAGTGGCGTGGTTTTCAGCAGCAGCTCGGTAATGGCGGTCTGGCTGCGCAGCGGCTCCAGCAAAAATACCTGTAAGCCAGTCAACGGGTTTTTCCCCAGAGTCAGGAACAGCAATGCACCAAAAAAGACAGTCAGCAGCAATGCCAGCAGCGGCGAAAAATACGCCATCCAGCGTGAGGAAGCCGGGCGTAATTCAAGCTTAAGCATGTGCGTTCTCCGGTTCGGCGGCAGATGCCGGAGCACCGTTCTGATCCCATAATCCACTCATCCACAATCCTATCTGTTCCCGGCTGACCGTTTCTGTCCTGACGGCAGGAGACAGGCGGCCTTTGGCGATCACATGCAGCCGGTCGCATAATTCAAACAATTCATCCAGCTCTTCGGAAATCACCAGCACCGCGCAGCCGCGGTTCCTCAGCTGGCGTATTTCGGCATGAATCTGCGCGGCGGCACCGATATCCACGCCCCAGGTCGGCTGCGCCACGATGAAAATTTCCGGCTCGTGCAGAATTTCACGGCCGACGATAAATTTTTGCAGGTTGCCGCCCGACAGACTGCGTGCCAGCGCGGCTGGTCCGGAGGCTTTGACGCGGAAACGGGTAATGATGTCGCTGGCGGCCTGCATCGTCTGCTGAAAATTGATCATGCCCCGCTGCACAAAGGGAGGCTTTTGCTGTGACAGCAGCATGTTATCGGTCAGGCTCAGCTCCGGTACTGCGCCGCGTCCCAGGCGTTCTTCCGGCACCAGGCTTTGTTTCAGCGCGCGGCGGGCAGCCGGGCCGCTGTCTCCTACCGGGACATCGTTAATCCGGATCATGTCAGGCGCTGCGCGGCGGTCTTCGCCGGACAGGGCGGCCAGCAATTCCTGTTGCCCGTTACCGGATACGCCGGCGATGCCGGTGATTTCTCCGGCACGCAGCGTCAGGCTGATGTTGTCCAGCGCGGTGGCGAAAGCATGCGCTTTGGGCAGGCTCAGCTGTTGTACCTGCAACCGCACCGGGCCGGTCTGTATCGCCGCAGATGCCGGATGCGGAGCCTGTGTGTCACCGATCATGAGGCGCGACAGGCTGGCGGCGGTTTCCTGACGCGGATCGCAATGTCCGGTCACTTTTCCCATGCGCATCACGGTAGCGGAATGGCATAGTTCGCGGATTTCATCGAGTTTGTGGCTGATGTACAGAATGCTGCATCCTTCGGCAGCGATCTGGCGCAGGGTGACAAACAGTTTCTGCACGGCTTGCGGCGTGAGCACGGAAGTGGGTTCATCCAGAATCAGCAATTGCGGTCTGGTCAGCAGCGCCCGCACGATCTCGACCCGCTGCCGCTCGCCGACCGACAAGGTATGCACATGGCGATGCGGTTCGAGTTCCAGTCCGTAGCTGGCGCCGGTTTGCCGTATCTGTGCGGCCAGCTGCTGCATGTCGGTGCCGGCATCCAGGCCCAGCGCAATATTTTCTGCCACGGTCAGGGTGTCAAACAGCGAAAAATGCTGGAACACCATCGAGATACCGAGCCGCCGTGCTGCCTGGGGGTTGCTGATCCTGACTTCCTGACCGTTCCATTGCATGGTGCCGGAATCCGGCTGCACGGCACCGAAGATGATTTTCATCAGCGTTGATTTGCCTGCCCCGTTTTCTCCCAGCACCGCATGAATTTCGCCGGGGGCGACGCTCAGGCTGATATGGTCGTTGGCAATGACGGCAGGGTAGCTTTTACAGATACCGGTCAGCGTCAGCCGGGATAATGCCGGGGCAGCAAAAGAAGTCACGTATACCTTTCCAATCTGGAGAAATCGCCGGGGGCGCGGATGAACCGGGCGGCGCTTCAGGGCGAAGGAGGCCGCTTGCTCAGAATAGCAAAACAAAGTGACAACAAAAGCGACTGCAGACTCAGGTTAGGGAGTATGTTGTGCCGAGAACATCACCAAATGAATATGCTGTGTATTCGGCCGACATTATAAATGCCGCAGCAGAATATTTACAGGATCAGAATCGCTCTGAAGTCGTTGACATTGGTGCGTGTTGGTCCGCTGACAATTAATTGATCCAGGGCAGAAAAATAACCATAGCCGTCGTTGTTTTCCAGCATCAGCCGGGCAGACAGCTGGCGGGCAGCCGCCAGCTGCGCCGAGGCAGGCTCGTAGTAAGCACCGGCGTTGTCCTCTGAGCCGTCAATGCCATCGGTATCGCAGGCCAGCGCATAGATTCCGGCATGACCATTCAAGGCATGCGCCAGACTCAGCAGGAATTCGGCATTGCGTCCGCCGCGTCCTGTGCCGCGCACTGTGACCGTGGTTTCACCGCCGGACAGAATCACACAGGGTTTGTGAAATGGCTGGCCTTTTTCTGCGATCTGGCGCGCCAGTGCGGCATGCATCAGACCGATATCACGGGCTTCGCCTTCGATGCCGTCGGACAGGATATGCGCTGCGACGCCCTGAGTGCCGGCATAGTAGGCCGCGGCATCCAGCGCATGCTGGGCGGTGGCGATGATGTGATGGCTGTGACGGGCAAAGCGCGGATCTTCCGGTTTCGGGGTTTCGCCTGCGCCGGATTCAAGGTGCTGCAGGATGTTGGGCGGTATCCCGATCTGGTATTTGCGCAGGATCGCCAGCGCTTCGGCACAGCTGGTGTCGTCCGGCAGCGTCGGACCGCTGGCGATGATGCGGGGATCGTCGCCGGGGACATCGGAAATCAGCAGCGTGACGACGCGCGCCGGTGCGCAGGCCAGTCCGAGCCTGCCGCCCTTGATGGCAGACAAATGCTTGCGCACGCAGTTCATCTCACTGATGGCGGCGCCGCTTTTCAGCAAGGCTTTATTGATGGCCTGCTTCTGTTCCAGCGTGATGCCTTCGGCTGGCAGCGCCAGCAGCGATGAGCCGCCACCGGAAATCAGGCAGAGTACCAGGTCTTCCCGCTCTAAACCCTGCGTCATGGCGAGAATGCGTTTAGCCGCTTCCTGACCGGCAGCATCGGGTACCGGATGCGCCGCTTCAATGACTTCAATTTTTTCGCAGCGGGCACCGTGTCCATAACGCGTGACAACTAATCCGCTCAGCTCGCCCTGCCAGTGCTGTTCCACCGTTTGCGCCATCGCGGCGGCGGCTTTGCCTGCGCCGATCACGATCGTCCTGCCGGACGGTGGTGGCGGCAGAAATGCCGGCAGGCACTGGCTGGCGCTGACTGCAGCGACGGCGGTCTGGTACAGGGAAAGTAAAAAATCACGCGGCGATGCAATAGTCATGGTGAAAACTCTGTGGGTGAATACAGGTAAGATGATGGCTTCTTTAACAGGCTCAGGCGCCACGGTAGTGCATGCTCAGTCCTGGCGCCGCAACAGCGAACCATCATAAGCGATATGTCCTACGATTTCAGTGAAGTAAATTCAACAATGCAAAAATATGTCGACCGGGAAATCCTGGCCGGCGTATCGACAGCCGTGCTGGCGGGGCGGGAGCTGGTACATCTGCATTGCAGCGGCTGGGCCGACCGCGAAAACGGCATTGCCTTGCGCGAGGATCATCTGTTCCGGGTGTTTTCCAACACCAAACTGGTGACTTCGATGGCCATTTTGTTGCTGATGGAAGACGGGCGGCTGGGGCTGGACGACCCGGTCGAGGACTATCTGCCGCAACTCGGGCGACGGCGCGTGCTGCGGCAGGGGGCCACCAGTCTCGACGATACCGAGCCGGCCCGCTCGTCCATCACCATCCGTCAACTGCTGAATCACACCTCGGGCCTGAGCTACGGCCTGTTGGATCATGGCAGCCTGATGTACAAAGCCTATAACGAACGCAAAGTGCTCAACGCCTTTCAGACGCTGGCGGAAATGATTAATGTGCTGGAAGAATTACCGCTGAGTTTTCATCCCGGCGAAGCCTGGGAATATTCGATTGCCAGCGATGTGCTGGCGCGGGTAGTGGAAGTGGCCAGCGGGCGGAATTTCGAGCAGTTCATCCGGCTGCGCATCTTCAATCCGCTGGGCATGGACGATACCGGATTTTATGTTCCCGAACGTGATCTGGGCAGGCTGACAGCCTACTACGGCGGCAGCGATCCGGCGAATGTGTTGCAGCGGGGCTTGCGCAGACTGGACAAATCGCCTTATCCCGGCGCATTCACGATGCCGGTGGCCCGCTTATCGGGCGGCGGCGGGCTGGTGTCGAGTCTGCACGACATGCTGGCGCTGATGCGCAGTCTGATGCCGGGCGGCGACACGATCATGAAACCGGAGACGATTGATCTGATGATGCAGAATCATCTGCCGCATGGCATGGGAATTCGCTTTCCCGGTGTCGGCGATGTGCCGGGCAAAGGGTTTGGCTTGGGTGGCGCGGTGACTTTGCATGCGTCATCCATTGACCCTCCCGGTTCGGAAGGAGAATTTGAATGGGGCGGCATTGCCGGAACACACTGGTGGATTTCTCCGCGCCACAATATTGCCGGCATCCTGATGACGCAGCGGCTGATGAGTTTTTGGCATCCGTTTTCGTTTGACTTCAAGCGCCAGGCTTACGCCGCGCTGGGCATCCGCTGAGCAGCGCGCCAGCCCGCCTGCGCAGGCAGACTTCATGTAGCTGACATTTTTCTGGATTATGATCCTGTCAGAAATGCATGATTTTTTAATAGGGGAAAATTTTGAACGGACCTTTATTCAGTAGATCTTCTTTTGCTGCCGTCGCCTTGGTGGCTGCGGGTGTGTTGAGCGGTTGCAGCACGACAGCGCCGGAACTGGCAGGGAAAAACCAGCTGCCGGCCGTGGCGTTACAGAATCCTTCCGCCTTGCTGGACACCTGGGTGGTATTGGGCGAGCAGGGGCAGCCGGTGGCGCGCGCCGTGACAAGCGCTGCCGAATGCCCGGTATTGCTGCAGGATGGCACAGCGGACAGCATGCAGGTGCGTGCCCGCCCTGAAACGATTGCCCAGCGCAAGACAGCCAGCAGCCCGGATAATTCCAAGCCATCGGCATTCCCGGTAATGGTATGCGAAGCGCCGCTGAAACCGGGTATCAGCCACGCCAGCATCGCTGGCCGCGAACTGGCCGTGCCGAAGGCGACAGTGCAGAAAATCGTGGTCATCGGCGATACCGGCTGCCGGATGAAACTGGCTGACAATTACTTCCAGTCCTGTAATGACAGCGACAAGTGGGCTTTCCGCCGCATGGTACAGGCAGCCGCCCAGACGCATCCCGATCTGGTGATCCATGTCGGTGACTATCATTACCGTGAAAATGCCTGCCCTGACGGCAATCCGGCTTGCGCCGGCAGCCCGTGGGGATATGGCTGGGATACCTGGAAAGCCGATTTCTTTGATCCGGCAAAAGCCTTGTTGCAGGTTGCACCCTGGGTGATGGTGCGCGGCAACCATGAGTCCTGCCTGCGTGCCGGGCAGGGCTGGTGGCGCTTGCTGGACCCGCGTCCTTTGCAGGCGGGCCGCGATTGCAATCTGGCGGAGAATGACCAGAAAGGCGATTACAGCGCACCCTATGCGGTGCCGCTGGGCAAAGTCGGGAATGAAGCTGCGCAGCTGATCGTGTTTGATTCTTCCAAAGTGCCGAATAAAGTGCTGGCCAAAGAGGATGTTCCTTACCGGACGTATATGGAGCAGTTCAAAACCGTGAATGCGCTGGCAGCCAAAGCGGATTTTAATATTTTCATGAATCACCATCCTATCCTCGGTTTTGGTGTGGAAAAGAAAAAAGACGGTCAGCTGTCTGTCTGGCCGGGCAATGCCGCTCTGCAGGACGTGTTGCAGAATCTGAATGCGATGCAGCTGTTTCCTTCTCAGGTGCAGGCCACCTTGTCCGGCCATGTTCATCTGTTTGAGGCACTGACTTTTTCCAGCGGTCACCCGACGCAGTTTGTCTCCGGCAATGGCGGTTCCTCGCTGGATATGCCATTACCGGCAACTGCCGTGACGGGAAAAACACCGTATAGCGCAGCTGCACTGGAGCATTTCAGCAATTCCAACGACGTGGGTTTCATGACGATGGAGCGTGAGCTGCAGTCGTGGAAGATTCAGGCATGGAATACGCAAGGCAAGCTGATCACCGAATGCCGCATGCAAAACCGAAAAACCGTCTGCCGGGCGGTGAATTCTTAACCTGTGTGCGATAAAACAACAGAGCAGGGGGGAATATGCCCCTGCTTTGTAACGTTGTGTAGAAAGCATATCAATTCATTATCTTGTCATATCGTCTTCCTAGACTTTCCATTTTTCTTACCCAGTTAATAAATGGAAGGCAAGGCAATGAAGCGTAATAAGCAAGCGTTTGCTCGGAACATGATTTCCGCCCACGTGCTGATGGCATTGACTCTGATGGCACATCAGAATGTGCATGCCCAGACCGTGGCCCAAAATGAGACTGCCGCATCCGACTCCGCACTCGATGCGGAAGCGATCAAGTCCAAAGTCGTGATCAGCGGCTCCTCTGTGGGTAATCGTGCACCGGTGCAGAACTCGCTGAAAGCGACGCAGCCACAATCCATCATTACTGCGACCTTCATCGAACAATCCGTCACTGATCTGGCGGATTACAACGCGGTGGCGCGGATTGCCCCGAGTGTCGGTTCCGGTGTTTCCGCCAACGGACCTGGCCTGTCTGAAACCAAGGTCACGCTGCGCGGCTTCCAGGATGGCGAATACAACATGACGTATGACGGCATCCCTTTTGGTGACACCAATGATCCTTCGCATCACTCCACCTCTTATTTCCCGGCCCGCATTATCGGCGGTATGGTGATTGAGCGTGGTCCTGGCAACGCCAGCAATCTGGGCCAGGCAACCTTCGGCGGATCGATCAATCTGTTTTCCAAAGAGTTGTCGCAGGATTTCCATTTCACACCGTATTCCACCTTCGGTTCATGGAATACCCGCATGTATGGTGCGCAGATCGACAGCGGTATGCTCCAGAACTACGGCAACGCCATGATGATGTTCAATGCCTCGCGCATGACGACTGACGGTTACCTGACTTACAGCAGCGTGACGGAAGACAATTATCAGTTCAAACTGCAGCGCCGTCTGGGAACCGATACGACAGTCACCGTATTCTCGACCTACAACAAGATCAACAGCTACACGCCGGATAAGGCTGGTGTCACGATGAGCCAGATGGCGCAGTTCGGTAAAAATTATGCGCTGAACAACGATCCGACCAGTCAGAATTATTACGGTTATAACTTTAACTATAAGACCACGGATTTTGACTACATTCGTCTGCAGTCCAAGCTGGCAGGCTGGAATCTGGATAACACGTTGTATACCTATGCTTACAACAACGACACCTATTCCGGTCAGGATGCCAGCGGTGCGACGGCCAACGGCACCAAAGCGGGTCCTGCCGGTAACAAGGATGTGCCGGGTTATAACAAGCTCAATTCCTATCGCGTTACCGGCGATATTCTGAAAGCCACGAACCAGCTGAGCGCCGGCCTGCTGCGCGCCGGCGTCTGGCTGGAAAGCGCCAACACCAACCGTCATACCTACGACATCGACTGGACGCTGGGTGTGCCGAACCCGAAAGAAGCGACTGCACCGAAAAGCGTTTCTTACGACCAGCGTTCATCCTGGAAGCAGTATCAGCCTTTCGTGGAATTTGAATGGGCAGCAACCAAGGATCTCACAATCACGCCAGGTCTGAAGTACAGCCATTTCACACGCCAGCTGGATGCGACTGTGAACCAGGGCACGCGTATTCCGACCAGTGCCGAGCAGACGTACACATCGACGCTGCCATTCCTGACGGCCAATTACAGCATCAATCAGGAAATGTCCGCTTACGCGCAGATTGCCAGGGGTTTCCTGGTGCCGAATCTGTCCATGTTCTACGTGAATAATCCTTCACTGAGCGCACCGAAACCACAGACTTCAAACAACTACCAGATCGGTGTGGTGCACCAGGCGCGCAACCTGACATTTGATGCCGATGTGTACTACATCGACTTTGACAACAAGATTGCTTCTACCGGCACCGGTAACGATCTGGTGTACTACAACCAGGGCGGTGTTATCTACAAAGGTCTGGAAGCGGCAGTCACTTATTATCTGGGCAGCGGTTTTTCCGTACACGCAAATGGCTCAGTCAACAGTGCAAAAGCCAAGGATACTGGTCTGCAGATCGCCAAAGCGCCTGACAGCACCGCTGCACTCGGGCTGTTGTATAAAGCAAATGGTCTGTACGGTTCGCTGATAGCGAAAAATGTCGGCAATCAGTATGCGAAGGATGGCGAGCCAGCGGCTTACAAAATCCCGGCGTATATGACAACGGATCTGACAGTCGGCTATCGCTGGAAAAACCTGGGCACACTGGTCAAAAACCTCAAAACCCAGGTTGGCATTAATAACCTGTTCGACAAGCAGGATGTGACATCGATCTCTGCCAGCAGCAAAGGCACTGCCTTTGATCAGTACACCTTCCAGCCAGCACGCAGCTGGAGCGTCTCGGTCAGCGCTGATTTCTGATCACGCTTTTATCCGTCAGCAAAAACGGCATGCCTGTTGGCATGCCGTTTTTTTTCAGAAGCTGTATTTATTTAGCCACGGATTTGTAAGATAAAGTGAAATTCTCTGGTAGCTGCGATAGGCCTGATTTACTGTGAAATCATCGGTATATGAAACGTTTTGTATCAGGCAATCTCGTACGGCGCCCCATTTTTAACGGGTTGCTGTTGCACGATTGACCGTTCACCAGTGGCGGATTCCAGACCGGAATAGCGGATTTTCTGAAGGTTTACTCGAAAAATGATGCTTTGAGGAAAAACTTTGCAGGAATAAAATGAAGAAACTTTCAAGGAGATAGCATGAAATTAAAACCTTTTATGGCCTTATTGGCAATGTCTGCGGCGGTGTCTGGTGCCTGGGCGGATGACAGTTCAAATATCACCATCAGCGGTTTTGGTACGGCTGCCCTGACCCGGACCAATACGTCGGACGCGGAATTTGCCCGTCCCAACCAGCTGGCCGGTGTCACGACGGATGCGAAAACCGGCGTTGATTCCAATTTCGGTATTCAGGTGACTGCCAAAGCCAACGACTGGCTGTCTTTCACCGGGCAGGGGCTGGTACGCAAGAACGTGACCGATAACTTCGGTGCCGAGCTGGCATGGGCGTTTGCCAAAGCCAAAGTGAATGACAGCCTGAGCCTGCGTCTGGGACGCGTCGGTCTGCCGGTGTATATGATTTCTGATTACCGTAATGTCGGTTATGCCAACACTATGCTGCGTCCGCCGGTTGAAATGTATACCCAGGTGATTCTGGAAAGCGTTGATGGCATCGACGGTATTTATCAGACGGCTGTCGGCGAAACGAATATTACTGCCCAGTTGTCTTACGGCGTCACCGATTCTGACAGCCGTTCTTCCTACACGGCGAAATTCAAAAAACTGTCCAGCCTGAACGTGGTGCTGGAAAATGGCCCGCTGACGCTGCGTTTTGGTCGTGTCGATACCAATGTCACAGTCGATAATTCCGCCAATCTGAATCTGCTGGTCGGCGGTCTGCGCAAGTACGGCTATAACGCCGCTGCGGACAGCATTGCTGTGCAGGATACCAAGGCTTCATTTACATCGGTTGGCCTGGGTCTGGATTATAAAAACATCGTGGTACAGGCTGAGTACGGCAAGCGTAAATCCGCTAGCCTGGCGATTCCCGAAACATCGTCCTGGTACACCATGTTCGGCTACCGCATGGGTGCCTTCCTCCCGTATGTCGTGCATGCATCCGCCAAGCAGGACAGCCCGCGCACCGTGGCCGGTACGCCAACCGCAGGGCCTTTGCTGGCGTATACCTATGGTGCGAATGCCCTGGCATCGGCTTCACCGATCCAGACCAGCAACAGCCTGGGCGTACGCTGGGACTTCCACAAATCTGCTGCACTGAAATTACAGTTCGACCGCATGTCTCCTGAAAATGGTCCGGGTACGTTTATTAATGCCAAGCCGAACTTTGCCGGTTCTGTGAATGTATTTGCCGCAGCGGTCGATTTTGTATTCTGAGGAGTGAGGAATGAATAACATGTTGCAACGTATCGTACTGGCAGGCTCCATGCTGGCGTTGGCAGCCAGTGTCAGCGCGGCTGAGATTGTGGTGATTGTGAATCCTGCTAACCCGGCAACCGCGATGACAGCTGCGCAGGCATCCCAGTTTTTCCTGGGTAAATCCACCATGTTCACACCTGTGGATCAGGCAGAAAGCGCATCGATCCGGGCGGAGTTTTATAAAAAAGTCAGCGACAAGGATTTGTCTGAAGTCAAAGCGATCTGGTCCAAGCTGGTCTTTACCGGTAAGGCAGCTGCGCCGAAGGAATTGCATTCCAGTGCCGAAGTGAAAAAGGCCGTGGCCGGGAATCCGACCGGCATCGGCTATATTGAAAAATCTGCCGTTGATTCCAGCGTGAAAGTGGTGACAACACTGCCGTAATGCGATCATCAGTGCTGCGTTACAGCAGTGAGCGCGAAGTTCAGGGAAAAGGAAAGCAGATGATTTGCTTTCCTTTTTTTGTATCTGGCTTGCGTTCGTTCCGGTGCAGGCAAATCATCGCAAGACCGATCTTTTCAGTTGGAATGATTTAATCCGTAGTATATTGATTGTCAGGTTTTCGTTGTAATGGCAGGTTCTCAGATACGCGGAGTTTGCCGGCGATATACCGCAATTCGTCAGGCTGTTCTCGCCTGAGCAAGTCGGTGCGCTCTGTCTGCTGTCTTTTGTGCTCCTGCATCCCTGTTATCCGTGTCATCAGCGTTTCATGATTTCCGTTCATCTTGGTCAGTATTATCTGCATTCATCCGGAGTCTGCTATGAAGTTTTTTCATGATCTGAAGATAGGCGTCAAATTGTTGACGGGTTTTGCTGCCTTGTTGTTCCTGACGGCACTGATCGGGATTTTTTCCATGATTGAACTGGCGCGGGTGAATGCCTCCGCAACCAATCTGGGAGCCAACTGGATGCCCAGTGTGAAAGCCACCATGGCTGTGAAGGAGCGGGTTTCCCGCATCCGTTCTCAGGAAGCACAGATGGTATATGCGGAAAATCCGGAAGAGGTGGAAAAATATATCAGCCGTACCAAAGAAGCGATTGCCGGTTTAAAAGAAAACGAAGCGGAGTACGAAAAACTCATCAGCGAGCCTGCAGAACGCGCTTTGTATGGCGATTACCGGAAACTGATTACGGAATACCTGCAGATTACCGACAAAATGATGGCTGAAGTACGTGCCGGCAATGGCGCGGAAGCCGTCACCATGCTGCGCACCGATTCGTCCAGGGTGAACAGCAAAATGCGGGATCTGGTCGATCAGTTGGTAAAGGTGAATACCGAGGGCGGACAAAAGGCTTATCAGGACAGCATAGACACGTATAACCGCTCACGGATTCTGATCAGCAGCGCGCTGGTTGTCAGCATTGTGCTGGGGCTGCTGCTGGCATTCTGGATTTCCCAGCTGGTATCTGCCCCGCTGCGTCATGCAGTGAAGGTGGCGCAGACGGTGGCGGCGGGTGATCTGACCAGCCAGATCACGGTGCGCAGCAAGGATGAAACCGGTATGTTGCTGCAGGCATTGAAAGACATGAATGAAAGTCTGCTCAAGGTCGTGAGCGAGGTGCGTCATGGCACGGAGGAAATCCGGCATGCCTCCACCGAGATTGCGCATGGCAATATGGATTTATCCAACCGCACAGAAACACAGGCCAGTTCACTCGAGGAGACTGCATCGTCAATGGAGCAGATCACTTCGACCATCCATCAGAGTGCCGATAATGCGCGGCAGGCAAATCAGCTTTCACATTCCGCATCAGAAGTCGCGCAGCGCGGCGGTAATGTGGTGGCGCAGGTGGTGGACACCATGGGCTCGATCAATGAATCATCGCGCAAGATCGTCGATATTATCGCGGTCATCGACGGCATTGCATTCCAGACCAATATTCTTGCCTTAAATGCCGCCGTGGAGGCAGCCCGTGCCGGTGAACAGGGACGCGGATTTGCGGTGGTCGCATCCGAGGTGCGCAATCTGGCACAACGTTCAGCCGGTGCGGCAAAAGAGATCAAAGAGCTGATCAATGATTCGGTTGAAAAGGTCGCACAAGGCTCCCGGCTGGTGGATCAGGCAGGCAGCACCATGACGGAAGTCGTGGAAAGCGTGAAGCGGGTCAGTGACATCATCAGCGAAATCACGGCTGCCGGTCTGGAGCAGAGTGCGGGCATCGCCCAGATCAATGATGCGGTCACCGAAATGGATACCCTGACGCAGCAAAACGCCGCGCTGGTGGAAGAGGCGGCCGCTGCTGCGGCATCGTTGCAGGAGCAGGCCGAGCATCTGAGCGATGTGGTCAGCGTGTTCCGGCTGCAGGCAGGTGGCGGCGCGACAGTTGCGCCGGCTCCGGTCAGTGCAGCCGCCCGCGCGGTGCCTTCATTACCCCGTGCAGCCGCCAAGACCAATACGCCAAAGCCAGTGCAGAAATCAGGCGGCGCGACACCTGAGCGACCTGCCAAAAAAACTGCTGCAACGAACGAAACCGGTGACTGGGAAGAATTCTGAATTCAGGTCGCAGTCACCGGGTGGCAAGAAAAAAGCAGGGGGAAATGTCACTCCCCCTGCTTTTACTTTTTGGGCTGGCACACAGGCAGGCTGTGTCTGTCCTGGATTGCATCAGCAGACAATGCTGCGTGCGCCATTGCTTCAGCCCAGTTCGCTTTGCCGGACGATGGTGTGGGAAATCAGGCCGTATTCTTTGGCTTCCTCGGCACTCATCCAGTAGTCGCGGTCGATATCATTCGTGACCCGTTCCAGGCTCTGGCCGGATTCTTTGGCGATCAGTGCCGAGATGCGTTCACGTACTTTCACGATTTCCCGCGCCTGAATCGCAATGTCAGTGGCCTGTCCGCCGCAGCCACCGCTGGGTTGATGAATCAGGAAACGGGTGTTCGGCAGACAGACGCGGCGTTCTTTCGGTACCGACAGAAAGACGTTGACCGCAGCGCTGCCCACCCAGCCTGTGCCGACCATATTCACCGGAACATCGATGAATTTGATCATGTCGTGAATGACGTCACCAGATTCCACGTGGCCGCCGGGTGACGATACCAGAATGGTGATCGGATCGGCGGATTCTGCCGCCAGCGCGATCAGGCGTTTGCTGACTTCAGCTGCCAGCTTGTCGTTAATCGTGCCAAACACGAGCACCGTGCGGGACTGAAATGCTTTTTCTTCCAGAAAACTGCTGCGGTTTGTGTCGTTGTTGTCTTTATCGTCTGCCATGAAATATCTTTTTCGATAGGTTGAATGAAAACTGCTGGGTATGAGTAAATCTCTGCCTGACCATGTCCGGTTTAAATGGCTGCCTGACTGCCTTTTTTCAAGTAGGTTTCTGCCAGCCTGACCCAGTAAGTGGCGCCGAGCGGTAATAAATCGTCATTGAAATCATAACTGGGATTGTGCAGGTTGCAGGGTCCGAGACCATGTCCGGCTGCGCGGTGATCACCGTCACCATTGCCGATAAATACGTAACACCCCGGCTTATGCTGCAGCATGAAAGCGAAATCCTCCGCGCCCATGGTCGGTTCAACGGCAGCATTGACCTGCTCATCCGTGAATATGCTGCGCAATACACCGACTGCAAAATCGGTTTCTCTGGCATGGTTAATCAGCGGCGGGTAATTCCGTTTGAATTCGAAAGTCACCGTGGAATCAAAGGCCGCGGCCGTATGTTCTGCAATGGAACGCATGCGCTCTTCAATCATGTCCAGTACAGCAGTGCTGAAAGTGCGTACCGTACCGACCAGGCGGGCATCATCAGGGATCACATTGGTGGCGCTGCCCGCATGAATCTGGGTAACGGACAGGACGGCGGAGTCCAGCGGACTGGTGTTGCGGCTGATGATGGTCTGCCAGCTCTGTGCAATCTGAACTGCCGTCATGACCGGATCATGGCCTTTTTGGGGCTGGGCTGCGTGTGCGCCTTTGCCGTGCACCGTCACAAAAAATTCGTTGGAAGATGCCATCATCGGGCCGGCAGTCACACCGAAACTGCCGACCGGAATGCCCGGCCAGTTATGCATGCCGAAAACCGCATCCATCGGGTATTGCGTAAACAGGCCGTCATCCATCATTGCGCGAGCGCCGCCGCCACCTTCTTCTGCGGGCTGGAAGATCAGGTACACCGTGCCATCGAAATCGCGGTGCTGCGCCAGGTAACGGGCTGCGCCAAGCAGCATCGCCGTGTGACCGTCATGTCCGCAGGCGTGCATTTTCCCTTCATGGCGGGAAGCGTGGGCAAAGGTATTGATTTCCTGCATTGGCAAAGCATCCATGTCGGCGCGCAGGCCGATTGCCCGGTTGCTGTCGCCTTGGCGAATAATGCCCAGTACGCCCGTACCACCCAGTCCGCGCACGACTTCGATACCCCAGGCTTCTAACTGGCGCGCGACGACATCGGATGTCCGGTGTTCTTCGTAACACAGTTCTGGATGGGCGTGGATATCACGCCGGATTTGCTGGATTTCGTGCTGAAATTGAATAATCGGATCAATAAGTTTCATGCTGGTCTCCATATCGCGTGCAGCCTGTGCCGGTTGACAGGCATCATCCTGGTCGTCAGACAGACGGGCGATGTATGCTCGATATATTCTGATGGGCGGTACAGTGACCGCCGCTGCTGCTTTGTAGGGATAAGATACCAGATTCCTTGCCTGTCCGGCGTATTCGTCGGTTATGGCAGAGGGCAGCAAGGAAACAGCAGGGCGGATGGCGTGCCGAGAGTTGCATAATACAAAGATATTTCGATTGATAATGTCTGGTATACAAAAAAGAAAGCAGCTTTTTTTGCTGCGATGCAGTAAAGTTACACCTGTCTCCTCCAACACCTCCTAAGGTTTGGATTTAACCCGCAACCGCAAGGTCGCGGGTTTTTTTTGCCTTGAGCAATAGCGTGGCTTAGCGCGGCTCAGATGAGTGTATTAATGGCAATGCACATAAAATGCGTTAATCAGATATTTGTTTTGTGAATGGTTGATATGCAAAAATAGTCGTTGGCGTATTTGTTGCGCTGCGATATAGTTACACCTGTCTCCTCCAACACCTCCTAAGGTTTGGATTTAAGCCCGCAAAACTGCGGGCTATTTTTTTGCCCGGAATTTTAGCGTGCCTGCAGTACCCAACTGCCATCCAGCGCGACCTCTTCGCAATTATTTCCCTGCCCCATACGGTCCATCACCAGAAAATCGCTGACGCTGTGCAGCGCGATCAAAGGGTGGTGCCAGACACCTTTGCCATAATTCACGCCTTGCCAGCCGCGTGCGATAAAGGCACGCATTTGCTGAGGTTCGAATTCTCCTGCAGGCGCAACCACGATCAGATAAGCGTGTTCCGGGTCGGTACTCAGCGGTACAAAAGCCTGGCTGCCGAGCGGGTGGCGTTCCATGATGGTGACCGGGAGCGGCAGGCGGCGTGGCTGAGCGCGGAACACGCTCAGGATGGTTTGTCCGCCTTCACTCTGGGTGTCGGCACACGCGAGGGCATGATAGCGTTCGGTGGTGCCCTGGTTGATCGGATAATGGCGCGCACCTTCCAGCATCATGACTTCGCCGTAAGGGGCAAAGGCTGTGCGGCTCAGGGGTTCGGGGATGAGTTGTGGCATCGCGGGCTCCGCTTCATTCTGGCGCTGGGCAGCTCGTATGAGAACGCTGCTGCCCGTCGCGCAGGTAGTGTTATTCAGCCTTGAGCTGGACCAGTTTGCCGAGCAGGCGCAAACGTGACACGCCGCCATCCGGGAAAATATTCAGTCGTATGTGGGTAATCACGCCGAGTGACTGCACTTCACTGCTGTAATAATGCTGATGATCCATTTGCAGTTTTTGCGGTGCCAGCAATTCCGGCCAGAACATCGACTGGGTGATCAGCGAGCTTTCAGTGCCGCCTTGCATGGCGGCTGCCTGGATAGAGCAGTGGTCCGGGTAGTTACCTTTGAAGTGGCAGGTATCGACCTTTATCTGTTCAATCACGCCGGGATGCGCGAGTGCGATGATGCACCAGTCATTGCCAGGCTCACGGCGGCGTCGGGTTTCCCAGCCATCGCCCATATTCACGCCACGGCCAGGCATCAGCAAATTGGATGCGAGTCCGAAATGCTGATTATTGCTGGCCACCACATAGCCGCCATTTTCCATCGCGATCAGATCATGCAGTGCATTCGGGTCTGCCGCCGACCAGTTATTGTCCGGTTGCGCATACACGCGCAGGCGCGCGACGCCGCCATCCGGATAGATATTGAGGCGGATATGGCTGTAAGTCTGCTCTGCATCAATCGCATGATAGTGGTGGCTGTTGCCTTGCAAATTCACCGAGGGCAGTACCTCGTGCCAGACCGTGCCGGCGTCCGGCTCACCGTCGGCCACCAGACATGCCTGCAGGGAAGCGGCGGGTGGATAATTGCCGGTAAAGTGGCTGGTATCGATGTCCACGCCTTTGAGTATGCCGGGACGCGCGAGTCGCACCACACACCAGTCATAGCCAGTGACGCGCTTGCGGCGGGATTCCCAGCCATCCATCCATTTGCCGTTGGTGTCGTATTTGCCGGGGATGAAGACCGCTGGTTCCGGGTTCAGCATGCGCGCCATTTCGGCGAAAAAATCATCGCTGCAACTCAGGGCGCGAGCGCCCAGGCGCGCATCAGCCATATTTGGATAGCGGCGGGAAAATTCCGGTGCATTCGGGTCCAGGGTAACAATAGCCATCAGAAATTCCTTAAGGTTGTGTTGCAGGCCGCTGCTCTGCCCAGTTGGCAATCAGCGCGCGTTCCTGTTCAGTGATCTGGGTGAGATTGCCAAGCGGCATCAGTTTTTGCTGTACCACCTGTTGATAAATCAGTTGCGCTTTGGCTTGTATCTGTTCCGGCGTTTCCAGCAGCAAGCCTTTGGCCGTGCTATCCATCATCGTCGGATGGCTTGAATGACATTGCACGCAGCGCGCCTGGATCACACCCTGCACCTGGGCCAAGGTGGCCGGTGGAACCGCGCTGGCAGCAGTTGGTACGCTGACTGTTCGTGGTGCTATCCAGGCGGCAATTGCTGCCAGCAGAGCGATGGCGATCAGCGGATAAGCCAGCTGATTCTTCCCTTTGTGGCGCAGGATGAAATACTGACGCACCAGCACGCCCGCCAGCATGATGACGACCAGTACCAGCCAGTTGTGCTGTGCGCTGTAAGTCATGCTGTAATGATTCGACAGCATGGCGAACAACACCGGCAAGGTGAAATAGGTATTGTGCACACTGCGCTGTTTTCCACGTTGTCCGTGTACTGGATCGACAGTGTCACCGGCGCGCATGGCAGCTACCACTTTGCGCTGGCCGGGAATAATCCAGAAAAATACGTTGGCGCTCATGATGCTGGCCAGCATGGCGCCGACGATCAGAAAGGCAGCACGCCCCGAAAACAGATGGCAAGCGGTCCAGGCGGTCAGCACCACCAGTGCCACGATAAGCAGGGACAATAATTGCTCTTTTTTCGCCAGCAGACGGCATAGCGCGTCATACACCAGCCAGCCTACAATCAGAAAAGCGAAGGCTGCCGTGATGGCCAGTGCCGGGCTCAGTTGTGCGACCGCAGGATCGATCAGATAGCTGCGCGCATTGAAGATATAGACCAGCAGGAACAGTGAAAAACCGGATAGCCAGGTACTGTAAGATTCCCAGTAAAACCAGTGCAGCTGTTCCGGCAGACGCGGTGGCGCGCCCTGATATTTTTGCGGATTATAAAAACCACCGCCATGCACAGCCCACAACTCACCGCCGACGCCTTTGTCTTTCAACTGCGGATCCTGTGGTGCGGTCAGATGATTATCCAGCCACACAAAATAAAACGAAGAGCCTATCCATGCAATGGCCACGATGACATGCAGCCAGCGCAGCAGGAGATTGGCCCAATCTAGCAGATATGCTTCCATGAAACGTCCTTCAGGGGCGGCAGAATGATGGTTTAACTACCGCGATAGGTCGAGTAAGACCAGGGGGTGCAGACCAGTGGCACGTGGTAATGCGCATTGGCATCGGCAATCGCAAAGCGCAGCGTGACGATGTTCAGAAAGGCCGGTTCCGGCAAGTCCGTGTCCAGCGCTGCGAAATAGCTGCCGATATCAAAGTCCAGCTCGTAAGTGCCGCTCTCCATCGCATCTGCTTCCAGCAGCGGCTGGTCACAACGTCCGTCGGCATTGGTGAGGCGGCTGCAGATCAGCGTTCTGCCATGCGCATGGGGACGGTATAAATGCACGCTGATGCCACGTCCTGGCTTGCCATGGGCGGTATCGAGCACATGCGTGGTCAGCCGTCCGGTCTGTGATCCCATATGCTTCCTTTTTTAAAAATTGTCGACAATCTTAAACTTGCGAATTTCGGCATGTCAAATAAAACCAATTAAAAACAGCTATTTGCAACATTTTTTGAAGTTTTTATATTCGATGTATTTATATATTGTCGACAATCATGATTTAATAATGCGAAATTCCGATTCTGAACATTATGGCTTCTGCTACCCAGATTTCCAGTCCGCCGGTCTTTACCGAAGCGGCTAACGACAAAGAGCAACGCATGTATCGCGACATCTATGACGCCATCATGGATCATCGTTTGCCTGCGCGTACCAAGCTCACTGAGCAATCCCTGAGCCAGATTTACGACATGGCCAGACATGGCGTGCGCAAAGTACTGAGCCAGCTTGCGCATGATGGCCTGGTCGATCTGGAACCCAATCGCGGCGCATTCATTGCCAGTCCGGGTGAAAAAGAGGCGCAGGACATGTTTGAATTGCGCCAGTCACTGGAGCAGCTGGCGCTGGAAAAAGTTTTGCAGCACGCTGCACCGGACGATATCCGGCCATTGTGGCAAATGGTGGAGCGCGAGCGCCAGGCCTATGAGCAGGGTGATCGCCCGCTCTGGATACGCTTATCGGCAGACTTTCATATTGAGCTGGCGCGCCTGTCGGGCAATGATTTGCTGGTCGAGTTGCTGCGCCGCCTGGTGTCGCGCACGACGCTGCTGATTTCCAGTCAGGAGTCGCCAGCACCCCGTCCCTGCTCGTTCGATGAACATTTGCGGGTGGTGGAAGCACTGGAAAAGAAAGATAAAAAAGCTGCCCTGTCAGAAATGGCGCAACACCTGCATCAATGTGCATGCCGTACCCCGAAAAACGCTGGCAAGGGATTTGACCTCAAAGCGGCGCTGAAACCCCGGAACATACAGAGATGAAAACACAGAGATGAAAACGACAGTCGCTTATCCGCGTGATCTGACCGGTTATGGCCGTCACGTCCCGCATGCCAACTGGCCGGGACAGGCCAGAATCGCCGTGCAGTTTGTATTGAATTATGAAGAGGGCGGCGAAAACTGTGTGCTGCATGGCGATGCGACCTCGGAGCAGTTTCTGTCCGAAATCGTCGGCGCTGCTGCGTATGAAGCGCGTCATATGTCGATGGAATCGATCTATGAATATGGCTCGCGCGCCGGTGTCTGGCGTATTTTGCGCGAGTTTGAAAAACGTCAGTTGCCGCTGACCGTGTTTGGGGTTGCGATGGCCTTGCAGCGTCATCCGGAACTGACGCAGGCGTTCGCTGAACTCGGCCATGAAATTGCCTGCCATGGTTTGCGCTGGATACATTATCAGCACATCGACGAAGCCACCGAGCGCACGCATATGCAACAGGCCGTGCAGATACTGCGTGAGCTGACTGGTCAGGCGCCGCTGGGCTGGTACACCGGACGTGATTCGCCGAATACCCGCAGGCTGGTGGTGGAACATGGCGGTTTTGCTTACGATGCCGATTATTACGGCGATGATCTGCCATTCTGGACCGAGGTTGAGACCAGTCAGGGCGAGCGCAAACCGCATCTGGTGGTGCCTTACACGCTGGACAGCAATGACATGCGCTTTGCCACGCCGCAGGGCTTTAATACTGGAGATCATTTTTTCCAGTATCTGAAAGACAGCTTTGATGTCTTGTATGAAGAAGGCGATCCGGCGGGTGACAATGCGCCCAAAATGCTGTCTATCGGTATGCATTGCCGTTTATTAGGCAGACCTGGACGTTTCCGTGCCTTACAACGCTTCCTCGATTATGTGCAGGCGCATGAGCAAGTCTGGATTTGCCGCCGTATCGATATTGCGCAGCATTGGATGCAGCAGCATCCGTATGCTCCCCGGAAAGGCAGCATCGCATGAGTTCGCAGAACCCCATCAGTTTGCAGCATCTGAATCAATGTGCGCCGGCAGAATTTGTGCAATATCTGGGCGGTGTTTTTGAGCATTCGCCGTGGGTGGCTCAAGCTGTGTTGCCGCAGCGTCCGTTTGCCAGTGTCGCGGATTTGCATGCCGCAATGGCAGCGGCAGTCAGGACGGCCGACGCAGCGGCGCATCTGAGGCTGATTCGTGCGCATCCCGAACTCGCGGGAAAAGCCGCCATCCGCGGTGAGCTGACAGCCGAATCGACCCGTGAGCAAAGCGGCGCCGGGCTGGATCAGTGCAGCCCGCAGGAATTTGCGGAATTACAACGATTAAATGCCGAATATACAAAGAAATTCGGATTTCCTTTCATCATTGCTGTACGCGGACATGACCGGCAAAGTATCATCCGGCACTTCACGCAGCGGCTGGCGGCAGAACCTGCTGCCGAGATGCAGGAATGCATAGAGCAGATTGTCCGCATCGGCGGCTTCCGTCTGGCAGATCTGGTCGCGGACGGCACGCCGGACAACTGACGACAGATAGTGTTTCCTTATCTGCCGGCACGGACTGCGGAACAGATTTTTACTACTGATAAGGAAATTCTATGAAATATCCCATGCACCGCGCCGCAACGGCGATCGCTGCCACATTGCTGGCTGGCAGCGCGATGGCGCAATCAAATGTGAGCGTACAGGGCCTGATGGACGTGTATGCCGGTTCTGTGAAATTCAGTGGCGACAGCGGCAGCAAGGCATCGCTGAACAGCGGCGGCATGACCACATCCTGGATGGGTTTTAAAGGCGCGGAAGACCTCGGCGGCGGCTTGAAAGCCGAATTCGCGCTGACCGGTTTCCTGCAGGCTGACACCGGTGCTTCAGGCCGTTTCTATGGCGACACGATGTTTGCCCGTGACGCGAACGTCGCGTTGTCCGGTGCATTTGGCCGCATCTCGCTGGGGCGCGATCTGGCGCCGAGCTTTTTACCGACCGTGATTTTCAATCCGTTTGGCGACTCTTTCAGTTTTTCGCCGCTGGTATTGCATACCTGGGTGCCGAGCGGTGATTTTGGCAAACGCACCTGGGCCAATTTTGCAGCCGGCGATTCCGGCTGGAGCAATGAAGTCATTTACACCACGCCGAATTTCAATGGTCTGAGCGCCAATTTCCATTATCAGTTCGGTGAAAAAGCCGGCGATACCGGTACTAAAAATGCAGGCATGAATGCCCTGTACTTCAATGGCCCGCTGGCACTGAGTGCGTATTACCATCAGGTGCAGGTCGCGAATCCGACGCCGGGTGCGCTGATTGATGCGACAGTCGCGCCGGTGAACTATGCCGCGGTGAATAATCAGAAAACATGGTTTGTCGGCGGCAGTTGCGATCTGACCGTTGCCAAGCTGTATGCCACGTATTCCAGGAGCAAAGACGATACGGCCACTGCTTTAGCGATGGAAGACAAAACCTACAGCCTCGGGCTGAAAGCGCCTGCTGCCGGTGGCGATATTCTGGCGGGTTTTGCCAGCACCAAACGTACCGGTACCCTGGTTGGCGCGGATCTGAAGCGGGATACCCTGACCGCAGGCTATGACTACAATCTGTCCAAGCGGACCGATGTTTATGCACTGGTCATGAGCGATAAACTCAGTACGGCTGACCGTGCAAACAGCATCGCAGCAGGTATCCGCCACAAGTTCTGATGGATTGAGCGGCGCAGGCTGAATACCAAAACCGCATGGTTGTCATGCGGTTTTTTTATGGGGTGATGGATACGATATGATGGTGCTTTCCATATTTTTTCTGATCTCATGAAATCTTCCCTGATCTGCTGGCTCGTCGCTGGCCTGACGTTGTGCGCAGTGCCGGTGTGGGCGGAAGACGCCGCAATTGCGCAGTTATTTGCGCAGGAACATGCCGAAGGAACGCTGGTGCTGACCGCACTGCACGGTGGCCAGCAATATATCCACGACGAACAGCGGGCGCAGCGCCGTTATACGCCGGCGTCGACTTTTAAAATTCTGAATACGCTGATCGCGCTGGAAGAAAAAAAGACCAGCCGCGCGGAAGTGCTGAAATGGGATGGCAGGCAATACGATATTCCTGCCTGGAATCGTGATCAGACACTGGAAACGGCATTCCAGAGATCCTGCGTCTGGTGTTATCAGACCTATGCCCGGCGGATCGGCGCTGCCCGCTACCCGCATTATCTGGAGCAGGCAAATTATGGGGTGTTGCGAACACCGTTTAATGAAACGACTTTCTGGCTGGATGGCGCTTTGCAGATCAGCGCGCTGGAGCAGATTGCTTTTCTGAAGCGTGTGGTTCAGCGCAGCTTACCTTTCAGCCCGGCTGCTTATGAGACCTTGCGCGACATCATGGTCATGGAACGGACGCCCGACTACACCATGCGCGCCAAATCCGGCTGGAGCGGCCGCGCCGATCCGCATATCGGCTGGTATGTCGGCTATGTCGAAACAACGGATGAGATCTGGCTGTTTGCGCTCAACATGGAGCTGGCGGACCCTGCGCGCTTGCCGGTCCGGCAAAAACTGGTGCGGGCAGCGCTGCAGCAGAAAGGCATTCTGCCCTGAGCGCAGTGCCGTGAGTCATCAACATAAACGGCGTCCGCCAATATTGCAGTGAAAAACACGGCAGATCACAGGCGGTTTGCCGTTTTCGTTTATCGTTGATAACCGTTGAAACGCAACCCGGCAACGTTTTTTTATGCGTCGAAATGTCGTTGAGTTACCTTTGATCGGCCTGTTTTTCAGCCCGGACTTTGGTAAATAACCCGGTCGAGTTCCGGCAGACCGTACACATCGGCATAGCTCAGAAAATCGTCAAACGGTCCGACCTTGCTGATTTCTTTTCCCTTGCGGAAGACCAGCTGCAGGCCATCTTCGGCATTCCAGTCACAGTCGCATTCAAACAGAATGTAAATGGCCTGATCGCCGGTATGGCGGCGGCATACCAGCGCTTCCGAACCAAACTGAATATGCTGCCAGACATCTGCCGGTGCGGCAATCTGCACACAGGTTTCGCCCTCGGCTTTGGCGAGGCGCGCGCAATCGAGGTAGTAGTTAAAAATGGCAGTTTCTGCCGCCTGCAATGTCTCGGGCTGTAATCCGATGAATGCTGTGACGGCGTCCGTAAAATCCTGTGGCTGTGAATCGCCGGTATAAGCTTCGAGCAGAAATTCGCAGGCAGTATTCAACGCCGGAATCATCAGGGGCTGACTGATCAGCCAGTCGTTGTCATCATCTCTGGTCAGCGGACCGAGGGGGGAAATATGCATGGGATATCCTGTCTGTGTGCGACTGCCATAGGCTGGCAATACCGATAATACCGGCAGCGTAGCACAATCCTGTGCGATCGCTTTGATCTGCCTCCCGTTTTTGGCAGACTGTCCGGATCAGCCGGATCATGCCGGATGCTGCGCCAGATACTCATCCAGTTCTGCATACCAGATACGCTTCTGCTCCGGACTGACGAACGCTGCCTCGAAACTGTTGCGCGCGATCTGCCCCAGCTCTGCACGGCTCAGTTGCAATGCCTCGGCAGCGGCAATGAAATTATCATTCATATAGCCGCCGAAATACGAAGGGTCATCGGCGTTGATCGTGATGCACAAGCCTGCCCGCAGCATGCGTGCCAGATTGTGATGACGCAGATCCGGCACGACGCACAGCTTCAGGTTGGACAAAGGGCACACCGTCAGCGGCGTGCGTTGTTTTGCCAGGCGTTCCATCAGTGCTGCATCTTCTTCTGCGCGCACGCCGTGATCAATCCGTTCAACCTGCAATACATCCAGCGCGCTGCGGATATAGGCCGCAGGCCCTTCTTCTCCGGCATGGGCGACCAGATGCAGTCCCATCGCCGCTGCAATCGCAAATACATGCCGGAATTTTTCCGGCGGATTGCCGGCCTCAGAAGAATCCAGGCCGACGCCGATCCATACATCCGCATAGTCATCCCGTAACGGCAGTGCGGCTTCCAGCGTTGCCATCGCATCATCCTCGCTCAGATGGCGCAGGAAGCACAGAATCATACTGCCGGAAAATCCCTGCTGGCGCGCATCGCGCAAGGCGCGGGCAATGCCGGAAAAGACAGTGGCGATAGGAATTCCCCGTTCGGTATGGGTTTGCGGATCAAAAAATATTTCGGCATGACGCACATGATCCGCGATTGCCCGCCGGATGTATGCGCTGGTCAGATCATAAAAATCCTGCTCCGTTTGCAGCACTGCCGCCCCGGCGTAATACAGATCGAGAAATGATTGCAGGTCGGTGAAATGGTAAGCCGCCCGGATGGCATCCACCGATGGATAAGGCAGGCGGACGCCGTTTTTCTGCGCTAGTGCAAACATCATTTCCGGCTCCAGCGAACCTTCGATATGCAGGTGCAGTTCGGCTTTTGGCAAACCGCGGATAAAGTCGTGCAAATGGGTGTTCATGTCTGTTCATTCCGTTTCATTAACGGCACAGGAAGTGCCGGTTGTCAGCGCAGGGGCGTGCGACCACATCTGCAATAATTGTGCTGCGATGGACACCGCAATCACGGCGGGCTCTTTTCCGGCAATGCTGGTGAGACCAACCGGACAGACCATGCTGCCCAGGCGTTCTGCGTCGATGCCATGTTCCCGCAGCCGGTGTTCGAAACGTGCTCTTTTGGTGTCTGAGCCGATGAGGCCGAACCAGGCAACATCATTCCGTCGCAAAATATGTTCGCTGAGCCGCAGATCGAGTCCGTGATGATGTGTCATGACCAGAAAATACGCACCGGCGCGGGCTGCGGCAATTACTGCTTCCGGACTGTCGGTGGCTTCCGTCTGGACGGATGCAGGCAGTCCGGCGGGGAATAAATGATCGCGTTCATCCACCCAGATCATGCGGCAGGGCGCGTTTTGCAATACATTGACCAGCGCGCAGCCGACATGACCGGCCCCAAACAGATACAGCAGCGGCAGTTTTTCCAGCTCTTGTATTGCCGTTTGCAGACGTTGCTGCCGTTCTGCCTGGCTCCAGCAATCGGTGCGCTCCAGCAGCAGACTGACGGCGCCGCCGCAGCATTGTCCGAGGCTGGGGCCGAGCGCCAGTTCCAATGTACGGGGGGCGGATGCGGGTGTTGTTTCAGCCAGCCACAGGCGGGCATGGGCAATCGCCTTCCATTCCAGATGTCCGCCGCCGATGGTATCGTATTGCCGGTTCGCAGTCACCAGCATGCGCGTTTCCGCCGTGCGTGGCACAGAACCTCTGGTTGCCGTGATTGTGATCAGGACAGCCGGTTCGGTGACAGCAAGCTGCTGCAGGCAGGTCAGCCAGTTCAGGGGCGCGGGCATGGCAATCAGTCTGGAAAAATGAACATCAGCTTAAGATAGCAGTTTGCCAAACCAAAGATATATGCGGCAGGTGATGCCGCCTATAGCCGGTGCAGAATGCCGGTACCAGGCGTCCTGCTATGTGCCGTTGTCAGTGCAGATAAACCTGTTGACCCATGCAGCCTTCGTATTGTCCGAGAAAATCATCGATTTCTTCGATACTCGGTTCGCTGGCAATCAGTTCGGTCACATCGTTGCGGAAACCGACTGCCATCGGGCCGCCGATAAACCATTCGCGGCGCACGGTTTTATCGGTAATTTCATAGCCGCCAAAACGCAGGGCTTCATGGTCGGTATCGGCGCTATATTCGACGACGCTGTAATGTTCGCTGTTATAAATGAGATTCATTTTTTGCATCCTTTCTGGCTTGGGAAATGTCTTCCCGTTTCAACCGGACATGGTGCTCATTGCAGCGGATTTCAAGTCATACTCAGGCAGGGGTATTCGGGTACTGAATCCGTGTCGTTCAATTTCGCTATTCAATTCAGCCCTTAGTTGCTTTACGACGCAAGCGCTGCCTGACTTTAGTCTACAGGGAAATAAAAGAGTCTGCCAGCAACAGCTGATCGTAAGGGGCTTGCTGTAATGTGTGTTTGAGATTGTCAAGATGCTCCTGGCTGGCCACGCCCAGGTAGAGGAAGCGGGCACCTTGCCGCAACGCCCGGTTCAGACTGACGCGTAAGGGCAGGTGGCCGATGCAGCAGAAGCAGCCGGGAGCAATGCGCTGCACATGCAATGTCGGTAAATCACTGAGAGGCATGCCGCCAGTGGGAAGCCCCTCCAGAATCACGGCAGCCCGGGGATGATGCAGGCAATCTTCCGCAATCCAGCGTTCTCTTTCCGCATAACCGGCACCGCTGACGACGGTCAGCGGTATGCGATCCGCCGGTTTATTCGCCGCGTTTGGCGTACCGGACCGATTCAACGCCGAGCTGCTTCAGTTTTCGGTACAGGTGGGTGCGTTCCAGTCCAGTTTTTTCTGCCACCCGTGTCATGCTGCCGCCTTCGCGGTTCAGGTGGTATTCGAAGTAAATCCGCTCAAACGCATCTCTGGCTTCACGCAGCGGCAGATCAAACGAAAGACTGGCAAACTGGTTCGCAGGCGGTGCGGCGACTGCGCCGGTGCCGGCAAACGGGCGGGTTTCAAATCCGCTGTGTACTGCCGGTGCGGCAGCGCCGGTACTGGCACCGCTGCTGACGGGTTCACTGCTGATCACGCGCAAAGCCGGTGCTGGCGGACGTGCCGGTTCCGGGGTGCGGGTCAGGCCCTGCTGCACGGCTTTTAATAATTTTTGCAGGGCGATCGGTTTTTCCAGAAAATTCAGCGCACCGATACGGGTCGCTTCAACGGCCGTATCTATGGTGGCATGACCTGACATCATAATCACCGGCATGGTCAGCAGGCCATCGCGTTGCCATTCTTTCAGCAGCGTCACGCCATCGGTGTCCGGCATCCAGATGTCCAGCAATACCAGATCCGGTTTGGCTTCCTGTCTTGCCAGCCTTGCCTGCTGTGCGTTTTCAGCCAGCTGCACGACGTGACCCTCATCACCCAGAATCTCCGAGAGCAGTTCCCGGATTCCCATTTCATCGTCTACGACCAGAATGTTTGCCATAAATTTACCCTATTACTGCCCCTATGTTTTGCATTTTTGTACCTGCTTCTCTCTGACGGAGACTTCAGGTGAATTTCTGGTGAATATCAGCACGCTCATGCCGTATTTGAATCCGGTGCTAACTTTAACAGTAAAATCGCCACTTTTGCACCGTTTGTGTCGCTGCGGTTTTGAATATCGATTCTACCGCCGTGTTCGTCAATTATTTTCTTTACCATCGCCAGCCCCAGACCGGTTCCGCGCGGTTTGGAGGTTGCATAAGGTTCAAATGCACGCGCCAGAATCTTGCTGGAAAAACCGGGGCCGTTATCGATAATCGACAGGCGCACCGCCTGGTGTACATCATTGCTTTTGCCGCTGTAGCGCACGACTTCGGTGATGACATCAATCTGCGGCTGGATGTCCGGCGGATTATCGGCCACGGCGTCCTGCGCATTCTGCAGCAGATTATGGATCACCTGGCGCAGCTGGGTTGCGTCCCCCATGATTTTGGGTAGATCCGGCGCCAGACTCAGGCGGATAATATCGCGTCCATCCCCCGCCAGATACAGATGCAGCACTTCGTCAATCAGCTCTGCCAGATTCAGTTGCGACAGCACGGCCGGCGGTGTTTTGGCGTAATCGCGGAAGTCATCGACCATGCGCTTCATCGAAGTGACCTGATTCACAATCGTGGTGGTGCTTTTGTTGAGTATCGCCGCATCGCTGTCGCTGAGCTTGTCCTGCAATTTCATTTGCAGGCGTTCTGCCGAGAGCTGGATCGGGGTCAGCGGGTTTTTGATTTCATGTGCCAGTCTGCGCGCCACTTCGCCCCAGGCGATCGAGCGTTGTGCAGAGATAATGTTGCTGATATCGTCAAACACAATCACATAGCCGTTGCCGGAACCCACCGGCAGGTGAGAGCCGCGCGCCAGCAGCGTGATGCTCTGTTTATCCGCATCAGGCATGGCATCGGAAGCCGGTTCTGCACTGGCGGTGGAGTCATGGCGCGGCACTTCAATCTGCTGTTGCCAGTGCTGTTCCTGCTCGTCTTTGCCGCCTGCGGCAGACTGCGCATGCTGTTCGGAAAAGGCTTTATCAATCGCCTGTCCGAATTCGCGCATCCCTTCAATCTCTGTCAACGGCATACCGATTCTGGCTTCCAGCGGGCGTTGCAGAATCCGTTCCACCGATTCATTGCAGGTGACCAGATGGCCCGTCTGATCCAGCACCATCACGCCTGCTGACATGTTAGCCAGCACTGACTCCAGGTAGGCTTTGGCGTTTTCCAGTTCGTTGCGGTTTTTTTCGACAGCGGCACGGGCGTCGAATAATTGCCGGGTCATGGTGTTGAACGATTGCGTCAGGCTGCCCAGCTCATCGCTGCTGGCCACAATCGGACGTGGCGACAAATTGCCTTCGGTGACCGCCTTGGTGCCCTCTGCCAATAACAATAAGGGCCGGGCAAGTTCACCGGAAATCAGGAACGCGCTGGTGATTGCTGCAAAAATAGCCAGCAGCAGCGTGAGCGTCAGCGTGAAAATGTACATGGTTTTCAGGCTGCCGCGTCCCAGCGAACGCATCTGATATTCGCTCGATGCACTCCGCAACGCTTCAGCATGCGCCGCCAGATTGGCGGGAACTGGCTGTATCAGCTGCAGGTAATAGGTTTCGCGTTGCAGTGACAGGCTGGTATCGCTGGCCTGCATTTGCACCACAACCCGTGAGCGCAGAGTTTTTTCCGGTTCCGGCGTGATGACCGGCCGCTGGCTGGTGCTCGCGGAGTCGTTGCTGTCGGTTTCCGGGAGATGGATTTTTTCATCCGTGGCAGCGTAAAAACGGGCATTGCGCGCCTGCCGGATCATGTCTGCGGTCGGCAGTTCGGGTACCAGCCGTCCCAGATTCTGGCTGGCAGTGGCAATCAGGCGGCCGCGGCTGTTGACGATGGTGGCATCCTGCACCATCGCTCTTTCACGCAAGCGGGAAAGCTGGATGCTGAGCGGCGTTTCCGATGGGGTTGCCAGTTCGCTGGCCATGTCGCGCGCCTTGGCCTGCAGGTCGGCCAGCAGGAAGTCGAGCGCAGCAAGACCAAGATTTTTGCCGGAATCAAGCGCGGATTCCACTTTCACGTCAAACCAGGATTCGATGGAGCGTGTGACAAACGTGACGGAGACCACATAAATGACTGAGCCGGGCAGAATCCCGACCAGCGCAAACAGCAGCACCAGCCGGGTCATGAGGCGTGAGCCGAATTCGCGGTTGCGGTAACGGCTGAACAGGCGCCACAGCAAGGTGACAATCAGTGACAGCAAGGCCAGCGCGACGACGGCATTCGAGCCCAGCAGCCAGCCGTAGTAAGGTTCAAAATTGGCCGAATTATCCGATGCGGTCGTCAGCAGAAACAGCAGGATGCCCATCAGGGCACCACCGATAATCAGCGCGTACCGCAGGAACCGGGTCACTTGTCTTCCACCTTGAACGTAAACCGTTTCCAGTCAGAAGCAAAACGCCAGTCGCTGTCTTTCAGGGAGGTGATCAGAAAGGTTTTTGGCAGATAGCTCAGATCCAGCTTCAGCTTGACCGCCACATTGTAAGTGGCGCCGGCAGTCAGGCTGCCTTTTTCCGCCACGACCCAGCGCCGTGGCCGCAGAACCAGCGCCAGCGCTTCTTCGAGTGTGGGGAAACTTTGCTGCAGGCCGCTGTTAATCGTGGCAGTGTATTGCCGGGTCCAGGTGTTGTAGGCAATTCTGACGGTCTGTACTGAACGGATAGTTTTTTCATCGAACCAGTACCAGCGGGGCCGGGTCAGCTCGATTTCGGTGGAAAACGTCAGCGGAATTTCACGGTTGATCGCGTCAATCAGGCCGTGGCTGAGTTCAAAGCTGAAAGTGGCCGCCAGCCGGTAGCCTTCGTCGCTGTTTTCAATCCGCGCCGAACTCACTTCCGCTTCTGCCGCCTGCGCCGGTGCCGGAATGATGAGCGTAGTCCACAGCGCTAACAGCAGTGTCAGCGCGCAGCGGCACAGAAAATCATTCAGGCGGTCAGGCATGCATTCAGGAAAGATAAAGAGTGAGACTGAATGATAACGTGAAGCCGCCGGTTTCCGTTAGCTTTGCCCCGGTTTTTGGAACAGGGCATAGAACAAACCGTCATGTTCGTTGTGCGCATCGGACGAATTGGCCAGTGTAGGCAATAACTGGCCCGGCGCGTCCAGGCGGATGGCACCGTGTTTTTCGGCAAAGGTAGCAGCCTGTTGCTCGGATTCTGCCGGCCAGATTGAACAGGTGACCATCAGCAGTTTTCCGCCCGGAGCGAGCATCCGCCACAGATTATCCAGAATCCGGGACGACAGCGCGGCCAGTTGGGCGGTATCGGTCTTGCGGCGCAGCCAGCGGCTGTCCGGATGGCGGCGTACCACGCCGGAAGCCGTGCAGGGCACATCCGCCAGAATCCGGTCATACGGTTTGTTGTCCCACCAGCCGGAGCGGCTGGCATCACCGTCTTTGATGGTGCAAAACAGTTTCAGTCGTGCCAGATTGTCATGAATCTTTTGTACCCGCGCCGGATCGGTGTCCAGCGCCAGCAGATCGATGTCGGCAGATTCGAGCAGGTGTCCGGTTTTTCCTCCCGGTGCGGCGCAGGCATCCAGCACCCGCATGCCGTCGTACACATCCAGCAGCGGCGCGGCCAGCTGTGCGGCTGCATCCTGCACCGATACCATGCCTTCTTCAAAGCCGGGAATCTGCTGAACCGGCATCGGTTTGTCGAGCCGCACCGCAGACGGGCCGATCTGGCGCGCACCGATGTGCTGACTGGCAAGTAATTGCAAATAGGCTTCGGTGCTGCTGGCGCGGCGGTTCACACGCAGCGTCAGCGGCGGCGGATGATTGCCTGCGGTCAGGATCGCCTGCCAGTCGGACGGATAGGCGGCTTTCACCTGGTCCACCCACCACTGCGGGTAATTCCAGGCTGCGGCAGGCTGCTTCATGACCAGTTTCAGCAATTCGTCTTTTTCGCGCAGATAACGGCGCAGAACAGCGTTCACCATGCCTTTGGCAAAGACCATGTGGGAATTGGCGCTGGCAGCGGTGACCGCCTGATCGACCACGACAAAATCCTCGTAAGGTGCCGCTTCGCCTTCGTTACTGACCAGTAACGTCAGCGCGCAGCACAGCAAACCGTAGAGCAGGGCAGGTTCCGGCGTTTTGTTGGTCATGGCTTTCAACAGCGCATCGACCCGTCCGACCTGACGCATGGTACGGTAAGAGATGTCCTGAATCGCGCCGCGAGCCTGAGGCAGCGCCTGGGTTTGGGTAAAAACTTTGTTCAGCGCCTGCGGCAGTGCGGTGCCTTCCAGCACATAAGCGACTGCCTGCGCCGCACCCGAGAGGCTGAATGCGAGCGAATCGGGTTTCAGCTCAATCAGGGGTAATGCCGTATCTGCAGCAGGTTCGGTCTGCGCTTTGGCAGACTGGCGCGCTGGCTTGCCAGCAGGTTTTCCGAGGATTTTTCTTGGTTGTTCTTGCATATCAGTGTTTCGTGAGTACCAGTTTGATGCCGAGTCCGACAAATGCCGTGCCGACCACGCGCTCCAGCCACAGGCGGTAACGCGGATTCCGGTTGGCGCGGCGCGCCAGTGTACCAGCGAGAAAGGCCGTACCGCTATTCCAGACCGTGCTCATCACGACAAAAATAGCGCCAAGCAGCAGGAAAGAGGTGGTTTTATGTGGCGCATCGGGATGCACGAACTGGGGGAAGAACGACAGGAAAAACAGGACAACCTTGGGATTGAGCACATTTGTCACGATGGCTTGCCAGAAAATGGTCAGCAGGGGGCGGCGTTCCGGTTCGGTGGAACGGGCAACCAGCGCTGCCGGTTTGCTCAATGCCATGCGAATCCCCAGATAGATCAGATACGCTCCGCCGGCCAGTTTGATGATGGTGAAAGCCAGTGCCGATGTGGCGATGATGGCGGTCAGGCCGAAAGCCGATGCAAATGCGTGAACCAGGCAGCCGACCGAAATACCGAGTGCGGAGATCAGTCCGGCAGTGCGTCCCTGCGCGATGCTGCGTCCGACGATGTAGGCCGTGTCCGGGCCGGGCGTGGCATTCAGCAACAGGACGGCCAGGCAAAACAGACCGAAATTAACGATACCAAGATGTTCCATAACCGTACTTTCCGTCAGAAAAAAAGAGATTTAAGCCGCGACAGACGCCATGGACTGATGCTGGTCCAGCCAGGTGCGCAAATCGTCAAAGACCTGCGTGGCATCCAGTTCGTTCAGGATCTCGTGATAGAACCCGGGGTAATAGTGCGCCTGTACATGGCTGGGGCGGATGGCGGCGGCAAAGCGCTGGCTGCCGGCCGGGTCCACCAGATGATCATCCATGGCGACCAGCAGCAATACCGGCACGCTGATGCCGGAAGCATGGGCATGCGTGAATTCCATCGCTGCCAGCATGCTGTGCAGCAGACGCGCGCTGATTTTCGGATGGACCAGCGCATCGTTTTCGTAAGCCTGAATCACTTCGGCATCATGCGATAAATAGCGGGTTTTGAGGCCGTTCGGCAGGCCCGTGCCGGGAAACAGGCGGGTCGCAATGCGCAACAGCCATTGTTCTGCACCGGACATGCGGATCGCCAGTGCCGGTGACGACAGGATCAGGCCACTGACCGGCGCGATGGCGCCGGCGACAAAGCGGGCCGCAAACAATCCACCCATGCTGTGTCCCATCAGTAGTGGCGGGGCGCACAGCTGGCTGCTGAAATCCCGGATCACTTCTTCGGCATCACGCAGGATGGCGAGGTTATCCGGCACATCACCCGCCGCACCGTCCGACTGGCCGTGTCCGCGGTGATCATAGGTGCGGACAGTCAGACCAAGAGCATTGAAAAAACGGGCAACATGGGCATAGCGGCCGCAATGCTCACCGAGACCGTGCATGATGACGATCCCTTGCTCTGCGGTTCTGGCACCGGCAACGGTGGCTGCAGGCCAGTCGCGGACAAACAGCCGGATACCGTCACTGGTGATGAATTCGGATTCGTTGGTATGCTCGATGTGTGCCGTCATGAATCAGACACCCCAGACGACTTCTTTTTGCATTTTATTGGCGGCATGCAGCATTTCCAGGACGGGAAACACGCGGGCCGCAAAAGAAACCGGTTCCGGGATTTCATGTTCATGGTCGTCGCCTTTTTCGCTGTGGTGTGCATTCACATCCCGGCGGACTTCCTCTGATACCGGATGTGCCTTGCTGTCAGCGATGGCGGCTTCGATTTTGACGATGGCCAGCGGTAATTCCGCCGGGGTGATGATGCCGCGGTCAACATCCTTGTGCAGCAGATCGAGAATGCGGCGGGCGTGTTCTTTGTACATGGTGATCTCTGTTGCGGCTTTGGATTTAAACGTGATCAGCATGGTCTGGTCTCCTTGTTTCGATCGTTCCGGTAGGGACGGCTGGTTCGGGTGCTGCAATCAGGATGGGGCTGTTGAGTCAAGAACGTCCTTGCCTGCAGGCAGCTATTGACTGAAGTCATTTCTATGATAATCCGATTTCCGGTATTGTGGTTTCAGTTTGTCCGGAATGAGCGCATAAATGTATCGATGAGATCCTGATTCAGCTTTTTTTCTGGCCCCAGTGCGATAATCTGATAGATACGCTCACCCTGAATCACGAAGCGCGCCGCCATCAGCACCGGTTCACCGTTGCCCAGTCTGCCATGTATCTGCAGCACATCTCCCGGAATGTGGCTGTCTATCGTGGCTGCCGCCTGAATATTGCGCAGCATGCCCTGTTTCATGGCTTCGGAAACCTTGCCTGCCTGGCCGGCATCGTCCAGTTTCAGGGTGCCAATCGCAAAACTGATTCCGCCGGCTTCAGCAGCCGTCATCTGCATGGTCAGCGACAGCCCTGCAAGCACCACCGGCTTTGACATGCTGGCAGGTTTGCCCGGCATCAGTATGCTGAAAGGCGCATCATTGCCGCGCACTTCGCGCCAGTCAAATTGCGGGCTGCAGGCGTTCAGGAGCAGTGCGCATCCTGCGGTCAGCATCAATCTTGTTATCAGTCGCATTGGTCGTCAAAATCCATCAGTGTGGCTGGGTGCGGAATTCCCGCAGCGCAAATGCCACGCCGGTGCACAGCAGGATAACACCGGCGAGTATCGGCATGGCAGGCAAAGTCTGGCGTAACGCAAAAGCATAAGACAGCGCTGCCAGTGTCTCGAAGACGATCAGCTGCCCGCTGAGACTGGTTGCCAGTTTCTGGCTGGCGTAATTCCACAGCAAGGTTCCCAGCCATGATGCCAGCAAACCCAGCATGAGCATGATCAGTACGAATTTTTCCGGCGTGCTGCCCAGGGGAAACTGGAATGCTGAAGCATCCTGCTGATTGTGGAGCAGACCATAACCGACTAAGCCGGCCAATGCTAGCGGCAAGGTTGCCAGTCCCTGCACGGTCGCCCAGGTGCCGGACGGGATATGCGGATTGTTTTTCAGGAAACGGCTGTTCATGATCGGATACCAGGTCCAGGCTGCCACGGCAACCAGGGCAAGCATAGTACCTTTGACATAATCGTTGATGTTGCGCTGGTGATCCAGATGTTGCAACTCTTCGCCGTTCACCAGCATGATGCCGCTGAAAATCAGGAGCAGTGGAAACAACAGCTTTTTCCACGCAATCGCTTCGGACGGATGGTGCGGCGACCAGTTGGCGCAAACTGCAATCACGACGGGCAGGGTGCCGATCAGCATGGTCGGTAATGGCGCATCCGCCAGTTGAATCGCGCTGGCGAGTGCGGCATAGTAAATGATGTTCCCGATCAGAACCAGTTTCAGCGCACTGATCCAGTCCTGCCGGCGCAGCTGACGGATGCGGTGCCGGTCCAGCCATGCAGGAAACAGCGCAATCAGGCCGAATGCAAAATAGCGGCCAAATGACAGCATCAGACCGGGATAATCAGGCAACAACAGCGGCGTGATGAATACCAGCCCCCATAACAGGCCGGCGCCGAGTGCGGCCATGACTCCGTTGAACATAAGCACTTTCTCAAGAAATGGCATTTTCAGCCGTTCAGCATCCTATGATAATCGGTTTACTGCCGGCATACGCTGCCAGTCCGGATGAATTTGCCGCGGTGCTGGGTTATCATAGAGCGGCATTCGCTGTTGGCGGATGTTTTGCCTGACTTTCCAATAGCTGGGGTTACGATGTCATTGCGTCATATTGTTGTACTGGCGGTTTTTCCGTTGCTGCTGAGTGCCTGCGACCGGCTGGGGATTGCTGATCCGGCCAGGGAAGCAGCGCAGAAAGAGGCGGACGCGCGTGCGACCGGCAGCGCCTGCCGTCATGCCGGCCGCGCCATTGAAGACTGCTATGCGCTCAACCCTGATGCGGCACGTTCTGCGGTGTACGCCGGCTGGAAAGAGATGAATGACTATATGCGCGAAAACAAAATCGAGAACGTGAAACCGGAGATCGCGCATAACGCACCGGTCGCCGATGAAAATGCCAGCGCGTCCGAATCCGCTTCTGCCTCCGAATCTGCTTCTGCTTCAGCATCGGGCAAGTCCAAAAAATAAACGGACAGAGCTGCTGACCTTCGTCCCGCCTGCTCATCAGGCGGGCGATACTGATTTTCTGATTTTCTGAATATGCTCACGATACGACTCATGCAGGAACAAGACCTGGACGAGGTGTTTCATGTCCAGACCCAGACTTATGTCCCGCAAATGGTGGAACCGGTGGCCTTGCTGCGCGAGCGTCTGCAGGTCGCTGCCAGCTGCTGCTGGGTGGCTTGCGATGCTTTGGGGGTAGCGGCTTATCTGATGAGCTATCCTTCCGTGTCCGGAAAAATTTCCCGGCTGGGAGATTCTTTTTTGGTTGCGGCAATGCCTGATACCCTGTATCTGCACGATGTCGCCGTCGGCCAGCGTCTGGCAGGCAAAGGGGCTGGCACGGCTTTGATACAGCAGGCATTGCAATATGCACGTCGGCAGGGGTGGCCGCATGTCGGGCTGGTATCGGTACAAAGTACTCTGACATTCTGGCAAAAACAGGGATTCAGCGTATGTGAAAGACTGTCCCCGGAGCAGGAAGCTGCGTTGCAGACCTACTCAGGGGCAGCGTATTACTGTGAAAGGAAGCTGGATTTTCCGGTCTGAATCAGGAGACCGGAACCGTGATTATTCCTCGGCCTGCTCCTGTTGTTTTTTCCCTTTTTGCTTGTGGTAAATGATTTTCTTTTTACCGCCTTCGCAGACGCCGACAACGCGTAATGTGGTTTCTGTATCTTTCGGTACGGTTTTCAGGGTATAGTCATCGACTCCCTTGCGTTCCAGTTTTGCATGGACTTTTTCTACAATGGCATCACAGGGAGTGACTGCCGCCCAGCATGAAGCGCTGCCAAGCAAAGCAATGGTTACCAGACTTTGGGCCACGAAGTATTTATTCATTTTGTCTTCTCCTGTTCCATGGATGATTTGCTGCTGTTAATCAAAAGCTGGTGGTAAAACCGTATCATTTCTACATAATTTTTAACAGAGATGCGTTCATTGGTTCCATGAAAACGTGGTAAATCGTCACTCGTGGCACGTACCGGCGAAAATTTGAAAATATGCTGGCTGAGTTTTTCAAAATGCCGTGAATCCGTCGCCCCCAGCATCAGGCCGGGAGCAACGATGGTGTCGGCGAACACTTCGCGCACTGTCCGGTTCAGTGTCTGGTAAGCCGCTGAATCCGAAGCGGCCACCTGTGAGGGTTCTGAGTTACCCGGCAAGGCGGTGATATGCAGCGCATCGTTGCCGACAGTTTTTCGGATGTGCTCAATCATGCTGGCCTGCGTATCGCCCGGCAGGGTGCGGAAATTGACCGTTGCATCGATATGACCCGGTAATACATTGTCCTTGTTGCCCGCATGGATAGTGGTCAGCGCAGTCGTGGTGCGCAGCATCGCATTGGTGCTGCCGGTTTTTTCGAGCTGGCTTTGCACCAGTGGACCAAACAGCCACAGATTGGATAACAGCACCCGGTTCACGCCATCCATTTCGGGCGCAATTGTTTCAAACATATCCAGTGCCACGCCGCGTATATTGGCAGGCAGCTGTTTCTGTTCAAGCTGACTTAATGCCGTGCTCATCATGCCGATGGCTGTCTTTTGCGGTGGCATGGAAGAATGCCCGGGCGTCGCATCCAGACTCAGATGGACGCTGGCATAACCCTTTTCCGCCACGCCGATCAGTGCCGCAGCAGGTTTCAGGCCTTTCAGGATACCTTCCGTCACCAGCATTCCTTCATCCAGAATAAAGGCGAATTGCAGATGCCTGCTTTCAAGCAACTGGGCAATGACTTTCGCACCCTGCAGGCCGCCGACCTCTTCATCGTGGCCGAATGCGAGGTAAATGGTACGGCGCGGCTTGTAGCCATCGGCCAGCAGTCTTTCGACAGCCTCCATGATGGCAAACAGATTGCCCTTATCGTCCCAGGCACCACGCCCCCAGATCATGCCGTCTTTGACGACTCCGGCGAAGGGCGGCTGTTCCCATCGCGCTTCCGTTCCCGGCGCGATCGGCACCACATCCTGGTGCGCCATCAGCAGCACCGGCTGGGCGAGCGGATCGCTGCCTTCCCAGCGGTACAGCAGACTGTGACCGCCAATGACTTCCCGCTGCAACTGACGGTGGATCAGCGGGAACGATGTTGCCATGAGCTGATGCAGCTGCCTGAATTCTTCCTGAGCGCTCTGGCCGTCGCCGGCTGAGATGGTTTTGATGCGCAGGGCGCCAGCCAGTCTGCCGGAGAGCGCATTTTCGTCAAGACTGAGCACTGGTGCGGGAGTGACCGGGATTTGGCGGGACGCGTGACGCCATGTATTTCCGGCGATGATTAAAATCAATAACAATAAAATGCCTGAAAGCAATAAAATAATCCGTCTGGTCATGATGATGTCTCTTTATACTGATTAGAATAATTGTCGGATACCACTTCTCATCATTTCACATCTCTTACTTCTCTGGCAACATAAAATGGAGCGAGTGTCGGATGTGAACACAGTCGGCTGGGGCGGGTCTGACAATCTGATAAACCCGAATCTGAGCGATATGATTTTTTGATGAAAACTGCAGGATTACATACTGGCCGGATTGCCAAGGGACTGGCGTTGTGCCTGATCATGGCAATTGTGCTGGCGGCCGGTGCGTTTGTGTATACGCTGCGTTTGCAGGAAATCAGGAAATGGGAAAAACAGACCGAGACCTACAGCATTGTGCTGGCCGAGTCGACCAGCCTGCAGATGGATTTTGCCTACGCTGCGCTGGGCAATATTGCTGAACGGATTCAGGATCGCTGGAGTATCAGCGCCGAATATTTGTCCACCAAGTTGGGGACTTATGATTTTCATCAGTTCCTGAATGAAAAGGTCGCTTTATTTCCGTCGATTGAGGTGATTTCGGTTCTGGATGTGGACGGTCGGGTGATCAGTACTTCCCGCGCTTTTCCGGCGCCGGATTACAGTCTGGATGACCGCGATTATTTTCAGGTGCAGCGTGATAATCCGGTGCTGGGAACGTATCTGAGCAATCCCGTGCGCAGTAAAACGACGGGTAAATGGCTGTTTTTTTTAAGCCAGCGGCTGACAGGCAGTGACGGTGAATTTATCGGGGTTGCGACGCTCGGTATCTCACCGGATTTTTATACCGGCTTTTATCAGAAGCTGGGCTCAGAGGGGCATACTTCCATCAGCCTGCTGCGTAATGATTTCACTTTCCTTGCGCGCTGGCCTGAGAACGATAGCGTGATGGGCAAAAGAAATACGACAGGCAGCACATATCACCTGATTCACGATCTGCAGAAAAATTCCGGTGTACTCATTACGGATAGCGCCCGCATGTCCGATGACGGAGCGATCAGAACCCGTATGGCGGCGATACAGTCGTTGAAAAAATATCCGCTGATCGTCAATTTTTCCATCGACCCTGAATTGTATCTGTCTGACTGGCGCACGATGACGACGGCCATCACCATCGTCGCACTGGCAGCGATTGCCGCAGTCGTTGCTGCGTTCCGGGTACTGATTCAGTTGTCCCAGCAAAAAGACCGTGACATGCAGGTCATGACCGGATTGAAGCGCGAGGCCGATATCATCAATCGCAGTCAGGCCGGATTACTCAATAGCCTGACCGAGCAGCAAAAGGCACTCAAAGATTCATCCGACCGCTTGCAGGCTATTTTCCAGAATGCGGCGGACGGCATTGTGATGATTGATGATGCCGGGACGATTGAGGCGATGAATCCGGCGGCGCTCAGCATTTTGGGTTACAGCCAGGATGCATTGCCTGCCGACAGCAGCCAGTTTTTTTCCAGCCTGCACCAGTTGGATGTCCCGGGTTTATCGGCCTTATCCGCCGAGCTTTCGCAGAGCAGTCCGGTGCGGATGGAAACGGAGTGTCTGCGCAAGAATGGCACGCTGTTTCCGGCTGAATTATCCGTCAGTGAATATCGCCTGGCGGGGCAGCGCAAGATCATGATCACCATGCGGGATATTTCTGAGCGCCGCAAGATCGAGCGCATGAAGAATGAGTTCATCTCAACCGTCAGCCATGAGCTCCGAACACCGCTGACCGCGATACGCGGCGCACTGGGTTTGCTGACAGGCGGTGCTGCCGGAGATATCCCTCTCACATTGTCGCCGCTGATTTCGATAGCGAACAAGAACAGCGAAACTCTGGCGCGCCTGATTAATGATTTACTGGATATACAGAAAATCGAAGCCGGGAAAATGGATTTCAGTTTCGAACGGCTGAATGTGCTCAATTTGCTGGACAATGCCGCGCACAATAATCAAAGCCTTGCGGAGAGTCAGGGCGTTCGTATTGAGCTCGACACAGATCCGGCGATGCCGCCGGAAACGGCTGTCCTGGTGGATTATGGCCGTTTTCAGCAAGTGATGGCGAATCTGATTTCCAATGCCTGCAAGTATTCACCTTCCGGCAGCAAAGTCCGTTTAATGGCGATGCTGACTGGCGCGCGCAATCTGCGGGTGGCGGTGTCGGATCAGGGTGAAGGCGTGCCGGATAATTTCCATGACCGGATATTCAATAAATTTTCGCAGGCAGATTCTTCCGACACCCGCGCGAAAGGCGGCACCGGGCTGGGGCTGGCGATTTCCAGATTGCTGGTACAACAGATGCATGGTGAAATCGGCTTTTATAACCTGCCTTCCGAACAGGGCGGCGGCGCCTATTTCTTTATTGATTTGCCAGTCGCTGATGCTGAATCCGCCTGAATCAGAGTAGACCGATTTCTTTGGTGCGGACGCCCTGAAAAACGGTATTGAGCTGCTGGCTGTTCAGACCGTACAGGCGGCCAAACAATCCGCCGAGGACGGCGCGGTACTCGTTTAAGACAGGGTAGTCACGGTTCTGGAACAACTGCCCCGGAGTCAGGCTGATCTGCTCGCCCAGTATCTGGCCACCGCGCACATTACCGCCCATGACCCAATAAACGCTGCCGTGTCCGTGATCTGTGCCGCGTTTGCCGTTTTCGCGGAAAGTGCGCCCAAATTCACTGATGACCACCACGGTGGTTTGTTGCCACTGACTGCCCATGCCATCGCGGAAAGCGGTCAGGCCGCGGCCAAGCTCATCCAGTTTCCCGGCCAGCATGCCTTTGGCAGCACCCTGATCGACATGGGTATCCCAGCCGCCGATATCAACGAAGCCCAGAGTATATTTGTCCCGCATCATTTTCGCAATGCGTTGTGCTTCCAGCGTGAAACCCTTGGTGGTAATGGCGTTACGGTTGGCGGCATCCATTTCTTCCTGCATTTCGCGTGCGACTTCCTGCCGGACCGTAAAACCTTCATTAACCTGCTGCGCCAGTCCGGTCTGGCCGTACATTTTCTCAATCAACTGGCTTTGCCGCGCATCGAGGTTCTGACGGGAGAGATTTCTGACGGCCGTATTCACGACTTCCGCCTGGCCTTGCATGGTCAGCGGCAACTGATCGGTAAATGCCATGGCGGGCACCGGGCGGCCGCCGCTATTCAACACGGCAGCCAGCCGGTTCATGAAGCCGGAATGGAAATCACGGCGGCCATTTAATGGCTGCCCCAGTTCGATACTGTCCTGCGTTTCAAAATGGCTGCGCGACAGATCATCGGTACCGGCAAATGGAACAAAGGCGATTTCTTTCTGCTGAAACAGCGGATAGATGCTGTCGCGCAGTGCCGGATGCAGGCCCCAGTCGGCATTCAGTGCCAGTGCCGAATCGGCGCCAGTGCCCGGACGGGCGATGGCAATGTTGGGGCGGGATTCGTAGTAGAAGCTGCTCGCGGTCGGCACCAGCAGATGACAGGCATCATAGCCGCCGCGCAGAAAAACCAGCAACAGCTTGTTCTGTACCGCCGGTGCGGCCAGCAACTGACTGCTGTAGTTCAATGCCGGCAGGGCTGTCAGGGCAGCCATGCGTTGCAGGAGTTGACGACGATCCATACATTATCCTTTGATTGGTAAAAATCAGCGCCGCATCATTTCGGGCGATGCCAGAAACAGCATATTCCACTCTGCCGGTGTTTTTGCCTGTTGTAATGTTTGCTGGGTGTCTTTCCCTAAGGTCTGACTAAGCGTTTTGACATACATGGAATTGGCCAGCGCCGGTGCTGGCGGTTTTTCCAGCGTAGTCTGATTATCGGCCTTGAACAGTGCCGGTGTGCCGGCAGATAACGCCCGTGCGACATCAAACCGTGTTGCCATCTGGCCGGGGCTGGCCCAGGCGCTTTCCGTCATAGCATAACCGTCTGGTGTCTGTCTGCCATTCAGCGGTTCACCCATCATGTTCAGCCAGTTCAGGATGGGGCCGGTATTGACGATGCAATTGCCGTCGTATGCCAGACGGATCGACGAGACGGTGTAATGCAGCGGGTCTTTAAATTTATTACCGAGCGAAGCGATAAATTCCTGCGATTCAAACATGGTCAGCAAAGTGCGCGGAATATTGCCGTCGCTCTCCAGAAAACTTGTTGCCATGCTTTGTATCAGCGCTTCGGACGGTGTGTCGGACACAAAGTAAACCGCCAGTTTCTGGCTGATGTAACGGGCGGTTGCAGGCTGTCTGCTCAGCAGGGTCAGCACATCTTCCAGTTCGTTTAACCCCCGTCCCGGGATGCGGGTTCCCAGAATCTGCTTTTCGCCGAAATCATGGCGCTGCGGATTAAATTCAAACAAGCCGCGGCGCACATAGGCGCGGCTCAGCTCGGGGCGAATTTTTGGGGTGTTTTGCGTGAGATTCACGCCAACGCCGGTCAGTACCCGCGCCAGTTCCTGCACATCGCGCTGGGTATAGCCGCTGTTGACGCCCATGGTATGCAGCTCCATGAGCTCACGCGCGTAGTTTTCGTTGATGCGGTTGACGGCATTGTGCTCGTTGTCCAGGTAACGCAGCATCGCGGGGTGATAGACCGTTGCTTTCAGCAGATCCCGGAAATTGCCGAGCGCATGCGGGCGGATGGCGTTTTCTTCAAAATCACCCAGCATGGCGCGCAGATTATGCTTGCCACTGTGGATGTTGAAATGATTCATCCAGAACCAGGTCATCTGTTCCTGCAACTGGTTTGGAGAATAAATATCGCGTAACAGGGAACGTGTCATCGCTTCGCGCGCCAGGCGGTTCAGTTCCTGCTGATAATCTTTGCGCAGGCTGTCGTCGGTGCCTTTTTGCTGTTCTGCGGCGATCCGTTTTTTCTCCAGCGCAAAAATCATCTGATCCAGCGGCTGCTGCGAAATCGTCATGGCGCTGATCTGCGCCTGCACCACTGGCGGAACCACCGTCGCACGCCCCCACAATTGTTGGTGCAAAAAGAGATCTGTTCCGACGGCCTGTAACTGTTGATAAGTAGAAAAATTACTGCCCCAGGTCACGCGATTTAATAGTTGTTCTGGCCTGACTCCTGCCTGACTGAGCACCTTGCTGGCGGGGGGCGGCGCTTTGTAAGTTGCTGTATTCGTACTGGAGGGTGGCTGATGGGCACAGGCAGCCAGCAGGAACACAAATCCTGTGGAAACGAAACGCGAAAGAGGTGCAGCGGTTAACATGAGAATTCATTTCTCCGGACACAATCAACGGACGTCAGCATACAACGGATTACTCGGTGTATGGATGACCGTGGCAGGAAAAATAGTCTGCTGACAGAGCCTTCTCATCCTGCGTTTCCTCAGGGAAACACAGGCGATGTTTCAGAGGATATCGCTGTCGTCGCTGATACTGGCGTCGGTATCGGTGAAGTCCGTCGTGAAATCCGGTGAGCTGGCAGGTTCCGGATTTTGTGAAAAATAACCGGGGATCATGCCGCCTTCATTGGATGTCAGTTGCTGATTCATGGACTGGTCGGCGAGCGCGGAGTGCTGCGACCCGCCACCCATCAGATGGCTCAGACCCTGATACAAAAAGGCACCGGCAGCGACACCGGCCGCGGTCGCTGCCACATTACCCAGCAGGCTGCTGCCCTGACTGCCGAAAAAACTACTGCCGGACTGCGGGATGGCTGTTGCCGCAACAGGTGCGCTGGCGACAGCGGTTCCGTAGGCAGGCAAAGGATTACCGGTAACGGATGTTGCTGCTGGCACATTCACTGCGGCAGTGGCCGGGGCAGGATTCAGCGGGCGGGTGCTGGCGCTGTTACCCCAGGCACTGCTGGCCGGATCAAGAAAGGGTGTCGCAGCAGATGACGCGGGCAGGGCATTCAGTGCTTTTTGCTCGCGCAGATCGGCTTGCAGGCTGCTGATCTGTGTATTGGCGGCGGCCAGCGCCTGTTCCAGCAGCAGCGCACGCTGTACCAGCAGATAAGCGGCGTCAGGCTGACGGGTCACCGCCTGGCTGATCAGTGCTGCTGCCTGTGGATCTTTGCTGACGCCTTGCACTTGTACCAGCTGATCGAGAAAATTTTGTAAGACTTGCATTTCCTGAGGGGACATTGCTCTCTCCAGTCGAGGGTGATATGCCCCTATCTGGTCATGCTGTGATGATTTTCAATAGTCCCGCAGGGCGCGCCGGTATTGAATGGCTTCGGCGACATGCGCCAAGCGGATGTCAGATTCTCCGGCCAGATCGGCAATGGTGCGGGCAACCTTCAGAACCCGGTGATAGGCGCGTGCCGACCAGTTGAATTTTTGCATCGCCTGTTTCAGCATCTGGGCTGCTTTTTCTTCCGGTTGGCAGAGTGTGTCGATGTCGCTGGTGGTCAGCAGATTATTCGGTTTTCCCTGCCTGCGTTGCTGGCGCTGAAATGCCTGCTCGACCCGCTGCCGGATCTGGATACTGGTCTCACCGGCTTTTTGCGCCTGCAAATCTTCATATGGCAGCGCGGCAACCTGTATCTGCAGGTCAATCCGGTCCAGCAACGGGCCGGAAATCTTGTTCTGATAACGCGCCACCATGTCGGGCGTGCAGCGGCACTGACCATTGCTGTGCCCCAGATAGCCACAGGGACATGGATTCATGGCGGCGATCAGTTGAAAGCGGGCCGGAAAATCGGCTTGCTTTGCTGCACGGGAAATCGTGATGTGTCCGGATTCCAGTGGCTCGCGCAAAACTTCCAGCACCTTGCGGTCGAACTCCGGCAATTCGTCGAGAAACAGCACACCGTGATGCGCGAGCGAGACTTCGCCGGGACGCGGTGTACCACCGCCGCCAACTAATGCGACTGCGGATGAAGTATGGTGCGGTGCGCGAAATGGGCGGGATTTCCAGCGTTGCACGGAAAACCCCGAAGTCAGCGACTGGACTGCCGCCGATTCGAGTGCCTCCTGATCGGTCATGGCCGGCAAGATGCCCGGAAAGCGCGATGCCAGCATGGATTTTCCGGTGCCCGGTGGGCCGACCATCAGGACAGAATGATTGCCGGCAGCGGCAATTTCCAGTGCCCGTTTTGCCTGCAGCTGACCTTTGACATCTGCCAGATCGGCATAGCTGGTATTTCCGCAATGCAGCGTGGAGCGATGCGGTACCAGCCTTGCACTATCGTCGGTAGCGGCAAAGTGGGCGCATACCTGCAACAGCGAGTCGGCCGGATAAATCGTGGCATCGCTGACCAGCGCGGCTTCGCTTGCATTCTCACGCGGCAGGATAAATGCTGCCTGCTTTTGCGGGGAATGCTGACAAATGGCGAAGGTCATGGCCAGCGCTCCGCGGATCGGGCGCAACTCTCCGGAGAGCGACAGTTCGCCGGCAAATTCATACTGTTCGAGCTGATCGGCGCACAACTGTCCGGAAGCGATCAGGATACCCAGCGCGATCGGCAAATCAAAGCGGCCTGATTCTTTGGGTAAATCCGCAGGCGCCAGATTCACGGTGATCCGTTTGGCGGGAAATTCAAACCGCGAATTCTGCAGCGCTGCCCGCACCCGGTCTTTTGATTCCTTGACTTCTGTTTCTGGCAAACCAACGATCGTAAAGGCAGGCAAGCCATTGGCCAGATGCACCTCGACCGTGACCTGCGGGGCGTGCATGCCGTTTAAGGCACGGCTTTTGAGAACGGCCAGCGACATTTATTTATCAGACAGCTGCTCTTCCATGGCGGCGATGCGTGCTTCCAGCGCCTCCAGTTTGGCGCGGGTTTTGGCCAACACCTGTGCCTGAATATCAAATTCTTCCCGTGTCACCAGATCCAGCCTGGAAAAGCCTTGCGTCATGATAGCTTTGACATTTTTTTCAATGTCGCGCGCCGGTGAATTCTCCAGCGCCTGGCTGATTTTGGATTGTATGTCGTTAAAAAAATTGGATTTATCCATGAGTTTTGCCTGAAATGGTGATGACCAGCAACGCACACGTCACATATGCACGCAACTGGTGCGAAACTGAAATGGGTAACAGGTTGCTGAATTTTTACGCATCAAAACGGTGCGACATATATTCTCTGCACCAGATCGGTTCTGTTGCTACTTAATTTGTTTATATCTGCCAGAAATCATAGCGCAAAGCGCAGCGGCTGCCCATTGGCATCGTGATTTTCTTTGTGCCGTGACAGGCGGTATCCGGAATATGAGCGCTTATTGCCCTGTTATTGGCCGCTTTTCCGGTTGCTGCCACAGCTGGCACGACTCCTGCTAATACCTGGTTAAACATCTTTTAGGGTTCATTTCCGACATTGCCACGAACGATCTTCTGGCAATGCGCACCGGTGACCGATGAAGTGGGTTCAGTTTAGTTTCTTATTCAAAAACCAGGTTATACAGATAAAAGAAGGGGAAGCGTAATGAAAAAATCCGTACTCGCCGCTGCAGTTGCCACGACATTGCTGAGTGGCTTTGCCTATGCTGATGAACCGAAGCCAGATAATGAACTGAGTTTCAATATCGGCGTTGCCAGTGAATACCGTTATCGCGCCATCGCGCAGTCACGTCTGGAGCCTGCTTTGCAGGGTGGCGCTGACTATACCAATAATCCGACCGGATTGTATGCCGGCACCTGGCTGTCCACGATCAAGTGGATTAAGGATGCCGGTGGCAGCGGCGATCTGGAATGGGATATTTACGGCGGCAAACGCGGTGAAATCACCAAGGATGTCAGCTATGACGTCGGCGTGCTGAGCTATGTGTATTTGTCGAACGGTCTCGATAAAGTGCCGGGATCTGCAAATGCGAACACCACGGAGATTTACGGCCAGGTCGGTACCGGGCCGTTTTATGCGAAGTACTCGCATTCCGTCACCAATCTGTTCGGATTTGTGAACAGTAAAAACAGCGGCTATCTGGATCTGGGCGCGAATATTGAATTGCCGGAGGCGTACACACTGAATCTGCACGTTGGGCGGCAGACGGTTAAAAATAATTCGGCCTACAGCTACAATGACTGGAAAATCGGTCTGACCAAAGAATTCTTTGGCGTCTCTTTCAGTCTGGCAGCACTGGGTACCACGGCTGACAAAAACCTGTATGTGACACCGGCAGGAAAATTTACCGGCAAAACGACTCTGGTGCTGACAGCCGTTAAAACTTTCTGAGATGAGAGAACACTATGAAACTGATTACCGCCATCATCAAACCCTTTAAGCTCGACGAAGTCCGCGAAGCCTTGTCGGAAATGGGAGTGCAGGGTATTACTGTCACTGAAGTCAAAGGCTTTGGCCGTCAGAAAGGACACACCGAGCTGTACCGTGGTGCCGAGTATGTGGTCGATTTCCTGCCTAAAACAAAAATTGAAGCAGCCGTGGATGACGCGATCGTCGAACGCGCCATCGAAGCGATTGAGAATGCCGCCCGGACCGGAAAAATCGGTGATGGCAAGATTTTTGTCTATGACCTGCAACAAGTTGTGCGTATCCGTACCGGTGAAACCGGTAACGATGCACTCTGATTCGCCTACGAGGGAGTTCACATGAAAAAATTATTCAAGAACATACTGATCGCAGGCGTCCTGCTTGCATCGGTGGGAGCAACATCCATGGGATGGGCGGATGAGATGCCGGTGAAAGCCGATACGGCAGCCGCCAGCCAGGCGGGCACCGCTTCCGCAACGGCCGCCACCCCGGCAGCTCCGGTTCCTGCTGCGGCAGCATCGGTCACATCGGCTGCACCGGCAGCGGTCGCCGATGCAGTTGCCGCATCCGCCGCGGCGCCGGCGCCGGTAGCCAACAAGGGCGATACCGCCTGGATGCTGGTGGCTACCTTGCTGGTCATCCTGATGACGATTCCGGGTCTGGCATTGTTCTACGGCGGTCTGGTGCGTTCTAAAAACATGCTGTCGATCCTGATGCAGGTATTCATGATTTTTGCCGTCATCATTGTCCTGTGGTGTATTTACGGTTATTCGCTGGCATTTACCGAAGGCGGTAAATTCATCGGTTCGTTCGACCGCGTATTCCTGAACGGAATCTGGGATCCTGCCAAAGCCACATTCTCCACTGCAGCAACTTTCAGTAAGGGTGTCGTGATTCCTGAATTTGTCTATGTGGCTTTTCAGGCGACATTTGCGGCAATTACCTGCGGTCTGATCATCGGTGCTTTCGCCGAGCGCGCAAAGTTCACGGCTGTCCTGCTGTTTGTCGTCCTGTGGTTCACTTTCAGCTACCTGCCTGTGGCGCATATGGTCTGGTTCTGGACTGGCCCGGATGCGATCAAGGATGCGGCAACACTGGCGACTGAGACAGCAAAAGGCGGTTATCTGTGGCAGAAAGGCGCGCTCGATTTTGCAGGCGGCACAGTGGTGCATATCAATGCGGCGATTGCCGGCCTGATCGGTGCCATCCTGATCGGCAAGCGGGTTGGTTATGGTAAAGAATCCATGGCGCCGCACTCGCTGACGATGACCATGATCGGCGCATCGCTGCTGTGGGTGGGCTGGTTCGGCTTCAATGCGGGCTCCGCGCTGGAGGCGGCAGACGTGGCTGCGCTGGCGTTCGTGAATACATTGCTGGCAACGGCTGCGGCAACTGTTTCCTGGGTGTTTGGCGAGTGGATGTCGAAAGGCAAGCCTTCCATGCTGGGCGGCGCTTCCGGTGCAGTGGCAGGTCTGGTCGCGATTACGCCGGCATGCGGTTTTGTCGGTCCGATGGGGGCGCTGATCATTGGTCTGCTGGCCGGCATCGTCTGCCTGTGGGGTGTCAATGGGCTGAAACGCCTGCTGGGTGTGGATGATGCGTTGGACGTATTTGGTGTGCACGGCGTCGGCGGTATTCTGGGCGCATTGCTGACCGGTGTGTTCGCGGCACCATCTTTAGGCGGTCAGGGCATTTTCGACTATGTGACCAACAAAATGTCGGCAGACCCTTATTCCATCATGGATCAGGTCATCACACAGGCGACGGCTGTCGGTGTGACGGTAGTCTGGTCGGCAGTGGTCTCGGTGATTGCGTATAAGCTGGTGGATCTGGTTATCGGCCTGCGTGTTCCTGAAGATGAGGAACGTGAAGGTCTGGATATCACCAGCCACGGTGAATCTGCTTATCACTCCTGATCTGTGAATGCTTCACCGGTTTTAGCAAAGTCTTGATGTTGTAAAGCTAGTATCCTCAGTACATGAGCAGAGCGCATGGCACTGATTCCGCGGTTCAGCCTCAGGCTGAGCCGCTTTTTTTTCAGGTCACGGTTGCTGGGTGTGACGGGATTTTTACCGATAAAAAAACACCGGCAAGCCGGTGTTTTTCAGGGGTGCTTTCCGGATCAGTGCTGTGTGTTACAGATGGCTCCGGAAGCGTCTGGTGCAGGATTACTTGGTTTCCGCCTTGCGGACATATAACCACAAACGTCCCAGATCGGCAGTACCATCTGCAGCTTGCAGGGATTTGAAGATTTCTGCAGCCTTGTCGCGGTTACCGGATTGCAGATAAGCCATGCCGAGGTGCAGCCTGGCTTCATCGGCGGATTTCAGTCCGCCCTTGGCGATTCCCTGCTCCATCAGGTTGATCCCTTTTTCAGCCTGATTATTGATCACATAGTTGTAGCCGATATTGACCAGACCCGTACCGGTCTTGGCATTTTTCGCAGCAGTTTCACCGGCATCCAGCGATTTGATATCTTCCGCAGCCTGTTTGTAGACGCGGTCTTTCAGCTGCTTGTGTTTTGTTGCTTCCTTGCCGGCTCCAAGCAGGTTTGCGGCATAGCCGGCATCCACCGCAGTTTTGGCTTCCGATGGCAGACCTGCCAGCAGGGCGAGTTCGGCCATTTCCACGTATTGGGCAGCATCGTCCATATTGTTGGTTGCCAGCAGCAGGCGGTACAGGTCAAGACGCAGGCGATCCGAGAAGCCGGGTTTATGTTCGACCCGGTAAATCAGGTCGCCCCAGTATTCACGGGTCGGATAATGCTGAACCACGCGCTCCAGCACGGCGGTGTAGCCTGCATTGTCTTTGAGCTGCTGGTAGCTGCTGGCCAGCAGGCGCAGGTTTTCTTCGGTGGTGATGCGCTGTGCTTTTTCATCGTCAGCCAGCATGGTCTTCAACTGAGCAATCGCATTCTGGAAATCACCCTTGAGGTAATAGCAGCGTGCCAGCAGATTGTTCATCTGCGGATTGGCGTTGCTCTTCTCGATATAGCGTTTGGCCCAGACGATGGCTTCAGCATAATTTTTTTCGTTGTAATAGGTGCCTGCCAATCCCTCGATCAGACGCAATTTCTCATTGTCTTTGAGAAATTCGGAATTGATCATTTTGTCAAAGGAAGCAGCCAGCAGCGGCGTGTTGTTGGTGCCGGAAGCAACGACTGCGCGCATGCGGCTCAGGGCGAATACTTCGTAAGGCGTTTTATTTTCCATGTTGTCGAGCGCATTGATTTTTTCATTCGCTTCGGCAAACTGCTTCTTGTCCAGCAATTCCTGAATTTCAGTCAATGGTTTGCCCATTTCTTTGCGCACCACCATTTTTTTAGCCAATTCGGCTTTGTCTGCTGCTTCATCTGCGTAAGCGGTTCCGGTAGTGACAGGCAGCACGCCCGAGCCGAGTGCTGCAAACATCATGGCAGCGAACAGGAAAGAAATTTTTTTCATGGGATATCCGGTAAAAAATGAAGATGACCGCACGAGCGCGGGTTCGTCACAAAACGCTCAGCCATCGGCATCTGTTGACTGCTAATGGGCGGAAGCGGGCATTATAACTGAGTCGGCAGGCAGAACCTGCGGTCAGGCTTTACCACTTACAACCGGTATCCACCACGGTACTGACCGCCAGGGGAATCAGCCCGAGCAGTCCGATGCCGGAATACGCTTTCAGGCAGTCTTTCCGCTCCGCCTTGCGGGTGCCGTCGGCCAGCTGTTTTTCCAGGCTTTCATCGCGCCGGTGGCTTTGCTGGATTTGCTCGATGGTACCCGGCTGGCGCTGGCGGTCGATGGCCAGCGCGCTGCGTTTCAGGCTGTCCAGATCGAGTGCAGGAGCCTGACCGGGGAGCGCGGCTTCCTGAGGTGATGCACTGCTGGCCGGTGCGGGGATATTCATGCTCTGCATCGCCACGGCAGGCGGTGGCGTGACCGGTTGCCGGCGGCTGATTCGCGGCGTTACGCCGCTCGTTGCCTGTTGTGGTGCAAGAGATGGTGCAGGCTTGTTGTGCGGAGTGTCCGGCGTCAGCGGCAGCAGTTGCAGGTAGTGGATTGCAGCCTGTTTGTCAGCCGGACGAAACCACGACGATTGCTGAATGATGAGAATCACGAATCCGAGATGCAGCGCCGCAACAGCAAGGATGGATGCTGTGCGTGCAACAGGGATATGGGCAGGGGAAGTGCGCATCGCTAACCTGATTGTCATTGAGACCACGTTTCAGACCGGATGTTTTGGTAAAAAGTTCAACACTTCCCGTTGTTGCAAATGGCTGGCGATGATGGGTGCAGGACATCATCGCCATCAATTGCGTCATATCAGATGCGCAATAGCAATGTAATAGGAATTTAATAGCGATGGCTTAATGCATGTCGGCAGCTACGCCGGTTTCCGGCTGGTATTGCACCAGAATCCAGGGCTTGACGACCACCGTCCAGACCTCCAGATCCAGGTCCAGCCAGTTCTGCGCCTGCTGATCGCTCATGCGGGCAATTTTTCCTGTATGCAGCAAGGCCTGGATTTCACTGGCACGGTCTTCGGCCATCAGGCAGGCGACGGCCACCAGGTCCAGATCATGCTGGACTTCAATCACGGTACCGGAGGCGAAATATTTCAACAGATCGCGCCAGGGGTAACGGGCTGTTTCCTGATTGATCTTGGTTGGTAAAGAGGCGTTGTCGGTCATGGTTTTGAATGGGATGAGGTGCAGAAAAATGCGATCTGTTGATTTACTGTGGCGCTGTCCCGGCGTCGTCTGAAATGGCTATATTACCTTTCAGTAGTCCGGTCAGTTCGTCCAGAATTGTCGCACAGTGCTTTTCTTTGAGACGGAATTGCAGGCGCGCACGATCGCTGTAATCGACATGCAGCACCTGCGCTTCGTATTTGTCCAGTAAACGCCGGACAGCCGATTCATCGGAAAAATCAATGCTGATAGTGAGCGTGTTCATGAGCTCGACGGCGATCAGCTGTGCCAGTTTGCAGGTTTCCGAAATAGCCTGGCCGTAAGCGCGGGTCAGACCGCCGGCGCCCAGTTTGGTCCCGCCCCAGTAGCGGACGACCACCGCCAGCACGTTAGTAATTTCTTTGTGCACCAGCACGTTATACATCGGTCTGGCAGCGGTGCCCGAGGGTTCGCCATCGTCATCCAGCCCGGAGTCACCGGCGCAGATCAGCGCCCAGCAAACATGCACAGCACCCGGATGCGCTGCCCGTATCTGCGCCAACTGCTGCCGTGCTTCCGCTCTGCTGTGCAAGGGATACAGCTGCCCCAGAAAACGGCTTTTCTTGATTTCAATTTCCGCAAAAGCGGGGACGGCCAGCTGGAACATCAGAAAAAATACAGAAAAAAGGTGAAGCTGCGCGGACAGCCGGCAGGGCTCAGAGCCTTGTCAACCGGGGCTGTTGCGCAGAAAGAGAATGAAGAATGATGTACGCTGAAAGCAGTTACTGGATGACGAAATTGACGAAAAACACATCGGTCACACCGTCATGTTCTTTCAGTCCCAGCACTCCATTCAGGCGTTCCTTGATTTCATCAATCAGCGCATGCTTGCCTTCGGAATTCTGAATCTGCGAAGACTCTTTGCCACTCAATAACATAATCATCGAATGCCGGACAACGGGCATATACAACTTGATTTTGTCCGCAGCCTCGGCGCTGGCGACCTGCAGCGTGATATTGATCTGCAGGTAACGGTCAAAGCTGGACAGGTTGACGGTAAACGGTTCCAGCACCGCAGTCGGCGCGCCGGCGTTGGCACTGGCTTCTTTTCCGCCTGAATTGGCCAGTGCAGAACCCGATTGCAGCGCGGACAGCAACAAGATCGCCGTCAGCAAGGTTTTCAAAGAAGTGATGTTCAGCATGGCAGGGCACTCCGGTTATTGCCTGTTCTAGTCATAAACTGGTTGCAGGGCAGGGCAGGGCGGGTGGCCTGCGTTGCACACATTGCCACTGCGCCCTCTCCCAGCATCTGATGATTAAACGCTCAATGGTTTGTAGCGGATGCGTTTTGGTTTGGCACCTTCTTCACCCAGACGTTTTTTCTTGTCGGCTTCATATTCCTGATAGTTGCCGTCAAAGAAAGTTACCTGAGAATTGCCTTCAAACGCCAGAATATGCGTCGCGATACGGTCGAGGAACCAGCGGTCATGCGAGATCACCATGACGCTGCCGGCGAATTCCAGCAAGGCGTCTTCCAGCGCGCGCAGGGTTTCGACGTCCAGATCATTCGATGGTTCATCCAGCAGCAGCACATTGCCGCCCTGCAGCAATGTCTTTGCCAGATGCAGACGGCCACGCTCACCGCCGGACAGATTGCCGACGATCTTTTGCTGGTCGCCGCCTTTGAAGTTAAAGCGCCCCAGATACGCACGCGATGGCATTTCAAAACGGCCCACGGTCAGAATATCGGCGCCATTCGCGACATCTTCAAACACGGTCTTGGTATTGCCGAGATCCTCGCGTGACTGATCGACCAGCGAGATTTTGGCGGTCTGGCCGAGCACCACCTCGCCGCTGTCCGGCTGTTCCAGACCCTTGATCATTTTGAACAGTGTGGATTTACCGGCACCGTTCGGGCCGATGATGCCGACGATCGCGCCGGGCGGGATGCGGAAGCTGAGGTTGTCGATCAGCAGGCGGTCGCCGAAGGCTTTCGAGACATTTTTAAATTCAATGACCTCATTCCCCAGACGCTCAGCCACGGGAATGAAGATTTCCTGTGTTTCGTTACGCTTCTGGTATTCATGCTCGCTCATTTCATTGAAGCGTGCCAGACGCGCCTTGCTCTTGGCCTGACGCGCTTTCGGATTCTGACGCGACCATTCCAGTTCTTTCTGCAGCGCTTTCTGGCGTGCCGATTCGGTCGCTTCTTCCTGCTTCAGACGTGCCTGTTTCTGATCCAGCCAGGAGGAATAATTGCCTTTCCACGGAATGCCGGCGCCACGGTCGAGTTCCAGTATCCATTCGGCGGCATTGTCGAGGAAGTAGCGATCATGCGTGATCGCGACGACGGTGCCGGGGAAGCGCAACAGGAATTGCTCCAGCCAGTCCACCGATTCCGCGTCCAAATGGTTGGTTGGTTCATCAAGCAGCAGCATGTCGGGTTTTGACAACAGCAGACGGCACAGGGCGACACGGCGCTTTTCACCGCCGGACAGGACGCCGATCTTGGCATCCCAGGCGGGCAGGCGCAATGCGTCGGCCGCCATTTCCAGCTGCAACTCCACGTTGTCACCGGCAGAGGTGGAAATGATGGCTTCCAGACGTGCCTGCTCCTCGGCCAGCGCATCGAAATCAGCGTTTTCATCGGCATAAGCGGCATACACTTCTTCCAGCCGTGCTTTGGCGGCAAACACTTCGCCCAGTGCCGACTCGACGGCTTCCCGCACGGTCTGCTCAGGATCGAGCTGCGGCTCCTGCGGCAAGTAGCCGATATTCAGATTCGGCATCGGGACGGCTTCACCCTGAATATCGGTGTCCAGACCTGCCATGATTTTCAGCAGCGAGGATTTACCGGAGCCATTGAGCCCAAGCACGCCGATCTTGGCGCCCGGGAAGAAGGAGAGGGAGATATCTTTCAGAATCTGGCGTTTGGGCGGCACGATTTTGCCGACGCGGTTCATGGTATAGACGTAATTAGCCATTTTTGCGATGTTTTAGATGGAAAACAGAATGACCGCAAGGATACCTCAAGCAAGGGCGGGGCGGCGGCTTTTACCCGATTTATCGCAGATTTGTGCTGCGCAATAATTTTGATATAGCTCAAATAGTAAGAGTCTGCGAAGACTACACTTGGTTCATCAACTTAGACAACCAAGGAAAACAAAATGAAAAAAATCGTTATTGCGCTCTCTTTAGCAACTATCGGCCTGACAGCGACTCAGGCAATGGCTCAGCAAAGCCCATGGATGGTGCGTGCCCGCGTTGTGAACATCAGCCCTGCGAATGGTTCTGACCCGGTTGGCGGCGTTGGCGCAGCGGATCGTATCGCGGTCAGCAACAAAACCATTCCTGAAGTGGATATTTCTTATTTCGTGACACCGAACTGGTCTGCCGAACTGGTTCTGACTTACCCGCAAAAACATGATGTGACGCTGGATGGCGCCACGATCGGCAGCTTCAAACACCTGCCACCGACACTGACCGCACAGTATCACTTTACGCCTGATGCGGCGTTCAGCCCTTATATCGGCGCCGGTGTGAATTACACCCGCATCTCGGATGTGAATTTGCTCAAAGGTGCAGCTGATCTGGAGAAAAGCAGTGTTGGTTTTGCCGTGCAGGCTGGTGTGGATTTCAAACTGGACAAAAACTGGTCTTTGAACCTGGATGTGAAAAAAGTGCAGATCCGCAGCGATGTGACTGCCGGCGGTACCAAAATCAGCGCAGTCAAGGTTGACCCATGGCTGGTGGGCGTTGGCGTAGGCTACCGCTTCTGATACGGAAAGTTGTTGGAGTGGGGGAAGCCGGTCTGTGACCGGCTTTTTTTTTGTACAAAATGTCCTGACCGGGCCAGTCTGCGCAGGGTCATACGCGAAACAGTCAGCCGTCCTATAATCTGTCCCGCTGTCAGGCAATGCTGCCTGTCTGCCTAACCTGATTTGACGGAGAACCACCATGACGATTTCTATGTATGCCGCCTCGGTACCGGTATTGACACAAATGCTGGATAGTCTGAGCGATGTGCTGCACAAAGCGGCGGCACATGCCGCAGCCAAAAATATTGCTCCGGAAGTATTGCTGCAGGCGAGGCTGTTTCCCGATATGTTTCCGCTGCTGCGGCAGGTACAGATTGCCGGTGATTTTGCCAAGGGCATTGCCGGGCGTCTGGCGCAGACTGAATTACCCGCTTACGAAGACAATGAGCAGACTTTTGCCGACCTGCAGGCACGGATCGCACGCACCCGGGATTTTATCCAAAGCATCAATGCGGCTGACATGACGGACAGCGAGACACTGGAAATCGTGCTGCGTCCCGGCACGCCGAAGGAGCAGCGCCTGAGTGGTCAGAATTATCTGTTGCATTACGGGTTGCCGCAGTTTTTCTTCCACATCACCACGGCCTATGACATCCTGCGCCACTCCGGCGTGGAGCTGGGCAAAAAAGATTACATGGGACGGTATTGAACACCCGGCACCGGCTGCCTGAATACACCGCCCATTTCAGGGACGGTGGTTCTGGCTGGTGCTGTATTTGTACGCAGCACGGTGGGCTGTAAGTCGCAATTTTGACACTTAATTGCGGTGACTTTTAACTGCCAGATAGGTGTCGAGTGGCTCAGAAAATGAAGAGAGCGGTTCTGATTTAAAAAGTTTTTTCATTAACCGTGGCATGAAGTTATGTGGGGATGTCACAGATAGTGAAAAGATTCGGAATTTGTGCCACGATTAATGAAGATTTAGTGGAAAACCGTAAGGTTTGTCCCAATTTTTTTGAACACACTTGGAGAACATTTATGACCATAAATCAAAACGACGCCGCGCATAGTTACATCAGCCGTTTCGAAGAAGATTTTGCAACTTACATAGACGAGATCGCATCAATCATCGTTCAAACCGACCCTTCGGCTGGCAAACATCCTATTCAAGCCTTAGTCAACGCCTATCACGACCTTGGCAAGACACTGGGCCCTACTGAAATACCTAATTTCAACACATTGACGATGTTAGTCCGTATTACGGGGGCGACAATGGAGCATTCCGGGCAGAATGAAAGTTTAGCCATCCTTGAATATGCAAAATCATTGATCACTAATTGACGCGAATGGTGGTTCTCCCAGCTCGGCTAAGGAAAAAGTCTCGTTCTTCAAAGCACAAAAAAATTTCACTTCCTGTGCCACTACTTTTTCACTAACTTGGCACATTTCATTTTCCGTGTCATTCGACAGGAGGGTGCTTATGGGCGGATATGCACAATGTCCCGCTTCATGGGCGCCAGCCTGGCGATCAGCCGGTTTTGCAGACGCGACGGGATACCAGCCTGCTCCATGGCGATCTGTAAATCTTCTGCCAGCGCGTTGAACTGGGCGGATGTGATCTGCAGACCTGCATGCGTTTCCTTCATACCGTCGCCGCTATACCGGCACGGGCCGTCGCTGAGGACGCAAAATTGTTCCTTGATCAGAGCCGCCAGACGTTTCAGATTGCTGTCCCGGAAGCTGTCTTTGATGCGCGTATCCTGCAGCGCCAGTGCCAGCATGTGATCGACAATCTGGCTGATACCTGCGTTTTCTCCCAGTTCTGCATACAGCGTGACAGCTGCGGGAGATTCCTGTGCCAATGCTGGCTCTGGCCGGGTAAGCTGTGTCATCGTCAACAACAGGGCAAGGCCAGACAGGCAAGGTCGCAAACGGATTCGCATCATCAGTTCCCCATTTGTACGGAAAGATACCAGCCACGCTGATTGACCGGATTGAATACCGTGATATCGCCCAGTCTTGCATAAGCCAGGGTCACCGAGAGATTTTTATTCGGAAACCATGCCAGAAACGCATCGTAGTAGGCTTTTTCATGATCGACGGAGAGATTTTGCGGCTTGCGGCGATATTCCACACCCACTGCCAGTTTGCGGTTCAGCAGATAGGCTGCGGACAGCTCCGGCATCAGCTGATAGTGATTATTCAGATCGCCGCCAAAACCCAGTAAGCCCATCTGGTTGGCTTTGGTTGCGCGCAGTGTGCCATTCAGCAACAGGCTTTGCGCCAGGAATAATTTGCTGGCTGCCACGTAATAATCGATACCATGATCGTCTTTGGCACCCAGCTGTCTGACGCTGGTGATGCCCAACCCTTCCAGTCCCTGTACCGGCTGGCTGCGTTTATACATGGCGCCAATGGCAAGCTGCGGTTTCCAGTTGTCCTGATCGGCAATCAGGTCGCCGCTGATTCGCAGTTTGATTCCGGCGATGTCCTGCCGGAGCGACAACTGATTCAGCGGTGCTTTGCTGCCGCTGAATTCCTGGCTAGCAAGTGACAGCTCCAGTTTGTCGCAAATGCCGGCGGCAACGCCATACGCCTTGAGCCTGTAATCCTGCGTGGGCAGCACCGTCAGATGCGCATTGACGCCATAACTGTCCTCGGTGCCGTAACTGGTGATCAGCGCCCACGGCACAATACCCCCGCCGCCTGCTCCCTCCACCTGTTTCACGCCGCCAGTCGCCAGTAATTTTCCGCTGTCGGGTGCGGCAGGCAACAACTCTGCCTGTGCCTGTGCCAGCGGCAGCAGCATCCACGCGAGGAAAAACGGAAGCAGATCACTAGTCTGTAGGCGCATAGAGATTCCATTCAAAAGAGTGAGCACAGGTGTTGCTAGGCAGATGCAGTGAACATCGTATTTTCTCTATTGTATGCACTTTTATACCGGAGTAAATATAAAGAATCATAAGATGAGCGGGGATGAAACTGCTGGCTGATGCCAATAAATAAAGTTGTTGCAAAGAATTGAGTGGCCGGGAGTGTTCATTTTTGGAACACCCGGATCGATATTTGCTGAATAGATACCGAGCGCTACTTCTACTGAACAGGATTACGGAGATGAAACGCCGTATTATGCTTACCAATCTCTTTGAAATCGTCGTACATACTGGTAAGCTCGGTAGCATGGCGGCGAATAAATCCGGCTTTTTCAGAATGATTGCCCGGTAGCCGTAAAGGCGTGGTATTCCGTCAGCTTTTTCGTAGATTAGTTTTCGCTAATATGAGTCGTTCTTCTTTGCGTCGTGAGCTGGTCATCCCGATTACCATTCTGGTCGTCGGTGTTTCCGCAGCCATTGGCTGGGTATCGATGAAAGCGAGTACCGACGCAGTACAGACACTCACACAGCGCGTGCTGATGGATATGGTGAACCGTATCAACAGCGCCACGGAAAAGCACCTCGACGGTGCCCTGATTGCGCTCGATGCGGTGGCACCTGCCGCTAACCGTGTGCCGCGCGAGCATCCGTTCGTGACCGATATGTATGCGCTGGAAGACAAATTCTGGAGCGCCAGCGGATTGTTCATGGATGTGAACAATTATGTTTATTTCGGTGGCAAGGATGGCCGCTTTGTCGGTGTGTACCGGATCTCCAAAAATGAAGTCCAGCTATTCTGGCGCACGCCGGAGGCCGATCACCGCGATGTCTACCGTGTGACTTCAATCGGTGACCGCTCCAACCTGATCCGCAAGGACGAATTCGATCCGCGCAAGCGCCCCTGGTATCAGGCGGCGATGAATTCGGAAACGCCGGTCTGGTCAAAAATTTACAACAATTTCTCGTTTCATTATCCGACCATCACATTGGCGAAAGCGGTTTTTCAAAAAAACCATGAGTTCGCCGGTGTGGTTGCGACGGATGTGACGCTGAAGGAACTGTCGAATTTTTTACGCAAGCTGGAAATCAGTAAAAACAGCGTTGCTTATATTGTTGACGCCGATGGTTACATTGTGGCGACCTCCGGTAAGGAATTGCCGGAGCGCACCATGAACGGTTTGCCGGAACGCATGCGTGCCGTTGATATGAAAACTGCGCTGATCAGTGAGACATTTTCCCATATTTCGAACACGGTGCTGAACCAGGCAGAGAACGGCACCCGCGAAATGGAACTTAGCATCGGCACCGTCGATGTGGCGATTTCCCCGCTGGGCAATGCACAGGGCCTGAACTGGCAGACTATCGTCGCTGTGCCGCGCGCCGATTTTATGAGCAGTATCAATCAGGGATTCATGCAAAGTATCGTGATCGCCATTGCCTGCATCATTTTTGCACTGACCATCGGGCTGACGATTGTTGAACGTGTGATCCGCGATATCCGCAAGCTGACAGCAGCGGCAAACCTGTTCGGTAATGGCGAACCCATGCCCAAACTGGATATCCGCCGCTCGGATGAAATCGGTATTCTGGCGCAGACCTTCACTGAAATGGAAAGCAAGCTGCGTTTCGATAAACTCACTCAGGTGGCGAACCGCGAATCCTTGTTTGCGCAGATCACCCATTTGCAAAAGGAGGCGCGCCGGAATCCGGGCAGCTCAGTCGGCTTTACTTTGCTCTTCGTCGATCTCGACCGCTTTAAAATGGTGAATGATACTTATGGTCATGATGCGGGCGACAAGGTGCTGATTATCACTGCGGCGAGATTGCGCTCAGTGATCCGTGATACTGATGAGGTGGCGCGTTATGGCGGTGATGAGTTTGTGCTGCTGCTGAAAGAAACCAAAAATTCGATTGATATCCATCAGATGGTGGACAAGATTTCTGCGCTGGTCGAACAGCCCATTTCGCTGGAGCATGCGGTAGTCGACATCGGCGCTTCAATCGGCTGGGCCAGTTTCCCGGAAGACGGCAATGATTACATGCGACTCATCAAAATTGCCGACAGCCGCATGTATAACCGGAAAAGAGACCGCAAATCCGGTCAGATCATTCAGATCGTCTGATTCTGAATCCATTCGTTCAGCCAGGCTGGCAGATCACTGGCTGGCATGGGTTTGGCAATGTGATAACCCTGTGCCTGATCGCAGCCCAGTTCAGTCAGCAGGCTGATGACTTCCGCATTTTCAACACCCTCCGCCACCACCCGCAGTCCCATGTTGTGACCGAGGTCGATGGTCGATTTGACGATCTTGGTGTCGTCGGCATTTTTTTCCATTTTCAGCACGAAGGATTTATCGATTTTCAATTCATCGACCGGTAACCGTTTCAGGTAAGCCAGAGAAGAATAGCCGGTGCCAAAATCGTCGATCGATAATTCCATTCCCATGGCGTGCAGGCGGTCGAGTGTCTGATGCGCCCGCACCGGATCGTCCATGATGGCGCTTTCGGTAATTTCCAGACAAAACGAAGAAGTCGTTACCTGATGCTGTTGCAGGATGCGGGCAAATTTCGCCGGCAATTCCTGATCCAGCAAATCGCGGGTGGAAATATTCACGGACAGCTTGATGTCCAGCCCTGCCTGTTGCCAGTCGCGGCAGGCGGCGGCAGCGGCATTCATGACCCAGTGCGTCAGCTGGCGGATGAAACCGGTCTGTTCGGCAAAGGGAATAAACTGGTCCGGAAAAATGAAGTTGCGTTCCGGATGTATCCAGCGCACCAATGCTTCGGCTGCAACGATCTGACCGGTGTGCAGCGAGAGCTTGGGTTGCACATACAGACGGAATTGCTGACGTTCCAGCGCTGCCCGCATATCGCTGAGCAGGGAAAGGCTTTGCTGGCTGGATTTGTCAATGTCGGGTGAATAGATGACGGCGCCATTCTTGAGCTGCTTGGCGACATACATGGCTACTTCGGTGCGACTCAGCAGACTGGCTGTATCGCCGGCGTGTTCCGGATATCCGGCGATACCGATGCCTGCACCGATATCGACGGTCTGCTCTTCAATGGTGATCGGCTTTTCCAGTGCCAGCAGGATTTTTCCGGCTACCTGCATGGCCTCATCCTGACTGACGCCGGGCAGCATCACTGCGAATTCATCGCCTCCCAGGCGGGCAGGTTTGATGTTGCCTGCTCCCAGTTCGCTGTGGAGAAGTACCGCCACCTGCTGCAGCAGCAGATCACCGAAGCGGTGTCCCATCACATCGTTGACATGCTTAAAGCGGTCCAGGTCCATCATCAGCACATAGCAGGTGCTGGCGCGCGTGCTGGCCTGACGGATGGCATCGTCCAGCATGTTGGTAAACAGTGTGCGGTTTGGCAGATTGGTCAGCGTATCCCAGTACGCCAGACGGCTGATTTCTTTTTCGCGCTGTGCAATCGCATCCCGCATCTGGGAGAAACTGGTGGCCAGGTCGCCAATTTCATCTTTGCGCTGAATATTGATCGGAGTCTGGTAATCACCGGCACCCAGCCGGCGCGCCCGGTCTGCCAGCTGCCTGACCGGGCCGGTAATCCGCCCGGCAGTGACTGCGCTGATGACGGTGGCCAGAATGCCGCCCAGAACAGTCAGGATCAGCAGATTTCTCTGCAACTGTTTGTAAGGCGCAACCGCCTCGCTGATGGAAATTTGCAGCACAGCGATGGTTTTACTTTTTTCATTCTGTACCAGCGGTAATATGCTGGCGCTGTAATAGCTGTCACCCAGTTCAAAATCACGCAGGATTTCGGTGCGCCAGCTGTTGGCAGGCAGCATTTGTGCCAGTGCATTGGCATCGCCTTGGCGGAGGGTGGAAATGTGCGAAGTCCAGGCCTGGCCATTGACAGACGTCAGCAGACTGATCTGCAGCTGGCTCAATTCACGCATGTCGTGAATCAGTTTACTATCAACGGGAATCGCCATCGCGACCCAGCTGATCGTGACCGGCGCCAGGATCGGCACCATCACCATCTGATAGGGTTTGCCGTCCACCATGTCGATGCTGGAGGCATTTCCTTGCTTTCCTGCCTGTTGTATCAGTGCCGACACCGATTTTTGCAAGCCATGTGCCAGCGTATCGCTGCTGGCAGCGGTGATTTTTCCTTCCAGATCGACCAGCATGGTCAGGTCGGCTCCCAGGCGCTGACCGTGATTCAGCAGGGTCGATACGATGGTTTCGGTGTCATGTGTACCGATCGCTTCCCGGAATGCATAGTCCTTGGAAAGCAGGGTAGCGCCCTGAATCAGCTTTTGTGCGTTTTGCTCCAGCAGGCGGGTAAAGACTTTTCCACTCAGCCGCAGTTCTTGGCGGATCGCGTTGCGCGCATTGCTGTCGATGGCATTGCCAATCGCAAAATAACTGACCAGCTGCAAGGCCAGCAATAAACTGATGAACAGAAAGACAATCCTGTTTTTCAGGCTATGAAAACGCATGTGAACGAGCCTTTCATGTTTCATTCCCCGCAGGGAAACAAGAATGTGAATGACAGTGACAAACTCTGTTCCGTTTGGCTCAGAGTGGCAGTTTAATCAGCAGTGGCGCGGTGTCCGTACCGGCCTGCCACGCTCGTTCATGCACCGGACTGCCGGCGGCCTGCTGGTAATGCCAGACTTTGAGCGTGTATTTTCCCGCCGGCATGGCAGGTAACTGCGCTATGCCTCTGGCGTCTGTTTTGGCGAAGTAAGGCGTATTCACAATCTGGATATAGGCAACCATCTGATCATGGATATTGCAGCCGACCACCACTGTGCCGGGCTGGTCAAACACGATCGGGGCGGAAGGCTTGCCGGAGTACAGTTTCAGCTCAAACGGTTTTGGCGCGGAAAAGGAATAAGCATGATGCTTGACAGTGTCATTGTTTGGAAACGATACCGAAGTGCCGGTTTGTATGACGGACACCAGCGGCAGGAATTTCCGGTCTTTTTGCTGGATTTCGGCATTGCCGGGTTTCGGCAGAACCGTGCCTGCAGCAGGCTCGGCGTACACGACCGCATTTTCCAGATCACCTCCCTGCGCATTCACCACATGCACAGCTGGCCGGTCCGGCGCGGCGTGGGTTGCCGGGCTGGCAGCCAGTAAGCCTGACAGTAAAACGGGCAGAAAAAACGAATACACAGTGAACCGCAGGGCGCGCATAGAGAACCTCGTGAGCTGAATGCAGGAGATTCATCTTACTCTGTTTCCCCGTGCTGTTGCAGATATCCGGTGCACCGGGGAGTGCTGATCCGGCGGCTTTTCTCGGCGATGTTCCTGCCAGTGCAGCAACCCGCCGGAGCGGCACTTCAGCTGGAGCGCTGAACCCGGCGCGTTGTGGTCAGCACCACCACGCTGCCCAGGATGATGGCCATCGCCAGCATCGCCTTGGCGGATAAATGCTCACCGCCGAATACCACACCCAGCGTCACGGCAATCACCGGATTGACATAAGCGTAACTTGCCGCCAGCCCGGTATGCACTTTGGACAGTAAATACATATATGCCGTGAATGCCAGTAAGGATCCGGCGATCACCAGGTAAGCCCAGGCAGCGAATGCGGGCATGGTCAGCGGGCCATTCATGTGCTCGCCGCGCAACAGACTCAGAATGACCAGAAACAGGCCGCCGACCAGCATTTCACTGGCAAAACCCATGCCGCCTGTTGCCATCCTGAGTCTTTTCTGCGACAGGATGGAGCCGACATCCCAGCTCAGAATCGCACCCAGCAACAGGATAACTCCCATCGGCTGCGCTGCAAAGCCGTGATCGGATGCCAGCAGCATGGCACCGGCAAAACCGGAGACGATGCCTATCCATTCGCGCCGTTTCGGCCAGTCGCCGAACAGACCTGATAATCCCGATAAAATCATCGGCGAGCAGGCGATGAATACCGCTGTCAGACCGGACGACACATATTGCTGCGCGCACGCCGTCAGGCCGGTGCCGCCGCCCAGCATCAGAATGCCGATGATGCCGCCGTCACGCCATTCGCGCAGTGTTGGATTGGGCGCGCTGTGCCACTTTTGCCACAGATACAAAATCGCTCCTGCCACCAGAAAACGGGTGCCGATCATCAGTAAAGGCGGAAACGCCGTCAGCGCGACCTGTATCGCAAAATAGGTGGAGCCCCAGACGATGTACACCGTCAACAGGGCAGTCAGTACGGATTTCGGTAAATGGCGCATGGCGGTTTTTTCTGTTTGGATCAGATCACAGTGTAAGCCAGCGAAACCCGATGATGAATGGATGATTGAAGGTAAATCAGTTATATTCCTTTTGAATTAAACGAAAAAGGCAGGTTTTTCCATGAAACCAGAATTAGATCTGATGGATGCCCGAATCCTCGATATCTTGCAGTCAGACGCCCGCGTGACGCTGGCTGAAATCGGCCGCCGCATCCATCTGAGTCAGCCCGCTGTGGCGGAGAGAGTGAAACGCATGGAAGCGGCGAACGTCATCACCGGCTACCATGCGCATGTGAATCCGGAAGCCCTGGGTTATGGCATCACCGCGTTTGTGCGTATTGCCAGCCGTTCCAGCGATATTCCCGTGGTCAAGATTGCCGAGCAGGTGCCGGAAGTGATTGAATGTCATGCGATTACCGGCGAAGACTGCGTGATCGTCAAAGTAGTGGCGCCGTCGGTCAGAGAGCTGGAGCGGGTGATTGCCAGCCTGGCGCGCTGTGGCGTGACCTCGACCTCGCTGATTCTGTCGTCGTCGATAGAGCGGCGCTCAATACAACCGGTGGGCTGAGTCATGGAACTGCGCCAGCTCCGCTATTTTGTGGCCATCGTCGATCATGGCTCCCTGTCCCGCGCAGCGCGTGTCCTGCACATCGTGCAGCCTGCACTGAGCCAGCAGATCCAGCAGCTGGAAGACGAGCTGGGCGCAACCCTGCTGCACCGTTCGGCGCAGGGCATGCAGGCGACCGATGCCGGCAAACTGTTTTATGAACATGCACAGGCGATTCTCAAGCAGGTCAGCGATGCCCGAACCACCGTTTTACAGTCGACCGGTAAGCCACGCGGTACGGTGGCACTGGGGATACCGCAAAGTGCCTCTGGCGCACTGGCTTTTCCATTACTCAAAGCGGTGCGTGAAACCTATCCCGATATTCATTTTCAACTGACCGAAGAATTGACCGGAAACCTGACCGAACAGTTACGCTCAGGGCGCCTGAATTTGGCGATTCTGTTCGATGATGGTCAGCTTAATGGTTTTCATTGTCGTCCTCTGGTTCATGAGGAAATGATGTACATCACCCGCAGCGGTTCGCAATTTGCCTCTCGTCGTAAGAGTATGAAACTCGACCAGGTATTACAGGTGCCGTTGATTTTGCCCAGCCTGCAGCATGGGGTGCGGCCGTTGATTGAGCAGGTAGTGCGCGATCATGGCCGGCAGATCAGTGAGGTGATCGACATCACCTCGATTGCGATCCTGAAGTCGGCGCTGATGGCGGATATGGGGGCAACCATTTTGCCGGTATCACCCATGTTGTCGGAAATTCAGCGCGGTGAAATGCTGGCTTTGCCGATCAGCGATGTCCGCTTGTCGCGCACGGTCAGTCTGTGCGCATCCAAAAATATCCCGCTCACCAATGCAGCGCTGGCGGTCGAAAAATTGGTGATCGAGGTGAGTCGCGAACTATGCCAGAGCGGAGTCTGGATCGGAACCCGTCTGACGGATGAACCGCACTGAACCGGATGATTGCAAGCGCAATACTGTACAAGAGGGTGTCGGCTCCTGAACAATAAGTCACTCGGATGGCTGCTGCCGGTGTAAGGCAGACAGCCCGATCAGGGCGGGATAGGCTTCGGTGATCACATACACAGGAATCGCCGCCAGATAATTACGGAAACGCCCTTTTTCTTCAAAGCGCGCACGGAAGCCGGATTGCAGCAAATAGTCGCCCAGGCGCGGCACAATACCACCACCGATATAGATGCCGGCGCGTGCGCCCAGGGTGATTGCCAGATTGGCGGCCATGGTGCCTAGCATTTCACAGAAGCAGGCCAGCACCTCAACGCAGATGGCGCATTGCTGATGCAATCCGCGTTGCAGGATATCGGGGGCTTCCAGCGGTGGTACCGCGGTCTGATGCAGTTCAGCCAGCGCCCGGTAAATCAGCACCAGCCCGGGCCCGGATAACAGGCGTTCGGCGGATACATGCGGGAATTCACGCCAGGCGAATTCCAGAATCGCGACTTCTTTTGTATTTGCCGGGGTAAAGCTGGCATGTCCTCCTTCGCTGTGTAGCGGCAGCCATTTGCCGCCGGCCGGAATCAGACCGGATACGCCGAGTCCGGTGCCCGCACCAAGCAGTCCGATCGCGCTGCCAGCTAAGGGTTGCTTGCCACCGACCTGGAAATACTGGTGCGCTTGCAGATGCGGCAAAGACAGTGCCAGTGCGGTGAAATCATTCACCACATTCAGGCGTTCAAAGCCGAATTGACTGCGGGTTGCGCTAATGGAGAATTCCCAGTGATGGTTGGTCATGCGAACCTGATCACCATGCACCGGATTGGCAATCGCGATACCGGCATGGCGCACCCGGCCGGCACCGGCTGCCATACTTGCGCTGTCCTGCAGATAGCTGTGCAGTGCGGCTTCCAGGCTCGGATAGGCGGCGCAAGGCAGCACTTTGACTGCCTGCAGTTCAGTGTGAGCGGTCTCGATGGCAAAGCGTGCATTGGTGCCGCCGATATCTGCCAGCAGCAAGGGATAAGATGAAGAATTCACAGGGGACGATAGCATTAACACACTCCGTTTATTTCAGGCTTTGTTCCGATACCGGATCGAAGAACACGGCCTTGGACAAATCGAACGCCAGACGCATAGGCTGACCCGGCATCGCGGCTGCACGCGGATGGGTGCGGCAGGTCAGACGGGTGGCATTGAAGCTGGAAAATACCAGCGTGTCCGGCCCGGTTGGTTCGGTCAGTTCGACGATGCAGTCGACTTCGGTAGGATGATGCGCATCGCTGTATGTTTCGCTGTGTTCGGCCCGTCTGGCGCTGGCGGCATCGGTCACATGTTCAGGCCGGATACCGAGTACGATCTCGCCATTGGCCGGTGCCAAACGCTGTATCGCGGCAGCCTGCTCTGCCGGTATCGGCAGCAGCGTGGAGCGACCCTGATGTTCCAGCACAAAATGCAGTTGCTGCTGTTCCTGCAGCACTTTGCCACGCATGAAATTCATCGAAGGTGAGCCAATAAACCCGGCCACAAACATATTCGCAGGCCGGTCGTAAATATCCTGCGGGCTGCCAAACTGCTGGACTACGCCATCGCGCATGACCGCAATTTTGTCACCCAGCGTCATGGCTTCGACCTGATCATGCGTGACATACACGGTGGTGGTTTTCAGGCGCTGATGCATGAGTTTGATTTCAGCCCGCATTTCCACCCGCAACTTGGCATCCAGATTGGATAAGGGCTCGTCAAACAGGAACAGCGAAGGATTGCGGGCAATCGCGCGTCCCATTGCAACGCGCTGGCGCTGACCGCCGGATAAATGCGCCGGTTTGCGATCCAGCAAATGTGTGATCTGCAAAGTCTCAGCCACCCTGTCCACGATTTTCTTTTGTTCGGCAACCGGTACCCGGCGTATGCCCAGACCGAAAGAGATATTTTCACGTACCGTCATGGTCGGATACAAGGCATAGGACTGAAAAACCATTGCGATATCGCGCGACTTGGGCGGCACATCATTGACGCAGCGATCGCCGATATAAATGCCGCCTTCGGACACCGTTTCCAGACCGGCGATCATATTCAGTAATGTGGATTTGCCGCAGCCGGAACCACCGACCAGAATCAGGAACTGACCATCTTCGATATCGAGATTAATTCCTTTCAAAATCTCCGCACCATTCGGGTACACCTTGCGCACATCGCGGATAGATAAGCTTGCCATAAATTCAGTCTCCTTCAGATCTTGCTTTGTTTATTCAGTCTGCATCACATTGCGTGGTAGCTCTGCAGTTCAGCCTTTGACTGCACCGGCAGTCAGGCCGCGTACAAAATATTTTCCAGCCAGCAGATACAGCCCCAGTGTGGGCAGTGCTGCAATGATGGCGGCCGCCATATTCACGTTGTATTCAGTGACACCGGTCGAGGTATTGACCAGGTTATTCAGCGCCACGGTGACGGGTTGGGCATCGGTGCCGCCAAACACCACGCCGAACAGGAAGTCATTCCAGATCTGGGTGAATTGCCAGATAAAGCAGACCATGAAAATCGGCAGCGACAAAGGCAGGATCACACTGCGGTAAATCCGGAAAAAACCTGCACCATCGATGCGTGCCGCTTTCACCAGTTCATCCGGCACGCTCACGTAATAATTACGAAAGAACAGCGTGGTGAACGCGATGCCGTAGACGATATGAACGAACATCAGTCCTGCCGTGGTATTCGATAGACCGGCCAGTCCGAGCAGACGTGCCATCGGCAGAATCACCACCTGAAATGGGATGAAGCAGCCGACCATCAGCGCCGTAAACACGATTTCCGAACCACGGAATTTCCAGTGCGCCAGCACATAGCCATTGACGGAACCGATCAGGGTGGAGATCAGCACTGCCGGCACGGCCATTTTTACCGAGTTCCAGAAGTAAGGCGCCAGTCCTTCGCAACGCACACCGGTACAGGCGCCATTCCAGGCTTTTTGCCAGGCATTCAGATTGATCCGGGCGGGAAAATCGAGCAGATTGCCGGCCCGGATCTCGTCCAGAGTTTTGACCGAGGTGGTCAGCATCACATACAGCGGCGCCAGGTAATACAGCGCACACAGGATCAGCAACATGTAGATCAACAGGCGGCCAATGCGGCCTTGGGATTCAGCGTGCACGGCCAGCCTCCTTGGTTTCCAGATAAATCAGCGGCACCAGTACCGCCAGTACCGTCATCAGCATCATCATGGCCGATGCCGCGCCCAGACCCAGTTGTCCGCGTGTGAAAGAAAACTGATACATAAAAATCGCCGGTACATCCGAGGAAGTGCCAGGGCCGCCCGCAGTCAGCGCCATGACCAGATCGAAACTCTTGATCGCGATATGACTAAGTACCAGCAAGACACTGAAAAACACCGGACGCAGCGCCGGAATCACGATCTTCCGGTAGATCGTCGGCAGGCTGGCGCCGTCGACCATGGCGGCTTTGATGATGCTGTCATCCACACCGCGCAGTCCTGCCAGAAACAATGCCATCACAAATCCTGAGGATTGCCACACACCGGCAATCACCACGGTGTAGATCGCCATATCGGAATCCACCAGCCAGTCCATCGAAAACTGGGTATAGCCCCAGTCATGCACCATTTTTTCCAGACCGAGGCCGGGATTGAGTATCCATTTCCAGGCGGCGCCGGTCACGATGAAAGACAGTGCCATCGGATACAGATAGATGGCGCGCAGCGCACCTTCCAGACGGATTTTCTGGTCCAGAAAGACCGCCAGCAACAAGCCGGTGATCAGGCAGATCAGAATGAATAAACCGCCGAAAATACCCAGATTGGCGGCGGATACCCACCAGCGGTCAAGATCGAATAAGTTGCTGTATTGCTCCAGACCGGCGAAGCTGTAATCGGGCATCAGACGCGATTCGGTCAGCGACAGATAGGCAGTGAATGCAATAAAGCCATACACAAACAACAGGGAAGCAAACACCGTAGGGGATAACACCAGCCTGGGTAGCCAGCGATCCCCCAGATGTGCCAGACGCCGTGTCAGCGGTACGCTGGCTGTGGGTAAAACAGGGGAAGACGGGTGGTTGACCGACATACTCAAATTCTCCGGGACTGTAGCGGCACATCAGCTCTGCGAGTCTGTAACTGACAGTATACTGAGGCGATGCGCGGATACATCAACTGATGATTGCTGCTGCCGCACGGGCGACAGCAGCGGGACCTGCTTATTTGGCTTTTGCGGCTTTGACCAGGGCCAGAGCTGCTGCCTGTGATGTCATCGTGGAGTTCATGAAGCGGGCCACCACGTCCTGAATTGCACCGGCTTTGGCTGAGTCGATCGCCATACCATGCGCGAAACTCGGTACCAGTCCGCCAGACTTGCTGGTCGCATCCATGTCATCCATGGATTTCAGTGCGCAGCTGTCAAACTTGGCGCGTGATACACCGGCACGCGCCGGGATAGAGCCTTTGTTCAGGTTGAATACTTCCTGAAATTCCGGACTCATCACGGTGTTGGCCAGCGTCAGCTGGGCTTTTTGCTGATCTGCGCCTTTGACAGTGAACATCGCCAGCGAATCGATATTAAAGGTAAAGGCTTTGTCTGTGCCAGGTGCAGGCAGACACAGGTAATCCTTGCCCGGCTGTTTGCCGGCTGCGCTGAATTCACCCTTAGCCCAGTCGCCCATGAACTGCATACCGGCTTTGCCATTGATGATCATGGCCGTTGCCAGATTCCAGTCGCGTCCGGCTGCATCTTTATCGATATAGGTTTTGATTTTTGCCAGTGTATCGAAGGCCTTGATCATGGTCGGGCTGTTCAGGCTGGCAGGGTCGAGTTGTACCAGTGCTTTCTGATAAAACGCGGCGCCGCCCACACCCAATACCACGGATTCAAACACGGTGGCGTCCTGCCATGGCTGGCCGCCATGCGCGACCGCGATCAGACCGGCTTTTTTGATCTTGTCGGCAGCGACAAAGAATTCATCGAAATTGGTCGGTGCAGTAGCACCGGCTTTTTTCAGCACTTCCGGATTCACCCACAGCCAGTTGACGCGATGAACATTGACCGGCACCGCCACATAATGGCCTTTGTACTTCATGACGTTCGACACCACTTTAGGCAGGCTGGCATCCCATTTGCCTTCTGTCGCAGCGACATCGATATTGGCCAGTACGCCTTCCTTGCCCCATTCCTGTATCGATGGGCCTTTGATCTGCGCTGCGGTCGGTGCGCTGCCTGCGATCACGCGCGCCTTGAGCGCGGTCATGGCATTTTCACCGCCACCACCGGCCACGGCGAAGTCTTTCCAGCTCACGCCTTTGGCTTCCATGAGTTTTTTCAATTCAGCGGCGGATTTGGCTTCGCCGCCGGAAGTCCAGTAATGCAGCACTTCGACTTCTGCTGCTATGCCGGACAGCGGGAAGGCCAGCAGACTGCCGGCTGCGAGCGTGGCTTGTACGATTTGTTTGAGTTTCATGGAACGGTCTCCAAGTGTGGGCATCCTGGGTGGATGCGCCTTTGTAGTGTAAGGGGCGCCGGATGAATGGCGCCAGAGTCAGATGCTTAATTGTGGCTTTGTGGGTCTTTATCTCAGAACCAGGTTTCCAGCTGGATGCCGACCGAGGTGCCGCTGGTATTGTTGCCATATACCGGACCGGAGTTATTGCTGGCGTTGACGGCGGCGGTCGCTGCATTATTCCATTTTCCGTAAGTAACAAAGGCACGTAGTTCAGGACGTGACCAGTAGCTTTCGCCCATTGCGATAGTCGGCGCGATGGTGAGTTTGGTCAGTTGCAGTGCTTCGCCGCCATTGGCCTGGGTGACGCGGCTGGTACCGAGTTCTGCCTGTAGTTTCAGATTTTGCGTGAACGCATAGACTGGACGTGCGCCTAAGGTGGTCCAGGTGGAAGAACCACCGGCATTGGATTTATCACGCTGCATCAGTGCCACGAATTCCATGCTGAACTGACGGGTAGGCTGGATCACCAGATCATTAAAAATGCGCAGACGGGTGACATCCGAACCGAGCAGGGTACTGCCTGAGCTGCCGATACGGTCGCAGCAAGGGCCGCCGACGCCGGTACCCGGACCCACGCCATATTGAATGCCGAAGGTATTGCTGCCGCCGAAAACCTTGTCCTGTTTATGAAAGACCGACAATTGCCAGCCATTGTGGCGGTCGCTGCCCTGTGCACTGATCAGTGACAGCGCCATGTCTATCGTGCCGTCCTGATTGACTGGTAAGCCTTCATAGGTCAGATTCTGACGCAGTGCGGCATCGCTGCTCAGCTGCTTGCCGGTTTTTGCATCGAATACATTGCTGTCATTGTCTTTGAAAATCGCATAGCTGAATTTTCCCGGGCCCAGACCGATTTTGTCGAAACCGCCGCCGGTACCGTTCAGATTGATGTATTGCAGGTCCAGCATATGAATATCCGGACGGAAGTAGTAACGCTTACCGACCCAGGCCACACCGCCATTCAGGAAATCCAGCCCCTTGGCTTCGACATAGGCTTTGGCGATTTCAGGTTTGGCATTGCCGAAGTCCGAACCGTTTTTATACGCATCCAGCCACAGTGTGCCAACGAAGCTCACGCCATTGGCGGACTTCGCCAGTTCCTTGGTATAGCCGCCTTCGAAATAGCTGTCGCATTCATTGCCGAGGCGGTATTTCATGGTATTGCCGCCGAGGTCGAAGCAGCTTTGCGGACCTTTTTCTGAACTGCTGCCGACACCGGCGCGCAGGTAGCCGTGGAATTCACCTTCTGCTTCGCTGGCCTGTGCCATGCCTGCGCTCAGGGCGAGCGCGACCAACGCGGACATACCGCGCAGTTTGCTGTATTTCATGTTGTCTCCGTCTTTTTTATCTATGTGTTTTGGGTATGCCACAACATGCGGAACGTAGGAATAGAGAAGACCGCATGCTGATTTTGTTGTGGCAGGCAGACATTAACAGCGTGATCAATGTGATACCAGCTGGCCGTTGTGTAATCTGGTGATTAAGGTTAAGTGTATGATTTTTAAGGAAAAATAAAAAATATAACAAATTATCTGCTTACATAACTTTACAAAGCGCTGGCTGTTTAGCTGGTGGTTTAATGAAGGAATTGACTGTGCGACACAGGGGGAAATGGTATTTGCTGCGGCTGAAATGCTTCGCAAGCTATGCTCACACTTCTTTACAAAGACCTATGCTTTTTTACCTCGGTAAGCAGACGGAGTTGCGCTATAGTTTGTGCCGAGACAAAGAAGGATCCGAACGGTGCAAACAGAACAACAAGATTTCTTGCCCGCGGAGGACGATATATGCGTACAGAAGCTCAGGCCCGGCAGCTGGAGCCATCTGTTCATATCATGTCTGCTGGCAGTCAGCTGCACGGCAGTACAGGCGCAGTCAGTGCAGGTTCTGCACTGGTGGAAATCCCTCAGCGAGCAACAGGCAGTCAATCTCCTGACCATGAAGCTGGCGCAGGATAATCTGCAATGGCGCGATGGACTGGTTCCCAGTGGCTCCGGCGTCGGTGCCAGTATTGTGCTCAAGAGTCGCATACTGGCTGGCAATGCGCCAGAAGCGGCACAACTCAATGGCGTGCTGATATCCGAATGGGCCGATTTGGGTTTGTTGCTGGATATCGATAGTGTGGCGCAGTCTGGAAAATGGGAAAAAAATCTGTTTCCCAAAGTCTGGAATCTGATCCAGGTGAAAAATCATGTGGTGGCGGCCCCGCTGGGGATTCATCGTATTAACACCCTGTTTTATAACAAAAAAATCTTCAGCAAGCTGGAACTGGAGCCACCTTCGGACTGGGAAGAATTCGACCAGATTGTGCGCAAACTGCAGCAGGCCGGGATCACGCCACTCGCGCAAAGTAGCGAGATCTGGCAGGTCGCCACGCTGTTTGAATCGGTATTGCTCTCCGTTTCCAGCCCCGCCTTTTATCAGGATATATTCGTCCGCAAACAAGCATCAGCCTTTATGGATGCGCGCTTTGCCAATGCCTTGAAGCGACTGCGTCTGCTGAAAAAAGCGATGCCGAATCCGGTTCCAGATAAGCTGTGGATGGATCTGAGCCGTCAGTTGGCAGATGGACAGGTGGCGATGCTGATCATGGGCGATTGGGTCAAGGGTGAACTGAATATACTGGGGCAGAGCACCGATGTGGGTTTTTCCTGTGTGGCCGTACCAGGTACTGCGGCCTACCATATTTATGATGTGGATACCCTGGTCATGCTGGCCAAAGACAGCAGCAAACGCGGTGCGCAGGAAAAGCTGGCGCAGTGGGTGGTCTCACCGGCTTTGCAACAGGAATACAATCAGGTGAAAGGTTCGATTCCGGCACTGAAAAATCCTGATCTGGGCAAAATGGATAGCTGTGCCAGATCAGCCTGGAAAGTGTTTTCCAGCAGCACCAGTGCACAGGTACCCAGCTTTGCACACCGGATGGCGACCGATGAGATTTCCAGAGATGCGATGATGGATGAGATACATCGTTTCTTTATGGATGATCAGATGACAGTGGGGGAGGCACAGAAGCGCATGGCGACCATGATGCGTTCACTCCCGAAAAATAGAGCAGGAAATGATGCGCAAGATATTAATCGTTGATGATGACCAGAAGACCCGCAGTTTATTGAAAACCTATCTGGAAAAAAATCAGTATGAAGTCAAACTCGCCCATAACGGCGAGTCGTTTTTGACCGAATTTCAGCGTTACAGCGAAGAGTTATCACTGGTGATCCTGGATGTGATGCTGCCGGATACTGATGGCTTCGCGTTGTGTAAAACCGTGCGGCAAAAATCGAATCTTCCAATCATTATGCTGACTGCCAGCTCGGACGATACTGACCGTATCGTTGGCTTGGAACTGGGGGCGGATGACTATATCGCCAAACCATATAACCCACGTGAATTACTGGCGAGGATCAAGGCAATACATCGCCGGGTCGGCTCTGAGACTGCCGGTGCACCGCGCCTCTACCGGTTTGCCGGGTTCACCATGGATACGGTGGAACGTTCGGTGGTTGATGCCGACGGTGAACTTATTGCCCTGACCGGTATGGACTTTCAGTTGCTCAAATACTTTGTTGAGCATCCGGGCGATATCCTCGATCGCAATATACTCAGCGAAGAAACCCGGGGCCGCGATGCCGGGCCGCTGGATCGTTCCCTTGATGTGCAGATCAGCCGTTTGCGCCTGCGTCTGCATGATGACGGCAAACAACCGCAACTGATCAAGACGGTGCGCGGTGCGGGCTATGTATTTTCTGCCGATGTCACGGCCGGTAGCGTAGCGTGAGCCGTCCGGGTAGTTTCAGTATGCGATTACAACAAAGACTGCTGAGCTGGATTCCGCAATCGCTGTTGGGGCGACTGAGTCTGGTCATGCTGGCTGGCGTGATGCTGGTGCAGTTTGCCGGGAATGCGATCTGGGCTGCGCAGATGCGCAGAGAGGCGCGTACCGAAGTGCGTACTGCAGCCGAACATCTAGGACACAGTGCCGCCAGCAGTCTGCGTTACTTCCTCAGTTTACCGGTGAATTATCGCAGTCTGGTGATACAGCAATTCCGTGAAATGGGCGGCACCCGTTTCTTTGTCAATCTGACCGATGGACCGGTACAGATGACGCCATTTGCTGAGGAAGAATTATCGACGCTGGCGGTGCAGCAGGTGCACAAAGTGATACAGCAGGAAATGCCGGCGATCCGGCAATTACAGGTCAGCTTCGCATGGCCGCAGGATGTGCGTTTTTCGCAGGATGGCAGCGGTATCAGCGACGTACCGGATAAATGGGTTGAACATATTTTAGTCACCCGGCCTAAGCCCGCGCCCATCATGGTGATTCAGGCTGAACTGGAAAGCGGGAGCTGGCTGTATCTGGCAACGCTGATGCCGAATCCTTACTTCCTGAATGACGGCGATCCGTTTTCCGGCGACCGCGTGTTATTACAGCTGCTGACTTTGCTCGCGGTGTTTGTGTTGTCGTTGCTGGTGGTGCGCTGGATCACCCGCCCGCTTGCCGCTTTGTCGTCAGCGGCAGATGCGTTTGGTCAGGGCGGCAGCATACCTGCCTTACCGGATACCGGCAGTAAGGAATTTCTGAATACGGCCCGCGCCTTCGCCCTGATGCGTGAACGTATACAACGCTATATCGAAGACCGCGAACGTTTGTTTGTCTCGATTTCACATGACTTGCGCACACCCATTATGCGTTTGAAATTGCGTGCCGAATTGCTCGATGATGATGTGACGCGCAGTGAATTCCATGATGACCTGGATGAACTCGATATGATGGTCAAGGGCGCGTTGCAATGCGTGAAAGACAGTGATATTCATGAAAACCCGACCGCCATCCGGCTTGATGTGCTGATCGGACGCATGGTCAGGGATGTGAAACTGAGTGGTCACGCCATCGCTTTTGAACCATCCGGCATCGAGGTGATCGCCAAGCCACTCGCCCTGAAACGGGCAATCAGTAATCTGCTCAATAACGCACTGCATTATGGCTGTCAGGTCAGCATCAGCGTGATTCAGACTAAACAATATGTGGAAATTGCGATTCGCGATCATGGGCCCGGTGTTCCGGAACAGGCCCTGGCAACCCTGTTTGATCCCTATGTCAGACTGGAACATGGCCGCCAGAGTAATCAGTCCGGTATGGGGCTGGGGCTGGGCATTGCACGCGACATCGTGCAGGCACATCAGGGTGAACTGATCCTGCAGAATGCGCCGGGAGGCGGTTTTCTGGCTTGCATACGATTACCGGTGCAGGTACTGCCGGATAACGTGCTGCACGATTTTTCTTAAGTTCAAGACATATGCGCAACGCCCCCGCTGCCTCGTTGCAATTATTTCCGGGTAATTGCCCATCGAGAGCGTTTGTCTATTTTCTCAATGAGAATATTAGGGTATCAGAAAAAATGATATCCCTATTCAAATTCCGTATTTTCGCCAATTGCCCCGCTCGTCTACACTGTAGTCACAGCAGATTTCAAAGGAAGTCGGGAAAGCGCTGCAGCGAATATTTCGAAAGCTTTCTTTGATATCTCTTTGATCTGGCCTTCAATCAATTCAGTGGCGGATTTCAGATGTCGGTGTTGAGACGTGTTTGATGCCATTCATCGCAGACTGATGATGTCTTGCTATCGAATTTTGGGCCGGATTCGAATAAAATGGCTGCTATCACAGCCAACGCAACGATAACCTGTACCCGATACCTCGCTACAGGAAACGAACAGACTTGTGTCTTACCGGATGCAACGCATGTTCTTTGCGATCAAAAATCACAAATTTTGGAGCCACTATGTCAACCGACACCACGATGGAGTCTGCTGGACTCTCGTCCGCGCCTGCCGCGCAACACAGCACAACAACATCCCCTTCCCCTGCTTTGCATGATGTCAGCCTCGACGATAAATATACGTCGAACAGCGGAACGATTTTCCTTTCCGGCATCCAGGCCTTAGTCCGTCTGCCGATGATACAGCGCCAGCGCGATCTGGCTGCGGGTCTGAATACAGCAGGTTTTATCTCCGGGTATCGCGGTTCCCCGCTAGGTGGTCTCGATGAGACATTGTGGAAAACCAAAAAATTATTAGAACAAAATCATGTCCGGTTTGTGCCGGGCGTGAATGAAGACCTTGCCGCAACTGCCGTCTGGGGCACCCAGACCGTCGATCTGATCGGCCCGGCCAAGTACGATGGCGTGTTTTCGATGTGGTATGGCAAAGGCCCGGGTGTGGACCGCTGCGGCGATGTGTTCAAGCACATGAACCATGCAGGAACCGCCAAGCACGGCGGCGTGTTGCTGGTGGCTGGTGACGACCACGGCGCTTATTCATCGACCCTGCCGCATCAGTCTGACCATATTTTTTCTGCCTGCATGATCCCGATGCTGTATCCCTGCAATGTGCAGGAATACCTGGATCTCGGCCTGCATGCCTGGGCCATGTCGCGGTTTTCAGGCTGTGCGGTTGGCTTCAAGGCGCTCGCAGATACGGTGGAGTCTACCGCTTCGGTCGATGCCGATCCTTTCCGTCTGAAAATCGTGTATCCGGAAGATTTCGTGATGCCGGAAGGCGGTCTCAACACCCGCCTGTCGCTCGATACGCTGGGCATACAGGCGCGTAAGCAGGAAGCGCTGATGCAGGATTACAAAATCTATGCCGCTCTGGCTTATGCGCGTGCCAACAAACTCAATCACACCACCATCGACAGCCCGAATGCCAAACTGGGTATCGTCGCCTCCGGCAAATCGTATCTGGACGTGCTGGAAGCGATGGAAGAACTCGGCATCGACGAAAAATTCGCCGCCGACATCGGCATCCGTCTGTATAAAGTAGCGATGCCCTGGCCGCTGGAGCCGGATGGCATCCGTGAATTTGCGCAAGGTCTGGATGAAATTCTGGTGGTGGAAGAAAAACGCCAGATGGTGGAATACCAGCTCAAAGAACAGCTGTATAACTGGCGCGATGATGTGCGTCCGCGCGTGATTGGTAAGTTCGATGAAAAAGGCGAATGGGTACATCCGCGTGGTGAATGGCTGCTGACTTCTAAGGCAGATTTTTCTGTGGCGCAGATTGCGCGTGTGATTTCTTCGCGGATTGCGCGCTTCCACACCAGCGACCTGATCAAGGCGCGCCTGGCCTTTCTGGAAGCGAAAGACGTGGTGCTGACCAAGCAGGTCAATACCCCGGCGCGTCCGGCTTACTATTGCTCGGGCTGTCCGCACAATACCTCGACCAAGGTACCGGAAGGCAGTCTGGCGCTGGCCGGTATCGGTTGCCACGTGATGGCAACAGCGATTTATCCTGAGCATAATAAGCTCACGACCCACATGGGTGGCGAAGGGGCACCGTGGATAGGTCAGGCGGCGTTTTCGGCGCTGCCGCACGTGTTCCAGAATCTGGGTGACGGTACCTATTTTCACTCCGGCTATCTGGCGATCCGCGCTGCTGTTGCAGCGAAGGTGAATATCACCTACAAAATTCTGTACAACGATGCAGTCGCGATGACCGGTGGCCAGCCTGTGGACGGTACGATCACCGTGCCGATGATGGCGCAGCAGATGGCGGCCGAAGGCATCCAGCGCATTGCGCTGGTAACCGAAGATTTGTCGCGCTATGCCGATCGCTCGGCGCTGCCGTCCATCGTCACGCTGCACGACCGTAAAGACATGGATGCGGTGCAGCGCGAATTGCGTGAAGTATCCGGTTGCAGCGTGCTGATTTACGACCAGACCTGTGCCGCCGAAAAACGCCGCCGCCGTAAAAAAGGCGAATTCCCCGACCCGGATCAGCGCATGTTCATCAACGATGCCGTATGCGAAGGCTGCGGTGACTGCGGCGTGCAATCCAACTGTACGTCCATCATGCCGCTGGAGACAGAATTCGGCCGTAAACGCGTGATCGATCAGTCGTCCTGCAATAAAGATTATTCCTGCGTCAAAGGCTTTTGCCCCAGCTTTGTCACGGTCGAAGGCGGCAAGCTGCGCAAGTCGAAAACCGGCACTGCAAAGAATGATGATTTCGGTGCTTTGCCGGAACCGCAACTGCCGGCCTGTGACAGCGCTTACAACATCCTGCTCAACGGTATCGGCGGCACCGGTGTGATCACCGTCGGCGCCTTGCTCGGTATGGCGGCGCATCTGGAAGGCAAGGGTGCATCGGTGCTCGATATGACGGGCATGTCGCAGAAAAACGGCTCGGTGACTTCGCACATCCGTATCGTGCAACAGGGCAGCAAGCTGCGCGCGCAGCGCATCGCGACCGGTGAGGCTGACCTGATTCTGGGTTGCGACATCCTGACCGCTGGTGCCCATGATGCAATTTCCAAAATGCGCGCCGGTCGTACCCGTGCGGTGGTGAATACGCATGAACAGCCTACCGGTGCGTTTGCCAAAAATGCAGACTGGCAGTTCCCGCTGGAATCGACCGAACATCTGATCAGCGAATCGGTGGGCGGCAAGGTCGATTTCATCAACGCCACCCGTCTGGCGACAGCGCTGATGGGCGACTCGATTGCGACCAATCTGTTCATGCTGGGTTTCGCCTATCAGAAAGGTGCGATCCCGGTATCGGAAGCAGCGCTGATGCGTGCGATTGAACTCAATGGCGTGGCGATTGAGTCCAACAAAAAAGCCTTTCTCTGGGGCCGTCGCGCTGCGGTCGATCTGGCGCGTGTGGAAGCGATCGCCATGCCGGCGCAGAAGATGGTGCTGCAGATGCCACAAAGTCTGGACAGTCTGATCAAACGCCGCGTGGATTATCTGACCGCTTATCAGAACACCGCCTACGCCGCGCAGTACAGCGATCTGGTCAGCCGTGTGCGCAGCGCAGAAAACGGCTTGGAGCAGGGCAACCGCCTGAGTACGGCGGTGGCGAAATACTATTTCAAACTGATGGCGTACAAAGACGAGTACGAAGTCGCGCGTCTGTACACCAATGGCGAATTCACCGACAAACTCAAACAACAGTTTGAAGGCGATTTCAGTCTGCAATTCCATCTGGCGCCGCCGCTGCTCGCCAAAAAAGACGGGCAAGGCCACTTGCTGAAAGCGCAATACGGCTCCTGGGTCTGGCAGGCATTCAAATTGCTGGCGAAATGCAAAGGCGTGCGCGGTACGGCACTGGATATTTTCGGTTATACCGCAGAACGTCGTTCCGAACGCGCCCTGATTACCGATTACCGCGATCTGATCCTGAACCTGATTGCGCGTCTGAACAAAGACAATCTGGAACAGGCTGTCGCACTGGCCAGTCTGCCGGAGCACATCCGTGGTTTCGGGCATGTGAAGGAAAAATCAGTGCAAACGTACTATGCTGACAAAGCCGCGCTGCTCGATCAGCGGAAAGCGACAGTGACCGACATTTCCCGCGTCGCCTGAAGCTGGCAGCCGCAGCAAACCACTCCCGCTGGAGGGCGTGGTTTGTTGTGCAAAGGAAATGAATGGGGCTAGGGTGAATATTTTTCAGGCACTGAGTCTGTATCAGCTTCCTGCCTCATTTCCGGCCCGTAAGCCGCGCCAGTATTGGATGTGCCATTTAACACATGCTGACATATACTCATTGACGTTTACGTTAACGTCATATAACTTAGCTGCATAATTCATCAGCAAAGGAAAACCCGCGCCCAGAGCGCAAGCCTTTGCCATACCTTGTTGAGGAAGACATGACTGACCTGTCCGTAGCCCAGAACCTGACTGAATACAAACCTGCACACAAAGTCCGTTTCGTCACAGCCGCTTCGCTGTTCGACGGCCATGATGCCTCGATCAACATCATGCGCCGCATCCTGATGGCGAATGGCGCCGAGGTGATTCACCTGGGGCACAACCGCTCAGTCGAAGAAATCGTCACCGCTGCCTTGCAGGAAGATGCGCAAGGGATTGCGATTTCTAGTTATCAGGGCGGGCATGTCGAGTATTTCAAATACATGATCGACCTGCTGAAACAGCGTGGTGGTGCGCATATCAAGGTGTTCGGCGGCGGCGGCGGGGTGATCGTGCCGGAGGAAATCGCCGATCTGCATGCCTACGGTGTGACGCGCATTTTCAGCCCGGAAGACGGCCAGCGTATGGGTCTGGTTGGCATGATTCTGTCGATGATACAGGCCTGCGATGTGGACTTGTCCGGCTATGCACCGACCTCGCTCGATGTGCTGACGGAAGGCGATATCACGACCAAGCACCGTCCGCTGGCGCAACTGATTACCGCGCTGGAAAACGACAGCGTCAAACCGGAATTGCGCGCCGAATTATTGAAAGCGGCACAGCAAACCACCGTGCCAGCGTTCGGCATTACCGGTACGGGCGGCGCAGGTAAATCCTCGCTGACCGACGAGCTGATCCGCCGTATCCGCCTCGATCAGGACGATCAACTGAATATCGCACTGATCTCTATCGACCCTTCACGTCGTAAATCCGGCGGTGCCTTGCTGGGCGACCGCATCCGCATGAATGCGATCAACCCGTGGGCGGGGCAGGTGCGCGTGTTCATGCGCTCGCTCGCCACACGCGAAGCCGGTTCGGAAATTTCCCAAGCCTTACCGGATGTGATTGCCGCTTGCAAAGTGGCAGGTTTTGATCTGGTGATTGTCGAAACATCGGGCATCGGTCAGGGCGATGCGGCCATCGTGCCGCATGTCGATGTATCGATGTATGTGATGACGCCGGAATTCGGTGCCGCTTCCCAGTTGGAAAAAATCGACATGCTGGATTTTGCCGATTTTGTGGCGATCAATAAATTTGACCGTAAAGGTGCGCAGGATGCACTGCGTGATGTCGCCAAGCAATACCAGCGCAATCGCGAACTGTGGAGCAAAAAGCCGGACGAGATGCCAGTCTATGGCACGCAGGCATCGCGCTTTAACGACGATGGCGTGACGGCGCTGTATCAGGGCTTGTTGCCAGCGCTGACCGCGCGTGGTCTGAAAACTATCCCCGGTAAACTGGCGCCAGTGACGGTGAAATTTTCCAGCGCCAAAAACGTTATCGTGCCGCCAGCCCGTAGCCGTTATCTGGCTGAAATTGCCGACACCGTGCGCGGCTACCACAAACATACCGGCAAGCAGGTGGTGCTCGCACGTGAACGTCAGCAGCTGCACGAATCGGCACGCATGCTGCATGAGCATCTGCATGCAAGCGGCCGCGCTCCGGTGCTCGTTCGTTCACAGGCAGAGCAGGCCGGGTCAGGAGAATTGCAATCCCGCCTGCGTGAGAACGATATTTTGTTTGAACTGAATCAGCTTGCCAGCGACAAAGACGCGCAGCTCGATGCCGAATCCAAAAAACTGATCAGCATGTGGCCCGACATGCAGCAGGCGTATTCCGGTGATGAGTATGTCGTTAAAATCCGCGACAAAGAAATCCGTACCCGCCTGACTTACAAATCCTTGTCTGGCACGACGATACGCAAAGTGTCCTTGCCGCGCTTTGCCGATCACGGTGAAATCCTGCGCTGGCTGATGCTGGAAAATGTCCCCGGCTCTTTCCCCTACACCGCCGGTGTGTTTGCGTTCAAACGCGAAGGCGAAGACCCGACCCGTATGTTCGCTGGTGAAGGCGACCCTTACCGCACCAATCGCCGCTTTAAACTGGTGTCACAAGGCATGGATGCCAAACGTCTGTCGACCGCGTTTGACTCGGTCACGCTGTATGGTGCCGACCCAGCGATTCGCCCTGATATCTACGGCAAAATCGGTAACTCCGGCGTTTCCGTTGCCACGCTCGATGATATGAAAGTGCTGTACGACGGTTTCGATCTGTGCGATCCGGCGACTTCGGTTTCGATGACGATCAATGGCCCCGCACCGACGATACTCGCCTTCTTCATGAACACCGCGATTGATCAGCAAATGGATAAATTCCGCGCTGATAACAAGCGCGAACCGACTGCTGACGAAGCCGCCAAAATCCGTACCTGGGTCTTGATGAATGTGCGTGGCACGGTACAGGCCGATATTCTGAAAGAAGATCAGGGTCAGAACACCTGTATCTTCTCGACCGAATTTTCACTCAAGGTCATGGGCGATATTCAGGAATACTTCGTCCACCATCAAGTACGTAATTTCTACTCGGTGTCGATCTCTGGTTACCACATCGCCGAAGCCGGTGCGAATCCGATTTCGCAGCTCGCATTCACGCTGTCGAACGGTTTCACTTTTGTTGAAGCCTACCTCGCACGCGGCATGCACATTGATGATTTCGCAGCGAATCTGTCCTTCTTCTTCAGCAATGGCATGGACCCGGAATACACCGTGCTGGGCCGCGTGGCGCGTCGTATCTGGGCAGTGGCGATGCGCGACAAATACGCCGCCAATGATCGTAGCCAGAAGCTGAAATACCATATCCAGACATCGGGTCGCAGTCTGCATGCACAGGAAATCGACTTCAACGATATCCGCACCACGCTGCAGGCGCTGATCGCGATTTACGACAACTGCAACAGCCTGCATACCAATGCTTACGATGAAGCGATCACCACACCGACCGATGAATCCGTGCGTCGCGCGCTGGCGATACAACTGATCATTAACCGTGAATGGGGTCTGGCGAAAAACGAAAACCCGATACAGGGCAGCTTCATCATCGAAGAACTGACCGATCTGGTCGAAGAAGCCGTGTTACAGGAATTCGAGCGCATCGCCGAACGCGGCGGTGTCCTGGGTGCGATGGAAACCGGCTATCAGCGCGGTAAGATACAGGAAGAGTCCATGCATTATGAACACCTGAAACACGACGGCACCCTGCCTATCATCGGCGTGAACACCTTCCGCAATCCGAAGGCAAACGATACGCCGCAAAAGATAGAACTGGCACGTTCGACCGATGAAGAAAAGCAGTCGCAGTTAAACCGTCTCGCTGATTTCCATCAACGCCACGCCGACGTCGCACCACAAGCGCTGGCAGCGTTGCAGCAAGCTGCGATCAACAATGAAAACGTGTTTGCCAAACTGATGGATGCCGCACGGGTCTGTTCACTCGGCCAGATCACCACAGCCTTGTTTGAAGTGGGCGGGCAGTATCGACGGAATATGTGAGTCCAATGGCGGACTTTGCACACCGATAAAAAATCCCGGACTGGCTCCGGGATTTTTTTTATTGAAGCAAACGGTTCAAGCTAGCGCCTGGCTACCAGCATAGTCAAAAACGCTTTCACTTCAGGTGCGGCCAAGTCTCTGGGATGGCGCAATCCAGGATCAGCGTATGGAAAATCAGATCCAATAGAGATACAGTTTTTCAGTCGATAAGCTGTCATGCTGATAACGCCAACGTTCACGCACCTGATCCGGCAAACGCGGTTTTTGAGGGATGATGTTTTTATTTTATTTTTTATACTGCATGAATTATCAGTTTCAAAAATGTAGTCAATGTTCATGCGGTTTTCAAGGGGCTTTGAGCATGTTGACTGTTTGATCATTGATGGTTAATGTTGCAAAATGAAAATTAAAACACGTTAGGCCTCAAAAAATGCCATTTCCTACCGCCATAGTAGCTCGGCTCATATCGACTTACGAAGAACTCATGTGGCTAGCCAATCGGCCTCATGTCACTCCTCAACAAGCACGTGCTTGGTATTCGCAGGTGATCGCGATTCCATTAGCACCGAAGGTCCGACGATTCACTGGAATGGTTTCGCGCAAAGCAATTGAAAACATTCACGAAAGGCTAGTCCTGGAGCATTACAACAGGCTCTCGCATTCACTCTCTCGGCTGATCGAGACGCACGTTGAGCAACAAATCAACGATCCGACGCCATTCCTCGCGCTGATTGAGCAGTGTGAGCAGGTCAACATCACAACCGATGAAGAGAATCATCGGGTTCAGGAGGCAGCCGGTGACTACAACGCGGCCAATATCCAGCTGGTCGAATGGGAGAGTTTGTCGACCCAAGATAGAGCATTCCTCTGGCAAAAAAAGCTCAGAGGGAAGGTCAGTAATGCTTCCGACTATGCTCCGCGACCTGAGGCCTAATCAGTCGCTCGAGTCGACTCACGTCGGCAAGCTGCCGCTCGCGGCTCAGCTTCAACGTTAAGCCCCGACACCCATGGAAAGCTCAGCCGATCAAATCAAGCAGAACAACATCGCTCTAATGGGGGGCGATCTTGGCGCAATCTACAGCGAGCTATGGCAAGAAGTTGGCCGCATGTACAGCAACTGGCAAGAATACGTATCTCTGTACGGGACAAATCCCGGACGTATAGCTCTGCTCAACAATACCGCAGGACACTTCTTTCGCACCGTTCAAGATGGCCTATGGGAAAGGACACTACTTCACCTTTCTAGAATAACTGATCCGGCACAACAAGGGAAAAAGAGAAATTTGTCAATACATAGCCTTACTGATGCGATATCTGACATAGAACTTAAATCGAAAGTCACCGCTAGTATTGCGCGCGCGTCGGAAAAGTGTGCATTCGCACGGGACTGGCGCAACAGATTCATTGCCCATGCTGACTTTGACCTCGCCTTAGATGACTCAGCAAAGCCGTTGGCAACTGCATCTCGCCTGCAAGTACGCGAGGCGCTAGAAGCAATAGAAGAGGTGCTGAACACCGTATCCATGGCGTTTCATAATTCAGCGACGCGATTCAGCGACATGGCAATATTGAACTCGGGCGAAGATTTGATATACCTCCTCGAATTTGCCCTCCGCAAGAAAGAAGAGCAAGAAGGACGCATAACGTCTGGTCAATACACGGAGGAAGACCTTGCAGATCTTCACCCACGCTCCATCTAATTTCAAAAATGACCTAACTGGTTGATCAAGCGGACGCCAACACAGGCCATGCTTTCGGCATTTTCATGACCTGTGTTGGTGCCCTACGCACCTTCGGTGCTCCGGCGCCGCTTACCTTGCGGCGTAAGGCCACGCGTGTCATTCAGTGTTACAGCTGAAACAATAGTCGAAGCAGTAATGCAGTTGATCTGTTCTGGAACCGCATGGCTGATTATCCCCATCTTTACTCCCGGAGGATTTTATGTTGAGCCATCGCCGCTGCGGGCGTTTGTAAAGTCCGGTCTTTATTCGTCCATTTTCATGGCCTGAACTGTTAGCGAGCTTCACGTCTAGCCTCAGTCGGTGCGGCATACACACGTCCACGCCGTGTGCGCCATTGGAAAAAGGCGAATAACTCAAAAGTAGAATTACCTGAAAATATGGCGCGCGTCGCTTATCCTGCATTGCTTGATCCCATTGATAAAAGATGGCATTGTGGCAAACTTCGGAAGGAAATCATGCCGGCATTAGCTGTCTCTTTAACAGGATAAAAATAATGGAAAAACAATCTGCATCCCGCGCTGGCGCTGCTGTCGGCGCCATGATTTTTTCGGTCTTCGGCTCAGGCTGGTTGTTGTTCTGGGCTGCCAGAAGTTTTACACAGGCTGCTGTGCAGTGGGCGTTGATTGGCGGCTTGGGGCTGGCTTTGTTTATCACGGCTTTCCGGCAGTACCGGCGCAATCGCGAGGCGCATGCGGCTGTTGTTGAGACGCCTGAAAGTAAAAAAGGGAAGCGCATTTTTAACATCGTTAATATTGGTCAGGGGCTCGCCATTTTTTTGGCCTTGAATATTGTGAATAATATCGGGCACCCTGAATGGTTTGTTCCTGTCTTTATTTTTATCGTCGGTGCGCATTTCATCCCGCTGGCGAAAGTGTTTCACAACAAACGACATACGGTGACCGGTGTCGCGATGATGGTTTTGGCATTGACATATCCTCGGCTTGCGCAGGGTGGTGCTGCTGATCCGGTCGGCTGTCTCGGCGCGGGTCTGATTCTTTGGGCAAGCGCTCTTTCTGCGCTGTTATTCCATACTTCTGCGCAGGCTGACGCAGCCGCTGTACGGTAATGTGTGGATGTCAGACTTGCTGCAGGCAGATTGTGAGCGAGGTATTTCTGTTTTTTTTGATCGGTGCTGCATTGCTGACCCTGTTGTATTTTCTGGGGTACGACGATGCGCAGACTTACTTACAGAAAAAATGTGGACGGCGGCCACGCTGCTCATCAGGCTGCGCATCAGCTTTCACAAGGAGCAAGGAATGAAAAATTTTCTCGTGGTATTTACCGGTTCGCGTGAGGCGACTGAGCGTTCCGGCTGGAATGCACTGACAGAACAGGAACAGCAGGAGCGGACGCAGGCTGGTATGCAGGCGTGGTATGCCTGGATGCAGGATCATGCAGAGCGTGTTGTTGTGCCGGGTGGCCCGGTTGGCGTCGCAAAGCGGATATCTGGTGCGGGTATTGAAGACTGGCACAATAATATCTGTGGTTATCTGGTTGTGGCCGCAGAGTCGCAGGAGGCTGCGGCAAAGTTGTTCCAGGGGCACCCGCATTTTGCGATTTTCCCGGGGGAAGCTGTGGAGCTCATGGAATGTCTGCCGGTTCCTGGTGCATGAATTGCCTGTGCGGGCTGTCTGGTTGCCGGGTTCTGTTGTGCTGATGCATGAGGAAGATTTTGATGACGAATAAAGCGATGCCTGCTGCTGTGCTGGCGAATGCCGTGCCCGAAGCACTGGTCCAGACCAGATACCCTGAACCGTTTGCATCCATGGTGCGCGGAAGGGTGAAGCGGCGCTTGGGCGATTTTTTTGATCTGCAGGGTTTTGGTGTGAATCTGGTGCGGATCGCACCGGGTGCGGCATCGTCCGTTCCACATCATCATTCCGCAGAGGATGAATTCATCTATGTGTTGTCGGGCACGCTGATATTAATGACTGACAATACGGAAACAGTCCTGCAGGAAGGAATGTGTGCCGGTTTCAAGGCAGGCAACGGGATTGCGCATCAGATCAGGAATCAGTCGGATGCGGAAGCCGTTTTTCTGGAGGTCGGTTCACGGCTTGAGTCCGATACCGTGGAATATCCCTTTGACGATCTGGCGCTGCAACAGACAGAAGACAGCTGGGTATTTACGCACAAGGACGGTTCCCCTTACTGAGCTGGCTTCACCGCTCCTCAGGAGCAGCGCGGGGATGTGGCTTTTGGTTCAGGCGCTGGTGCTGAACAGGCTGCCGACGGTGCTGCTGCCCTGAATATTGGTCGCCACCAGTTGCAGGAAAGATTGCAGGCTGGTCTGATCGGGATTGCCGCCGCTGTTTTGGATCAGGTTATTAAATGACTGCTGCAGGTTACCGAAGTCGGTTTCCGTGTTACTGCCGTTACTGCTGTCCAGATTCGAGATCAGTTGCTGAATGCTGGTTTGCAGTTTGATGGTGGCGCTGTTCTGATCGAGTTGCACCGCAGCGGGTGCGCTGCCGCCATTCAGCAGGCCGGACAAGGCATTGCTGTTCTGGCTGGAGCCGGATAAGCCCGGCAGGGCAGAATACAGATTACTCAGGAAATCGGAAGACGATTGCTGGCCCGTGGCTGACAATAAACTGGACAGGTCCAGATTGGCATTGTACTGCGCCAGGCTTTGTGTAATGGCTGACGACAGGCTGCTGTTGTTTGAGTTGCCCGTGACGGCGGTACTGGTGCTGTCAGCGGTCGTGGTATCGCCTGAGTTGCTGGTCACAGCGCTGCTGGCGGCAGGGAACAACAGACCACCCACGGTCTGATAACTGCTGGTGCTGATCGGAGAAACCGACATGATGTGCTCCTGATATCTTCCGCACTGCAACGAGTGCCGTTTGCGGATGCGTCGTGAATGTCATGATTGTCGGCGGCTGCATCCGGAATTGAAATGACAGTTTGTTTATTTTTACAAATCTATACAAATCATTGATGGAGGATTTTTATATACTCCTCCCCAGTATATTTTTACGTCCTTTATATTCAAGGATGTTGTGACGTAAATATCAGATACTCCCCTTGATGATGATTTTTTTAATCGGCTAAGCAATTTTTTCGTACAACACGAATCAGCGGCACGGTCATGTGTAATCTGCGACAGACAGTCCAACATTGCCGCCAGTGGGGGAGGTTCATGCTAGTATGAAATATCGCGGTGCGGGTGGCAGCGTTGGGTAAAAGGCAGCGTCTGACCAGTGTCGTATTTATTTCATGGGGCAAAGGTTTGCTATGGCTCAGTCAGTGTTCATCAGTTCCACGCCATTTGATCTGGCGCTGCATCGTAAAACAATCATGGATATGCTGTCGCAGCCGCAATCCGGCCTGCCGCCGCTGAGCGTGACCATGGCTCTGCCGGAAACGGCGCTGGATGAACGTCTGCGGCTGGTGCGCAATGCGATGGTGTATGTCGTCGTGCTGGGCATGGTGCGCGGCAACACCGAAACCGCCGGCACCCGCTCGCTGGTGCAGCTGGAGTTTGAGGAAGCCCAGCAGTACAGCGTACCGACCCTGATCTATCTGATGGATGAAGACGAGCATCTGGTCTTGCCCAAGCACGTTGATACCGGTGCTGCCGCACAGCAGCTGGCCGACTGGAAAGCGGCTCTGAGCCAGAAGCAGCATGTCCGCTTTTTTCATTCCGCTGCTGATCTGGCGGCGCGTCTGCAGAATGATCTGCACCTGTTGCTGAAACCGGTGCTGACCGAAACCGCTCCTGCGCCATCTGCCACACCTGCCGCTCCGGCCAGCCAGGCTGCAACATCTGCTGCACCCGCACCCGCTGCATCTGCCCCGGCGTCGGGCATGAAGGCCCGGCGCTATACCCTGACGCCGCCGCGTTTTGCCTTTTTCAAGGAAAAAGTCAGCCCATTGCTGGAGCAGAAAGAAACACCGGTCAGTGACACCGTATTGCAGGAAGCACTGGAATTTATTTTGGCAGGAAACAGTATGGCTGCCGCATCCGGGCTGAACCGCGGCAGCACGCTTGGTCTGGAAGATGCAATTGAGCTGGTGCGCAAGATGGAGCTGGTCATTATCGATACAGTTCAGCGGCATCAGGTGAAAAAATAAACATCGGTCCGGCGCAGATTGCAGTTTCTTGCGCAGTCAGACCGGACAGCATGCAGCATCGCAACAGTTCTTAAAGACGCAACAGACAGACGATATGGGTATACAAATCAGTGAACCGGCACGCAAAGAAGCCGTGACTTCGGTACAGCGCTATTTTCGTGAACATTTTCCTGAACCGCTGGGCAATCTGGAAGCCGATGCGCTGCTGGCTTTTTTCCTGCAGGAGATCGGGCCGGTGGTCTATAACCAGGCCGTTGCCGATGTGCAGGAACGTCTGCAGGCCCGGGTGATGGAAGTCGATATCGAAGTGCACGAAGCTGAATTCACCTATTGGCGGCAACATGACAGCAAACGTAAAAAAGCCTGACACCGGAAGGCGTACCGGGCTGGCGGCCTCACTGCGACTGATGTTGCTGGCGCTGCCGGTATGGATGACGTCGCCCTTGCCGGTGCAGGCGGCGGGCAATGGCGCGCAGGTACCGTCGATCGCTGATCTTTTTGACGAAGACGGCGTGCAGATGATGTATCCCTCGGCGGCAGGGTCGCAGTTCCGGCTCGGCGCACGTGATCCGGCGCAGACGGCCGGATTTGAAATCGAACGCCACACCGCGGTGCGCGCAGGGAAAGAAGGCGGTCTGCCATTCTGGAATCTGCCGTCGTTTGCGCTGAACTATGCCAGCGGCGGTGCCGGTCTCAGCAGCCGCCTGCATGTGTATGCTTCGGCAGCCAGACAGCGTTATAGCTGGAAAACGCAGCACGGTTTTCTGGCCAGCCCGGCAGATTTCACCAATCAGGAAATGACGATTTACCTGCGGGTGCATCAGATCAGCGATCCTGCCAGAGCGCAGATTTCCCTCAAAATCCGCGGCGGCAGACACAGCGACAAAACGCCGGATGCCGCTTCCTGCGTGATGCTGACCCTGTCGCCGTCCGCACATGGCAGCGTGGCGCGCTTCGGCAAGGAATTGCAGCATCCGCTGTATGACTATGTGAAGCTGCGAGCGCTGAGTCAGGCAACGCTGCGGGAAAATGTCTGGATTGGCCTCAAGCTGGTCAGCTGGAACGATCTGCACGATGCCACGCGCGTGCTGCACCGGCTGTATCTCGACACCGACCCGTTTCAGGCCGATAGCGGCGTGCCGAACAATAACTGGCAGCTCTACAGCGAATACACCGATATCGCCGGCGTCAGCACCGGCCGTTACCGGACGCTGGTGAACTGGGGCGGTAATGTCGCCACGTTCCGCATGGACGGTTTTCACGACGTCGATTTTGCCTACCCGTCGGTACGCGAGATTGTGGTGCCGCAATAAGAGACCGCGGCAGGGCGGGTATACTGCCGGGTTTATGTCTGCTGAAAGTATTGAGTCATGTCTAAGATTCCCGCCTGCCCGCAATGCGGCATGGAAAACACCTATCCTGATGGCAGCCAGTTTGTGTGCGCCGATTGCGGCCACGAATGGTCTGCGCTGGCTGCTGCCAGCAGTGAGGACAATGCAGCGCGCATTGTCCGTGATGCCAATGGCAATCTGCTGTCCGATGGTGATGCCGTGGTGCTGGTCAAAGACCTGAAGGTCAAAGGTTCCTCCACCACCCTGAAACAGGGCACCAAGATCAAGAGCATCCGTATTGTCGATGGCGACCATGAGGTTGATTGCAAAATGGATGGCGGCAGCTTCATGCTGAAAGCCTGTTATCTGAAAAAAGCCTGAATATCTGAAAAAGGCCTGAATATCTGAAAAAGGCCTGAATATCTGGGTAGCGCCGGTTTCGGAAAACTTTGCCGTGTAAGCTTGTTCCGCAACAGTTTCCGGTATCGGAATGGTCAGGTTGCCGCATGGCCGGCAGCACGGGTCTGCGGCGCTCTGCGATGAAGAAATTCCTGCAGCGCCTGTTGCACTTCCCGGATCACACCGGCCCAGTCACCATCCTGCCGTTGCCGGAAAATGCGGACCGTGGGATACCAAGGCGATTCCTGCCCGCTGGCCAGCCAGCGCCAGTCCTGCCGGTAATAAGGCAGCAACAGAAAGGCGGGTTTGCCCAGTGCGCCTGCCAGATGCAATACCGCGCTGTCGATGCTGATGACCAGATCGAGCTGGCTGATCAGGGCGGCGGTATCGGCAAAATCATGCAATTCCTGATCTGCACAGAACAGCGGTGTGGCCTGCCAGTCGCGGGCCTGCTGCGCGGCAGGGCCTTTTTGCAGACTGACCCATTGCACGCCGGATTGCTGCAACAGGCTGTGCAGGGAACTGAGTCCGGGCAATGACCGGTCCTGATCGGTTTCAAATTGCGGGTTACCCTGCCATGCGATTCCGATGCGGCATGGCTGCTGGCCGAGCCGGACATGCCAGTGGGCAGCGGCTTGCGGCGTGGCCGACAAATAGGGAACCTGCGCCGGAATCGTGGCGCGCCGGGTGCCGCAGAGATGCGGCAGACTGAAGATGGGCACCCAGACATCCCAAAGCTCGTCCGGCAGGGTTTCATCATAGCCATAGACGGCATCCGCATCCGGTAAGGTCTGCAGCAGGCGCTTCAGCGGCGGATGACACAGCAGGCCAGTCTGCGCCACGCCGAGTTGCTTCAGCTGCCGGGCGTAGCGGCAGAATTGCAGCATGTCGCCGAAACCGCATTCAAACACGATCAAAATCCGCTTGCCGTGCAGAGACTCGCCCTGCCAGCGCGCAAAGGGCAGGGTTTTGGCCAGCGCGTCCTGCGAAGTGCGTGCTTCAAGCCGTTGCCAGCCTTCCTGCCAGCGTTCCTGACGCAGCAGCAGGTAGCTCAGGTTAAAGCTGGCGGTGCGGTAATCGGGCATCAGGCTGAGCGCTGTGCGGTAGGCGTCTTCAGCTTCTGTTTCGCGCCGCAGTCCCGCCAGCAGTACACCCAGATTCGACCAGCCGGCCGCGCTGCCCGGCACCTGTTGCAGCAAATCGCGGTAGATGTTTTCTGCCGCCGCAAATGCCTTGCACCGGGTCAGCAGTGCGCCGGCATTGATGTAAATCTGTTGTTGGCTGGGATGAGCCTGTGGGTCGGCGTGTTGCAGCGCCTGATGGTAATACTGGCTGGCGGCAGAAAAATCCTGTTGCTGTTCTTTCGCATACGCCAGATTGGCCAGTACTTCGGGGCAGACCGGGTCATACGCGAGTGCCTGCTGATAGCACTGGGCCGCAGCGGCATAATCCTGCGCGGCGAGATGTTGGTTGCCGAGGGTGAATAAGGCGTCAGGCGTTGGAGCAGCAGTGGCTGGCATGATGTCGGGCGGTCTCATGGGGAGCGGGAAATTGTACCGCCGTAACGCCTGCTGTGTCTTGTCCCTGTGATGTGCAACCGCGCAGGATGCCGTGCCGGCGCACCGCTTTGCTGTTCTGCTTGATTCTGCTTAATACACATCACGCCGGTAACGGCCCGTCTGCATCAGGGTGTCGAGCAGCGTTTCGCCCAGTATCGAGAGCAATGCCGCATGGACGCCGGCAGCCATGCCGTGCAGACTGCCGCACACCAGAATGGTCGCGCCCCGTTCCGCCCAGCGTTTTACTTCCGCAGCTTGCTCCTGCAGGGCGTGCTGCACATAACGCCGCTGTGCCTGATCGCGGGAAAAACACAAATCCAGGCGACTCAGCGTACCCTGCCGCAGCCACTCTTCCACTTCCATCTGAAAAAAATAATCGTGCGCACGCTGGCGCTCACCAAAGACCAGCCAGTGATCCGCCAGCCCTGCCGCAGCGCGCGCTTTCAGGTGTGCCCGCAGTCCGGCAATGCCGGTGCCGTTGCCGATCATCAGCAACGGGCCGGGTGACAGTGGCGTATGAAACGAGGGATTGCTGCGCACCCGCAAGGCAACGGCCTGCCCCGGCTGCACCTGTTCGGTCAGCCAGCCTGAGCCTGTGCCCAGACGACCATCCGGGCGCCGCATCTGGCGTACCACCAGTTCCAGCCCGCCGTCAGACGGCAGGGAAGCGATCGAATATTCGCGGCTGGGTAAATCCTGCGCAGTGCTGGTGACGCCTGAGCCAGGCAGTTCGCCAGGGCCGATTTCTGCAATGTCTCCGGCCTGCCAGCTGCTGCCCGCTGGTGGCATCAGACACAGATGAAACACAGGCTGGCCCAGACTGCCGGGGTTGAGCAGATGTCTGTCATGCAGTATCCATGCGCCGTAGGCTGGCGTGCTCCAGTCCGCCAGCCCGCTGTAGCCGCTGATGTGGCCCAGATGATGCTGCCAGTGCCGCAGTGCGGCTTCGTCGCCGTTATCGACCTGGACCAGATCAAACAGCGCTTGCGCCTGCTGATGCGCCAGCCAGTGCCGGAGCTGGTGTCCGAAAGCGCAGTAGCGGGTGTAATGACGGTCGCCCAGCGCCAGCACTGCATAGTGCAGATGGGATAAATCCCGGTGCTGCGGCAGTATGCGGCGGCAGAACAGGCTGGCCTGATCGGGGGCATCGCCTTCACCGGTGGTGCTGACCACAAACAGGATTTTGCCGTATTGCGTCAGGGTTTCCGCGGACAGCTGATTCAGCGTGCACAGTGCTACCGCTAATCCGGCCTGCTGCAGACTGGCGGCGGTCTGGTGCGCCAGCTGCTGCGCATAGCCGGTCTGGCTGGCGTAGGCGATCAGCACAGTGTCTGCTGCAGGCTGCCCAGTTGTGATGCTGGTCGCTTGCAGCAGACGCTGCTTTTCCTGATGCCGCTGCCAGTAACTGAGGCAGAAGATCAGATATGTCGCGCCGATCAGCAGGCAGCACAGCCAGGCCGGACAGGCGCCGGGGCCGGAACCCAGCCGGGTCAGGCTGACAATGCTGGCAATGGCGCCTGCGGCGCTCAGCAGGCGCAGACGGTGGGCGGTGAGGGCGGCATGCAGTGGTGAAGTCATCAAAGTCTTGGGAATAACGGTAGTCAGGCAATCGTCTGTGGCAGGTGCATTCCGGATGCGCCTATTCGAGCATGGCGGCCAGCGCCGCGCTCATGCTTTCCCGAAACAGGTCCGCAGCGTTGTCGCTTGCGCCGGCGACGGGGCAGCGTTCGGTAAATAAGGCTGCAATCCGGTGTGCATCGGCATAGTCTCTGGCTGCCTCGATCCCCATGACGGTGAATGCGGTGGCCAGCGCATCGGCCGTCATGCAGTCGGGATGGATCACGGAGACTGCCGCCAGCGTGTTCTGTACCGGATAACCGGTGCGCGGGTCGATGGTATGGGAATAGCGCCGGCCATCCTGTTCAAAATACTGGCGGTAATCGCCGGAGGTGGCCACCGACAGGCCGTGCAGCGCCAGCAGATGACTGCGTTTGTTGCCGGATGCGGCTGATTCCGCGGGCGATTCCAGCCTTACCCACCACGGAGAAAAATCCGGTTTCATGCCTTTACCGCGCAGCTCGCCGCCGACTTCGACGAGATAACTCGGCACACCTTGCTGATCCAGATAGCGTGCCAGCAGATCGACCGCATAGCCCTTGGCGATGGCGCACAGGTCGAGCCGGATGCCGCCAGCCTGCCATGCTTCGCGGCTGGCGCGGCGCAGCGTCAGATCACGCCAGCCGTGACCGGTCATCGTGTTTCCGATGGCTGCCGCATCCGGCACGCTGTCCCTGCGCGGCGCGGGGCCGAAACCCCATAAATCCACCAGCCTGCCCGCTGCCGGGTCAAAGCTGCCGCGGCTTTGCCGGGCGATATACAGTGCATAATCCAGCACTTCAAACAATGCGTCAGGCAGACGTTGCCAGCTTCCTGCTGCTGCCCGGTTGAACCGGCACAGATCCGACTCCGGCTCCCAGGTGCTCATCTGCATCACGACCTGATCCAGTAATGCCTGCAGGCCGGCCTGCCAGGCAGCCAGCTGTTCCGGATCACTTGCATACAGCTGCACCTGCCAGGTCGTGCCCATGCTGTGACCGGCACAACGCAACAGCCGTGCCGCTGCCGGCAGTTGCGCTGGCGGCGCGGCCTGCAGCGGGATGAACACATGCGGCATCGACAGCTCCGGCGCTTATTGCGGCAGCACTTCCAGCGTCAGCGCCAGGCTGGCGATGCGGCTGCTGGCTGGCGGCGTCACGCCTTGCTCCGTTTTCACTTCTGCTTCCAGCCAGTACAGGCCGGGTTGCGCCCAGGTCACGCTGAACAGGCCTTCTGCGTTGCTGACGACGGTCTGCTCATTGAGCGTCTGACGATAGCGGATGCCGCCCTGAATGATGTGTACCGTCACATTCGCCGCTGGCCTGCCGTCGATCAGCAGATGAAAGCTGGCCGGTTCACCGGCCACGAGGTCATTCGGATGGGTGACAGGGCTGAGCTCCAGTCCTTTGCCGCTGATCTTCAGCGCCTGGCCGCCCGGTTTGCCATTCGTGACAAAGGTTTCGATCCGGCTGCTTCTCTCCGCGACCTGCAGTTCGGTGGCATGGGCCGGTATTTCCTTGCTCAGGCTGGCCGCATTGCCGCGCCAGCGTTTCAGCGTGCCATTGTCCTTGTAACTGGCTGACAGGCCTTCGTTGAGGATTTCAATTTTGTAGCTGCCGGCCTGCTTCAGCGGCAGGTCAAACACGCTGCGGAAACGGCCGGTGCCGGCATTTTCGGGCGCCACCCGGCTGCCGTCAGGGGCGGTGACCTGCAGATTGTCGAGTTTCAGCGGCATGTGATCGAATTCAAACACATTGCTGGCGGCGGCTGCATCCAGCGTGACCCATGGCGCATTGCCGGACAGGACGGTGGATGAGGGTACCAGGAAAGTACGGTGCGCTTCAGCACTGAAACTGATGCCGGCCAGCAGGCTCAGCGCGGCCAGACGGCGCAGTGCAGGGCGGGAAAAACGGTGCATATCGATTCCTTTCACTTGACGGTCACGGTGATCTGACCCAGTTCGGTGTTGCCCTGTGCCTTGGCATTGATCTCATTTTTGGCCTGCCACTGGAACGGCACTTTGACGACTTCCCGTCCGCCGCCTTCACGGGCAGCTTCCACCAGCAACTGGTAGTCGCCGGCCGGTAGTTTTGCCAGCACGCCTTTGTCGCCGCTGAAGACCAGACTGTGTTCGCCGGTGGTGCGGGTCGCACCGCTGATGCCATCGACCGGCATCTGCAATTCGCGACCGCTGCGGCGCCACCACTGGCGCAGGTCTTTCAGCCATTTGCTGCCTTCGTTATCGCGTTTTTTCAGGTCGTACCAGACCGCCAGATTGCCGGCAAAAGTCTGGTCCGGCTTTTCAATCCAGATGGCGACATAGGGTTTGTGATATTCCGCCACATTCAGGCGCGGCACTTCCACCCGGACAGTGAGATCGGCCGCCAGCGTGTTCATTGCCGCTGTGCCAAGCAGGCCGGAGATGGCAAACGGGAGCAGGTTGCGCATAATGTAAAACCTCGTGATAAATAAAAATGAACAGATAAAACCGGAAAAAAGATCCATGCCCGGCGGCAGACAGCCGCGCCGTCCAGCCGCCGCATCATCAGTGCATGAAGATCACGATCAGCAATACCGGCAGCACCACGCCGTAGCCCAACAGCGGCCAGGTGGCAGACCGGCTGGCTGCATGCATTTTCAGTAGTAGCAAGCCAGTGACGCAGAAAATCAGGCAACCGGCGGCAAACGCATCGATAAACCAGTTCCATACGCTGCCGGTATTGCGGCCTTTGTGCAGGTCGTTCAGATAAGCAATCCAGCCGCGGTCGGTCAGTTCATATTCCAGCGCGCCGCTGTCGAGTTCAATTCTGAGCCAGGCATCGCCACCAGGGCGGGGCAGCGCCAGATAGGCTTCTTCCGGCGACCATTCCGGCGCCTGTTTTGTGGTGTCGATACCGAGCTCCTGAATCAGCCAGTCGCGCACCGTGTCGGGCAGCACCGCCGCATCGTCATTGCGTGCAACGATCACCTGATCCAGCAATGCTGACGGCAGCTTGCCGGTCTTGCTGCTGATTGCCGGATGCGCCTCAATCTGGGCAGCATGGTTCAGCGTGATACCGGTTGCGGCAAACAGCATCATCGCCACCAGACACATGGCAGCGCTGATCCAGTGCCACTGGTGCAGATGGCGCAGCCAGAATGCGCGCCGCTGCTGGCTGGCATGGGAGAGCTGTTGCGGTGCATTCATAATGAATGTTTTAAATGATAATGATTCTCAATTATATACGATGGGGTCGCGGTGAAAAGAATTTTTCTGCCGGTTTTCCGTGGTAACGCCCGGTTTCCGGTTAGGATTTGCGCTGGCGCAGCATGGCTCACTGCCCTGTGCATGTTAAGATTTTAAGTATTCTTTCCTTAGGACTTACGCAAAACCGCCCCAGCGGCGTTATGGCTCCTAGCCGTACTATTCGTACTGTCTTCGTCGCCATGCCTTGCCGGAGCAACTTTGCGTAAGTCCTATCCTATTTTTATTTAAAAAAAAACGGATATTATGAATGTTGTGATTCTCGCTGCCGGCATGGGCAAACGCATGCAATCTTCGCTGCCGAAAGTATTGCACCCGCTTGCCGGAAAAGCATTGCTGCAGCATGTGATCGATACTGCGCGCAGCCTGCAGGCGCATTCGATTTGCGTGATTTACGGTCATGGCGGCGATCAGGTGTTGTCGGCAGTGGCTGCGGAAGACCTGAAATTTGCGCGTCAGGAGCCGCAGCTCGGTACAGGCCATGCGGTGGCGCAGGCGATTCCGGTTCTGGATGATGCGGTGCCGACGCTGGTGCTGTACGGCGATGTGCCGCTGACCACAACGGCCAGCCTGCAACGCCTGATGGATGCGGCAGGCCGGGACAAGCTGGCGATCCTGACGGCAGTCATGGATGACCCGACCGGGCTGGGCCGCATCGTGCGTGACAACGGCCAGATCGTCCGGATTGTGGAACAGAAAGATGCCAGCGAGGCAGAGCGGGAGATCCGCGAAATCAATACCGGCATCATGATCGTGCCGACCCCGCAGCTTAAGCAGTGGCTGGGGCAATTATCGAACAACAATGCGCAGGGCGAATATTATCTGACCGATATCGTCGCCAGTGCCGTCGCAGCCGGCGTGCCGGTGGTGTCGGCGCAGCCCGGTGCGATCTGGGAAACGCTGGGTGTGAACAGCAAAGTCCAGCTGGCGGAACTGGAGCGCATTCATCAGGGTAATATTGCACGCCAGTTGCTGGAGCAGGGTGTGACGCTGATGGACCCGGCGCGTATCGATGTGCGCGGCAAGCTGGTATGCGGACGGGATGTGACGATTGATGTCGGCTGCGTGTTTGAAGGCACTGTCACGCTGGCAGACGGCGTCAGCATCGGCGCGCACAGCGTGCTGCGCAATGCGCATATTGACGCCGGTGCCAGCATTAAGCCATTTTGCCACATTGAAGATGCCACCGTCGGCGCGCAGGCCCAGATCGGCCCATACGCAAGACTGCGCCCCGGCACCACACTGGCCGAAGACGTGCATATCGGGAATTTCGTCGAAGTCAAAAACAGCCAGATTGCCGCCCATAGCAAGGCCAATCATCTGGCGTATATTGGCGACGCCACGGTCGGCAGCCGCGTTAATATCGGTGCCGGCACCATCACCTGTAATTACGATGGCGCCAATAAATTCCGTACCGTGATTGAAGACGATGCGTTTATCGGCAGCGACACCCAGCTGGTGGCGCCGGTACGGGTCGGCAAGGGTGCGACGCTGGGCGCGGGCACCACGCTGACGAAGGACGCGCCGGAAGGCAAACTGACGGTCTCCCGTGCGCGGCAGGTCACGATCGACAACTGGCAACGCCCGGTCAAACTCAAAAAATAATGAATAATACGCGGCGGCCGTACGCCCGGTACGCCGGGCATTGTTCCGCAAATCGGCCTGTACATTCTGTTGTGCAGGCCGGTTTTTTATTTTACGGGATGTCGCTGCCTGCGGCGTTTATCCATTGCAGGTCCTCCGCACTGTTTTGCCAGACACAATTCAAAATGCAGCGTTTTCCTGTTGACGTTATGACTATTGCTGTGGGCGTCTGCGCAAACTAATTTCACCATTCCGTCAGCACGGAAAACGGATGCGCCCATGTATACTCGGCGGCAAAGGAGTCTGTATGAAATCTGGAACCGTTTTATCTTCCCGCCAGCAAAAAACCGGGATGTTGCTGCGCGGCGCGCGTGACACGCTGCCGATGCTGGTCGGCGCTGCGCCGTTCGGCATGATCTTTGGCGCGCTGGTCGCGACCAGTCCGATGCTGCCGTGGCACGGGCAACTGATGTCGCTGACGGTATATGCCGGCTCCAGCCAGTTTATTGCCGCCGGTCTGGTCGCCAGCCATACCGGTATGCTGGTGATCTGGCTCACCACGCTGATCGTGAATCTGCGCCATATGCTGTATGCCGCCACCCTGCTGCCGCATGTAGCGCACCTGTCAGCGCGCTGGCGCTGGCTGCTCGGATTTTTACTGACCGATGAAACCTTTGCGGTCGTCGCCGGTTACCATCAGCGCGCCTTGTCAGCGGATGAACAACGCTATGCGCACTGGTATTTTCTGGGTTCGGGGCTGGCGATGTACGGTAACTGGCAGATCTGGACGCTGGTGGGCCTGCTGTTCGGCACCTTATTTCCGCAATTGCAGAATATGGGTCTGGACTACGCGATGGTGGCGACTTTTCTTGCCATTGTCGTGCCGCAACTGTCGCGCATACCGCAACTGGCAGCGGCGCTGGCAGCGGGCAGTTTTGCCTATCTGTTGCAGGGCATGCCTTACAAGCTGGGCTTGATGGCGGCGGTGCTGATCGGCGTCCTGACCGGCATGGCCTTGTCGAAGCGCGGCGCGCAAGACGACCAAGAGGAGCGCGCAGCATGAATTACGCACTGATGATTGGCGGCATGGCAGTGGTGACTGTGCTGGTGAAGGCGCTCTTTTTTATTCTCGGGGACCGGATTGTGTTTCCGCGCTGGCTCAGTCTGGCGCTGAGTTTCGTGCCGGTCACGGTGCTGACGGCAATCATCACGCCGATGATCCTGGCGCCGCATGACAAGGGCCTGGAACTCAATACCCATAATCCGCAGTTACTGGCATCGCTGGTGACGATCGTGGTCTGTGTGCTGAGCCGCCGCCAGATGCTGACGATTGTGGCAGGTCTGCTGAGTTTTTTCTTTTTCCAGTGGCAGCTGGCGCACTGACAAACTGAAGTATTTAAAATATTGAAACGTATCCAAAGATTTTCCGGTGCGGCTGTATGCAACAGCCACACCGGATGCCGGATGAATGCAACCCGGTTCATCCGGCTGCCGGCTTAACTCCGTTAATGCGGCCTGACTTCTTTTTTCAGTGCCGCCATCGCCATTTTGTCGACCAGTGCCGGCGCCAGAAGTTTCAGCCAGCGCCCCAGTTTTCCTTTGCCGGTCATCACCACATCGCGCTGCCGCTGTTCCATGCCATGCAGGATCAGCCGCGCGCATTCTTCCACCGGCATGGCATCGTCTTCTTTCAGACCGCTGCTGCCCGCGGCTTCACCGGCAGCGTTGTAGCCGTGATAGCGAATGCGCGTGGCGACCACGCCGGGATAAGCAAGCGTGACGCTGACGCCGGCTTCAGCAAGCTCGGTACGCAGGCTTTCAAAAAAACCGTTCATGGCAAATTTGCTGGCGCTGTACGCCGTGCGGCCCGGAACCCCGATCAGCCCTGCCAGGGATGACACGGCGACGATGCTGCCGCGCGACTGCTTCAGATACGGCAGCGCCGCGTGGGTACACCACAGGCTGCCCCAGAAATTAATCCGCATCAGTTCTTCGTACCAGCTGAGGTTTTCCACGTCGCTGAATAAGGCCTGCGCCGATTTACCGGCATTATTGATCAGCGCATCAATCCGGCCGTAGCTGGCGACGGCAGTCTGTATCAGGTGGCGGCAATCGGCTTCGATGCCGACATCCGTTTTCACGACCAGACAGCTGGCGCCTGACTGGCGGCATGCGCTGGCAACCTGCTGCAAGGCTTCGGCGTTGCGCGCCGCCAGCACCAGCGCCACGCTGCTGCCATGTCGCTGCGCCAGCTGGCGCGCCATTTCAGCGCCGATACCGTCTGAGCTGCCGGTAAGAATGACAACCTGCTGTGACTGGCTCATGATTTGTAGCTTTCATCCATGCGATCGAGCTTGCGGATCAGCGATGGCCAGACAAACGCGCCGCCGAGGCCGCCGGTCTGTACCCGCATCGATTCCGCCACCCCTGACACGATCGCCGGATTCACATGCACCAGCTCACCGCCGGCCTGCGCCGCCAGCTGGATCTGGCAGGTGGCTTCAAAGGTGTACATCGAGAGGAATGCATCCGCAATGCTCTTGCCGACAGTCAGCAAGCCGTGGTTGCGCAGCATGAGGAAATTGGCATGCCCCATATCGGCCTGCAGACGTGGCTTTTCTTCATCGCGGAAGGCGACACCTTCGTAATCGTGATAAGCGAGCGAGGCCAGCACAAACGTTGATTGCTGGGACAGCGGCAGCACCCCGCAACGCTGGGCGCTGACGGCAACACCGGCCCGGGTGTGGGTATGCAGCACGCACTGCACGTCTTCCCGCGCTGCATGTACGGCGCTGTGAATCACAAAGCCCGCCGGATTCACGGGAAAAGGTGAATCAATCACCTTGTTGCACTGCTGATCGACTTTCACCAGCGACGATGCGGTGATCTCATCAAACATCAGACCGTAGGGATTAATCAGGAAATGGTGTTCCGGTCCCGGCAGGCGGGCGCTGATATGGGTGAAAACCAGATCGCTCCAGCCATAGGCGGCAACCAGCCGGTAGCAGGCGGCCAGATCAACCCGTAATTGCCATTCTTCGGGGCTGACCTGATCTTTGAGGGAAGGGATATGCATGATGTCTCCGTTGGTTTGAATAGATGAAATTCTTGCTGGAAATCTGGCCGGAAATCAGGCCTGATCTTTCATCGCCGCCTTGTAAATCGTATTGCGCGGCTGTGCAAACAGGCGCCGCAGCATCGGCTCGAATTCAATCATGGGGAAAGTTTCGGCATGGGCGTCGAAGGCCGGATTGTCATACAGCGCGCAGAATTCGGCAGTACGCTCAAAATGCGGATGCCCGCGGAATTGCTCGCGCATATCGCGGTTCATGCCGATGTGATGGAAAAAATAATATCCCTGAAAAATACCGTGGTTCTGCACCATCCACAGGTTTTCCTCGCTGACAAAAGGTTTCAGGATAGCGGCAGCAATATCGGGATGATTGAAGCTGCCCAGCGTGTCGCCAATATCGTGTAGCAGTGCGCAGCACACATATTCCTCGTCCCGGCCGTCGCGCAGGGCCCGTGTCGCGGTCTGCAGCGAATGGGTGTAGCGATCGACCGGAAAGCCGCCGTAATCTCCTTCCAGTAATTGCAGGTGACGGATCACCCGGTCTGGCAAGCCCTGGGCAAACTGCCGGAATTCCGTACCGATGATCTGCCAGTCCTGAGGGGTGCTGTCTTCCATACGGGTGAAATGCGCGCGCTGATGCATGCTGGTCTCCTGTGTTTTTATAAAAATTGACTGGGGTTTTGCTGAAACAGCCGGATGGCACCACCTTAACGCGCTGACCAGCGACAAACTGTCAAATATTTTACAATTGAGCAGATTCTTCACGGAGCCCCGCATGCCGCCAGCCTTCAGCCTGCCTGTCCTGTTGCACAACCCGTGGTTTGCCGCGCTGTCAGCCGGATTGCGGCGTGACATGCTGGCGGCGACCGAACGCCGGCATTTGCAGCCGGGCGAGATGCTGTTCCGGCAAGGACATGCGCCGGACGGTTTTTATGCTCTGCTGCAGGGCAAACTCAAGATGTCGACCCTGAACCAGGACGGGCGCGAGGCGATCCTGACCATGCTCGATATCGGCACCTGGTTTGGCGAAATTTCCCTGATCGATGGCCAGCCGCGCACCCACGATGCCACGGCAGTCGGCCATGCAGAGATTCTGGTCATGCCGCCAGCGGTGTTCGGGCAGCTCATGGAGCAGGCCGAATTTGCCGGTGCTGTGGCGCGGATGCTGGCAGCACGCATCCGGCTGCTGTATGGGCTGGTGGAGGACGCCAGCCTGCGTTCGGTCCGGCACCGGGTGGCGCGGCGGCTGGTGCTGCTGGCCAACAGTCATGCGCCGGTGCCGCACGATAGTCCTGCAGCGATCCCGGTCACGCAGGAGTCGCTGGCAATGATGCTGGGAATCAGTCGCCAGAGCTTGTCGAAAGAGCTGAAATTTTTTGAACAGCACGGCGTGCTGACGCTGGGTTACGGTCAGATCAGCCTGCTGTCTGTCGCATTATTGACACGTCTCAGCGAGGCAGACTGATCGTTTGCCTGACAAGACATTCCCGGTCGCACAAGGTTTTGTTAAAGATTGCAAATACATTGTTTCTTACAGGTATTTTTTGCAAATTCCAGCTATGTTGCAATTCATGGGAGATCAATGCACGATGATAATATCTGCTGTGTGTACATAAGATGTGTGTACGTAACCGATTCATAATCGATATGTGGAATGTCTGGCGTGATTGCTTGCTGAGTCTGGCCCTGACCCTGAGCGCATCGACTGCCGGGGCATATTGTTCGCGTCCGATTACTGTGCCGGTTGCACCGACAGGCTTTAGCGTGATCATCAGCGGCGATATTATTTCCGGTATTTATCCAGAACTGCTCGCTTCCTTGAGCAGCAAAGAAAAATGTGAATTTGTTGTCACGACGGTGCCGCGCGCACGGCTGGAAATGATGTTTGACAACGGTCAGGCGGATATCCTGATTCCCGCTGCACGGACACCGAGGCGCGATCAGTCCGGTATTTTCATCCCCCTGATTTATTACCGCGCCATGCTGATTACTGCCCAGCCGCAGCATAATCCGCCCAGGAATTTTAAAGAACTGCTGGAACAGACGTCGGTTCGCCTGAGTGTCGTGCGGGGATTTGATTATGGAGAAGGCTACCAGAGCCTGATCAGTGAACTGCAAAAACAGGGGCGTCTGAGAATAGAAGCAGATCCGGTATCGGTGGCGCGTGTATTGAAATCCGGTGTTGCTGATTATGCATTGATGACACCATCGATACTTGCCGGTGCGGTGCTGTCAGACCCGCGCGTGGAAGATCTGATGCTCAAGCTGGAATACATGCCTCTGGCCGATCTGCCGTGGGGTGATTCCGGTGTTTATCTGTCACGCAAATCACTGGGAGCGGAAGATATGGCAGCGTTGACCGATATGTTTGAGCGCGTGGCAAATTCCGGTCTGGTCTGGAAAAGTTTTCAGCGTTATTACAAAAAAGAAGTGCTGAAAGAAAGCATCCGGCCGCGCTGAATGCGGATACGGCATCGCTGCAGCATGAGCCGGGATACAGACGTCCGGGCACTGGCGCATTAGTAGATCAGCTCAGGCCGATCCGGGTTTCAAATTTGCTGCGCAATACCGAGAAAAAACTGCGCACATTGCGGATATTGTGCTGCGTGGCAAACAGCCGGTGTGCCAGCGCGTGATAGGCATTCATATCTGCCACCTGAATGACCAGCACAAAATCCGGCCCCGGCGAGACCCGGTAGCACTGCTGTACTGCAGTCTCTCCGGCCACGGTCTGCTCAAACTCAATCAGTTTCTCCGTTGCCTGCTGATCCAGCGTGATTTCCACAATCGCCGTCAGCCCGGCACCGACCTTGTCTGGCGCCAGAATCGCCACCTGCCGGGCGATCACACCCTCATCCATCAGACGCCGCACCCGCCGCAGGCAGGTCGGCGCGGAGGCATGCACCCGTTCCGCCAGTGCATGATTGGTCAGCGTCGCATCGAGTTGCAGTTGCTGCAAAATCCGTTTGTCCAGCTCATCGAGAAGAATCATAAAAGGATAGAGTGAAATAATATTTCAAAATAAAATTATAAATGGAATTTATAGACATAACAAAAAATAGTGTTCGTTAAATTTCAAAAATAACTTTATTTTGAAAGAAAGTGTCGCGATAACTGTTTTAGCATCATCACATTCCTGATTCACCTGATAAGAGGTCATTATGTGCGGTATCGTCGGCGCAGTTGCACAACGTAATATCACCCCAGTATTGCTGGAAGGCTTAAAACGTCTTGAATACCGCGGCTATGATTCCTGCGGCGTCGCCCTGCATGTGGACGGCAGACTGCAGCGCTCGCGCAGCACCTCCCGCGTGGCAGAGCTGCAGGCGCAGGTGGAGCAAAGCGGTCTCGCAGGTTTTACCGGCATCGCCCACACCCGCTGGGCCACGCATGGCGTGCCATCCTCCGCCAATGCGCACCCGCATTTTTCCCGCGAACGGATTGCGCTGGTGCATAACGGCATCATTGAAAACCACGAAGAACTGCGTGCCGAGCTGACGGCCGCCGGCTATGTGTTTGAAAGTCAGACCGATACCGAAGTAATCGCACATCTGGTCGATCATCTGTATCAGGGCGATCTGTTTGAATGTGTGCAGCAGGCTGTCAAACGTCTGACAGGGGCTTACGCGATTGCTGTTTTTTGCCGTGATGAGCCGCACCGCGTAATCGGTGCGCGCCAGGGCTCGCCGCTGATCGTCGGCATCGGCCAGGGAGAAAATTTCCTCGCTTCCGACGCGATGGCGCTGGCAGGCACCACCGACCAGATCATTTATCTGGAAGAAGGCGACGTGGTTGACCTGCAATTGCAGCGTTGCTGGATCGTCGATGCTGGTGGCAAAGCCGTCCAGCGCGAAGTGCGCACCGTCCATGCGCACAGCGGCGCTGCCGAGCTCGGCCCTTACCGGCACTACATGCAGAAAGAAATTTTCGAGCAGCCGCGTGCCATCAGCGACACCCTGGAAGGTGTGAGCAGCATCATGCCGGAACTATTCGGTGATCAGGCATACGGCATTTTCAAACAGATCGACTCCGTATTGATTCTTGCCTGCGGCACCAGCTACTACGCAGGCCTGACCGCCAAATACTGGCTCGAATCCATCGCCAAAATTCCGGTCAATGTGGAAATCGCCAGCGAATACCGTTACCGCGAGAGCGTACCCAATCCGGCGACCCTGGTAGTCACCATTTCCCAGAGCGGCGAAACCGCCGATACGCTGGCCGCCCTGAAACACGCGCGCAGCCGCGGTATGCAACACACACTGACAATCTGTAATGTCGCCACCAGCGCCATGGTGCGCGAATGCGTGCTGTCCTACATCACCCACGCCGGTGTCGAAGTCGGGGTGGCGTCCACCAAGGCATTCACCACCCAGCTCGCCGCTTTATTCCTGCTGACGCTGACGCTGGCGCAAAGCAAAGGCCGCCTGAGTGATGCCGATGAAGCCAACCATATCAAAGCCCTGCGCCACCTGCCGCTTGCCATCAGCGCCGTGCTGGCGCTGGAACCGCAGATCATCGCCTGGGCAGAAGAATTTGCCGACAAGGAAAACGCCTTGTTTCTCGGTCGCGGTCTGCATTACCCGATCGCACTGGAAGGCGCGCTGAAGCTCAAAGAAATTTCCTACATCCACGCAGAAGCCTATCCCGCCGGCGAACTCAAGCACGGCCCGCTGGCGCTCGTGACCAAGGAAATGCCTGTTGTGACCGTGGCACCGAACGATGCCCTGATCGAAAAACTCAAATCCAACATGCAGGAAGTGCGCGCGCGCGGCGGCGAACTCTATGTCTTTGCTGACGCCGATTCACGCATCAGCTCAAGCGAAGGCGTCCACGTCATCCGCATGCCAGAACACTACGGCCAGCTCTCCGCCATCCTGCACGTGATCCCGCTGCAACTGCTCGCCTACCACACCGCCCTGGCCCGCGGCACCGACGTCGATAAGCCCCGTAATCTGGCCAAATCGGTAACGGTGGAGTAATACCGCTAGGTGGAGGGTGACTGTCCCGACAATTAAAGTCATAAACTAAAATCTTCAAGAAAATGCCCAAACCTGGAATATCAGGCTTGGGTATTTTGTATTTGAATCCAGTCAAAATTGAGCCCTTGATTTATCGTAACCTCGCTGTAGCGTATTTTGGTGTGATGCCAATATCAACGATGACATGGTGGAGATCCATAGAAAGTTGAATTATTTAACGTGTTAGGGAGTAGCCATGCCATTCTTCAACTCAGAACTGACACCGCTACTGACTCCGCTCCCGAATGAAACCTTATTCAGTATTTCGACCCGCCACCACGCATTTTGGGGACATTCTCTCGCCAGAAAAACGAGTTTGCTGCTGTATGGAAAGGCGCAAGGGGGCTATCACCACGATCTGCCAAATTGTCTTCATGCGTTTTGTGAATGTACAGAAAATCGCTATGGAAATATTACGGAAATTTGCTTAGAACGGACGCTACTACGGTTCTACCGCCGATTTATTTCTGCCAGCGAGACAGCAAATGCGATTACAGTCATGTCTGGGACGAACGTTCGCCATCTCAAACTCAGATTAGGTATCTTACAGACCAAGTATTCCCTGCCGCTAGGAGAATGTTGATGAATAACTTTCAAAGAATGACAAATCCCTTTATAGCATTTTTAATGTTTGGAGCGGTTTTAGTTTTGATGTCAATTTCTGAAATTTATGGGCGTGCAAGCATTGAAATTGATGGGGTGGTAATAAATCAAGAAGTAGTTTGTCAGCAACCTAGTAACAATCGCTGCGTTACCAACTATCTTATCAAAAAAAACTCAGTAGAGAGCCAAATCATTTATTCGGCTGGGCCTACGGATCAATCCTTGCCCCGAAATCTGCCTGTTGGAGCCGAATTGAAAAAGGAGAAATGGAAACTCAAATTTGAACTGAACGGAAAGATTATCAATGATTTTCCAATTGATTTTTATATAGGTTTATTTGTGATCGGTATGAGCGGAATTGTGACTTGGTTTGTAAAAACAAATAATGATAATAAGAAAATATAAGGTTTTTTAGATAAATTGTAATTATGAGTGTTGATTTGCATTAAAACTGCCCCATCCACAAACCGTATTTACACCGAATTTTGAACTACGGGCAGGTTTATGACCGATGTCAGTAGCAGCGTTTGCACTGGAGCTACTGGCCTATCTTGACCAAGCCAGCAAGATCGCTACCCGGGCGTATATCTACGAGCTGGCGGGCAATGTAGCGCTGAAGATGAACGACAAGCCGCAAGCGATCTCGGCATTTCAGTCTGCATTGAAAGTGACCCCGGGCCTCGCGCCCAAAGAAAGGCAGGCACTGGAGAAAAAGCTCCTTACGCTGAAGGCCATTAAATAACCCTGAAAAACAAAAGGAGAAAATATACGAAGTTTAACGGCTCTATCGTGCTGCTTCATGCCCTGCGCCCTTTATGCTGGACGGTGCGTCAGCTGTTGCTGCAGAGCGCTCCCCGACGGAAGCTTTTTCGGTGAAGTCGGATCGTAGACAGTGCAGAAAATTCATCACCAGCAAACTGCGAGAGGATTTGCCGCGTGCCGGTTTGCACAGTCAACGCGGGATGTTCAGTTTAAGAATTTCATCCGCAGCACGTAAGCCGGACTGATATGCGCCGTGTACAGTCTGATAATATTTTTTATCGGTTGCTTCACCGGCAAAAAACACTTTACCTGCAATACTTCTGGCCAGATCATCACGCTGCCCCGGCGTCGATCCGACTGCATTGAAAGAATAAGAGCCACGGGCGTATGGGTCAGATTTCCAGCGTGTGATCACCGCATCCACCGGCATCGGAATTGGTCTGCCGAACATCGTGCTCAGTATTGATACAGCGCTCTGGATGGCTTTTTCATCACTCCAGGCTTCGATTTTACTGCCAAATTCAGCAGCATTAAAACCCATCAGTATGGGTTTGCCGGTAGAGCGTGCAAAACTGACCCACTCTGCCCACTCACCGGCATGGCCGGTACGCGGTAAATGATTCAGCCAGTCCAGATTCGCATTCCAGAAAGTTTCCGGAAACAGCAGGCAATATTTATTCAGTACACCAAAACCCAGCTGACTGATTGCCGCCTGCTTTTGCGATGGCAAAGTTGGCGTAAATCTGATATTGCTGGCTTTCAAAACGCCCAGTGGAAGAGTGACTATTGCCATACCTGCGTTGAAAACACCCTGTGAGGTTTCCACCGTCACACCGTCTTTATCACCATAATGCACAGCACTGACTTCGTGGCGCAAGCGAATATCCAGACCGGCCGCCAGCGCATTGGTAATGACTTGATAGCCATCCAGAAAAATCGCTTCATCACCCGCATACGAACTGCCGTCATCAAACCACAAACGAGATAACTGATCCGCAGAACCACTGTATTCATGCTCAAAATTTGAATTCAGCGTGAAATCGATGATGCGCTGCTCCAGCGGCGGGCGGGTGTCGTAATCGGTTTCAGCGTAGACCAGTTTGCGCAGCGACGAGTCCGGCCCGCGACGACTTTGTTCAGCGATTACTTCGCTGATTTCTTTGCGTATGCTGTCGATTTTCTTTTCATCGCGAACACTCAGCATCGTGCTGTCACCATTATACAGTTCGGCCTTTTCAGCATCAGTGGTCACGGTTCGGGCACCGATTTTACGCGCCAGTCTTGCAACCGGATTCGACAGCCCGGCACCATGTATCCAGGACGCACCGATATCGACAGCAGGGCCGCGCCAGTTTGCATAGGTATGAATTCGCCCGCCGGTACGGTCACGGGCTTCCAGCACAATCACATCCAAGCCGATATCGTGCAATTTCCGGGTAGCTGCCAGACCAGCAATACCGGCACCAATCACTAACACCTGTGCTGTATTTTTTTGCGCACTTTGGCCAGCGGCAAGACTGCCCAGGGGTAATAATGGTGACCAGCCTAAACCAGCTTTTAAGATGGTTCTGCGTTTCATGCTGCCCTCCTGTTCAGGTTGTATATTGCTGACTCAACTCTTCATTCGCTGCACGAAATTTCGACAAATATACGCTGTGTACCGACTGAAAATATTTTATATCCGTTACCTCACCGGAAAAATACATGCGGCAGCCCAGCGGCGCTGCCCGTACGACCACAACCTGCCGGCACTAAGCTGCCTGTCATCGAAAAAAATCACGTCTGTTTATGCCCTGCTACTCTCAATCTGGTTACATTCACTCCGTACAACTTCAACGGATCTCATTTCAAACGCTGGATCTTGCGCGATACGTTTTGAGAAAAAAAAGAGAAAATCTGGAGATTTGATGGAAATATATCGAAAATGTATCCAACGTAAGAAAAAAACAAAGCAACCAATCCCAACCAGTGGAGAGTCTCATGAGTCTTAACCGTCTTGTGCCTATGCAGCCTGTCAAGAGTCTATCGGTCAGTGTGGCGTTTTACGAGAAGCTTGGTTTCCGGGTTGAAAGTCGGAATGATGAGTGGGGGTGGTCGATGTTGTCCTGTGGAAATTGTCAGATCATGCTCGATCAGTCTATTAATCTGCATCCGGACATTCCCCGCATTTCCGTTCTCTATCTTTATCCTGACGATCTCGTGGATTTTCGCCGTTGTGCGCAAGAAAATGGGCTCTGCCTTCCTGAGATCGGTGACACATTTTACGGAATGGCCGAATTTCGCATAGAAGACCCGGACGGTAATCGCCTCTGGATTGGTCAAGTCAGGGAGCAATAATCCATACTGTTGCAGCATCTGCCTTCTAGCCTGCTTATCTTGCCGGCGGCATGCGCTGAATGCGATGCATCCGGTGAAACACGCGATTGATCGACAGCAGAAAATATTTTGAAAATATGCTGTAAGAAATCCTCATGCAGCGACGACTACATCATCAATAGATCGGGCATGCTCTGCGAGACAGGGGCGTGCCGGGGTTTATTGTGAGTCATTTCAGAAATTTATTTCCACTGTAAAGGATCAACATCATGAGCAATTTCACTGCAACACAAAAAAATACCGCCGCCGCTCTCGCGATCGCATTGACAGCAGCCCTGACAACGATGTCGGCACCGGCATCGGCTGCCGACAAGATGGGCGGCGATACAGAAAAATGTTTTGGCGTGGCCCTGAAGGGTAAAAACGATTGCAAGGCTGGCGCCGGCACGACCTGCGCCGGCACTTCCAAGATCGACTATCAGGGCAATGCCTGGTCGACGGTACCTGCCGGAACCTGTGTAAAAACCGTGTCCAAGACTTCACCGACCGGTTTTGGACAGATGGAAGCTTTCAAGGAAAAGAAAGCCTGATGCGCTATTGAACATCACGGAGCGCTCTATGCTGAAACAATTCTCTGCATCGTTGCCGCATGGCGGCGCTCCGGCTGGCGCGACCATGCCTTGCCTGCCGGTACGCGCAGGCATAGGCCTGAAACCGGAGCATTTTCATGCGGTGCTGGAAATGCAGCCCGATGTCGGTTTCTTTGAAATCCACGCTGAAAATTACATGGTCGATGGCGGCCCATTACATCATTATCTGACCAGAATCCGCGAACAATATCCGCTCTCTTTGCATGGTGTCGGTTTGTCGATTGGCGGAGAGTCCGCACTGGATACCCGGCATCTGGATAAACTAGCCGCGTTAATCCGGCGCTATGCACCGCAATCATTTTCCGAACACCTGGCCTGGTCCAGTCACGGTGATGTATTTCTCAACGACTTGCTGCCGGTATCTTATGACGCGACCAGCTTGCAGCGCGTCTGCGACCATATCGATCAGGTGCAGTCGCACCTGCAATGCCGGATGCTGCTCGAAAATCCGGCAAGCTATGTGGAATTTTCTTCGTCAAACATGACGGAAGCGGAATTTATCCGCGAGGTGGTGCAACGCACCGGCTGCGGCCTGTTGCTGGATGTGAACAATGTTTATATCTCCAGCGTCAATCACCAGCGCGACGCCTGCGCCATGATCCGCGCCCTGAGCCTGTTACCGGTGGGGGAAGTACATCTGGCTGGATTTGCGCAGGAGACAGATGCTACCGGAGCGCCATTACTGATTGACAGCCACGGTGCCGCCGTTGCGCAGGAAGTCTGGGGACTATATCAGTACGCGCTGGAACGGTTGGGGCCGGTTGCCACGCTGATCGAGTGGGATAACGATGTTCCGGCGCTGGAGGTCTTATGCCAGGAGGCGATGCAGGCAGATTGCCTGTTGCAGGATGTTTCCGTATGGGAGCGCATCGCATGAGCCAGCAGCAGTTTGCCGATGCCCTGCTGAATCCGGCACTGCCCGCGCCGTCTGGGCTGAGCACATGGAATGGCTCTGATCCGGCAGCGCGTTTCGCGGTGTACCGCAACAATGTGACGGTGTCGCTGATCGATGCGCTGGCGGATACCTTCCCCGTCACGCAGCAATTGGTTGGAGAAGATTTTTTCCGTGCCGCTGCCCGGCTGTTTGTGGCGGGTGAGCCGCCGCGGTCGAAAGTCCTGGCCTTTTACGGTGCGGCATTTCCGGATTTTCTGGCGAATTTTCCACCGGCGGCAACGGTGCCTTATCTGGCAGACGTGGCCCGGCTGGAAATGCTGCGCGTGCATGCCTGCCATGCGGCAGATTATCCGCAGCCAGCGCCGGAAACGTTGATACACATTCTGGACAAGCCTGATTTGTTGCCTCACTGTCGCCTGCACCTGCATCCGTCGGTGCGGATTTTCCGGTCGGAATATGCGGCGGTATCGCTCTGGGCGGCGCATCATGGCCTGGGCGACATCGCCAACATAGACCCGGATATCCCTGAGTCGGCATATATCGTGCGGCCTGCGCTGGAGGTGGAGGTCATTCCGGTATCCGTTGCCGCCGCCGGTTTTCTTGCGCATCTGCTGGCAGGAGCCAGCTTGGGCGAAGCCGCGGAACTGAGCAGCAGCGCAGGCATGCAAGCAGAACTCGCAGACATTTTTCATCTGCTCATCAGGACCGGATCGGTCACCGGGATCAGCCATCTATCAGGAGAACAGCATGAATGAACACCACCACATCAGCCATATCCGCCGCAGTCAGCCATTGATTGCCCTGATTCAGCGGCTGATCACCTTATTCGGGCATATTCCGGATTCGCTGATCGCTGCCGTCGGGCGGTTTTCGATTGCGGCCGTATTCTGGAAATCGGGGCAGACAAAAATTCAGGGGCTGGCGATTGATCTGATCAGCGGTGAATTCACCCTCGGCTGGCCGCATTTGTCAGATAGCGCGACCGAATTGTTCCGCAGCGAATACCATCTGCCTTGGATCGCGCCGGAGCTGGCCGCACCGATGGCGGCAATGGCAGAGCATGTTTTTCCTGTGCTGCTCCTGCTGGGGCTGGCAACCCGCTTTTCTGCGCTGGCATTGTTCGGCATGACCATGGTGATCGAAATTTTCGTGTATCCGGATGCGTATCCCGTGCATGGAACCTGGGCGGCCATACTGCTGTATCTGATGGCCAAAGGACCGGGAAAAATTTCTGTCGATCACTGGATTGCGCGTTGTGTGCAGCGTTAGAGCAGATACGCCGTGTCCTGATCACATACGCTGACAAACGATTGTTCTGTGTTTCCGCCATTGCGCGCATCTTCACATATGCCTTCTCGTCAAAATCAACATGACGAATCAACCTGTCGCGGGGGGACATGATTCTTAGCCGATCAGGCCTGTGCTACACTCAGCCATCGTGCAAGATGCGCAGAAGTTGCCCTGGAAAACTGATGTTATCCGGTCTTCGGCTCTTCACCGATACCCTCCCGGCGACATATCCGGGCTAGGCTTCGCACAAGTTCTCCTACATTTTACTGAACAGGTCGCCTTCATGAAGTCTGCAAAAAATACATGGGTCTGGCGCGGCGCCAGCGGCTTGCTGATGTTTTTCCTGCTGACTTCCTGCGGTGGCGGCGGAAGCGGCTCCAGTCCGCCGGGGGCAGTCAATCCGCCGCCTCCAGTGGCGCAGATCACTGCCAGCCAGGCAGCACGCTTTCTGACCCAGGCCACGTTTGGTGCGCGCCAGACCGACATCGATCAACTCGTCTCCAGCAACAGTTACGATAACTGGATCAGCAGCCAGCAGAGCATGCCGGCCACTTTGCAGCTGCCGCAAATTCCTGCCAGCGGCACATCCACGGCGCTGCGCAATGCGCGTATAGAGGCATGGTGGAATACCGCAATCAATGCTCAGGATCAGTTACGGCAACGCGTGGCGTTCGCCCTGAGTGAAATTTTCGTGGTATCCGATCGTAGCGACGCGTTGTCCGAAGAAGTACGTGCCGTCGCCTATTACCACGACTTGCTGGCTAAAGATGCTTTCGGCAGCTTTCGCACGCTGCTGGAAGATGTAACTCTCAGTCCGGCGATGGGGCTGTATCTGAACATGCTCGGCAATCAAAAGCCGGACCCTGCCAATAATATTCATGCCGATGAAAACTATGCCCGCGAAGTGATGCAGTTATTCACGATTGGGTTAGTACAACTCAATGCCGATGGCACGGTAAAAACCAGTGGCAGCAATCCGATTCCCACTTACGGCCAGCCGGAAGTCAGCGGCCTTGCACGCGTGCTGACGGGGTGGAGCTGGAACAGTACCGATTTCTTCAACGGTCCGGCCAATAACCTTGCACAGATGGTTCCTTTTGCCAGCTTTCACGACACCACTGGCAAAACCATCGTCGGCGGCGTTGCCATCACCGGCAGCGACGCACGCACGGAACTGAAATCCGCACTCGATGCGTTGGCCAATCATCCCAATGTCGGCCCTTTCGTCTGCCGCCAACTCATTCAGCGGCTCGTCACCAGCAATCCGTCCCCGGCGTATGTGGCACGTATCGCGCAAGTATTTGCCGACAACGGTCGGGGCGTGCGTGGCGACCTGAGTGCCGTGGTGCGCGCTATGCTGCTGGATGCAGAAGCACGCAGTGACAGCAATATCAGCGGTGCGGCATACGGCAAACTGCGCGAGCCGCTGTTGATGGCAACCCATTTGTGGCGGGCTTTTGGCGCCAGCGCAGCCAATGGAAAATATCAGGAATGGAACCCCGAAGACAGTCTCGGCCAGGCACCGTTCAGCGCACCTTCCGTATTCAATTTCTTCAACCCGCGCTTCGCGCCGGCAGGGCCGATTCAACAGGCAGGGCTGGTTGCACCGGAATTCCAGCGCGTCAATGCGGCTTCGGTAGCATTGATCAACAACTTCCTGGCTGGCCACATCTTCGGTCACGATCAGGGCAACACCAGTGCGCAAGCCGGCGACATCCTGTTGAACCTCGATCCGCTGCGCTCACTGGTGACCGGCAGTGACAGCGGTCCGCTGGTGGACAAGCTGAATCTGTTGCTGATGAGCGGCCAGATGAATGCAGGCATGCGGCAATTACTGGTAACACGTTTGAACGGCATGGACGCCAGCGACCGCGGCACCGCCCGCATTCTGGAAGCCATTTTCCTGACGATGGGTTCGCCAGCCTATCAAGTACAGAAATGAGGACGTCGATGAAACAGACTTTACCCATCGCCCTGATGAACCGGCGCACCTTGCTCAAATGGGGCTGTGGCGCAGCCTTGGGCAGCTCTTCCCTGCTGGCCACGCTGGGCGGACTGGCCACGATGGGAAGCGCGGCGGCGGCCAGTGGCCCGGGCTATCGCGCCTTGGTATGCGTGTATCTCTACGGCGGCAATGATGCCTTCAACCTGATTGTGCCAACAGACAGTGCCGGTTATGCAGCGTATCAGAGCGCGCGCGTGAAGCTGGCCATCCCCCAGTCCAGCCTGTTGCCCATCACGCCTAAAACTCCGGATGGTCACCAATATGGCTTGCATCCTTCCGTACCAGAACTGCAATCCTTGTTCTCAAGCGGGCAGCTGGGCATAGTCGCCAATGTCGGTACCTTGCTCGCCCCTGTGACACGTACGGATTACCTGGCCGGAAATAACCTGCCGCCACAGTTGTTCTCGCATTACGATCAGACCAATCAATGGATGACCAGTCGTCCTGAAATTCCGGATCTCACCGGCTGGGGCGGGCGTATCGCTGATTTACTGCAATCGCAGAATCAGGCGAATGGCTTATCGATGAATATCTCGCTGGACGGTAACAACGTATTCCAAAGCGGAAACACCGTGTTGCCTTACGCCGTTGATCCACAAGCCGGTGCACAGGATTTTGATGGACTGACTGCCAGCGATCCGGCTGAACGCCTGAAGGCTTTTCAATCAATCATCGACCAAGGCGGTGCCAGCGCTAATCTGCTCGAACAACAACAAGCCGGCGCAGTCAGGCAAAGCCGCACACTGGGCAATACAGTACGCACTGCGCTTGGCCAGGCACCGGTTCTTAAAACCGCATTTCCCAATAGCGACCTGGGGCGGCAGTTGAAAATGGCAGCGCAACTGATCGCCGTACGCAGTCAGCTGGGAGCAACGCGGCAAGTGTTTTTCGTCTCCATGGGTGGCTTCGATACGCATGACAATCAGCCGATTGTGCAACCCAGATTGTTCAGTGTACTCAGTCAGGCACTCTCCGCTTTTTACAATGCCACGGTAGAGCTGGGCATTGCCAATTCGGTCACTACCTTTACGCAATCGGATTTTGGCCGCACGCTGACCAATAACGACAACGGCACCGATCACGGCTGGGGTTCGCACCATCTGGTGATGGGTGGCGGCGTCACCGGCGGCGATATCTACGGCAGCATGCCTGACCTGACCATAGGTGGTGCGAATGACGCTGATCTCGGCCGCATCATTCCTTCCACCTCGACCTATCAGTACGCCGCTACACTGGGGCAATGGCTGGGCGTTTCCAATAGCGATCTGGCGACCCTGTTTCCGAATTTAAATCGTTTCAACAAAGCCAATCTGGGATTTATGGCCTGAAGGCTTTCCGGTATGCAGCTGTGCTCAGAGTACCTATGAGCGAATCTGGATCAGCGTTATAAAGTGTTGGGTAGCGTGGCGTTATGCTGACGGATACTCAGACCATGCAGCCGGAGGCGCCGGAAGACAGGTCATGGACGGTTTCATGTCGCTGCTTGCCGGCTTCCACCGCCGTTGCGGCAGGGACGGCAACGCCGTTTTTGACGGCGACGATTTCAGCCATGATGGACAGTGCGATTTCTGCCGGCGTCTTGCTGCCGATATACAGGCCAGCCGGACCATGCAATCCTTGCAGGGTCTGGTCCGGGATATCGAAATGGGTGCGCAGCCGTTCGCGCCGGTGCTGGCTGTTTCTGCGCGAGCCGATTGCGCCGACGTAAAATGCCTGCGACTGCAGCGCATCGATCAGTGCCAGATCATCGAGTTTCGGGTCATGTGTCAGGGCAATGACGGCGGTGCGTGCATCGGGCTGCAAGCGCAGGATCAGGTCGTCCGGCATGTCTGGGCTCAGGCTGGTGCCGGGCAATTGCCAGCTGGCGCGGTATTCTTCGCGGGGCTCGCAGACGATGACTTCAAAGCCCAGGCTCAGGGCGATCTGGCACAGGAAACGGGACAGGTCGCTGGCGCCGATGACGATCAGCCTGACTTGCGGCCCCAGGTAAGTGGTGAGTTGCTGCTGATCCAGGTGCGGCACGCCGTCGCGCTGACCCGGCCGCAGCGTGACCTGACCGCTTGTCAGGTCCAGCACCCGTTCGGTACTGCGCCGCTGTTCGCAGGACGCCAGCAATTCATCCAGCCGGCTGTGCGCCGATACCGGTTCCAGCACCAGTTCGACCGTACCGCCGCAGGGCAGGCCGAAACGGTGCGCTTCGTCGGCGGAAATGCCGTAGCGCATCACGGCGGGCAGATGGTTGTTGCAGACGGTATGGATGCCTTGTTCCCGTATGCGTTGTATCAGTTCGTCTTCAATGCAGCCTCCTGACACCGAACCGGCGGTTTCGCCGCGGGCGTTGATCGCCATCAGCGAACCGGGCGGGCGCGGGGAGGAGCCCCAGGTTCTGGCTACCGTGACCAGCACGACGGGCAGGCCGACTGCCTGCCAGTGCAGTGCGGTGCGGAGCACGAAGGTGTCGAGATCTTCCATCTTGTCAGCCTGCTCCTCAGGTTGTGCTCAGCTTGAACGGCAGCTGGCGCACCGGCTTGCCGGTCAGCCGCGCCAGCGCGTTGGCAAAGGCCGGTGCCAGTGGCGGCAGGCCGGGTTCGCCCATGCCAGTCGGTGGTTCTGCGCTGGGCACCACATGGATGTCGAAAGCCGGCACATCCGTGATGCGGGCCACGGTGTAGTCGCTGAAGTTGCTCTGTTCGACGATACCGTCTTTCAGCGTGATGGCCGCACCCGGCAGACACATGGACAGCCCCATGACGGCGGCTCCCTGTACCTGCGCCTCGATGGTGCGCGGATTGACCGCCAGATTGCAATGCACACCGGCCGTCACGCGAATCAGCGCCGGTTGTCCTTTTTTGAGCGTGGCTTCCACCACATAGGCGACCACGGTTGAGAATGATTCATGCACGGCCACGCCCCAGGCATGACCGGCCGGCAGACGTTTTTTGCCATAGCCGCTCTTGTCCACTGCCAGCTGCAGCGCGGCGCGGTGACGCAGATGCTGCTCACCGAACAAGCTCATCCGGTAGGCTACCGGGTCCTGTTTTGTGGCGCGGGCGATCTCATCGATCAGTGTTTCCATCACAAATGCCGTATGGGTCGAGCCGACGCTGCGCCACCACAGCACCGGCACATTGTGCTTTGGATGATGTACTGTCAGACGCATCGGGAAAGGATAAGGATCGCGCATGCCTTCGGTGGCGGTGGCGTCGATGCCGTTTTTGACCTGGAATGATTCAAACAGCGTGCCTGCGGTGATGGACTGGCCGACGATCACATGATCCCAGGCCAGCACTTTACCTTTCTGGTCGAAACCGATACGGGCGCGGTGCAGGTGCATCGGGCGGTAATAGCCGCCGTGCATATCGTCTTCACGGCTCCAGACTGTGCGCACCGGCACATTCAGGCCTGCTGCACGGGTTGCCTTGGCAATTTCGCAGGCTTCAGTGACAAAATCGCTGCCGCTGGAAAAGCGCCGGCCAAATCCGCCGCCTGCCATCTGCACATGCATGGCAACCTGTTCCGGTTTCAGTCCCAGCACTTTCGCTGCCGCCGCCGCATCCATGCCGGGCCCCTGAGAGCCGGTCCAGACTTCGGCGCGTCCTTCTGACAATGCCACGGTGCAGTTCAGCGGCTCCATGGCGGCATGTGCCAGATAAGGGAAAATAAATTCGACATCGATTTTTCCGGTAGCGCTGGCGAGTGCGGAAACATCCGCCTCAAACAGCCGCGGGCCCGGCTGTGTGGCGAGCTGGCGGTATTCTGCCAGTTGCTTGATGCTGTCCACTTTTTCGACCGATCCGGTGTTCCATGTCAGTTTCAGCGCATCGCGCCCTTTTTTGGCAGACCAGTAGCCATCGGCCACCACAGCCACACCTTCGCCATGATGATCCAGCGGGATACGCACCACCGCCTTGACGCCTTTGACGGCCAGCGCCGCACTGTCGTCCACCGAAGACGGGCGGCCGCCAAAGACCGGCGGCCGGGCGACCACGGCAGTCAGCTGCCCCGGTAAATGCATATCGATACCGTAATCCTGTTTGCCGCTGCTTTTGGCGCGTGCATCCAGACGGTTGGTGGGCTGGCCGATGAGACGGAAGTCGGCAGGATTTTTCAGCGTCACATGCTCCGGCACCGGCATCGTCATGGCGGATTCTGCCAATTCGCCATAGCTGAGCTGGCGACCGTCGGGATGGATCACCTTGCTGGCCTGGGTGCGCAATTGCGCGGCAGGCGTATTCCAGCGCGCTGCGGCAGCGCTCAGCAGCATGGCACGGGAACGGGCGCCGAGTTCACGGTATTGCGTAAAACTGTTCTTGATGGAATTGGAGCCGCCGGTCAGGTGGATGCCAAACAGCGGATCGGCATAGGCCGCATCGCCCGACCCGTGCTGGCTGTGCACCATGCTCCAGTCGGCATCGAGCTCTTCTGCCAGGATCATTGGCAGCGCAGTCTGCACACCCTGACCGAATTCAAGCCGGTTGATGATGACCGTGATGTCACCGTCCGGCGCAATCCGGACAAATGCCGATGGCTGCTGGGTGGGTTTTAAGGCGTCCGCTGTCTGCCCGACTGCCAGATGAGGGAAAGCGCCGAGCGCGAATCCGCCGATGCCCGCAAGCTTCAGGAAACTGCGGCGCGTCAGTCCTGACGCGGGTTCCGGTTGATTCCGGCTCAGCAGGTGCTGCAGGGCGCGCGGCATGTCGATGTCTTGGATATTCGGTAACATGAGGATTCCTTCAGGTGAGGGATTTGGCAGCATCGGCCACGGCGGCGCGGATCCGGGGGTAAGTGCCGCAGCGGCAGATGTTGCCAGCCATCGCGGTATCGATTTCTGCCGCGCTTGGCTGTTTGCCCCGCGGCAGGGATTTCAGAAATGCCGTTGCACTCATGATCTGGCCGCTCTGGCAATAGCCGCACTGCGCCACGTCATGCCTTATCCAGGCCGCCTGCACCGCATTACCCACGCGGTCATCGCCGCCCGTGGCAGCTTCAATGGTGGTGATTTTCTTACCCTGCACGCTGGAAACCGGTGTCACGCACGAACGGATCGCCTGCCCGTCCAGATGCACGGTACAGGCGCCGCACAAGGCTGCGCCACAACCGAACTTGGTGCCGGTCAGCTGCAGGCTGTCGCGCAGCGTCCACAGCAGCGGGGTGTCTGGTTCAACGTCCACCAGCGTATCTTTACCGTTGATAGTGAGCTTGATCATAGAATTCTCCAGAGTGAGAAACAAAGGCCGGGCAGGTGTCGCAGTTAACACCGCCCTGACTGGTCCGGCGTTGTCATCCATCATAGAACAGTTGTCGCCGGAATGCCGGATGGCTGAAAGGGAAATCCCCTGTGAGGGCTATTGTGTCGCAAAAACAGTGTCGGAAGTTTGCCTGATCTGACGAATTCTTTGCAAAAATAAAAAACAAAACAGCGAACGGTGATAGCCTGCGTCTGCCTGAATCCTCTCCTGACTCCCTATGAAAGAACGATCTCAATCACCTGCTGCCAACAAGCAATTGCTGGCAGAACTGGCTGGGCAAATTGCCCAAACCGACGGGGTTTTTAACACCCTGATCCCCGAGCTGACCGTCTTTCGCCGCAGTACCGTGACCGCCCCGATTCCCTGCATTTACGGTCTGGGGCTGGGCTTGACGGTGCAGGGTGGAAAGCGTGTCATGCTGGGTGACGAGATGTTTGACTACGGCCCGGGCCAGTCGTTGCTGACTTCGGTGGATTTGCCGGTCATTTCCCATGTGACCCGCGCCAGCGCCGAAGCGCCGTATCTGGGACTGGGGATTGCGCTGGATGCGCGGCTGATTACCCAGATTGCCGCCGGCATGCCCGTTCCGGCCCCGTCCAGGATTCCGGTGGCACGCGCCATGTCGGTCGTCGATCTGGAAGACGGATTGCTGGGGGCGCTGGTACGTCTGGTGCAGTTGTTGCATGAGCCGGCAATGATCCCACTGATTGCACCGCTGATGTTGCAGGAAATTATCGTGCGCTTGTTGAGCGGCGGGCATGAGCGCGTGTTGCGCCATCTGGTGACGGTCGGCTCGCCGGGGCAGCAGATTGCCAAAGTCATGACCTGGCTGAAACAGCACTATATGGAAGACATTGCGATGGAAGACCTGTCGGTCAGGGCGCACATGAGCCCGTCGACCTTCCGGCAGCATTTCCGTCAGGTGGCCGGCATGAGTCCGCTGCAATACCTGAAATATTTACGTTTGCAGGAAGCACGGCAACTGATGCTGAATCAGGACCTGGACGCCAGCAGCGCGGCAATTCAGGTCGGGTATGAAAGCGCATCCCAGTTCAGCCGCGAATATACCCGGCTGTTTGGCGCGCCGCCTTTGCGTGACATCCGGCGGGTGCGCGCGTTGCCGGTGTAGGCAGGCGCGACATCAAGGATGGCAACAGGCATCCATGCTGCGCAGATCCAGCGTTCCGGCATCGGGCGGCAACACATAGACCGGCGCAAAACCGCCGCCCGGCGTGCGGAAGTTGGTGGTTTGCCCCTGATACAGGCGGGCCGCAGTCCACAACACCTGGCCCTCATAGACGTAGTCCCGCAAATCAAACTTGAGCGCCTGCGCCGCATCGGTACCGGCAATCATGCGTTCCCCCGGTTTCACCAGTGCCTGGGCGATGTACTGTCCGGCCAGAATTTCCTGCCACACCCGTTGCGTGATTTTGTCGCCGCGGTATGCGGCACGACTGCCAAAGCCGGCTGCAGGTTTGAAGAACAGACCGCGCCGTGCTTTCCAGAGCCGTTCGCTCTGGCCGGTGGTGACCAGTTCCGTCCGCGGAATGTTGTCGCACAAGATATCCTGAATAGCTGGCGCGACACCCCATGCGCTCAGTTGTTGCCGGTCCGTCCACAGTATCAGATTGCGCTTATCGGCATACAGGGCATGGGTCTGCGGATGCGGCGTCAGCGCCATCGCATCGCACAGATACGCGTCGCGCAGAACCTGATGTTCTGGCTGCTCGAGGTAAAAATCGGTGAGCCGGTTATACACCAGATCAATTGGTGTTTCACCGTACCATAACTGACCGTTTTCGAGCCGGAATGCCGCCGGGCCCGCAATCACGGCATGGATGCCATGACGTTCAAACAATTGCTGGAACAGCAGGAATTCCGGATAAAGATATTGCTGTTCCGGATTTTCGTCGATGATCGCGACGCTTGCCAGCGGACGCTGGCGATGACACAGCGCCCATTCCTGCTGAAACATATCAATGATGCGGGTTTCAAAAGCATCAACCGAGGAGCGGGACGGGACGTACATTTCAATTTCGGCGCAGCAGGCGCGCTGGGCGCGGGCGAGAATCGCATTGAGCATTGCGCCGCCCGCATTGGTATTGACTTCGATCAGACCGGAATGCTGTTCGTTGACGTGGAAGTCATAACCGAAAAAAACACCGCGCTGTCCCGGCGGCGTGTGACGGGCAATGTCCGGTGCCGTCGCCAGCACGAAGTTGCGGTAGGCGGGCAATGCCACCACGGCTTCTATGGCGTCAATCGTGTCCCGCATGCGCTGCGCCTGCCGGTGCGAGATGAACACCGGATGTTCGGCAAACAGATGCGGACAGCGTTGCTGAATCAGGGCCGACAGTTCATGCTGGCTGATCTCGGATTCCAGCGCCTGCTGCAATGCCTGCTGATTCAGGCTGATACAGAAGCATTCGCTGTTGAGCTGGTCGGCTGCAGCCGTTGTCGGCATCGTCGGGACAATCTCGCTGCGGAGCGCGGCGGTATTCATTTCAGGCATCGGGGGCACCTCATGGCATCAGATGATTGGCATTGATTTCAATATGAATCAGACCTGAAATGGCCGTATTTCGTTCACTCATGAATGAGCATAGCTGCGATCTTGGAGCAGATAATTTGATGTGAAACAAGAGATGTTTAAATAATTCTATATTTCGATTATTATGGAATAATAGATTGAAAATTCAAAGGATAAGCATGGAAACCCGACAAGCCATTTCTGCACTGGCTGCGATTGCACAGGAATCACGTCTCGCCATATTCCGGCTGCTGGTGCAGGCCGGACCTGCCGGATTAATCGCCAGCAAGATCAGCGAACAGCTCACGATCCCGCCGTCTTCCCTGTCTTTTCACCTGAAAGAGCTGAGTCATGCCGATCTGGTCAAAGCCAGACAGGACGGCCGTTTCATGATTTACACGGCCAATTTCGAGACCATGAACGGCCTGCTCGGTTTTCTCACTGAAAACTGCTGTGGCGGCAATCCCTGTTCCTCCGCATCGCCCTGCATGCCGGATACCTGCAGCAGTGCGGTCACAGCTTAAGGCATGTTTTTTCTTTTTATTGTTATTTTCTGATCAGGCTATGAACGTACTCTTTCTCTGTACCGGCAATTCCTGCCGTTCCATTCTGGGTGAAGCCACTTTCAATCATCTGGCACCGGCTGGCTGGCATGCCATGAGCGCAGGCAGCCAGCCGACAGGACAGGTGCACCCGCGCTCGCTGGCCCTGCTGGCAAAGGAAGGCATTGCTGCCGAGGGCTATTACAGCAAGTCCTGGGACAATCTGCCCGCCACACCCGATATCGTCATCACTGTCTGCGCCAGCGCTGCCGGTGAGACCTGCCCGGCATACCTGGGGCCGGTATTGCGCACGCACTGGGGAGTCGCGGACCCGGCGCATGCAACCGGCACCGATGCCCAGATAGACGCCGCATTCATGCAGGCATACCGGATTCTGCGCACCCGCATTGAGGCATTTCTGGTCTTGCCGCTGGAAACTCTGGTGCAGGACAAGAGCAGACTCAAAGCCGAGCTGGACCGGATTGGTACTTTACTACCGGCCTGATGCGGCGGACAGATCAGCAGACTGCAACGAAGGATTGCTGTAAACGATTTTTTGCGACTGACACTTCCACAACGGGAAAAATAATGAACGACAGAATTTATCACGTCTTATTTTTATGTACGGGTAACTCGGCACGCAGCATCATGGCCGAAGCGATGATGAATGCAATTGGCAAGGGCCGCTTCATGGCGTACAGCGGCGGCAGTTTTCCGGCAGGTGCGGTCAACCCGCTGGCGATTGAGCAACTGACGCAACTGGGTCTGGAGACGGCGGCGCTGCGAAGTAAAAGCTGGAGTGAGTTCGGCGCTCCGGATGCGCCGCACATGGATTTTGTGATTACGGTCTGTGACAATGCTGCTGGTGAGATCTGCCCGGTCTGGCCGGGCCAGCCAATGACCGCGCACTGGGGATTTCAGGACCCGGCGGCAATCACAGGGACAGAGGCGGAAAAACGTGCCGGTTTTGTACGGGTCTGTCGCGAAATCAAAACCCGTCTTGATTTATTCCAGAGCCTGCCGATCGGGAAGTTAGAAAAATTGGCCTTGCAGCGGGAGCTGGACCGGATCGGAAGTCAATCAGCATGAGTATGGCAAAACGTCTGGTGTCCGAAGGATTGGGCAGCGCCTTGCTGCTGGCGGTGGTGGTTGGCTCCGGGATCATGGCAGAGCGGCTGGCGGCAGGCAATACCGCGATTGCCTTGCTGGCAAACAGCATAGCCACAGGTGCCGGGCTGATTGCACTGATCCTGATGCTGGGCACCATTTCCGGCGCGCATTTCAATCCGGTCGTGACGCTGTCGGCTGCGTGGCAAAAAAACATACCGTGGCCGGAAGTGCTGCCGTATATCGTGGTACAGATCGCCGGAGCATTTGCCGGTGTGGCGATGGCGCATGGCATGTTCGGTGAGCCCTTATTTTTTGCATCAGCGCATGTCAGAACCGGCTGGGCGCAATGGTGGAGCGAATCCGTGGCGAGCTTCGGACTGATCGCCGTCATTATCAGCACTTCCAGAACCCGTCCCGGTGTGACGCCGTTTGCGGTGGCGGCCTACATCACGGCGGCCTACTGGTTTACGTCATCGACCTCGTTTGCAAATCCGGCAGTGACGCTGGCACGCGCCGCCAGCGATACGTTTGCCGGCATACGGCCAGCCGATGTGCCCGGCTTTATCATTGCCCAGCTGTGCGGCGCGGCGCTTGCCACCGGTTTATTTTCCTGGCTATATCCGGCACCGGCGGTGACGCACACGGAGCAGGCTGAGGGCTGAAAACCGGGAAAAAAACCGGGCAAAAATCCGGCTTCTCATGACGGCTGGATGGCAGCAGCCGGAGCGTGTCGCTGTTATGATAGATGCATTCCAAATTGTTGCTGTGGCCGGGAGTTTTCCATGAATGCATTCATCCATTCCAGTTTCGGTGTGACCGATTTCTGGACTTTTCTGATCGGTACCATTTTCATCGTGCTGCTGCCAGGACCGAATTCGCTGTACGTGCTGAGTGTTGCCGCGCAACGTGGCGTGCGGGTTGCCTATCGCGGCGCCTGCGGGATTTTTCTGGGCGACCTGATTCTGATGATTTTGTCTGCCGGTGGCATGGCGTCGCTGCTCAGAAGCAGTCCCGGTTTGTTTTATGTGGTGAAATATGCCGGTGCAGCTTATCTGGGGTGGATTGGCCTGCAGATGCTGCGCAATGGCTGGCGCGGATTCCGTCAACGCACACAGGCCGCTGCCGCGCCGGTTCCTGTTGCTGCGGCAGCAGTTCAGCCGGGCGAGCCATTTACCAAGGCGCTGGTGATCAGCCTGATGAATCCGAAGGCAATTCTGTTTTTTATTTCTTTCTTCATCCAGTTCGTCGATCCGGAATTTCACGCGCCGCTGTTGTCTTACGGTTTGCTGGCGCTGATTTGCCAGCTGGCGAGTTTTACTTACCTGACAATTATTATCCTGGTGGGGGCGCGGCTGGCCGAGGCATTCCGTCAGCGTCGCCGCCTGTCGGCCGGTATGTCGGGCGGTGTCGGTGCGATGTTCATCGGATTCGGTGTCAAACTGGCATCGGCAAGCTTGTAAGAAAATTATTCCTGAATATTTCTGAAGAAACACTGCGCATGAATGTTCAGACATTTACGCGGGATCGGACCGGGATGTCAGTGTTATAGAGTTATTTTCCATGCAAGTACCTGAAAAAAAATTGTAACCGTTAATCTCTATAATTTATGACAATTATGCAGAGGGAAGCACTGTTGCAGATGTGGATCAATGCGTTCCACAGTCACTTTCTTTAACAATTCATTTAAGGTGTCCTTAAGAATTATTACGCAAACTGTACTGAATCCGGATTGGCTGAATAGCCGGACTGTTGTTTGATGATATAACTCATGAGGTCTGAAATGAATTTCTCTGCAATGACAATTTCCCGGTTGCGCCGCGCAGCCGGTATCGGAGCGGCCAGTCTCGGCCTGATATCTTTGCTGACGGCTTGCGGTGGCGGCGGCAGTTCCGGCACCACCACATCTGCAACCACGACAACGCCGGTCAGTTCAGGAGGAAGCACAGTTACTTATACCGGGCCGGTTGCCGGTCTCGGTTCCATCGTGGTCAACGGGGTGCGTTTTGAGACCGTGGGCGCTAATGTGCACGATGCCGATGATCCTTATGGCAGCACTAAATTCCAGTCCGCCATCAAGCTCGGCACGACCGTTTCTGTGACTGGCACGGCAGACGACAGCACCAGTTCCGGTGCTGCAGCCGATATCCGCATCATCGGCGGCCTGCGCGGCAAGGTCACCGCGGTTGATACGCAGAAAAATACGCTGACGCTGAATGGTCAGGTGGTCAGCGTCACCAGCACCACGGTGTTTGAGGGCGCACTCAGCAGCCTGTCTGCATCCATGGTGAATATGTATGTCGAGGTATATGGTTATCCGCAGGCCAACGGCGCTTTCAACGCGACCCGGATTGAAGTGTCGGCTACAGCGCCGTCAGTGACTGGTGCCGTGGTCTTGCGCGGCATGGTCAGTGCGGTCGATATGACGGCAGGCACACTGAAACTTGCGAGTGGCCTCAGCGTCAGCTTCACGGCAAGCCAGGTGTTGCCGAAAGGTGCGCAGATTGCCGTGGGAACCGATGTCCGCGTCGTGGCGACTACCGTACCGGTCAATAACACGATTGTTGCCACAAAAGTCATCGTGGTCGGTGCCGGAACGCTGGTAACGGGCAACTCCAATTCGCCATCCGGACAATTCATCAAGATCAAGGGCATCGTTGATGCAGTCAGCGGCACAACCATCACCGTGGCCGGGACGAAGATTGATCTGGGTACCTTGCCTGTGCCGGCAGTCGGTGCTGTGGTGGAAATTAAAGGAACACTGTCTTCCAGCGGTACGATCACCGCCACCAAAATCGAGCTGGAGTCAAATGGTCACAGCGCTGATGTGCACAGCACTGACGGCAAGGTGACAGCAACCGCTAACTACCAGCATGAACTGTATGGTGTCGTGACGAATTTCGTCTCGCTGTCCAGCTTTAAGGTGCAGGGCGTACCGGTTGATGCGAGCAAGGCACGCTTTGAATTCGGACTGAGCAATCTGGCCAACAACGTGTATGTCGAAGTCAAAGGCACGTTGCAGAACGGCGTGCTGGTGGCAACGAAAATAGAGCTGAAAGGGGAAACGACAGCCGCTACCAATGGCAACGGCAATCCGTCCAGCGACCAGTCCAGTGGCAACCGCAGTTTTGAAATCTATGGCGTCCTGAGCTGCACCAGCTATCCCGCCAGCTGCACCCTGCAACATGGGCTGACTACATTGCAGGCGAATTTGTCTGCCGCTGTATGGGCAGACGGTGGTCAGTATCAGGCTGGTACGAAGATGTTTGTCGAAGTCAAAGGCTATCTGGATGCTAAAGGCGTGTTCCAGGTCAGCAAGATCGAAGCCAAATCGGACAGCTGAATCAGATAGTTGGAAACGGGATGACCGGCATCCGGATCATCCCGCCCCGTGACAACAGATTGGGAGAGCAGACTGATAACCTGTGGCGGCGCCAATCGGCGGTCACAGGTTTTTTTCATTGTGCGCATCGCTCCAGGGGAGGGCGGGCGCGACCAGACGTCGCTCCCCGGGATGGCTGACTGCCGGAAAACGTGGTGTGCCGTTTTCCCAGTCCTGCTGCGCCTGCGCAACGACGGCTTTACTGCTGCCGACAAAATTCCACCACATCACCACCGGTTCCGCAAACGGCAAGCCGCCGAGCAGCAGCGCGCGGCTGCCGGCCGCCAGCTGTATCTGCAGCGTTGTCGCACCGCTGGCGGAATAGGCCAGCTCATGCATGGCGATGGCTTCACCCTCTGCGGTGACGTCGCCTTCCAGCGGCAGGATGCCGTATTCAAACGACGGGTCCAGTGCCAGCGACAGGTTGGCGCCATCGTTGCTCGCGAGATCGATGCCGACCAAGGGGCTATGTACCTGCGCCGGTGCCGTGCGCCCGGCGTAGCTGCCCGCCAGCAGGGTAAAGCTGCAAGCCTGATCGTCCCAGCGCGGCAGCACCGGATAATGTTCAAACCGCGGTTCGCAGAATGCCATCTCGGGCGGCAGGGCGATCCACAGCTGCGCCAGATTCAGCTGCTGGCTGCCCGCCACCGAATCCTCGGTATGCACAATGCCCCGGCCCGCCGTCATCAGGTTCACCTGACCTGGCCGGATGACTTGCTCATTGCCGAGACTGTCGCGATGCAGGATTTCACCTTCAATCAGCCAGGTGAAAGTCTGCAGGCAGGTATGCGGATGAGCGGCGACATGCATGCCGGCGCCCGGGGCAAAGCTGACCGGTCCGGCGTGATCCAGGAAGCACCATGCGCCAATCATGCGCCGCTGGCGGGTCGGCAATGCACGCAGCACCTGCATGCCATCTCCCAGATCTGTGGCTCTGGCGCTCACGCGTTCTATATGGTTCATGGATCACCCCCTGTTCAGCGCAGATCGGAATGAATGCGGACTTCGCCGCTCAGCAGCTTGTGCATTGGGCAGGCATTGGCGATTTTGAGCAACTGCTCACGCTGCTCCTGACTCAGATCGCCGGTTAGTTCGATATGCCGCACGATATCGTTGCCCGTTTCCGGCTTGCCGTCCGGATTCAGCTGCAGTGCCACTCTGATGCCGGTCAGCGGCCATTGCCGGCGGTTGGCCACCATTTGTATGGTGATCGCTGTGCATGAACCCAGACTCGCCAGCATCAGCCGGTCTGGCGACGGACCGGCATTACCGCCGCCGAGCTCGGTGGGTTCATCAGCCAGCCATGTATGTCCCAGATCATCGGACAGGGTGACCTGATAAGGAATGCTTTGGAGACTGGCGGTGACAGCAGGTGTGGCAGACATGATGGCTCCTTGAAAGAATAGGGCAGGAAAGACAGCTTGTTCCCTGCAAAGGTAACTGAAAACTACCTGCCGTGTGTCGGTGTGGTATGACGGAAGGGATGCGAGGCAGGAGGACAGTGCTGCGCACTGATTGATATCGCAGAACGACAGCACGCAGGTCGGGTAAGCTGGCTGTCGTTCAGCTTTGTCCGGGATGGTCGCGGTCGGGCTTTTTCCAGGGGTCGAGATGGGTCATCAGGTTCAGTACACGGTGTCTCTGCATGACTCTCTGCCGTGCTTCGACGGCGATGTCGTGACCAGCTTCAACGGTGATGGCGGCATCGACTTCCAGATGTGCGTCGACGACGATCATGTCACCCATTTTCCGGGTGTGGACATCATGGACGCTGATGACGCCCGGAGTGCTTAACAGCGTCTCACGGATGGCCTGGACTTCCTGTTCGTCTGCCGCGCGGTCCGTCAGGTCATGCAGGGCGTCCCAGCTGAATTCCCAGCCCATCTTGGCGACCATGAAGCCAACGATGGAAGCGGCTATCGGGTCCAGAATCGGATAACCAGCCAGATTGCCGATGATGCCCAGTCCTACCACCAGCGATGAAGCCGCATCGGAGCGGGCATGCCAGGCATTGGCTACCAGCATGCTGGATTTGACCTTTTGCGCAATCGCCAGCATGTAACGGAACAGCAGTTCCTTGGCGACCAGCGCGGTGCCAGCCACCCACAAAGCCATGATGTGTACCTGCGGAACCAGCTCCGGCGCTTCCAGCTTTCTGAAGGCAGACCACAGCATTCCGAGACCCACTGCCAGCAGCAGGATGCCGAGGATGAACGATGCCGCAGTTTCAAAGCGCTGATGACCGTAGGGATGATCTTCGTCCGCATCTTTCTTGCTGTGATGGCTGGCGAACAGCACCACAAAGTCGGCGATCAGGTCGGACAGGGAGTGGATACCGTCGGCAATCAATGCCTGGGATTTCCCGACGATACCGATGGTGATTTGCAGGATGGTCAGTCCGAGATTCACCACCACGCTGGTCCAGGTGCTGCGGGATGCGGCGGCGGCGCGCTGTTCCGGAGTCTGGAACAGGTCTTCAGGATCGTCGTAAGAGTCGTTTTGTATCATGGTCGGGAATGGTTAAGGTCGGATGAAACGCGGTGAACCGCATTGTATCGTCCAATTTTAACAAGGATGTGTCCGTTTCGCGGCATACGGTTCCGGTTCGTACTTTTTTACGGTTATAAAAAAAGCCCGCATTTCAGTGCGGGCTTTGGTGTTACTGATGGGCTCTGCGTATGGACTCCAGATGGCGTAAGAATATCGCCGGGTCTTCACTGATCAATGTTCCGGGGCCGTCGTGCATCGGGTTTTTACGCGGCACCAGATTGCGTGTGACGGCCGTCGGCACCACGGCACCGGATTCGGCACCCTGATAGCTGCGCGTAAATGCCAGCACCAGATTGTCCCAGTCGTTATAGTCCTTCAGCACGCCGAGCGTCGCGGTGCTGTCCGGCTTGTGGATATTGTAGGCAAACGTGCCGCTGGTCTGGCTGTTGCTGTTATCCCAGTCGGCATAAGCGCCTGCCACTGCACCACGGCCAATATTCTTGGACTCATCCAGATTGTTTTCATCCAGATCGATGCTGGAACCATTGGAGTAATCCATGATGAAGCTGGTTCCGCAAGGCGAGTTATCGATATTGCAGATATTGATGCCGCTGGCCTTGGTGTAGGTGCTGTTGTTCAGATAGAACCGGTTGGCTGCCTGGGGACCGCTCGGGTTGGCGCTCAGCCCCGGGAAGCTGTAGGTATAGTTCATGATGCTGTAGTAATTCGGCTTGTAATTGTTCGCTTCAAATCCGCCATGGTTCAGACCGAGATTGTGCCCGAGCTCATGCATGATCGTGGCAGCTTGCCCATTCACCGTGTAATTGATGTTGGTGGCAGACGTGACTTTGAAACCGCAGTTGCCCATGGTGATGATGAAATCATTGCCGTTCAGCTCACCCAGCCCGCTGGAGCCGCAGCTGCCATCGGTTTTTTGCGAACTGCCCATAACCGCGTAATGGAAGATCAGTTTGCGCCGCACATCCATATTATCGCGTTTGAAGTCGTACAGATTGGCGCAGCCGGTTGGCACGGTATTCGTGCTTTCCATCGCCAGGCAGGAGGCGTAGGCGAGCATTTTCCCACCGCCCAGATTGAAGGCTGCCGTATTGATGGTCGGCGAATACAGCGTGCCGGCATCCACATGGACGGCAATCTTTTTATTACCGTTGGTAAAGGTGTGATTGGCGAAAGTATCGACCAGTTTCTGTACCGCTTCCTGGCGCAGGATAATGCCGGGGTCGGTGCTGCTCATGCTGTCGATCTGGATAAACAGGTCACGCTGACCGGGGCGCGCACCGAGCGAGTAGAGATCAAGACCGGCAAAGGTTTTTCCGCTCACCTTGGCGCTGTCGGGAATGCCGTCGCCGTCAGAGTCGAGCACGCCGACGCCGACGTCATTCGGTCCGCCCGGGGTGGAGAAATTCACGGATGACCAGTCGCTGCCGGTGAAATTGTTCACCATGCCAGAGGACGCGAGCCGGACGATGGAGTAGCCGTAATTGGCCGTATTCGGTAATGCCGGCGCATTCGCGCCGCTCCAGGCGCTGGCAGTCGTCGGTGCGCTTGCAGAGTTGCCGAAGCGCACGAAATCAGCTGTCACACCGCCTTTGACCAGTTCGATATTACCGGAGGCTCCCCAGAATGGGATGCTGCTGCCATTGCTGACGTAGACCATTTGTGCGTTATTGGTCAGATTGGCCTTAGTTTTGCTGGCGATGACCAGATAGCCTTTCGGCGGAATCGTGACCGATGGCAGGGTGAAGCTGGCTGGTGCGTAATAGTAGGATGTGCCGCCGTCGAAGTGACTGCTGTTGAGCGTGTAATCGGACAGGTTGATGCTGATCGTGGCATTCGGGTTGTACACCTCAAACCAGACAGCGCTGTTGGTGTAATAAGCCGATGCAACTTCCGAAATCATCAGTGGTTTTGCTGTTTCAGCCGTAACCGGATCGTTGTTGAAGATAAAACGCTGCAGATTGACTTTGCTGCCATTCGGCAGGGTCATTACACCGGTATTATTGCTGGTCATCTCAAAGCTCATGACCCCGGCACTGGTACCAGACAGGGTGGCGCTCTGGTACGCGCCGTACATAGTCTGGCCGCTGGTATAACTCAGCAGGGAACCGCTGATCCGGCTTGGAGTCAGCAGATTGGCAGCGCTGGCATACCAGGTAGGCTGGCCATTGCCCGAATACATAAAGGCAGCGATGAATGCCTGCGCACCTTGCGCCTCGATGAAGTAACCGCGGCCCCCTTCCGCCGGATTCCACCACCAGCCGCTCTGGAACGCATCGGTAGATGGTGCAAAAGCGGTCGGGGTGGAGATCGGGAAGGCATCCAGAGAAATCGTGATGCTGGCGCTGGAATTGACATCCTTGATCTGCAGCGTGCCTTTGGTGGCGGAGCTGAAGGCGGCGGTAATCGTCGCATATTTGGAGGAAGTCGCGGACTGATAGCTGCCCAGCAAGGTCTGGCCACCGGTGTAACGCAGCAGATCACCCTGGTAACTGCCGTCTGCCTGCACATTCATGGTGGTGGCATACCAGGTGGATTCACCGGTGGTTTCATACATAAAACCTGCAAGGAAAATCTGGCTGCCCTGGCGTTCGATAGCGAAGCCTCTGCCGCTTTCTGCGGCATTCCAGAACCATCCGGTTCTCGGTGCGACATAGAGTGAGGAAGTGCCGGCTGCGGCTAGTGTAGCTCCCGCAGCCTGGTTACTGTTGGCGGTGCTTGCAGTATCTGAACTGCCGCCGCAGGCGGCGAGCAGCGTCAGCAGCAGGCTGGAAAACAGGAGTTTAAGCAAATAGCTACGCATCATGATTTTGGGTGAAAAATTATCCAGATTTAAAAAAGGAAACAAGCGGTTCATCGTAAAGACTATAAGTGAAATCTCAGAATATGAAATTATTATCGGACAATTCTTTGGTGTAATTGTCAGCGTATCAGATCCATAGCCATAGTCAGGATGATTTACCGTATAAAAAATTGTTTCAAAGCTATCACTATTTTAACCGTTAATTTATCTTTTTATTAATCTTGTGCTGATTTTTTAACATGACCCTGCGATTGACGCGCAACGCGTGCCGGGGAGGCAACCGGCTGTGCGGACAGGCGGTACTTGTCTTCAGGGGAACGAAGATGTCATCTGCTGGTCATGTCATGCGGCGAAGATGCCGGTCAGCTCCATGAGTTCAGTCGGCCGATCAGCATTTGCCCGATACCCTGTACCGGAGCATGCTGCGGTTTTCTATTGTCATTTCTTCAGATCAGGAAATTTTTATGTTTTGGGTGATTCGCCGGTTGTTGCCGGTGTTGTTGTTACTGCTGAATGCCGCGTGCGTTCAGCAGCCGCTGTCTTCCGCGGGGCAGCCGGGTTCGCCGGCGTCGCAGCCAATGTTGGCGGAACACCGGCCGCCGGTGATTCTGATTTCCATTGACGGTTTCAGGCCGGATTATCTGCAACGTCATGTCACGCCGCAGCTCAATGCGCTTGCAGCGCAGGGTGCTCGGGCTGCTTTCATGCGTCCTTCTTTTCCGTCGATCACTTTTCCTAACCATTACACACTGGTTACCGGGCTGCGTCCCGATCATCACGGGCTGGTCGGCAACACCATGGCCGACTCCGCCATTCCCGGTGTGCGCTTTACTCTTGGTAACCGTGATGCGGTGACTGACCGCCGCTGGTGGGATCAGGCTGAGCCGGTCTGGGTGACTGCTGAGAAGCAGGGCGTGCGGACGGCAACCATGTTCTGGCCGGGATCGGAGGCGGACATCCACGGTGTCCGCCCGTCGGAGTGGCGGGTATTTGACGGCAAAGTGCCGCCTGCAGCGCGGGTCGATACGGTATTGCAATGGCTGGACCGGCCTGCCGGAAAGCGGCCGGATTTTCTGACCCTGTATTTTGACGATGTGGACCATGCCGGTCACGAATTTGGCCCGGATGCGGCGCAGACCACCGAGGCCGTGGCTGCCGTCGATCAGGCGGTCGGTCGCCTGGTCAGCGGTCTGCAGGCGCGCCGTATTGCCGCCAATCTGGTCATCGTGTCTGATCATGGCATGGCCGCCACCAGCGAACAGCGCGTGATTTACCTGGATAAAATCCTGCCGCCCGACAGTATCCAAGTGCTTACTGTCGGTGCCTATGCCGGTCTGGAACCTGCGGCCGGACAGCAGGCCATCGTTCAAAACAGTTTGCTGCAACCGCATCCGCACATGACATGCTGGGAGAAGCAGCATATTCCGGCGCGCTATGCCTATGGCAGCAATGCCCGGGTACCGGCGATAATCTGTCTGGCGGAAAGCGGCTGGCTGATCCTGGCGGATGACAAGATGAAATTTTCCAGAAATGGCGGTACACATGGCTATGATCCTGACACGCCGGAGATGGCGGCGCTGTTCATTGCCAATGGACCGGCATTTCAGGCCGGTGTCGTACTGCCAGCCATCGACAATGTCGATGTATATCCTTTGCTGATGCGGCTGACAGGGATACCCGCACTGCCATCGGATGGCGATATCAGGGCGACTGCGGCGGCGCTGCGACCATTGCCGCAGCACTGACGGTGACAGAAACAGCAGGCAGATTTTGGATGCCGCTTTCTAGTCCTTTGCGGCACAATGGTTGCCCCACTGATCTGAAGCGATCCTCCGATGCGTGCTGCCTTCCAGAATTCACCTGCTCATCTGTCTGCCGGTACGCCGGTCAACGCACCATTGCCGCCGGCCCCCGCCACTTTGCTGGATGAGGCCGGACTGCCGCATTTCGGACAGTTTGCCGGCAGCATTGCCAGTCTTGACTGGTCCGGTCTGGCGCAGCCATATCGCCGCTCCGCCTGGTGGCAGCGCCTGCATCACAAACGCTGGCAATATGTGGCGCTGGCCACAGAGCAGATATTCTGCGGCGTCGCGATCGTGGATGTCGGCTGGACCAATACCGCTTTTGCCTATGTGTTTGACCGTCAGCAGCGGCGGCTGCTGGGCAGTTTTTCACAGGATGGACTGCCGGGGCTGACGGCGCACCTGAATCATTGCCCGGCTGACGGTGCGGCCAGTCGTTTCCGGTTGTTAGGAAACAGCATCCGCTTCTGGCATGACGCGCAGCAACAGTGTTATCAGCTGATTGTGGATGCCGGCGGCTGCCAGATTCAGGCGCAGCTGCTGCCTGCCACGGCTGCACCCAGTCTGCTGGCGATCGGTACCGTGGCAGACAGCGTGCACGCCACCTGCAAATCTGCCGGAATGCCGCTGCGCGGTGAAGTCCGCGTTGGCCAGCACAGTTTTAGTCTGGATCAGGGCTGCGGCAGCTACGATTACAGTAATGGTTTTCTGGAGCGTGAAACTTCCTGGCGTTGGGCTTCTGCGCATGATGCAGCAATCGGTTTTAATCTGCAGTCAGGCTATTTTGGCGATCAGGAAAATGCGCTGTGGCTGGATGGGCAGCTGATTCCGCTGGCGCGGGCTGATTTTGATTACGATGCCGGTCAGCCAATGCGTCCCTGGCATATCACCACCGCCGACGGCTTGCTGGATTTACATTTTCATCCGGAAGGCATGCGCGCCGAAAATAAAAATCTCCTGATTGCCGCCAGCCGCTATGTGCAGCCGATCGGCACCTTTGAGGGCTGGGTCCGCGCCAGTCCGGAAGCGGCACCGCGCCGCATCAGCCAACTGGCCGGTGTCACGGAAGACCATTTTTCGCGCTGGTAAGTGGTCATCGGTATCCGCCGTTCGCAATTACGGTGATGCAGACCTGATCCAGATCAGGAAAAATATCGCACAGGCAGCCAATCTGCAGCAGGTTTGATCTGGTCGGTGTCGGCGCTTTGCGCGTCATGCTACAAGACAGTTTTTTCTCTGTCCGGTGCATCATCATGCTGACATTGCAACTGAATGAATTTTCCCTTGAAGACTTTCTGGCAAATTACTGGCAGCAAAAGCCGGTGCTGATCCGGCAGGGTTTTCCCGGCTGGCAGGATCTGATCAGTCCGGATGAGCTGGCCGGACTGGCGTGTGAACCCCAGATTGAGTCGCGTCTGATCTGCCAGAGAGCCGGGCAATGGCAGGCGCAGAACGGACCGTTTGAGCAATACGCTCATCTGGGCGAACGTGACTGGACGCTGGTGGTGCAGGCGGTCGACCACTGGTCGCCGGAAGTGGCGGCGCTGGTGCAGGCGTTTGCGTTTATTCCGCAATGGCGTTTTGACGATGTGATGATCAGTTATGCCGTTCCCGGCGGCGGCGTCGGTCCGCACATTGATCTGTACGATGTGTTTATCTGCCAGGGTTCGGGCAGGCGGCGCTGGCGGGTCGGTGAACGCGGTCCGCACCGGCAGTTTGTCGCGCATGCCTGTCTGCTGCATACCGATCCGTTTGAGCCGGTGATCGATGCCGAACTGACAGCGGGCGATATTTTGTATATCCCGCCCGGTTTTCCGCATGATGGTGTGACGCTGGAGCATTCCATGAGCTTTTCGGTCGGCTTTCGCAGTAAGTCCGCCCGCGATATGGTCAGCGGACTGGCGGATTACCTGATTGATCATGAACTGGGTACCGGGCTGATCCACGATCCGGGGCGCCCGCGTCAGCCGCATCCGGGACAGATCAATGCCAGCGATTTTGGACTGATCCGGCAGCAGATGCAGGCAGTTCTGAGTGATGCTGCGCTGATGGCGGACTTTACCGGCACCATGCTGTCGGTCACTAAATGCGAACTGGATCTGCAGGCGCTGGAATGGCCCTTAAACAGCGCGGAATTGTTGTCCCGCCTGCAGCAGGCGGCGCTGGTGCGCACCGGCGGCCTGCGTTGCCTGTACCTGCAGGAAAATATTGCGCAGGGCATCTGTTATATCGACGGTGAAAAATACGTTTTCTCAGCCGGATGTGTTCCTGCACTGATGAATCTGTGCGACCAGAACCGGATTGACGCTGTCCTGCTGGGTGAGGCGTTACAGGACATGGACTTTGTGGAAGCGCTGCTGGGCTGGGTGAATCAGGGGTATTGGTATTTTGATGAGTAGATCGATAGCAAGGTGATGCGCCCATTAATGCGCTGACCGGTGGCCAGCCAGTCAATAAAGCGGGAACAGACGTAAAAAACGCTGCCGGGCAGGGCAGCGTTTTTGTTGATCGACATGGTCATTTCTGCCGGGTCAGCTTGCCTGCTCTGGCAGGGCGATCTGGTTGTCCGTGCTGAACTGGTAATCATGGAACACGTGTTCGGCGGTCAGAATCTGGTAGCTGCCGTCGGCCAGCTTGCGGGTCGTGTCTTTCAGACGATAAGTGGTCTGACCGCAGGTCCAGCAGTTGAAGTTACGCATGTGGGTGCAGAGACAGGTTTTGTCCATGACCGAGATTTTCTTGGCATCCGGATGCAGCGCCACTTCGCGGTTATACGAGGTGATGTAGGCGCAGTTGCCGTTGCCATCCAGCAGATAGCCATAGGATTCGCAACCCGGACGGATGCCGTCGCCGATCGCCGGCGTGTTTTTCAGCATGCGCATCGGATAGCCGGTCGGGGAAATATGATTGACTTCGATATCGTCTTCGCTGGCTTTGAAATATTCCTGTTTGACATCGTCGGGCAGGCCGCATTCTTTGGTCACTGTAAAACGGGTCGCAACCTGCACGCCGGATGCGCCGTGTTCCAGGAAGGAAACGGCATCGCTGCCGGTGAAAATGCCGCCCGCTGCAATGAGCGGGATGTCCAGATTTTCTGCCTGCAGCCATTGATGGATTTCTGTGATGATGGTCTGCAGATCGTATTCCGCCCAGTCGTCGCCGAAGCCGAGGTGACCGCCAGCCAGCGGGCCTTCCACCACGACATAATCGGGCAGCCGGTCGAGTTTCGCATTTTTGCGCAGGAACAGCTGCAGCGCGCGCAAGGACGAGACAATGATGCCCAGCTTGGCTTCGCGGAAGCGCGGATGCCCGGCCATCAGTCCGAATGAGCCGAGATGCAGGCCGGCGCTCAGGGTGATGCCATCAATGCCGGCGTCGAGCGCTGCCTCGAGACGCACTTTCAGGGTTTCCTTCGGCGCGTTCATGGTCAGCTTTTCCATGCAGTTCACGAAGATCATGCCCTTGCCCTGTTTGGCTTCCATGGTCTTGCCGACGTGCATACGGGTGGCTTCGGCCAGATGTTCAAGGTTGAATTTGATATCGGTCTTGTCGGAATTGTTGATGTTGTACTTGTAGAATCTGGTTTTTTCCTTGACGAAGCTGGTATCGAAACGGCGGTCGGAAACATCGTGCACCATCGCATCGGAAATATGGCCGATGCCACCCAGACGTGCTGCTTCCAGTGCCAGCTCGGCAGTGGAGATATCGACACCCATCCCACCAATCATGATAGGAACCAGTTCATCTTTGCCTAACTTCAGGCGGAAATCATCTACTCGTTTCATTGCTATCCTTGACACATTGATAAGGTCACACCCGCATGCCGCTGAAAATTGGAGTGAAGCCACCACTCGAATGGATGGCGCCCCAGATTGTAAGCCAGCCTCGGTTTATGCTGTAAATAAATTTAATCGCTGTAAAACGGGTATTGCTGCATCCAAAAACCGGATTTTCCGGGCAAAAAAATGCGGGGAATCTGAATTTGGATGATGTTGCTGAAAACTGGGCGAAGAAGCATGAATAATGATGGTCGTTAGACTCCGTTGTCGGTGATAAGGTTCATCTCTGTCGCTCCGTCAGCTGCCACTGCTGCTGCCGGTCAGGTTTTCTTTCTGTGAGAAGCTTGATATCGCGCAAACCGGCCTGTGGGGATTTTGTCGCTCCTGCCTCTGCCGCCGCCTTGTGTCGGCCGGCCTGTTATCCGCGCCGCTTGTTCTGGCAGGCTTTCCCTGTTGCAGGTGGTGCCGTAGCAGGCATAACACAAGTCTTGCCGGGCGTAATTTTGCTGTTTAGCATACTCCCTGGAGTATATTTAAACCCCCTTTGTTTATCAGGAGGACAGGACATATTTTCTACATACTCCCCTGATTTTGGTCATAAAAAAACCGCACCACACACCGGTTGGTGGATGATGCGGTTGGCTGCGCCGGCGGAAGCGAAGCAATCAGCTAATGCTGACAGCTGCCTTGCCGCTGGTGACGGTTGCTGTCGTCACGCGTGCCACGACATTGCCTGGCGCGGTCATGCTGCCGGTATTCACCAGCTTATTGACCTGCTTGAACTGCACCACGAAGCTGCCCGGTGTGACGGTTGCCACGGCGTAACCCTGGGCATCGGCATTGATATGCGCCAGCCACGGGTTGCTGTTCAATGCCGACAACTGCTGCGCCAGTCCCAGCAGGTTGGTGTTGAACGCGCTGTTGGTTTTCAGGCTCGCCAGGATCGCAGCCACGGTGCCGCTCAGTACCGCGCCTTCCGGCACGCCCTGGGCAGCGAGTGCGCCGGTCAGCTGAACGCGGATCTGTTCCAGCAGACCATCCACGGTCGGCGCTGCTTTGCCCATGGTGTAGTCCAGCAGGTTGACGTTGATGCTGACGGTGCCGACATTCGGTACCGGAATGCTGAGCGGGTAGGACACGATGGTCGCCAGACCGGTCGAACCTGCGCCGGCTTTCATGTAGCTGAAGAAGGAATCCGAACTGATCCCCGCTGTCACCAGATCGACCATCGCCGGAGTGCCGCCGCCAGCCGCATCGAAGTCGCTGTTGACAGTACCGGCGAAGAAGCCGTGGATATCGCCGGTGACGGCAACGACGTTGGAAATCTTGTTGTTCAGCAGGTGCGCCATCAGGTTTTTGCGTTCGGCGTTATAGCCGTCCCACTGATCGCAGTTCAGCAGGAATTTGGTGAAAAACGCGGACAGTGCAGCCTGTTGCCCGGAAGCGATGACGAACTGGGAATTTTGCTTGTTGGCCTGCACATCCGGTTTGATGTAGCCAAACGCAATCACCTGCGCGGCAGCGCCAACCTGGGTGGCGGTTCCGGCGGCGGCAGCCGATTTCGCGGCGTTATAGGCAGCAACCGCAATCCCTGCCTGCGTGGTGCTGAGTCCGGCGGCGACGGCAGCGGCCAGCGTGTTGCCGCCCTGCGCATCGGCAGTGGCGATCGCCACTCCTGCGCCGGCGGCAGTAGCCTGGCTGGCGCCGGCAGTGACAGCAGCCACCAGTGCGGCGGCGACCAGCACATTACCGCCCAGCGCCGGGTTGCTCAGTGCTGTGGTGATGCTGCCTGCGACAGTGGAGATGGCATTCAGCGCGATCAGTGTGGCAATCGCATCCGTGCCGTTCAGACCCATGCGCATCAGGCAGACTTCATTGCCCCAGACCTTCCAGGTATTGGAGGAATTCTGCATCTTGCCCTTCCACCAGTCGCGCTGGGTTTGGCCCAGCATGGTGTTGTAGGCCAGCGGATCGGAAGTCATGGCGGTGGCCGTGGTGATTTCCTGCGCTTCGAGCATGTTGTACACATTCTGCGGCACGATGTAGCGTGAACCGATGCTGTTGTTCAGCGGCTTGCCGGTTGCCGGATTGTAGATCGACTCCGGCACCACATGGTCGGAACGGTACAGGCGCTCATCCGTCATGATCAGCTGCATCAGGTTGCCGAACTGGAAGTCGCGGTAAATCTGGATATTCTGGAATCCGGTGCTGGTGGAATCGAAATTCACATCAGCCGGCATGAATTCAAACCATGCCTGATTCGCGGAACGGCGGCGGGTTGGCTGGTGGATATTCTGACCTTGCGCATCGAGGCTGTTGTTGTCATAAGTGATCGCATCCTGCCAGCCATCGTCAGAAAACTCATGATCATCCCAGATCGCGATATAGGCAAAGCGCTCATGCACGGCCTGCTGGCGCGGGTCGCTGCGGTACATTTTGTACAGATAGCGGTAATCGGCCAGCGTGGTTGCGTATTTGGCCTTGGTCGGATTACCGTTGATATCCTTCATGACGGTACCGTCCGGCAGCTGCAAACTGATATGGCTGCTTTCCACGGGAGCCGTCTGGAAAGAAGCACCGACGGTTTCGTAAATGTAATCGCCCAGATGGACGATGAAATCCAGATTTTCGTTCTGCGCAATATTCGAGAACGCGCCCCAGTGGTTCACGCTCCAGTCCTGGCAGGTGATGTACGCAAACTGTACCTGCGATACATTGCTGCCCGCTGCTGGCGCAGTCTTGAAACGGCCGACGTTGGAACGCACGTCGCCGGCGATGAACTGGTAGAAGTAAGTCTGGCCCGGCGTCAGGCCGGTGACTTTATTGCGCACCGTATTGTCGTAAGCAGCAAGCACGGACAAGCGGGTATCGACAATGGTGCTGCCGGTCAGCGCGGTATTGCTGCCGAGCAGGGCGCTGTTATCGGCGGCGGTGACGATCAGACGGATAGAGACATCGTTGCCACTTGGCGCAGGTGCGGCCACATCCACGCTGGATGGCACCACACGCGTCCACAGCACGGCGCTGTCAGGACGCGGATCGCCGGAGGCAACGCTTTGCGGGAATTTCCAGCTGCCGCCACTGGCTGCAGGCAGGTCAGAACCGCTGCTGGCCTGGCTGGCTGCTGTGCCACCGCCGCATGCAGTCAGGCCGCCGCTGGCAACGCTGACCGAGAAAAAACCGCTGTATTTCAAAAACTGTCTTCTATCCAATTTGATCTCCTTGGTGTCAGGACAAATTCCTGCCATGCCGCTGTCTTTGTCCCGGCTCCTCAAAGCAGGAAGCCGATGACCGGAAAGCCGTGGGGCAGGTCTGTCTGGTATTGTTATCTGGCTAAGTCGCCAGATGCTAACAATATGCTAAAACTTCATAGCCTAGTCGGCAGATGTTTCATCCTGATGACAAGTCGGGTAGTGGTTTTGCTCTATGTAAGCGCTTGCTTTTGATTTGATTTTGAATTCTCGCCCAACAGAAAACCATGTCATAAAGACCAGTACAACGTGTCAGGGTGGTCGCTGGCGCGTGGCTGCGCAGGCTTAAGGAAGATCGGGCATGGCCGGATTCGTGCCCGGTTCCGTGATTGTTGCCTTTTTGAAACCGGTCTGCACCCGCTGCGCAGAGCGGGCAACGGAGCAATCGGCGGAGCGAGGGGATGGATGCGGTTGGCTGGAAGCGTGCCGGGACAGATCAGTCAGCCATCAGTCGGCGTAAAAACAGCGGCCGCAGACGTGGTGATAACGTTCGTTGCCGCCGATATCGATCTGGGCGCCGCTTTTCATGCGCTTGCCGCTGGCATCAACACGGATATTCATCGTGGCTTTTTTTCCGCAGGTACAGATATTTTTGAGTTCTTCTATCGTATCGGCCAGTGCCAGCAGATAAGTGGAACCCTGAAACGGCTCGCCGAGAAAATCACTGCGCAGACCGTAACAGATCACCGGCACACCGCGCACATGCGCCAGCCGGTGCAGTTGCCGGACCTGTTGCGGAGATAAAAACTGCGCTTCATCGACCAGCACGCAATTCACTTGCGGCGCATCCCGGAAAAAATCAAACTCCGCATCAAACACCGCTGCTGCGCGTTGCGGACCGAGCCGCGAGGTGACTTTGCCGATGCCGTAACGGTGATCGATGGCAGCGGTGTACACGCAGACCTGCTGGCCCTGCTCTTCGTAATTGTGGGCGACTTGCAGCAAGGCAGTGGATTTGCCTGCATTCATCGCGGAGTATCGGAAATAAAGCTTTGCCACAGTGTTCTTTCAGAATGAATTGCCCCAGATGGGAGCGCCTGTATGAATTTCAAGTGATCCGGGGGACGCACATTGTAATCATTGTTGCGCCCGCGGTCACGCTGCAAAAATCCGCCATGCCTGCTCTTGAAATGGCTGACAGACGCCATATCTCTGAGCCACAGATGCTCAACGGAGGTCTGTGGAAACCATTTATATCGCTTCTATTTAAAAGGATATCACCATGCGTAATTTTGACTTTGCTCCCCTGTACCGTTCCGCAATCGGCTTTGACCGTCTGGCGCAATTATTTGACGATGCCCAGCGCAACGAGGCCACACCGAGCTATCCGCCTTACAACATCGAACTGATTGCAGAAGACAAATACGCGATCACGATGGCCGTCGCCGGTTTTGAACGCAGTGAACTGGAGATCGAAACTGAACGCGACATGCTGAAGGTCGCCGGTCGCCGCCAGAAAGAAGAAGGTCAGCGCAATTACCTGCACCGTGGCATTGCCTCACGCGATTTTGAACACCGCTTCCGTCTCGCCGATCATGTGCGGGTCATGGCGGCGCGCCTCGGCAATGGCTTGCTGACGATAGAGCTGGTACGCGAAATCCCTGAAGCCTACAAACCACGCCGCATTCTGATTGACGGCGAAAATCTGCAACTGGTGCAGCAGGCTGAGCAGCAACAGGCAGCATAACCGGGCTGCCGCACAGGCTGGCTGCTGTTGACCTGTCTTCAGACTGAGTTTCAGGCCGGGCGGCAGTTTGCAAGCTTGAGGCGGCAAACTGCCGAAACCTGTGAAAATGCCCGCATGACAGCGGGCATTTTTGCTGGAAGCGCCGGGCAGTATCGTCCGGCATTTACAGTCATGCGTTTTACTTGCGGATGATATTGCTCAGATTGACGTCACGGATATCTTTGGTGCCGGTCAGCGCCATGCTGACATCGAGTTCTTTCTGCAAAATTTCCAGCATCGTGGTCACACCTTTTTCTCCCATGGCACCCAGGCCGTACAGGAAAGCGCGGCCAATCATGCTGCCTTTGGCGCCGAGCGCTGTGGCTTTCAGAATATCCTGACCGGTGCGGATGCCGCCGTCAAACCAGACTTCGGTCTGATGACCGACTGCATCGACGATCATCGGCAAGGCTTCAATCGACGACATGGCGCCGTCCAGCTGGCGGCCGCCGTGATTGCTGACAACGATGGCATCGGCACCGGCAGCCACTGCCAGTTTCGCATCCTCGACATCCAGAATCCCTTTCAGGATCAGCTTGCCGCCCCATTCTTTTTTAATCCATGCGACATCATCCCAGTTCAGGGTCGGATCAAACTGGCTGGCAGTCCACTGGCTCAGCGTCAGGATGCCATCGCCGCCTTTGACATGGCCGACCAGATTGCCGAAAGTCTTGCGGCCGCCCAGCGCGCGCAGCGCCCAGCCCGGCTTGGTGGCCAGATCGATGATATTGGCGAGCGTCAGCCTCGGCGGCACGGACATGCCGTTTTTCAGATCCTTGTGCCGCTGTCCCAGAATCTGCAAGTCCAGCGTCAGCACCAGAGCCGAGCATTTGCAGGCCTTGGCGCGCTGGATCATTTCTTTCACAAAACCGCGGTCGCGCATCACATACAGCTGAAACCAGAATGGCTTGGTCGTGACACTGGCAACGTCTTCGATGGAGCAGATGCTCATGGTGGAGAGCGTGAACGGGATGCCGAATTTTTCGGCGGCAATTGCGCCCAGCATTTCGCCATTCGCCCATTGCATGCCGGTCAGCCCCGTGGGAGCGATCGCAACAGGCATCGTCACATCCTGGCCGACCATGGTGGTGCGGGTATTGCGCTGGTCGACATTGATGGCCACGCGCTGACGCAGCCGGATCGCAGCCAGATCGTCGCTGTTTGCGCGATACGTGCTTTCGGTATAAGAGCCGCTGTCGGCGTAGTCGTAAAACGCCTTGGGAACGCGCTTTTTCGCAATCAAACGTAAATCTTCGACACAGGTAATGACAGGCATGCTGGTTCTCCGCTTCTGCAATCAGTAAATACAAACAATGTAGACAATGAACAGCCAGAAGTGTAGGGGATATCCCGGCGGCGATGGGGGAAAACGTTTCAGTGCTTGAATGAAGTATTTTCAGCTGTTGAATACTTGCCGCTGGCAGTCAGGGGTTTTCAGCGGGGTCTGGCCGGGTATCGCACTGATCGTACGGTGTAAGGTGGGCAGGGTGAGCTGGCTGGGTCAGGTTTCTGAAAACCGCCGGAAAATGAATTCGCGCAGCCATTGATTGCCCGCATCCTGATGATAACGGCGATGCCAGAAAATATGCGTTTGCAGCGAAGGCAGCCGCAGCGGCGGCTTGCGAAACAAGAGGCCGAACGGCGAGGCGGCGCGTTCAGCCAGTTTTTGCGGCACGGTGACCAGCAGATCGCTGGTGCTGACAATGTAGGGAACCGCCACAAAATGCGGTACCTGGAAATGCGCGTTGCCATGGATTCCTGCCTTTGCCAGCGCCTGATTGATTTTCAGATAAGGCTCTTCCTGCGACATCACCAGCAGATGACGGGCGGACAGGAATTCCCGCGGCTCCAGTTTCTCTGCTGCCAGCGGATGTTCGCGGCGCATCATGCAGACATATTGCTGGCGGAACAGGCGGCGCTGATACCAGGCGTCCGATAAATCATCGAAAGCCCCGATCGCCAGATCAATCCGGCCAGACTCCATCTCGCTTTTCAGGTCCACACTGCTGGCGCGGACGGTACTGACCTGCAGACCGGGAGCCTGCAACCCCAGCTCCGCCGTCAGCACCGGCATGAAGTACACCTCGCCGACATCGGTCATCGCAATCGTGAACTGACGCTTGCTCTGCGCCGCGTCGAAATCGTCCTGGCTGTTCAGTGCCTGACTGATTTGTTGTAACGCCAGATTCACCGGATCAGCCAGCTGGCGCGCCCGCGGCGTCGGCTGCATGCCGCTCGCCGTTCGCACAAACAATTCGTCGTCCAGCGTGCGGCGCAGGCGCGACAGCGCATTGCTCACCGCAGGCTGCGACAGGCCGAGTTGCCGTGCGACGACGGAAATCTGGTGTTCTTCATAAATCCGCTGAAACACGACCAGCAGATTCAGGTCGATCTGGTGAATATCGCGCATTATTAATTTTATGAATGATCTGTATTTTTGTATTTATATAGTAAAACGAAAAAGCTTGCAGTAAAGTGACCCGGCTAACTTTTTTCCACTTTCTTCCTGCGGAGAAGCTTTTCATGGAAACAACATCATCCCGCCGGTACCAGACCGGCTTTGCCAATGAGTGGGCGACCGAGGCTTTGCCGGACGCTTTACCGAAAAATCAGAATTCTCCCCAGCAATGCGCTTATGGTTTGTATGCTGAACAGGTGTCCGGCACGGCCTTTACCGCGCCGCGCCATGCGAACCGCCGTTCCTGGCTGTATCGCATCCGCCCGGCAGCGATGCACCAGCCATTCGTGCAAATCAGCAATGGCGGCATGACCAATGATTTCAGCCAGATGCCCTCAACGCCGAACCAGTTGCGCTGGGATCCGCTGCCGATGCCCGCCGTGGCGCAGGATTTCATCGACGGCTGGCTGACCATGGCCGGCAATGGTTCGGCCGATGCGCAAAGCGGCTGTGCGATCCACCTGTATGCTGCCAACCGCAGCATGGAAAACCGGTTTTACTACAACGCCGATGCCGAGTTGCTCATCATTCCGCAGCAGGGGCGGCTGCATCTGCGCACCGAACTCGGGCTGATCGATATCGAACCGCAGGAAATCGCGGTGGTACCGCGCGGCATCCGTTTTCAGGTGCAACTGCCGGACGGCGAAGCGCGTGGCTATGTCTGCGAAAATTTCGGTGCCATGCTGAAGCTGCCCGATCTGGGCGTGATTGGTTCCAACGGACTGGCAAATCCGCGCGATTTCCAGACGCCGGTCGCCTGGTATGAAGATAAAGAGGGCGACTTTGAGCTGGTCGCCAAATTCAGCGGTCACCTGTGGTCGGCGAAGACAGGCCATTCGCCGCTGGATGTCGTGGCGTGGCATGGCAACTTCGCCCCGTACAAATACGATCTGCGCCATTTCAATACCATCGGCTCGATCAGCTACGACCATCCCGATCCGTCGATTTTTCTGGTGCTGCAGTCGCCCAGTGACACGCCGGGCGTGGACACCATCGACTTTGTGATTTTCCCGCCGCGCTGGCTGGCGGCCGAAAATACTTTTCGCCCGCCCTGGTTCCACCGTAATATCGCCAGTGAATTCATGGGGCTGATCCACGGTCAGTACGATGCCAAATCGGCCGGCTTCCGCCCCGGCGGCGCGAGCCTGCACAATTGCATGAGCGGCCACGGACCGGATGCGCCGACTTTTGAAAAAGCCAGCAGCACCGACACCAGCACACCGCAGAAGGTTGTGGATACCATGGCATTCATGATCGAGACACGCAATATCATCAAGCCGACCCGCGCCGCCATGGAATCGCCGCAATTGCAGCGCGATTACTACCAGTGCTGGCAGGGCATTAAAAAAAATTTCAACCCGGAGCAGCGATAAATGACGATGCAACTCAATGAAACCCACGACGTGAATCTGCGCAGCTGGGTGGTGACTGCGAACCAGCCGGGCAGTGATTTTCCTGTGCAGAATCTGCCGTTTGGCGTATTCCGCCGTGCTGGCAGCAACCAGCCTTTTCGTATTGGCGTGGCGATCGGCGACCAGATTCTTGATCTGGCTGCGGCGCATGCAGTTCATGCGTTTGCGGGATATACCGAATTGCAGGGCGGGTATTTCACTGCCGCCATGCATGCGCCGGATCTGAACGCACTGATGGCGCTGGGTGCGCCGGTGTGGTCGGCGCTGCGGCTGGCGCTGTCACGGGTATTGCGCGAAGGCGCCAGTCAGCAGGGCATGCTGCAGGCATGTCTGCTGCCACAGAGCGCCGCCGAATTCACGGTGCCGGCGCGGATCGGCGATTACACCGATTTCTATACCTCGGTACATCACGCCACCGCAGTCGGAAAATTATTCCGCCCGGATAATCCTTTGCTGCCAAATTACAAGTGGATACCGATCGGTTATCACGGCAGGGCTTCTTCTGTCGGCGTGTCGGGACAGTCTTTCCGTCGCCCGCTGGGACAAACCAAGCCGCCCGCTGCAGACAATCCGGTGTTCGGTCCGGCCAGGCGCATGGACTATGAACTGGAAGTCGGTATCTTCATCGGCAGCGGCAATACCCTGGGCGAGAACATTACCGTGCAGGATGCCGAGAGTCACGTGTTCGGACTGTGCCTGCTGAACGACTGGTCGGCACGTGATCTGCAAGCCTGGGAATACCAGCCGCTGGGACCGTTTCTCGCGAAGAATTTTGCCACCACCATTTCACCGTGGATCGTGACGCTGGAAGCGCTGGCGCCCTACCGTCAGGCGTGGACGCGCGATGCTGCCGACCCGCAGCCGATGGCCTATCTCGACGATGCGCAGCTGCGCGCCAGCGGTGCATTTGATATCCAGCTCGAAGTCTTGCTGCAGACCGCGAAAATGCGCGAGGAAGGTGTACCTGCGCAACGCCTGTCGCTGTCGAATTTCTGTCATTCTTACTGGACCGTATCGCAGCTGGTGGCACACCATACTGTCAACGGCTGTAACCTGAATCCGGGCGATCTGCTTGGTTCCGGCACCCAGTCTGGCCCGGTCCCGGAAGAGGCAGGTTCGCTGCTGGAACTGACTGAAGGCGGCAAGAAACCACTGACGCTGCAAAATGGCGAACAGCGTACTTTTATGGAAGACGGCGACACCGTCATCCTGCGCGGCTGGGCCCAGCGGGAAGGCTTGCCGCGCATCGGTTTTGGCGAAGTTGCAGGGACATTATTACCCGCCCGGACTTGATCCAATGACCGGGGAGCATCAGAAAAAAGGAAGCCTTAAGGCTTCCTTTTTTGTTGGTTGTGCCGGAGCAGTCTTCGCACCGGCATCATCAGACTGTCATGCAGATGGTGTAATCTGACAATGTGACGGTGGATCGTCATGAACACGGTGCAGGAATCATCTGGGTAAGGTGCGACGGGCAGCGGTTTGCTGCCAGTTCCTGAGCAGAGAGACAGCAGTATATTTTTCAGGGAGAATGCAATGGGATTGTTCGATTCAATAGCAGGACAGGTTCTGGGATCATTGACACAAACGGCGCAAGCCGGCGGTGAACAGCATGCGGGCTTGCTGGAAGCGGTTGGCGGGCTGATCAATAACCCGCAGACAGGTGGCCTGACCGGGCTGATCAGCGCTTTTGAAGAAAAGGGGCTGGGCGGCTTGGTGGCATCATGGGTCGGAACCGGCGAGAACCTGCCGATCTCCGCCGAACAGCTGCAGTCGGTTCTCGGGAACGAGCAAGTGCAGGAGATTGCGCAGAAACTGGGATTTTCGCCGGAACAGCTGTCCGGTCATCTGACACAGCTGCTGCCGCAGGTGATCGATCACCTGACACCGGGCGGCGTGGTGCCCGAAGGCGGCGTAGCGGGTGGTGTGCTGGGAAATGTGCTGGGCCTGCTGCAAGGCGGCGCGCGCTGATTGCAGCTTTCCTTGAAGGCATGGTAAACGGGTATCCGGCCTGTCCTGCGGCGCGATGTTTTCCGACCGGCATGGTCGGAAAGCTGTGTGGCAGGCAGGCGGTTTCTTTATAAAATCCGGCAGCGGCTGGCGATGAAATCTTCCTGCAACGCATCCAGAAACACACGGGTGCGCGCCGGCATCAGCCGTCTTCCGGGGAACACCGCCCAGACATTGATGTCCGGCAGTTTCCAGTCTCCCAGCACCGTCAGCAATTCACCGCTCTGGACAAAACGGTGGGCGAAGTGATGCGCTAGCATGATGATGCCTTCCCCATTCAGCGCCAGCCGGGTCAGCAGTTCCGGCGAATTGGCGGTGGCTTTGCCGGGCGGTATGCCTTCCCATTTTTCACTATCGCGCTGCAGACGCCAGATGGCCGGTTCGCCATTGCGCCCCGCCAGACGCAGCGTGTCATGCTCCATCAGCGCCTCGGGTTCGGCGGGCGTGCCGTGCTGTTGCAGATAGGCCGGGGAAGCAAACAGGCCGCTCTGGAAAACGGCCAGCCCGCGCGCCGCGAGCGAGGCATCATCCGGCAGGTCGCCGACCCGGATGGCGACGTCGAAATTTTCCCCGATCAGATCGACCCGTCGCGGTGACAGATCAATTTCCAGCGCTATCTGAGGATAACGGCGGCAGAGCTTGGACAGCAGCAGGCTCATTTCCTGATTCGCAAAATCCGCCGGCATCGAAATCCGCAGACGTCCGGATGGCTCGGCCTGACGATGCTGGGTCAGCGCCAGCGTGGCGGCGACTTCCTCCTGTACCTGTTGCGCATGCTGCAGCACGCTTTGTCCGAAATCGGTGACGCTGAGTTTGCGGGTGGTGCGCAGCAGCAGGCGTTCTCCCAGATGGGATTCCAGTGCCGTGATCCGGCGCGACAAGGTGGATTTCGGCACTGTCAGCCGGATGGCGGCTTTGCTGAAACTGCCTTCCTCGACGATGCGGGCAAACAGCAGTAAATCATTGGCTTCGAGTTCCATGAGCGGCTTCGGTGGTGTTGATGATGGGATTATTATTCCATATTTGGAACAATAATATCCATAATAAGGTCTTCTGGTTTGAATGTGGAACGACTAAAGTGAGGTCATCGCAAATCACTGAAAAGGACACATCATGAACATTCTTCAAATTAACTCCAGCGCCCGTTCCCAGGGTTCCCATTCCAATCGTCTCGGCAATTTGCTGAGCGAGCGTTTGCTGGCGGCAAATCCCGGTGCCAGCCTGACCTTGCGTGACCTGGGCAGCCAGCCGCATCCGGTGCTGGACGAAGCCACCCTGCAGGCACTGTTTACGCCGGCAGAACAGCGCAGTGCGCAGCAGCAGGCGCGGGTTGCGCTGGATGATGCGCTGATCGCTGAGATTCAGGCCGCCGATATCGTGGTGCTGGGTGCGCCGATGTACAACTTCGGTATCTCCGCCCAGCTGAAAAACTGGATTGATGCGATTTCCCGCGCTCAGGTGACTTTCCGTTACACCGCGAATGGTCCGGAAGGTCTGCTGACCGGCAAAAAGGTCTACGTGGTGCTGACCCGCGGCGGACTGTACCGGAATACTCCGAACGATACCCAGATGCCTTACCTGAAAACCTTTTTCAGTTTTCTCGGTATGACCGACGTGGAATTCGTGTATGCGGAAGGATTGGCCATGGGCCCGGACAGCGAGGCGGCAGCACTGGCTTCTGCGACGCAGCAAATTGAAGAATTGACCGGCGCTTAAAAACACCATGTAATGCAGACTGGCCCGGAAACAGGGCTGGCAGAAAGGCAGGAAGCAAAATGAGCAGCGATCAACGGACAACACAACAGGTACGGCATTCACGGCTGATTGAGCAGATCGTGACAGGGCAGGAAACATCGGATGGTGCGGGCGTGCGCCTGACGCGGGTACTGACCCAGCCGTTCCAGTACCGGCTCGACCCGTATCTGATGCTGGATGCGTTTGGCAGCGACAATCCGGATGACTATATTGCCGGGTTTCCGGACCATCCGCACCGTGGTTTTGAAACGATCACTTATATGCTGACCGGCCGGATGCGGCACCGCGACAGCGCCGGACATGAGGGATTGCTGCAGACCGGCGGCGTGCAGTGGATGACGGCCGGGCGTGGTGTGATCCATTCCGAACTGCCGGAACAGCAGGACGGTCGCATGGCAGGTTTTCAGCTGTGGCTGAATCTGCCTGCGAAGGACAAGCTGTGTGAACCGTGGTACCGCGACATTCAGAGTGAGCAGATTCCTGAGTTGGTGACGGATGCCGGTGTGACCGTGCGGGTGATTGCCGGGCACAGTCACGGTGTGGCTGGTGCCGTTCAGCGCGAAGTGACCCAGCCGCTGTATCTGGATATCCATCTGCCTGCCGGTGCGGTGTTTGAGCAAGCGCTGAGTCCGACTGCGAATGCTTTTCTGTACGTGTATGAGGGCGGACTGGAAGTGGAAGACAAGCCGGTGCCGCCGCAGCGGATGGCGATCCTGAAAAAGGCGCCAGAGGCTGATGGCGTGGTGCTGCGCGCTGCCGGCGCGAGCCGTGCATTGCTGATTGCCGGTGAACCGCTGGGTGAGCCGATTGTGCAGTACGGCCCGTTTGTGATGAACAGCCAGGAGGAAATTTTCCGGGCGATCAGCGATTTCCGTGAAGGCCGGCTGGGAGCCTGAGCCTTATTGGAAAAACTGGAAATTCAGCGGCGGCAGCGCCGCTGATGTGGTGGTGCAGTCGTGGCTTGCAGTGGCGTTACGCCAGCATGTCTGGCGGTAGTGACAGAAATTCAATCACATTTTAAAAAAAAGGGAATCATCATGAAAGCACTGGAAAATTACGGGCCGTTGGTGGCCCGGGTTCTGATGGCATTGATATTTGTGATGTCTGGCGTGGGCAAGATCACCGGTTTCGACGGGACGGTCGGGTACATCGCCAGCAAGGGGTTGCCGTTGCCTGCACTGGCAGCGGTGGCGGCAATCATCGTTGAGCTGGGCGGCGGCCTGATGCTGATCGCAGGCTGGAAGGCGCGCTGGGCAGCGCTGGTGATGATGCTGTTTACGCTCGCGGCAGCAGCGATTTTCCATGATTTCTGGCATGCTGCAGCCGATGCCGCACAAAACCAGACGATTCATTTCATGAAAAATCTTGCCATAGCGGGCGGTCTGCTGATGATCGGCGTGCATGGCAGCGGTGCCTGCAGCGTGGAGAAAGCCTGAGCGTTGCTCCGGATCATGCGGATAAAAAAACGGATGCCGCCGGCATCCGTTTTTTATTTCACGACAGGCAATACCGTCAAACTCAGTCCTGATCCAGATGCAGCTGGATCACACCGCCGGATGGCGTTGCGCAAGGCTCGTCATCGAAGGCAATATCGCCGTCAGGATTGGCTTCGCCGTTGATTTTCAGATCGGTGAAGTTGAACAGATTTTTATCCATCAGATGCGATGGAGCGACGGTGGATAAGGCAGAGAAAATATTCTCAACGCGGCCCGGATGTTTCTTATCCCATTCCCGCATCAGGTTTTTGATCTGCTTGCGCTGCAGGTTTTCCTGCGAGCCGCACAGGTCGCAAGGAATGATGGGGAATTGTTTGACCTGCGCATAGCGCTCGGTATCGGCTTCCTTCACATACGCCATCGGGCGGATCACGATGTGCTTGCCGTCATCGGACTGCAGTTTGGCCGGCATGCCTTTGAGTTTGCCGCCGAAAAACATATTCAGGAAAAAGGTTTCCAGAATATCGTCGCGGTGATGACCGAGCGCGATCTTGTTGGCGCCGAGTTCGTCGGCGACGCGATACAGGATGCCGCGGCGCAGGCGCGAGCACAGCGAGCAGGTAGTCTTGCCTTCCGGGATCAGGCGTTTGACGATGCTGTAGGTATCCTGATTTTCGATATGGTAAGGAATGCCGATTTTATCCAGATATGCCGGCAGCACATCCGCTGGAAAGTTCGGCTGCTTCTGATCGAGATTGACGGCGACGATATCGAAATGAATCGGCGCGCGTTCGCGCAGCGTCATCAGGATGTCGAGCAGCGCATAACTGTCCTTGCCACCGGACAGGCAGACCATGACTTTGTCGCCGTCTTCGATCATGTTGAAGTCGCCGATCGCCTGACCGACCAGGCGGCACAGGCGCTTATGGAGTTTATTGTTTTCGTAAGTGATTTTTTCCTGCGATTTGGCGGACGGTGCGGCGGTGCCGGATTCTGCCGGGCGTGCGGTGTCAGGAGAAAGGCCGGTCTGGGATTCGTGTAGAGCTTGCATGGCGGGACTTAAATAGCGTTTTTAATCTGGAAAACTTCGACCCCGACGCCTTCGCAGTCGGGATAGACATCGGGTTTCATGGTCGATACGCAGACCGCGCGGACCTGAGGATGGGCGAGCATGATGCTGGCAACGTCGTCGCACAGGGTTTCCTGCAGATGGACGTGGCCCTGTGCAACGCGTTTCGCAATCGACGCGCGCATGAAGTCGTAATCGACGACTTCATGCAGCTGATCTTCTTTCGGCGTCGAGGTTGCCAGCGGGATGTACAGATCGACATTGATGAGCACGCGCTGTTCGCCCTTTTTCTCAAACTCATGCACGCCGATGTTGATATTGACTTCGTAATTGCGCAGAAACAGGCGGCGGCAGTCAGTGAGTTGCGGATGGTGTAGAACGGATAACATAAAAGCTCATTCTGAGGAAAGTGAAGTGGGGTGGGCAGTCGCTAAAAACATCACGTCGCGCTGCAAAGGGATTAAATGCTGACCGCCATCAACGAGGATGGTGGTGCCGGTGATGGCCGGACTGTCGGCTACAAAGCAGACGGTGCGGGCGATGTCTTCCGGGGTGCTGGAACGGCCCAGCGGTGTGATCTGATGCGCCTGCTGAAAGTCGGCTTCGCTCTGGTCGCCGGACATCATGGTGATGCCGGGGGCGACGCCGGCGACGCGCACCTTCGGCGCCAGTGCCTGCGCCAGCGTGGTGGTGGCGCATTGCAGTGCCGCTTTCGACAGGGTGTAGGATAAAAAATCGGGATTCAGGTTAAACAGTTTCTGGTCCAGCAGGTTGATCACGCAGGTTTGCCGGCCTTCCGGCGTGGCGGCATGCAGCGCCTGCGCCAGCAGGACGGGGGCCGCCAGATTGGCATGCATGTGGCGGTTTAAGCTGGCGTGGCTGAAGCTGCGGGCATCGTCTTCGGCAAACAGCGAGGCATTGTTGACCACGCAATGCACCGCTCCCATGGCCGCGACCGCCTGCGGCAGCAATTGCCGTGTCGCGGCTTCATCGGCCAGATCGCATTGCAGGGCGACGGCACGCCGCCCGATTGCCCGGATGTCATGGACGACTGCCGCCGCTTCGTCGGCGGACGTGCCGAAATGCACGACGATATCCCAGCCCTGCTGCGCCATGTGCAGGGCAATCTGCTGGCCGATACGCCGCGCTGCCCCGGTAACGAGGGCGACACGGGGAATCACATTGCTGAGCTTGGTTTGGGTCATGGAAATTCTCTAACGTGACTACGGGGTTTTTACTACAATGCCGGTATGCAAAAATTATCTCTTCCTATTCCGGCGCCAGAGGCGCTGGCCGCATCACAAGCGTTGCAACAACAGATCGCCGCCGACATTCGCCGGCATCAGGGCTGGATTCCATTTTCGCGTTATATGGAGCTGGCGCTTTATACACCTCAGACCGGTTACTACAGCGGCGGTGCCGCAAAATTAGGCAAAGACGGCGATTTTACAACGGCACCGGAAATGTCGCCTTTATTTGGCGCAAGCCTGGCAACGCTGGCGGGAACCTTGTTCGCACAAACTCTGCCACAGGTGATGGAGTTCGGCGCGGGCACCGGCAAGCTCGCCAGAGATTTTTTAACGGAATGTCAATTTTCAGGAATAACGGTAGAACGCTATTTTATCGTGGAATTGTCCGGTGAACTGCGGGCCCGGCAAGAAGAATTGCTCAGGAATTTTCCGCAAGTGGTCTGGCTGCAGGAAATGCCGGCTGCTTTTTCCGGTCTGGTGCTCGGCAATGAAGTGCTGGACGCGATGCCGGTTGACTTGCTGATAAAGACTGAGCAGGGGTGGGCCGAGCTGGGCGTGACGCTGGCAGCGCAGCAGGCTGATGCGACGGAACCTGTGCTGGCATGGCAGGAACGTGCCTGCGAGGCATCCCGCGCTGCGCAGATTCCGCAGGCAGAGGCACTGCCGTCCGGATATGTGACTGAGATTCACACGGTGGCAAGCGGCTTCATGCGCAGCCTGGGGGCGATGTTGCAGGCTGGCTATGCCGACAGCGGCAAAGGCAGTGCCGCCATCCTGATCGACTACGGTTTTCCTGCTGCCGAGTACTATCATCCGCAACGCAGCAGCGGCACGCTGATGTGCCATTACCGCCATCATGCGCATCCCGATCCGTTTTATTTGCCTGGATTGCAAGATATTACGGCGCACGTCGATTTCACCGCCATGGCGCAGGCGGCGCTGGAGAGCGGACTGTCTTTATTGAGCTACACCAGCCAGGCCGGTTTTCTGCTGGAATCCGGCATCACGGATCTGCTCAGCCGCAGCGCGCCGGAACAGGTCATGCAGTATCTGCCGCAGGCGAATGCGTTGCAAAAACTGGTGTCGCCAGCCGAAATGGGGGAGCTGTTTAAAGTGCTGATGGTGGGAACCGGGATGACGCTGCCGGAACGTCTGCTGCGCCATGACCGTTGTCACCGGCTGTAAATAAAAAATATACTGGGAGGGAGTATATAAAATACCCCTTGTTTTTCCTTGAGAGCAGGCTGGTTTTGATAAAAAATAGGGGGAGTATCCGATGATGCGCTGGTTTTTGACGATTTTTCTGGTCGTCGTCGTGTTTTCCAGCCTGCTGCCGTGGCTGGAAAAACTGGGCATCGGACGTCTGCCCGGAGACCTGCGGTTCCGCCTGTTCGGACGGGATTTTTCGTTCCCGTTTGCTTCCACGATTCTGATTTCCCTGTTCGTCCTGTTGCTGGCCCGCCTGTTCAAGTGAGCCGCGCATGGCCGCCGGACGCCGCAGAGCGCGGCGGGCAGACAGCGGCTGGGCTAAAGTTTTTACGCCATTGCGCCGACACTTCAATATAATGAATTTGCGCCTGACATAGCTACTGCCCGGTTTTTCCATCGTACGAAAATGATGCGGGGCTGGCTGGGGCATATAAAAATTATTCAAAAGGTTGAAATGAGCGAACTCAGCGATATCAGGGCATTGCTCATTGAGCCGCATCAGGGGATGCGGGTCAGTTTGCACAATATGCTGAATCTGTGCGGCATCACCAAGGTGGAGCATGCCATCTCGGCGGGGACGGCTGTCCGCGCAATTCAGGCCAAGATGTTTGATCTGATCCTGTGTGAATACGATCTTGGCGTCGGTCAGGACGGGCAGCAACTGCTCGAAGACATCCGGCATCACAAACTCGCCCCGCTGTCGACCATTTTCATCATGGTTACCGCCGAACGCTCCTACGGCAAAGTCATCAGCGCCGCAGAACTGGCACCTTCTGATTACCTGCTGAAACCCTTCACTGCCGATATGCTGCTGGAACGGGTGGTGCGCGCCATTGAAAAACGCAAAGCCTTCGTCGAAGTCTATAACCTGATGGAACAGGGTGCCGTCAGCGAAGCCATCACGGCTTGTCATCATGGCGAACGTGAATTTCCCAAATATGCGATTGACTTCATGCGTTTGCGCGCCGAGCTGCACGTGGTGCAGGGCGAAGCCGCTGAAGCCGAGGCGCTCTACACCCAGCTGTTTGAATTGAAAGCTGTGGCGTGGGCAAGGCTGGGGCTGGCAAAAACGCTGTACATGCAGGGACGCTACGAAGAGGCGGAAAATATTTTGCGTGATCTGGTGACGGAAAACAGCAAATACATGGATGCCTACGACTGGCTGGCGAAGACTCATGAAATGATCGGACAATTACCGGAAGCCAAAGAGGTGCTCGATACTGCTGTTAATGTGTCGCCCCATGCGGTGCGCCGTTTGCGCAACCTGGGGCGGATTGCGATGGAAACCGGCGATGTTGAAACGGCTGAAAATGTGTTTAAGAAAGTCGTTAACAAAGCCAAATTCTCCGAATTCCGCGATCCGGAAGATCACATGAATCTGGTCGATGCGCTGGTCAAAAAAGGCGATACCGATCAGGCTAAATCTGTGATCCGCGATATGGAACGCAACATGGCCGGGCTGAAAAAGACCGCCGCCTGCCGCGCGATTTCGAATGCGATCGTGCATGCCAAAACGGGTGATGCCCGTCTGAATGAGGAACTTGGCGCTGCCGTCGAAGCCTCGAAGGAAGATGTCGGTTTATCAACCGGTGCCAAGATCGGGCTGGCGAAACAATGCCTGGACAATGATAACGAAGATGCCGCTTCCGAGATCATTCTCGACGTCATGAAAAATGCCAGCAACCAGCAGATCATGAAAAAGGCGATGGGCGTATTTGAAAGCGCTGGCAAAGGGCATATTGCTAAAGAACTTGCACAGCGCAGTCAGAAGGAAGTCATGGATCTGGTGGCACTGGGAGTGCAGAAGGCCAAGCAAGGTGATTTCCGGGGATCGGTTGATCTGATGGTTACGGCAGCCAGAAAATCGCCGGATAATCCGCAGGTGGTGATGAATGCGGCGCTGGCTTCCCTGAAGTGCCTGGAAAATCTCGGATGGGATAACGTCACCGGCGAACAGGCGCGGCTGCTGATTGAGGCAGGACGCCGTCTTGATCCGATGAATCCCCGCCTCAAGGCATTGCGCGGGCTGTACGACGAATTGCAGAAAAAATACGGTATGAGCGTGGGTCGTATCGCCAAAAGCTGATCCGCAGCCGGTCAGACACCGTGCCAGATGAATCCGTGCGGACAATCCGCAGAATTGATAGTCATGAAATATCCAAACCCCGCTTACTCAGCAGCGCAGCTGGAATCCCCGCGCGAGCGTCTGCTGAAATTCATCAATGACGAAAGCGATCTGCCGACGCTGGGCGTGGCGATTGCCAAAGTCGTTGAAATCACTTCCTCCGGCGAAGACTCGGTGGCGCGTCTTGCGCATTTCATTTTGTCCGATGTCGGTCTGACGCAAAAAATCCTGCGTCTGTCCAATACGGTGCAGTACCGCACCAGCGCCGGTGCCGCGGTGACCACGATTTCACGGGCAATTTTCCTGCTCGGTTTTAATATGGTGAAAGACAGTGCGCTGGCGATGCTGCTGGTGGATTGTTTTAAGGATATGGCGCAGGTCAGCAGCGTGCGCAAGGAACTGGTGCGTTCTTTGTGCGCCAGCATGATCGGTCGTGAAATGGCACAGCGCGGACGTTTTCAGGACAGCGAGGAAGCTGCCGTCGTATCCCTGTTTAAAAATGTTGGCAGGGTACTGGTGGCGTCCTTCGACCATGATTTGTACATGCGCATCCAGCAGATCACAGAGACAGCGGACAGCCGACCGGAAGAAGCCGCCACGGTGCTGCTTGGCTGCAGTTTTGAACGTTTTGGCGAGATGGCGCTGCAGAGCTGGAAAATTCCGGACACCATCATCCAGTCGCTGACGCCGCTGCCAGTCGGCGAGCTGCGCAAACCGGTACTGCGGCATGACTGGCTGAAGCAGGTTGCCAGTTTCAGCGACACGCTGGCGGGGATCACCATGTCTGCACATGCTGATCGCAAGGAACAGTACGAAAAACTGTTGCGGCGTTTCGGCAATGTGCTGGAACTGGATCGCAACATACTGAGTGAAATCATTCAGAAAGTAGAGGAAGAAACCCGGCAGCTGGCCAAGAGCATGGATTTGTCCTTGCATGATCTGGCAGGTGTGCCGGCCGAACAGGCGCCGTTGCTGGAAGTACCGCTGGAATTTTTATTGCAAACCCATGATGTGGTGCCGGCGCAGCAGGCAGCGCGGTATGCCAGCGGCAAACCGGTCAATGCCCGTGACTTGCTGCTGGCCGGTGTGCAGGACGTGACGCAAATGCTGGCCGCCGAAGACTATCGCCTGAATGACCTGATCCTGCTGGTGCTGGAAACCCTGTACACCAGCCTGGGCTTTCGTTTTGCCACCATTTGTCTGCGTGACCGCAGCAGCGAGCGCTTTGTGTCCCGGGTTGCCGTTGGCGAACAGTATGCGGAGCGGCAGCGCGGATTTCATTTTCCGGTCAAAGGCGAGGCCGATCTGTTTCAGCTTTCCCTGAGCAACAACGCCGACGTGATGATCGCCGATCTGAGCGCCCCGAAAATCCGTCACTTATTACCTCCCTGGTATCTGCAGTTACTGCCGGATGCCCGCAGCTGCATTGTATTGCCGCTGGTCATACAGAAAAAGCCGATCGGCCTGTTTTATGCAGACCGCATTAATACAGCGGAAGAAGGTGTACCACAGGATGAAACTGCGCTGATCAAGACGCTCAAAAGCCAGTTGCTGGCGGCCATCATGCGGGGATGAGCGGCGACGCAATGCGGCGGAAAAGCATACAATCCTGCTCGGGACTTTTTTTAAGTGATACATCATGACTTTTTCGACCTGGTTCACATTCCTGATCGCCGCTTGTGTGATCGCCATTTCTCCCGGTTCCGGCGCCGTGCTGTCGATGTCGCACGGCCTGAATTACGGCGTCAAGAAAGCCAGCGGCACCATTCTGGGCTTGCAGGCAGGTCTGCTGCTGATTCTGGCGGTTGCCGGGGCGGGCGTCGGCTCGATACTGATGGCTTCGGAACTGGCGTTCAGCGTGATTAAAACCGTCGGCGCGCTGTACCTGATTTATCTCGGTTTCAATCAGTGGCGGGCGCGGGTGGAACTGGTCAAAACCGAGCAGGCACCGGCAAATACGCAGACTCCGGACTGGTCGCGCCGTTTCCTGACCGGCTTTCTGACCAATGCGACGAATCCCAAAGGCATCATTTTCATGGTCGCGGTGCTGCCGCAATTTATCTCGCACGATGCGCCATTGCTGCCGCAATTGCTGATACTCGGCATCACCATGTGTTCGGTCGATCTGATCGTGATGCACAGCTATGCGCTGGCAGCATCCAGCATGCAGCGTTATTTCAGCAATCCGCGCTGGCTGAAAGGGCAGAACCGGTTTTTCGGTGGTGTACTGATGGCGATCGGCACCGCGCTGTTTTTTGTGAAGCGCAATCCGGCAAGCTGAAGCACCGGATTGGCAGCGCCCGTGCAGGCAGCCGGAATGACGTTATAAAAAAATCCGCCGTGGGCGGATTTTTTTATGCCAGGGGAATATTCTGCTTTTTCGCCAGCGCGTCAATGTCCTGCCACAGCGTCATCTGGTTCAGCAGGCGGGTGGCCGGATCAAGCATCGCATGCAGATTGAAGAAACGCTCCAGTGCGGTTTCATTGAACGGGCTGCGTTGGGAAAAATTGACGCGGCCATATTGCTTCTGAAACGCATTCAGCAAATCGGCCGGCGTATCCTTGTGCCAGGATTGCATCAGGCCGCCCACCATCAGCGCTGCATCGGTGGTTTGCTCCAGCATCCTCGGATTTCTGGCAGTGCCGATGTCGCGATAATCCAGCAAGCGGGGAAAGTAAAAATGCCGTATCCACGCCGCAGGAATGCCATCAGTTGTTTGCAATGCCCCGCTGCGCCACAGTTTCCAGCTTTTTTCCGCTGCACCCTCTGCGACAAAATGCGGGTCGGCCAGTAACACGCAATCTTGTTCCAGCGTGATTTCCAGTACAACCGGCAACCCCGCCTGATGCGCAATCGCTTCCAGCTCGGGCATCTCCGGCTTGCGGCCGTGCTGTTCCTGCAGCGCCTGTACAAACGCAGACAGCACTTCCTGATGTGCATGATGCAACTGGCTGGTGGCATTGCAGAAACCGGCACAGGCGGCAAAATACGCCATCAGTTCACCGACCATCACGCCTGGCGGCGACTGGTTGCCGGTATCGGAAAAACCTTGAGCCGGGATCTCTTTTGCAAGGCCATGGCGTAATGCAGGATAAAGCTGGCTGGTGGTGCAGCCAAATTTGACCGTGCTGCCGGCAGCCAGTCGGAATTCACTCATGATGCGCTTTCTGAAACAAGATGGACACGTTTCCGGGTGGACGGCCAATGACCGCCCGTCCATCCAGCAAAACGATGGGGCGCTGCAATAATTTCGGACAACGCGCGATGGCCTGCAACGCAGTGTCCATATCCGCGTCCTGCAGATTGGCAGCGGCATATTCCGGTTCGTTGGCGCGCAGCATTTGCTGCACGTCACCACCCAGCGCCGTCAGTATCTGATGCAGCGTATGCAGGTCCGGAGCCTGTTTCAGATAGTCAATCACCGTCACAGGCCAGCCGCGCCGGCCCGCTTCCGTATTGACCAGCTCCAACGTTTCGCGTGATTTTGAGCAGCGCGGATTATGATAAATTGTCAGCATTATCTGTCTTATAAAAAACGTTCACCGATCCCCAGCAGGACCAGCAGGCCGAGCACCGCAAAAACAGCGGACGCGATCCAGCGTACCAGGCGGAACGGGAAATTGGGGGCGGCAATTTTTCCGAGAAAAACAGCTGGTACGTCAGCAATCAGCATACCGAGCGTGGTGCCGGCGATGACCATGCCGAGATTGCTGTACTTGGCTGCCAGCGCAACGGTTGCCAGCTGGGTCTTGTCGCCGATTTCCGCGATGAAGAAAGTCACGCAGGTCAGCGCAAAGACGCCGTAATGGCTGTCGTTCAGACCCTCATCTTCCATTTCATCCGGCTTCAGCGTCCAGGCGGCAATCGCCAGAAATGACAGACCCAGCGCCCAGCGCAGAATGTCTGCCGGAATGTGGTGCGCCACCCATTGTCCGAGCAGTCCGGCCAGCGCATGATTGGCCAGCGTCGCGCACAGGATTCCGAGAATGATCGGGGCGGGTTTTTTGTAACGTGCTGCCAGCAGCAATGCCAGCAATTGTGTTTTATCACCGATTTCGCCAATAGTGATAGCCAGGGCAGAGACGAGGAAAGCTTCCATAATGATGTGTGCGGGATCGGACGGTATTAACCAATGACAGTGACATTCCGTCCGATCCCTCGTAACAGAAATGGCACTATCAAAGGTCTTGCCAGACTCTGCACATGCATGCACAGCCAATCGCACCATGACCTGCGGTCAAGTATGTTGATGCGATTTCCCCGGATAGCCAGGGCAGGCTACTCCCCAATGAAAGTGAGCGCGAATTATACTGCATCCCTGCAAGCGGTAAAGAAATTGTTTTCCGGCATGTGTTCTGACGCCGCAAAGTCCAATGACGGAATGTCCGCACAAACCGGGGTGGAGTTGTTACACTCGGCATCGATGAGGGTGTCAAAATTATTTAAACCATAAAAATAGAGATACGGAGCACTATGAGCGAATATCTGGGCCACTTCATGCTGTTCTGGTCGCCAGCGGAACTGAACGCCAATATCATCATTTTCCTGAATCTGGCCGGCGCCATGCTGCTCGGATTTGTGGTTGGTTATGAGCGCTCCTACCATGGCCGGGCCGCCGGTATGCGGACTTATGGCCTGGTTTGCATGGCTTCCGCCGCGCTGGTGGTGATTGCCGGGTATCCGGATTTCTGGTTTGGCGGCAGGGCATTGTCACCGGTGAGTCTTGATCCTTCCCGTACGATCCAGGGCATCGTCACCGGCATCGGCTTTCTGGGCGCCGGTGTGATTATGAAGGAAGGTTTTACCATCAGCGGCCTGACAACGGCGGCGTCGGTCTGGGCGTCTTCAGCGATCGGTGTGCTGGTGGGCGTCGGTTTTTATGCTTCCGCTATTTTGCTGGCGTTGCTGTCCGCTGCCTGCATGATCTGGGTACACCGGCTTGAAGCATGGCTGCCTTCGCAGGCGGCGCTCGTGATCGTGGTCCGCTTCCGGACCGGCGTGCGGCCGGAGCAGGCGGAGATAGAATCCATGCTGGCTGCGCGCGGTTATGAACTGGCTGCCGGGACGCTAACCATTGCAGTCAATAATGGCATGTCAGAATGGCATTTTATTGCGATTGCCCTCGACAAAAAAAATGCTGTTTCGCTCAGCGTGTTGTCGCATGATCTGGAAAAAATTCAGGACATTGATTCTTTCCAGCTGACGCACGCCAAAAACTGACCGGAAGGGTGGGTTTTTAAAATATCCCTTGACATTGGGTGATTCTATCTCTATAGTTCGGGGTTCCCTGCGGAGAGGTGGCCGAGTGGTTAATGGCAGCAGACTGTAAATCTGCCCTCTTACGAGTACGCTGGTTCGAATCCAGCCCTCTCCACCAGGTAAGAATTTAGTAATGCGGCTGAAGTGGTGGCCCTTGCGGGTGTAGCTCAATGGTAGAGCCGAAGCCTTCCAAGCTTAAGACGAGGGTTCGATTCCCTTCACCCGCTCCAGTATTTGCGTGGCTTTTTTTGTGCAAACAAGCTGCCCTTGTAGCTCAGTGGTAGAGCACTCCCTTGGTAAGGGAGAGGCCACGTGTTCAATCCACGTCAAGGGCACCATGTGAATCTGGTGTTTCAAGTCTGAAGTCGTCGGGCGTGTGCCTGAGTATTCTCATCAAAATCGTTAGGAGTTCAAAATGGCAAAAGGTAAGTTCGAGCGCACCAAGCCGCACGTCAACGTCGGAACAATTGGTCACGTTGATCACGGCAAAACGACACTGACAGCAGCGATTGCAACAGTCTTGTCCGCAAAATTCGGCGGCGAAGCGAAGAAATACGACGAAATCGACGCAGCACCAGAAGAAAAAGCACGTGGTATCACCATTAACACAGCCCACGTCGAATATGAAACAGCAAGCCGCCACTACGCCCACGTTGACTGCCCAGGCCACGCCGACTATGTGAAAAACATGATCACTGGTGCAGCGCAGATGGACGGCGCGATCCTGGTTTGCTCCGCAGCAGACGGCCCAATGCCACAAACACGCGAGCACATCCTGCTGGCGCGTCAGGTTGGCGTTCCATACATCATCGTCTTCCTGAACAAATGCGACATGGTTGACGACGCAGAATTGCTGGAACTGGTCGAAATGGAAGTGCGCGAATTACTGTCCAAATACGAATTCCCAGGCGACGACCTGCCAATCATCCAGGGTTCCGCCAAACTGGCGCTGGAAGGCGACAAAGGCCCGCTGGGCGAAGAAGCCATCATGAAACTGGCCGACGCACTCGACAACTACATCCCGACACCAGAGCGTGCAGTTGACGGCACATTCCTGCTGCCAGTGGAAGACGTCTTCTCCATCTCCGGTCGCGGTACAGTCGTTACCGGTCGTGTAGAGCGCGGCATCATCAAAGTCGGCGAAGAAATCGAAATCGTTGGTATCAAAGACACAGTCAAAACAACCTGTACCGGCGTTGAAATGTTCCGCAAACTGCTGGACCAGGGGCAGGCAGGCGACAACGTCGGCGTTCTGCTGCGCGGTACCAAGCGCGAAGACATCCAGCGTGGTCAGGTGCTGGCAAAACCAGGTTCGATCAAACCGCACGCCCATTTCACAGGCGAAATCTACGTCCTGTCGAAAGACGAAGGCGGTCGTCACACACCATTCTTCAACAACTACCGTCCACAATTCTACTTCCGTACCACGGACGTGACTGGTTCGATCGAGTTGCCGAAGGATAAAGAAATGGTGATGCCAGGCGACAACGTCTCGATCACAGTAAAGCTGATCAACCCGATCGCGATGGAAGAAGGTCTGCGCTTCGCGATTCGTGAAGGTGGCCGTACTGTTGGTGCGGGTGTGGTTGCTAAAATTATCGAGTAATAGAAGTTTGTAAGCTGCCATTCAAATACGGCGATCTGTTCTGGATCGCCGTGATAATTTGAGTAGTTTCAAAGATGTAGGGGTGTAGCTCAATTGGCAGAGCGACGGTCTCCAAAACCGTAGGCTGGGGGTTCGATTCCCTCCGCCCCTGCCACCATCAAAGCCGCAGGGCACCGAAAGTAAATGAGTATGTCTAATCATTCCGTACAAACAGTTAATACCTCCGGTGACAAATATAAAGTCATTCTGGCGGCTATTGCGATCGTTGCTGGAATTGCTGCTTTTTATGTTCTTGCTGGTCAGTCCTCATGGGTTAGAGCGATTGCACTGTTGGCTGGTTTGGTGATTGCTGTCGGTCTGGTTTCTGTTTCCCAAATGGGACGTGACTTCGTTGAGTTCGCGAAAGAAGCTGTCCGTGAAACAAAAAAAGTTGTATGGCCAACGCGTAAGGAAGCCGGGCAGATTACTGCTGTGGTTTTTGGTTTTGTATTGATTATGGCGATCTTTCTCTGGGGAACGGATAAGTTTCTGGAGTTTATGTTGTATGACGTAATCCTTGGATGGAAAAAATAATGAGCGATAACATTCAGGAAAACGAACAGGGTGCAGCGCCAGTGGTGTCTGTGCCCAAAAGTGCTAAAAGATGGTATGCAGTTCATGCTTACTCAGGCATGGAAAAAAGTGTTCAGCGTGCACTGGTTGAGCGTATCGACCGAGCCGGTATGCAAGAGCTGTTTGGCCGGATTCTGGTGCCAACTGAAGAAGTGATTGAAGTGCGTAACGGCCGCAAGGCTGTGACTGAGCGCCGCCTGTTTCCCAGCTATGTTTTCGTCGAAATGGAAATGACTGACGATACATGGCATCTGGTGAAAAATACCAGCAAGGTGACTGGTTTTATCGGTGGTAAATCCAATAAGCCATCTCCTATCCCTCAACATGAGGTCGATAAGATTTTGCAGCAGATGCAGGATGGTGTTGAGAAGCCACGGCCAAAAGTGTTGTATGAAGTTGGCGAGGTTGTCCGGATTAAAGAAGGTCCATTCACTGATTTCAATGGCAATGTTGAAGAAGTGAATTACGAGAAATCTAAAGTGCGTGTGACGGTCACTATTTTTGGTCGTGCGACGCCGGTTGAGCTGGAATTTGCCCAGGTCGAAAAGGTTTAAAGGTAAAAACGCTGATTGGTGCGTAACAGAAGTTTGTTGAAACTGATCAAAATAAGCAGGCAGAGGAGCCTGTCAGTGTGTGGTAGGCATTGGCGGGCGCTATTACTCATTTAATGAAGGAGCCATCATGGCAAAGAAAATTATCGGTTTTATCAAGCTGCAAGTGCCAGCTGGTAAAGCAAATCCATCCCCACCTATCGGTCCAGCTCTGGGTCAACGTGGTCTGAATATCATGGAATTCTGCAAGGCGTTCAACGCGCAGACCCAAGGTATGGAGCCAGGTATGCCGATCCCTGTTGTGATCACTGCATTTGCTGACAAGTCTTTCACTTTCGTGATGAAGACGCCTCCGGCAACTTACATGATCAAAAAGGCAGCGGGTATCACTAAAGGCTCTTCCAAGCCACATACTGATAAAGTTGGTTCTATCACCCGTAAGCAGGCAGAAGAAATCGCAACAGTCAAAGCAAAAGACTTGACTGCTGCTGACATGGAAGCAGCTGTGCGCACTATCGCCGGTTCTGCTCGTTCCATGGGTATCACGGTGGAGGGTCTGTAATGGCTAAGTTATCTAAAAAAGCAAAGTTGCTCGCGACTAAAGTTGACCGTCTGAAAGTCTATCCGTTTGATAACGCTATCGCGTTGATCAAGGAATGCGCAACAGCGAAATTCAATGAGTCTATCGACGTTTCCGTACAGCTCGGCGTTGATCCTAAGAAATCTGATCAGGTTGTCCGCGGCGCGGTTGTTCTGCCTGCCGGTACTGGTAAATCTGTACGCGTAGCGGTATTCGCACAAGGTGCAAAAGCTGAAGAAGCAAAAGCAGCGGGTGCGGATATCGTCGGTATGGAAGATCTGGCAGAGCGCGTTAAAGCTGGCGACATGCCTTTCGACGTGGTGATTGCTTCTCCTGACACGATGCGTATCGTTGGTACTCTGGGTCAGGTTCTGGGCCCACGTGGTCTGATGCCTAACCCAAAAGTTGGCACAGTGACTCCGGACGTAGCAACAGCAGTTAAAAATGCAAAAGCCGGTCAGGTTCAGTATCGTACAGATAAAGCAGGGATTATCCATGCAACTATCGGTCGCAAATCTTTTGCTGACGGCGACCTGAGAGCTAACCTGGTTGCGCTGATTGATGCCCTGAACAAGGCAAAGCCAGCATCCAGCAAAGGTGTGTATCTGCGTAAAGTCTCCATCTCATCCACGATGGGTGCAGGCGTTCGCGTTGATCACGCTAATCTGGCTTAAGTAAAAAATGAAGTCCCTGCGCTTTTGGCGCAGGGCGATTCTTTGGGCTGAATGTGCCATCGGTACATTCAGAGTGTCAAAGACCGTTGGGCTTGATGTGTATCTCTGATACCTGTCAAGTTAAATATCTGAAGCATCGTCGACAGAGCCCAGCGCAGATGGTGTACCCGAACAAGTTTTGTAGTGGACTGGTCCGCCAGTGAAGCTCCTAACTTCGGACGCCGTGTTCGAAACGATATGAAGGAAGCTCATCATCCTGATGTGCCGAATGAGTATCACTAATGGAGGTTGACCGTGAGTCTCAATCTGAATGACAAAAAGGCTGTCGTCGCTGAAGTCTCTGCAAAAGTAGCAACTGCACAGACTATCGTCGTAGCTGAATATCGTGGCATCCAGGTCGGTCATTTGACGCAATTGCGTGCATCCGCACGTGCTCAGGGCGTTTACATGCGCGTGTTAAAAAACACACTCGCACGTCGCGCTGTTGAGGGAACTGCATTTGCCAGCCTCGCTTCTGAAATGACCGGTCCGCTGATCTATGCGATCTCGGATGATGCTGTTGCTGCTGCTAAAGTCGTTAATGACTTCGCAAAAGGCAATGACAAACTGGTTGTTAAAGCAGGTAACTATGCAGGCAAATCGCTGGATAAAGCTGGTGTTGTTGCACTGGCAAGCATCCCAAGCCGTGAAGTTCTGTTGGCACAATTGTTGGGCATGATGCAGGCACCTGTATCCGGCTTCGCACGTGGCCTGGCAGCTCTGGCAGCGAAAAAAGAAGCCGAAGCTGCTTAATTGCAGCCTCGCTTTTTCGTCAAATACCGAATCGATGTGATTTAAAAATATTAGGAGTTTCAAATGGCAATTAGCAAAGACGATATCCTGGAAGCCGTAGGCGCGATGTCCGTAATGGATCTGAACGACCTGGTTAAGGCATTCGAAGAAAAATTCGGCGTATCCGCAGCTGCAATGGCAGTTGCTGGTCCAGCAGCAGGCGGCGCAGCTGCTGCAGCTGAAGAGCAAACAGAGTTCACAGTTATTCTGGCTGAAGCTGGCGCGAACAAAGTTGGCGTGATTAAAGCAGTTCGTGAACTGACAGGCCTAGGCTTGAAAGAAGCGAAAGACGTTGTTGATGGCGCACCTAAAGCAGTTAAAGAAGGTGTTTCCAAAGCTGACGCTGAAGCTGCTAAGAAGAAGCTGGAAGAAGCTGGCGCGAAAGTCGAAGTCAAGTAATTCAGCATCAAGGCAAATCTCCGGATTTGCCGAAGTCAAAGGAAGGAATCCTCTTGCAAGAGAGGATTCCTCTTTGGCTTCTTTGTCGTTTCGGGTTGTTTAGTTGTTTATTAAGGCTGAGGGTTGAGACTTGAGGCTTTTTGTCGCAAGGTGTTTGTAATGTGCGTCAGGAATCCTGAATTCTCCTTCCTTCCCTGTCACTCACGGAGTGTCCATGCACTACTCATTTACTGAGAAGAAGCGTATTCGTAAATCTTTTGCGAAGCGCGCCAACGTCCACAACGTTCCGTTCTTATTGGCGACTCAAATCGAGTCGTATCAAAGTTTTTTACAAGAAGACAGAACTGCTGCAAACCGCAAAAATGAGGGCTTGCAATCTGCCTTCACTTCGATTTTTCCTATTGTTTCGCACAATGGGTTTGCTCGTCTTGAGTTTTTATCCTATGTATTAGGCGATCCCGCTTTTGACGTCAAGGAATGTCAGTTGCGCGGACTGACTTATGCGTCTCCGCTACGCGCGAAGGTGCGTCTGGTGATTCTGGATAAAGAGTCGCCGACCAAACCGGTCGTGAAGGAAATGAAAGAGCAGGAAGTCTACATGGGCGAATTGCCTCTGATGACCACTACCGGCTCGTTTGTGATCAATGGTACCGAGCGTGTGATTGTGTCCCAGTTGCACCGTTCGCCGGGCGTGTTCTTTGAACATGACCGTGGCAAGACGCATTCTTCCGGTAAATTGCTGTTCTCGGCACGGATTATTCCTTACCGTGGTTCATGGCTGGATTTTGAATTCGATCCGAAAGATATCCTGTTCTTCCGTATTGACCGCCGTCGTAAGATGCCGGTCACGATTCTGCTGCGTGCAATTGGCATGACCAATGAGCAGATTCTGGCTAATTTCTTCGTTTTCGATAATTTCACGCTGCATAACGATGGCGCTGAAATGGAATTTGTTTCCGAGCGTCTGCGTGGTGAAGTGGCGCGTTTCGACATTACCGATAAGTCCGGTAAAGTGATTGTCGCCAAAGACAAGCGTATCAACGCGAAACATGTCCGCGAAATCGATGCCGGCGGTATCAAGCATATTTCGGTTCCAGAAGATTATCTGATCGGCCGCGTGCTGGCGAAAAACATCATCGACGCCGATACTGGCGAAGTGATTGCGAATGCCAACGACGAGTTGACAGAAGAATTACTGGGTCGTCTGCGCGATGCACGCGTCACTGATATTCAGACCTTGTATACCAACGATCTGGACCAGGGTGCCTACATCTCCCAGACTTTGCGTACCGATGACACCGCTGACCAGATGGCAGCACGCGTGGCGATCTACCGCATGATGCGCCCTGGCGAACCGCCGACAGAAGATTCTGTTGAAGCGCTGTTCAATGGCTTGTTCTACAGCGAAGAGCGTTACGACCTGTCGGCTGTTGGCCGTATGAAGTTCAACCGCCGTATCGGCCGCGACGAGCTGACCGGCGCCATGACTTTGTCTAATGAAGACATCCTCGCCGTGATCAAGATTCTGGTTGAGCTGCGCAATGGCCGCGGCGAAGTCGACGATATCGATCACCTGGGTAACCGTCGCGTACGCTGCGTCGGTGAACTGGCTGAGAACCAGTTCCGTGCCGGTCTGGTGCGTGTCGAACGTGCCGTCAAAGAGCGTTTGGGTCAGGCCGAAGCCGATAACCTGATGCCGCATGACCTGATTAACTCCAAACCGATTTCTGCAGCGATCCGTGAATTCTTCGGCTCCTCCCAGTTGTCGCAGTTTATGGATCAGACTAACCCGCTGTCCGAAATCACGCACAAGCGTCGTATTTCCGCACTGGGACCTGGTGGTCTGACCCGCGAGCGCGCCGGCTTTGAAGTCCGCGACGTGCATCCAACCCACTACGGCCGCGTTTGCCCGATCGAAACACCGGAAGGTCCGAACATCGGTCTGATCAACTCGCTGGCGCTGTACGCGCGTCTGAACGAATACGGCTTCCTCGAAACGCCTTACCGCAAAGTGGTTGACAGCAAAATCACTAACCAGATCGATTATCTGTCTGCGATCGAAGAAGGCCGCTACATCATCGCTCAGGCGAATGCGACCATTGACGGCACTGGCACGCTGGTCGACGAACTGGTGTCCGCCCGTGAAGCTGGCGAAACCATCCTGGTATCGCCGGAGCGCATTCAGTACATGGACGTGGCGACCGGTCAGGTGGTTTCTGTTGCCGCATCGCTGATCCCGTTCCTCGAACACGATGATGCGAACCGTGCGCTGATGGGTGCCAACATGCAACGTCAGGCTGTTCCTTGCCTGCGTCCTGAAAAAGCTTTCGTCGGTACCGGCATCGAACGTACTGTGGCAGTCGACTCCGGCACCACAGTGCAGGCGCTGCGCGGCGGTAAAGTTGATTACATCGATGCGGGCCGTATCGTGATTCGCGTGAATGACGCGGAAGCACAGGCAGGCGAAGTCGGTGTTGATATCTACAACCTGATCAAGTACACCCGTTCCAACCAGAACACCAACATCAACCAGCGTCCTATCGTCAAAGTCGGCGACGTGGTTGCCAAAGGTGACGTACTGGCCGACGGCGCATCGACTGACATGGGCGAACTGGCTCTGGGTCAGAACATGCTGGTCGCGTTCATGCCGTGGAACGGTTATAACTTCGAAGATTCGATTCTGATCTCCGAAAAAGTCGTCGCTGACGACCGCTACACATCGATTCATATCGAAGAGTTGTCCGTTGTGGCACGTGACACCAAACTGGGTGCGGAAGAAATCACACGTGATATCTCCAACCTGGCGGAAAATCAGTTAGCCCGTCTGGATGAATCCGGTATCGTCTACATCGGTGCAGAAGTGACCGCTGGCGACACACTGGTTGGTAAAGTCACACCAAAAGGCGAAACTCAGCTGACACCGGAAGAAAAACTGCTGCGCGCCATCTTCGGTGAAAAAGCGTCCGATGTTAAAGATACATCCCTGCGCGTGCCATCCGGCATGGTCGGCACCGTTATCGACGTTCAGGTGTTCACCCGCGAAGGCATCCAGCGCGACAAACGTGCTCAGCAGATTATCGACGACGAACTGAAACGCTACCGCCTGGATCTGAACGACCAGCTGCGTATCGTGGAAGGCGATGCGTTCGAGCGTCTGGAGCGTATGCTGGACGGTAAGATCGCTGACGGCGGTCCGGCCAAGCTGGCAAAAGGCAGCAAGATCACTAAGGAATATCTGGCCAGCATCGATAAGTATCACTGGTTCGATATCCGCCTGGCATCCGACGATGCGGCGAATGCACTGGTTGCGATGAAAGATTCCATCGCCGAAAAACGCCATCAGTTCGATCTGGCGTTCGAAGAAAAACGCACCAAGCTGACCCAGGGCGACGAATTGCCGCCAGGCGTACAGAAAATGGTCAAGGTGTACCTCGCGGTCAAACGTCGCCTGCAGCCTGGTGACAAGATGGCGGGTCGTCACGGTAACAAGGGTGTGGTTTCCCGTATCGTGCCGATTGAAGATATGCCGTACATGGCGGATGGTACGCCGGCAGACATCGTGCTGAACCCACTGGGTGTTCCGTCCCGTATGAACGTGGGTCAGGTTCTGGAAGTGCATCTGGGCTGGGCGGCAAAAGGTCTGGGTCTGCGTATCGGCGAAATGCTGAAAGCTAAGGCTAAGGTAGAAGAGCTGCGCGAATTCCTGAAAAAGATTTATAACGAATCCGGCAAGAAGGAAGATATCGACGGTTTCAGCGATGCAGAAATTTTGGAACTGACGAATAACCTGAAAAACGGTGTGCCGTTTGCGACACCGGTGTTTGACGGTGCGCATGAATCTGAAATCCGCCGCATGCTGGATCTGGCTTTCCCTGACCATATTGCAGAGCAGCTTGGCATGACGCCATCCAAAAATCAGGTTACCCTGTACGATGGCCGGACTGGTGAAGCGTTCGAGCGCAAAGTGACTCTTGGCTACATGCATATGCTGAAACTGCACCATCTGGTTGATGATAAAATGCATGCCCGCTCGACCGGACCATACTCTCTGGTCACGCAGCAGCCATTGGGCGGTAAAGCCCAGTTCGGTGGCCAGCGTTTCGGTGAGATGGAGGTTTGGGCACTGGAAGCTTACGGCGCGTCTTACGTCTTGCAAGAGATGCTGACCGTCAAGTCCGATGACGTGAATGGCCGTACCAAAGTGTATGAAAACCTGGTCAAGGGCGATCACGTGATTGATGCAGGTATGCCAGAGTCGTTCAACGTTCTGGTCAAGGAAATTCGCTCTCTCGGTATCGATATCGATCTCGAGCGCGATTAATCCGGATCACTGCAAAGCGCTTCCGGCTCGCTGGAAACTGCTTTGCAGCAGATGGAAAAAAATTAGTAATTTGCAGTATGTGTACTACCGCCGCCGCCCGGACGAGATCCGGGCGATGGTCATTCAGTCAGCCAGCAGTTTGGAAGTGAATTCGTTCCCGGTATCTGATGGAACCAGTCCCAGCAAGGGATTCCGGCTCTCCCGTCGATGCGAACAGGGTCAGATGACGAAATTGCTTCTGTTGCAGCACTATTCAGCCAACTAGCGTGAATTTCAAAGTAAATTCGCACGCTTCACTGGAGTGATATACATGAAAGCCCTGCTCGATCTATTCAAGCAAGTCCAGCCAAACGAACAATTCGACGCGATCAAAATTGGTCTGGCGTCTCCGGAAAAAATCCGCTCCTGGTCCTACGGCGAAGTCAAAAAGCCGGAAACCATCAACTACCGTACCTTTAAGCCAGAACGCGATGGCCTGTTCTGCGCCAAGATTTTTGGACCGATCAAAGATTACGAATGCCTGTGCGGTAAGTACAAGCGTCTGAAACACCGTGGTGTCATTTGCGAAAAGTGCGGCGTTGAAGTGACTCTGGCTAAAGTACGCCGTGAGCGCATGGGCCATATTGAACTGGCTTCCCCGACAGCGCATATCTGGTTCCTGAAATCCCTGCCATCCCGTCTGGGTATGGTGCTGGACATGACACTGCGCGATATCGAGCGCGTGCTGTATTTTGAAGCATATGTTGTGACCGATCCCGGCATGACGCCGCTGAAAAAATGCCAGATCATGTCGGAAGACGACTACGCTGCCAAATACGAAGAATACGGTGACGAATTCACCGCATTCATGGGTGCGGAAGGTATCCGTGAACTGCTGCGTTCCATCGATATCGACCGTGATGCGGAAACCCTGCGCACCGAGCTGAAAGAATCCAAATCCGAAGCCAAGATCAAGAAGTACGCGAAGCGTCTGAAAGTGCTGGAAGCGTTCCAGCGTTCCGGCATCAAGCCGGACTGGATGATCATGGAAGTGCTGCCGGTGCTGCCGCCTGAACTGCGTCCGCTGGTACCGCTGGATGGTGGCCGTTTTGCGACCTCCGATCTGAACGATCTGTACCGCCGCGTCATTAACCGTAACAACCGTCTGAAGCGCCTGATGGAATTGCGCGCTCCGGAAATCATCACCCGCAACGAAAAACGCATGCTGCAGGAAGCGGTTGATTCCCTGCTCGATAACGGCCGTCGCGGTAAAGCGATGACTGGCGCGAACAAGCGTCCGCTGAAATCGCTGGCTGAAATGATCAAAGGCAAGGGCGGCCGTTTCCGTCAGAACTTGCTGGGTAAGCGCGTCGACTACTCTGGTCGTTCCGTTATCGTGGTCGGTCCGCAGCTGAAACTGCATCAGTGCGGTCTGCCGAAACTGATGGCGCTGGAACTGTTCAAACCGTTCATTTTCAATAAACTGGAATTGATGGGTCTGGCGACCACGATCAAGGCTGCGAAGAAACTGGTCGAGATTCAGGAACCGGTCGTCTGGGATATTCTTGAAGAAGTCATTCGCGAACATCCTATCATGCTGAACCGTGCGCCTACGCTGCACCGTCTGGGTATCCAGGCGTTTGAGCCAGTGCTGATCGAAGGCAAAGCGATCCAGCTGCATCCGCTCGTCTGCGCGGCGTTCAACGCCGACTTCGACGGTGACCAGATGGCGGTGCACGTTCCTCTGTCGATCGAAGCGCAGATGGAAGCACGCACACTGATGCTGGCGTCTAACAATATTCTGTTCCCGTCCAACGGCGAACCATCGATCGTTCCTTCTCAGGATATCGTTCTGGGTCTGTACTACGCTTCCCGTGAAAAAATCAACGGCAAGGGCGAAGGTATGATGTTCCCGGATGTCTCCGAAGCGATCCGCGCCTGGGACAACAAGGAAGTCGAACTCAGCACCCGTATCACCGTGCGTATCACCGAGTACCCGAAAGATGCGGCAACCGGCGAATTCACCAAGACGATCAAGCGTTACGAAACCACAGTCGGTCGTGCGATTCTGTCTGAAATCCTGCCAAAGGGCTTGCCATTCAGCGTTCTGAACCGTCCGTTGAAGAAAAAAGAAATTTCCCGCCTGATCGATACTTCTTTCCGTAAGTGCGGTCTGCGTGCGACAGTGGTATTTGCCGATCAGCTGATGCAGATGGGTTTCCGCCTCGCGACACGTGCCGGTATCTCGATCTGTATCGACGATATGCTGGTACCACCGCAAAAAGTGACCTTGCTGGCTGCAGCAGAGCATGAAGTCAAGCAGATCGAACAGCAATACGCTTCCGGTCTGGTGACTGCGGGCGAACGCTACAACAAAGTGGTCGATATCTGGGGCAAGACCGGTGATGAAGTCGGCAAGGCGATGATGGAACAGCTCAAAGTTGAACCTGTCACCAAGCGCGACGGCACCGTCGGCACGCAAGAGTCTTTCAATGCGATTTACATGATGGCTGACTCCGGTGCGCGTGGTTCTGCTGCACAGATCCGTCAGCTGGCCGGTATGCGTGGTCTGATGGCGAAACCGGATGGTTCGATTATCGAAACACCGATTACCGCGAACTTCCGCGAAGGTCTGAACGTTCTGCAGTACTTCATTTCCACACACGGTGCGCGTAAAGGTCTGGCCGATACGGCGCTGAAGACAGCGAACTCCGGTTACCTGACACGCCGTCTGGTCGACGTGACGCAGGATCTGGTGGTGGTGGAAGACGATTGCGGTACATCGAACGGTTCTTCGATGAAGGCGATCGTTGAAGGCGGTGAAGTTAACGTACCTTTGCGCGATCTGATTCTGGGCCGTGTTTCTGCCAACGATATCGTGAATCCGGAAACACAGGAAACCCTGTACGCCGCAGGCAGCCTGCTGGATGAAGTGGCTGTAGAGCGTATCGAAGCGCTGGGCATCGACGAAGTCAAAGTCCGCACACCGCTGACCTGCGACACCCGTTATGGTCTGTGCGCGATGTGCTATGGCCGCGATCTGGGCCGCGGCAATCTGGTCAATGCCGGTGAGGCAGTCGGTGTGATTGCTGCGCAGTCCATCGGTGAACCGGGTACACAGCTGACAATGCGTACCTTCCACATCGGTGGTGCGGCGTCCCGTGCAGCAGTGGCCTCTTCCGTGGAAGCGAAATCCAACGGTACGATCCGTTTCACTGCGACGATGCGTTATGTCACGAACGGCAAAGGCGATCAGATCGTCATTTCCCGTTCCGGCGAAGTGCTGATCACTGACGACCACGGACGTGAGCGCGAGCGTCATAAAGTGCCTTACGGTGCGACACTGATCGTCAAAGACGGCATGGTCATCAGAGCCGGTACTGCACTGGCGACATGGGATCCGCTGACCCGTCCTATCATTACCGAATACACCGGTACGGTGAAGTTCGAGAATGTCGAGGAAGGCGTGACCGTTGCGAAGCAGGTTGACGAAGTGACCGGTTTGTCCACGCTGGTGGCGATCGATCCTAAGCGTCGTGGCGCAGCAGGCAAGTCGGTACGTCCGCAGGTCAAGCTGCTGAATGAAAACGGCGAAGAAGTCAAAATCGCCGGTACCGAACACGCTGTGACGATCGGTTTCCAGGTTGGCGCGCTGATTACCGTGAAAGACGGTCAGCACGTGACCGTTGGTGAAGTGCTGGCGCGTATCCCGACCGAATCGCAGAAAACCCGTGATATTACCGGTGGTCTGCCGCGCGTTGCCGAACTGTTCGAAGCCCGTTCCCCGAAAGATGCCGGTATGCTGGCAGAGGTAACCGGTACAGTGGCGTTCGGTAAGGAAACCAAAGGTAAGCAACGTCTGGAAATCACCGACATGGACGGTGAAAAGCACGAATTCCTGATTGCCAAAGACAAGCAGGTGCTGGTGCATGACGGTCAGGTGGTCAACAAGGGTGAAATGATTGTGGACGGCCCGGCCGATCCGCAAGACATCCTGCGCCTCTTGGGTATCGAAGCGCTGGCCCGCTACATCGTTGACGAAGTGCAGGACGTGTACCGCTTGCAGGGTGTGAAGATCAATGACAAGCACATTGAAGTGATCGTGCGTCAGATGCTGCGCCGTGTCGTCGTCGTCAATCCGGGTGATGCCAACTACATCACCGGTGAGCAGGTCGAACGTTCTGAACTGCTGGATGAAAACGATCGCGTGATTGCTGCTGGCGGTATTCCGGCAACTTATGAAAATATCCTGCTGGGTATTACCAAGGCATCGTTGTCGACCGACTCCTTCATCTCCGCGGCGTCGTTCCAGGAAACCACACGGGTTCTGACAGAAGCAGCGATCATGGGCAAGAAAGACGGCCTGCGCGGTCTGAAAGAAAACGTGATTGTTGGTCGCCTGATTCCTGCCGGTACCGGTCTGGCGTTCCACCGCGCACGCAAGATGAAAGAAACCTGGGAAGCCGATGAACGTCAGGCTTTGCTGGATGCAGAGAAAGTCACTTTTGCACCGGCTCCTGAGGTCGCAAACAACCTGACAGACAGCGACGCCTGATCTGCCAGTCAGTATCAGAACGGCACCGCAGCAATGTCTACGGTGCCGTTTTTTTATCTGCTTTCTGAGCAACCGGGACAGCTATTTTCCGAACCATCAAACAACACACATGCAGAATGAATCAAGCACCGCTGCGGCAGCGGACAGACAGTCACGGCACCACAGCACGCTGGCGGCCGATGCAATCCGGCAACGGCGTGATGCCTTCGGTATGCTGGCCGAAGTGGAAGTCGTTGAGACCACGGGTTCCACCAATACCGACCTGATGAACCGGCTACCGGGTCTGGAACGCGCAGTCATGCGGATCGCGTTGCATCAGACCGCGGGCCGCGGGCGCGCTGGCCGCAGCTGGAGTTCGGTGCCGGATGGCATGCTGATGTTTTCACTGGCATGGCCGATGAAGCAGGCCAGTCACCAGTTAATGGGATTGCCGCTGGCTGTGGGGGTGATGATTGCCGAGGTGCTCAACAGCCTGGATGTGAATGTCCGCCTGAAATGGCCGAACGATGTGCTGCGCAATGGCAATAAACTGGCCGGGATTCTGATTGAAAGCGCCGCGCAGCCGGAGCAGGGCAGCTGGATTGTGGTCGGCATAGGATTGAATCTGCTGATTCCCGATACGCTGGAATCCGAGCTGGGACGCACGGTAGCGGACGCGCCCTGGCTGGCGAGAATGGACAGAAATCAGCTGGCAGCGATGCTGTTGAATGCGCTGGCGCGCGGGCTGGATCAATTTGAGCGGGAAGGATTTAGCGGCTTCCTGCAACGCTGGAACGCGCTGCATGCGTATGCCGGCCAGGCGGTGCTGATTCTGGATCAGGGTCAGGTCGTCCGGCAGGGTATCGCGCTGTGCGTTGATACGACGGGTTGCCTGTTATTACAGACGGAACAGGGGCAGGTCAGTATACTGGCCGGGGATGTCTCATTGCGTCCGGCTGACTGAACACGGAAAAACTATGCAACACACCAGCACACCGACAACCGCACACAGCACCGGGCCCAGTCATGCGCAGCAGGCCGGTACGCTGTTGCTGATTGATGCCGGAAATACCCGCATCAAATGGGCGATGGCAGACCGCAGCATGCAGCCTGAAACCGGCATGACCTGGCGCCGCATGGACTCTGTCCCGCATCCGGAGCTGCCTGCGCTGGAAACAGACTGGCAGGCAGATGCGGTGCAGGATATCTGGATTTCCAACGTCGCAGGTCCGGCTGTCCGCGCCCGGCTGGAACAGTTGTGCGCCAGGGTTTTTCCGCAAGCCAGCTGTCACTGGCTGACTTCGCAGGCGGAACTTGCCGGCCTGCGCAACGCTTACCGGCAGCCAGCCCAACTAGGGGTGGACCGTTTTGTTTCCGCTATTGGCGCGCATGCGCTCTTTCCTCAGCAGGATCTGATCGTCGCCACCTGCGGCACCGCTACCACGGTCGATGCTGTGAGTGCCGCCGGTACGTTCAGTGGCGGCATGATCCTGCCCGGCCTGCAACTGATGGCCGGCTCGCTGGCCAGAAACACGGCGCAACTGCCGCAAGTCGCCGGACATACCGGCATGGCGCAGATATTTGCAGACAATACCGATGAAGCGATTGTCAGCGGTTGCATCCATGCCCAGACCGGCGCGATTACCCTGGCCTGTGAGTCGTGGACGCGGCAGACGGGAAAGCCGGTGTTGTGCCTGATTTCCGGCGGTGCAGCGCCCTATCTGGTCCCGCATCTGACAGTGAGGCATCAACATATTCCGAATCTGGTCTTGACGGGCTTGCTGGTCGTGGCACAATCCAGACCGGACTGATTTCTTATCTGACTTGATCATGCTGCGATTTTTCTTCTGGAGTCTGCTGGTGTTGAATGCCTTGCTGCTCGCATTGAATGTGGGCTGGCTGGGTAACTGGTCGCTGGAATCCCATGAGCCGGAACGTCTGAAAATGCAGCATCACGCAGATCAGCTGTTGCAGATTTCCGCCAGCGCTGCGCAGTCCAGAGTCGAACCGGTTCCGGAAGTCAAAGCAGAAATTACCGCCTGTCTGGAAATCGGAAATTTCCTGCAGAACGACGCGCCCAAGATCGAGGAAAAACTCAAAACACTCGCGCTCGGCGATCGCCAGTCGCGTTTGAATGTGAATGAATCTGCCAGCCACATGGTGTTTATCCCTTCGCAGGGAAGTAAAGACGGTGCCGATAAAAAGGTGAGCGAGCTGCGCCGCATTGGTGTGACCGATTTTTTCGTGATTCAGGAACAGGGACCTTTGCACTGGGGCATTTCACTCGGGGTATTCAAAACCGAAGAAGCAGCGAAACAGCATCTCGCCAATCTGAATAACAAAGGCGTGCGTACAGCGCGCATCATGCCGCGAACCGTGACCACCAGCAAATTCGCCTACCAGCTACGCGCACTGAGCGCCGACGAAAAGGCCAAATTTGATCTGATCAAAGCCGGCTTTCCGGCGCAGGAAGTCAGAAATTGTCAGAACACGGCATACAGCAAAAGCTAGGCTGCGTATCTCCCCTTAAAAAAACCGCATGGATATTGGGCTTCGGAGTAGCCTTGGTTTATCGTTTTCCAAGATTAATTTGAAATAAATTCTCATTGAGTGAGAATTTTTGCTTGAGATTTCATTCCGGAGTGCTAGCATCGGCAACATTCAGTGAAAGGTTCCGATGACGACCGACAGCGCCAGATTAAATGCCACCAGCGAACGGGTTTTGCAGCTGCTGGCCTGCATTGCCCGTCAGGGACAGGCCATGTCGGCGCGGGAGCTGGCGCAGCAGACCGCATTGCCGGTCAGCACCGTTTACCGCCATCTGCAGGCCTTAAAAAAATGGGGCTGGGTACAGGAACATGCGCACAGCGGCTTGTATGAGCCGGGACCACTGGCTGTTCAGCTCGCGCATGGTTTCGATCAGCATTCCTGGCTGATGCAGGCTGCGCGCAGCGAGATTGAGCAACTGACCAGCCGCTCCGGCGAAAGCGTTGGCTTGCTGTGTTATCTGCACGGGCAGGTAATTTGTCTGGATATGCAGGACAGTCAGCAGGCGCTGCGTTGCTCGTTTGCCAAAGGGCGTGCCAACTCTGTCGTGCGCGGCGCTTCTGCCAAAGCCCTGCTGGCATTTTTACCTGCGCCGCTACAGCGGCAGATACTGGAGCAGAATTTTCCCGATGCAAACGCCTTCGCCGAACGTGCGACACTCGAACAGGAACTGCAGCACATCCGTCAACAACGCTATGCCGTCAGCGAGAATGAAGTCGATCTCGGTGTCTGGGGTGTGAGCGCACCGGTTTTCTCCGGCAAGGAGCAAGCTATTGCCACCTTGTCGCTGATGGCGCCGGTACAACGCAGCGCATTGCGCCAGACAGATTTCATCAGCATGACCCGCGCCGCTGCAGACCGCATTGGCCTTGCCTTACAACTCTGAGACAGAACAGGAGCACCGCATGACTTCCGTATTCCATTTCCAGGCGGGCAGCGCCCCGCTGCTGATTTCGATGCCGCACGTGGGAACGACGATTGCGCCCGAAGTGGCGGCGCAGATGCTGTCGGTAGCCGCAGAAAAAGCCGACACCGACTGGCATTTGCCGGTGCTCTACAACATGGCGCAGGCGCTTGGCGCTTCAACGATTGCAGCGGAATATTCGCGCTATGTCATTGATCTCAACCGTGCGCCGGATAATGCCAACCTGTATCCGGGGCAGGATACGACGGGTTTGTGTCCGGTCGATACCTTCAGCAAACAGCCTTTATATGCACCAGATCGCCTGCCTTCTGAGGCTGAGGTGCAACGTCGCATAGCGACCTACTGGCAGCCTTATCATCAGCAATTGCAGGCTGAGCTGGAGCGTTTGCTGAGCATGCACGGCCATGTCGTGCTGTGGGATGCGCATTCGATCGCTTCGGTGGTGCCACGGTTTTTTGAAGGCAGATTGCCGGACCTGAATTTTGGCACTGCTGATCAGCATTCCTGCGCTCCCGGCCTGCAGAATACGCTCGCAGCCTGTTTGCAACATTCAGCGGTTGCGCAGAGATACAGCCATGTATTCAATGGCCGTTTTAAAGGCGGCTACATCACGCGTCATTACGGCCAGCCTGCACGCCATATCCATGCCATCCAGCTCGAAATGAGCCAGTGCATTTATATGAATGAAACAGCGCCGTACGCATATCGCCCGGATCTGGCTGCGCAGGTGCAGCCGTTGCTCAAGGAATTGCTGCAAAGCTGTCTGGACTGGCAGCATGCCACAGCCAGCAAAGCGACGGGAGCTTCAGCATGAATCTGCACCAGCATTCAGATCAGCGCGTATTTGCGCAGCACGCCTATTTGCCGCAAGGCTGGACTCAAAATGTGCGGCTGCACTGGAACGCTGCCGGCGACCTGAGCCACATTGAGGAAAATGCCGTGTTGCTGCCCGGTGAGCCACAGGCAGCGCTGCTGTTGCCGGGCATGACGAATCTGCACTCTCATGCCTTTCAGCGCGCCATGGCAGGTATGACGGAGAGCGCCGGAAACAGTCAGGACAGCTTCTGGACCTGGCGCGACCTGATGTACCGCTATGCCTTGCACATCACACCGGCGCAGATACAGGCGATTGCCGCGCAGCTGTATGCAGAATGTCTGCGCCACGGTTATACGGGCGTCTGTGAATTTCATTATCTGCACCGCGATCCGGCGGGTGCCATGTATGCCAGTCCGGCGGAAATGGCGCAGCGGGTGATTGCGGCAGCCAGCCAGACCGGTATCGGTATGACGATGCTGCCGGTGTTGTACAGCTACGCCGATTTCAATGAAAAGCCGCTGCGCGACGATCAGCGTCGCTTTGCTAGCGGCGTTGATGACATTCTGCTGCTGGTGCAAGAACTGGAAACAATGCGCAGCCGTCAGCTTGAAGTCGGCGCCGCACCGCATTCCCTGCGCGCTGCCAGCCTGACGCAGATCCGCGATCTGGTACAGGCGTTGCCGGCTGGCCGGCCATTGCATATGCATATCGCTGAGCAGATAAAGGAAGTCGATGCCTGCATCGCGGCACATGGCCGGCGTCCGGTTGAGTTGCTGCTCGACAGCGGTCTGGTTGATCAGCGCTGGTGTCTGGTGCATGCGACCCACATGACGCCACAGGAAGTCAGAGACGTGGCTGCCAGCAGCGCCGTTGCCGGCATCTGCACCACCACCGAGGGCAATCTGGGCGACGGATTTTTCGATTTGCCAGACTATCTGGCAGCCGGTGGCCGCTTTGGCATTGGCAGCGACAGCCATGCGTCGCACAGTCCGGTTGAAGAATTACGCTGGCTGGAATACGGTCAGCGCCTGCGTCTGCAGGGGCGAAACATTGCCACCTCCGCGCAGCAGAAGCAGGTTGGCGATTTCCTGTGGCAGGCGGCGCTGCAGGGTGGTGCGCAGGCCAGCGGACGGGCTGTCGGCCAGCTGGCAACAGGCTATCGTGCTGACTTCGTGATTCTCGATGATGCCCATCCTAATCTCGCCGGACTGCCGGTGCAGCACGTATTGAACAGCTGGATTTTCGCGGGCAACGACAATCTGGTGCGCGATGTGTATGTCGGCGGACAGCAAGTGGTCAGCAATGGCCGCCATCTGGCGCAAACTGAGATTCAGCAGGCATATGCTGACTGCATGCGCAGTTTGCGGGCCCTGTAACGGGCCGGTGCGATTCGGCTATGCCGGCTTTACTTTATTCTGCGCATTTGCATACGCCAGTTGGTCTCCCAGTTTGCACCGCCGTCATCGGACATTGCCTGTTCCCATTTTGCTGAATCGGCGGTGATGTCTGACCAGGTGTAGCGCACGCGTACCGGCTTGCCGTCCAGCATGTCGTCGCCTTCAAAGATCCCTGTACCCTGATGAAAGCGGCCGACGACCGGCGGCGTCAGTATGCCTGCGCCGTCCAGCCCGCCGCTTTGATTATCCAGCCAGTAAATACTCCAGCATGCAGTGACTGGATTGAATATACGCAGCGACATCCCGACAAATCCGGGACGCCAGTCTGGTGCTGAAAAATCGTCGTAATTACCAATTCCGCCGGGCAGCTGGCATACGGTTTGTGTGGCTGAAAAATGTTCCCATTCAGTAGCGCTTTGCAAGCGCCGGGTCAGACGTTGATTCTCGATGTGCCAGTGGCCGATAAAAAAATCGAAAGCCTGTTGCGCTGGTTGAATGTTGTCTGAGTGATTCATTGTTCATCCTTTAGTTTTGAAATGACTGACGTGCAATCGCGACGTTCTGGTAGCTGACGATGAGTGCGACGATGGCGTTGCGCGGACCATTCCGCCAGGCTTCGCTTTCATAAAACTGCGCCTGACTGCGCTGCAAATGACCGACATCGCGGTACGCCCGGATCAGACAATACGCATCGTCCTGTTGCAGGCTGGGGCCGTAAAAAACCACTTCCATTCCGGCTGCCTGCAACAGCGGGAGTGCGGCTTCCTCCATCAGTTGATGAAAGCGTGCGGTGCTTGCGGGCAGTAATTGATAGTTCCGGATTTCCAGTAATTGATTCATCTTTTTCCTCGGTTGATCAGGGAGAAACCGATGGCTATGTTAAAGTTTATGCACGTACAGGCACAGACAGAAACGAAAGTCTTCACAGGCTGTCAGGCACAGATTAAACAGATTTTTTGGGGGCAGACTTTGGATTTGGAACTGGATAACTACAACAGAAAAATTCTGGCTTTATTACAAACGAATGCGCGCCTCAGCTGGACAGAAATTGGCCGGCAAGTGCATCTGACTGCTCCCGCTGTTGCCGAACGGGTCAGGCAAATGGAAGAGGCCGGCGTGATAGGCGGATACCGCGCCGTAATCGATTTGCGCAAGATCGGCTACAGCTTTGAAGTCTTCGTTCAGGTAATCGTCGATTCGCACAAGGCGCTCGATGCCTGGGCGGCACAGCATCAGGAAGTGCTCGCTTTGCATGCGACCACCGGCGAGCATTGCGCTATCCTGCGGCTGGGCTTGCGCAGCCCTGCGCATTTGCAGCAAATACTGGAATCGCTGGGCTGTCTGGGTAAAACCTCGACGGCGATGGTGTTATCGACGCAAATGGAACAGCGGCTGCGGGTACCGGCCGATCAGCTCGAAAATGCTGCCAGATAAGCGCCGGCAGTCGCAGTGAAGTCACAATATTCATCCTGAAAAAACAGAGTTCTGGCATTTCGTCCGCAGATTGAGCGCTTTCATCGCTGTTTTCCCAGCTTCATCAAAAAATTTACATAATAAATACTAAATTTGTTATGCTGGCGCTCTCGTTTTTTACTAAAACGATAATATTTATCCGACATAATTTGTGCAGCTGATAACGCGTTTAACTTTGGATGACATCACAATGAAATTAAAACCCATTTGCTTTGCATTTGCGCTCGCCTTTAGTGCCGCAGGCGCGCTGCCTGTGTTGGCCGCGGCTCCGAAAACGGCGGTTGCTCCGGCCGCTGCGTATACATCGGTAGAAGGCATTACCGAATACCGTCTGCCGAACGGCCTGCGCGTATTGCTGGCGCCGGATGCGTCCAAGCCGACGACGACTGTGAATGTGACCTATCTGGTTGGTTCGCGCTATGAAAGCTACGGCGAAACCGGCATGGCGCACTTGCTGGAACATATGGTATTCAAAGGCACCAAAGCACGCGGCAACATCATGCAGGAACTGAGCAAGCGCGGCATGCAGTTTAACGGCACCACTTTTTACGATCGCACTAATTACTTTGAAACTTTCCCCGCCAGCGAAGACAATCTGAAATGGGCGCTGGAAATGGAAGCCGACCGCATGGTGAATTCCAAGGTCGCGCGGGTTGATCTGGATACCGAATTCTCCGTCGTGCGCAATGAAATGGAAATCGGTGAAAACCGTCCTTTCAGCGTTCTGTGGAAGCAGCTCAGCGCCGTCACCTTTGACTGGCACAATTACGGCCACAGCACCATTGGCGCGCGTTCCGACGTGGAGGGCGTGAAGATCGACAATTTGCAGGCGTTTTATCACAAATACTATCAGCCGGATAACGCGGTCCTGATGGTGGCAGGCAAATTTGATGTGCAGAAAACACTGGCGCTGATCGAAAAATCATTCGGTGCCGTTGCCCGCCCAGCGCGTACCCTGAGCAATACCTGGACCCGCGAGGCCACCCGCGACGGCACACGTGAAGTCACCGTGCGCCGGGTTGGTGACCAGCAGCTGGCAGCAGTGCTGTATCCGACAGCGGCCGGCAGCCATAACGATGCGGCTGCTGTGGCTGTTCTCAGCGATATTCTCGGTTCATCACCGAATGGCCGCCTGTACAAGAAACTGGTGGAAAATAAACAGGCGGTGAATGTCAATGAAATGGCGTTCCAGCTGGCCGAGCCAGGTTATGTGATGTTTCTGGCGGTGCTGAACAAGGAACAGAAAATCGAACAGGCCAAATCGACACTGATTGAGACCGTCGAAGGACTGGCGAAAGAACCTGTGACCGAAGCGGAATTAAAGCGCGCCAAAACCAGCTTGCTCAACGACATTGAAAAGACCATTAATGATCCGCAGCGCCTGTGCGTGGCAATGTCAGAATCGATTGCGCTGGGTGACTGGCGTCTGTTCTTCATCGAACGTGACCGGATTGAGGCGCTGACGGTGGCGGATGTGCAGCGCGTGGCGCAGCATTACCTGAAGCAGGATAACCGCAGCTACGGACAATATCTGCCGGTTGAAAATCCTGACCGTGCTGAAATTCCTGCCACGCCGGATGTGGCGAAACTGGTGGATGGGTACAAAGGCCGTGCCAGCGTGAGCACCGGTGAAACCTTCGATACTTCCACCGTGAATATTGATAAGCGGACTGAAAAACTGACGCTCGCCAATGGCGCGAAAGTCGCCCTGCTGAGTAAAAAGACCCGTGGCGAAACCGTCAATGGCCGCATTACCCTGCACATGGGCGATGAGCAATCTCTGTTCGGCAAAATCACGGCTTCTGATCTGACTGCCGACATGCTGATGCGCGGCTCATCCAAATTCAGCCGTTCGGAGCTCGATACCCGCCTGGGTGAACTGAAAGCCAAGATCAACATCTCGGGTAAAGGACAGACACTGTCCGTCAGTTTTGAAACAGTACGCAGCAATCTGCCGGCTGTGCTCGACCTGCTGCGCGATGTGTTGCGGACGCCGGCATTCCCGCAGAGCGAATTTGATCTGCTGGTGAAGGAAAATCTGGCGGCGATCGAGGCATCCCGGAATGAACCGCAGTCGGTCGCAACCCGGGCACTGAGCGCATTGAGAAATGCACCTTACAAAAATGGCGACGTGCGCTATACCAAATCGTTTGATGAATCTGCCGCAGAATACGGCGCCGCCAAGCTCGACGCGGTGAAGGATTTCTATAAAACTTTCTATGGCGCCAATCATGCGGAATTCAGTCTGGTCGGCGATTTTGATGCGGCAGACGTGAAAACCAGACTGGCTTCATTGCTGGGCGACTGGAATGCGGCAACCGCGTTTAAGCGCGCTCCGGATCTGAATCTCTCGGCAGAATCCCAGTCGAAATTGATGGAAACACCGGACAAGGCAAATGCTTTCTATCTGGGCTTTTTACCATTCCAGTTAAACGATCAGGCTCCTGAATATCCGGCCTTGCTGGTGGCTAACAATATTCTCGGCGGCGGCATCAAATCCCGTCTGTTCAACCGTCTGCGCCAGAAAGAAGGCATCAGTTACGGTGCCGGTGCTTCGTTGAGCGTGCCGTCTGAAGATCAGAGTGCAGCAGTGATTTTGTATGCGATGTATGCGCCGCAAAATCTGGAAAAGCTGCGTAACGGTGTAAAGGAAGAACTGGCGCTGCTGGTGAAGGATGGCGTGACGGCAGCGGAACTGGCCGATTCCAAGCAGTCTCTGGCGCAGGAAATGCAGATTCGCCGTGCGCAGGATCCGGCCTTGTCGGCGCAGTTGCGCAATCAGCTGTACCTGAACCGCACGATGGCGTTTGATGCTGCCATTGAAGCAAAAATTGCGGCATTAACGCTGGATGATGTGAATGCCGCGATTCGCAAATATGTGAAGCCTGACAGCTTTGCCCATTTCTATGCCGGTGATTTTGCCGGTGCGGCGAAGAAGGCAACGGCTGCAGCTGCCGCTGCCGCGAAGTAAGGGATCAGGGAGCCGGTATGCTGCGGCAGACAGACGCAGCAACATACCGCTCTCTTCACCGGAAAAACCGCCAGTCTGACTGGCGGTTTTTTTTATGGCGGAGACAGTTTATTGTGCGCTACGGGTTCTGAGTCGCGTTGCTGCTTCGCGCAGCATGCTGGCCGTGGTGTCCCAGTCCACACAGGCATCCGTGACCGAGCAGCCGTATTTCAGCTGACTCAGGTCTTCCGGTATCGGCTGGTTGCCGGCAACGATGTTCGATTCAATCATGACGCCGACGATCGAGGTATTGCCATTGGCAATCTGATTCACCACATCGGCCATCACCAGCGGTTGCAGTTCCGGTTTTTTGTAACTGTTGGCATGCGAGCAGTCGACCACGATATTCGGCCGCAGCTTGGCCTTGACCAGCGCTTGCTGCGCCATCGCGACCGAGACTGTGTCGTAGTTGGGGCGGTCGCCGCCGCCGCGCAGGACGACGTGGCCATACTGATTACCGCTGGTTCTGACAATCGCCACCCGGCCCTGGCTGTTCAGTCCGAGGAAGGAATGCGGGTGCGATGCCGATAAAATCGCGTTGATCGCAATGCTGATATCGCCATCCGTACCGTTTTTGAAACCCACCGGCGTTGACAGCCCGGAAGACATTTCACGGTGGGTCTGCGATTCTGTTGTGCGTGCGCCGATGGCGGTCCATGCAATCAGGTCACCCAGATACTGCGGCGAGATCGGGTCCAGTGCTTCCGTCCCCGTCGGCAGACCGAGTTCGCAGACATCCAGCAGAAAGCGGCGCGCTTTTTCCATGCCCTCATCGACCCGGAAAGAGTCATCCATATACGGGTCGTTGATGTAGCCTTTCCAGCCGGTCGTGGTCCGCGGTTTTTCAAAGTACACCCGCATCACCAGCAGCATCACGTCCTTGACCTCTTCCTGCAATGCCTTCAGACGGCGCGCATAATCCAGACCGGCAACCGGATCATGGATCGAGCAGGGGCCGACCACCACGAACAGGCGCGGGTCTTTGCGTTCCAGAATACGGCGCAGTGTCTCGCGGCTCTGTTCGACCACATCGCCAGCCAGGTCGCTGAGCGGCAGGCGGGCATGCAGTTCTTCCGGCGTCGGCATGTTGTCAAAAGAGGTGACATTGATATTTTCAAGTGCGGTGTGTGTCATGGCTGATCAGTAAGTGGAAAGGTTTGTCTGCCATTATGAACCAATTTGCTGCTTTGCCGCAAAAGCAGTTAAAAATGGCTATTCCCCGTCAAAATTGGCATCGCCTATACAGACGGCTTCCTGAATTCCCGCATTCTGTTACCGGCAATGATTGTTTTCGCGTGGCACAATCAGTCTTTACATCAGAACAAATCAAATGGAAATTGCCATGTTAACGACCGCCCAGCTTCAGGCGTTTGATACCGGAGGCTTTTTGGTATTGCCGAAACTCGCCACGCCGGAATTTTGCGAATCTCTCATCTGCTTAGCAAAGCAGCAGCTGGAGGCGCATGCCGCGCCGATTGAATACGAAGCCGATACCCGCTATCCGGGAGCGCCGGTTTCGCGCGAAGCGGAGGGCGGACAGACGGCACGCCGTCTGCTGCAGGCGTATGCGCGCGACCCGGCAATCGCTGCCTGGGCCACCGGTTCCGCACTGGCGACGCCGCTCAAACAGCTGCTCGGGCCGCATGTGCTGCTGTCACAGGCGCATCACAACTGCATCATGACCAAACAGCCCCGCTATTCCACCGCTACCGGCTGGCATCGCGACAGCCGTTACTGGCATTTTCAGCGCGCCGAGCTGGTGTCGGCGTGGCTCGCATTGCGGCAGGAAACGGTGGAAAACGGCTGCCTGCTGGTGATTCCAGGTTCGCACCGGCGTGTGATTGATGCAGCGCAGCTGGATGATGCCCAGTTTTTGCGGACGGATTTGCCGCAAAACCAGGATTTGCTCGCGCAGGCAGTGACGGTGCCGCTGGCGCAGGGCGATGTGTTGTTGTTCCACAGTAATCTGTTTCATGCCGCTGGGCGCAACCAGACCGGGGACACGAAATTTTCCATGGTATTCACTTACCGTGCAGCAGATAACCCACCCGCACCCGGCTCCCGTTCGGCCAGCCTGCCGGAAAAGAGTTTGTGAAAAAAACAGGTATAGTGTGATCTCGCTGTCGCCGGATCAAGCCCCGGGCGGCGCAATTCCGGATGTACGGGAAATGATTTCACAGTTAAGGAGAAACATGATGGCAATCTTCAGATGGAGTATAGCGGCTGCCTTGTTGGTGAGTGGTATGGTGCAGGCACAGACGGTCGAATTGCAATTTGTGGACGCGAACGGCAATACCGGACCGGCAGGAAAGGTGATGCTGGAAGATACCGCGTATGGTTTGCTGATTACGCCGGAATTAAGCGGCTTGCCCGCCGGTCTGCACGGCTTCCATGTGCATGCCAATCCGTCCTGTGCGCCGGGTATGAGTAATGGTGTCGCCGCTGCTGCCATTGCCGCTGGCGGGCACTGGGATCCGGAAAAAAGCAATGCGCATCAGGGGCCGTATGGCAAGGGACATAAAGGCGACCTGCCTGCCCTGTATGTGAACGCCGAAGGAAAAGCCAATTATCCGGTGCTGGCGCCGCGTCTGAAAGCGGCCGACCTGAGCGGCCATGCACTCATGATCCATGCCGGCAGCGATAATCACAGCGACCATCCGGCTGCGCTGGGCGGCGGCGGTGCCCGCATGGTCTGCGGTGTTGTTTCCTGACGCACTGACCGATTCTGTCGTGAGCAAAAAACCTCGCGTCTGACGTGAGGTTTTTTTATGGATTCAACAAATTTAGATCAGGTTTTTTTGCGGGAGAGAAGCAAATGCGGATTGCTGTTAAAACAGGTTTGCCGGGCATCTTATGCTGCATGCTGCTGTTCGCCGCAATCGTAACCGGGAAGGCCGGAACTGCGGTTGCCGGAACGGTGCTGACAGAACCCAGACCCGTTCTGCAGACCGTGACAGCTTGCGGTACGGATACGCCGGTCAATCTCGATATGCTGACTCCGGCGCAGGGGACGGGGCCGTATCCAGCGGTGCTGGTGGTGCATGGGGGCGGCTGGCTCAGCGGCTCGCGCACTGATCTGCGTGGCTTGCTGCTGCAACTCAGCCGCTGGGGTATGCTGGGTGTCAGTGTCGATTACCGGCTGGCGCCTGCGGCCCGCTTTCCGGCGCAGATTGAAGATGTGAAATGCGCAGTACGCTGGCTGCGCGCGCATGCTGCGGAGTATGGCATTCAGGCCGACCGGATCGGGGCGCTGGGTATTTCTGCCGGAGCGCATCTGGTAGCGCTGACGGCGCTGACCGCCGGACAATGGGAACAGTATGGCGGCAATCCGCAAGTCAGCAGTGCGTTACGCTGTGCGGTGATGCACGCGCCGCCGCTGAATTTACCTGCCTGGTGGGAAGACGCTGATCCGGCCATGCGCGGCCCGATGTCGCCACGGGTGATGCTCAACACCTTGTTCGGCGCGGATTACGCCGGGGCGAAGCAGGCATACCGCATGGCAAGTCCGGCAAGCTATACGCACTTTGACAGGCAGCAGAAGCAGACTATTCCTGCCATGCTGCTGATTCAGGGAGAAAAAGATGTGACGGTACCGGTCAGCCAGTCGCGTCAGTTTGCCGCGCAGTTGCGGCAGGCAGGCGTTGCGCTGGAACTGATGACGCTGGCCGATGGCGACCATTTCACCTTCGGTTCGCAGGGAGCGCAGGTCGGCGAAAAAATTCGTGCCTTCCTGACCGGCTGCCTTCAATGAAACAGCGCAGGGCTGCCCTCTCTGTTTCCTTGCCTGCGCTGCTCTGAACAGAGAGCGGGGTGGGCTCCGCTGTTTCTCTGGCAATCAGATAGTCAGATTTCCAGTGCCAGCAATTCCTGTATGGTCTGGCGACGGCGAATCTGGCGGATGGTATCGCCATCGACCAGCACCTCAGGAATCAGCGGACGCGAATTGTAATTCGATGACATGCTGGCACCGTAAGCACCGGCATCGTGAAACACAAACAGATCGCCGATTTCGCAGGCAGGCAGATTCTGGGTGGTGACAACGCCGCCATCTTCCTGCGTGAACACGTCGCCGGATTCGCACAACGGCCCGGCCACCACCGTCGGCTGCAAGGCTGTCTGGCGCTCTCTGCCATCCGGAGCATGGGCACTGATCCTGTGATAACTGCCGTACATCGCCGGACGTGCCAGATCGTTAAAGCCGGCATCGACCAGCGCAAAGAAATTATTTCCGACTTTTTTCTGCGCACGCAGTTCCGAAATCAGGATGCCGGACTGCGCCACCAGAAAACGCCCCGGCTCGATTTCCATGCTGATGCGATGACCGAGATGCGCTTCAATCGCTTGCCGCGCCTTGTTCCAGATCTGGAAATAATGGTCGGTATCTACCGTTGCCTCACCCGTGCGGTAAGGAATCGAGAGGCCGCCGCCAATCGAGATCGCAGGCAGATCGCGGTTCAGCGTCTTGACCTGCGCAATCATTGCATCGCACACGCTTTGCAGGTGATCGTAATCGACACCGGAACCGATATGCATGTGCAGGCCGGCCAGTTGCAGACCATACTGGTCAATGATTCGCAAAGCCTGCGGCAATTCTTCAAACCAGATGCCGTGTTTGCTCTGTTCGCCGCCGGTGTTGGTCTTGCGGCTGTGGCCGTGCCCAAAACCGGGATTGATACGCAGCCAGACGGCATGTTCGCGATGCGCCTGGCCGAGTTGCTCCAGCATTTGCGGAGAGCCGCAGTTGACCGGGATATTCAGTTCCACCACGCGTTTGAGGGCATGGCGGTCCAGCAGATCGGCGGTGAAAACGATGGGAGCATGCTGCTGGCCGGCAGCCTGAGGGTCATAACCGGCAGCCAGTGCGCGTTCAACTTCGCCCAGCGAAACCGAATCCACCAGCACACCTTCGGCGCGCATCAGGCGCAGCAGATGCACATTGCTGGAGGCTTTTTGCGCAAAGCGGATGACATCAAACTGTTTCAGGCGCGCGATCTGCTGCCGGATGATGCTGGCGTCGTAAGCCCAGCAAGGTGTCTGGAAGTCCCGCGCGATCTGCGCGATCTGGGTGTTGCTGATAGAAGTCGTCATGATGATTTCTCAAAAAAGGCGGCGCTGTTGCGGTGGCGCGGCTGGTTAAGCATGACCCAGACTTTAACAAGTGTTTCGCCCGGGATGAATACGATATGATTGGTAAATCAATTCAGATTCAATGAATTCATCGGAAAATAACGGATATTGCTTATGAACCTGAAAATCGACAGCTTTGATCAGAAAATTTTAATGTTATTGCAACAGGATGCCCGTATGTCGCATGCAGAAATCGGGCGGCAGGTGCACCTGAGCCAGCCTGCGGTGTCTGAACGCATCAAACGGCTGGAAGCTGCCGAAGTGATACGCGCTTATCGCGCAGAAATCAACCCGAAGGCACTGGGTTATCAGATCACCGCCATGATACGGCTGTCAACCCAGCAGGGGCGGCCGTATGCGCAATATGTGGCTGCCTGCCCGGAAATCATCGACTGCTATACGGTGACCGGGGAAGATGGCGCCGTGATGCGGGTGCTGGCGACGGATGTGGAACATCTGCAGCGGATTATCAATGCACTCAATGCGTTCGGATCAACTTCCACAGCGATTGTGCTGACCACGCATGTCGCTGGGAAAACCATGACTGTGCCGGCGCCGGATCAGAACGAAGCTTGATCGGGCTCAGGTGCCGGGCCGGAACGGTCGCCCATAAAAACGTATAATGTCCGCTTGTGATCGAAGACCGCGTCCGAAGGAAAGTCCATGTTAGCGCCATCCTCACCCCGTAAATTTACCCTGTTCAGCGTGATCGCCGGGCTGGCCCTGCTGATTCTGGGCGGCTTATTCTGGCAATCCCTGCACGCCAGGCCGCTGATGCCGGACGTCATCTTCACCAACCTCAAGGGTGAGCGGATGAGCAGCCAGCAGTTGCGTGGCAAGGTGCTGATGGTGAATTTCTGGGCCACATCCTGTTCGACCTGCATCGCTGAAATGCCACGCATGGTTGAAACCTACAATAAATACCATGCGCAAGGGCTGGAATACATTGGTGTGGCCATGAGCTACGACCCGCCGAACTATGTGCTGAATTACACCGAAACACGGCAATTACCGTTTCATGTCGCGCTTGATCCCCAGGGGAAGCTGGCGCAGGCTTTCGGTGAAGTCAAATTAACCCCGACAACGTATGTGATCGATAAGCAGGGGCAAATCCTGAAGCGCTATGTTGGCGAACCCTCGTTTTCCGAGCTGCATGCTTTGCTGGAAAATGCGCTGAAAGCCTGAACACAGCTTCAATACAGCTGGAATGCAGCTGGAATACAGCGACGGTCTGCCTGCGGAACGCTAGCAGCCTGACCGGTTTCCGAAGACGGCTGTTATCTGACCGAAGACCGTGCCGTCAGCCTGTCACGCAGCGTTTTGCTCAATGCCAGCAGCACAATGCAGGCAAGCGCTGCCGCCGCGCCGGACAACACATTGTGCCATTGCGGCCGGCCAAAATAGAATAACTGGCTGAGCCCCGGCACTGTCAGCGCCAGCAGCAATACCGCCATACCAGTGCCGACCACCCACCATAAAGCCGGATTTGGCAGGCGCAGGCTGTGCCAGAGGCTGGCCGACTGGCTGCGGTGAATAAAAATCAGCCCCAGGTTGCCCAGCACCATCGTCGTGAATGCCAGTGCCCGCGCTTCCCCGGCATCAAACTGTTGCAAGGCCATCCAGTACACCGCCAGCACCGTCAACAGCAATGCGCTGCCACGGAACAGCCCCGTCAGCAGAACCGCGCGCTCAAACAGACTGGCACCGGATGCGCGCGGCGGCTTTTGCATCACGTCCGGCTCTTCCGGTTCTGCCTCAAACACCAGCGAGCAGGTCGGGTCGATCACCAGTTGCAACACCATGATGTGCACCGGCATCAGCACCAGCGGCCAGCCTGCAATGACCGGAATCAGCGACATGCCGATGACCGGAATGTGGACGGCGATAATGAAGCTGATGGTTTTTCGCAGATTGTCGAAAATGCGGCGGCCTGCGCGAATCGTGGTGACGATGGAATTGAAATCGTCTTCCAGCAGCACCAGCGCGGCGGATTCACGCGCCACATCAGTGCCGCGCTTGCCCATGGCGATACCGATATGGGCCGCCTGCAATGCCGGCGCATCATTGACACCATCGCCGGTCATGGCAACCGTTTCACCGGCCTGTTGCAGCACTTGCACCAGGCGCAGTTTCTGCTCCGGCGAGACACGACAGAAAATATGGGTATCCTGCAAGCGCTGCAGCAGTTCGGCATCGTCCATCTGCGTCAGCGCATGGCCGGTCAGGGTGCCGCCGGGACTGTCGATACCGCATTGCGCCGCAATATGGCGCGCGGTGGCCGGATAGTCGCCGGTAATCATGATGACGCGGATTCCGGCGCTGCGGCAGTCGCGAATAGCGGCAGGCACACCGGCCCGCACCGGGTCGGCAAATGCAATCAGTCCGACCAGTTCAAACACAAAATCATGCTGGATTGGCGGCAGATCGTGATTGTTTTCACCGGACGGATGGCTGCTTTCCGGCATAAAGAGCGCTCTGGCTACGCCAAGCACCCGCAGGCCTTGTCCGGCCATCCGGTTGACTTCCGTCATCAGCGCCGCAGTCTGCCCAACACTCAGGTGGCACAGGTCGGCGATCGCTTCCGGCGCGCCTTTGCTGGCGATGACGAAATGGGCATGGTCGGTGGATTGCCATACCCGCGACATGGCCAGCAATTCTTTCGACAATGGGTATTCCTCGACCAGCTCCCAGCTGTCATGCCAGTGTTCCTTCTGCGTCAGGCAGGCGTGGCTGTATTCCTGAATCGCCAGCTCCATCGGGTCGAAAGGCTTGCGCTGGCTGGCAAGAATGGCGTATTCCAGCACCTCGTGAAATGTTTCCGGCAGTTCGGCACAGGGATCGCCACAGGTGTGGCTGGCGTCATCGGCAAACAGCTGTGCGACTGCCATTTTGTTCTGCGTTAGGGTGCCGGTTTTATCGGTGCACAATACAGTGGTTTCCCCCAGCATTTCGATCGCCGGAATCCGCCGTGTCAGCACATGCTGCCGTGCAATCCGCCATGCGCCGATGCCGAGAAACAGCGTCAGGATGACGGGCAGTTCTTCCGGTATCAGAGCCATCGCAAACGTAATGCCAGCCAGAATGCCATTCAGCCAGTCATGGCGGCTGACGCCATAGCCGAGCGCCAGCAGGCAGGCAACCGACAGGCTGGCAATGGCGATCATTTTGACGACATGCTGCATCTCCGATTGCACCCGTGTCGGCTCGGAATGCGTTGCCGCCAGCGCCTGCCCGATTTGGCCGATGGCGGTACGGTTGCCGGTGGCGAGCACACGGGCAAGACCTGTTCCCTGCACGATGAGAGCGCCGGAAAACACGAATGGCGTTCCCTCGCCACCCGCAGCACCCATTTGTTGCGGTACCGGGTCAGCCGGGATTTTGGTGACAGCGAGGGATTCTCCGGTCAGCAAAGATTCATCTGCGCTCAGGTTGATACCAGTCAGCAATACCCCGTCAGCGGGTATCCGTATGCCTTCCGTCAGCAGCATCAGGTCACCCTGCACAATATCCCGTCCCGCAATACTGATCTGCTGCCCGTTGCGGATCACGCTGGCACGCGGGCTCGACAGATCCCGCAATGCGTCGAGCGCCCTCTCGGTCTTGTGTTCCTGAATGATGCTGATGATGACGATAATCAGTACAAAGCACAGCAACACGATGGCTTCATGGGGGTCGCCCAGCAGCAGATACACAGCGCCACAGGCGAACAGCAACAGCAGCATCGGTTCCGTCAGCACCTTCCAGATCATGCTGCCCAGCCTGCGCGATTGTGCCGCTGCCAGTTCATTGGGACCATCCGCCGCCAGCCGTTCGGCGGCTGCCTGCGTCGTCAGGCCGGTAGTCAGCAGATCGTGTTCAGGAGGCATGTCTGTTCAGTCGTCCATCGGTGTGGAAAATCGGAAAATCTGTCGGCACAGTGTAGCAGTCACGCCTGTCAGCGTGCAAAGAAGCGGGATGTGGTCAGGCGTTGCTGCCCAGATGGTGCCGCGTGGCGATGACACCTGCATGACAGTGACATCCAAGGCGGCGTGAAGCAGAGAGCAAAAAAATGGCTGCCGTATTTCAGCGGCAGCCATGATGAGTCTGTTGAGTAACTGGTGATGTGCGGTCAGGCCAGTTTTTTGACGACCACGCAGCCGATTGAGTAGCCGGCGCCGAATGAGCAGATCACACCGATGGTTCCTGCCGGCAGATCGTCCTGATACTGATGGAAGGCGATGATGGAACCGGCAGAGGAGGTGTTGGCATACGTATCGAGAATCGTCGGTGATTCTTCCGGGGTGGCATCACGGCCCAGAATCATGCGGGCGATCAGCAGGTTCATGTTCAGATTTGCCTGATGCAGCCAGAAGCGCTTGACATCGGGGATGGCGATGCCAGAGGTTTCGACCGTCGACGTGATAACGGCAGCCGCCATTGGGCAGACATCCTTGAATACTTTGCGGCCCTGCTGGCGGAACAGTTTATCCGGTTTGCCGATACCGGATTCATCGGCACGGTTCAGGAAGCCGAAATTGTTGCGGATATTGTTGGAGAACTGGGTCTTGAGTTTCAGGCCGACGATTTCAAACTGATGCGCAGAGGTCGCCAGATCAGCACGTTCCACCAGAATTGCGGTGCAGGCGTCACCGAAAATAAAGTGGCTGTCGCGGTCGCGCCAGTTCAGGTGGCCGCTGGTGATTTCCGGATTCACCACCAGTACTGCCCGCGCCTGCCCTGACTGGATGGCGCTGACTGCTGCCTGAATACCGAAAGTAGCGGACGAGCAGGCGACGTTGATGTCGTAGCCGTAGCCATCAATCCCGAGTGCATTCTGGATTTCCACGGCCATCGCCGGATAGGCGCGCTGCATATTGCTGGCGGCGCAGATCACGGCATCGACATCGGCAGCGGTACGGCCGGCGCGTTGCAGCGCCTGGTTTGCCGCAGCGACAGCCATTTCGCACATCACCGACGGCTCGTCGTCGCTGCGTTCCGGAATCCGGGGCACCATGCGCTGCACATCGAGTACGCCTTCTTTGTTCATCACATAGCGCGATTTGATGCCGGATGCTTTTTCGATGAAGGCGACGCTGGATTCTTCCAGCGCAGTCACTTCTCCGGTTGCGATGGCGGCGGCATGCTCGGCATTGAACTGCTGCACATAGGCATTGAAACAGGCAATCAGCTCTTCGTTAGAGATCGATTCGGAAGGGGTAAACAGGCCAGTACCGCTGATGACTACTTTGTTCATCGTTTGCTTTCTGTGGATGGGCATCCTGATTTTCTGTCACGTTCCTGTTGTTTTTGTCAAAACCTGCTGGGACGACAGACGGAAGAACCAATGCCCGGTCTGATTGGGTTGAATGAGATATCTGAGTCATCGTCGACGCACCGTTTCAGGCAAACTTTGCACAAAAATTGCGCGACGTTGTCGCTCGATTCTACACAAAATTCAAGACGCGATTATCAAAAACGGGCAGAAATAGAGTGCTTGTTCCAGAATAATATTGGCTAAATTTCAATGCCGGATATCAATTCTGTTATCACACCTGCATATGGGCATGTGTTGCCACATTGGTTTGTGTCCGATTTTCATACCGGAATTTTTCATACCGCCATGTAGCGGCCCGGACGATGATTCAGGCTGATGGCGAGATTCAGCGCAAAGGCGCCGAGGATGGAGGCCAGCAACGACAGTGGCGACACCACTGCCAGCGAAGCCAGCACGATCAGAAAATCGAGCCCCATCTGTAATTTTCCGGCACGGATTCCTTTGCTTTGCTGCAGATACAGCGCGAGGATATTGATGCCGCCGAGACTGGCCTGATGGCGGAACAGGACAATAAAGCCGACACCCATCAGCAGTCCGCCGATCAGTGCCACGTAAAAGGATTCCAGCAGTCCGCCACCGGTCAGCTGCAGCAGTCGCGGATGCAGACTGGAGAACAGCGATACCAGCGCCACGGAACAGAAGGTTTTGAGTGTGAAGCGCCAGCCCATGCGCTTCCACGCGAGCCAGTAAAAAGGCAGGTTGATGAGAAAAAAGACCAGCCCGAACGTCAGTCCGGTACGGTAGTGAATCAGAAACGCCAGTCCGGCAGTGCCGCCGGTCAGCAGGCCAGCCTGATTAAACAGCGCGACGCCCAGCGACACAAACAGTGTGCCTGTCAGTATGGCCAGAATATCTTCCAGCAGACTGTGCGGTACAAATCGCCTTGATGGCGGAGCAGGGGCAGACATAGCGATGAACCAGGGGAAAAAAGAATGTCCATTGTACGCGCGCCCTGCACGCCGGCAGCAGGCAGCCGGCGCGGCTTCACGATTCATTGACATGCGTCAAACGATCGCGGCTGATACGGACTGTCAGTGTCGCGTATCAGACGACGGATGCCTGTCATCGTCTGTTTGCTGAGGCGACACAGCATCCGGCGGCGGCAGGAAAAATGCCCGGCTGTCAGAACGAAAACGTTGCCATAACAGCCCCAGTAATGTGCCGCCCTGGCCGAAGCTGACCCGGCGTGAGCGCAGCGCCACCAGCAACGCCAGACTGAAGCTGACGCCCAGATTCACCAGACCGATCAGCAGGATGCCTGACAGCGAATACAGCGCCAGTTGCCAGCTGATCTGATGCTCCAGACCGACCAGCGCAAATGCGAAATTGGCGCTGGAAAAAGTGATGTGCCGGATATCTACCGGCAGGCCGAAAAAGACGCCGAGCTGGCCGATTGTTCCCAGCATGATGCCGAAGAAAAAATTACCCGCCAGTGCCCCCAGATTATTGCCGATGTAATGCGTGACCGCATGCAGACGGGCTTCGCCCAGACATTTCCTGAGCCACGGTAGCTGGCGCAAACGTGCCGGAATATGCGCATAACTGGCCTTGTTGTCGTAGTAACCGGAAATCAGTCCCGACACAAACAGACAGACTCCGGCAATGGCCGCGTGGGGCAGGGCAAGACTGCCAAACGGATCGAGATCATGCAGCAGATGCTGGGCTTTTTCCGGAGGCGCCAGATGACTGCCGGTGATGCCGTACCAGGCCCAGGCAATCGCATAAGCCGTCGGCAGGGCGAGTGCGATATTGCCAATGATCGCGATCAGCTGCGAGCGGAAAACGGCAACGATCAGATCCGCCAGTTCATCCAGTTTCTGTTTGCCCTGATCGATCGCGCGGGCAATCAGGGCGGCAGTCATGGCAGGTTGTTTGGTCGCAATCGTGAAATGCAGCACGTGCACCAACATGAAGCCCGACGAGTAATTCAGGCTGTAGAGGACGGCATAGCCGAACGGTGCCAGTGCCATCTTGCTCATCAGCACTTTGATCATTGCCATGAATCCGACAATGAACCCGGCACCCATCGCTGATCTGAACATACCCAGCCATTCACCGCGGTTGCCGGTGACGTAATGTTCACCGCTTTTACCGGCGCGTTCCGTGACTTGCAGCGACAATAATTCCGTATTGGTCTGGATCAGGTCGCGCAGGCTGTGGCGTCTGTTTTCTGCAGTGACCAGTTCTTTAAACAGCTGAATCGCCGTGCGGCTGATCCGGTCGCGTTGTCCGGCATCCAGCAGGGCCAGCAGCTTGCGCAGTCTGGACATGCTTTGCGTCAGCCTCAGCAGCAGCCGGGTCAGGCTGACGGATACGCCATTGGCGGCAGCGGTCTTGCGGATTTTACTGACGATCTCATCGCACTGCGAGAGCAGCACGTCGATATGCAGGCTGTCATCACGCCTGAGCTGGCGGTCATTCAGCCATGCGCGGTAGCGTAAAACATAATCATTGATCTCGTCGTTCTGCCGCAAAAAGGGAGATTCGAATTTTTCGATATCCGGATAATTTCTGACCAGCTCCGCTTCCAGCCCGATCGTGGTGATCCGGTACGACAGCACCTGTATCGCGCTCAGTACTTCGTTGCTCAGGGCGTGATGGGTCTGGCGCGCAGTGACGGTGCGCAAACCGATATTGGCCAGTAAATCCATCCAGACATGGTCTGACACGCCATTGATCCAGACATGGTCGTCCGCCTTGTTGAAAATCTGACCGAAAATATCTTTGACGTAATCGTCATTGACCAGTGGCGGTAAGCATTGACTCAACAGGCGCTGGGTGGCTGCGCCCCAGAAGCCATTGTTCAGGGTGATGCCGGTATCGGTCAGCAGGTGCAGTAATTTACGGCTGGTCAGTACCTGCACCAGATATTGCAGCAAGGCGCGACGCCAGACCGGATGCTGCTGCAGCACGAAGCACAGTGCGCGGATGTTGTCAGTTGCATGGGCGATATCGCGGGCATGCCGCGGACGGATGGCGGCGACCAGCGCCTGCAGGTGGCGGATATGGCTGGTGTCGGGATGTTGCTGCAGTTCTGAAGTGATTTCCATCAGGACGATGTCTAAAGACACTGTACTCTCCTTTCATTGAGACAGGCACCATGACCGGTGTGACCGGCAGCAGGGTGCGTATCTGTTTGGCCCGGTGATGGTGATGGCGGGCATGTTTCATGCATCGTACGCTATATACGACGCGCACAGCAGGCAGGTGACCGTAGTCAGGGATGCGGTGCCGGATGTGTCTGTCACCAGAAGTCTGGTGCGACGGACCGGCAATCCGCTGATGCAGTGCCGGCCGGGATGATTACAGGGCGGACGGGATGGTCCGCAGGATACGCTCTGTGTAGATAGAGACCGTTGTTGCCGGGAAAAGTTTCATGCTCTGTCTGGCAGCCCGTAATTGTATGCAAATGTATCCAAAGTAATCTAATTAGTCTAAAGTAGTGCCGTGTTCATCCTGAAGGCAGGGCGTTGGATAATTTATTGCTAGTGGTGGCTGCACTTTTTCTCGTTTTATTAAACGGATTTTTTGTTGCGGCTGAATTCGGACTGGTCAAACTGCGCCAGACGCGTGTGCGCAGCATTGCCAAAACATCCGGGCTGCGCGGGCGCCTGCTGGTCACCGTGCACCAGCATCTCGACACTTATCTTTCTGCCTGTCAGCTGGGCATCACGCTGGCTTCCCTGGGGCTGGGCTGGATTGGCGAACCTGCGTTTGCGCGCCTGCTGCAGCCGCTGCTGCATCAGATCGGCGTGGCGTCGGCAGAGGTGATTCACGGTATTTCTTTCTTCTTCGCATTTTTTGTCATTTCTTTCCTGCATATCGTGGTGGGTGAGCTTGCTCCCAAGTCGATGGCGATCCGTATGCCGGAAAGAGTGTCGCTCTGGACGGCGCCTGCCTTGTACGGATTCTACTGGCTCATGTATCCGGCGATCTGGGCGCTGAACAGCAGCTCGAATCTGGTACTGAAAATCATTGGTCTTGACACCGTACATGGCAGCGACAGTCATTATTCGCCGGAAGAATTGAAACTGATCCTGCGGGGCGGGCATGCGGGAGCCAAGGAAACCCGTGACGAGTGGAGCATCATGGCGCAGGTGCTGGATTTCGGCGGCCTGGAAATTTCCGATCTGATGCGTCCGATCAATGAAGTCGTTGCCATGTATAAATCTGCCAGCCTGGAAGAAAACATGGAAACCGCTGCCAGAAACCGCTTCAGCCGCTATCCGTATTTCGACGACGATGAGCAGACCGTGCTTGGCATGCTGCATCTGAAAGACCTGTTTCTGGCGCAACAATCCGGCAAGCCGCTGGAGGATCTCAGCAAGCATTTGCGTCAGGTGGAATTCGTGCCGCCGAACATGCCGGCACTGGAACTGTTCCGCCGTTTCCGTAAAGGCGCGCCGCATTTTGCGATTGTCGGACATAAAGGCAGCAAGCCGGTTGGCTTCCTGACACTGGATAATTTGCTGAGTGCGCTGGTCGGCCAGATACGGGATGAATTCAGGCAAAATGAAAATGACTGGACATTGCTGGATGACGGCACATTGATCGGAAAAGGCAGTCTGCCTTTATATACACTGGGCATGGCGCTCGGCTTCGATCTGGACAGCGATGAGGTAGAATCGATTGGCGGCCTGATCATGCAAAAGCTGGGTGATCTGCCAGCCGAGGGGCAAAAAGTGGAATTTGAACAATTCGATGCGGTGGTCAAAAAAATGAACGGGCCGCGCATTGTGCTGGTCAGGATTTATCCAAAGCAGCATCCATGAATTTCCGGCATACTGAGAGCTAACATCGGAAAGTCATCAAAATCAAAAAACACCGGAATCAGGAATCAGGCGTGAACTAAACCTAAGGCCAGTCGGTATGCGAGCGCATCACACATTATCCGCTTATACCCGTAACTTCTGGATGGTGTCGGCCAGTGTGCTGGTTTTTCTCCTTTTTTTTGCGGTTTATATCCGTTCTGCAAACCAGCTGGATACCCTGCAGCAGCAACATTTCAAAGTCCTTTCCCTGGCCGACGAGTTGCGGCAATCCTCCGATGATCTGACCCGTATGGCGCGCGCCTATGTGGCAACGGGCGATCCGATTTATCAGCGTTATTATCAGGAAATCCTGGATATCCGGGATGGCCGCCGCCCACGGCCAGCAGGCGGCGCCCGCATGGAATGGGATATGCTGTCAGCCAATCCTGATAAGACGCGGGAGCCATCCGGGGGGGAAATCGCCCTGATGGAGCTCATATCCCAGGCTGGGTTTACCGAGCAGGAAACTGGCAGGTTAAATGCAGCCAAAATACAGTCCGACCATCTGTCCCAGACGGAACTGCATGCCATGCATCTGGTCAGCAGCAGCGGTGCCCATACCCTGTCGGAAGCGCAGAAGGCCGCCAGCATACCCTTGTACGATCCGGCCTATCTGCAGGAAAAGATTTCCATCATCGAACAGATCAATCAGGCGCGCAGGATGGCGCATGTCCGGCTGGAGCAGGCTGCGTCCGAACTTGAGTCGCGAGTACAGTGGCTGCAAAAAATCATGATACTCAATGGCCTGGTTATTCTGGTGCTGCTGGTACGCAGCTATCGTTCGCATTGGCAGATGATGGGGGGAACGCTGGAAGAAATTTATCAGCAGCTTTCCCAGCTTGGCGGCCAGCATACACCTGTCGCGGGCGGTAGCGGTTGGCAACATATCACCAGCATCAAATCCTGGATTGTGCAGACCCGCGAGTATCTGGAAAGAGTGGATGCTGAAAATCAGGAAATCAGTCAGAAAAACCAGCGTCTGACCCGTCTCTACAATGCGCTTAGTTTGTGTAATCAGTCCATCGTGCGCAGCAGTTCTGAGCAGGAGTTGTTTGAGCGGGTGTGCCATCATGCGGTGGTGCACGGCGGTATGAATATGGCGTGGATCGGGCTGGTGAATGAGGATACCCAGGAATTCCGGCCTGTGGCGCAATACGGCGATGAAGCAGGTTACTTGTCGGACCTGAAGATTTCCAGAGAGCCGGATCAAAATGGCAATCTGGGGCCGATTTCCAGCGTGCTGGTGAATGACGAACCGTTCTGGTATCAGAATTTGCAGCAGGATACCCAGTATCGGCACTGGCATCAGCGCAGCGTTTTGTTCGGGTGGAAATCAATGGCGATTTTACCTTTGCATAGAAATGGCAAAGTGGCCGGAACGTTTAATCTGCTGCTCGATCAGGTCGATGCGTTTGATGATGCGTCGCGCCGGCTGTTGCTGGAAATGGCGGTCGATATCAGCCATGCACTGACCCGGTTTGAGCTGGAGCAGGCCAGGCACCAATCCTTGCAGATGGAAGCAGTGCGCAGCTATCTGATAGAGCGTACTACCGGAAACCAGTCTGTCCGTGACATTTTGCATGATGTCGTGCTGAAACTGGAAGTCATGATTCCGGACAGCATGTGTACCATCATGCTGTTAGACAAAGACGGGCGCCGCATCAGAACAGGTGCGGCGCCCAGTTTACCGGATTTTTTTCTGCATGCAATTAATGGTCTGGAAATTGCGCCCGGAGAAGGTTCCTGCGGCAATGCCATGGCTACCGCCACCAGAACGATCGCGGCAGATATTGAAAGCGACCCGTTCTGGGTAAAGTATATCGGTCTGACTAAACGGGCTGGACTCCGATCATGCTGGTCAGAACCGATTGTGTCTTCTGTCGGCAAGATGCTGGGGGCTTTTGCGATTTATAACCATGTGCCGGGCAAACCCACGGTGTTCCAGATTCAGTTGCTGGAAATGACCGCGCATTACATTGCGAATACTCTGGAACGCAAACAGGCTGAAGAGACTTTGCGAAAATTGTCGCAGGCTGTTGAACAGAGTTTTAATGCCATCATGATTATCGACCGCAAGGCACATATTGAATACGTGAATGCGGCCTATCTGAAGCGGTATCACAAGACGCTGGAAGAATTGATCGGACAGCGGCCGCCGCTGATGTATCCGGGACAACTCAGCCGGGCGAATTACCGGAAGACCCGCAAGCTGCTGAAACACGGGGAAAGCTGGCATGGAGAACTGCTCCGCACCGATGTTTCAGGAAAAATGCACACTGATCTGATTCATATTTCCCCGGTGAGAGACGGCGCCGGGGAAATTACCCATTTCCTCATCATGCAGGAAGATATCAGCGAGAAAAAACGCAACGAGGAAAGAATTCAGTATCTGGCGCATTTCGATGCGCTGACCGGGCTGCCGAACCGGGTGTTGCTGGAAGAGCGGGCGCGCTATGCGTTTGGCAGGGTGGTGCGCACCGGAGAGCCGCTGGCAGTCATCTTTTTCGATCTGGACCATTTTAAAGATATCAATGATTCGCTGGGACACAGCATCGGCGATGCGCTATTGATGGAAGTCGCACACCGTCTGTCGGTCAGCCTGCGGGCGGACGATACGATTTCGCGGCTTGGCGGCGATGAATTCGTGCTGATATTGCCGGGTGTGGACAGTGTGGGGGCAGAGCGGGTGGTGACCAAACTGATGGAAATTGTCTGTCTGCCTTACCACATTGGAAATGTCGACCTGACGATTACTACTTCGGCAGGGATAGCAATGTGCCCGGACGATGGCCAGGACCTCGAAACCTTGTCCAAAAATGCCGATGTCGCCATGTACCGGGCAAAGCGCGAAGGCCGCAATGCTTACCGGTTTTTCACACAGGAGATGCAGGCGCGTTCAGCACGCCATTTGGAGCTGGTACATGCGTTGCGGCTGGCGCTGGAAAAACAGCAATTCACTTTGCATTATCAGCCGCAGATTGATATCGGAACCGGGCAGGTGATCGGCATTGAAGCCTTGCTGCGCTGGCAGCACCCGGAGCTGGGGGCAGTACTGCCGACAGAATTTATTCCGGTGGCGGAGGAAAGCGGCATGATTCTGCAGATCGGCGAATGGGTGCTGAACACCGCCGTCCATCAGCTGCGGTTGTGGCATGAGCTGGGGTATAAAGAACTTTGCGTGGCGGTGAATTTGTCGGCGGTACAGTTCCGCCATGGAGACCTGCCGCATGTGGTCAGTCAGATTCTGGCCGCAGAGAAAATGCCGGCTGCTTTTCTGGAGCTGGAGCTGACAGAAAGTGTGGCAATGCATGATCCCGAAGCTGCGATCGAGATGATGAGTAAGCTGCACCGGCACGGTGTCAGGATGTCGATTGATGATTTCGGAACCGGTTATTCCTCGCTGAGTTATCTGAAGAAATTTAAAGTCTATAAACTCAAGATTGACCGCAGCTTTGTGCGCGATATTCATACCGATCCGGAAGACAAGGCGATTGTCAGCGCGGTTATCGGGCTGGCTAAAAACCTGGGTTTGAAGACGATTGCCGAAGGGGTGGAGACTGCCGAGCAGCTGGAGTTTCTGCGGCAGCAGGGTTGCACCGAAGTGCAGGGGTATTACTTTGCGCAACCGATGCCGGCAGCGCAGCTGGAGGAATTTATACGGCAGCGTCATTCGCCGGAATGAGTCCTCATCGTTTGAGTCCTGTTCAGTCGCCGAGACAGATATGCAGGTCGCGCGCAGTCTGCAGGCAATCGCTGTTCAGCGGAACATTTTTCATGCGTCCGGCAACTTCTTCCAGCGCGACATAATTCACGTCCGGAAATGCCAGCGCCACCATGATGCCGGAATGTCCTTCGTCCAGCGCACGCACCGCCGCCGCGCCGAAGCGCATGGCGGACACGCGGTCGAAGGCGCTCGGACTGCCGCCCCGCAATAAATGGCCGAGCACGACTGCACGGGTTTCCTTGCCGGTTTTTTGCTGCAATTCATGCGCTAATTTTTCTCCGATTCCGCCCAGTCGTTCAACGTAGCCGGTACCTGCCTGCTCCTGCAGCGTGGCATTGCCACCAACCGGATTGGCGCCTTCTGCCGCAATCACGATGGCGTAATGCTGACCTGCAGCTTCGCGTGCAAGCAGATGTGCCACCAGCCGGTCGATGTCATAGGGAATTTCAGGAATCAGGATGCCATGCGCATTTGCTGCGATCCCGGAATGCAGTGCGATCCATCCGGCGTACCGCCCCATGACTTCCACCACCATGATGCGGCGGTGACTGGCGGCGGTACTGTGCAGACGGTCTATGCATTCAGTGGCGAACGATACTGCCGTGTCGAAGCCAAACGTGGTAAAGGTTTTGTCGAGATCGTTGTCGATGGTTTTTGGCACGCCCACCACCCGCATCCCTTGCAGATGCAGGGCGTGGGCAATGGTCAGTGTGCCGTCGCCGCCAATACAGATCAGCGCATCAATGTCCCTGTTCCTGAGCGCGGCGTGGATTTCGCCGCTGCGGTCGGTTTCCTGCATGCTGCCATCCGGCATGAGTGTCGGATAACGCAATGGATTACCGTGGTTGGTGGTGCCGAGCAGGGTGCCGCCCAGGTGGCCGATCTGGTCAACCTGGTCGATACTGAGCCGCGTGATCCCGTCTTCCGGATAACGGTCAGGGCACAGAATGCCATTGAATCCTTCGCGGATACCATAACATTCCCAACCACGCCGGACAGCCGCAAACACGACCGAGCGGATGACCGCGTTCAAACCTGGCGCATCACCGCCCCCGGTGCTGATGGCTATGCGGCGTATGGTCTGTGACATGAAGTTTCCTTGGAATTCGGAACGGAAAATGGCCGCAGGATCAGAGCTGATTCAGCGGAATTTTCAGGTAAGCGACCTGGTTGTCCTCGGCCGGCGGAAAGGCGCCGGCGCGGATGTTCACCTGCACCGACGACAGCAGCAGTACCGGCATTTCCAGTCCGGCATCACGCTGATTGCGCATGGCGACAAAGGCATCCTCATCAATTCCGTCGTGCACATGGATATTTTCCGCCCTTTGTGCCGCCACCGTGGTTTCCAGATTCACTGTGCGACCGGCAGGCGGATAGTCATGGCACATGAACAGCCGCGTTCCGGCAGGCAGTGACAACAGCTTACGGATGGATTGGTATAACTGGCGCGCATTCCCGCCGGGAAAATCACAGCGTGCCGTGCCGACATCCGGCATGAATAAGGTATCGCCGACAAATACCGCGTCACCGATCCGGTAAGCGATATCTGCCGGTGTATGACCGGGCAGAAACATGACCTGCGCTTCCAGCTGGCCGATTGGAAAACAGGCGCCATCGTCAAACAACTGATCAAATTGCGAACCGTCGGTTGCAAACTCCGGTTCCAGATGGAACAGGGTCTTAAAGGTCTGCTGCACCTGGCCGATATGGGCGCCGATAGCGATTTTTCCGCCGGCTTGCTGGCGCAGATAGTGCGCCGCAGACAGGTGATCGGCATGGGCATGGGTTTCCAGTATCCAGCAGAGGCGCAGTTGCTGCTGTTGCAGAAATACGAGAAGCTGGTCAGCGCGGGTGGTTCCGGTGCGGCCGGATTTGGGATCATAATCAAGCACCGGGTCAATCACCGCTGCATACCCGCCGCGTTCATCATAGACGACGTAACTGGCAGTGCAGGATACGGAATCGAAAAAAGGCTGAATTTGGGGCGGTCGCATCGTGAAGCCGTTAAAATAAGATGGGAAACATCATAGTAAACCGGAATGCATGGGACCAACAACCGGTACCGGTGCAGACGGATTCCTCATTGGGCAACAGCAAACGGCGTGTATGGATTTATTGGCGACATTACTGGGCGCAGCGATCGGGCTGCTGATGGGCGTGACCGGCGCAGGGGGCGGTATTCTGGCGGTTCCTGCACTGGTGTACAGCCAGGGCTGGAGCATGCAGCAGGCGATGCCGGTCGCTTTGCTGGCGGTGACTGCCGGGGCGCTGATCGGGGCAGTCGAAGGGTTTATGAAGCGACTGGTGCGGTACCGGGCGGCTTTCGTGATGGCGTTGGCGGGCAGCCTGCCGACCATGCTGGGCGTGGAACTGGCGCAGCGTCTGCCGCAAGCCTGGCTGATGGGCTGTTTTGCCTGCGTGCTGTTGCTGGTGGCGACGCGGCTGGCATTGCAGTTGCGGAACGCACACCATGAAAAACATCCGGATCAGGTATTGGCGAAAATTAACGAAACTACTGGCCGTTTTGACTGGTCGGCCAGAACAGCCGCAGTGATTGCAGCGATCGGCAGCATCGCCGGTCTGATGACGGGTTTGCTGGGGGTTGGCGGTGGTTTCATCATCGTGCCGATGCTGCGGCATCTGACCAATGTCACGCTGCAGGGTGCTGTTGCCACGTCGCTGTTTGTGATCAGTCTGGTCGGCAGTCTGGGTATTGCTTCTGCGCTCTGGCATGGCGCCGGTATCCCGGCAGGTTTTTCCACTTATTTCACGCTGGCGACGGTGGTTGGCACCTTGCTGGCGCGGCGGCTGGCGCCGCATTTGCCGGTACGGGTGGTGCAGATGATTTTTGTGTTGCTGGTGCTGGGCGTCGCCATCAGCCTGCTGATCCGTGCCGTGCAACAGTGGGGGCACTGATCCGGCGTATTCAGCAGGAAAGCCGGAATTAGCGGTTGCGGAGCGTATTCAGTAATGCGGCTTGCGCATCAAGCTGGCGCGCGACGTTGCTGCAGACCAGATCGCATAAGGCATAGACGGATTCGTCCGCAATCTGGTAATAGGCGGCATTGCCCCGGCCTTCGCGCTGGATAAAGCCGTGCTTGGCCAGCGTCGATAAGTGGCGCGATACGTTGGCCTGTGAGCATTCGCAGCGTTCTGCCAGTTCCCCGACATTCAGCTCGCCATCGCGCAGGCAATTCAGGATACGCAAACGGGTCGGCTCTGCCAGAGCAGAAAAGTATTGTGCGACTTGCGTCAGCGCCTGATCAGAGAGTCCTTCCATGGTGCAAACCAGTTCCTGATAGCAAAATGAAGATCATACCTTGTCCCGCACTTTGCGTCACGAAACAGCGATAAATAGATAAATAATAATCTTTTCGGGGTGCTGACTGCTTGTCAGGGTATTACACCTTCAGGCGGAAAGGCGTGAAATTGGTGTGTCTGTCATAAAAATCTTCCTGTTCTTTGCGTTTCAGGAAACCGACGATTTTATAGGTCGCCGGTGTCATCACGACCTCCCAGCCGGTTTTCAGCAAATACTGGGCAATCGCCACGGTAATGAGCTGATGATCGGACCAGATGCCATAAAACGCAATCACATAAAACAGGCTGGAGTCGACCAGCTCGCCGCACATGGTGGAGCCGATCGTGCGCAGCCAGAGGTGCCTGCCCTTGGTGGCGATTTTCATCTTCGCCAGTACGTAGCTATTTACGAAGCTGCCAGTCCAGAACGCTGTGATAGAACCGAGAATAATGCGGGGCGTATTGCCGAACACCGCCTTCAGATGCGTCTGGTAATCCTGATTGAACGCGTCGGCCACCGGCGTGAGCGCCAGCACGACCACGGACATCACTGCCGCAAACAACAGGGCGGCAAATCCGGCCCAGATCACTCGGCGATCCCGTCCGTATCCATAGACTTCGGTCAGGATGTCGCCAAAAAGGTAAGAGATCGGAAAAAACAGCACGCCAGCGCCGAAGCTGATGGTGCCCAGCACCGGCAAGGTGACCTGGGCTGCTTTGGCAGCACCGATCAGGTTGGAGCACAGCAGTACCGTGACAAACGCGGCCATCACGAAGTCATAGTATTTATATTGCTTGACAGGCTGATTCATCACGTACTTTCTGTAAAAGGTGGGACGGACCGGAAAATCTGCTGATTGTAATGGTAATCAAGAAACAGCGTCCTGAACGGCTGCAATTGCGGCAGATCATGTTTTTTTCATCAAAGAGGCTGCTAAAATATCGCATCCATACTTTCTGAACCGTCAATGTGCGCCGCGCCTAGAACTGTCAACGTCCCAATTGAGCAACTCTGTATTGGCCTGTATGTGCATCTGGATATTCCCTGGCTGGATCACTCCTTTGCGCTCAGCAGCTTCAAGATAAAGACCGAACAGGAATTGCGCGCGCTGAAACAACTGGGCGTTCCGACCATCCGGGTCAATCCGGTGAAGTCGGATTGCCGCCCGCTGCCGCCCCCGGCACCTTCTGCTGAACCGAAAGCCGAGCCGGAAAAGCTGGAGCTGACCGAAGAAGAACAGGAAAAAATCCGTGAAAAGAAGGCTCGCATCGACCGCCTGATCCGGGAGCGCAATGCTATTGCTGAATGCGAAAAACAGCTGCTGAAGACGGCCACTGCGTTGAAAAATATCAACCGCAATCTGTTTTCCCGCCCGCAGGAATCGGTGCAGCAGGCCGAGCAGCTGATCGAACAGATGGTCGATTCGCTGCTGATCGACAAAGACATTGCGATTCATCTCATGAACGACAAAATCGCGGGTGAGGATACGTATTACCACTCGCTCAATACTGCCGTGCTGACGATGATGCTGGCGAAGGAGCTGTCGTTTTCACGCGAGGATCTGAAACTGCTGGGCATGGGTTGCCTGTTTCACGATATCGGCAAGATGGAGATTCCCGACCGGGTGGTGAATAAGACGTTCCAGCTGACCAAGGCTGAGATGCATCTGATGCAGCAGCATTGTTATTACGGATTAAAGATCGCAGATAAGCTCGCATTGCCGAAGCAGGTCAGGGATATTATCGCTCAGCATCACGAATATATTGACGGCAGCGGTTATCCGCAGGGATTGAAAGGCGATGTAATCTCGCCGCTGGCGCGGGTGGTTGCGATCACCAATGCCTACGATAATCTGTGCAACCGGCCCAATTACCAGGAGTCAATGAGTCCGCATGAGGCGATGGCGCATATGTTCAGCCAACTGCGCAAGCAGTTCGACGTGCCGGCGCTGAATCTGTTTATCCGCAGCATGGGGATTTATCCGCCTGGCACCATTGTTAAATTATCTGATGGTACGCTCGGCATGGTGATTGCCGTGAATTCCCAGAAACCCCTGCGCCCCAGCGTGCTGATTTACGATCCCAGCGTGCCGAAAAATGAGGCCATCATCCTTGATCTGATGCATGATCCCTTGCTTGAAATTACCCAGAGCATGAAGCCGGGACAACTGAGTCCCGAGGTGCATGACTATCTGAGTCCGCGCAAGCGGATGACGTATTTCTTCGATTCGGAACGTCAGATCGAGAAGAATTAAGCGGCTGCGTTGCCGGTGCTGGCAGATAGCGAGGCCATCAGGTCGGCAAAACGCTCTCCCTGGATGGTGATATGACCGCGCAGCAGTTGCGCCGTCTTTTCACCGTCACCCTGCAGAATTGCCTGCACGACGTCGTCATGCTCGTGGTAGGAATTTTTCAGGCGGTCCCGCACACGCAACTGCAAACGCCGGTAAGGCCGCAGACGACGGTGCAGATTGGTCGCCTGCTGTGCCAGGAACTGGTTATGACTGCCCGTGTAGATCAGGCCGTGAAACACTTCATTTTTATAAAAATAGGCATCGGTGTCTTCCGCATCCCGGGCGGTTTTGCAGGCCTCATGCGCCGCCTGTAACGCCTGCTGCTCACCGGCAGACATGCGGCGGGCAGCCATTCTGCCGCACATCGCCTCGAATTCCGCCATAACTTCAAACATTTCCACCAGTTGCTGCGGGCTGATGGTGGCGACCTGTGCGCCACGCCGCGGCCGCATCTCGATAATCCCCATCGACGCCAGCTGGATCAGCGCTTCCCGCACCGGCGTGCGGGAGACATGAAAGCGGGCAGCCAGCTCGGTTTCATCCAGGTGGTGTCCGGGCGGTAATTGTCCGGTGGCGATCAGTTCTTCAATTTCTTCGCGCAGGCTGGCGGAACGGTTTTTCATTGCAATCGGTGCTCTGGACAGAAAATTTAATAGCGTGAATATTGTGAGTATATATTCAAGTTGACTTTGAATGCAAAATATACGATCTTGTATACAAGAAAAAATATCTGGCATACTCAGAACAAACTGCAAAACACCGCATTGCACTGAAGCGGGCCGGAAACCAGCGGACCAAGAGCCGCACACTGACGACAATCCTTAGGAGATAACATGACGCAATTCAGCCGCAGACATGCTTTGCGGGCGCTCAGTCTGGCCCCCGCTTTGTCCTTCGCTCATCCTCTGCTGGCGCAGGCACAGGGCATGACGCTTAAAATTTCACATCAGTTTCCCGGCGGTACGCTGGAAGAAGGCGATTTCCGTGATCGCCTGTGCCGCATGTTTGCTGCGGAGGTGCAAAAACGCAGCAATGGCGGTTTGAAATTCGAGATTTATCCCGGTTCTTCGCTGATGAAAACCAATGCGCAGTTTTCTGCGATGCGCAAGGGGGCGCTGGACCTGTCGCTGGTACCTTTATCGTATGCTGGCGGCGAGGTGCCGGAAGTGAACATCGGTTTGATGCCGGGACTCGTGCCCTCCTATGAAACCGGCGCGGCCTGGAAAAATGCCGAGGTCGGCAAGGAGCTGAACAGGCTGCTGCTGGACAAAGGCATTGTGCTGATCAGCTGGATCTGGCAGGCAGGCGGCGTGGCTTCGCGCACCAGAGCGGTGGTGGAGCCGGACGACGTCAAAGGCATGAAAATCCGCGGCGGTTCACGCGAAGTGGATCTGATGCTCAAAGCCGCCGGTGCTGCCGTGGTGTCGCTGCCGTCGAATGAAATCTATGCCGCGATGCAAACCGGTGCGATGGAAGCTGCGCTGACGTCGTCCACTTCGCTGATTTCCTTCCGGCTGGAAGAAGTGTCTAAATTTCTCACCAGCGGCCGTGGCCAGAGTTACTGGTATATGTTTGAACCCCTGATGATGTCGAAAGCCGTGTTTGACCGGCTGACCAAAGAGCAGCAGAACATCATCATGACCGTCGGTGCAGAGCTGGAAGCGTTTGCCATTAAAGCAGCGAAGCAGGATGACCTGACCGTCGCCAGCGTGTATGAAAAAAAGGGTGCCAAAGTCGCCGATATGAATGCCGCCACCGTCAAACGCTGGCAGGCGATTGCCCGCACGACAGCCTGGAAGGATTATGCGGATAAAAACGAGAACTGCGCCAAACTGCTGAAACTGGCGGAGAAACTGTTATGAGCCACGGCTTTGAAATGGCGCCGGGTAAAACGGTGCCGCTGCCGGCGCATCCGGCGCTCAGGATGCTGGCGCGCGGCCTGCACTGGCTGAACCGCTGGATTATCCGCCTGTCGATGATCGCTATGCTGCTCACCACGCTGATCCTGACTTATTCGGTGATCTCCCGTTATCTGTTCCGGGTGCCGACCGACTGGCAGGATGAGGCATCGGTGTTCATGCTGATTGGCGTGACATTTTTTTCAGCCGCTTATGTGCAGTCGTACCGCGGCCATATCGGCATCGAAGTGCTGTCATCGCTGTTGCCGCCGGCCTTGAACCGCTGGCGCCTGCTGCTGGTGGATCTGCTCAGTACGGCGTTCTGCGGTTTCTTTGCCTGGAAATCCTGGACTTTGTTTTACGAAGCATGGGTCGATGGTCAGACCACGTCCTCCACGTTTGCACCGCCGCTCTGGATTCCCTACGCCATGATGGCGGCGGGCATGACGCTGCTGACCTTGCAATTGCTGATCCAGGTGCTCGATGCGCTGACGGTGCTGGCGATGCCTGCGACGTCAACAACTTTCACCGGTCAACCGGCAGCGGCGGGACAGGCAGCGCGGGGGGAGAAAGCATGAATCCGTTAACCCTGGGTGTGCTGTATGGCGTGGTGACATTGCTGGTCATGTTTTCGGGGATGCCGATTGCCTTTGCGCTTGGCACGGTGGCGACCGGCTTCATGTATTTTCTGATGCCGGCGGCGTCGCTCGATACCATTACGCAAAATGTGTATGAAGAGATGGCATCCATCACCTTGCTGTCGATCCCGCTGTTCATCCTGAAGGGCGCCGCCATTGGAAAATCTGCTGCCGGGCGGGATTTGTATTCGGCCATTCATGCCTGGCTGCATAAGGTGCCGGGCGGACTCGGCATCGCCAACGTGTTTGCCTGCGCGATGTTTGCTGCGATGGCCGGCTCTTCGCCGGCGACCTGTTCCGCCATCGGATCGGCGGGCATTCCTGAAATGCGTCGCCGGGGCTATTCGCCGGGATTCGCTGCCGGCATTATTGCAGCCGGAGGAACGCTCGGCATTTTATTGCCCCCTTCCATCACCATGATCCTGTATGCAGTCGCTGCCGAACAGTCGCTGGGGCGCCTGTTTCTGGCGGGGATCGGCCCCGGGCTATTGATGGTGCTGCTGTTTTCGGGATACGCCGTGTACCGCGCCCGGGCTGAATATGCGCTGGCTTACCGCGCCTACCAGCAGACCGGAGCACATTCTGCCTATCTGGAACAAGAGCATTTCACGCTGGCGCAGAAAATGGAAATGCTGCCGCGGGTCCTGCCATTTGTGATTTTGCTCATCGGTGTCATGGTTGCCCTGTACGGCGGTTATGCCACACCGTCAGAGACCGCCGGGCTGGGTGCCTTGCTGGCGATGGCGCTGATTGCGCTGGTGTACCGCGTCTGGCGGCCATCCGACATCGCGCCGTTCGTCACCTCCACCATCAAGGAATCGACCATGCTGCTGCTGATTATCGGCATGTCGCTGCTGTATTCCTATGTCATGAGCTATCTGCACATCAGCCAGTCTGCTGCGCAATGGGTGGTCGATCTGCATCTCGATAAATGGATGCTGCTGTGCGTGATTTTGCTGATGGTGGTGGTATTCGGCTTTTTCCTGCCGCCGGTATCCATCATTCTGATGATGTGCCCGATCATTTTGCCGCCTTTGCGGGCTGCGGGGTTTGACCTGGTCTGGTTTGGAATCGTCATGACCATCGTGATGGAAATGGGTTTAATCCATCCACCGGTCGGGCTGAATATTTTTGTCATTAAAAATATCGCACCGGATATTCCGCTGAAGGAGATCGTCTGGGGCGTTTTGCCGTTTCTGTTGCTGATGCTGCTGGCGGTGATTCTGCTGAGCCTGTTTCCGCAGATCGCCACCGCGTTTCCTGACATGATCATGGGAGGGCAGTGATGGCGTCGCCCGGTTCGTGGAATACCCTGCAGCATAACCGTCAGCAGCGTCTGCAGCGCGCTGCGCAGCGGCTGGGTGCGGATTTGCAGGGGCGCGTTCTGCCTGCATCCCGCATCCGTGATTTGCTGCACGCCGTGCTGGAATCCGGTGACCGGGTCTGCATCGAAGGCAATAATCAGAAGCAGGCCGATTTTCTGGCGCAGGCGCTGACACAGCTTGATCCGGCGCAGGTGCACGACCTGCACATGCTGCAGTCGGTGCTTGCCTTGCCGGAACATCTGGATGTGTTTGAAAAAGGCATAGCATCGAAGCTGGATTTTTCCTTTTCCGGCCCGCAGGCGACCCGCCTTGCCAGGCTGGCATCGGCAGGCAGGCTCAATATCGGCGCGATCCACACCTATCTCGAATTGTATGCGCGCTATTTTGTCGACCTGACACCGAGAGTGGCGCTGGTGGCAGCGCAGGCAGCCGACCGTCATGGCAATCTGTACACCGGCCCGAATACCGAAGATACGCCGACGATCGTGGAGGCGACTGCCTTCAAGTCCGGCATTGTGATTGCGCAGGTGAATGAGGTGATCGATGTGCTGCCGCGGATTGATATTCCGGCTGACTGGGTGGACTACGTGGTGGCGGCGCCGGCACCGCATTACATCGAACCGCTGTTCACGCGCGATCCGGCGCTGATTTCCGAAATCCAGGTGCTGATGGCGATGATGGCGATTAAAGGCATCTATGCGGAATACGGCGTGCAGCGGCTGAATCACGGTATTGGTTTTGATACGGCTGCGATTGAACTACTGTTGCCGACTTATGCCGCCTCGCTCGGTCTGAAGGGCAAAATCGCCAGCCACTGGGCGCTGAATCCGCATCCGGCACTGATTCCGGCGATTGAAGCAGGCTTTGTGACCTCGGTGCATTCTTTCGGTTCCGAACTCGGGATGGAAAATTACATCCGCGCCCGCCCGGATGTGTTTTTTGTCGGTGCCGACGGTTCCATGCGCAGCAACCGCGCCCTGAGTCAGGCAGCGGGGCATTATGCCTGCGATATGTTTATCGGCTCGACGTTGCAGATTGATCTGCAGGGGAATTCCTCGACCGCGACGCTGGGGCGGATCGCCGGTTTTGGCGGTGCCCCGAACATGGGTGCCGATGCGCGCGGGCGGCGTCATGCCAGCCCGGCATGGCTGAAAGCCGGGCGTGAAGCCCGTGCCGGCAAAAACACCATGCCGCGCGGCCAGAAGCTGGTGGTGCAGATGGTGGAAACTTTCCGCGAACATATGCAGCCTGCATTTGTGGAAACGCTCGATGCCTGGCAGCTGGCTGAACAGGCAGACATGGCGTTGCCGCCGGTAATGATTTACGGCGAGGATGTCACCCATATCCTGACCGAAGAAGGGATTGCGAATTTACTGTTATGCCGCAGCGAAGAGGAACGGGAACAGGCGATCCGCGGCGTGGCCGGTTACACGCCGGTCGGACTGGCGCGCGACCGGCGCATGGTGGACAATCTGCGCGACCGCGGCGTGATCCGCCGCCCTGCCGATCTGGGCATTGATCCGCGCGATGCAACCCGCGATCTGCTGGCAGCAAAAACGATGAAGGATCTGGTGCGTGCTTCGGGTGACCTGTATCTGCCGCCCAGACGTTTCAGGAACTGGTAAGGAGAATCATGGAAACACTGGTATTTCATTACACGCAGGGGCAGCGGCGATTAGGGACGCCGCCCCGGCTGGTGGGCGTGGTCAGCTCCGGCAATCTGGAAGTGCTGGTGCACTGCGCCGAACCGGGTACGGGTTGTGAGATTCATGTCAGTACCGCAGCCGAAGGTTTCGGTGCAATCTGGCAGGCTGTCATGGACGATTTTCAGGAGCGCTGGCAACTGAGGGATGTCCGCATCGCGATCAACGATATGGGCGCGACACCGGCAGTCGTGCGTTTGCGGCTGGATCAGGCGATCGAAACCTGTCTGGAGCCGGAAACATGAGCAGCTATCTGGAAGCCACGGCGCGGCAGCGCATGTTGGCGCTGGTGGATAATTTTGAAGAAATGCTGCCGCCCGGTCCGGAATGGACCAGTCCGCATCTGCCCTTGCTGAACGCGCCGGTGTCGTTTGATGACGGTGTCGTGGTCGGCAGCGGCTATCTGGAGGGGCAATGGGTGTTTGCCGCGGCACAGGAGGGCGGCTTCATGGGCGGCGCGGTCGGCGAGGTGCATGGCGCTAAACTGGTCGGGCTGATGCGCCGGGCGGTGATCGACAAACCAGTCGCGCTGATTCTGCTGGCAGAGTCCGGCGGCGTGCGTCTGCACGAAGCGAATGCCGGACTCATCGCCGTGTCGGAAGTGATGCGGGCGCTGTTCGCCGTGCGTGCGGCCGGTATTCCGGTCATCGTGCTCAACGGCGGCAGCAACGGCTGTTTCGGCGGCATGGGCATCGTGGCGCGCTGTGCGAATTACATCATCATGTCGGAAGAAGCGCGGCTCGCGATGTCCGGCCCGGAAGTGATCGAAACGGCGCATGGCGTGGAAGAATTCGATGCGCGCGACAGGGCGCTGGTCTGGCGCACGACCGGCGGCAAGCACCGTTACCTGATGGGCGACTGCCAGATGCTGGTGCCTGATGATCTGAACGCATTCCGGGATGCCGCCGCGGCAGCAGTCCGTCGGATAAACCGGCCGGAACTGAGCCTGCAGGCGCTGGAAGCGGAGCATGCCATGCTGGAGCAGCGACTGGCATTCGCTGCCGATCACCGTGATCCGGCACAGTTATGGAGCGCACTGGGCGTGCCTGATGCCAGCCGGGTCGCCATGATGGAAACCGCTGAATTTATCGCCATGGCCGATGCCCTGCCGCCGGTGGCAGCGCTTCACAAAGATACCGCGTTCACTGCGCAGGCTGCCGGGCAACAGGAGGTGCAGCCGCATACTGCCGGCTGGCAGGCACTGACAGCGCTTTTGTTTCCGCAAGGTGCGCAAGTCAGCGAACAGGCTTACGTCCTGACCGGTACGGCGCAGGTGAATGGCAAAACGGTGGCGGTCACGGGCACCTGCGATCATGTTCCGATCGGGGTGGAAATCGCACTGGCGCAGGCAACCGCGGTGCTGGACACCGTGCGCCAGCATCCGGGGCGACCGGTTGTATTGCTGGTCGATACCGTCGGCCAGCGTCTGCGTCACCGCGACGAAATGCTTGGCATTAACAGCTATATGGCGCATCTGGCGAAATGCCTGGAGCTGGCACGGCAGTCCGGTCATCAGATCATCGCGCTGGTGTACGATCAGGCCTTGTCGGGCGGTTTCATCACCAGCGGCATGATGGCCAATGCCTGCTATGCCTTGCCGGAAGCGGTGATTCGCGTCATGGCATTACCGGCGATGGCGCGCATTACCAAGGTGCCGGAAGAAAAGCTGACCGCACTGGCGCAGGATAATCCGGTGTTTGCACCGGGGCCGGCAAACTATGAACGCATGGGTGGCATACAGGCGATCTGGTACGGCGATCTGGCCGCAGCGCTGCAAGAGGCGCTGGATACAGCAGACACGCAGGACAGACGGATGGAGCTTGGCGCGCAGCGTGGCGGACGCACGATGGCAAAGAAGGTGGCAGATCGCCTATTATCTCTACCTTTGCGACATTAAAGTGAGTCCGAATTGGAACAGACGGAACAATTTCACCGGCATGATCTGGTCTGGCTGGCGCATCCGGCGTGGGATATGCTGATTCAGCAGCAACCGGCACTGGCAGCGCAACTGCGCCAGTGGCAGCAGGCCGAGTGGCCGGCTGTGGTCAGGCGGCGCGATGGCGATGCGGCAGAGCATGAAGTGTGCATCGGTCTGGCGCTGCCGCCGCAGCAGGGCCGGAAAATCCGGGTGGCGGCGCGGGTGCCGTTACAGCAGATCAGCGCGCATCAGCCCGGCTTATCCTTGTCCACCGTGATGGCGGTGGCAGGCGACAGTGCGCAGGAGTATCTGCAGGCGATGCAGCGCGATGCGCAGCAGCAGGGTATCCGTTTCCGTGTCTATGGCTCGCTGGCGATGCAGTTCCTGACCGGCGTGCCGTATATGACGCCGCAATCGGATATCGACCTGCTGTTCCGTCCGTCTGACCGGCAGCAGTTGCGGCTGGGACTGGCATTGCTGCAACGTTATCGCGCATGGCTGCCGCTGGATGGGGAAATCGTTTTTCCGAGGGAACAGGCCGTGGCCTGGAAAGAATGGGCGACTGCCGACACACTGGCCGATGCCCATGCCAACCAGCGTGTTCTGGTCAAAGACAGCCAGACGGTCAGACTGGTCAGCCGGCAGGAATTGCTGGACAGCCTGCCGCTGCCATGAACCATCCGCTTCCTTTAGCAGCCGGTTTCTTTGCCCCGCCTGAAGCGACGGGCTGTCTGCCTGACGGGTTTTTATTGCCGCGGGGGGCCACAGTCTTTTCCAGCCGGCAGCAGAAACAGATGACCCGCATCATCGCGCTGTGTGCCGTGCGCAGCCTGTATGCCGAGCTGGCGCTGTATCCCAAACCCGGGCTGGTGTCCCTGCGCGATAACGGCAGCCATACCGATATGACTGCTGCAACGTTCATGCGCAGCCTGTTTGCCCTGCGCCATTATTTCAGGATGATTGCTGCCGCAGGTCTGCGCTGTGCACCGTTTTCCGAATTACAGCGTCTGGGGATACAGGCCGAACAGCGTATGTTGCGGGCGACCGGAGGCATCAATACACATCGCGGCGCAATTTTTGCGCTCGGTATGTTGTGTGCTGCCGGTGCCGCCTGCGTGGCTGCCGGTCAGCGTTTATCGGCAACGGCGATTCGCGCTGCCTTGCAGCAGTATTGGGGTGGAGCGCTGAGGCAGCATTGCGTCACGGCGCCGGAAATCGCGCCAGACAGCCATGGTCTGCAGGTTGCGCAACGCTTTGCCGCCAGCGGCGCCAGAGTAGAAGCGGCACTGGGATTTCCTGCCGTATTCGAGCTGGCCTTGCCGCGCCTGACGCAGGTGTTGCAAGACAGCGGCTGCGGTGAGGCAGCCAGGACGGAAGCCTTGTTCTGCCTGATTGCGCATGTCAGCGACACCAATCTGTATTACCGTGGCGGGCCGGCCGGGGCGGACTTTGCGCGACAGCAGGCGCAGGCCTGGATAAGCGCTGGCGGAACCCGTCAGCCGGACTGGTTTGAAAAGGCAAAAGCCTGTCATGCGGCGTTTGTGCAGCGTCGTCTGTCTCCCGGCGGCGCTGCGGATCTGCTGGCCGCCAGCTGGCTGGTGCATCAGCTGACTGGCCTTGATTTTCCGCCGGTGCGGTATGGCTAGACTGGCTTTGCTATGTCCCGGACAGGGCGGGCAGTCCGCACAGATGCTGGCGCTGGCGCAGTCCGATACCGCGGCCCGTCACTGGCTGCAACAACTCGAGGCTGACGGTGCCGTGCAGCCCGCTGCGCTGGATGCGCAGGCATTGTTTGACAACCGTCTGGCGCAGCCGCTGATCGTCACTGCAACGCTGGCGAACTGGCTGGCGTTGCGGACGCTGTTGCCGTCGCCAGCGTTGCTGGCGGGTTACAGTATCGGCGAATGGAGTGCCCATGCGATCGGTGGCACGCTGACGCCGGATGCCGCGGTGCAGCTGGCGCGGCAAAGGGCGCAGGCGATGCAGGATTGTGTGCTGCCGGGAGTGCCGCACCGCATGCTGGCGGTCAGTGGCATGCTGACGGTACAAGTACAGGAATTTTGCGCACGCCATCAGCTGCAGGTGGCGATCATTAGCGGGCCGGATGCGGCCATCATTGCCGGAGTCGCCAGCCGGGTGGCGGATGCCGCGAAGATCTTGCAAGCCATGCCGCGCTGTCACCTGACGGAGCTGCCGGTGCATATTGCGTCCCACACCACGCTGATGACAGCAGCAGTGGCGGTGATCCGCGCCGCGCTGGATGCAGTGCCGTTATCCGCTCCAGCGCTGCCGGTGCTGGCGGGTGTCTATGGCAGCGTCTGCCATACGCCGCAACAAAGTATGCAGGCATTGCTGGCGCAGACCACGCAGACGATACGCTGGGACTGGTGCATGGAAAGCCTGAACGAGGCAGGCATCACGATCGCCCTGGAGCTTGGGCCGGGCAATGCGCTGAGCAAAATGCTGCAGGCCAGATATCCGCATATTGCCTGCCGTTCGGTGGCGGATTTCCGTCATTTGGATGCGGTGGCGGATTGGGTCAGTCGCCAGAGCTGATCCTGCGCCGTGACGGAGCAGGGAAAATACCGATCAGCGCCGTGCCGGAAAACGCTGCTGTATGCCCAGCAGCAGCACATCGAGCAGTGCATCCACATGATGTTGCGGGTCGAGTTTCGGCGTCCATACATCGCCTTCATCCATGACCAGGCTGATCGAAGTCAGTCCATGGATACCCTGCCAGAAAATCTGCGTCATCAGGTGCAGGGTATCGTCATCACCGGCGACCTGTCCGGCATCCCTCAGCTGCACAAACAGATAGTGGGCAAACGCATACGGGTCCTGCTCGATATTGCCATGCTCGACCACGGCGGCTTCCACCGGAGCATGCGGACGACGCTCCATGAACACCAGCGCGTACTCATCCGGATTGCTGAGTCCGTATTGAATATAGGCTTTGCCGGTGGCGCGGATTTTTTCTGCAGGATCGTCGCAGTGTGCTGCGGCTTTTTTCATGATGTCGACCAGTTCAAACAGCGTCTCGTCCATCGCCTGCGTGATCAGTGTCGCCTTGTCGTGAAACAGCGCATACACCACCGTGGTTGAAAAACCGGCTTCTTCTGCCACATTGCGGATCGTGAGTTCTCTGGCGCCGCCTTTTCTGACCAGCCCTTTAACCACTGAAATAATGTGTTTTTTCCTGGCTTCGGATTCGCGTCGTTTGCGTTCCTGTAAATTGGCAGCAGCCCTGGTCACAACTGAATTCCTATCAAAAGTTAAATGCCCGTACGGCATGAAGAGCATGCGATACGGGCTTATTATACTGAAGCCCTGCGGGAGCAAGAACAGAGATTCTCCCGCAGGTCAGCCAGAACTACACTACATCCGCACATTGAGCTGCATGCCCATCATGCGCGGCGCACTGACCGAGGCAAAGGGTGTCCCAAGTACGGCAGTGATCGGGTTGGCATTGAACACGTAACGCTGGTTGAACAGATTATTCACAAACAGCGATACGCCCCAGCGCCGGTCCTGCCGCTGCCAGCCGAAATGCAGATCGGTCCGGTGCTGCGGCCCGCCGATGTTGAAGCCGGGTGCCTTGACACAGCTCATCTGCGCGGCGGAATTGTCATTGCAGCGGGTCGCGCCGGTATAGGCATGTTGCAGCATCAGGTTCAGATTGCCATTGAGCACGTCATACCAGGTGTAATCGACGCCGCCCGTGATGCTCCATGTTGGTGTGCCAACCGGCTGGCCGGACAGGTCCGGTCCGTTCTGCACCACATAATGGGTGTATTTCTGATCGATGTATTCGGCATTACCAAACAGTTTCATCCCGCGCACAGGCGTCCAGCTGGCTTCCACATCGAGCCCGGTCGCATCCTGATCGCTGTTGGTGACCTGATACGCCGGAATCGGCGTGCCGGGCGCCTGAATCAAGGTCAGCGATTGCAGATTGGTGAACTTGTAATGGAACAGCGAGGCATTCAGCATCAGCTTGATGTTGCGTAGATAGCTCTTGATGCCGATCTCATAGTTCCAGACATCTTCAGGCTGGAATTGCGCGCCCATCGTGACCGAATTGAAACCGCCGGACTGATAGCCTTTGGTGACCGAGGCATAGCTCATGATATCCGGTGTGTAGTGATAATCCAGCACCAGACGCGGACTGACATCCGTCCAGCTTTTTTTCACGGCGGCAGCGCTGCTGGTGGCCGAACCATTGATGAAGAAATTCTGCGTCAGCGCAGCCAGTGCCGCATCCTGACCGGTGAAAAATCCATACTGGTTTGCCAGCGCGATCTGCTGATCCAGTCCCGCTGCCAGACGTGCCGGATAATTCCAGCTGAATTCCTTGCTGTCGCGCGTCAGGCGCAGCCCGGTCGTCAGATTCAGTTTCGGTTGCAGATGCCAGATCACGTCGCCATAGACGGCAGCCGACTGATAATCGCCGTGGTTAATCATGTTTTCCTGCCAGCTCTGACCGAGGAAATTCAGCGGCAGACCGTACTGGGCGGCACCACCGTTGAGCATGCTGAACAAGGGGATGCCGAGCATATTATTGGCAATCGTGTTGTAGCTGTCGGTGTTGGTGTTGACCTGGCTGATCTGGAAAGCATTTTCCTTATAAAAACTGGCGCCGGCCAGCCAGTCGGCTATCCCGTTTTTTCCCGCCAGTTTGAATTCCTGTTGCCAGGTGCTGTTGCGCTCGATGTTGGCGGTATTCAGAAAAGTGACCGGATTATTGGTGCCGTCTTCATCTTCCTGGTTAAACGAATTGAAGTGGCGGTAAGCTGTGGTCGATGTGAAATCGGCCCAGCCCAGCGGTTTTTCAATGCGGATGGTCACACCGTCGAAACGGCGGCTTTCGGTGTTGCCGCCGTTGGTATCGTTGTACACCAGTTCACGGCGCGGATCGACGAAACTGCTGATGCTGGCCGGGAACGCTGGCGCGGTGCCTGCCGGACTGAACGGCACCAGCGAGATCGGCGGACGTGCCATCTGGTTCAGGTTTTCATGTTCCCAGGTCAGCAGGACGCGGGTTTTTTCCGGCCCTTTCCACAGCAGACTGGTGCGGGTTCCCCAGTTGTTCTGATCTTTGTAGCGCTGGCCGTTGCCGCTGTCACGCAGCCAGCCGTCGCTTTGCTGGTCGACGGCATTGAAGCGCAAAGACAGGTCGTTGCTGAGCGGAATATTCAGCAGCCCGGACAGATAGCGGCTGCCGTAATTGCCGGCCCGCAGTGTGGCTTCCGCTTCCAGTTCATCGGAGGGTTCGTTCGATACGATGGAGATGGCGCCGCCCGCGCTGTTGCGTCCGAACAGTGTGCCTTGCGGACCTTTCAGGATTTCAATGCGCTGCACATCGTTGAAATTCATCAACGCGCCGCCGGTTTTACCGCTATAGACGCCATCGACATACACGCCGACCGGCGCATCGGTGCCGATGCCGAAGTCTTCGGTGCCGACCCCGCGCAGATAGAGGGAAGGCTGGGTGGCGCGGTTGCCATCGGCCTGCAGGCCGGGAATAAAGCCATTCATGCTGCCCAGATTGGTGATGCCGGTTTTTTCCAGCTGCTCCGCCTTCAGAATCTGGAACGGAATCGGCACTGCCTGCGCTTCCTGCGCGCGGCTCTGGGCGGTGACGGTCACGGATTGCGTTGCCTCCTCATCGGCATGCGCCAGCGTCAGCACCCCGGCTTCCAGCAACAATGCCTGCGTGATGCAGACAGCGATTTTTCGTTTTTTCAGCTGCATGTGTCTTCCTCTTTTTCTGGTTTGGATGGATGATAAAAAACGGCGAGTTGGCTCTTGTCCTTTTTACTCACCGCCGAACTGAGTTCAATATCTGCGTTGAATTTCTGCTTTGAACTTCTTCTTTGAGCATCAGCGTTGAACAACTACCTTGAAAACGCCTCAGGCGGTGGCCGGAAATACCGGCCACATGGCGCTGATCCTGCCTTCGTCGAGCAGGGCGATATCGCCGAATTGCTGCAACACCGCCTCGCTCTGGCGCGGCCGGAAAAACACCGTGTCATCGACCTGCAGTTGCTGGCGGCCTGATTGCAGCAGCAACTGCTGATTGGATGAGGTGCCGTACAGTCCGCTTGCGCTGAGCCCGGCAGGTGATACCGGGTCTGCCAGCCAGTTGCCGCCGTAAATGAAAATTCCCTGCTGCTGGTTTGGGTCCCAGGTGCGGGCAGCGTCGCCGAGCCATTCCACGCCGTAAGGCATGCGGAACTGTTCACTGACTTTCAGCACCGGTGTGGCGATCAGTGCCGCTGTCTGCAGATCGGACAGAGAGGGAAGATCAAAGTCCGAAGGCTTCACCATCGCAGAGCCGACCGAGACTTCATTCTCAATCCCGCTGCCGTCATACAGGCGGTAAGTCGGCGAGCCGCCGGCATTGAACACCAGCGGATGATGAATTGCGTGCGTACTGCTGCGGTTCAGCACGTCAATCGCCTCCTGCGCCATCGCGGTATAGGTCTGGTGCGCGTGTGCATGCGCCTGCTGCTGCAACCCCGGCAGATCGGGAATCTTGGCGACATGGGCGTCATAACCCATCATGCCGCTGAATTGCAGGCGCGCTTCGCTTTGCAGCAAGGTCAGCATTTCATGCAGTGTGGTCATGCTACCGATACCGCCGCGATGCAGGCCGACATCGATTTCAAAACTGATGCGCATCACCGTGTTCAGCTGGCGCGCCAGATCGCGGTATTGCACCAGCCGTTGCGGCGTGTCGATCAGCCATTGCAATTGCTGCTGCGGAACGAAGTCGCGCGGATTGCGGGCATGTTCCTGATAGAACTGCGCGGCAGCGGCCACCGGCATCGGCTTGCCCAGCAAAATATCATTGCCGCCCTGCGCCATCATGCGCAATTGCGGCAGACTGAACAGCATCATGCGCGGGCTTTGCGTGACGGCACTGATTTCACGGATCAGCGCTTCACAGGGCAGTGATTTGACTACCAGCCGGAACTGCATGCGCTGACCGATATTACGCATGATCTGCTGCGCATTGTGCAGCAGCCGCTGACGATCTATCAGCAGGACCGGGGTGCTGATGCCTGCCTGCTTCAATGCCTGCGCACTGCGCGTGAAGTAAGCATCATGCGGCGCACCTTTGGCTGAGGGCCGCAATGCCCACAATCCCGCCAGTCCGATACCGGTTGCGGCCAGCAGTTTGCGTCGCTGACGGGAAATCATGATTGCACCCCGAAAATCTGGCGCAGATGCGGATTGAGCATGCGGCCCGCCGGATCGTATTCCTGCCGCAGCGCCAGGAAATCTTTCCAGCGCGGATACAGTGCCGCAAAATCGCCGGCCTGATGCGCATGCAGCTTGCCCCAGTGCGGGCGGCCCTCGTAACGGCGGAATACCGGCGCAATATCGTCGACCAGATAGCGCCACGCCTCTCCAGCCGCAGCATGCACTGCCACCGAACAGGATGCGCGCTGATAGAACGGACTGAGCCAGGCATCATCTTCCTGCACAAAACGGAATTCCAGCGGGAAGTACACGTCGTTGCGCTGTTCCAGCCGCTGGATCACCTCGCGCACGCAGGCAATGCCAGCCTCTTGCGGCACATGGCATTCGGATTCGTTAAATCGGGTCGGACGCGACGTGGACAACAGCTTCCAGGACTGATCCTGTGCGGTTTCCTGTTGCGCCGGATTGATAAGTTTTTTCGCAATCCAGCGCCGCAACTCGGGGAAGCGGCCCAGCCGGTCGCGCAGCTGTTTCAGGCTGTGCAACATGGCTTCGTCGCCGGAATCGGGGCGCAATTGTTCAGCACTGGTCGCAATATCATGCGTGATCGCTGCGGCATAGCCGGTGAACGGCAGATAATAAAATTCAAAATGACGATGCTGCCTTGCCAGTTGCGGTGCCTGATCCAGCATGTCCTGCACCGGCAGCAGCCAGACTTTGCGGCGCAGACGATAGGCCGGTACCGCCTCCAGCGTCATTTCGGTCAGGATGCCGAGACTGCCGAGCGATACTTTGGCTGCCTGCAGCAATTCGGGAAGGCGTTGTTCGCTGTATTCGACGATTTGTCCGGAGGGTGTCGCCAGACGCAGCGCTTTCACTTTTGCGTGCAGCGCCGGTAAAGTCATGCCGGTGCCATGCGTTGCGGTGCTGATGGCGCCGGCCAGCGATTGCGCGTCAATATCCGGCTGATTGTGCATCGCCAGTCCGCGCGCATCCAGCTCGCGTGCCAGTTGCGCCAGCCGTGTGCCAGCCTGTATCCGCACCAGCGCGCCGTCCTGACCGGCAATGCCCGACAGGCTGTCGAGCGACACGATCTGCCCCGGTGTCGGCACCAGCGTCGTGAAGGAATGCCCCGCGCCCACGCAGCGTACCGGCGACTGGCTGTTTGTCAGCAACTGCAGTACCGCTGCCTCATCGGCCGGGCTTTGTATGGCCTGCGGCTGGCAGGTCTGGATGCCGGACCAGTTTTGCCAGGTCAGCGCCTGAGCGGAAGTTTGCGGTGGCAGTGCAGGCGTTGGCGGTGTGAATGGTTCAACCGGCATCCGGGAACATTCCGCCAGAATACCGATACCGCCGAGCGCACCGGCGGCAACACCGGCACGGATCAGATTTCTGCGCAGAGCGCTGGGAGTGTGCTGGGTCATGCTGCTTCCTTTGCCGGATGTGCTGTGTGAATCGGGGTGGACATGAATTCGATCAGGCGACGTAAATCCTGATCGCTGCAGCCGCTGCAAAAGCCCTTCGGCGGCATGGCCTTGTAGCCATCGCGCGCATGTTGCAGCAATACCTCCTGACCCTGCGCCAGCCGTGGCGCCCAGTCGGCTTCAAAGCCTACCAGTGGTGCGGTGCTGGCCGGGGACACATGGCAGCTGATGCAGGAGCGCTGATAAATCTGGGACAGCGCCATATCGGCGGGGCGTGCGGCTTCGGCAGCGCTGATCTGTTGCGGTCCGGGCGTGACATGCTGCGGCTGGCAGGCGCACAGCAGCCATGCCGCGCTCACCGTCTGTATGAAAGTGCGGAACATAGAACAACATCCTTTTTTAACACTGCGCTCACAGTGGTGGCGCAGGCGAGTCTCTGTCTGTATTTTTTGTTATGCCGTTCTGGATGAAATAAAACAGCGTTTTTATTATATAACGTTGTTTTTTATTTGAAACAGCATTTTGTGACGACGTTGTTTTTGCGTCTCGCCAGAAGTTGTTTGTCGTGAGTTGTGACTACAGCCTGACAGGCTGTACCGAATGCCTGATGCGGCATCAGATTGTGGGATGAATGCGGAAAAAAGGAAGGGCGGCGTGCTGCCGCCGTAAAAGGTCAGGCAATCAGCGAAGAAATATCAGTGCGTGGACGGCGCGGTCGGCACGGTTTCCGGTGCCAGCAGGTATTCACGCACCAGTTCGCGGGCGCGGTGCAGGCGGCTCTTGACCGCACCGGGCTGTTCACCCAGCCGTTCCGCGATTTCTGCGATCGTCAGTTCTTCAAAGTCGCGCAGTAAAACCACTTCCAGATAATGTGCCGGCAAGGATTCCAGCGCATTCGCCAGATCAATCCGCAAGGCATCGTCCGTGCGGCAGCTGAGCTGGCGTTCTGCTGTGTCGTCTTCCAGCGGATCATGCCTCAGCATCAGGCGTTCGAGCTTGCGGCATTCGCGTTTGATCACGGTAAACAGCCAGGAAGAAAAGGCCGCTGCCGCTTTCAACCCCGATACTTTGCGTGAAATCACCAGCAGCGATTCCTGCACCGCATCGTCAATATCGCTGGCCTGGCAATGGCGGCGGGCATAGCGCCGCGCATCGGCCTGGCAGACTGTCAGCAAGCGTTTGATGGCAACAGGATCACCGGCCTGCGCCGCAAAAATCAGGTCAGTTCTGTCGATCCCGCTGGTCATGATTTATTTCCCCTTATCGAGTTTGCGGCCCACCATAGCGCACATCGGGCAAAAGCCGATCAGTCCGGTGACCGCCAGCATTGCCGCCATGATACCAATGCCCGTCATCATGGCAGAAGTATTCCAGTTCATTGCAGCAAACGCCAGCCCCATGATACCCATGACGATGCGTAATATACGTTCCCATCCCGGGACATTCTTTGTGTAAAACATGGTGTTCTCCTTTTTGTCAGTGTGAGGTCAATCCTCCTTTGCTAAGAGCCGGGTTCGCATGAAAACGGTTCGCGAAAATTAAAAAATATTCTTAAATACATTCTTAAAAATATTCTTTAAATTTTTTTATACAGCATTCCTCCGGTCCGCCGCAGTAAACGACAAACGGCCAGCGTGATGCTGTACGGCAAGCCGGAGACTTCAAAAAAAATATTGAGAAACCGCGAACCGTTTTGTCCATTCACCTCCTCTTAGCTGGGCAGGTTATACCTCTGCACCTTTACTTTCTTAATCTGATCTGGAGACACACATGAAATCTTCTTTGAAAATGGCTTCGCTGGCAGCACTGACTGCAGCAACTCTGGCGCTCCCGGCAGCCGCAGGCGACATGCCGGACGCACAGGCAAAATGCCAGCCAGCCGGCATGCGCAAATGCGCGCCGAAATGTGCAGCCAAGTGCGCCCCGGCAAAACATGCCAAAGCCAAATGCGGTGCAAAATGTGCTCCGAAGTGCGCTCCTAAATGTGCCCCGAAATGCGCGCCTAAGTGTGCGCCTAAGTGTGCACCTAAGTGCGCTCCAAAACACTGATGAGCGCATCGTCCGGACGCAGGCCGGCAGCGCCGGCCAAGACCTCCGGAGCGGCTGCCGTCCGGCGTATTCTGGAGACATACGCCGGGCTGGCGGAGCGGGGTGAGCACCTGTTGCACCGCCTGCTCGCCGGTCAGACTCCCCGCCAGTGGCAGCATTATCCGCAGGAGGATGCGATTGATCTGCGCAGCGGCTATCAGTGGTTTTATCACTCGCACTCTCCCGAAGACCGGCCTGGCAGCGCTGAGCACGGACACTTTCACCTGTTTGCCCGCCGGCCTCTGTGGAGCAGGCGGTTGCACTCTCATGCCGGACAGGCATTTGCCAGGCTCACCGGGCAACCGCAGCGGACGGTGCAAACCCGGCATTTGCTGAGTATCGGTCTGGATGCGAAAGGTGTGCCGGTCAGCCTGTTTACGGTGAACAGCTGGGTCACCGGCGACCTGATGCTGAATGCCGCCCTGACCGAACAATTGCTGGCACGGATACAGCTCAACACCGGCCACCCTGACATTGAACGCATGCTGACAAACCTGATCCGGCTCTGCCTGCCTCAGATCAGGCTGTTGCTGGCTGCGCGGGATGCGGCGCTGGCCAGCCGTCAGCCGGACACCGTGCTCACGGATCAGACACTGGAAGTGCTGTCGCATCTGCCGATTGATCTGGACCGGCAATTCCTCGCAGGATAAAACCGTACCGCCCCTGAACAGTCACCTGTTGCGCTGCCGCCGGATCAGCAGTTTTTCTGAAGCGCAGGCAAAAATTGTTTATCATTCTGAAAACATGAATAGTGACTTTTCTGACGGGGCAAGATGGAAGCCATACAAAATATCAACCTGAGTTCATTTCTGGACACCTTGCTGAGCCTGATTACCGCCTTCACGCTGGGCGGTGTCATCGGTTACGAACGGCAATACCGGCAGCGGACGGCTGGTCTGAGAACCAATGTGCTGGTGGCTGTGGGCGCGGCGGTATTCGTCGATATGGCAAACCGGCTGGAAGGCCACGCCGGTGCCGTGCATGTGATCGCCTATGTGGTATCCGGCATCGGTTTTCTTGGCGCCGGTGCCATCATGCGTGAAGACGGCAATGTGCGCGGACTGAACACGGCGGCAACCCTGTGGGGCTCAGCCGCAGTCGGCGCGGCCGCCGGGGCCGACCTGATTCTGGAAGCCATCGCTGCGACCTTGTTTGTACTGGCAGCCAATACGCTGCTGCGACCCATCGTGAACCGCATCAACCGGCAGCCGATTGAGGGCGATGAAGTGGAAGTCACCAACACGGTGTATATCATCGCGGCCAAACCGCATCAGAAACTGGTGCTGGCGCATTTGTCCAGAGAGCTGGAGCTGGCGAACTACCCGATCCGCGATCTGGAAGTCCATGCATTCGGCAGTGACGATATTGAAATCGAAGCCACGCTGATGTCCACCTCGGTGAATTCCGACGAACTGGATGCCATCCTGAGCCGCATGGCCGACCAGCCTGCCGTGAAGCAGGCATTCTGGAGCCCCAGTACGACCGAGTAAAGACGCATATTTTCTTTATCGGTCTTCTGAGGCGAGGATGGCCCGCCTGGCCCAGACCAGCAATTCTTCGGGCTGCTCAAACAGTTCCTCTGGCAAAGAATAGAATTTCCTGACCTCGACAAGTCCCTTTTTTGTGCTGTATGAAAACGGCTGACAACCACATCTTTCATAGTCAGGCCGGGTGTCGGCGTTGACGCGAAAGTACAAGGTATTTCCCATGATCATGGCGAACTGAATACCCTGGTACTTCATGGCGTGGCCGCCGAAAAATTTTCCATCCGTGAACGGCGCTAATGGTGCAAGAAGCTCCCGCACGTAATCGACGAATTGACTGCTGGTATTCATGCACCCTCCTGATTGGGCCGTATGGACTTATTCAATGGGCGGCGGAAATTTTAAAGCGCCAGCGATACGGTTCCAGGCGTTGATCGCACCCACGGTCACGGTCAGGAATGTGACTTCCGTTGCCGAAAACATCGCTTGCAGTTCTGCATAAACCGATTCCGGAACAGGATGTTGCGCCATCAAAGTCAGGGCTTCTGTCCATGCCAGTGCGGCACGTTCACGGGGAGAGAAAATACCCGCATCACGCCATGCTGCAACCAGATCTATTTTGGCTTTTTCTATGCCGAGTTTTCTTGCCACGTTTAAATGATACTGCAGACAGAATGCGCAACCGTTCAATTGCGACGCCCGCAATTTCATCAGTTCAGTCAGTTGTTTTTCCAGCCCGGAGTCATCGATTGTTTTACCCAGCAGGCTTAATGCTTCCACCACGCCGGGTGCCGTTTTCACAAAACTTGTCCAGTCGACTCGTTGATCTGATAAACGCGATGTTGTCATGGTCAGTCCTAAACGATAATATAAGAATTCGAATAATAATAATCGAATTCTTACACTATGCAAAATTCAACTATGAACAGCACGCCCATTCCGGCAATCGGGGAAGGTAAGCGCGGCGAGAACGGACATATTGGTTATCTGCTGCGGCAGGCTTATGCAGCCTATCGCATCAGAATGGAACAGGCGCTGCGAGAGTCGGGGCTGACACTCCCCCAGTTTTCCGTACTCACCATGCTTGCTGCATATCCAACAGCTTCTGGTGCGGAATTGGCGCGCTTATCACTGCTGACACCGCAGACAATGAGTGTCATCGTCGCCAATCTGGAGCGTGCGGGAATCGTGTCAAGAGAACCGCACAAACTGCATGGCAGGATTCAAGTCATCCACATCACAAAAGCCGGTACGGCTGTGCTGTCGCGCTGTAAATTGGCTGTGCAGTCAGTCGAAAACGCACTCTTGACCGATGTCAATGCGCGTGATGAGAAAGTAGTCCGCCGCTGGCTGGTGAGTATTGCCAAATAGTTTGCTATTGATGAAAGCGCAATACAGAAAATGACACTTCAGGACCGCGAGAAAACGATAGACCTGAATCCGGGAAAGATGAACGGGGATAAACGTTTATATCCGGTGCGTGTTCTGTGGTTCGTAAAGATGGTTTACCAGAACCCGTCGATACGCCGGCAATGTTCATCCTTTGGGGACATAACACTGCCGGCAGGTGCGTATGACATACAGATATGTCGTGAACCATTGACTGAAACGCTTAATTGAATTGTCTCGTCAGTAGCTGATTTGTCTCACCACTCACTGGTGGTTCACATCCGTTCCTACCCCGTGTGCCTGTTGATCTGCATGGTATGACGATCGTACCATTGCGCCGACAGCGGCGTGGGCGAAGCCCATTTTGTAGGCTTCTTCTTCGTACATTTTGAATACGTCGGGATGCACGTAACGGCGCACCGGCAGGTGATGGCCGCTGGGTGCGAGGTACTGGCCGATGGTCAGCATGTCGACATTGTGGGCGCGCATGTCGCGCATGACTTGCAGCACTTCTTCGTCGGTTTCGCCGAGTCCGACCATGATGCCGGATTTGGTTGGGACGCCGGGATGTTGTTCTTTGAAGCGTTTGAGCAGATTCAGCGAATATTCGTAATCAGAACCGGGGCGGGCTTCCTTGTACAGGCGCGGCGCGGTTTCGAGATTGTGGTTCATGACATCCGGCGGTGCCATGTTGAGGATTTCGAGTGCGCGGTCCATGCGGCCGCGGAAATCCGGGGTCAGAATTTCGATGCGGGTCAGCGGCGACAGTTCGCGGATTTTGGTGATGCATTCGGCAAAGTGCGCTGCCCCGCCGTCGCGCAGGTCGTCGCGGTCGACCGAGGTGATGACGACATAGCTGAGTTTCAGGTCGGCGACGGTTTTTGCCAGATTCAGCGGTTCGTTCACGTCCAGCGGATCAGGGCGGCCGTGGCCGACGTCGCAGAACGGGCAGCGGCGGGTGCATTTGTCGCCCATGATCATGAAGGTCGCGGTGCCTTTGCCAAAGCATTCGCCGATATTCGGGCAGGAGGCTTCTTCGCAGACGGTGACCAGCTTGTTGGCACGCAGGATGTCTTTGATTTCGTAGAAGCGGGTGGTCGGCGAACCGGCTTTGACGCGGATCCAGTCCGGCTTGGGCAGGCGCTCCATCGGCACGATTTTGATCGGGATGCGCGCAGTCTTGCTGGCACCCTTCTGTTTTTCGGTCGGATCGTAAGCGGCTGACGCGGTATTCTGGTTCAGGTCTGGGGAGGCAGGTGTATTTTCGGTTGTCATGGTACGAAGCGTATCGAAAAATCAGGGCGTTTCGGTGGAAACGGATAACAGGTCTTGCAAATTTCTGGCGAGGGTCGCCTGCACGTCGGCAAGTGCGGCATCGACGCCCACGGTTTTCATGTCGACGGTGGCAAGACCGGCATAGCCGCAGGGGTTGATCCATGAAAACGGCGCCAGATCCATATGCACATTCAGCGACACGCCGTGGTAGGTGCAGCCGTTACCACGGACCTTGAGGCCGAGCGCGGCGATCTTGGCGCCCTGGTGCGGGCCGTGGCTGAGGTAGATGCCCGGCGCGCCGGTTTTGCGTTCACCGGCGATGCCGCTGGCGGCCAGCGTGTTGATGACGGCCTGTTCGATCTGATGCACGAATTCGCGCGCGAACAAGCGTGCTTTCGGATGGCTGCGGCGCAAGTCCATCATGAGGTAAATCACCGCCTGACCGGGACCGTGGTAGGTGACTTCACCGCCGCGGTCGGTCTGCACCACCGGCACATCATGCGGCGCCAGCACGTGCGAGCGGTCGGCGCCGAGGCCGAGGGTAAACACCGGCGGATGTTCGACAATCCAGAATTCGTTTGGCGTGTCGGCATCTCTGGCGTCGGTAAAGGCGCGCATGGCATCGAAAGTGACCTGATAAGCTTCAGTGCCGCGATGCAGGATTCTGGGAGTGGCAGAGGATGTGGGAGCTGCTTGCATAAGGTGCTAGTGTAACATTTTGCACCGGAACAGGCCGTAATTCTTGCAGCGCCGGGAAATGCGGTTTGTGTGCGGGACTGTGTTGCGTAGGCTGCCTTGATTACCCTGGCTTGCTGAATGCGGCAGGAGAGTGGTGTCGGGCAGGCATCCGGGCGGATGGCTGACCCCTGGCAGGGCCGGCAGTCCGCTCAGAAGCTGCGAACCGGACAATCAGGCCCAGGCCTGGGTGAACTTCTGCGTCAGTTTTTGCATGTAAGACAAGATACCGGAGCTTGCCGCTGTGTTCACTGTATTTCTGGCGCTGCAAAATTCGAGCTGGCTGTCTTGCTGATCGGCTTCCAGCACGATCAGGCGGTGCGCCGGAATGGTCATGGTTTCGCCGGCATGCAGCCAGAAATCTGCATCGACACCGGCGATGGTGAGCCAGACGCGGCCACGGCTGAGGCGAATCTGGCGTGCTTGCTCAGAAATGCCGGATACAGTTTCCCCAGCGTGCAGAGAGAGTGATTGGTTTGTGAAATTATTTGTCATTTCCAGACTCCTTGCTTTCAGGTAATTAAATCAACATAAATGATTTATCCTTGATTTTTAAGGGAAAATCTTCGTTGATTTTTCAATGAGTGTATTTTAGGCGCTATCAAAGCAGAAACAAAACGAGAAATTTTTGCTTTGCTTGCTAATAAAATTCACAGTAATATTTGCGCTGGACATATCAGTTATCACGTAAATGGATTTCCGGAAACTTCCCAATCTGGCCGCTTTGCGCGCTTTCGAGGCCGCCGCCCGGCATCAGAATTTCTCCAAAGCCGCGGAGGAGATTCATCTCACGCATGGCGCGGTCAGCCATCAGGTGCGCGCGCTGGAGCAGGAGCTGGGGGTGGCGCTGTTTGTGCGGCACGGCAAGCGGATTGCGATCACGCCGGATGGCGAGCAGTTTGCGGCAACGATACGGCAGGCGCTGCAAACGCTGGCCGAGGCGGCGGAACTGCTGCAAAACCGGCACCGTCATCAGCGGCTCGGGATTACTTCTTTGCCGTCATTTGCCGCACGCTGGCTGTCACCGCGGCTGGGGCGGTTTATTGAGCATTATCCCGATCTGGAGGTCAGCCTGCAGTCGAGTTCTTCGCTGAGCGATTTCGGGCGGGAACAGGTGGATATCGGCATTCGTTTCGGCCTGGGTAATTATCCGGGGCTGGTCAGCGAGTTGCTGATGGGCGACTGGTATTACCCGGTCATCAGTCCGCATTACAGTCTGGACAAGATTCCCGAAACGCCGCAGGAACTGGCGCGCGGACATCTGCTGCGCTGTGACGAGGAACCGTGGGAACCCTGGTTCCGGGCGGCGGGGCTGGATGCAGAGGAGCCGAGCGGCGGGCTGATTTTTCAGGATTCCTCGATGCTGGCGCGTGCGGCGGTGGACGGGCAGGGGATTGCGCTGGCACGCCATGCGATTGTGCAGTCAGACATCCGCGCCGGGCTGTTGCGACGGCTGTTCGATATCACGATTCCCAGCCCGGTTTCCTACTATCTGGTGTATCCGGCGCTGGCGCTGGACAAACCGCAGGTGCGCGCTTTCCGGGAATGGCTGCTGGCTGAGGTGGCGCAGGCAAAACAGGTGGAAGATATCGGATACTCCCCTGCTGTTTAAGGAAAATGCCCCTGTCCTCATTGAAAACACTGGGTGTTTTTATATACTGGAGGGGAGTATATTACGGGCTTTGACCCGGCCGGCCTCCTTTTATGGGGGGGCTGGGCGGTGAGCGGGGCGCGTATGCGGCTGCTTATACTGACAATTCCGACAATCCCGATAACAAAAAACGCCGCGCGGCAGGACAGCGGCGCGGCGGCTGAGGACAGTTGGTGCAGATTTACAGGACGACCTTGACCATCGGGTGACCGGATAATTCACGGTACAGGTTGTCGAGCTGCTCACGGCTGGTTGCCCAGACAGTGACGGTCAGCGAGAGGTAGGTGCCTTTGCTGGACGGACGCATGTCCATCTTTCCGGCATGGAAGGTCGGGTCATGCAGCGTGACCACTTCGATAATCGTCTGGGCAAATTCGGCATGCATTGCCCCCATGACCTTGATCGGGAATTCGCCCGGATATTCGATCAGGCTTTCTTCGGGGGGGATAGGTTTCATTTCCATCTTGTTTCCATTTCTTTCGTGGACAGCCGGGTCTGCCCGTCTGCCCAGAAAGAGGGAAGCAAAATCAGGGCAATACCGCAGTCAGGCTGCTTTGGCTAATTGATAAGCCGCATACAATTTTTGGTATATGGGGCCAGGCACGCCATTTCCAATAGTGTGCTCGTCGAGCTTGACGACCGCAAGCACTTCTTTGGTGGCAGACGACAGCATCACCTCGTCGGCGGCGAACACTTCTTCGCGGGTGATGCGGCGGCTTTCAAACGGAATCCCGGTGGCAGCGCACAGTTCTTCGAGCAGCGCGTAGCGGATGCCTTCCAGAATCAGGTGGTTTTTCGGCGGCCCCATCAGCATACCGTTTTTGACGATCCAGACATTCGACGCCGACGCTTCGCTCAGGTAGCCGTCGCGGAACTGGATGCTTTCAGCCACGCCATGCTCGGCGGCATTCTGCGCAGCCAGCACATTGCCCAGCAGGGAAATCGATTTGATCTCGCAATGCAGCCAGCGTCGGTCTTCCATCGACACGCAGGCCACGCCATGCTCACGCGCCGCAGCCGCCGGCAGCACGATAGGATTGGTCATGACGAACACCGTCGGCGTCACCTCTTTCGGAAACGCATGCGCGCGTTTCGCTACACCGCGTGTGATCTGCAGATAGACCATCTGGTCATCGGATTCGTGGGCATCCATCACCTGCCGGATCAGCGCCAGCCATTCTTCCTTGCTATGCGGATTGGGAATACCAATGGCTGCCAGACTGCGGAACAGGCGCGCCAGATGCTGATCGGCGCGGAACATTTTGCGGCCATAGACCGGAATGACTTCATAGATGCCGTCGCCAAAAATAAAACCGCGGTCGAGCACGGAAATCTTGGCTTCGGAAAGCGGCGTCATCGCGCCATTCAGGTAGACGAGAGGTTCGTTCATGATTGCACAGGAAGTGGGATGAGAAGGAGGCATTCTCACATAAATCCGGGACATGCCTTATGCAAATATCGCATACAAAGATGTCCGCGGGTTATCCATACACGTTGCCGGCAGGCATGAAAAAGCCGCATTGCCACTTCATTGATAGCAGCAATGCGGCTTGCACGGATGCTGAGCATCCGGGTGGCAATAGCGCCAGTGGAAATTACTTCAGCAGCAGGCGGATCGAATCCCATGCGCGGCCAAAGATGCTGGCCTGATCGACTTTTTCCAGTGCCAGTACCGGGAATTCGGCGACCGGTTTGCCATCGAGCATCATCTTCATGCTGCCGACCTTGCTGTTCTGCGCAATCGGCGCTACCAGCGGGTCTTTGCGTTCCAGCGCCGGTTTCAGTTTGGCGGCGCTGCCTTTTGGCAGGGTTACATACAGATCGCGGTCAAAGCCGATTTTGATTTGCGGCTGCGTGCCTTTCCAGACTTCTGGCGTTGCCACGGCCTGGCCTTTGTCATACAGCTTCACGGTGTCGAAATTCAGGAAACCCCAGTTCAGCAGTTTCAGACTTTCCTGGGCGCGGATCTGGTCGCTGGCGGTGCCAGTGATGACAGAAATCAGGCGGCGGCTGCCGGAGCCGTTCGGACGGTTGGCCGTCGACACCAGGCAATAGCCGGCAGCTTCGGTGTGGCCGGTTTTCATGCCGTCAACGGTCGGGTCCAGCCACAGCAGCCGGTTGCGGTTAGGCTGGGTGATTTTGTTGTAGGTGAAGCTCTTGGTGCTGTAATAGGTTTTGTAATAATCCGGAAAATCCGCGATCAGACGCGCTGCCAGCAGCGACAAGTCGCGGGCGGTGGCATAGTTTTCCGGGCTGGGCAGGCCGTGCGGATTGGCGAAATGACTGCTCTTCATGCCGATGCGTTCCGCTTCGCGGTTCATTTGCACCACAAAGGCTTCTTCGCTGCCCGCCACTGTTTCTGACAGCGCGACGGCGGCATCATTGCCGGACTGTACGATCAGGCCGTACAGCAGCTCATTGATCGAGACGGGCTTATTCGGCTCGATGAACATCTTGGAGCTGCTGGAATCGACTTTCCAGGCATGGGTGGACACGTTGACGCTCTGGTTTAAGTCGAGTTTCTTTTCCTTTAATGCAGCAAAGACCAGATACGCCGTCATGATCTTGGTCAGCGATGCCGGTTCAATACGGAGATCCGGTTCCTGCGCCGCCAGCACCTGATTGCTGGTGGCGTCCAGCAGCAGGTAGGATTTGGCGGCGATTGTCGGAGCCGGGAGAGTCTGTGCAAAAGCAGCCGACAGTGTCAGCAGTGATGCAGCAATCGAAGCGAGAAATTTTTTCATTGGTGAGGCTTAAGGATAAAAAGTACGACAAAAAAATACAGAAAATACAGCGGAAAATACTCAGTCAGACGACAACATTCAACCTGGTTGCATCAACCCTGACATGGCGTGTCAGGATGCATCCCACATACCGGTCACGAGCTGCTTGATGTGGTGCAGGCGGCGATGGAAAAAATGATCGGCACCCGGAATCACGGTCACCGGAATATCCTGCGGCCGCAGCCAGTCCAGCACCGCAGACAGCGGGATGGTGTCATCCAGCTCGCCGTGAATCAGGATGGTATTGGCCGGAATATCCGGCATGGCCCACTTGCCTGCAGCTGCACCGACCAGCACCAGGCGCTGCGCGGCCGCACCTTCCTGCATCAGTTTTTGCTGCAGCCTGGCCTGCACGAAAGTGCCAAATGAAAAGCCGGCCAGCGCCAGCGGCAGACCGGGAAAGCGCTGGCGCATATGGCGCAGCAGCGTTGCCATGTCATCGGTTTCACCGATGCCGGCGTCATGCGTGCCGGCCGACTGGCCGACGCCGCGGAAATTCATGCGGACCGCTGCATAGCCGAGGCCGGTGAAAGTGCGCGCCAGTGTTTGCGCCACCTTGTTATCCATGGTGCCGCCATACAGCGGATGCGGATGCGCGACCAGTGCCAGCCCTCGCGGTGCGGCAAAGCTGTCGCCGTCGGGCAGATCGAGCGCGCATTCGAGCGCGCCGGCAGCGCCGGTGATCAGAAAATGTTCAGTTTGAGCGTTCATGCGGACAGGAAATCGGGATCGGGACCAGGTGGCAGGTGTTAAGCCGGCTCAGGCATTCGGTAATTTCAGACGCTCCACGACGCCGCCGCCAATCAGGTCAACATCGATGATTTCATCGATATCGCTCTGATCGACAAAGGTGTACCAGGTTCCTTGCGGATAGACCACCAGCACCGGGCCTTCATCGCAGCGGTCCAGGCAGCCTGCCTTGTTGATGCGGATTTTACCGTGGCCGTTCATGTCGAGCTGTTTGATGCGGCGCTTGGCGTGTTCCTGCGCTGCCTGCGCGCCACGGTCCATGCAGCAGGGGCGGCCATCGTCGCGCTGGTTCATGCAGAAAAAAACATGCTTTTGAAAATACAGAGGTTCAGTCATGGTCAGGCATTCTTTCTTTTGCTGCTGTTACGCTGATGCGCCGGATGGTGCATCACGGAAGGCAGATATGATACTGCAAGTCGCTCCCCGCTTGTGTCAGCCGGGGCGCGGCTGGCGCAAAATCACCCATATCCCCAGAAATGGCCAGCATAGCGACAAAAACTGCGCGGCGCCGTTGAAATTGAGGAATTTCCCCTGTATCCAGGTCTGCATGGTGACTGTGAAATAAGGATTGTCCGGCAGCAGATTCAGCACGATCAGCGACAGTGCCAGCATCAGGAACGCCAGCCGTTTTTGCACATGCATCGGTGCAAACGAAAAGCCGTACAGCATCAGGATGGCAATCAGCAGGCCGGCGACTGCGCCCGGCGTCAGCCATGCAAACGCAAATTCCGGCCTGAACAGCAGCGCACTGGCAAGCGCCTTGGCCAGCAATGCCAGACTCAGCAGCAGCGCAGACAGCCAGAATTTCGGCGCATGCCGGTTCAGCAGGCTCAGCCCGATCAGCACCGCGCCGGTGCAGCCGCAGGCGGTGATCAGGGTTTCTGCCAGCAGATATTCTTCGGCAGTCAGCTGGATACCATGCAGCAGCATCGCGCTGAAGTCGATATCCATGTCGAACCAGTCGCTCAGGTGCTGCGAGGCCAGCGGGAAAATTTGGCCCAGTCCGAACAGGTAGGCCTGCGGATACAGTTGCGCCATCGGCCACAGACCGAGGATCACCAGATCGCGGCTGGATTCCCGTGTTATCCACTGCCGCCGCAGTAATTGCAGCCGCCCTTTTTCCAGCAGCAGCGGGGTCAGTGCCGCACCCAGCAAGGCGCCGATGAACGCGCCGCCGCTGTTGGTCAGGAAATCCAGCAATGAGGTGACGCGGCTGGGCAAGAAATACTGCACCAGTTCTGCAGTGGCCGACACCAGCGCGCCGAATCCGCTGGCCAGCAAGGCTGCCCACCAGCGCGGAACACGGGGATACAGCGCCAGCACGATCAGCATGCCGAACGGAATATAGCCGACGACGTTGATGCCGGCGTCAAATCCGGTCCAGTATCGCGGCCATTGCCGGATCACGTCTGGCAGCGCGGACAGATTATTGGCCTGCCAGCCGGTGAACGGATACCAGCTGGCATACAGGATCAGGATCAGATAAGCCACCAGGCAGCTGCGTGCGAATGGCGAGCTGCGCAAGGGCGGATTGGTGTCAGGTATCACGGTTCAATACTGTTCAGATAAACATGATTCAGGGATGCAGCTGGCTGTTCAGCCAGTCCAGCAAATCGGTGCTGAGCCGGTCGGCTGCCTGCTGCATTGCCTGTGCGCCGCCGGCGGCATCCTGCGTGGCCGACGGCGTCTGCCGCACAAAATTGCCCTGCGCGATGATGCGGCGGTTTTTTACCAGCACCGCATGCAGGCTGAGCTGCGCGTGGCTGCGCTCCGGCGCGGTGAAGATCTGGGAAAACTCCTGGAGTTCCAGATGCAGCAGCGGCAGGTTATCCACGCCATCTGCGGGACTGCCGAGCAGACTGCCGCGTGCTGCAAACTGCTGGCGCAGCCGTTGCGCCAGCAGTTGCGCTGGCGGCATGCTCCAGCGTGCCTGCGCATAAGGCTGCAGTTGCTGGCCGTTGGCATAATTCAGGCGATACAGCATGGCATTGCTGTCGAGCGCCGGTGTGGTCTGGATTTCCGCCAGAATCACCTGCAGCCGGGTATCCGGCACGGCTGCCTGCTGAAATGCGCCGAAATCGTAACTCTGTTTCGGTGCTGTGACGGTACCGGCGCAGCCGCCGAGCAGCATCAGCAGGCCGCCGAAGAAAAAGGCAATGACGCCGTGGCCGAGGTGTGAGAGTGACATGGTCGTGTTCCTTACTCGCTGTGCTGGATTCATGGAGGTGGCGTGCATGAGATGGGCAGTCGCAGTTAATGGGACGCAGAACGGGACGCAGAACTGGGCGCGGCAAACCCGGCTTCGCCGGGGCCGGGCGGTGTTGCCGGAGAGCCGAACAGCAGGCTTTGTGGCCGTTCGTTGAGCGCCTCGGCAGTACGGTTCAGTGAGCGCAGGCTGCTGCGCGCCTCGCCGGTCAGGCTCTGGATGCGCGGCAGCGTATCGCTGACGATGCCGCGGTTGATCTGGTCCAGCGCGGTGTTAAAGCGGGCGACCGGACCGTCGGCAGTTTGCAGCTGGTCGCTCAGTTGTGTCAGGCTGCGGCTCAGTTGTGCGGCATTGTCGGAGAGGTGATGCACCGACTGCAGGGTCTGCTGTGTCTCGCTCATCAAGACCGGCAACTGCGCCAGTCCCGGTTCCAGCCGCGCCGGCACTGCCTGCCATGCGAGCGCAGCCTTGTTCACGTTATCAATGCTGCTGATGATGATTTTCTGGTTTTGCGGGTCCAGCAGACTGTTCAGGCGGCGGGTCAGCTCTTCGGTCTGGGTCAGGATGGCCAGACCGCGCTGTTCCAGATTCTGCAGTGTGCCGGGACGCAGCGGAATCCGCGGCGGCGCATCGTTGTCTGCCTGCGCCTGCAGCAAGGGCTGCGTGGATTGCGGATCATCATCCAGCTGCACAAAGGCAATGCCGGTCACACCCTGATACGCGAGCGTGGCAAAGGTGGAACGGGTCACCGGTGTGTCCGGCAGCACTTCCAGCCGCAGGATGATCTGGCCGGGTGTTTTGGCATCAAAATCAATGTCGGTGACATTGCCGACCTTAATGCCTTTGTAACGCACCGCCGCCTGCAGATTCAGACCGGAAACGGCGGACTTGGTCACGATTTCATAAGGAACGCGCTGGATTTTATCGCGTCCCAGCCAGATTGCCAGCAGCGTTGTCAGCACGATCAGTGCAAGGGTGAATAAGCCAGCGATCAGGGCGTGTGAACGGTTTTCCATGGCTTTCCTAATTTTCCCAATATGGAGCAGGGGACAGAACTTCCATGGCGCGCCGGCCGCGGCCGCCAAGGAAGAAGCGTTGTATGAACGGATGATCGTACTGCACCACTTCCTGCGGTGTGCCGACCACGATCACTTTTTTTTCAGCCAGCACCGCGATCCGGCTGGAGAGCGCAAACAGGCTGTCCAGATCATGCGTGACCATGACTACCGTGAGCCGCAGCTGCTGATGCAGCGACTGGATCAGTCCGACAAAACTGTCGGAGCGGTCGGGGTCGAGCCCGGCGGTCGGTTCGTCGAGAAACAACAGTTCCGGGTCGAGCGCCAGCGCGCGTGCCAGTGCAATACGCTTGATCATGCCGCCGGATAAATCCGCCGGCATTTTCTGCGCGTGCTCAAAGCCGATGCCGACCATATGCAGTTTCAGATAGACCAGGTCGCGGATCAGCGCTGGCGGCAGTTTGCGCAATTCCCGCATCGGCTGGGCAATATTGTCGAACACGCTCAGCGCCGAGTACAGCGCGCCGTGCTGGAACAGCATGCCGGAACGCTTGCGCAATTCATCAAAATGCCCGGCCTGCGACACATGTAGGTCTTCGCCCAGTACCCGGATAGTGCCGCGGCGCGGTATTTCCAGCCCCAGCATCTGTCGCATCAGCACGGTTTTTCCGGTGCCGGAGCCACCCACGATGGACAGGATTTCACCGCGCCGGACATTCAGGTTCAGATGATCGTGCACCACGGCGCGGCCAAACTGGGTGCGCAGATCTTCGACTTCGATCACATGATCCGCATCCATCAGTAACCCACCTTGCTGAAAATAATGGCAAACACTGCGTCCGCGATAATCACGACGGTAATCGCAATCACCACCGAACTGGTGGTGCCGCGTCCGAGACTTTCGGTGTTCGGTTCGATACGCAGGCCGAAGTGGCAGGCGATCAGCGCAATCAGGATGCCAAACGTGACACCTTTGCCGAGGCCGATCCAGTAATTCAGCAGCGGCACCGCTTCCGGTAATTTATAAACGAAAAATTCCGGCGTCATGCCGAGCAGTGCTTGTGCCGAAATCATGCCGCCGATCAGTGCCATCACATCGGTCCAGATCACCAGCAAGGGCATGGCAATTGCCAGCGCCAGCACTTTCGGCATGATCAGCCGGAAGCCGTGCGGAATGCCCATGACCCGCATGGCGTCGAGCTCTTCGGTAACCCGCATGACGCCGAGCTGAGCCGTGATGGCGGAACCGGAACGGCCGGCCACCAGAATCGCCGCCAGCATCGGCCCCAGTTCGCGGATGATGCTCATGCCGAGAATATTCACGATGAACAGGTCGCCGCCAAAAGTGCGCAGCTGTTGCGCTGACAGATAAGACAGCACGATGCCGATCAGGATGCCGACCAGCGCCGTGATGCCGAGCGCCTGCGCACCCATGCGATACAGATTGGCGGAGAGTTCTTTCCAGGGGCCGCGCACCGGATGGCGCAGGAAACGGCCCAGATCAAAAATCAGCTGCCCCAGGAGGGTCAGCAGGTCGCGCGCATGACTGAAGAAACCCAGCATCACCATGCCGAGTTGCATGATGCTGTTGAGCCGCTGTTTCGGCGGCTTTGGCAGCGGACGCTGGCTGACCTGTTCCAGCCGTTCAAAAATGCCCTGATGGTTTGCATGCACCCGCAGCTGTGCCGGACGCCGGCATTGCCAGGCATGCCACAGCACCTGCGCGCCGGTATGATCGAGCGTATTGACGCCGCATAAATCCCAGATCAGGTCGCTGTGTTGCTGGTAACTGAGCAGCTCAGCATGCAGATTGTGCAGGCAATGTCCGTCGGTCAGCGCATGCACGGTCCAGTCGCCGGAGATCGTCACTGTCGCCGGACTTGACTGGCTGATACGCAGAGTGGGGGAGGTCACAGATCGCATCCCATGAGTGTACGCGAGATCGTGCTTTTGCTGCAATGAAGCAAATGCCGCCAATCGCATCCGGATTATTCACCACCGGTACCGGAGATTTTTCTGGTTTGAATCAGAAATCGGGGAGTATCCGTAAAAAAATGAGCTGTTGCCTACATAAATAAAGGGATTGAAAACATACTGGGGGGGAGTATATCTGGCTTGCAGGCATCCTGAAAGCCGCCTCATCCGGTATGCGGATGCTGTCGGCATCGTTTGCAGCCCCGCATTGACAGGTGTGCGGGATCAGCGGCGACTGGTCACGATGGCGACGCCGCTTTATTTCTCCTGCTGCAGCGGCGTTTTCCTGTCGATGACTTCGCGGCAATCGCCACGAAAGCTGGCATTGTCGTAATTACTCCAGCCGTAGCTGTCGACATAGCGGGTGTGGGCGCGCCATTTCCTGTTCAGGATGCTCCATTCCAGGCGTTCGTCGGGATAGCGCACATTGCCCATGTCGAGCAGCGTGTGAAAGACATTTTCAGTCGAAAGACGGGATTTCCGGTGCAGTTGCAACTGTTTAATCTTTTCCGGATACAGTTGCTGATAGGCGTCGGAATACCAGATGAATGCCGGAATATGGAATTCATACTGCGTGTTATGCCCATGAAACGCCAGATTGCAGGTGCCGTCATACAGCGTCTGTCCATGATCGGACACGTACATCATGGAAGTGATCTGATCGCTGGCCTTCAGGCGCTGGATCAGTTCCGACAAAATCCAGTCCGTGTACAGAATCGAATTGTCGTAACTGTTGTTCAGCGCTTCCTTGTTTTTCAGATCGGTATAAGCAGGATTATCGATACCGTACAGCGACGGCTTCCAGTGATCGTATTCCCCGGGGTGGCGGTGACTGTAATTCCAGTGATTGCCCAGCGTATGCAGCACGATCAGCTTTTTCGGCGCATGGTCCTGCAATGCGTGGCGCATGGGTTCCAGCAGCACATCGTCCAGATTGGAGCTATTGGTAAATCCGCCCAGATTCAGGAATTGCGTGACATCTGCCTCATTCGCAAAAACCGAAGTCGGCGTGTCAAACTGGCCAAAACTCATCTGGTTGGAAATCCAGAATGTCTTGAATCCGGCTTCCTTAAAGGCTGTCAGAAAAGATTTTTCGGCAAACCCGGCCTTCAGGCTCTGCGCCGCCGGCTTGCGCGACACAATGATCGGGACGGACAGGCGGGTGGCCGCCACCGCGCTGACCATGTCGCTGAAACTGACCAGATTTTCTTCCAGCGACAGCAGCGGATTGGTTTCCCTGCCGTAGCCATTAATCTGCCAGCGGTCAAAGCGGGACGATTCGCCGATCACCATCAGCACAGTCTGCGGCAGATTCGGATTACCTTGCAGATGTGCATTAAAGCGGAAGGCGCGGCTTTTTTCCGCCAGTTCATGCAGGTATTGTCGTTCGTGCCAGAAATCGGCAATCCGCAATGCCAGTCCGAACGGCCAGCTGCGCGCCAGCAAATCGTCGTCATACGGAATCCTGGCCCAGTGTGGTAAAGGCCCGATCTGCCGGGTTGCCGCCAGCCGCAATTGCTCGATCAGCGGATGACTGAGCGCATGACCGGAGGCGGCTTTGCCGGCGCCATTGTCAGCGTGGGCATCTCCGTGCTGCCCCGCCGCAATGCCGGTATCCGGTTTCTGCGCCTGCACCCCGACATATTCGCCATACGTCCAGACGCCGGCGCCCGCTGCAAACAGTGCCAGCAACAGCCAGCGGCTGCCGTGTGTCCAGCGCAGCACATCATGGCGCCGCGCAATTTGCAGCAGCCCCCACCACCAGCCTGTAACCGACACGGCCAGCAACAGCAACAGCCAGGCTTTGTAACCTAAAAATTCGGCAGCCTCTTTCGGGCTGGTTTCGAGCATGATGCCCAGATGGTGCGTGGAAATGCCCTGGCCGAAATACAAACGCAGATAAATTTCCACTGGCACCGCCCACATCGCCGGCAGCAGCACGTAATGAAACCAGCGGGGGTGCTGAAACAACGCCCACAGCACCAGCCAGCAGATCGCCTCGGTCGCCGCGATCAGCCAGCCATCTCCGACCGGTTTGCCCAGCAACACGGGAAAAAAAGGCACGACGGACAGCAGCAAGTAGCTCAACAGCAACACAGCCGGGCCGGGACGGAACAGGGAACGCATGGCAGATATCAGAACAACATCAAATAAGGCCACCTGTCGCTGGCAATCAATCGCCGCAACCTGCGCCTGTCAGAAAGAAGGGCGTAAATATAAATGATTTAAGGCGCTTCAGGGAGAATCATTACCGTCGCGGGGCCGGCAGGATTCACCGGTTGCCCGGCAGCGTCCAAAACGAACGGAAAACGCGGAAATACTTGATTTTTCAGGAAAATTTCATACCCTGAAAAGCTGTCCTGACCGTATTCCCATCCATCCGGACTGAGCGAAAATCATTGACAGGTCTGGATAATACCAAATAAAATCGCGAGTTCTCGATTTTGGGTTTGCATGTTCCGGTTCCGGACTGGCTGGTTGATCAGGTCAGGAAGGTGCTGAAAAAGCAGGCAGCCTGAGCGGGCGTGTCTGGGTTTTGCCAGGCATGGACAAATGATTTTGAGTTCCCGGGCAACCGTTTCCGGGTTTGTATTAACGTTGTATTTTGTTGGATTAAAAACGATGCCAACCATCAATCAACTGATTCGCCAGCCACGCGTCTCCGCTGTGGTTAAGAGCAAATCGCCGGCGCTGGAAAACAGCCCGCAGAAACGTGGGGTTTGCACCCGCGTTTATACGACAACTCCGAAAAAGCCTAACTCGGCTTTGCGTAAAGTTGCCAAAGTTCGTCTGACCAACGGTTTCGAAGTCATTTCGTATATCGGCGGTGAAGGCCACAACCTGCAAGAACACAGTGTCGTGCTGATCCGCGGCGGCCGTGTAAAGGATTTGCCAGGTGTGCGTTATCACATGGTCCGCGGTGCTTTGGATACCCAGGGTGTTAAAGACCGTAAGCAAGCTCGTTCCAAATATGGTGCGAAGCGTGCTAAGGCTGCTAAGAAGTAATTAACCCGTCATTTAATCACCGTAAGCTTTACGGTTCAGTGTCGATCGGAATGGGTCGAGTAAGTGGCTGACTATGATGGTCCGCCGCGAGGGTCGGTAAAAATGTTACCTGACGCTCAACTGAAGATTGAAAGGAATAGAAATGCCACGTCGTCGTGAAGTCCCGAAACGGGACATTTTGCCGGATCCAAAATTCGGCAATGTAGAAGTAGCAAAATTTGTAAACGTGTTGATGTTGTCCGGCAAGAAGTCTGTTGCTGAAGGCATCATCTACGGTGCATTTGATCAGATTCAGCAAAAGTCCGGCAAAGATCCGCTGGAAGTCTTTGCTCTGGCGATCAACAATGCCAAGCCACTGGTGGAAGTGAAATCCCGCCGCGTTGGTGGTGCAAACTACCAGGTTCCGGTTGAAGTTCGCCCGGTCCGTCGTTTAGCGCTGTCTATGCGTTGGCTGCGTGAAGCTGCTAACAAGCGCAGCGAAAAATCCATGCCATTGCGTTTGGCAGGTGAGTTGTTGGAAGCCGCAGAAGGTCGCGGCGGTGCAATGAAGAAGCGTGACGAAGTCCATCGTATGGCTGAAGCCAACAAGGCCTTCTCTCACTTCCGCTTCTAAGAGTAAGTGTAGGGAGTCATTGTATGAATTTAATGCAATGGCTCTGGCAAATATTTTGAATCAGGCCGGGCGCGATTTTTACAGAAAATTGCGCTCGGTTTTGTCCATTAAAAGATTTAGGAATATCTATGGCCCGTAAGACCCCCATTGAGCGCTACCGTAATATCGGTATTTCTGCTCACATTGATGCAGGTAAAACAACGACCACGGAACGTGTTCTGTTCTACACCGGTGTAAATCACAAGATCGGTGAAGTGCATGACGGCGCCGCTACCATGGACTGGATGGAGCAGGAGCAGGAACGCGGTATTACCATTACTTCCGCGGCAACCACTTGCCACTGGAAGGGCATGGCAAACAATTTCCCTGAACACCGTATCAACATCATTGATACGCCGGGCCACGTTGACTTCACGATCGAAGTTGAGCGTTCCATGCGTGTTCTCGACGGCGCTTGCATGGTTTATTGCGCAGTGGGTGGCGTGCAGCCACAGTCTGAAACCGTATGGCGTCAGGCGAACAAGTACAAAGTGCCACGTCTGGCATTTGTTAACAAGATGGACCGTACTGGTGCAAACTTCTTCAAAGTTTACGACCAGATGCGCGCGCGTCTGAAAGCCAATCCTATCGCTATCCAGATTCCTATCGGCGCGGAAGAAAACTTCCAGGGTGTGGTCGATCTGGTCAAGATGAAAGCGATCATCTGGGATGAGGCCAGCCAGGGTATGAAGTTCGACTACCGTGATATTCCTGCAGAACTGGCTGACCAGGCTGCTGAATGGCGCGAAAAAATGGTGGAAGCTGCCGCTGAAGCCAGCGAAGAACTGATGAACAAGTACCTCGAAGAAGGCGATTTGTCCGAAGCTGAAATTAAGCAGGCTTTGCGTCAGCGTACTATCGCTTCTGAAATCGTTCCGATGATGTGCGGTACTGCGTTTAAAAACAAAGGCGTGCAGGCCATGCTGGACGCGGTGATCGAATACCTGCCATCTCCAGTGGACATTCCACCGGTTGCTGGTACAGATGAAGATGACCAGCCTACAACACGTAAAGCAGCTGACGATGAAAAATTCGCAGCGCTGGCGTTCAAGATCATGACTGATCCATTCGTTGGTCAGCTGATCTTCTTCCGCGTGTATTCCGGCACGATTAATTCTGGCGATACAGTGTACAACCCGATCAAGGGCAAGAAAGAGCGCCTGGGCCGTATTCTGCAGATGCATGCTAACCAGCGTGAAGAAATCAAAGAAGTCCGCGCCGGCGATATCGCTGCGGCAGTTGGTCTGAAAGATGCGACAACCGGTGAAACACTGTGCGATCCGTCTGCGATCATCACTCTGGAAAAAATGGTATTCCCAGAGCCAGTGATTCAGCAGGCTGTCGAGCCTAAGACTAAGGCTGACCAGGAAAAAATGGGTCTGGCGCTGAACCGTCTGGCGCAGGAAGATCCGTCTTTCCGCGTAAAAACTGACGAAGAATCCGGCCAGACGATCATCGGCGGTATGGGTGAGCTGCACCTGGAAATTATCGTTGACCGTATGAAGCGTGAATTCAACGTGGAAGCGACTGTCGGTAAGCCACAGGTTGCGTACCGTGAAACAATCCGCAAGACATGCGAAGAAATCGAAGGTAAATTCGTTAAGCAGTCCGGTGGTCGCGGTCAGTACGGTCACGTTGTTCTGAAGATCGAGCCACAAGAGCCAGGCAAAGGTTTTGAATTTGTTGACGCGATCAAGGGCGGTACAGTTCCACGCGAATACATCCCTGCGGTAGAGAAAGGCGTGATCGAAACGCTGAACTCCGGCGTTCTGGCTGGTTACCCGGTGGTTGACGTTAAAGTGACGCTGTTCTTCGGTTCTTACCATGATGTTGACTCCAACGAAAACGCATTCCGTATGGCTGCTTCGATGGCGTTCAAAGACGGCTGCCGTAAAGCAAGCCCGGTCATTCTGGAGCCAATGATGGCAGTTGAAGTGGAAACGCCGGAAGACTACGCTGGTACTGTGATGGGTGACTTGTCTTCCCGCCGCGGTATGGTTCAGGGTATGGATGAAATCCCGGGCGGCGGCGGCAAGATCATTAAAGCTGAAGTGCCACTGTCCGAAATGTTCGGTTACTCGACTTCCCTGCGTTCTGCAACGCAAGGTCGTGCAACCTACACGATGGAATTCAAGCACTACTCTGAAGCACCGAAGAATGTGATCGACGCGATCGTTACAGCGAAAGCGAAGTAATCTCCAGGTATCTGAAAAAGCCTGCCCCATGCCGGGGCAGGCATCTTATTGATAAATCGTTCTTTTTGAAGGAAGAATAAAATGGCAAAAGGTAAGTTCGAGCGCACCAAGCCGCACGTCAACGTCGGAACAATTGGTCACGTTGATCACGGCAAAACGACACTGACAGCAGCGATTGCAACAGTCTTGTCCGCAAAATTCGGCGGCGAAGCGAAGAAATACGACGAAATCGACGCAGCACCAGAAGAAAAAGCACGTGGTATCACCATTAACACAGCCCACGTCGAATACGAAACAGCAAGCCGCCACTACGCCCACGTTGACTGCCCAGGCCACGCCGACTATGTGAAAAACATGATCACCGGTGCAGCGCAGATGGACGGCGCGATCCTGGTTTGCTCCGCAGCAGACGGCCCAATGCCACAAACACGCGAGCACATCCTGCTGGCGCGTCAGGTTGGCGTTCCATACATCATCGTCTTCCTGAACAAATGCGACATGGTTGACGACGCAGAATTGCTGGAACTGGTCGAAATGGAAGTGCGCGAATTACTGTCCAAATACGAATTCCCAGGCGACGACCTGCCAATCATCCAGGGTTCCGCCAAACTGGCGCTGGAAGGCGACAAAGGTCCACTGGGCGAAGAAGCCATCATGAAACTGGCCGACGCACTCGACAACTACATCCCGACACCAGAACGTGCAGTTGACGGCACATTCCTGCTGCCAGTAGAAGACGTCTTCTCCATCTCCGGTCGCGGCACAGTCGTTACCGGTCGTGTAGAGCGCGGCATCATCAAAGTCGGCGAAGAAATCGAAATCGTTGGTATCAAAGACACAGTCAAAACAACCTGTACCGGCGTTGAAATGTTCCGCAAACTGCTGGACCAGGGTCAGGCAGGCGACAACGTCGGCGTTCTGCTGCGCGGTACCAAGCGCGAAGACATCCAGCGTGGTCAGGTGCTGGCAAAACCAGGTTCCATCAAGCCGCACGCCCATTTCACAGGCGAAATCTACGTCCTGTCGAAAGACGAAGGCGGCCGTCACACACCATTCTTCAACAACTACCGTCCACAGTTCTACTTCCGTACCACGGACGTGACTGGTTCGATCGAGTTGCCGAAGGATAAAGAAATGGTGATGCCAGGCGACAACGTCTCGATCACAGTAAAGCTGATCAACCCGATCGCGATGGAAGAAGGTCTGCGCTTCGCGATTCGTGAAGGTGGCCGTACTGTTGGTGCGGGTGTGGTTGCTAAAATTATCGAGTAATTCACACTTTCCATTTGTCGGCGAAAATTCAGTCGATAAATGTTGAAAACTCGAAATTTGTAGTACACTAGCGGGCTGTCTCACTTTTTTAGGTGTGGCAGCCTGTTAGTTTTAATATTCGCTCTTTGTAAAATTGCCGTCCTCCATGAGATGACGGCCCGTTCTTTATAGGATATGACATGTCTACACAGAATCAAAAAATCCGCATTCGCCTGAAAGCATTTGACTACAAGCTGATCGATCAGTCCGCGCTGGAAATCGTTGAAACAGCGAAGCGCACTGGTGCAGTTGTTAAGGGGCCGGTACCTCTGCCAACACGTATTCAGCGTTTTGACGTACTGCGTTCCCCGCACGTCAACAAGGCTTCCCGTGATCAGTTCGAGATCCGTACTCACCAGCGTCTGATGGATATCGTTGATCCTACAGATAAAACTGTTGACGCTTTGATGAAGCTTGATCTGCCAGCTGGCGTGGATGTTGAAATCAAGCTGCAATAATCATATTGCTGCCTTCTTTGAATTTCAAAGCCTGGTAAAAGTTTGACATACCACAAATTTTTGAATTTTCAAATATTTTTGCTTGTGAATTAAAAAATCGCGGGCTATAATGGAAGGCTTAAATGTGGGTCAGCTTCGGCTGGCCTATTCGTTTAAGTTTTTTAAACATCAGCCTCACCCAATCGTAGGTGAGAATGGAGAAAATAATGAGCTTGGGCCTAGTTGGTCGCAAGGTTGGTATGATGCGTATCTTTACTGATGACGGGGATTCTATTCCGGTTACAGTATTGGATGTGTCCAACAACCGCGTGACGCAAGTCAAAACTCCTGAAACAGACGGTTACTCTGCTGTTCAGGTTACTTTCGGTCAGCGCCGTGCATCCCGCGTAACTAAAGCGGCTGCCGGTCACCTCGCAAAAGCAGGTGTTGAAGCTGGTACTGTCTTAAAAGAATTCCGTGTTGATGCTGCTAAAGCTGCTGAACTCAAGGCTGGCGATGTTGTGCCTGTCGGTTTGTTCGAGGCTGGTCAAAAAGTGGATGTGCAGGGCGTGACAATTGGTAAGGGCTATGCCGGTACCATCAAGCGTTATCACTTCTCTTCTGGTCGTGCCACTCACGGTAACTCCCGTTCCCATAATGTTCCGGGCTCTATCGGTATGGCGCAGGATCCAGGTCGTGTTTTCCCTGGTAAGCGCATGACTGGTCACCTGGGTGATGTTAAGCGCACTGTGCAAAATCTGGAAATCGCTCGCGTTGATGCTGATCGCCAGTTGTTGCTGGTGAAGGGTGCCGTGCCGGGTGCAAAAAATGGTCAGGTGATTGTATCTCCTGCTGTTAAAGTTAAAGCCAAGAAGGGAGCCTAATCCATGGAACTGAAGCTCCTAAACGAACAAGGTCAGGCAGCGGCAAATGTCGCAGCACCTGATACAATTTTCGGCCGCGATTACAACGAAGCATTGATTCATCAAGTCGTCGTTGCATTCCAGGCGAATGCTCGCAGCGGTAACCGCAAGCAAAAAGACCGTGAAGAAGTTCATCACACGACTAAAAAGCCATGGCGCCAAAAAGGCACTGGCCGTGCACGTGCTGGTATGTCCTCTTCTCCACTGTGGCGCGGGGGTGGTCGTATATTCCCGAACACGCCAGATGAAAACTTCTCTCACAAAGTGAACAAGAAGATGTATCGCGCAGGTATCTGCTCGATCCTGTCTCAGTTGGCTCGTGAAGACCGTCTGCAAGTGGTTGAGAATGTTGCTGTTGATGCGCCTAAGACAAAGCTCTTGTCTGAAAAGCTCAAGGCGTTGGGTTGCCTGGATTCCGTTCTGATCATCACTGATGAATTTAACGAAAATCTGATGTTGGCAGCACGTAACCTGGCTAACGTTCTGGTGGTAGAGCCACGTTATGCTGATCCAGTTTCTTTGGTGTTCTACAAGAAAGTGTTGATCACTAAGCCGGCACTGGCAAAGATTGAGGAGATGCTGGCATGAGCGCATTAGTCAAACATAGCGAAGAACGCCTGATGAAGGTGTTGCTGGCTCCTGTGATTTCTGAAAAGGCAACTATGGTTGCTGAAAAGAATGAGCAAGTGGTTTTCCTGGTAACCCCAGATGCAACCAAGCCAGAAATCAAGGCTGCCGTCGAATTGCTGTTCAAAGTACAGGTTGAATCTGTGCAAGTAGCAAATCGTCAAGGTAAACAAAAACGTACCGGTAGATTTACTGGCCGTCGCAATCATACAAAGCGCGCTTTCGTATGCTTGAAGCCGGGTCAGGAAATCAACTTCACTGAGGGGGCATAATCATGGCACTCGTTAAGATGAAGCCAACCTCACCAGGTCGTCGTGGTATGGTGAAAGTAGTGACAGAAGGCCTGTTCAAAGGTCGTCCGTTCGCTGCTTTGTTGGAAAAGAAATCCAAAACTGCTGGCCGTAATAATAACGGTCACATCACTACCCGTCATATCGGTGGTGGTCATAAGCAGCATTACCGTGTTGTTGACTTCAAACGCAACAAAGATGGTATTCCTGCAAAAGTAGAACGTATTGAATACGATCCTAACCGTACAGCGCACATTGCATTGTTGTGCTATGCGGACGGTGAACGTGCATACATCATTGCTCCTAAAGGCGTTGCAGCCGGCGATCAGTTGATGAATGGTTCCCAGGCTCCGATCAAGGCAGGTAACTGCCTGCCTATCCGCAATATCCCTGTCGGTACAACTATGCACTGCGTAGAAATGTTGCCAGGCAAGGGTGCCCAGATCGCACGTACAGCAGGTGCTGGCGTTGTGCTGATGGCGCGTGAAGGTACTTACGCTCAGGTTCGTCTGCGCTCCGGTGAAGTGCGCCGCATTCATATCGAATGCCGTGCAACAATCGGTGAAGTCGGTAACGGCGAGCACAATCTGCGTAAGATTGGTAAAGCTGGTGCAATGCGTTGGCGTGGTGTTCGTCCTACCGTTCGCGGTGTGGTCATGAACCCGATCGATCACCCGCACGGTGGTGGTGAAGGTAGAACAGCAGCCGGTCGTCATCCAGTATCTCCATGGGGTCAACAGACCAAGGGTAAGAAGACACGTCGCAACAAGCGTACTACTTCGATGATCGTCTCACGCCGTGGTAAGAAATAAGGGATAACACATGACACGTTCATTGAAAAAAGGGCCGTTCTGCGACGCCCATCTGGTGAAGAAAGTCGAAGCTGCGCAAGCAACTAAAGACAAAAAGCCAATCAAAACTTGGTCCCGCCGTTCGACAATTATGCCGGACTTCATCGGTTTGACCATTGCGGTGCATAACGGCAAGCAGCATGTGCCGGTTTATGTTTCCGAAAACATGGTTGGTCATAAGCTCGGCGAATTTGCGCTGACCCGTACGTTCAAGGGTCACGCTGCCGATAAAAAGGCTAAGAAATAAGGACCGATGATGGAAACTAAAGCAACTCTGCGCGGTGTGCGTCTGTCTGAGCAAAAAGGTCGCCTGGTGGCAGATCTGATCCGCGGTAAAAAAGTAGATCAGGCATTGAATATCCTGGCTTTCAGCCCTAAAAAAGGTGCTGCGATCATCAAGAAAGTGCTGGAGTCCGCAATTGCGAACGCCGAGCATAACGATGGTGCAGATATCGACGAGCTGAAAGTGAAGACTATCTATGTCGAAAAAGGTGCGATTCTGAAGCGCTTCACAGCACGCGCTAAAGGTCGTGGTGATCGTATCTCTAAACAATCCTGTCACATCTACGTGACTGTTGGTAACTAAGGAGTCACGATGGGACAGAAGATACATCCAACCGGTTTTCGTCTGGCGGTAACACGTAACTGGTCTTCACGCTGGTATGCAGGCAACAGCAATTTTGCCTCCATGCTCGGTGAAGATCTGAAGGTACGTGATTACCTGAAGAAAAAACTGAAAAATGCTTCCGTAGGCCGTATCGTTATTGAGCGTCCGGCGAAAAATGCACGTATTACCATTTACAGCTCCCGTCCAGGTGTTGTGATTGGTAAAAAAGGCGAAGATATCGAAGTTCTGAAAGCAGATTTGTCCAAGATGATGGGCGTGCCAGTTCACGTCAACATCGAAGAAATCCGCAAGCCAGAAATCGATGCGCAGCTGATTGCAGATTCGATCGCTCAGCAGCTCGAAAAGCGCATCATGTTCCGCCGCGCGATGAAACGTGCGATGCAGAACGCAATGCGTCTGGGTGCACAAGGCATCAAGATCATGTCCGGCGGTCGTCTGAACGGTATCGAAATCGCACGTAAAGAATGGTATCGCGAAGGCCGCGTGCCTCTGCATACATTACGCGCTGATATCGACTACGGCTTCGGCGAAGCATCCACAACTTACGGCATCATCGGTGTCAAAGTGTGGGTCTACAAAGGTGATCGTTTGGCAAATGGCGACGCGCCTGTGATCGAATCGACACCGGAAGACGACAAAAAGCGTCGTGGTCCGCGTCGTGACGATGGCAAGCCAAATAGCCGTCCACGTGCCAAGCGTCCTGAAGGGCAAAATACAACTGGCGCAGCAGCTCCAGCTAAGCGTGTACGCGCAAAAGCTGATGCAGCACCAGCTGAGAAAGCAGGAGAATAATCATGCTGCAACCAGCACGCAGAAAATATCGCAAGGAGCAAAAAGGCCGTAACAAGGGTATTTCCCATACCCGTGGTACAGCAGTCTCCTTCGGTGAGTTTGGCTTGAAAGCGGTTGGCCGTGGTCGTATCACAGCGCGTCAGATCGAAGCTGCGCGTCGTGCAATGACACGTCACATTAAACGTGGCGGCCGCATCTGGATCCGTATTTTTCCGGACAAGCCAATTTCCCAGAAGCCTGCAGAGGTCCGTATGGGTAATGGTAAAGGTAATCCTGAGTACTATGTTGCCGAGATTCAACCAGGCAAAATGTTGTACGAGATGGATGGTGTCGATGAATCGCTCGCACGTGAAGCGTTCCGTCTGGCGGCAGCGAAGTTGCCGTTAGCAACGACTTTCGTCGTTCGCCAAGTCGGTCAATAATAGGAGTTGTAAATGAAAGTATCTGAACTCCAAGGTAAGGATCAAGCGGCTTTGACTAAAGAACTCAACGACCTGCTGAAAGCTCAGTTCAGCCTGCGTATGCAAATCGCTACCCAGCAACTGACGAATACAGCACAGTTGAAGAAAGTTCGTCGTGACATCGCTCGTGTGAAAACCGTCATGAATCAGAAGGATGCCAAATAATGAACGATCAAGTAAAAGTGGCATTGAAGCGCACATTGATTGGCAAGGTTGTGTCCGACAAGATGAACAAAACAGTCACCGTACTGGTTGAGCGTCACGTCAAACATCCTTTGTATGGCAAGATCATCGTCCGTACTGCAAAGTACCATGCGCACGATGAAGCGAACCAGGCAAAAGAAGGCGACACAGTTGAGATTCAGGAAGGTCGTCCAATCTCCAAGACTAAAGCCTGGACAGTCACTCGTGTGGTTCAAGTAGCACAAGTCGTATAAATTTATTGCACAAATCTTTTTTTGGTGTAATAATGATGGGCTGTCATTTGCAAAGTGCAGGTGGCAGCCTAAATGTCTTTCGCAGCACTCCTCGCTGTGAAAGTGGTTAAAAAATCGTCCACCTAATCAGTTGGCTCGTGCATTGTGGGTTATGTAGGGGTTGGCTGGCAGGACCAAGACTGACTACAGGCTTGCATTGTGCAAGTTGTGTGGATTAAGTTGGGAAAGAGAACATTATGATTCAAACAGAAAGCCGGCTGGAAGTGGCTGACAATACTGGTGCGCGCGAAGTTTTGTGCATCAAGGTATTGGGCGGTTCCAAGCGTCGTTATGCGGGTATCGGTGATGTTATTAAAGTCACTGTGAAATCTGCTGCTCCGCGCGGTCGTGTAAAAAAAGGTGAAATTTACAACGCCGTTGTTGTGAGAACAGCTAAGGGTGTGCGTCGTCAGGATGGCTCGTTGGTCAAATTTGATGGCAATGCCGCAGTATTGTTGAATGCAAAGCTTGAGCCTATCGGCACTCGTATTTTCGGCCCAGTGACGCGTGAATTGCGTACTGAGCGTTTTATGAAAATCGTGTCTCTGGCTCCAGAAGTGCTGTAAGGAGTCGTGATGAATAAAATTCGTAAAAACGACGAAGTCATCGTCTTAACAGGTAAAGACAAAGGTAAGCGCGGTCAGGTGCAGGCTTGCATCGATAGCGATTATGTTGTTGTTGCTGGTGTTAACGTTGCCAAGAAGGCCGTTAAGCCAAATCCGATGACTGGCGCAGTTGGTGGCATCGTTGATAAATTGATGCCGATTCATGTGTCGAATGTTGCATTGTTCAATGCTGCGTCCGGCAAGGCAGACCGTGTAGGCTTCAAGGTCGTGGATGGTAAGAAAGTCCGCGTCTATAAGTCGACTGGCGAAGTTGTGAAGGCATAACATCATGGCCCGTCTACAAGCATTATATAAAGAGAAGATCGTCGGTGAGTTGACTGAGAAGTATGCATACAAGTCAGTCATGGAAGTTCCTCGCATCCTGAAGATCACCCTGAACATGGGTTTGTCTGAAGCAGTTGCAGACAAAAAGATCATTGAGCATGCGGTTGGCGATCTGACAAAAATTGCTGGTCAAAAGCCAGTTGTTACCAAGGCTCGCAAAGCGATCGCTGGTTTTAAAATCCGTGAAGGTTATCCAATCGGCTGTATGGTAACTTTGCGTGGCGCTCAGATGTATGAATTCCTGGATCGTTTCATCACTGTGGCTCTGCCACGTGTGCGTGACTTCCGTGGTGTTTCTGGTCGTGCGTTTGATGGTCGTGGTAACTACAATATCGGTGTCAAGGAACAGATCATTTTCCCTGAGATCGAGTACGACAAGATCGACGCATTGCGTGGTATGAATATCAGTATCACGACAACAGCAAAAACCGACGAAGAAGCGAAAGCACTCCTCGCCGCATTTAAATTTCCGTTCAGAAACTGAGGTCGCCATGGCAAAATTGGCACTGATTAATCGTGAGCAAAAACGTGCAGATCTGGTGAAAAAATTCGCTGGTAAGCGCGCCGAACTGAAGGCCATCATTGATGACCAGTCGAAAACTGAAGAAGAGCGCTATATCGCTCGCCTGAAGTTGCAGGCATTGCCACGTAATTCTAACCCGACCCGCCAGCGCAATCGCTGCACATTGACAGGTCGTCCGCGTGGCACATTCCGTAAGTTCGGTCTGGGCCGTATTAAACTCCGTGAAGTCGCCATGCGTGGTGAAGTCCCGGGTATGACTAAAGCCAGCTGGTAATAGGAGAATAAGCAATGAGTATGAGCGATCCTATCGCCGATATGCTGACCCGCATTCGTAACGCACAAGTAGTTCAGAAAACTGTTGTTGCGATGCCGTCTTCTAAGGTAAAAGTGGCAATTGCCAACGTACTGAAAGACGAAGGTTACATTGAAGATTTCGCAGTTTTGGAAACTGCAGGTAAGTCCGAATTAAAAATCGGCTTGAAATATTATGCAGGACGTCCTGTGATTGAACGCTTGGAGCGTGTATCTCGCCCAGGTCTCCGTATTTACAAAGGTAAAGACGAGATTCCAAGTGTCATGAACGGTTTGGGCGTGGCGATTGTGTCCACACCAAAAGGCGTCATGACTGACCGCAAAGCGCGCGCAACCGGTGTTGGTGGCGAAGTGATTTGCTACGTCGCCTAAGGAGTGAAAGATGTCTCGAGTAGGTAAGATGCCAATCGCTTTGCCGGCAGGTGCGGAAGTCGCAATTTCAGCAGAGCAGATTACAGTAAAAGGTCCTATGGGCGCATTGACACAAAGCCTGAATGGCTTGGTGGCAGTTGCAAACAACAACGGCACTTTGAGTTTTTCTCCGGCCAATGACGGTCGTGAAGCCAATGCGATGACAGGCACACTGCGTGCACTGGTCAACAATATGGTTAACGGCGTGACTAAAGGCTTTGAGCGCAAACTCACATTGGTCGGCGTTGGCTACAAAGCGCAAGCCCAGGGTGATAAATTGAATTTGTCTTTAGGTTTTTCACATCCAGTTGTACATCAGATGCCAGCAGGCGTTACATGTGCAACACCAACGCCTACTGAAATCCTGATCAAAGGGGTTGATAAGCAGAAGGTTGGTCAAGTGGCAGCTGAAGTCCGTGCATACCGCAGCCCAGAGCCTTATAAAGGTAAGGGTGTCCGTTATGCGGACGAAGTGGTTGTGATTAAAGAAACCAAGAAGAAGTAATAGGGGTTGACGATGGACAAGAAACAATCACGTCTGCGCCGCGCACGTCAAACCCGTGCCAAGATCGCAGAACTCAAAGTGAACCGCCTGGCCGTGCATCGCACCAATCTGCACATCTACGCAAACATCATTGGCCCAGATGCCAAAGTGTTGGCTTCCGCTTCTACCGTAGAGGCAGAAGTGCGTGCAGAATTGGCTGGCAAATCCGGTGCTGGTGGCAATGCCGCAGCAGCGACTTTGATCGGCAAGCGTGTAGCAGAGAAGGCAATCAAAGCAGGGGTTACCGAAGTTGCGTTTGACCGCTCCGGTTTCCGTTACCATGGCCGCATCAAGGCGCTTGCAGAAGCTGCCCGTGAAGCTGGCTTGAAGTTCTAAGGAAAATTTGTCATGGCAAAAATGCAAGCAAAAACAGCAGCCGACAAGCCGGATGATGGCATGCGCGAAAAAATGATCGCGATCAACCGTGTAACCAAAGTGGTTAAGGGTGGTCGTATCATGGGCTTCGCTGCATTGACAGTTGTAGGCGACGGCGATGGCCGTATCGGTATGGGTAAGGGAAAGTCGAAAGAAGTTCCTGTTGCCGTACAAAAAGCGATGGAAGAAGCACGTCGCAAGATGATTAAAGTGACTTTGAAGAACGGTACTTTGCAGCACACCGTTACAGGCAAGCACGGTGCATCTTCCGTCATGATCTCTCCTGCAAAAGAAGGTACTGGCGTTATTGCTGGTGGTCCAATGCGCGCGATTTTTGAAGTAATGGGTATTGAAAACGTTGTGGCGAAGTCCAACGGTTCCACCAACCCTTACAACATGGTTCGTGCAACTTTGAATGGTCTGGCAAAGATGAGTACTCCATCTGAGATCGCTGCAAAGCGTGGCAAGACCGTTGAAGAAATTCTCGGTTAAGGAGAGCGCGATGACTAAGACAGTAAAAGTGCAGTTGGTCAAAGGTCTGATCGGTACACGTCAGGATCACCGTGCGACAGTCCGTGGTCTCGGCCTGCGTCGTGTTAATTCAGTTTCTGAATTGCAGGACACACCAGCAGTACGTGGCATGATCAATAAAGTCTCGTATCTTGTGAAGGTTGTATCGTAAGCCGTCAGGTTTTCGATCGGAGCAAATTATGGAATTGAATAACATTCAGCCAGCTGATGGCGCTAAACACTACAAACGTCGTGTTGGTCGCGGTATCGGTTCTGGTTTAGGTAAAACAGCTGGCCGTGGTCACAAAGGTCAGAAGTCCCGTTCGGGCGGCTTTCACAAAGTCGGTTTCGAAGGCGGTCAGATGCCTCTGCAACGCCGGTTGCCAAAGCGTGGTTTCAAATCACTGGCAACGCCGTTTAAAGCAGAAGTTCGTCTGACCGACCTGGAAAACCTGCCAGTGACTGAAATCGATATTCTGGCTTTGAAACAAGCTGGTGTCGTTTCTGAACTCGCACGTACAGTACGTGTGATTCTGTCTGGCGCAATTTCCAAGAAAGTTACTTTGAACGGCTTGATCGTCACTAAAGGCGCTAAAGCTGCAATCGAAGCTGCTGGCGGTACCATCGCTTAATTCAGTGCAGACACCGGAGCAATAATTGGCAACATCTCCACAACAAGCTAAAAGTGCAGCAAGCGGGTTTCCATGGGGTCGACTCTGGTTCTTGCTGGCAGCACTGGTTGTCTACAGGATTGGCGCGCATGTGCCAGTACCTGGTATCGATCCTGCCGCACTGGCGGACTTATTTAAACAAAACCAGGGCGGTCTTCTGGGGATGTTCAATATGTTCTCCGGTGGTGCGATGTCGCGTTTTGCCGTATTTGCACTCGGCATTACACCGTACATCTCAGCATCGATTGTCATGCAGTTGCTGTCCATCGTCTCTCCGCAACTGGAGGCGCTGAAAAAAGAAGGTGAATCTGGCCGAAGGAAAATCACGCAATATACGCGTTATGGAACTCTGGCTTTGGCGACAGTGCAGGCGTATTTCATTGCGTTTGGACTGGAAGCCCAGCCTGGTCTGGTTATTGATCCTGGTATGGCATTCCGGTTTACGACAGTGGTGACACTGGTGACTGGAACCATGTTTCTGATGTGGTTGGGTGAACAGATTACTGAACGTGGTCTGGGTAATGGTATCTCTATCATTATTTTTGCAGGTATTGCTGCAGGTTTGCCTAATGCACTCGGAGGTATGTTTGAGCTGGTTCGCACTGGCTCGATGCATCCGGCTTCTGTCCTGTTGATCTGCGTGATTGCTGCGGCTGTGACTTTCATGGTCGTATTCATCGAGCGTGGTCAGCGGAAGATTCTGGTGAATTATGCCAAGCGCCAGGTGGGTAACAAAGTTTATGGCGGGCAAAGCAGTCATTTGCCTTTGAAGCTGAATATGGCAGGTGTGATTCCTCCGATTTTTGCTTCTTCCATTATCTTGTTTCCTGCGACCATCACCAGCTGGTTTGCTAAAGGAGCGGATTCAACGAACGGTGTCATTACCTTTCTGAAGGATCTTGCCGCTTCGATGGCGCCAGGTGAGCCGATTCATGCGTTGTTGTATGCAGTTGCCATTGTTTTCTTCTGCTTCTTTTATACCGCGTTGGTGTTTAACAGCAAGGAAACCGCTGATAATCTGAAGAAGAGCGGCGCGTTTGTTCCGGGGATTCGTCCTGGTGACCAGACCGCACGCTACATCGACAAGATTCTGATGCGCCTGACACTGGCTGGTGCGGTTTATATTACGCTGGTATGTTTGTTGCCTGAATTTTTGATTGCGAAATGGAAAGTACCATTTTATTTCGGCGGCACTTCGCTGCTGATTATTGTGGTGGTGACTATGGATTTCATGGCTCAGGTTCAGAACTACGTGATGTCTCAGCAGTATGAATCGCTTCTTCGCAAAGCAAATTTCAAAGGCGGTATTCCTTCGCGGTAACAGCCTCAAGGAACTGAGCAGATCGAATGGCAAAAGACGACGTTATACAGATGCAGGGCGAGATTCTTGAGAATCTTCCGAATGCAACATTTCGAGTTAAGTTGGAAAACGGGCATGTTGTACTAGGCCATATTTCCGGGAAGATGCGAATGAACTATATCCGCATTCTTCCAGGTGATAAGGTGACAGTGGAATTGACGCCTTATGATTTGAGCCGGGCGCGAATAGTGTTCCGTACCAAGTAAATTAAAGTGAACAAGAAGGGAAGAGGGCAAAAATGAAAGTTCTCGCATCAGTTAAGCGGATTTGCCGCAACTGCAAAATCATCAAGCGCAAAGGTGTTGTTCGTGTTATCTGCACAGAACCACGCCATAAACAGCGCCAAGGTTAATTAACGTTATTGAACGAGGAATAACGAATGGCACGTATCGCAGGGGTTAATATCCCAAATCATCAACATACCGTAATCGGCCTCACAGCTATCTATGGTATTGGTCGTCCACGTTCACAGAAAATCTGTGAAGCAACGGGTGTTTTGACAACTAAAAAGGTCAAGGATCTGGATGACAACGAACTCGAAAAGCTTCGCGACGAAATTGGTAAATTTATCGTTGAAGGCGATTTGCGTCGTGAATTGTCCATGAACATCAAGCGTTTGATGGACTTGGGTTGCTATCGCGGCTTGCGTCACCGTAAAGGTTTGCCTGTCCGTGGTCAGCGTACACGCACCAATGCGCGTACACGCAAAGGCCCACGTAAAGCAGCGCAGTCTTTGAAGAAATAATCCAGGCTAGCCCGGATCCAAGGAAAACATTATGGCAAAAGCTCAAAATAACGCAGCAGCAGCACGTGCTCGTAAGAAAGTTAAAAAGAACGTTGCAGAAGGTATCGCTCACGTTCACGCTTCTTTCAACAACACCATCATCACGATCACTGATCGCCAGGGCAATGCATTGTCTTGGGCAACAGCGGGTGGTGCCGGCTTCAAAGGTTCTCGTAAGTCGACTCCGTTTGCAGCGCAGGTTGCGGCGGAAGCAGCAGGTAAAGTTGCTGTTGAATGCGGTATCAAAAATCTGGAAGTTCGTATCAAGGGCCCAGGCCCGGGCCGCGAGTCTTCTGTGCGCGCACTGAACAACCTGGGCATCAAGATTTCTTTGATCCAGGACGTTACTCCAGTTCCGCATAACGGCTGCCGTCCTCCAAAGCGTCGCCGTATCTAAGCAACGAATGTTGCTGGCATTCTGGCGGAATTTCCGTTAGAATGCAGACCCGCCATTTTGTTGGCGGGTTTTGTGTTGGTAAATTTATTTTGTCTGAAAAATTTCAGACTTTAAGACCACTGTCTGATAGCAGGTAGATCAGACTAGCGCAGTTCTAGCTGCGTCATTGATAAAGGAAAATACTGTGGCACGTTATATCGGACCAAAGGCTAAACTCTCCCGCCGCGAAGGCACAGATCTGTTTCTGAAAAGCGCACGCCGCTCTTTAGATTCCAAATGCAAACTGGATGCAAAGCCAGGTCAGCATGGTCGCACCTCCGGTGCCCGTACCTCTGACTTCGGTAACCAGTTGCGCGAAAAACAAAAAGTTAAGCGTATGTACGGCGTTTTGGAGCGTCAGTTCCGCCGTTATTTCGCTGAAGCTGACCGTCAAAAAGGCAATACCGGCGAAACACTGCTGAAATTACTGGAATCCCGTCTGGACAACGTTGCTTACCGTATGGGCTTCGGCTCCACACGTGCAGAAGCGCGTCAGCTGGTAAGCCACAAGGCATTCACCGTTAACGGTATCGTCGTGAACATCGCTTCTTACCAGGTTAAAGCCGGTGACGTTGTTGCTGTTCGTGAAAAAGCGAAAAAGCAAGTGCGTATCGTTGAAGCGCTGTCTCTGGCAGAACAGTCCGGCATGCCATCCTGGGTTGCTGTTGATGCGAAGAAAATGGAAGGTACTTTCAAGTCCATGCCAGATCGCAGTGACATCGCTCACGACGTCAACGAATCCCTGATCGTTGAATTGTATTCTCGTTAATTTTAAGTTTCACCGCCTGCCTGTATTTCTACAGGCAGGCTTTTTTCTTTAATGCCATCAGCCTTATCGGTGTAACGAACCGAGGGTATTGAAAAGGACATTTCATGCAAACAAATCTGTTGAAGCCACGTATTATTGATGTGGAAATGCTCGGCCCTGGTCACGCAAAAGTCGTGATGGAGCCATTTGAACGCGGTTACGGCCATACTTTGGGCAATGCGTTGCGTCGTGTGCTGTTGTCCACGATGACAGGCTATGCACCAACCGAAGTGACGATCGCTGGCGTTGTTCATGAGTACTCGTCCCTCGATGGCGTTCAGGAAGACGTTGTAGACATTCTGCTGAACCTCAAAGGTGTGGTGTTCAAGCTGCATAACCGTGATGAAGTCACGCTGACTTTGAAAAAAGATGGCGAAGGTGCTGTGCTGGCATCCGACATCGATCTGCCGCATGACGTGGAGCTGATCAACCCGGATCACGTGATCGCTAATCTGACTGCCGGTGGCAAGCTCGACATGCAGATCAAAGTGGAAAAGGGCCGTGGCTATGTGCCAGGTAACGTCCGTCGTTTGTCTGAAGATGCGAACAAAACCATTGGTCGTATGATTCTGGACGCGTCCTTCTCCCCGGTTCGCCGCGTATCTTACGCAGTTGAATCCGCTCGCGTGGAACAGCGTACCGATTTGGACAAGCTGGTCATCAATATCGAGACTAACGGAGTCATTTCTCCTGAAGAAGCGATCCGTCAGTCGGCCCGTGTGCTGGTTGATCAACTGAATGTATTCGCTGCCCTGGAAGGCACGGAAGCTGCTGCTGAAGCACCATCCCGCGCGCCTGCAGTTGACCCAGTTCTGTTGCGTCCGGTCGATGATCTGGAGCTGACAGTCCGCTCTGCAAACTGCCTGAAAGCAGAAAACATTTACTACATTGGCGATCTGATCCAGCGTAGCGAAAATGAACTGTTGAAGACACCAAACCTGGGTCGCAAGTCTTTGAACGAAATCAAAGAAGTGCTGGCATCCCGTGGTCTGTCTCTGGGCATGAAGCTGGAAAACTGGCCACCAGCCGGTCTGGAAAAATAATTTGTACCCCGGACAGCAATGCTGCTGTCCGGTTTAATAGCAGCACCTACCGGCCCGCACCATCTGGTGATAGAAGAGCTGGAATTTTTTAAACTTGAAAGGAAATACCATGCGTCACCGTCACGGCTTACGTAAGCTGAACCGTACCTCCTCCCACCGTCTGGCAATGTTGCGCAACATGACAGTTTCCCTGCTGCGTCATGAAGCGATCAAAACAACGCTGCCTAAAGCAAAAGAATTGCGCCGTGTTGTCGAGCCGATTCTGACAATGGGTAAAACCGACACACTAGCTAACAAGCGTCTGGCATTCTCCCGTCTGCGCGACCGCGAAATTGTCCAGAAGCTGTTTGCAGAACTGGGCCCGCGTTACGCAACCCGCAACGGCGGCTATCTGCGTATCCTGAAAATGGGTTTCCGCGTTGGCGACAATGCACCGATGGCTTTTGTTGAGCTGGTTGATCGTCCTGAAATCACTGACGCAGCCGATGCTCCGGTTGCTGAGTAATTGCAGTATCTTTCAATGAAAAAAGCCCGGCTGGTCCGGGCTTTTTTTTATTGTGATCCCGCTACAATAGCAGGTATGAAAAATCTCAAAGACAATGGTTTGCTGGTACTTTGCAATTGTCCTGACCGCGGCATGGCAGTGCAACTGGCAAATCAGTTATTAGTGCAAAAACTGGCGGCTTGTGTGAACGTCATGCCGGAAATGCTGTCCATGTATTTCTGGGAAGGAAAACAAGAGACGGCAACAGAGGTCGCCTTGCAGATCAAGACCGTTCAACGCCTGTATAGTGAGGTGGAGCGGCTGATTATCTCGATGCATCCTTATCAGCTTCCCGAAATTATTGCGATTCCGATCGTAGATGGCTTACCCGCTTATCTGCAATGGATCAGAGAACAGACAGGAAATTAATTCTATGCAGCATTCAAACCGGAAGATCAAAGCCTTTTTACCTTACTGGCATCCCGTTTCCGCATTTTGCAGTTTCCTATTGATCAGCGCGTTTCTGGTCTGGATGCCGGTCGCTGCCGCGGATGACTTTCTGGATCCTGAAGTCGCGTTCACAGCCGATGCCAAAATGGCCGCTCCTGACATGGTGGAGGTGAAGCTGGGTGTGGCCGATGGATATTACCTCTACCGTGAGCGCCTGAAATTCACATCGCCGGATGCGCAACTCGGCGCACCGGTTCTGCCTGCCGGCAAAATCAAATTTGACGAGACCTTTCAAAAGGAAGTTGAAACCTACCGGCATGCGCTGCTTGTCCGGATTCCGGTTCAGGCTAAAGGAGAATTTCATCTGAAAGTCGTGCGGCAAGGTTGTGCCGACCAGGGCTTGTGCTATCCGCCGCAGGAAAGTGAATTTGTCTTGCAGGCTGGGACTGCTGCCACATCTGCCACTTCTGCAACCTCTGATGTCACCGGCAATCAGGCTGTTGAGAGTGAGGTGAAGCCGGATCCGTCGGCGGCAACCGGTTTGCCGGACAGCGACAGCAGCATCAGCGCCGCGTTAAAAAGCGGGAAGTTGCTGGTGATTCTGCCTTTGTTTTTTGTGCTGGGGCTGGGTTTGTCGCTGACACCCTGCGTGTTGCCGATGGTGCCCATTCTGTCATTTATCATTGTTGGCGAAGGTGCCGACGTCAGCCGTGCCCGCGCTTTCCTGCTGTCGGTCGCGTATGTGCTGGGCATGTCGCTGGTCTACACCGGAATGGGAGTAGCTGCCGGGCTGGCAGGAGAGGGGCTGGCAGCGACTTTGCAAAATCCCTGGGTGCTGGGCGCATTTTCGCTGTTCATGGTGATACTCGCCATGTCGATGTTTAACCTGTACCAGCTGCAAATGCCGGCCGCGCTGCAAACGCGTCTGACCGCAATCTCCGAAGGTCAGCGCGACAGCCGTTTAGGAAAACTGTTCGGCGTGTTTCTGATGGGTGCTATTTCTGCCCTGATTGTCGGGCCCTGCGTGACCGGACCACTGATTGGCGCGCTGGTCTACATCAGCCAGACGCGTGATGTGCTGGTCGGCGGTGCGGCAATGTTTGCGATTGCCTTAGGCATGGGCGTTCCGTTGTTGTTGCTCGGCTTGTCGGCGGGGAGTTTGCTGCCGCGCGCCGGTGTCTGGATGGAAAGTATCAAGCAGTTTTTTGGCGTACTGATGCTGGCGATGGCATTGTGGATGATTTCGCCGGTCATTCCGGTCTGGCTGCAGATGCTGGGCTGGGCTTTGCTGTTGCTGGGATACGCGGCATTTCTGCTGCTGTTTCACCGTGCATCCATGCTCGCCAAAACGGTCGCAGTGTTGTTTGCGGTACTGGGGCTGACGCAGCTGGTTGGCGTCAGTACCGGTGGGCGTGATGTGTACGCACCGCTGGCGCATTTGCTGGGGACGCAGGAGCATGGCGTGACGTTCATGCGGGTACGCAGCGTTGCGGAGCTGGATGCCGCTCTGGCGCAGAGTAAAGGCAAAGTCGCGATGCTGGATTTCTATGCGGACTGGTGCGTGTCCTGCAAGGAAATGGAGAAACTGACCTTTACCGATCCGCAAGTCAGGCAGAAGCTGGATGCGATGTTGTTGCTGCAGGCAGACGTGACGGTAAACAGCGCGGAAGACAAGGCGTTGTTGAAGCGGTTTGGATTATTCGGTCCGCCCGGCATTATTTTCTTTGATGCGCAGGGTAAAGAAATTGCCGATACCCGTGTCGTCGGTTACCAGAACGCCGGAAAATTCCTGCAATCTTTGAGTAAGACCACGCCGGTGCGTTAACCCTCTATGGCGCGCCGTAAAAATCCGGTTGCGCCGGACGCCCGCTGTTAAATGCTTATATTCCGGATAATATAAGCATTTAACTTCTCTGTTCTTGAATCCTGCGATTGCGCCGACTATAGTCAAACTCTGTCTTTCCAGGAGATCAAGATGACTTTACGTTTAGGCGATATCGCCCCCGATTTTGAGCAGGATTCTTCCGTTGGCAAACTGAAATTTCATGAATGGGCGGGAAATTCCTGGGTGGTGCTGTTTTCGCATCCGGCTGATTTCACGCCCGTCTGCACGACCGAGCTTGGCCTGACTGCCAGGCTGAAACCGGAATTTGACAAGCGCAATGTCAAGGCGATTGCCTTGTCTGTGGACGGTGCAGACTCTCATCTGCAATGGATCAAGGATATTGAGGAGACCCAGAAAACCGTGGTCGGCTTTCCTATCATTGCCGATGCAGACCGTAAGGTTGCCACGCTGTTCGACATGATCCACCCGAACCAGTCGGAGACTGTGACTGTCCGTTCTCTGTTTATCATTGATCCGGCAAAAAAAGTCCGCCTCATCATTACCTACCCGCTCAGCACAGGCCGGAATTTTGACGAAGTGCTGCGCGTGATCGATGCCTTGCAGCTGACCGATGGCTACACCGTCGCCACGCCGGGCAACTGGAAGGACGGCGATGACGTGATCATTCCTTTGTCCGTCAAGGATGAAGACGTGATCCGTGCAAAATATCCGAAAGGCTACCGGGCGCCGAAGCCTTATCTGCGCATTACGCCGCAACCGAATAAATAAGCCTTCCTGGCTTGTATCGTATCCCGGCATCTTCCGATGACCGGGATTTTTACTGGGCGATGACCGGTTGGTTCAGCGGGTTGGCACGATGTGTTCGGCGTAGTCGTACAATGCCCCCAGAATTTCTTCGGCCCGTTCATCAGCGTCTTCAGACAGCTGGTCGATGCGTTCAAAAAACTGCTCTGCGGTCAGCGCACTGCCTGCCCCGTCGTGCAGCCGGCTGGCGCGATGGTCTTCCCATAGCTGGGTTTCTTCTTCCGTCAGCGTGGCCGGGAAATTTCTGGCTCGGTAGCGAAACAGCAGTTCTTCCAGCCGGGCATCCTGAAAACTGGCTGTATGGCGGGCAAGCTGATCCGGATCGAGGCCGCGCAACTGATTCAGGATTTTCCGGTCTGCCGGACTGATAAAACCGTTATACAGGTCTTCGTCGACATCGCTGGCTGTTGCGGGCGGACGTTCAAAGACGGCTTCCCAGACTGCGCTCATATCCGGTAGCGCGGCCGCACGCTCGGCGTGCGCCATGATCTCCGGCATGGCGATTCCCCAGTGGGCGGCGCGGTCTGGGCTGAGGGTTTTCAGATTGCTGATGACGATCGGTGACTTATTGATATGGATGGTTTTCACCGGCAACCGGCTGACATCTTCCGGCAAATCGGCGGTTTTGCTGAACATGCGCAGACGAATGTCCTCCACACTCAGGTCGGTCAGCCCGGCCGGATCATGTTGCAGATCCCAGACGATGATTTCATTTTTATTGACTGGGTGCATCGCCAGCGGCCAGACGACCGCGAGACAGCCCCGTTCCGCAGGAAACATGCCGCTGATGTGCAGGAAAGGTTTTTTGAGCGGCCAGCCGATTTCTTCCATGACCCGGTCTTTTTTGCGGAGCGCGAGGCAGAAATCAAATAGTCTGGGATTTTTCTCGCGCAGCAGGCGGGCGAGGGCAATCGTGGCGCGCACATCGGATAAGGCATCGTGCGCTGCTTCATGTGTCAGACCGTTAGCTGCGCTCAGATGCTCCAGTTTGAAACTTGGCCTGCCTTCATCATTCAGCGGCCACTGGATACCTTCCGGACGCAGGGCGTAGGCAGTGCGCACCACATCCAGCAAATCCCAGCGGCTGCACTGGTTTTGCCATTCCCGCGCATACGGATCGATCAGGTTGCGCCAGAACAAAAAGCGGGTGACTTCATCATCGAAACGAATCGTGTTGTAGCCGACGCCGATGGTGCCGGACTGCGAAAACATGGCTTCTATCTGCTGTGCAAAACGATGTTCCGGCACACCCAGTTCCAGACAGGTTTGCGGCGTGATGCCGGTGATCAGGCAGGATTGCGGATCGGGCAGGAAATCGGGCGCTGGCTGGCAGTACAGCATGATTTCCTCGCCGGTTTCACGCAGCTCCGCGTCGGTGCGGATGGCCGCAAACTGTGCGGGCCGGTCACGTCGCGGAACGGCGCCGAAAGTTTCATAGTCGTGCCAGAGAAAGCTGTGGTTTGATGAAGATGTTGTCATTGGCGTCAAAATATACTGGGGGGGGAGTATCTGTGAAAGTCTAATTGCTGTCTGGAGGATAGCCTGTTTTTTACCGATACTCCCTATTTTTGTGAATGCCGGTTACGTGCCCGGTCTTCCAGATAGCGTTGGCTGCGGAAGTAAATCAAGAGAAGCAGAACGATGATGGCCATGCTGCCCATGGCGATCCAGAAGCCGGCCGGATGCTTCAGCAATGGCATGATCTCGAAGTTCATGCCGAAGATGCCGGTAATCAGCGTCAGCGGCATAAACAAGGCGGTGATGACCGTCAGGGTGCGCATGATTTCGCTGGTTCTGTGCGCCATGGCCGAAAAATGAATCTGCACCGCGGATTCCAGTGAAGCTTCCAGCCGCCGCGCATGGTTCAGAACCCGGCTGATATGTTCCATCACATCATTCGTTCGCACCAGCAGCAAGTCTTTGGCGCGGCCATGATCGTCGTTGCCGCCGTCATGGGTGTCCACGATGTGATCGCGTAATTCCTGCAGCGCATCGTGCTGCTCTTCACACAGGTTATCGAGCTTGCGCAATTCGAGACGCGAATCGAGCAATGCCATCCAGTTGTTGAACGGGCGGCGCGGGTCCAGCAGCGCATGTTGCCAGCGATCCAGTTGCTGCGTCAGCGGCTGACGCAGTTCCAGATACTGATCCACCATGGCATTGAGCAGCCGCAGCATCAGGTCTATCGGCGAGGCGGGCAATCTGCTGCCAGCATGCGGACTGGATTCGGCCTTCTGGCGGTGGTGTAATAACTTCTGACGCGCCGTTTCGATGGTGCGGCTTTTCGCATCGCGGACCGTGATCAGGGCGTTGCCCAGCAGGAAAAAGGTAACCGGCTGGGTCGCCAGCTTATTCAGCGCTGCCGGGATTTTCCGTTTTTGCTGTTCCGCACTTTCCGCGGCGACGCTGGTTTCACCATTCAGCGCCAGTTTGCGGAATACCAGCATTTCATAATCATGCGCGTTGTCGAAATACGAGGGATGGCTCAGGTTGAGCGCATCGGCCAGATGCAGATCGTAAAGATGAATGCCGGTAATGCGTTCGACTTCCGCGCGCCATGCTTCCGGATTCGCGCCCACTTCATCATGCGTGGCGTCGAGCCAGAGAAACGTGGCCTGCGCTGGCTGGCCGGCTGCCGGGTTAAGCAGTACCTGATGGTCGGTAATGTGAAAAATGTTCATGCGCGCTGTCGTGGAAAATCATGATGCACAGCAGTGTAACGCATTGATTGCCGTGGCTGCGGCTTTGTCTTCCGGTACGTAAAACGCTGACGGAAAAATACCGGCTGAAGCGAGGGCGGAAGTGAAAACGTCGTGATGAGTGAGCTTGATCGTTCCGGTCAGGCCACACGCAGGCAGGACTGACCGGAACACCGGACTGAGCCGGATTTAAGCTGGAATTGAGCCGGAATCAGGCATGTTTCAGCAGGCGTGCAATGTCGCGTGCAAAGTACGTGAGCACGCCGTCAGCGCCGGCGCGTTTGAATGCCAGCATGGCTTCCATCATGGTCTTGTTGTGATCCAGCCAGCCGTTCTGCGCGGCCGCCTTGATCATCGCGTATTCGCCGCTGACCTGATAGGCAAAGGTCGGAACCTTGAATTCGTCCTTGACGCGGCGGACGATATCGAGATACGGCATGCCCGGTTTGACCATCACCATGTCGGCGCCTTCGGCCAGATCGAGCGCCACTTCGCGCAGCGCCTCATCGCTGTTGGCCGGGTCCATCTGGTAACTCGCCTTGTCGCTTTTTCCGAGATTCGCCGCCGAGCCGACCGCATCGCGGAACGGGCCATAAAATGCAGACGCGTATTTTGCAGAATACGCCATGATGCGGGTGTGGATGAAATTATGCGATTCGAGCGCATGGCGGATCGCACCGATGCGGCCATCCATCATGTCGCTGGGCGCCACGATATCGGCACCGGCGCGTGCCTGTGTCAGCGCCTGACGTACCAGCATGTCCACCGTCTGATCGTTCAGCACATAACCGTTGGCGTCGAGAATGCCGTCCTGACCATGACTGGTGTACGGATCAAGCGCAACGTCGGTCAGGATGCCGAGTTCCGGAAATCGGCTCTTGAGCTCGCGGATCGCACGCGGAATCAGACCGTCGGGATTGGTGGCTTCCACACCGTCCGGCGTTTTCAGTGCCGGGCTGATGGCAGGAAATAATGCCATGACCGGGATTCCCAGTGCCACGCATTCTTCTGCCACGCCAAGCAGCAGATCGACTGAAACACGCTCGACACCGGGCATCGATGCGACTTTCTCCGACTGATTTTTTCCATCGATAACGAAAACCGGATAAATCAGATCGGCGGTGGTAATCGTGTTTTCGCGCATCAGCGCGCGTGAAAACGCATCTTTGCGCATACGGCGCATACGCACGGCGGGGTATTGGGAAGGTTTCATTGAGGACATGATGAGTAGAATTTGAGAAAAAATTAAATGAAACTTTTTTTAAGCAAGCACATCTTAAAGCACAGGTAAGGAATGATCTCCGAGCCTACCGCTTCTCCTCCCTGAGCGGGCACCGTTCGTCCCTATTCGAACGGTTGTTATTTCCCCCGGCTGACCGGCCGGGGGCTTTTTATTCCGGCACCGCCATATCTTCCCCGTGATCCGGCGAACCGGATGCTTCCGGAGTGACCGGCAGCGGCTGATCGAGTCCCACCAGTTGCTGGACTCTGGCATCGGCTTCTTCAATGCCGGTGCGCTTCAGGGCAGAAAACAGCTGCACGCTGTACGGAAACAGCGGACCTTCATCATCGGTGTATTCGGCCAGCACGGCTTTGGCCTGGCGCAAAGCATTGGCGGATTCATTGCGGTTCAGCTTGTCTGCTTTGGTCAGGATGCAGTGCACTGGTTTGCCGGATGGTGCGAACCACTCGAGCATCTGCCGGTCCAGATCGGTGAACGGGCGTCGGGCATCCATCACCAGCACGAGTGCTGCGAGCTGGGTGCGGCGCTGTACATAGGCGCCGAGCAACTGGTTCCAGTGATCTTTTGCAACGCCGGGCACTTCAGCGTAGCCATAGCCCGGCAAATCAACCAGCAGGGCGCGGATTTCGTCAACGCGGGTTTCGTCTTTCCGGTGCTGGCCGACGTGCGCGCCGCCGATCGAGAAAAAATTAATATGCTGGGTGCGACCAGGGGTTTTTGATGCAAAACAAAGCTTCTTCTGATTGCATAGTGTATTAATAGCGGTTGATTTTCCGGCGTTAGAACGGCCGGCGAAGGCAATTTCCGGCACATGGGTACGCGGCAGATCACGTAAGTGATTTACCGTGGTAAAAAAGCGGGCTTGCCAAAGGATAGACATAGGGAAAGGAAAAATTGAAAAATGCAACAGTCAGCGGTAAAAACGCCTGAAAGCTATTGTACAATAAGGGGTTAGGTAATGGGCAGCAACAAGCAAGTCCTTTCCTTTGCAGGAAGGTTTCATCGGCTGATGCGTACGGACCAGGCAGCAATGTGTCGCCATCAGGACAGATTTCTCTTATTTAGTCTCAGGGTGTTTGAATGAACCGTGCTTTCTTACCATGTTTGAAGTCCCTCCGCGTCGCTGTTCTTGCTGTTTCAGCGATTGCTTCCGCCGCATACGCTAACGAACCAGCCAAAGCTGCAAAGGCCGATCCTGCAAAAGGTGAAGCTTTGTTCACTAACGGTGATGCGGCACGCGGTATTGTTGCCTGCGCTTCCTGCCACGGCGCTGCCGGTAACTCGACCATCACGGTGAATCCTAAACTGTCAGCCCAGCACGAGGCTTACATCACCAAACAGCTCCAGGACTTTACTGGTGCAGACCGCAACAACCCTGTCATGACCACCTTCGCCAAGGCAATGACACAGGAAGACATGAAAAACCTCGCAGCCTATCTGTCTGTGCAGCAGTCCAAACCCGGTGCCGCGAAAAATAAAGACATCGTTGAACTCGGCAAGCAGATTTACCGCGGTGGTATCGCAGAAAAGAATGTTCCGGCCTGTGCCGGCTGCCACAGCCCGAACGGCGCAGGTATCCCTGCCCAGTTCCCGCGCATCGCTGGCCAGCACCAGGATTACACGATTGCCCAGCTGACTAATTTCCGTACCGGTGCGCGTAAAAACAGCGCCCAGATGGTCACCATTTCCAAGAAAATGTCTGACGACGAAATGAAGGCAGTGGCTGATTACGTGGCTGGCCTGAAGTAATTCCGGCGCAGTTGCAAAAACAGGGAGGGGGTGGCGTAATGCCATCCCCTTTTTTTCAGATTCAGAGCGGACGCGCATATCCCGGCGTTGTTGTTGTTGCAGCCGGTTGCACTTTATCGCCTCAGGCAGGCTGACTGCAGTATGTCGCTGGGGCAGGGCAAATTTGCGTCAACTCTGAGATTTTTCAAGACAGTATGGAATACAAGACAGACGAAAACGAAGCGCTGGCAGATACCCGCGGCATCCAGCTCAGCACACGCCGCGCCTGGCTGGCCGATGCGGTGGAGCTGTTATCGTCGATGCGCTTTGCCATCAGCTTGCTGACCCTGATTGCGATTGCTTCTGTGATCGGCACCGTGCTGAAGCAAAATGAGCCGATGCCGAATTATGTGAATCAGTTCGGGCCGTTCTGGTTTGAAATTTTCAACCGTTTCAGCCTGTACACGGTGTATTCGGCATGGTGGTTTTTGCTGATTATGGGATTTCTGGTGTTGTCCACCAGCCTCTGCCTGATCCGCAATACACCGAAAATGCTGAAGGACATGCGCAGCTGGCGCGAGCATGTGCGTGAGCAGTCGCTGCGCAATTTCGGTCATAAGGCGGAATGGCACAGCACGGGGACGCGCTCCTCCCTGCTTGCGGCGATCAGCCATCATCTGAACCGTACCGGTTATCAGTGGAAAACAGTGGACAAGGACGGTGCCACGCTGGTCGTCGCCAAAAAAGGCGCCGGTAACAAATGGGGCTATATCTTTGCGCACGCAGCCATCGTGATTATTTGCGTCGGCGGTTTGATCGACTCGGATTTGCCGATACGCTTTCAAATGTGGTTCATGGGCAAAGTCCCGTTTGACGGCAATGGCATCATCGCGAAAATTCCTCAGCAGCACCGGCTGCCATTATCGAATCCGGCTTTCCGCGGCAATACCATGATTCCGGAAGGTGCCAGCAGCAATACGGCGATCATTCCGCAACAGACCGGCGTACTGATTCAGGATCTGCCATTCACCATCCGGCTCAAGAAATTCACCATCGATTTTTACAGCAGCGGCATGCCGAAGCTGTTTGCCAGCGATGTGGAAGTCACTGACCATGAAACGGGGAAAATGTTTTCTTCGACCATCAAGGTCAATCAGCCGCTGATTTATAAAGGCATTGCCGTTTATCAGTCCAGTTTTGAGGATGGCGGCAGCCGCCTGCAGCTGGCGGGATATCCGATGCGCGGCAACAGTTTTGCGACTTTCCCGCTGAAAGCGGAAGTGGGCGGCAGCACGCCATTGGCAGCAATGGCCGGCGATGGCGATTACACGATTGAATGGTCGGGTTTCCGTCCGTTTAATGTCGAAAACATGGCACGTAACGGTTCGGATGTGCGTGCAGTGGATGGCAATAAGACTTTCAATGAAAAATTCAGTGCCGATCTGGACCGGCACCTGGGGTCTGCCGCTAAAAATGCGAATAATAAAGACCTCAAAAACGTCGGCCCCAGCGTCCAGTATAAATTGCGTGACAAGACTGGCCAGGCCAGGGAATTCAATAATTACATGCAGCCGGTACTGGTGGACGGCGATTACATGTTCCTCGCCGGAACCCGCGATTCTCCGGCAGACAGTTTCCGTTATTTGCGGATTCCGGCGGATGACAATGATTCCGTTGTCGAGTGGATGCGCCTGCGCGCCGCGATGAGCGACCCGCTGCTGCGCGAGCAGGCAGCGACCCGTTATGCCCGCCGCGCTTTGCCTGCCAGCATGGCGAATGCACAACAGCTGCAGTCGCAACTGGCAGAGTCCGCCCGGAAAAGCCTCACCATCTTTGCCGGCGATAACCGGCAGGCCGGGTTTGTGGCGATTTCCCGCTTTCTGGAGCAGATTCCGGCAGCAGAGCAGGGCAAGGCCGCCGATGTGTTCATGAAGATTCTGAATGGCAGTCTGTGGGATTTATGGATGCTGGCGCGTGAAAAGGAACAATTGCCGCCGCTGGAGCTGACTGAAAAGCATGCGCATTTCCTGCAACTGGCGACAACCGCGATGTCGGATGCCTTTTTTTATGGCGCGCCGGTCTATCTGCAACTCCGGCAGTTTGACGAAGTCAAAGCCTCCGTGCTGCAGGTAACGCGCTCTCCCGGAAAAAATGTCGTGTATCTGGGTTGCCTGTTCCTGGTGCTGGGCGTGTTTGCCATGTTCTATATCCGTGAGCGGCGTTGTTGGATCTGGCTCAAGGATGATGGCGCGGGGACCGCTATACTGATGGCGCTGAGTTCGCAGAGAAAAACGCTGGATTTTGAAAAAGAATTTACGCAGTTGAGCGCCGAGCTGGCGCATATCGCGCAGGGCGGAGCGGCAAGCTAGAATCAGGGCAACATGCTGTCCCGGTATCGGCTACACTGCATGCGGCACGGTGGCCGCGACGGGATTGAGGAATCAAGATGGAAATCACACAACATTACACACCCTATCAGGGGTTTTTCAAACGCCTGGGGATTCTGGACTGGCTGTATGCCTTTGCGCTCAGTCTGGCGTCGCTGTTTGCCCTGAATCGTTTCGGTGCCTACATGGATGGTTACGAAAAAGCCATTCTGTTGCTGGCAGCGCCAGTATTTGCCTGGCTGGGATGGCACTGGAAACCGGTAAGGCGGCTGATGCTGCTGCTGGCCGTGCTGAGTTTATCGACCATTTACCTGTATGGCGGCAACCTCGAAACGGGCAACCAGAAATTTTTACTGAAGTATCTGCTGTCGAGCCAGTCCGCTATTTTGTGGATGAGCACCCTGTTTTTTTTATCCACCCTGTTTTACTGGGGAGGGCTGATAACCCGCTCCGGCTTTGGTGCTTCGGTCGGCTCGGTACTGTGCTGGGCTGCGGTGGTGATGGGTTTTACCGGGATGATGGTGCGCTGGTATGAGTCGTATCTGGTGGGCGTGGACATTGGCCATATTCCGGTTTCCAATCTGTATGAAGTTTTTATCCTGTTTTCGCTGATTACTGCCCTGTTTTACTTGTACTACGAGCAGCAATATGCGACGCGCCAGCTGGGGGCGTTTGTGTTGCTGGTGATCTCGGCAGCAGTTGGCTTTCTGCTGTGGTACACCGTCAGCCGCGATGCCGCAGAAATTCAGCCGCTGGTGCCTGCCCTGCAAAGCTGGTGGATGAAAATCCATGTGCCTGCCAATTTCATCGGCTACGGCACGTTTGCGCTGGCAGCGATGGTGGCGCTGGCGTATTTGCTGAAATCCAGAGGTTATCTGGCAGACCGTCTGCCGGCGCTGGAAGTGCTGGATGATGTGATGTACAAAGCGATTGCTGTCGGCTTTGCCTTTTTCACGATTGCGACCATTCTGGGCGCTTTGTGGGCTGCCGATGCCTGGGGCGGTTACTGGTCGTGGGACCCGAAAGAAACCTGGGCCCTGATCGTCTGGCTGAATTACGCTGCCTGGCTGCACATGCGCCTGATGAAAGGCCTGCGTGGGCAGGTGGCCGCCTGGTGGGCGCTGGTTGGTTTGCTGGTGACCACGTTTGCTTTCCTCGGCGTGAATATGTTTTTATCCGGTCTGCATTCCTACGGAGCGCTGTAAGCCCTCGCTGCCACCCGCTGTCTGACGACACGCAGGTCTCAGCTGATGTTTTGGATGTTTTCTTGCTATTTTTTGTAAGCGTCAGCAGAAATTTCCGACTCATGAGAAACTAAGCGCCATGTCCGCAGTCTGAACAAGACCACGGACATGGCTGATGTTTCATACAAGGAGTCCATCATGCTGATCAGAACCACCTCGCACGGCGTTACGCCGATCCCTGCTTCCGAAATCACTCCGCGTGCTGTCTTTGAATCCCGCCGGGAATTCATCCGCCAGCTTGCCGTCGGTTCGATTGCGGGCGGCACCTTGCTGGAAATGGCCAGCCGGGAAGCATTTGCCCAATCGGGCACAGCACAAAAACTGGCTGCCGCCATGAATCCGGCTTATGCGCTGATGGAGAAAAAAACAGCGTACAAAGATGCCACGACGTACAACAATTTTTACGAGTTCGGCACCGACAAGGCCGATCCGGCCCAGACGGCAGGTTCGCTGAAAACCCGTCCGTGGACGATCACGATTGACGGCGAGGTCAAAAAGCCGCTGACGCTGGACCTGGATGCCCTGCTGAAACTGGCACCGCTCGAAGAGCGCATATACCGTCTGCGCTGTGTTGAAGGCTGGTCGATGGTGATTCCGTGGATCGGTTATTCCTTGTCTGCGTTGCTGAAAAAAATCGAGCCTACCGGCAGTGCGCGTTATGTGGAATTCACCACGCTCGATGACAAGAAACAGATGCCCGGCCTGCACAGCCCGGTGCTGGACTGGCCGTATGTCGAGGGCTTGCGGCTGGATGAGGCCAATCACCCGCTGACCTTGCTGACGCTGGGCATGTATGGCGAGGTGTTGCCAAACCAGAACGGCGCACCGGTGCGGATTACCGTGCCGTGGAAATACGGTTTTAAATCCGCCAAATCGATTGTTCGTATCCGTCTGACCAGAGATCAGCCGCGCACCGCCTGGAATAACGCGGCACCGCATGAATACGGCTTTTATTCAAATGTGAATCCTCAGGTGGATCATCCGCGCTGGTCGCAGGCCAGCGAACGGCGGATTGGTGAAGATGGCCTGTTCACACGTAAACGCAAAACCCTGATGTTCAATGGTTACAGCGAAGTCGCATCGCTTTACAGCGGCATGGATCTGAAGAAATTTTTCTGAACAAGATGACACCTGACCGCCTGCAAATTGCCCGCATCAAACAGATTTTGTTTGTCTGTGCTCTGATACCATTTTTACGCCTGCTGGGTTTTGCCCTGACCGACCGGCTCGGCGCCAATCCTTTGGAATTTATCTCGCGCAATACTGGTGACTGGACTTTGTATTTCCTGTCCATCACGCTCGCGATCACGCCCCTGCGCCGCTTGCTGCATGTTGGCTGGATTGTGCAATTGCGCAGGATGCTGGGATTGTTCGGATTTTTTTATGCCAGTCTGCATTTTCTGACTTTTTTATGGTTTGACCATTTTTTTGATCTTGAGGAAATGTGGAAAGACGTCTTGAAGCGCCCGTTTATCACGGTCGGCTTCGCTGCGTTTGTCTGCCTGTTGCCACTGGCGCTGACCAGTACCAATCGCATGATGAAGCGGCTTGGCCGGCATTGGCAGCGCGTGCATCGTTTGATTTACGGCATCCTTCCGCTGGGTGTGCTGCATTACTACTGGATGAAGGCGGGCAAGCATGATTTGTCGCAGCCTTTGCTGTTCGCATTGCTGATTGCGGTGCTGCTGTCGTTGCGCCTGTGGTGGCGCTGGTCGGGTCGGCGAGCTGCCAGCGCCGTATCCTGAATCCAGATGGTTTTTGCCCGGCTGACCTCGGGCATGTGTCTTTGCGTCTGATTTTTTTCGCGGCATAATGCTCGCCATAAAACAATCAGAACAGGTGCGGGACAACCATGACGAATTATCAATTACAACAGCAGCAGATGCAGACCACGACACAACGCTGCGCGCTGCGCATGCTGCGTCTGCTGGGCTGGAATGTCAATTACAAACCATTGCCCGGTCCCAGAGGGGTCATCATTGTGTATCCGCATACCTCGAACTGGGATTTCATGGTTGGCGTGCTGGCGAAACTAGCGATCGGGATGCCATTTTATTTTATTGCCAAGTCGTCTTTGTTTGAGGGCGTGACCGGCGCCACGATCGGCCGGCTGGTGCGTTATCTGGGCGGGGAGCCGGTAGAGCGCGGCGTTTCGACCGGCGCGATCGGCCGCCTGGCTGACAAAATGCATGCCGCGGACTGGTACTGGATGGCGCTGGCACCGGAAGGCAGCCGCAGTCTGAAGCCTTACTGGCGCAGCGGTTTTTATCATATCGCCGTGGCGGCGAACGTACCTTTGGGCTGCGCTTATTTCGACTTCCGCAAACGCGAAGTCAGTCTGGTGGATTATCTGGATTTGTCCGGCGATATCCAGCAGGACATGCAGCATATCCGCGATATCTACCGGGATGTGCAGGGATGCCGCCCGCAACTGGCCAGCCCGGTTCAGTTGCGCACGGATGATGAGGCAAGAAACTGAGAAAAGTAGGGAGTACCCCGAAAAAACGACCTGACGCCCTTTTAAAACAAGGTGTTTGATAAATACTCCCCCCGAGTATTATTTTGTCGTGGACAAGGTCTGTGCGGCCGGTTTGTTCGGCAGATACAGCGGCGCTTTCTGGCCGCAGCCGGAGAGCACGCAGATGAGCAGCAGCGTCGAAATCAGGGTACGTATTGGGGATCGCATCTTGGATTTATATAACACCGTTTAAAATGACGGTTTCAATGTGAATGAATTCAAGGAGTGTAGCATGACTGAATCCGATTTCCTGGCGTTGGCCGAGTCCTGCCTGAGCCAGGTGGAAGAAATGTTTGAAGCCGCGTATGAAAACGATGAGCTGGATGTCGAATGCAGCCGCACCGGCAATGTGCTGACCATCGAATTCGTGAATAATGGTTCCAAGATGATCGTTAACAGTCAGGCTCCGATGCAGGAAATGTGGCTGGCGGCCCGCAGCGGTGGATTCCATTACCGCTATGACGGCCAGCACTGGATCAATACCCGCGATCAGTCTGAACTCTTTACCACCCTGCAACGGCTGGCGCAGGAGCAGGGGCGCTAAATTACTCAGCCGAGCAGCCGGACCGGCAACGGGACAGGCGCCGCCGCCTGAGTGCGTACGGCCCCGGCGTGCCGGATGTCTCCCGGTTATTCTTCAATCAGTTTTGGCGGCGGCGGGGTATTCAGATCGGTAATCCCTGTGCCGGGCGGATTTTCTGCATAGTAATAATCGCCGTTGACCGCGATGACACCATTGGGTACGGGACGCTCTTCAATCGGAATTTCTTTCAGCGCTCTTTGCATATAACCAATCCAGATCGGCAATGCCAGGCCGCCGCCGGTTTCACGGTTACCCAGATTCTTGGGCTGATCGAAACCAATCCATGCGATACCCACCAGCTTGGCCTGATAGCCTGCAAACCAGGCATCAAAAGAATCATTGGTCGTACCGGTTTTGCCTGCCAGATCAGGTCGTTTTAAGACCATCGCTTTGGTGGCTGTCCCATAGCGCACGACATCCTTGAGCATGCTGTCCATCAGGAAGGCATTGCGTTCATCAATGACCCGGTTGGCTTCATCGCCGGCTTTGTCAGGATTTGCCTGCACCAGGATTTTGCCGTTGCTGTCGGTAATCTTGCTGATCAGATAAGGGTTGATTTTGTAGCCGCCATTGGCAAACACCGCATAGGCGCCGGCCATCTGCAAAGGCGTGACGGCACCGGCACCCAGTGCCAGGGTCAGGTAAGGCGGATTTTTTTCCGGGATGAAACCGAAACGATTCGTGTATTCCTGTCCGTACTTGGCACCGATGCGATGCAGGATGCGGATGGAAATCATGTTTTTGGATTTGGTCAGGCCTTTGCGCATCGTCATCGGACCTTCGTATTTACCGTCGTAATTTTTCGGTTCCCAGGCTTGCCCGCCGGTTTGCCCTGCATCAAAACTGATCGGCTCATCATTAATGATCGTGGCCGGAGACAAGCCTTTTTCCAGCGAAGCGGAGTAAATGAACGGCTTAAAACTGGAACCCGGCTGGCGCCACGCCTGAGTCACATGGTTGAATTTGTTGAAATTAAAATCAAACCCGCCGACCAGTGCCTTGATCGCCCCATCCGTGGTACTGGCGGAAATAAACGCGGACTGCACTTCCGGCATTTGCGTGATGCTCCAGTTTTTTCCTTCCTGCATCACCCGGATCACGGCGCCGCGCTGAATGCGCTTATTGGCCGGTGTTTTGGCGGATAATCCGCTGGCAGCAAAACTCAGACCAGCTTCGTCAATATGAATCTCCTCGCCGGATGCCAGCACCGCCCGTACTTGTTTGGGCGCGGCGTCCAGCACCATGGCTACCTGCAGGTCATCGCTGTTGGAATGCTCCGCCAGCGCTTTTTCAATCGCATCATCGGCGGCTTCCTTGCCTTCCGGAATGGCGACGATGGCTTCCGGACCGCGATAGCCGTGGCGTTTTTCATAATCCATCACACCGCGCCGCAGCGACAGATAGGCGGCATCCTGATCTGCTTTGGTGATCGTGGTGTAGACATTGAGTCCACGGGTATAGGTATCTTCTTTGAATTGCTCATAAGCGAGCTGACGCGCCATTTCCGCAACATATTCGGCATGCACGCCGAAATCACTGCTGTCGGTTTTTGTCGTGAGCTCCTCGTTTTTCGCCTGCTGGTACTGCGCTTCGGTTATATAACCGAGCTGCCGCATGCGTTGCAGGATGTATTGCTGGCGAACCGATGCCCGTTTTGGGTTGGCCACAGGATTGTAGGCAGAAGGGGCCTTAGGTAAGCCGGCCAGCATGGCGGCCTCAGCGATCGTGATGTCTTTGAGTTCCTTGCCGAAATAAATCTGTGCCGCGGAAGAGAAGCCATAAGCGCGCTGACCGAGATAAATCTGGTTCATATACACTTCCAGAATCTGGTCTTTCGTCAGATTCTGTTCAATTTTCCAGGCCAGCAAAACCTCATAAATTTTTCTTTTGAAGGTCTGTTCGCTCGACAGGAAAAAATTCCGTGCTACCTGCTGCGTAATGGTGGAGGCGCCTTGTCTGGCGCCGCCGGTCAGGTTATGCAGGGCGGCGCGGGTGATGCCGAGGTAATCGACCCCGCCATGTTCATAAAACCGATCGTCCTCGATCGCGAGTACTGCTTTTTTCATGATATCCGGAATCTGGTCGAAACGGACGACATTGCGCCTTTCCTCGCCGAATTCCCCCAGTAATACATGGTCGGCAGAAAAAATCCGCAGCGGCATTTTCGGTTTGTAGCTGGTAATCGAATCGAGCTCCGGCAGATTCGGGTAAGCCATTGTCAGGGCAAAACCGATAATCAGTGCAACGGCCAGCGCCAGACCTGCCATCACGCCAATGGTCCCCAGCAGGAGGCGGCGCAACAGCGGCGCTTTATTTTCGGCGGGTGCTGCGGGCTTGGATTTTGAGGAAGCCGTGGTTTCTTGATCTGTCATGTGTTTATTCTGTAACAATCGCAAGTTACATTATAACGGCTGTCCCGTTGCACCCCGGTGAAACTGCCGTGAGCGAAGGAATGCAGAGCTAAATTTCAGCCCGAGTGGAAATTTGGCAACGGAATCTGAATGTGCTCTGAGGAAAGTCCTTTACCAATGCAGCCTATATTGCTAGGATTTCATGTAAGCTTGGATAAAAGTCTCGTAAATAGCGGTTTTTAAAGAGATTTTTCTGAAAATTCGATGCCAAATGCAACTGTTTGTTTCAATTTGTAAGAAGGACGCGTGATTGCGTTTTATGAGGGGATATTCTTGGCTTTAGATCTTGCATCACTATTCAGCAGAAAAAAACCACCTCTGATTGGCCTGGATATCAGTTCGTTTGATATCAAGCTCGTGGAGCTGTCAGAAGGGAGCGACAAGGCGTTCCGTCTGGAGCGCTATGCTTCCGAGCCTTTGCCCAAAGGTGCGGTGCTTGACGGGAATATCGAAAATATCGAACAGGTTTCCGATACGATCCGCAAACTGCTCAAAAAAAGCGGTACGAGCGCAAAGAATGCAGCGCTGGCCATGCCTGCCGCTGCGGTCATTACAAAGAAAATCTTTTTACCGGCGACGCTCAGCGATCAGGCGCTGGAGGTGCAGGTGGAATCGGAGGCCAGTCAGTACATTCCATTTGCCATGGATGAGGTCAGTCTGGATTTTTGTGTGATCGGATCGGCTGCGAATCAGGAAGACGTGGAAGTTATGCTGGCCGCATCCCGCAAGGAAAAAATCGAAGATCGCGTTGCAGTGGCGCAGGCAGCCGGGCTGCAGGCGAAAGTAATGGATGTCGAATCCTATGCGGCGCGGGCCGCCATGCAGCGTCTGATCGAAATGCAGCCTAACCAGGGGCAGGATCAGATCTGCGCTATTTTCCAGATTGGCGCGAAACGCACTTACATTTACATTATTTTGAACGGCGATGTGATTTACGAACGTGAGCAGCAATTCGGCGGCGGACAACTGACGCAGGATATCGTCAGAAACTACGGATTGTCCCAGGAAGAAGCGGAAGTGAAAAAGAAAACCGGTGACCTGCCGGATAGCTACGAAATGGAATTACTGGAACCCTTCCTCGAAAATGCCGCACTTGAGGTGACCCGGGCGATCCAATTTTTCTTCACCTCTACACCTTATACCCGTGTTGATCAGATTTTTCTGACAGGCGGCTGCGCTGTCGTTGCAGGTCTGGTGGACATCGTTGCAGAGCGCACCAAAATTTCTACTGCAGTGATCAGCCCGTTTAAAGGAATGGAGCTGGCTTCCGGCGTCAATGAGAAAACGCTCAGAAGTGATGCACCTGCTTACGCGGTGGCTTGTGGACTGGCACTGCGGAGATTCGACTGATGATTAAAATTAATCTCCTGCCTCATCGTGAGGAAAAACGCAAACAGCTGATCAAGGATTTTTATTCGCTGTTACTGTTGTCTGCCATTGTCGGCGCGCTCGTAGTCGTGGTGGTGGGCGGCATCAACGCACGTGAAATGGGAATTCAGACGGATCGGGTCGAATTCATCAAAAAGGAAAACCTCAAGCTTGATGAAAAGATCAAGGAAGTAGCCAATCTTAAACAGGAAATCGATGCGCTGAAGGCGCGGCAGCAGGCGGTAGAAGATTTACAGGGAGACCGTAATCAGCCGGTATTTTTGCTGGATGAGCTGGTCAAGCATACGCCTGAAGGTGTTTACCTGCGGGCATTAAAGCAAGAGGGACAGCGGGTGACGCTGAATGGTTATGCGCAGTCTCAAGAGCGGGTGGCCGAGCTTATCCGTAACCTGAGCGGCAGGTCGGAATGGATGTATAAGCCCGAACTGATTGATATTCACTCCACAGGTATTGGCCAGGGCAGGGATGCCAAGAAAGTGTCGGATTTCACGATCAATGTCGGCATCAAGCGGCCACGCGAAAAAGATGAGCCGGCATCTGCTGCTGCAACCAGCACAGTGCCGGTTAAAGGCGGTACCAATCCTGGTCGCTGATATCACACATTGGAAGGTCAGGAATGGCAACAGACATTAAGCAGGTATTTGAAGACATCAACGGACAATTCCGTGATCTGAATGGCCTCCACCCCGGACAGTGGCCAGTCGCCCCGCGTTTTGCGGCAGCTTTTGGCGTGATGGTGGTGGTACTGTTTCTGGGATGGTTTTTTTACTGGAATGGGCAGTCTGAAGAAATTGATCAGAAAAAACAGGAAGAGGTAAAACTCAAGCAGGCGTATCGGGAAAAAATGCAACAGGCCATCAATCTGGATGCGCTGAAGGAACAGCGGACGCTGGTACAGCAATATGTCGCCACCATGGAACGTCAGTTGCCCAGCAAGGCTGAGATGGATGCTTTACTTTCGGATATCAACCAGGCCGGTACGGGGCGTGGGTTGCAGTTCGACTCATTTAAGCCCGGTACTCCGGTGGTGAAAGATTACTATGCGGAACTGCCAATCGAGGTAAAGCTCACCGGTGGTTACCATGATCTGGGAGAGTTTGTCGCCGATATCGCTAAATTACCGCGTATCGTGACGCTGAATAACCTGGCGATTTCCGCTAACAAAGAAGGTGCTTTGACGCTGGAGGTGGTTGCGAAAACCTTCCGCTATCTGGATAAAGAGGAAGTCTTGGCGCAGGCAAATCTGAAAAAGGCAGCGAAGAAATGATGTTCAGGTTGATAAAAATCCCCGTGATTCTGCTACCGGCTCTGGTGTTGAGTGCTTGTGGCGACAACAGCTCGCAGGAGTTGACGGAGTGGATGAACTCCGTCAGGAAAGAAACGCGTACCGTGATTCCTAAATTGAATCCTCCTAAAGCGTATGAGCCGGTTCCTTATGTCGGGAAAGCGGATATTGACCCTTTTAATCCTGCCAAGCTGCTGGTTGTTCTGGCGAGAATGAAAGCAGAGTCCAGTAACGGTTTGCGGCCAGACATGGACAGACGCAAAGAGGCACTGGAATCCTTCCCGCTGGATACCCTCAAAATGGTGGGCACCATCGAGAAAAATGGTATCCGGATTGCCTTGGTGCAGGCGGATAAGACGGTTTTTCAGGCGAAGGCGGGCGGATACATTGGGCAGAATTTTGGTTTGATGACGAAAATTACCGAAGCGGAGATCGAGATTAAAGAGATCGTTCAGGATGCGTCCGGTGAATGGGTTGAACGTAATGTTAAGCTTGAGTTGCAGGAGAGTAAGAAATGAATGCGTTGATAAATATAAGTAAAAAGGGCGCCATGTTTGTGAAAACCTGCGTGATATTGATGCTGGGATGTTGTCAGCTGGCGATGGCGCAAACCAATAGTATTGAGTCCGTGATTGCGAATCAGCAGGGCGCCAATATTATTGTCAAGGTCAGCCTCAAAAAGCCGCTTACAAAACTGCCTACCGGGTTTACCATTGCCAGCCCTGCCCGCATTGCATTGGATTTTGCCGATGCCTCCAATGGAACAGGCAAAACCAATATTGATGTCAATATTGGTGATGTGCGTTCGGTGACTCTGGTGGAAGCATCCGGCAGATCAAGGATGGTTTTTAATCTGAACAAACCTTTGAATTATGCGGCAACGATCGAGGGTAATGCGCTGATCGTTACCATTGATGGCTCTGGTGGTGTTGCCACCGCAGTCAGTTCTCAGGGGTTGCCGGTCAATACTGAGGCAGCACCGGCTGCTAAGCCGATGATCCGTGATATTGATTTTCGCCGTGGCGTATCGGGTGATGGGCGTATCGTTGTCGATCTGCCGCTGAATCAGGTTGCTGTGGACGTACGCCAGCAAGGACAAAAAGTATTAGTCACCTTCCAGAAGGTGGGATTGCCGGAAGTCTTGCGCAAACGGCTGGACGTGGCTGATTTCGGTTCCCCTGTCCAGACGATCACCACGACTCCCATGGGTGAAAATGTGCAAATGGTGATTGAGCCGAAAGGCTTGTGGGAACAAAGCTCTTACCAGAGCGATACACAGTTCGTTCTGGAAGTAAAACCGATTAAAGAAGATCCCAACAAATTAACTCAGGGGACACAAGGGTACCGTGGTGAGCGCCTGTCGTTTAATTTCCAGAATATCGAAGTCAGAGCGATTTTGCAGATTATTGCGGAAGTCAGTGGCTTAAACGTGATTGCCAGCGATACGGTCACGGGGACCATCACCCTGAGATTGAAAGACGTGCCCTGGGATCAGGCGCTGGATAATATTATGCAGATCAAAGGTCTTGATATGCGTAAAAACGGTAACGTGATCTGGGTTGCGCCAAAAGATGAATTGCTGACCAAAGAAAAACTGGAGCTGGAACAAAAAGCGCAGATCGCGGAACTGGAGCCATTGAAGACCGAAGCGTTCCAGCTGAATTATCAAAAAGCAGAAGCGTTTAAACAAGTGTTTGGCGTAGATGGTGCTTCCACCAACCGGATTTTGTCAAAACGCGGTAGCGCCGTGATTGAACCAAGAACCAACCAGTTGTTCGTGACCGATATTCCATCCAAGCTGGAAGAGGTGCGTAAGCTGATCCAGAAAACAGATATTGCCTCCAAACAGGTATTGATCGAGGCACGTATTGTTGAGGCTGATGATAAATTCAGTAAAAATCTGGGTGCTAAACTGGGCTTTACGGATTTGCGCGGGTTGCGTGGCGGTGATGTTGGTTACCAGCTATCCGGTAACCAGCGGGCTGCCATTACCGGTAATTATCTCGGAATCGGTGAGCAGACCGGTCAGTTTAAGGTTACCGAACAATTCCTCATTCCGAATTCTCAGTTTGTTAGCCTACCTGCCGCCGGGATTAATGGTTTAAACCCTGGTAGTCTGGCAGTCAGCCTGTTCTCTTCCGCAGCCAATCGTTTCCTGAACCTGGAACTGTCGGCACTGGAAGCGGACGGCAAAGGGAAAATTATTTCCAGTCCGCGGGTAGTCACGGCAGATCAGCTGAAAGCGCTGATTGAACAAGGTACCGAATTACCTTATCTGGTCGCGACTTCCAGTGGTGCGACATCGATTTTCTTCCGTAAGGCAACCTTGCGTCTTGAAGTCACTCCGCAAATCACACCGGATGGCAATGTGATTCTGGATGTGGAAGTGCATAAAGACAGCGTTGGTCAGGAAACTCGCATGGGATACGCGATTGACACTAAAGAAGTGAAAACAATGGTGCTGGTGGAAAATGGCGGTACTGTTGTGTTGGGTGGAATTTTTCAGCAAACGGAACGTGATAATGTGACTAAAATTCCATTTTTCGGTGATTTGCCCTTGTTTGGAAATTTGTTTAAGAGCACTGGTAAAACCAATGACAAGACAGAGTTGCTGATTTTTATCACACCAAAAATTGTGACAGATAAATTCAATTTGAAGTAATCTGCTACCCGATTCGTTTCAAGATAACATTCATATAGTAAAGAGATAGGTGGTCTATGAAGAAGTTTGTCCAAATGGTGTTTGCGCTGATTTGTTTCGCGGCACTTTCCGCCTGTGGCGGTGGTGGTGGTTCAGCAGGTGCGGGATCGGGAACCGCGCCGCCGTTGTTTACGACGGCGAGCGATAAAATTTTGGTTCCTCCGGGTACTACGCAGACATATACCATTGGTGGCGGTATTCCTTCATATACGGCAACCAGCAGCTCTCCTGCGGTGATTGTTAGTGTCAGCGGAAATATATTGACGATTACCGGAGGCGCGGGGGGAGGTGCAGGTACAGTCATGGTCAAAGATAGTGCTGGCAACAGAGCCTTGATTGATGTCACCGTGGGTACCGGACTGACCTTATTCACCACAGCGCCGGCGGCAGTGAACCTGGCAGTTGGAGCAACTACTCCTGCACCGTATTATTTAGTTGGTGGCGGCAGCGGTGTTTATTCCATCAGCAGCAGTGATTATTCGGTGGCTTTTGTCGGCATGTCGGGTAACAACTTTATCATCGGCGGTGCTGGTCAGGGTAAGGCAACGGTCGTGGTTAAAGACACATTGGGGGCGATAGTCAGTATTGATGTTACTGTTGTCGCAAGCTCAGTCAGCCTCAACACGACTGCGCCATCCGCATTGACAATGCCATCTCTCCGTACGCTGACTTATACCATTACTGGTGGTACTGCACCTTATTCTGTCGCCAGCGGCAATGTGAGCTCGGTAGATGCAAAACTGAGGGCAAATGGGACAGATTTCGATATCACGGGTATTTCTGCCGGCACCGCCACAGTGTATGTGAAGGATGCAAAAGGCAATTCGACCACGATTGCTGTCACCGTGACAGCATCGACTTCCGGCGCTTTGGCGGTGTTGCCGGCTGGCGCGACAGGCAGCGTCGGCGATACACTCAAATTTAACGTCGTCGGTGGTACTGGGCCTTACCGAGTCACGAATACCAATAACAGCATTGCGGTGGTAACGGCGGCTGCGGATGGTTCCTCTTTCTCCGCATTTTTAAATAATGTGGGATCGACGGTTGTCACAGTGATTGATGCGCAGGGAGCCAATACGAACATCACCGTTACAGTCTCGGCCAATCCACCCACTGTGAAGCTGTCTCCGAATACATTCGAAATCAGTGAGCAGTCGAATAATGCCTTTACATTGAATATTTATGGCGGCACGCCACCTTACGCCGGTTTCACAAGTGATCCGAAAATGGGTGCAGTGACCGTTTCCGGTAATGTGTTGACGGTTGGCGCGGTCAGTGCCGGTGCCCGCTGCTTCACGCCAGCAACGCCACTGACAGTGTATGCGGTGACTTTAACAGTGGTGGATAGCCTGGGTGCTGCAGCGACCAGTACAATGAACGTCAGGGACACACTGAGCTGCCCGTAATTGCGTATTTCTTGAAGTGAAATTGTGTCAAATAATATCTTTTTGGTAGGACTGATGGGGTCCGGCAAGACTACGGTCGGCCGGGCCCTGGCAAGAAAACTCAACAAACGTTTTATCGATTCAGATCATGAAATAGAAGCACGGACCGGTGTGTCGATTCCGGTCATCTTCGAGATTGAAGGTGAGGCGAGTTTCCGGCAGCGCGAGGCTGATGTGATCCGTGAGTTGACAGCGCAGGATGGTATTGTGCTGGCGACCGGGGGCGGAGCCGTGCTGAATGCAGAAAGCCGCCGCTATCTGCAAGAACGTGGCACCGTGATTTACCTGCGTGCCGGCATACAAAGCATCCTGCAACGGACCAGAAACGATAAAAACCGTCCGTTACTCCGCACGGCAGATCCCAGAAAAAAACTCGAGGAACTGGAGTCGCAACGACATCCTCTTTATCAGGAAATTGCCCATCTGGTGATTGAGACCGGACGTCCGAATGTTCAGCATCTGATCCAGAACATTCTCGATAAATTACCGGGAAATGCGTCTCACGGAACTCCCGCAAAACACAAGCAGCTTATGAGCAGTGAAAATCAAACATACCAGGTATTACATGTCGATCTGGGAGAGCGCAGTTATCCGATCTCGATCGGGGAAGCGCTATTGGATAATGCCGAGCTGCTGACACAGCAGATCAAGGGAAAACGGATTGTGGTGGTGACGAATACTGTTGTTGCGCCACTTTATCTGGCTGCGCTGACTGCCCGTCTGAAAGATGCTGGCAAAGTGTGCAGCGCTGTCATTTTACCTGACGGTGAGGAACATAAAACCTGGAACAGTCTGATGATGATTTTCGATCATTTGCTGGAACATAAATGCGATCGCAAAACGACCCTGCTGGCGCTGGGCGGAGGTGTGATCGGTGATATGACCGGTTTTGCCGCAGCAACTTATATGCGCGGTGTGCCTTTTGTGCAGATCCCGACGACATTGCTGTCGCAGGTTGACTCATCGGTGGGGGGAAAGACGGGGATTAATCATCCTCTGGGTAAAAATATGATTGGTGCGTTTTATCAGCCGCAGGCGGTTATCGCTGATATTTCAAACCTGAAGACATTGCCCGATAAAGAATTATCCGCAGGGCTTGCAGAAGTGATCAAGCATGGCGCGATTATCGATACGGTATTCTTTGAGTGGCTGGAGCAGTCGATGCCAAAACTGCGCGCCAAAGACCCGCAGGCGCTGAGCTATGCGGTGATCCGCTCCTGTGAAATCAAGGCCGATGTTGTGCGTCAGGATGAACGTGAAGGCGGGTTGCGGGCGATTCTGAATTTTGGCCATACGTTTGGTCATGCGATTGAATCTGGACTTGGCTATGGCGCATGGCTGCATGGTGAGGCCGTGGGCTGTGGTATGGTGATGGCTGCAGAATTATCCTGTCGTCTCGGCTATATTGATTACGTCGCCAAAACCAGAATCCGGAAACTGGTCGAGGCAGCGGGTTTGCCCGTGGTGGCACCTGATCTCGGCGAGCAGCGCTGGCTGGAGCTGATGGAAGTCGATAAGAAAAATGAAGGCGGGCAGATCAGGTTTATACTGTTGAAACCGCTTGGTACGGCATTCATCACCGAGGCCCCTAAAGATGTTTTACTGGAAACGATACGCTACTGTATTTCACCCACTCCATGAATCTGACTGACCAGCATTTGGCACCCTATGCCGCCCGATCAGCGATTTCGCGAGGGCGGCTTTTTATTGAGCCTGCATCTGAATCGCGCAGCGAATTTCAGCGTGACCGCGACCGTATTATTCATTGTTCGGCATTTCGCCGGCTCGAATACAAAACACAGGTTTTTTTAAATCATGAGGGCGATTTGTTCCGGACGCGTCTGACGCACAGTCTGGAAGTCGCACAAATAGGGCGTTCGATTGCCCGTAATTTGCGCCTCAATGAAGATCTGGTCGAAGCGATTGCACTGGCGCATGACCTTGGACATACCCCATTCGGACATGCCGGTCAGGATGCGCTGAATGCCTGTATGCAGCTTTATGGCGGGTTCGAGCATAATCTGCAGAGTCTGCGGGTTGTTGATCAGCTCGAAGAGCGTTATGCCGCCTTTGATGGCCTGAATCTCTGTTTTGAAACCAGGGAAGGTATTCTCAAGCATTGTTCGCAGGAGAACGCGCGGCAATTGGGAGATCTGGGCCAGCGCTTTATCCATAAGACTCAGCCGACGCTGGAGGCGCAGCTGACGAACCTGGCCGACGAAATCGCCTATAACAATCACGATATCGATGATGGGCTGCGCTCAGGGCTGATTACTGAGCAGCAAATCATGGAAGTGGATTTTTTTGCGCGTCATCGTGCCGAAGTGCGCAGCCTGTATCCGGATCTGAACGGCAGGCGTGCCATCTCCGAAACGATACGCCGCATGATCAACACGCTGATTGTCGATTTGATGCGAACCTCACTGGCCAGAATTCAGGACAGTGCGGTGCAGTCACCGGATGCGGTGCGGCAGGCGGGCAAGCTGATTGCCTTTTCAGAGACGCAGTATGAAGAGGCGCGCATTCTGAAGCATTTTCTGCATCACCAGTTGTACCGTCATTATCAGGTCAATCGTATGATGTCCAAGGCAAAGCGCATCATTCATGAATTATTTGACGCCATGATGGCAGAGCCAAAACTGATTCCACCCGATTATCAGGTCAGGGCAGAGATGCCGGAAACGCAGCGCCAGCAGAAACAGGCCAGAAAAATCGCAGATTATATTGCCGGCATGACAGACCGCTATGCGATTCGTGAACACAAACGCTTGTTTTCTGTCGAGGACATGTAAAACTGTTTTTCTGATCGCGGCAGATTATTTTTTTTCAGGAGTGAATGTATGGCGACCTATTTCTCATCCATCAAAAAATGGACTTTGCCTCTGCTGCCGGTTTTAGCTGCGAGCGCTTCGGCTTACGCATTCTCACTTGCCGACCTGAGCAATCAGGATGCCAGTGCTGGTCTGAAAGCCGCTCTGGACAAGGGTTCTGTCGCCGCAGTCGCTAAACTTGGCGTGGAAAACGGTTTTCTGAATAACGATAAAGTTAAGATTCAGCTTCCATCTATATTAGAACAGGCCAGACCAATTTTGAAAATGACGGGAAAAGGCCAGCAACTGGACGAATTGGTTGTTTCTATGAACCGTGCAGCAGAGTCGGCGGTGCCACTGGCAAAACCCTTGCTCGTCAATGCCGTGAAATCCATGACATTAACCGATGCTAAAAATATCCTGACGGGCGGTGAAACGTCCGTAACGGATTTCTTTCGTCAAAAAACATCCGCGCCGCTGACAGTCAAGTTTCTGCCTTTGGTCAAAGGCGTGACGGATAAAGCGGGCTTATCCGCAAAATACAACAGTGTGATGGGGCAGGCGCAGAAATTTGGCGTAGTGCCGGAACAGGAAGCGACAGTCGAAGCCTATGTCACACAAAAAGCGCTGGACGGCCTGTTCCTGATGATCGCCGAAGAGGAAAAATCGATCCGCCAGGATCCGCTTGGTTCCGGCAGCAAAGCCATCAGCAAGGTATTCAGCCTGTTGAAGTAAGTCGTGCACAGTATTGTCCGTGGCATGCATACCTTTGATGCGATGAATGCCACAGGCAATACGTGAAAAATTTTTTCCGATACGATGAAATACATTAATTTCTGACTATTGCGACATCAGCATTCCGTCTCTGCACGGATGATCTCTCTGATACAGACGTATTTTTGGTCTGTTCTCCCCGATATTTAAACAAGTCTGCGTAGTTCCACTTAAGTAGCATTTGTTGCAATGCAAAAAGATTTTTCTGGTACTTTATGTGTGTAGTACGTCGAAAATCAAACAATCAAATTCATACCAATATCTGGAGACCGACATGACTTACAAGATGAAAGCCCTCATTGCCTCTGCACTGGTCAGCTGGTCTGTTGCAGGGATTGCAGCAGAACCAATCAAGATTGGCGTTTCAGGACCGTTGACTGGCGGCTCCGCCCCGATGGGTGTCTCGATGCGTGATGGCGTTAAAATCGCGATCAGCGAAATCAATGCAAAGGGTGGTGTGCTGGGGCGTCAGTTCCAGCTGGTCGAGCGTGACGATGAGGCAAAAAATGAGCGTGGCGTGCAGGTTGCCCAGGAGCTGATCAACAAGGAAAAAGTGGTTGCTACAGTTGGTTATGCGAACACGGGCGTGGCGCTGGCCTCCCAGCGTTTCTATGAAGAAGCCAAAATTCCTGTCATGAATAACATTGCTACCGGCAGCGCCATCACAAAGCAATTCGTGGCACCGGAGCACAAAGACAATTACATCTTCCGTATTGCTGCCAGCGATACGATTCAGTCTGCAATGATTGTTGATGAGGCGATCACCAAGCGTAAGTTTACCAAAGTGGCGATTCTGGCTGACTCGACCAACTATGGTCAGCTGGGGCGCGAAGATCTGGAGAAAGCACTGGCAGCAAAAGGTATCAAGCCAGTTGCGGTAGAAAAATTCAACATCAAAGACGTGGACATGACGGCGCAGTTGCTGAAAGCAAAACAAGGCGGTGCGCAGGCAGTTCTGACATACGGCATCGGCCCTGAGCTGGCACAGATTGCCAATGGCATGGAAAAGCTGGGCTGGAAAGTCCCGATGATCGGCAGCTGGACATTGTCGATGGGGAACTTCCTGGACAATGCTGGTAAAAACGGCGATGGCGCGACAATGCCGCAAACTTTCATTCAGGACCCAAATACCCCTAAACGCAAGGCCTTCATCGAGGCTTATCAGAAGTCGTATAAGGTTGACCGGATTCCATCTCCGGTATCTGCTGCCCAGGGCTATGATTCGATCTATTTGCTGGCTGCTGCCATCAAGCAGGCTGGCACCACAGATGGCGTCAAAGTGCGTGAAGCGCTTGAAAATCTGAATGAAAAAGTCGACGGCGTGGTCACGACTTATAACAAGCCATTCACTCATGACGATCACGAAGCGATCAAGCCGGGGATTCCTGTCATGGGCGAAGCCAAAGGCGGCCATATTGTTTTGTCGAAATAAACGTCACTGCATAACGGCATAGTGACCGTCCGGACCAGAGCGTTTTTCTGACGCAGACTGACGTCTCTGGTTCATTTTCTATACTACATCTCAGGCATCAGCACATCACATGTTGTATTGCGACAGGCAACAGCGTGTATTTCCGTGCGCCCTGACGAATGTATGCCATCGGGTAAATGAAAATGGAAATCTTATTGCAATTAGTCTTCAGCGGTATCGCGCTAGGGATGATCTATGCGGTCATCGCATTCGGCTACCAGCTGACCTTTGCGACTTCCGGCACACTGAATTTCGGTCAGGGCGAAGCGTTGATGCTGGGGGCTCTGGTCGGCCTCAGTCTGGTGGGAAATGTCCACGGCGGACCTTACATGAACTACTGGCTCATGATTCCGCTGGTGATTATATTCGGTGGATTACAAGGGGTGTTCGTCGAGTGGATCGGCGTGCGTCCGGCCATCAAGATTAAGTCTGAATTCGGCTGGATCATGTCCACCATCGCATTGGCGATTATCTTCAAGAATGTCGCTGAAAATATCTGGGGCAAGGATGATCTGACCTTCCCTTCACCGCTGTCTGCTGCGCCGTTTCAGATTTTTGGCGCGAATGTGCAGGCGATGCAGGTTGTCGTGGTTGTCGGTGCGCTGGCAATCATGCTGGCGGTGGAGTTGTTCAACCGCAAATCCATTTACGGTAAAGCCGTGGTCGCCACTTCAAATGACCGCGATGCTGCAGGGCTGATGGGAATCAATACCAGCATGGTCATTACATTCTCCTATGCGCTTTCGTCCGCGACAGCGGCATTCGCAGGTGTCCTGGTGGCACCGTTGACTTTGACCGGCGCCACAATGGGCTCCGCTCTGGGACTGAAGGCTTTCGCGGTGGCGATTATCGGCGGCCTGACATCCGGCGTCGGTGCGGTTGTCGGCGGCCTGATTCTGGGCATTGCTGAAACGGTCACCGGTTTTTATATTTCCACCGGCTACAAAGAAGTTCCTGGTCTGGTCTTGCTGTTGCTGGTGCTGGCGGTGAAACCTGCGGGGTTGTTCGGCAAAGCAGCCATCAAAAAAGTATAAGGAACGAACATGAGCAAGATGACCTATCTTTTTTCCGCGCTGGGAATCGCGGCACTGGCTTTACTGCCGGTGTTTATGCAAAACCCCTATTATCTGCATCTGGCAGAGACGATTCTGATTTACGCCATTCTGTTATTCGGTCTGGACATCGTAGTGGGGTACACCGGACAGGTTTCCCTCGGACATGCCGGACTGTTTGGAATCGGCTCTTACACGACGGGCGTTTTGTACTTCAAGCTCGGCATGCCGATTCTGCTGGCGCTGCCAGCGAGTATCTGCGTCACGGCGATCTTTGGCGCCTTGCTGGCGTTGCCGGCATTGCGTGTTACCGGACCTTATCTGGCGATGGTGACACTGGCTTTCGGTACGATTATCCAGATCCTGATTAATGAGATGACCTTCCTCACCGAAGGACCAATGGGCATCAAGGTATCCAAGCCGGTTTTATTTGGCCAGAAACTGGGTGAAGTCGGGAATTTTTACCTGGTGGCCGCTCTGATGGTGCTGGCGATGATTGTGGTGCACCGGATCTTACGTTCTCATCTCGGCCGTGCTTTTCAGGCCTTGCGCGACAGCCCGATTGCTTCTGACTGTATGGGGGTCTCGGTCTACCGCTACAAAGTTTATGCATTCGTGATCAGCGCTGCCCTGGCAGGGCTGGCGGGCAGTCTGTATGCTTATTCGGAAGAATATATTTCTCCGAACACGTATAACTTTGAACTCACGATCCTGTTCCTGCTGGCAGTCATTATGGGCGGACGTAAAAGCCGCATCGGCTCACTGCTGGGTGCATTCATTGTCGTGATGCTGCCATCCCTGCTGGCGGACATCGAATTGTTCCGCAAGATCGCTACGGTCGCAGCAGTTGTCGGTATTGCGGGTGGTGCTTATACGCTGGCAAAAGGACGCAAGACAGTCCGCGAACTGGCAGTGCCTGTGATTGCGACGGCAGGCATGGCCTTGTTTTCCTATAAGCTGGAGAGCATCACCGACTGGCGTCTGACGATATTTGGTCTGATGACTTTGTTTGTGGTGTATTACCTGCAGGATGGCATCGTCGGTTTTATCAATTCATTGCTGGGCAAAGGGCCACGTCATTTGATGGCGCAACCAGTGGCATTTACTGCAAATGACGACACTGCCATTGCCAAGGCAAACGGCGAACGTGTCGGCATTCTGCTCAGTGCACGTCAGTTGCTGATGCAGTTTGGCGGTCTGAAGGCATTGAATCAGGTAGACCTGCAAATCGCCAAGGGCACCGTGCATGGCCTGATCGGGCCGAATGGTTCCGGTAAGAGCACGATGATGAATGTGCTGACCGGCATTTATAAACCAACGGATGGCGTGGTTGAATTCAGCGGGCGCGTGATTTCCGGCACAACGCCATCAGCGATTGCACTGGGCGGTGTGGCGCGTACTTTCCAGAATGTCCAACTGTTCGGTGAAATGACGGCGACGGAAAACGTTTTGGTTGGCTTGCACAACACCTTCCGCAGCAATGTGCTCGATGTCATGCTGCATACACCGCGCTATCTGCGGGAAGAGCGTGAGGCCAGGATGCGTGCCGCCAGTATCCTCAACTTTGTCGGCTTGTCCGATCTGGCAAATGAAGAAGCCCGTAATCTTCCGTACGGCAAACAGCGTTTGCTTGAAATCGGCCGTGCACTGGGCTTGAATCCGCAATTGCTGCTGCTGGATGAGCCTGCTGCAGGTTTGACGGCACCGGATATTAAAGAGCTGATCGCCATTATCCGCAAGATCCGTGAACACGATATTACGATTATTCTGATTGAGCATCATATGGACGTCGTGATGTCGATTTGCGATACGGTGACTGTGCTGGACTTCGGACAAAAAATTGCCGAAGGTAAGCCCGCCGACGTGCAGGCGGATTCCAAAGTGATCGAAGCTTATCTTGGTGGCAGTGTCAGCGATGATATTGGCGCACCCCACGCTGTGACAGCCTGAGGAGGCAAGATGTTAACTATTTCAAATTTGCATGCCGCATACGGCAAGGTTCAGGTGCTGCACGGAATTTCAATGGAAGTTCCGAAAGGTAAAGTGGTGACGCTGATTGGATCCAATGGTGCCGGCAAGACGACTACCATGCGTGCGATTTCCGGAATGCTGAAGCCGAAAGAGGGGAAGGTGACGCTTGATGGCAAGGATGTCACAGGCCTCGATTCTCATAAAATTGCCCGTGCCGGTCTGGCGCATTCCCCTGAGGGGCGGCGTGTTTTCGCCACCATGTCCGTGACGGATAATTTGCTGTTGGGAGCCTTTCCGCGTTTTACCCGGTCGCGTCCGCGTGGCGATATCGACAGCGATCTGCAAAAGGCCATGGAGTTGTTTCCGCGCCTGAAAGAGCGTCGCCATCAGCTGGCCGGCACTTTGTCCGGCGGTGAGCAGCAGATGCTGGCGATGGCGCGTGCGGTGATGTTGAATCCCGAGGTGATTTTGCTGGATGAGCCATCTATGGGACTGGCGCCTATTCTGGTCGATGAGGTTTTCCGTATTATTCAGCGACTCAAGCAGGAAGGCAGGACCATGCTGTTAGTGGAGCAGTTTGCTGCAGCAGCGCTGGCGGTGGCCGACTATGGATATGTGCTGGAAAATGGCCGCATCTCTGTACATGGTCCGGCAGATAAACTGCAAAATGATCCGGCAGTGAAGGCGGCTTACTTGGGTGGAGGGGCGCATCACTGATGCGCTCTATGGATAGCAGGTGATATGGAAAACCAATCTGAAGGATTGGTTGCTGTCGAAAATTTGTTGGGGGATTCCGCTCATCAGACGTTCCCTGACATACTATCCAGCATAAAAGAAAAAAGCATACGTATCCCGCGTATGCTTTTTTTTTTGATTGTTGGTAGCGTCAGTCTTGCAGATGGCGCAGCGGATGTGCATAGTCTGGCCAGACTGGTGCAAAAAAGCTTTGCACCAGATTTTCGCTGACCTCATTCAATGTTGATGGTGACCATTGCGGTGCGTTGTCTTTATCCACCACCAGTGCCCGTACACCTTCGAGCACCTCACCATGCCGGAAGCAGTGACGCACCATATTTCTTTCCATGCGCAGGCATGCCGATACGTTCATGCTCTTGCTGCGGCGCAGTTGTTCCAGGGTGACCGACATCAGTAACGGGGAGCGTTTTTGCATCGTTACCAGAGTGTGTTGTGCGAAGTCACTGCTGTCCTGCTGCAGTTTGTCGCAGATGGCGCTGACGCTGTTACCGGTGAACAGGTGGTTGATGGCATTGTGCAGGCTTGCCAGCCTGCTGGCTTCCGGCTTGGCCTGATCTGCAAAGCCGGCTGCAAAATCACGTATTGCCGTACGCAGGTCTGGTGCTGTGTTTTTACCTAACAAGGTCATGAGTGCCGGTATTTCCGCAGTCGGGATATACACGTCTGCCAATCCCGCATATAAGGCATCGGCAGCACCGATGATTTCACCGGTCAGCCCCAGGTAGGTTCCCAATTCACCCGGAGTACGAGAGAGGAAGTGACCGCCCCCCACATCCGGAAACAGGCCGATATTCACTTCCGGCATCGCCATTTTGGTTCGTTCCGTGACGATGCGCAAACGGCATGTTTCTCCAGCCTGAGCGATGCCCATACCCCCCCCCATGACTACGCCATTCATCAGGGCGATGTAGGGTTTCGGATAAAAATGAATTAAATGGTTCAGCGCATATTCTTCTGTGAAAAAGTCTTCCAGTAATGCGCTGTCTCCGGTCGGCGTCGCTGTGCCTACATCGTAGAAGAAGCGGATATCGCCACCGGCACAGAAGGCCTTTTCACTGCTACTGTGAATAAACACGGCCTTCACCTCAGCATCGTCGCGCCACCGGAGCAAGATGGCGGTTATCGCGCGCACCATATCCAGTGACAGGGAGTTCAATGCCTTAGGGCGGTCCAGCAGAATATAGCCGATGGAATTGCTGACTGAGGTGATAACGTAATCGCTCATGGAAATACCAGTTTATTAATCGGAAGAAGCTGATATTTTATGACGGCATGACGGTAACGTCACTGAGTTTACTGGTGAACAGAATTCATGAGAGACAATAGCAGAGCCGGATGCACAAAACCAGTATGGCAAGATGGTGTGTGGAAATCAGTGTGCAGAAATAAAAAAGGACGCTCAAGCGTCCTTTTTGATGCGACTGCGCTCAGTCAGGGCGATGCCGGATCAGGGATATGCTTGATCGCGTCATGCTGGTGATCCTGGATTTTATCTTTGTGCTTGATGACCTGGCGATCCAGTTTGTCTACCAGTGCATCAATGGCCGCATACAGATCATGCGCGAGACTTTCGACATGAATGTCTTTACCGCTGATATGCAGATTGATGTCGGCTTTATGCCTTTTTTCTTTTTCACGGAGCTTATCAACCGTCAGGATGACGGCAATATCAATGACCTGATCGAAGTGACGCCGGATGCGTTCCAGTTTGGTATGTACATATTCACGAATGGCAGGAGTGACTTCGACGTGATGTCCACTGATGGTGAGATTCATACTGTGCTCCTATAGTGATGTTGCTTGCTGTTACGATAGGCTCATTCGATTCGGGATGTTCTGAGCTAAATCATATATAGCAATTCAAACCGTGATTACAAGGACTAAGTTACAAAGATTTTCGCAGGCTGACTGGGGGAATTTTGAGGGCTTCACGGTATTTGGCAACGGTACGCCGTGCAATCACCATGCCTTGTTCACCCAGCATGTCTGCAATTTTGCTGTCAGAGAGTGGGCTTTTCTGGTCTTCTGCTCCTATCAACTGCTTGATGAGTGCTCGTATCGCGGTGGACGATGCTTCCCCCCCGGTTTCCGTCGCGACATGGCTGCCGAAAAAGTATTTCAACTCAAACATGCCATGTGGGGTCAACATGTATTTTTGGGTCGTTACACGGGAAATAGTGCTTTCGTGTAATCCCAGTGTATCAGCTATTTCGCGCAAAACAAGGGGGCGCATGGCAACTGCGCCGTGAGTGAAAAAATTGCGTTGTCTTTCAACTATGGCTTGTGCGACGCGCAAAATCGTGTCGAAACGCTGACGCATATTTTTGATCAGCCAGCGCGCCTCCTGCAGCTGCGTGCTGAGCCCAGTTTCACCGCGGTTTTGCCGCATGATGTTGGCATACATGCTGCTGATTCTTAATTTGGGCATCACATCCTGATTCAGCAATACCTGCCAGTTGCTGCCGCATTTTTTGACAATCACATCCGGTACGACGTAGTCGGAATCATGGCTGGTGAAAGCTGCCCCGGGGCGGGGTTCGCACAGCCGGATGACGGTTTGCGCTTCCCGCAAATCTTCGTCATCGCAATTGAAGATTCTCTTGAGTTTGGTGAAATCCCGCTGGGCAAATAAAGTCAGTTGCGTTTCGACAATGGCGAGCGCCAGCCTGCGAGTGACGAAGGGAATGCGAGGCAGGCGTCTGATCTGCAGGGCGAGGCATTCCGAGAGTGTTCTGGCGCCGATTCCTGCGGGTTCAAAACTCTGCACCATTGTCAGCGCAAAATGCAGTTCTTCCGGTTCGACGCATAATTCAATCGGCAAACCTGAGTAGATGTCGTCGAGTGATTCCGCCAGATAGCCATTGTCATCCAGCGCATCAATGATCAGCTCAGTCAGCGCACGATCACGCGGTTCCCGCAGATTCAGGCGCATTTGTTCGCGCAGATGATCGTGCAGGCTGATATGGGCTGCTTCCAGTTGGGGGCGGCTCTCTTCGTCGTCCTGGCTGCGGGCTGCAGCTGGGGCATTATCAAAATTCCAGTCCTGATCGCTGGCGCTGATGCTGTCTGCCGGAGGAAAATCGGGCTCTGCCACAGTGTCCTGGGATACCGGACTGCTTTCCGTGCCGGATGAGGGCGGGCTGTCCTCGCCATATTGTTTGTCATGGCTGACTGCGCCGTCGGCCAGTAAGCGCACTGCCTGATCCAGCGGATCATCCGTACGTTCCAGTAACGGATTTTCTGTCAGTAAATTTTCCAGCTCCTGATGCAGTTCTAGTGTGGACAACTGGAGCAACCGTATCGATTGCTGCAACTGAGGCGTCAGTGCCAGATGCTGGGAGGTGCGGAGTTGCAGACCTTGTTTCATGATGCAGCCCGTTACATGCGGAAGTGTTCTCCCAGATACACCCGCCGTACGGATTCATTCTGAATGATATCGTCCGGCTTGCCACTGGCGAGTACTGCACCCTGATTAATAATATAGGCATGGTCACAGATACCCAGCGTCTCACGGACATTGTGATCGGTGATCAGTACACCGATGCCACGCTCTTTCAGGAAGCGCACGATGCGCTGAATTTCAATGACAGCGATAGGGTCCACGCCGGCAAACGGCTCATCCAGCAGAACGAAGCGCGGATTGGTTGCCAGCGCCCTGGCGATTTCCACCCGCCGGCGTTCTCCGCCCGATAGTGCCAGCGCCTGACTCTCGCGGATTTTTTCTATCTGCAGATCGGCCAGCAGTGCATTCAGACGTTCCTGAATGACTTTGCCGGTCAAAAATTTTCCATCCGGATTTTTTTGTAATTCCAGCACGGCCTGGATATTTTCTTCGACCGTCAGTTTGCGGAAAACGGAGGCCTCCTGCGGCAGATAGGACAGGCCCAGAACTGCACGCTTATGGATGGGCAGATCGGAGACATTGACGCCGTTGATCGAGATTTCCCCGCCATCTGAAGGTACCAGGCCGACGATCATATAAAACGAGGTCGTCTTGCCTGCGCCATTGGGTCCCAGCAAACCAACCACTTCCCCGCTTTTAACCTGCAATGAAACATCCCGCACCACCTGGCGCGCGCCGTAACGCTTTTGCAGTCCGTTCACCATCAAGGTGCTATCGTGTTCTGTCATATCAGTCAGCCTGTTTTTCTGCTTTGCTGCGGATCACGATACGGACGCGGGAATTGCCCTCGACGTGCTGGCCGCTGGTGGAGTTGGTTCCCAGGAAGACGTCATTCTTGCTGTCGTAGGATAAGTACGCACCTGATTGTTCTTGCGTGACTTTTTTCCCATCCAGATAACGTACCTGCGCATTCGAAATCAGTTTTACCATTTCGGTTGATTCGTCATATTCGGCGGATTCGGCCTGGCCTTCTATCCATAAATCCGGCCCGCCATCCCGTTTCTGGCGAAATGTGACCGGTGTGCCAGGTTTGCTGAGCAGCACGACATTTTGCTTACCGTCGGCAGCCTGTTTCAGGTTGGCTTTTTCTGCCCTGATCAGCAACGTTCCGCGGCTGATGGTGACGCCATGCGACAGGACGGCGACATTGTTTTTGATATCGTCAAATGAATGGCCGGCTTCAATGATCGTATCCGCATAGCTGTCTGCTTTTTCTGCCCGTGCTGCAGAAATTGCAGTCATGCTCAGGGCAAACAGTGTCAGGCTCAGCAAATATCCGGTGCGTTGACTGGCAAAAGAAAAGAAGTACATGGCTGACTCGCTTTAATGGTCGTGAGAGTTGGAATGATGTCCGGCATTTTTCTTGATATGAACCCGGACTTTACTCAGTAATTCAAATTCCTGTCTGGCGTTATTGGCATTCAGGCCAACGGCCGTGGTGTCTGTGTTGGCCGTAATCAGGCTGACCGCTTTGTCTGTTTTGATGATGTCGCTATCCGGCATCAGCATTAAATATTCGGTATCGAGCCGCATGAAACGCGAGTTCAGACCTTCCGGGCGTTCTACACTGACCTGATCGTACAAATGCACCACATCCTGTTCCCGCCGCGGTTTGGTGGTGTCTGATTTCTGTTCGACCACAGCGCGGCCGGCACTGATCGTAATCGGGGTGCGCTGGTCGTCAAAACTATTGATCAGCGGATGCTGAATTTCATACTGATCTGTGCGCGGCAGATGAACCAGACTGTCGCCAGTGACGTGGTAATTGGCTTTTCCGTTGTTGGACAGTTTGATGAAATTGAATTTTTCGACGTAATAATCCGGCTCCTGACGTGCCGTGTTGCGCTGGTAATCGTCGTCCCCGCGCATGATCACATTTTGCAGCCAGAAACTGCCGAGCGCGATCACTGCGATGGTGGCAACAGCCATCCAGATGCGGGCGCGGTCGAGGGTAATCGGTGTTTTCATGCCAGAAACTGTGCCATGACGGCGTCGTATTTTTGCTGGGCGCGCAGCAGATAGTCGCAGACTTCACGCACTGCGCCTTTTCCGCCAGTTGCCGTTGTGATGTAGTGCACACGCTGCCTGACCTCGGCATGGGCGTTTGGCACGGAGACGGCAAATCCGACGCGTGTCAGCACGGGCAGATCAATCACGTCGTCGCCGATAAAGCCGCATTCTCCGGCGCTCAGTCCCAGTTCCTGTAGTAGTTGGAGGAAAGCGGATTTTTTGTCATGAATGCCCTGCCGCACATGGCTGACACCTAAGTCCGCAGCCCGTCGTGCCACGATGGGAGACTGTCTGGCGCTGATAATGGCTGTAGCGATTCCTGCGTCCTGTATCAGTCGCATGCCTTGACCATCAAGCACGCTGAAGGTTTTTAATGCCTCGCCATCGGCACCGAAATGCAGACTGCCATCGGTCAGAATGCCATCGACATCAAAGATCATCAGACGGACTCTGGCTGCGCGTGTCATTGCTTCAGACATCAGATCACCTTTGCCCTGGTCAGGTCGTGAATATGCAAAGCCCCGACCAGCGTATGCGCGCTGTCGGTCACCAGTAACTGGTTAATACGATATGTTTCCATAACTTCCACGGCTTCGACCGCGAGCTGGTCTGCGCGTACACTGCGCGGGTTGGTATGCATGACGTCAGCGATGCGGATCTGGGTGAAGTCCTGCGAGGTCTCCATCAGCCGCCGCAAATCACCGTCGGTGAATACCCCGACTACTTTGTTTTCCGCATCGACCACGGCGGTCATTGCCATGCCCTTTTTGGTAATTTCGAGTAAGGCTGTCGTCAATCTGGTATCTGGCGTCACGCTTGGAATGGCCTCACCGGTTCGCATGACATCTTTCACATAAGTCAGCAGGCGACGTCCTAATGCACCACCCGGGTGGGAGCGGGCAAAATCCTCTTCCCGGAAACCGCGCGCATCCAGCACGGCGACTGCCAACGCATCGCCCAGTGCCAGCGTGACGGTGGTACTGGCTGTCGGCGCCAGATTCAGCGGGCAGGCTTCTTTATCGACATGCAGATTCAGATGGATATCAGCAATACCGGCCAGACTTGATTGCGGGTTGCCGGTCAGTGCGATCAGCCTGACGCCGAGCCGTTTGATGATCGGCAGGATAGACATCAGTTCAGAAGCTTCGCCGGAATAGGAAATAGCGATAAAGACATCCTGCGGCGTCACCATGCCAAGATCGCCATGCGCGGCTTCTGCCGGATGGACGAAAAAGGACGGTGTGCCGGTTGATGCGAAGGTGGCTGAAATTTTGCGGGCAATATGACCGGATTTGCCAATGCCGGAAACCACCACTCTGCCGTGGCAAGAGAGCAACATGCTGACTGCCTGCGAAAATGCCGGGGCATCGTCAGCGCGCAGCCGTTCCTGTAACTGGATCAGCGCATCGGCTTCAATTTGCAGGGTTTCGGACGCGAGCTGCACAGCACGCCGGGCGGCTGATACCAGTGCGTCATCGGTAGGGGATGCATTCAGAGCGTTCATGCCGGAAGTATAAACGAAATTCTGTAAGCAAAAACTCTGCCAGACGTAAGGAAGTCAATCATCGTTGGAATAAAACAGGATTCAGCGTCGATAAATCGGCAATAATAGTCTTCATGAATGCACTTGATACCACACTTTCCCTGTTAGCTGCCGCCGTTCTGGGGGTGGTGGCCTTTCGCATGCTGCAGTTGCCGCCTATTCTCGGCTATCTGGTCGTCGGCATCCTGATTGGGCCGTTTGGACTGCGGTTTGCCGAAGACAGCGCAGTGACCCATGAAATGGCTGAATTTGGCGTGGTGTTCCTGATGTTTTCGATCGGACTCGAATTTTCCCTGTCCAAGCTGATGTCCATGCGCAAGGCTGTATTCGGCCTGGGCATGGCGCAGGTGGTGGTCACGATTGCATCGAGTTTCCTGCTGGGCGCCGTTGCCAGCGCCTGGCTGCCGCGTTATTTCCAGATCGGTTGGGAAGCTGCTTTTGCGCTGGGGGGCGCACTGGCCATGTCTTCCACGGCGATTGTATCCAAAATGCTCACTGAGCGGCTGGAGCTCGAAAGTCTGCACGGTCGGCAGATCATCAGTGTTTTATTGTTTCAGGATCTGGCAGTGGTTCCCTTGCTGATTCTGGTACCCGCGCTGGCAGCCCATTCTAAGGATGTGGTGCAGACTCTGGCCTGGGCCAGCGGCAAAGCGGTGCTGGTGTTGTTGCTGTTGCTGGTGGTCGGACAGCGGATCATGCGCACCTGGTTCACAATCGTGGTCCGGCGGCGATCGCAGGAACTGTTTATGCTGAATCTGCTGTTCATCACGCTGGGCGCTGCCTGGCTGACCGAAAAAGCCGGACTCTCCATGGCTTTGGGCGCATTCGTGGCGGGCATGCTGATTTCTGAAACCGAATTCCGGCATCAGGTGGAAGAAGATATCAAACCTTTTCGCGACGTTTTGCTCGGTCTGTTTTTCATCACGATCGGTATGCTGCTGAACTGGCGACTGGTATGGGATCATTTATGGCTGGTGATGTTGCTGTTTATCGGCCCCATGCTGTTAAAGCTGGTGCTGATTACCGGGCTGGCGCGCGCGTTCGGCAGTTCGGTCAGCGTTGCATTGCGTACCGGGCTGGCATTAGCGCAGGCGGGTGAATTCGGATTCGTCTTGCTGAATCAGGCGGGAGATCTGCAATTGATTGATCCGCAGTTGCTGCAGCTGATTCTGGCGTCCATGGTGTTGTCGATGCTGACATCTCCGTTCATTCTGGCGAAGTCCGATGCCATTGTCATGAAATTCTCCGCCAACGAATGGATGATGCAATCGCTGGCCCTGACGCAGATCGCAGCCCGCACCATGACGTCGAAAAAGCACGTGATTATTGCCGGTTTTGGCCGCAGCGGACAAAGTCTGGCGCGCTTGCTCGAGGAGGAAAAAATTGATTATCATGCACTGGATCTCGATCCTGACCGGGTGCATGAGGCGCAGACCGCGGGAGCCAATGTCTCATACGGTGATGCTGCCCGGCGTGAGAGCCTGATGGCCGCAGGGATTCACCGTGCGGCTGCATTGGTTGTGACTTATACCAGCACGGCGTCGGCGCTGAAAGTGCTGCATTTCGTCAATGAGATCAATCCGGCATTACCCGTGATTGTGCGCAGCCACGATGATGTTGACCTTGAAAAATTACGGGCCGCGGGTGCGACGGAAGTCGTACCGGAGCTGATGGAGGGCAGTCTGATGCTGGCTTCCCACGCGCTGGTCATGCTGGGGATTCCGTTGCGCCGCGTGGTGCACCGGGTGCAGGCGGCAAGGGAAGCGCGTTATGAGTCCCTGCGCGGGTTTTTCCGCGGCGCCAGCGATGTTGCCGACAGTCCGGAAGCGATGCAGATCCGCCTGCATACGATCGTCCTCAATGAACGGGCAAATGCAATCGGAAAAATGCTCGGTGAACTGCAGCTGGCCGAAATTGGCGCTGATGTGCATACCGTCAGGCGAGGCAGAGTCAGGCAGGAGCATCATGATTCGATGCTGCTGCAGGCGGGAGATATCGTCGTTGTCCGCGGCACCTCAGAGGCTGTCGCGAGAGCAGAACAACGCCTGCTAAAATAGCGGGTTATTTTTGAAACTGAAGGACTTCCGGCGATGTTTAATCCCTCCGAATACATCAAACAACATATACGCACTGTGCCGGACTGGCCGCAACCGGGCGTGATGTTTCGTGATATCACCCCGTTATTGCAAAACCCGAAGGTGTTTCGCGTCCTGATCGATATGTTCGTGCATCGTTACATGGACCAGAAAATCGATGTCGTCGCCGGACTGGATGCGCGCGGTTTCATTATCGGTTCGGTGCTGGCGTATGAGCTGAATCTTGGTTTTGTGCCTATCCGGAAAAAAGGCAAACTGCCTTTCCATACGGTATCGGAAGAGTATGAACTCGAATACGGCAGCGCAACGGTCGAACTGCATTCGGATGCTTGTAAACAGGGTGATCGCGTGGTATTGATCGATGATCTGGTCGCCACCGGCGGTACCATGATGGCCGGTAAAAAATTGCTGGAGCGTCTTGGTGCCACCGTCGTCGAAGGTGCGGTGATCGTGGATTTGCCTGAACTTGGCGGTTCCAGACTGATCGCGGAGAGCGGCCTGCCTTTATACACGGTTTGCCAGTTTGACGGCCATTAAACCGGTCGCAATTTGCAGTGATGCATGCATTTCCGGGGCTGGCGATTGTTCCCGGCCTAATTAGAAATACTTGCCGGACGTGATGTTGCTTTCATGATATTTCCCTGTCGCCGCGCCCGTCAGCGACAGGCGGTTGCGGCATGAAAATGTGCATAATCCGGCTTGCTGCGCTATACTTCAGCTCTTCCAAGGAGCGTTGCGACAAGTGCTCAAACTTGCCAGGCTTGGAATCACGGGTTCAGCCCGCTAACCTTTTTTCTTATCTCTGCACGAGGTGAAGAATGAAACCGGACAGCGGCTGGCTCATCAAAACTGCGCTCACGTTACTTTTTTCTATCGAAAGGAGGGCGTGAGAACGCCACCATCATGACTATTCACACTGCAAACCAGGATTACCTCGTCGCCGATATCAGTCTGGCTGACTGGGGTCGTAAAGAAATCAAAATCGCCGAAACGGAGATGCCCGGCCTGATGGCAATCCGTGAAGAATTCGCTGCGAGCCAGCCGCTTAAAGGCGCACGCATTACCGGTTCGCTGCACATGACGATCCAGACTGCGGTACTGATCGAAACACTGGTCGCGCTGGGTGCGCAAGTACGCTGGGCTTCCTGCAATATCTACTCGACCCAGGATCACGCCGCAGCAGCGATTGCCGCCGGCGGTACGCCGGTGTTCGCGTTCAAAGGCGAAAACCTCGACGAATACTGGGAATTCACGCACCGTATTTTCGAATGGACCGACGGCGGCTATTCGAACATGATTCTGGACGACGGCGGCGATGCAACGCTGCTGCTGCACCTTGGTACCCGCGCTGAAAAAGATATCTCGGTACTCGCCAATCCGGGTTCCGAAGAAGAAGTCTGCCTGTTCAATGCGATCAAATCGCACCTGAAAAACGAGCCGGACTGGTATTCGAAACGCCTCGCCGCCATCAAGGGTGTGACCGAAGAAACCACCACCGGCGTGCATCGTCTGTACCAGATGCACAAAGAAGGCAAGCTGGCTTTTCCGGCGATTAACGTCAACGACTCGGTCACTAAATCGAAGTTCGATAATCTGTACGGTTGCCGCGAATCGCTGGTCGATGGCATCAAGCGCGCGACCGACGTGATGATCGCCGGCAAGGTCGCGGTCATCGTCGGTTATGGTGATGTCGGCAAGGGCTGTGCGCAAGCGATGCGCGCGCTGTCGGCGCAAGTCTGGGTCACTGAAATCGATCCTATCTGCGCATTGCAGGCGGCGATGGAAGGCTTCCGCGTCGTCACGATGGATTACGCGGCTGCGCTCGGCGATATTTTCGTCACCACCACCGGCAATTACCATGTCATCAACCACGATCACATGGCGAAGATGAAGGATCAGGCGATCGTCTGCAACATCGGTCACTTCGATAATGAAATCGACGTCGCTTCGCTGAAGAAATACACCTGGGAAAACATCAAGCCGCAAGTTGATCACGTCATTTTCCCCGACGGTAAGCGCATTATCCTGCTGGCCGAAGGCCGCCTGGTCAATCTTGGCTGCGGCACCGGTCATCCTTCGTATGTGATGAGCTCTTCGTTCGCGAACCAGACGATTGCGCAGATCGAACTGTTCCAGAACAATGATAAATATCCGGTTGGCGTCTACACGCTGCCGAAACATCTCGACGAAAAAGTCGCACGTCTGCAGTTGAAGAAGCTGAATGCGCAACTGAGCGAACTGACCGACGAACAGGCGGCTTATATTGGCGTTAAAAAAGAAGGCCCTTACAAGCCGGAACACTACCGTTATTAATCCAGACTAATGCTCCCCGTATGCCGGCCGCAGCGGGGAGTGTCCGGTCATTCTGAAGGAGAAAGTTGATGCGTCTGCTTGCAACCTGGCTGGTCAATGCGCTGGCATTACTCACGATTCCATATCTGATGCATTCTGTCTCCATTGACAGTTTTGGGACAGCTTTGCTGGTGGCGCTGGTACTGGGGCTGGTAAATACCATTCTGCGTCCGGTGCTGGTGATCCTCACTTTACCGGTAACTGTGATGACGATGGGGCTGTTTATTTTTATTATTAACGGGCTGCTGTTCTGGGCTGTTGCCAATCTGGTGCAGGGATTTCATGTTGCCGGATTCTGGTCGGCGGTTGGCGGTGCGTTGTTGTATAGCGTGATTTCCTGGACGCTCTCGACTCTTCTTTTACAAAAATAATGACTACGCATAATTTCAGCATTGAGTTTTTTCCGCCCAAAACTGAAGAGGGTGCAGAGAAGCTCCGGGTAACCCGTGCGAAACTGGGGGAACTCAAGCCTAAATATTTTTCCGTCACGTTTGGCGCCGGTGGAACGACGCAGCAAGGAACCCTCGATACCGTGATTGAAATCAGGCGTGAAGGTTATGATGCTGCCCCGCATCTGTCCTGTGTTGGCGGAACCCGGGATTCGATCCGCCAGATCCTGCAGCAGTATCAGGCGCATGATATCCGCCGGCTGGTGGCGCTGCGCGGCGATTTGCCAAGCGGTTATGGTATGGGCGGTGAATTCCGGCATGCCAGCGATCTGGTGGAATTTATCCGCGCCGAAACCGGTGACTGGTTCCATATCGAAGTGGCGGCTTATCCTGAAATGCATCCTCAGGCGCGTTCTCCGCAGGACGACCTGAATCATTTTGTCCGCAAAATGCAGGCCGGTGCCAATGCAGCCATCACGCAGTATTTTTATAATGCCGATGCCTATTTCCGGTTTGCGGATGAGGCCAGAAAAGCCGGCGTCAGCGCGCCGATTGTTGCAGGTATTATGCCGATCACGAACAGCAGCCAGCTGCAGCGTTTTTCGGAAATGTGCGGCGCAGAAATTCCGCGCTGGATACGTCTGAAGCTCAACAGCTACGGGGACGACAGCGCTTCGATCAAGGCGTTTGGGCTGGATGTGGTCACGCAGATGTGTGAACGGCTGTTGCAGGGCGGCGCGCCCGGTCTCCATTTCTACTCTCTGAATCAGGCTGCCGCCACTACAGCGATCTGGCAGCGCCTGCTCTGATTTTGCTGGTGATGCAAGCGGCAGGCGAAGCGTCTGCTGCTCGGTGATCACGCACCTATATCCTGATACCTTGAAATTGATGTAAGTCAATAATCAATACATAATTTTGATTACAATCAATTTATCCTTTTTGGGATGGCATCGGTTTCAGGAGATAAATTGGCGATCGAACTTTATAACGACGGTAAACACATCTGCGTGATGTTTAATGATCTGGTGAAAGATGCCGGAGATCATGCCGTACAGGCCAATCAGTTCCTGGTGGTGTCAGATGGTGAAGGCGCTCTGATCGATCCTTCCGGTCATCTGACTTATAACTCGCTGGTGCTGGCGATGCATAAATATTTGCCTAAGCAACAGCTGAAATATCTGTTTGCGTCACATCAGGATCCTGACATTATCGGTGCACTCGACAAATGGCTGTTCAGCACCGGGTGCAATTTATACGTTTCCAAACTATGGTCGCGTTTTGTCCCGCATTTCTGCAACCTGAACCGTGCCGATGGCCGGATTATCGGTATCCCCGATGAGGGAATGCCGGTGCATCTGCCAGACACCACGATCTATGCCGTGCCTGCCCATTTTTTACATGCGGAAGGTAATTTTCAGTTCTACGACAGCAAATCTAAAATCCTGTTTTCAGGTGACGTCGGTGCATCTATGGTGGATCCGGATGATATTCAGCGCCCAATCCGGACGAAGGATGATTTTTACCAGGAGCTGCATACCATGAGCGGTTTTCATAAGCGCTACATGGTTTCCAACAAAGTATGCCGTTTGTGGGCGAATATGGTCAGAAATATGGATGTCGAGATGATGGTTCCGCAACATGGGCGCTATTTTGTCGGTAAAGAAGCGATCCATGCTTTTCTGGACTGGATTGAAAATCTGCAATGCGGCATTGATCTGTTCACTCAGGAGCATTACCGCTTCCGGGTCTGATCGCTTGCGCTTCACAATTGACGAAGCGGGGCTATCAGTTTTTGCCGGACTTCAGAATGGCATAATCGAGCGGCAGTGCTGTGGTGCTTTTGATGACTTCCATCACAAAGCTGGAACTGACGTCCTGCAGGTCGGCAACTTTCACCAGTTTCTTATAGACCAGATCAAAGCCAGCCATGTCCGGCACATGCACTTTGAGTAAGTAATCAATATCCCCGCTCATGCGCAGAATTTCCACAATTTCCGGAATATCTTTGACGCCGGTAATAAATTTCTGCATCCATTTTTCATTATGCTGTGCCGCTTTCAACGTGACCATGACCGTCAGGCCAAGATTGAGCCGGGCTGGATCACACAACACAACATGCTGACGGATAACTCCCTCTTCCTGCAGTTTCTGCAAACGCCGCCAGCATGGTGTCGTGGACAAATGCACCGCCTGTGCCAGATCGCTGAGTGGGACGGATGCATCTTTTTGCAGTATTTGCAGAATTTCTAAATCTTTTTTATCCATTTTTAATAATTAGTAGAAAAATTTTCTGATTTATATATTCTACGTTGAAAAGTTTGGTAAAAAATTCTGACGCAGGATTGTTAGGATAATGCCTTCTTGGCCTGAGCCGGATTAAAGAATCCGGGGCCTGATATTGATGGAGTATTCATGCGCACACATACCAGCGATCTGCAAACTGCCACCCGCCTGACCCATGCCGGGCGTAAGGGAAAATCACACCATGGACCAGTCAATCCGCCGCTGGTGCGTGCTTCTACAATGCTGTTTCCCGATTGTGCTGCACTGAAGGAGGCGAACGGTACCCGCCGTTCCTACGGCCGTCATGCGACCGAGACCACGCTGGCGCTGGAGGAAGCGCTGTGCGCCGCTGAGGGGGCAGCAGCCTGCATGCTGACTTCTTCGGGATTATCCGCTATTACCACGACTTTGCTGGCCTTGCTCAATCCCGGAGATCATTTGCTGATGGCGGATACGGTATACGACCCGACGCGCCAGTTTTGCGATGGCCTGTTAAAACAGCATGGAATTCGCACCACCTACTACGACCCTTTGATCGGTGCCGGGATTGCCGCGCTGATTGAGCCGGAAACCCGTGTTGTATTTGTGGAGTCTCCCGGCTCTCTGACATTTGAAGTTCAGGATATTCCGGCGATTGCTGCGGCAGCGCATGCAGCGGGGGCGGTGGTCGTTTCTGACAGCACCTGGGCAACGCCGATTGGCTGGGCTTCTTTTAAGCTGGGTGTGGATGTGTCGATTCACGCAGCGACGAAATACATCGTCGGTCATTCCGATGCGCTGATGGGGGCAATTCTGACCAATGAGGCTTTGCATCAGCGTATCCGTGATACCTACCGGCAGCTGGGAATGTCTGTTGGTGGTGATGATGCAGCGCTGGCTTTGCGTGGCCTGCGGACGATGGCAGCAAGGCTGGCCGTGCACCGTGACAGCGCGCAGCAGATTGCCCGCTGGTTACAGCAGCAACCGGAGGTGGCGGAGATCCTGTATCCGCCACTGGAAGGGACGGCCGGTCACGCATTATGGAAACGCGATTTCCGGCCTGAATATGCCTGCGGTCTGATGGGCGTGGTATTCCGGCAGGATATTACGGAATCGCAGGTGGCGGCACTGATTGACCGGACGCAGTTATTCGGCATCGGTTTCAGTTGGGGAGGATATGAGAGCCTGATACTGCCGACCCGGCCAGCGAATTACCGTACAGTTAACGCAGAAAGCTGGCAGTCGCCGATGCTGCGTCTGCATGTCGGTCTGGAAGCGGTGCCGGATCTGATTGCCGATCTGCGGGCAGGTTTCAGTGCCATGCGCGAACTGCATGGCGAGGAAACGCTGTCAGTTGCCGGTTGAGTAGATGCAGCGGTGGTTCATTTTTATCCAAGCTGGTCTTGCCGCTGTTGATGGCAGGGGAATGCTGGTGTCAACATATCGGATGTTACTGCGCGACGCTGACTTTGCATGGTGTTGCGCCGTTAATCACCCGGTTTGACACTGGGCTCGCTGATCACGGTGATTTTTAATACGGCCTTCACCGCCTTGCCATTGATTTCCCCCGGTGTAAAGCGGGCATTCCGGAAACGCTGTGCGATCAGCCCGGAAAATGCGCGCGCATCCTCGCCCTCAACAGATTCCAGAACGTCGGCGACGGTACCGTCGCTATCAATCAGCAGCGTCAGTTCTGCTTTTCCTGCCACAGCCACTTCGTCGATCGCAGTGGTATTCAAGTCGATATCGGTGATGGGTTCCGGTAAGCGGGTCAGACTGCCCGCCGGGAAATAGTTTCCGGATAATGCGTTGTCAGTCAGCGGCTTTGCCTGTTCGCTGGACTTCTTTATGTTGGCAGCTGAGTTGTGCGTCTCTATCGGTTCTTCTTTCCCGGGTTGCACCGGTACGGCTGGATTCTGATTTTTATTGCTCGTCACAATGCGTATCCTCAGCCCTGACGATGTTGCTCCTTTGCCTGGCAGAGTTCTGATGGTGCCATAGGACGCGAAGTCTCCTCGCCAGAAAATCCACAGACATGCCAGATGCAAGGCCAGGGAGCACAATAAAAATTTCAGCAGACGTGCGTTCATGTGTGTGGCGGGGGTATTCGTTTGAACGCCTATTTTTTCACAAAATGCTGTTCCGGTGCCCGCTCAAAACGGGTGCGTACAACGAATGAGCGGCTGCAATGGTTTGATATGAATGGTGAGGCAGGTGTGGCGGGCTCAGGAGATGTCGTTGAACTGGGATTCATCCTGTTGTGAAACGCCCTGACAATGACGCCCTCAATGGCGATTGCTCATCGCATGAGGGCGTCAGCCGGGTAGCTTCTTCAGGAGGGTTAATCGATATTTCGCTGCCAGTATGTCCGGTAGCGGCGACCAAGTGTCGGTGCCGGTGGTGTAATGACTTTGGTGCCGCTGATCACACCCTGATAGGTCTTACCGTTAATCTGCACAGAGATCGGAACCGGGGTCGGAGGATATCCGCCGCCGGCACGGACGGAGTAGCGATCAGTAATGGTCAGTGTATGGCTCTGATTCACATCGAAGGTCGAAGCACCGTTCAGATAGTTCAGCATATAGATGCGTGCTTCACCAAGATTACCGGTACAGGTGTTGGTTGCTGCTGTCGCAGGTAAATTGGTGGCGAAAACAACGGTTCCTGCCAGAGTGGTTGAGCCACTTACCACTTTTTCGCCAGGACTCAGGGTGACATACCATCCGCTCGCCGCGGTCAGCGCAGTATTGGTGGCGGCAACCTGAGCTGTGGTGCCCATCTGCACGGTATCTGCGGTGACGTCATACAACTGGCCAGAGACGCCGGTGGTTGATCCTGCCACACCTTCAATAATCGGGGTGGCCCTGACTGCATTGAGGCTGTGATCATCCTTGATCATGTAATAGCGGTTCTGGATGGTGGTATCAAAAGGATGTTCACGATCACCGGAGCCGATCAGCAAAGAGTCGAAGTTGTTGCTAGAAGTGGCGGGGATAATATCCGGCGGATAAAGGAATTTCCGTGCATTGATGCCAGTGCCGCCGAGTGAGGCCAGTTGCGTGACGGTCCAGTTGGCAGGCATGGCGTCATTGACGTTGATGCGCCAGACGTTGCCGCCGGTGTCGGCCGCATAAATTCGGTCGATATTGCCGTCACCATCGGAGTCATACAGTGACACATTAGATGGAATGGCGTAACTCATGCCGGGTACAGTCAGATTGTAGAGTGCGCCTGATACGGAGGCGCCTGCCTGCCAGATCAGGGCACCAGTTGTTGCATCGAGCACCATCACACCGCGCCCCATGGTGGCAGTACTTTGTATGATAGTGTCATTTGCTGCCGGGTCATACCCCATTCCGAAAATCAGAACCGGATTTGCCTGATAACGCAGTTTTGCAACTCTCATGTCGGACCAGGTCTGGCCGAGTTCGGTGAATCCCGTATCGGAATTACTGTGCTTCCACAGGAATTTCGGTGCTGCCGGGTTGCTGACATCCAGTGCGTAAACAAAGCGGCCGCCACGTCGCATGGTGACAAACAGATAAGCCTTGTCGCCACGGGTGTAATCGATCTTGCCATCGCCGGCAGAAGAGTAGGTATATACCGTTGCTGACCCATCCATAAAGTACGGCTTGGGATTGGTTGGCGAAATCAGCGGAGAGTGATCTCGCATCCGTTTGAATTGCGGGAAATGCTCGGATGCGATGAAGCCCCATAGTTCACTGCCGTCATTATTGGAGGTATTCTGACCGCCTTTGACTGCATGCAGAATACCGTCATTGCCGCCGTAAAACAGCATGACGTCATCCGGAGTGCGGTTGTAGTTCACTACCGCCGGACGTGAATGCAATACGTCGCCATGATTAAAGCCGCGGATGTAAGCTGTTGTTGCAGCCGGGTCCGGATTGTCGTCCAGTTGCGTATTGCCGCCACGAACCCAGTTGATGATGGAATCATGGTCTGCCGTGCTTGCTGCACCCAGCATGGTATTGGTGATTGCGTTGTTACTGGTATTGAAAGGAGTGGCGGACAATAATGATCCGCCGGTGCAGTTCCCTGTACAGGTATAGATGTTGCGGCTGGCCTGGCTGGTTGCGTAGGTCGTGCGCAAGTATTGTGCTGCCGCTCCTTTTTCAACCAGATCACCATCCGGCGAGTCGGAGTTGCCGCCGACACCTTGCGAATTGACATAATAAGACGGATCCCAGAAGGTCGAAGCCTGGGTCCAGAAACTGACCGCACTGGGGTTGATAAATCCGGTAGTCTGGTTTTCGACCGGTGCACCAAGGCTGTCTGCGAGGAACAAGGTCGGTGGAGTGGTTGCGGTATCGACGCCGAGCTGATATTGCTTCAGATTGCCCACCCAGTTCGGGGCTGCCATCGCATCAGGGCGGAAAACACCCAGATATACCTGATTCAGATAGCTGCCGCGCACACTGACGGATACCGGCAGAGACGCGGATGCAAATACAGAGTTGACCGCCTGAATCTGGGCCAGAATATTTTGCAATGCAGTTGCCAGAGCCTGATCGCTGCCAGCCTGAAAGTATTGACCGCCGCCATTCTTGGCCATGTTTTTCATCATGGTTGTAAATGCCGGATTCTGCTGCGCATTGTAGGCATCAATCGTGTAAGTGGTGACAGAGCCATTGGTGGCGGCGACACTGCCGGGTGTCAGATCCGGACGAAGATGCAGGAAACGTGCCCAGGCAGACTGTACATCGGGAGTGGATGTGTAGTGGTAGGCCGTGAGCGTTGTCGCTGCCGGGTCACTGGCACTGGGTGTAGGAGGCAGTTGTCCCTGACGGTTGTTACCGATAAAAATAATGTAGGTTTTGGCGCAGCCGTTGGTATTAATGGGTGTGTTGTAGGCAGAACCATTCGCAGAACCTTTGTAAGCAAAGTTGCTGCTTAACCCTTCTCCTGCCGGAGTATAGGGCACGGAATTACCCGCATAGTCGGCATTTGCTGCCATACCGGCCCAGCTATTGGCGCCAGTCAGGTAAAGCCAGGTTTCGTATAAGGCATTGGCATAATCACCGGAGGACTGATTAATTTTTTCACTCGGCGAATTCACGTTTGCAGAGATATAGGAAACGATGTCCTGCAATGCGGCATTGTTGTTGCTGACACTCATGCTGCGCACACCGTAACGCACATAACCGCCATCTTTGGTGCTGACGTCAAACATCATCAGACCGACGTTGGCTGGCTGTTTGAGGCCGGCAACAAAATTTTTGATCGCAATCAGTTCAGCCTGTCCCTGTGTGGGTGAGCCAGACCATTTTTGGGATGCTTTGGACCAGTTCGCCGTGTTATCCAGGATGAAAATGATGTTCGGCGCTGGCGGTGTCACGCCGGGCGGCTGGTTAAAAATGTCTGTATCGGCAGCCTGGCTGGCAAGGGTGCTCAGTGCCATCGCAGCAAGCAATACCGTGTGGAAGAATCTTGGAAATTTCATCGCAAACTCCTGATGATGCGTTTCTGTATCGGTTCAAAATACGGGTGGCGGCATTGTTTGACGGTCAGTTCTGCCGCTCTGTCCTGCAGGTCACCCGTCAAATTCCTATGTGCAGGTTGCTGTTGCATCCATACGTACTTTGGCCCCCTGATGCAAGGTGACCGATGCACCGGTCCGGTTGTCGGTGACGACGGCTTTGATATCCCAGTAGGTGTCTTTTGGTGCCGACTGTGCAAAATCAACACTGTAACCTTCTACGGGGATCATTTTCAGGCAAACCGGTGCAGACGTATTGACGGTGTAATCAGGCACGCCGTCGTTATTAATATCAACACTGATCGTCTGAGCAACCGGTGCGTAAAAACTGTTCAGGTTACCCATGATGGTTTCAATCGCCTGTTGCGCCGCCGCTGCGGCTTCGTTCTTGGCCTGCATGTTGCCGACTGTCTTCAGGTTGGCATTACCCATCCGGATCGCCGACACCACCAGCAAAGTCAGGACAATCAGCATCACCAGGCTGACCAGAAAAGTCGCTCCGCGCTGATGCTTCTTTTGATAGATTGCTTCAGGGATCATTTATTCTCTCCGTCCACTGGGATTGACGGCGCGTACAGCGGCGGTATAGATGTGGCGCTTGTACGCATCGGAAAATGGCCCGACTGCACCGGCAAGCCCCATGCTGTACGTTCTGCTATCTACGTAACCAGTCGTTGCGTCACTGTTTCGCGCCAGCAGATTAACCTGTATCTCCATCACGTTGGGCCAGTCAGCCACACTGGGTGCGGTGACAAACGGTAATGCCGGAATACCTGAGCCTGTATTATCAATCCCATAGTCAAGCTGCATATTCTGGATGCCATCTACCAGTGGTGTCACGACGAGCGTGGCCGCACCTGAAGTGACGGACATTTCCAGCCGTTTGAGCGTTGGCACCGGATATCCATCATCTGCTGCGCCTGTGCAGGTGGTGGCGCCGGGGGCATAGACATTGCATGGACTGATGAAATAAATATGCTCCACGTATTTGCGTAATTCAGCCGGCGTAGTGGCATCTTTTTGTGTCAGGTTAAACACGCTGGTATCGCTGCCGGAGCCGGTCACTTTACCGTTCGGGGTCGTTTGTATGTAAATCTGGCCGGGAACTGCGGTGGAAATGGTGGGAAGCGTGTCATCTGCTTCCAGTCTGCGCACCACGAGGATATCGGTTCCGCTGACGTGATTGGCATCCGGCAGGCAGGTGGACAGCGGGTCGGGAACCGTTGTCGGCGCATCGTAACCCTGCAGCGGCATTGCCAGGGACGCATCAATGCTGGCGATATCGGTGGCGCAGGGGTTAGGTAGTGCGGTCAGGGCAGTAAGTGCACCTGAATACTGCCCGTAATATCCTGCATGCTGGATATCATCCTGCAGCAGCGTTAATGCGTAGCGCCCATTTTCGATCTGCCGTCCTGACTTATCGATTTCTGTGCGGCTACTGCTTTGTTGAGTGATCAGTATGGCAATTCCCGTCAGCAGCAACAGCCCGATGGTGATGGAAATCATTAATTCCACCAGCGACAGGCCAGCCTGAGAATGGGCGGTATAAGGTCGCGAAAGCGGGGAGGCGGTCGTATTCATCATAATCAATTCAGGTTGGCGATCTGCAAAGGCATACTGACAACACGCCGCATGGTTTCATCGCCATACAGGCCTTTACCGCAGGAAAGTCCGGAACCGGGTGCGGCAGTTTTTCCATTTCCTTGCCAGGCGATGCTGACCAGATAAGTGCCGCTCGCCGAGTCAAAACTGATGCAGCCGCGGGCGCCGATCATTGCTCCCAGATTTGCTGTGCCGCTTTGCTCTGCCGTACCGGTGAGTAAATTATTCCAGGCCGTCAAGTCATTATTGGCAAGGGTATAGGCTTCGACTGAACCTGACGAACACGAGGGTGTGACGCTGGAGCTCACCCCGAGGTATGGTGTGCCATTGACGGTATCAGTCGTGATTGCATAGCATGGCGCAGCGGTACGGTTGGCATTGATGCGGCCTGCCAGATCCTGCAGCAACACCAGCGCCTGGGCGCGCTGGTAAGACTCCATTTCGGAGCGTTGGCTCAACAGCATCAGGCCTACCAACCCCAAAAGACCCAGCATCAGAATCACCAGTGTCACCAGCACTTCGATCATGCTGTAACCGGCTTGAAGAGGGCGGGTTTTTTGATATAAGTTCATGAACAGGCCCCTTTTTTGGTATTCGGTAGCCCGCTCAGATTAATCGTGATGCAGCGCTGAGCCGCATTGGAGCTGGTGTTGCTGCTGATGCTGAATGTCTGATTGGCGGTTGCCTGAATGCGTCCGTTCGAGCTGTAAATAATGCTGGCACTCTGGCCGGCAATCGTCAGTCCGGGGACTGATTCATGCTGGTTCAGATTCACCGTCCCTGCATTGACTGCCCAGCCATTTTGCCAGCCACCGCTGGCTGCTGCGATGGTGACATTGCTGTTGCGCTTGATTGCTTCACTGCGTGCGAAAGTGAGTGTGTAAGACAGATCATAGGCCGCCGTTTTAATCTTTTGACCAGCAATAAAATCTCTGAACGCCGGGGCAGCGAGCGCCGACAGAATGGCTACGATGGCTATGGTGGTCAGCATTTCAACCAGTGTAAATCCATAGCTGCCGTAGTGTTGAGGTGGTCTTGAAGGATCTGGATTACACATGATTGAACTTTTCAATAATTTTTACCAGCAACTGGATACAGTACCTGTTCCGGTGATTCCCTTATTCCCCACCTGATCGATTGTTAAACTTCCGCACAGCGTATCCATGCTCAGCTGATTATCGATCGGCGTGGCCGTAATCGTATATGTCGGAGGCGTTGCCGAGTTATTGGCCGCTATCGTGACGTTATAATTTTTCGATACTTCGGTCGGAATATTGGTCAAGCCAAGCAGCGTCATCGTGGTCGCGTATTGCCGCGCATCCAGGTTGTATTGCTCCTGCTTATTGGCAGCACTCAGAATGAAACTTTGGGCGGCGGAGCGGTTTGTCTTGATGATGTGCTGGATGTAGGACGGATAAGCAATGGCTGCGAGTATTCCGACGATCGCCAACACGGTTAAGAGTTCGATCAGGGTAAAGCCTTGTATTCTGTCTGCTGCAGAACGATCTCTGTTCATTGCCGTCATCTCCGGTTATTCCATCATCCGCGCTGTTGGCGCAGAATGTTCCTGTGTAGATTATAGGAACAGATTGTAATGCTTTACAGCAATAATCTGACCAATGGCAGGTTTTGATGGATAAGTGGTTTGCTCAAGTAGACGTCTTTGTACAACAGCGGTATTCAGACATCCTGGCGACGATACCACTGCCTGATGCAGTAACAATAGTGAAAATTTTGATTTAAAAAAGCGGAATATTTTTTTGTAACATTTTATATCGGCTAATACACGACAATACCCGGACAGATAAGCGCTGTTGATGTTGATCTGTGGTCAACTCCGGCATATTTCTGAAAAATTCCAGGTTGCAGGAATCAGACGTTTGCGATGAGCCCACTATGCAGACCAGTATGCGGTGTGGTCCGGATATGCGAGGGATAGAAAATCAGAGGTTTCCCAACTGTCATTATCTTGTCATCGGGAATGTTTACAATTTGACCTATCCTACTGCTTCTCCTCCAAAGGTCAGGATGTTTGCCCGCAATGCGTATGTCATTGCGGGCATTTTTTTGATGCTTCAGGGTGGGCTGATACTGACTGTGTCCATGTCCAGTGTTTTGACTCCTGCACCGTTCAGGAATTCGGTATACATCCAGTCACCTTCGGCGTTGCTGACGCCGTCAGGCACAGGGCGCTGTAATTCCGGTTTGCCGTTCAGGCTGGCGCGCATGCTGTCTATCCAGATTGGCAGCGCGAGCGTGGCACCGAATTCCCGGCTGCCCAGAGATTTCGGATCGTCGTAACCCATCCAGGCGACAGCAACAATATTCGCCGCATAGCCGGCGAACCAGCCATCCACTGCTTCACTGGAGGTACCGGTTTTACCTGCCAGATCATGACGGCTCAGACGCACGCTCGCTGCCGCACCGGTACCGCTGCGGGTCACTTCGCGCAGCATGCTGTCGGTCACGAATGCATTGCGGGCATCAATGACACGCGTTTCATCGGCACCAACCGGTGGAACCGGGAACTCCTTTAGTACTTTGCCTTTGGCATCTGTGATTTTACTGATCAGCCAAGGTGTGATCTGATAACCGCCGTTCGCAAATACCGCATAGGCGGACGCCAGCTGCAACGGTGTGACTGATCCGGTGCCCAGTGCCATGGTCAGGTTATCCGGCTGTTTGTCTTTTGAGAATCCAAAGCGCGGCAGCCACTGATAAGCGGTGTTAATGCCGATGCACTTCAGAATGCGGACAGACACCACGTTTTTCGATTGCGCCAGGGCTGTGCGCATCGTGATCGGGCCATCGTATTTGCCATCGTCATTTCTCGGATCCCAGCGCAAGGCTTCTTCGCTGGTGGCCGAGAGCTGGACATCGTTAATCAGCGTTGCCGGGGTGAAGCCTTTTTCCAGTGCCGCAGAATAAATGAACGGTTTGATGCTGGACCCCGGCTGACGCCAGCCGCTGGTTACATGATTGAATTTCTTACGATTAAAATCAAAACCGCCGACCAGCGCCCGGTATGCGCCAGTGCCAGCATCCAGCGCCACATAGGCACCTTCTACTTCAGGTAACTGGGTAATGCCCCAATGTTTTTTGTTATCCTGAATGACGCGGATCACGGCTCCCGGAACAATTTTCAGATCTGACCTGGCATTGTTTTGCAAAGCGCCGGCGGCAAAGCGCAGGCCGTCGCCACTGATCTCAATACTCTCACCGGAAGCCAGCTCGGCCTTGATCAGCCTGGGACTGGCGTCGGTGACCACCGCTGCCAGTAATTTGTCGTTGGCGGGATGCTGGCGCAATACCTCATCAATCGCGTCATCTCTTTCATCCTCGTTCTGAGGCAGGCGGATAAAAACTTCCGGCCCGCGGTAGCCATGACGCTGATCGTAAATCATGATGTTTTTGCGCACGGCATCATAAGCCGCATCCTGGTCTGCTTTCAGCAGAGTGGTATAGACCTTGATGCCCGAGGTATAGGCGGCTTCCTTATATTCCGCAACGATCTGCTGGCGCACCATCTCCGCAACGTAATCTGCATGAGCGTCAAATTGCTGCCTGCCAGTGATCGTCAGATGTTCTTTGCTGGCCTGATCGTATTGCGCCTCCGTGATGACGCCTTTTTTCAGCATACTTTTTAAAACTAAAATCTGCCGTTCTTTGGCCCGTTGCGGATTGACGGCCGGATTGTGCCGGACCGGATTTTGCGGAATCCCTGCCAGCATGGCCGCCTCGGCAATCGTCAGCTGATCCAGTGACTTACCAAAGTAAGTACGGGCGGCACTGGAAAATCCGTGCGTGCGCTGGCCCAGATAAATCTGGTTCATATACAGTTCCAGAATCTGATCCTTGGTCAGCGCAGATTCAATGCGGAAAGTCAGCAGGATTTCCTTTGCCTTGCGGTTCAGGGTTTTTTCCTGTGTCAGAAAAAAATTCCTGGCGACCTGCATCGTGATCGTCGAGGCTCCCTGATGGAAGCCGCCACCCAGATCCGCCAGCAGCGCGCGTGTTGCACCGATAAAATCGACACCGTGATGCTCATAAAAGCGGGCATCTTCAATCGACAGCAGGGCATTTTTCATTACCGCAGGGATGTCTTTGATCGGCACAAAATCCCGGTGTTCTTCGCCGAATTCTCCGATCAGGGCATTATCCGCGGTATAAATCCGCAGCGGAATTTTAGGCTGGTAATCGGTCACGGCATCGAGTGCAGGCAAGCCGGGAGCCAGCACCAGAAACACATAAGCCAGTATGCCTGCGATCAGTACCCCTGCGGCAGCAGCCAGCGCCAGTATCCATTTCATTTTTTTTCCTTAATCTTCCAGCGTCTGCAATAAATACAGCTTCTGATAAATACCCTGTTCCAGCTGCATCAGTTCCTGATGGGTGCCCTGTTCAGCGAGCTTGCCGTGATTCAGGACAATGATGCTGTCGGCTTCACGAATCGTGGATAAACGGTGCGCAATGGCAATGATCGTGACCTTGCCCCGCAATTCGTTTAATGCCAGTTGCACGATCTGTTCAGTCTCGCTGTCAATATGCGATGTGGCTTCGTCCAGAAACAGGATGCGCGGCTTTCCTGCCAGTGCCCTGGCAATGGCAATCAACTGCTTTTGCCCGGTAGAGAGGCGGGCGCCGCCTTCGCCCAGCGATGTGTCATAACCATTTTCAAGCTGCAAAATAAAATCATGGACATGCGCTGCTTTTGCCGCCGCCGTGATGTCTGCATCGGACAGCGGCCGGCCCATTGCGATATTGTCCCGCGCATTGGCTGCCAGCAGAAAAGGCTCTTGCGGTACCAGCCCCACATGACTGCGGAAATAGGCATCCGAAAAATCGGATAGGCGATGACCGTCAATACGGATCTGACCGGACTGGGCTGCATAAAAGCGCAGCAACAGACTCATCAGCGTGGATTTACCGCTGCCGGTATGGCCGACGACACCAAAGAAGCTGCCGGCTGGAATCCGCAGGTGAATATCCTGCAGTACCGGATGCGCCGGATCATAGCCAAAATTCAGATGTTCAATCTCCACTTCGCCGCTATGCATGGCGGCGTTCCGGCTGGTATCCGGGGTGCGTGTTTCATGCAGCAGGGTATTGACTCGGGCGGCAGAAACAACTGCCTGCTGTATCTGTCCGAATTGCAAAGTAATCTGAATCAGCGGATCGACCACGCGGGCAATATAACTGACAAAGGCGTACAGGATGCCGATTTCAACACCGGAAAAATTCCGTTGGCCAAAGCAGAAAATCACGACGACCAATAATACGGAATTCAAAAAATCCAGCGCAGGCCGCAGCAGCCAGGCGTTGGCCCGCAATTCGTCAAGCCGCGCCTGGTAATGCTGCTGGTTGGTGCTGGCAAAGCGCTCCCCGAAACGCTGTGCCGCATTGCTGGCCTGCAGCGTGCTCATGCCGCTGATGCTTTCTGCAACCTGGGCATTGATCTCGCTGCGCAGCTGACGCGCCTTGCTGACGGCTGGTGCGCTCCAGCGCTGATAAAACCAGACAATAATCACCACCGCCGGAATCAGCATGGTGACAATCAGCATCAGCCGCCATTCCAGCCATGCCATGGCGGCCAAGGCGCCAAGAACGACAATCGAACTGTCGAGCATGACGAACAGCACCTGGACGTACAGGTTTTTGACGGCTTCGGTGTCATTGGTCACGCGGCTCACCAGCTGTCCGGTAATGGCTTTGTCAAAAAAAGACATGGGCAGGCGCAGCACATGACCATAAACCTGTTCCCGCAGCCGCCGGACGGAACGCATGGCCACACCGGCCAGACGCGTGAGCTGCAGATAGCGCAGCCAGGTGGCGCCCCAGCCGGTCAATACATAGGCTGCCAGCAGCAAGAGCACGATTGGCCAGTCGATCTGATGAGGCAACAGATAGCGGTCAATAAATGCCTTGCCCAGCAAAGGGCCGACGGCCTCCAGTCCGGCAGCGGTCAGCAGGAAGAAAATGCCTGCCAGCACGTGACTTTTTTCCGGTTGTGCCGCTTGCAACAGTAATTGCACCGCGAGTTTTTTTTCAGACGGGCGGGTATTCAATTCATGCTGCATCTAAACTTGCCTCCAGTTGCTGATAGCGCCACTGCGTGGCATACCAGTGACCTGCTTCCACCAGTTCCTGATGTTTTCCCTGCTCGGCGATTTTTCCGTCACGCAACACAAGAATATGATCGGCCTCTGCGACAGCGCTGAGACGATGACTGACAATGATGGCACAACGCTGGGTTTGCCGGCGCTGCAAATGATGCAGATGCTGGAGGATACGGGTTTCAGTATCGGTATCCACCGCCGACAACGCATCATCCAGTAATAGCAGCGGACTGTCTGTCAGCAGCGCGCGTGCAATGGCGACCCGTTGCCGCTGCCCGCCGGATAAGGTAACGCCCCGTTCACCGACCGGCGTGTCATAGCCTTGTGGAAAGCGCATGATGTCGTCATGTACCGCAGCGAGGGTCGCGGCATGCATGATCTGCTCCCGGCTGACGGCCGGATTGGCCAGTGCGATATTTTCTGCAATCGGGGCTGAAAACAGAAATGGTTCCTGAGGCACCCAGTTCATTGCCGACCGCAGACTCTGCAGGGAGTAATCTGCAAGAGGACGCTGACCCCAGAGAATGTCGCCCTGTCTGGTTTCAATCTGGCGCAGCAACAGGCGGATGATGGTTGATTTGCCGGAACCGGTCGGACCAACGATGCCCAGGGTTTTGCCCGGTTCCAGCTGCAGGTCAATTTCTGCCAGCGCGGCGTGAGTCTGACCGGGATAAAGATAGCCCACCTGACGGAACAGGATGCTGCCTGCCGGCGGATCGCGCAATACCCCATTGTCCTGCACGGAGACTTCCATGCTGAGCACCGGTTCCAGCCTGGCCCAGGCCGCTTTTCCCCGTTCCATCAGCGACAGAACCCAGCCAGCAGCAAACATCGGCCAGATCAGCTGTCCCAGATACATGGAAAAACTGGTCAGTGCGCCAATCGTCATTTCATTGTGCCAGACCAGATAGCCGCCAACGCCCAGTGTCAATGCACCGGCACTGGTCAGGGTAATGCCGACGGCGGGCTCGTAGGCAGCCTCCCAGCGCTGCGCCGACAGGCTGGCATCCGAGGCATTTTCTGCCAGCTCAGCGAATTGCGCGGCACTTTGTTGCTCCAGGCCCAGGGCGCGCAAAGTCCTCACGCCGGCCAGCGTTTCCTGTACCTGATCGTTGAGCTGACTGAAACGTTCCAGCGAAAGGCGGGAAGCCTCATGCACATGATGCGTAATTTTTTTGAATGCCCATGCCATAAAAGGGAAGGGCAGCAGCGCTGCAACTGCCAGCCGCCAGTCCACCCCCAGCAGCATCATGCCGATCACCAGTGCGAATGTCAGCGAACCGTCGAATCCTGCCAGCGCCGCCTCGCCAGCTGCCAGCTCAATCGCATCGGCATCGTTGGTGCCCAGCGCCATCAGATCGCCGGTACGCTGTTTCTGGAAAAAATCCTGCCCTTGCAAACTCAGCCTCTGATACAAACGGGTACGCAATTCGACACCGAGCTGATACGAGGCGGTGAATAACTGCATACGCCAGCCGACCCGCAGAAAATAGATCGCCCCGCCCATCAGCAGCAGAATCGCCAGCTCCTTCAGCATACCTTGCTGATCCAGCTGATGTCTCACCATGCCGTCGATCACACTGCCGACTCTGCGTGGTATCAGGACCGTCAGCACTGCAACCGAAAACAGCATGGCAGCAGCAGCAACATATTGTTGCCAGTGACGGGAAATAAATTGCTTGAGTAATTGAGCCAGTGTCATGCCGATTCTGAAAATAAAAATCCGTTATCCGAAGAGGGATAACGGATGGTAAATGGCATTGTAAACGGGTTTTAAAATCGTCATCCGGCGGAATCGATAAAATCCGCACCAGTCCGGCCATTCATTCAATGGTACTGCCAGACGCTACCGGATTGTCCGTTTAATGCACCGCATAGGCGCTGTTCGCCGGTTGCAGCATATTCCACAGGAAGGCATAGGTAATCGCACTCATGTCAGCGCGTTGCTCATTGTTTGCTGCGCCGCCGTGCCCACCTTCGGTGTTTTCGTAGTACCACACATTTTTGTGACCCTGATCCAGCATTTTTGCCGCCATTTTTCTGGCATGACCCGGGTGAACGCGGTCATCACGGGTGGACGTGATGAACAGGACATTCGGATACTGGACCCCGGCTTTCACGTTCTGATAAGGTGAATAGCGCCGGATATAAGCCCATTCCGCCGGAATATCCGGATTGCCGTATTCGCCCATCCACGATGCGCCTGCCAGCAGCTGGTTAAAACGCTGCATATCGAGCAGGGGAACCTGGCTCACAACTGCATTAAACAGGTCAGGACGCTGAGTCAGCGCAACACCTGCCAGCAGACCGCCGTTGCTGCCGCCCATGGCGCCAAGATGCCGCGGCGAGGTGACTTTGGTGCTGATCAGGTCTTCCGCAACAGCGGCAAAGTCATCGTAGGCGCGCTGACGGTTTTCTTTGAGCGCCGCCTGATGCCAGCGTGGGCCAAATTCACCGCCACCGCGGATATTTGCTACGACATAGACACCGCCTTTTTCCAGCCAGGTTTTTCCCAGACCGCCGGAATAGGACGGTGTCAGGGAAATCTGGAATCCGCCATAGCCGTACAGCAGAGTCGGATTCTGACCGTCGTAAGGCATATCTTTACGTTTGACGATGAAATAAGGCACTTTGGTGCCATCTTTTGAGGTGGCAAACTGTTGTGCGATTTCATAAGGGGAAGCATCAAAAAAAGCCGGGGCAGATTTTAACGGTTCACGCAGATCATTGCCGGCATGTGCCATCAGCAAGACATCGGGAGTCAGATAATCGGAATAACGCAGCAGGTAATCGTCGCTGTTGGTATCATCAACTGGTCTGACAGAGACTGTCCCCATCGTTGGCAGGCTGACCTGACGGGAAGTCCATTTTCCGTCAGCGAATTTCCATTCCACGAGATGGCTTTTGACATTGTCCAGCGATTGCAGCAACAGGTAATTCTGCGTTGAAGCCGAATCGGTATAAGAAGTGCCGGGAGCTGGTTCAAACAGGGTGGTGAACGCTCGGCTGCCTTTACGGAAAGCATCGAAATCCACCGCCAGCACGCTGCCCGACTTATAGGTCTTGTCTCCGGTATTCCAGTCTTCACGCGGCGTAACCAGCATCTGGGTATTAAAGAAGCCGACATCGGCTTTGGATGGGATATCGAGTTTGCTTAATTTGCCATCTTCCAGCAAATAAGTTTCCGAAGTGTAGAACGTGATCTGGCGGTGCACCAGATGATGCTCAATCCCATGATGCAGACTGTTCTGGGCGCTGACACTCATGTCTGTCTTTTTCCCTTCCAGGAGCGCGTCGGCACTCTCCAGCGGGGTGCCGCGTTTCCAGGTTTTCACGATGCGTGCATATCCTGAGTCGGTCAGTGAACCGGAACCAAAATCCGTGGCCACATACAGGCTGTCCCTGTCACGCCAGTCAACGGTCATTTTGGCTTCCGGCAGTGTGAAACCGTCTTTGACGAAGCTTTTGCTGTTCAGATCGAATTCCCGCAATACCACAGCATCGGCGCCTCCGCGTGATAGCTGGATCAGACAACGGTCAAATACGGGTTCACGGCAGTCGCTGCCTTTGTAGACCCAGTTTTCTTTCTCTGTTTTGGCCAGCGCATCCACATCCAGCACGGTTTCCCAGACAGGCTGATTTTTCCGGTATTCCTCCAGCGATGTTTTGCGCCATACGCCGCGCGGATGGTCGGCATCTGTCCAGAAGTTATAAACTGCGTTTCCCATTTTGCGGATGCCGGGAATCCGGTCTTTGGAGTTCAGCACGACCAGTAAATCCTGGCGCAGTTGCCGGTAACCGGCATCCTGTTTTAATTTGTCGCGGGTAATCTGGTTCTGCTCCCTGACCCAGTGCAAAGCTTTGTCGCCGGAGACGTCCTCCAGCCATTGGTAGGGATCATTGCTTTGTGCAGCGGCGATACCTGCCAGTCCAAGCAAATAGATTGTCGAAATAATTTTGAAAGTTGGGCGCATTTTTCAGTTTTCTGATGGGATTTTTTGTAATGTCCGGATCAGTGCTGATCGCGGATGGCGTCTCCTCAACGGGAATCTGTATCGACCATTTTGTGGCCGATAAGTTCAGTGGCGACAAGGTTCAATGGTGAAGGGCGTCATCACACTGAGGAGCTGCGGTGCGCGTGAATGCAATAAATTTCTTAGCGCTCAACACCGGCAGAGGCGTTTTTGGCTGTTCTGACCGGTGTAGCGACATGCAGCCGTATCCATTTCTGCATATCAAGCCAGATGCGTTGAATTTCTGCTTCCGGGGGCATTTGCGTAGCGTTGGGTAATTCGATGGTCACGACCGGAATATCTTTGTGCACACCGCTGTAATTGCCGAGTGACCCAGGATAGACGCCGACCCGGTTATATACCAGCCTGCCAAAACGGCTGGGCGGCGTTGTCGGGCCGTCGAAATCGAGTACCCCGAAAGGGGCATGCACCGAAATAATCACATCGGGCTTGTATTTTTCGATCAGGTCATAGACCCAGCGGCTTTCCGGTTCTGAAATCGGTGCTTTGCCGGGGTAGCGGCGCGGGTCTTTACGGGTCACGCGGGCCCAGTAGCCGGGTGCTTCCTTTTGCCAGTCAGGTGTTGGGAAATTGCGGTTCAGATCGATGCCGCGCGCATTCACACGCACCGGTTTCGGCGCCAGCAGGCCGTCAGGATTGACGACGGGAGCGATTTTCCATTGAAATTCCGGCGCGCCGGACTGAAGATTGCCCAGCCACTTGAATACGATGGCCGAAGATGTTTGCTCGTCGCCATGAATACCACCCAGCAAAAGCACTCTGATTGCCGGAGTGTGTCTGGCATCCGCCGGCAGATCACGTATCAGCAGCGGGAAGCCATTGAGCGAGGAAGCGCCGGCGGGTGACAGTTTGCTGCCGAGACACTCATGTAGACTGATCTTGGGCAGTCTGGCAACCAGCGGTGTGCACCAGTCGGTGATCTTTGATGGTCGCGGCGTATAAGCTGCTGCACTGGTTTCAGCGATCAGAAAAAACGACAGCAGAACTGCCCGCGGCATTCGAAAAGCACACGATGCAATGAAATAACGGTACCACGAACTCCATTGCATCGTGCGACTGACCTTTCAAGCGTTACAGACCGGCAGCCGTCCGCAGCACGGCTGCTTTGTCGGTGCGTTCCCAGCTGAATTCAGGTTCTTCACGGCCGAAATGACCATAGGCAGCTGTTTTGGAGTAAATCGGACGCAGCAGATCCAGCATTTGGATGATGCCTTTCGGGCGCAGGTCAAAGTGGGCATTCACCAGTGCGGCGATCTGCTCATCCGGAATCACGCCCGTCCCTTCGGTATACACCGTGACGTTCATCGGACGTGCCACGCCAATGGCGTACGCGACCTGAATCTGGCACTGGCGCGCCAGACCGGCAGCGACGATGTTTTTGGCGACGTAGCGTGCCGCGTAGGCGGCGGAACGGTCAACCTTCGTTGGGTCTTTGCCGGAAAACGCACCGCCGCCGTGCGGGCAGGCGCCACCGTAAGTATCGACGATGATTTTACGGCCAGTCAGACCGCAATCGCCTTGCGGGCCGCCGATGACAAAGCGACCGGTCGGATTAATCAGATATTTGGTGTCTTGCAGCCATTCTTTCGGCAGTACCGGCTTGATGATTTCCTCAATCACGGCGTCGATGAAGGATTGCTTCATCTTGCTCGATGTTTCGCTTTGATCCGGGCTGTGCTGGGTCGACAGCACAACGGTATCAATACTGTGCGGCTTACCATCGACATAGCGCATGGTGACCTGGGATTTGGCGTCCGGGCGCAGGAAAGGCAGGCGGCCGTCCTTGCGCAATTGTGCCTGACGTTCGACCAGACGGTGCGCGTAGTAAATCGGTGCCGGCATCAGTTCCGGTGTTTCGTCGCAGGCATAGCCAAACATCAGGCCCTGATCACCCGCGCCGATATTCAGATAATCGTCGCTGGCGCGATCCACGCCCTGGGCGATATCGTTGGATTGCTTGTCATACGCGACCAGTACGGCGCAGCCTTTGTAATCGATGCCGTACTCCGTATTGTCGTAGCCGATGCGCTTGATGGTGTCGCGTGCGACCTGAATGTAATCCACGTTGGCCTGCGTGGTGATTTCACCGGCCAGCACGACCAGACCAGTATTGGTCAGGGTTTCGGCCGCAACGCGGGAGTAGGGATCTTGTTCCAGAATTGCATCCAGAATTGCATCGGAAATCTGGTCCGCGACTTTATCCGGATGTCCTTCGGAGACGGATTCTGAGGTGAAGAGAAAATCATTTGCCATCGCAGGCTCCTGTAAAAAATGACCGAAAAAAATGTGCCGCAGTCGAATAGAGATCCTGCGACGCTTTAGCGAGTTTTATAAACCGCCTCGCAAGTTGTCTGTTAACTCGGCGGTGGCAGGTTGTCGTTTGCTCAATGAGCAGCCAACGGTTTGCCAATGTGTGCTATTTTACGCCTTCTGCTTTAACTATGTCGAATACCCCTCCACATTTCATGAATTCTTGAGCAGCGTCATGCTTGTCACTTTATTCCGTTTTTTATCGCTGCTTCCGCTTTCAGTGCTGCATTTCACTGGGAGTGTTCTGGGCTGGCTGGTCTATCTGTTATCTGTTTCATATCGTCGTCGTCTGCAGGAAAATCTGGGAAGAGCCGGTTTTTCCCGGCATTTACGGGCCGCCGTGCAGGAAGCGGGTAAAAATGTACTGGAGCTTCCGTTTATCTGGTGCGCCAGACCTGAGCGGGTGTTGAAAACCGCTGAAATGGAGAACTGGGAGCTTGTGCAGCAGGCGCTGGATCAGAAAAAAGGTGTCATCTTCCTGACGCCGCATCTCGGCTGTTTTGAAATTGTGGCGCAGAAAATTGCAGCCCGGACCCGGCTGACGGTGTTGTACCGGCCGCCACGCAAGGACGCACTCAAGCCGCTGATCGAGGGCGCGCGCGCCAGAGAGAATCTGCTGCTGGCACCGACCAATTTGTCCGGCGTCCGGATTATGGCGAAAGCGCTTAAAAAAGGCGAGGCAATCGGTTTATTGCCGGATCAGGTGCCGCAACAGGGTGAAGGTGTCTGGGCCAGGTTTTTTGGCAAACCAGCGTACACCATGACATTGTCCGCCAAACTGCATAGTATGACGGGTTCTCCCATCATTCTGACCTACGCAGAACGTTTGCCGGGCGGACGCGGATATGTAGTGCGCTTCGTCGCATTTGATGAGGAACTGGGTGAGGATGCCGTGACCCAGGCAGAGGCGATTAACCGGGCCATGGAAAAACTGATTGCACGTTCTCCGGCGCAGTATTTCTGGAGCTATAACCGTTATAAAACGCCGCAAGGCGTTGCCGGACCGGATGCTGTGCAGCCGGAGCAGCCATGAGACTGGTGCTGGCGCTGATGTGGCTGCTGCACTGGCTGCCTTTGCCGGTGCTTGGACGCATGGGAGAAGGAGTGGGTAACCTCCTGTTTTTTGTTATCAGGAAGCGACGCCATATTACCCTGACGAATCTTCGTTTATGCCTGCCGGATCGCAGTGAAGAAGAACGGCGGCAGATTGCACGGCGTCATTTTCAGCTGTATGCGCGCAGTGTTCTGGAGCGGGGCATTCTGTGGTGGGCATCTGAAACGCGTCTGAAAAAACTGATTCAGGTTGAACCTGCCGTGCCGCTGACGCTGATTCAGTCCGGCCCGACTATTTTGCTTTGTCCGCATTTTGTGTGTCTCGATGTCGCCGGGGTTGCGGTGATGCTGGAGTCATCGCTGTGCTCCATCTATACCGAGCAACGCAATAAGGTTTTCGATCAGGCACTGCGGCGGGGACGGTCGCGGTTTCGTCCGGTGAAACTGTTTTCCCGTGCCGAAGGTGTGAAGCCGATTATCCGGGCGATGCAGGAAAAACTGCCTTACTTCATGTTACCGGATATGGATTTTGGCGCCAAAAATGCAGAATTCATTCCTTTTTTCGGCGTTCCCGCTGCCACGCTGACAGCCATGCCGCGTCTGGCCGCCAGCACGCAGGCCAAAGTCGTACCGGTGATTGCCACGATGCTGCCGGATTATCGCGGCTGGAAGGTCTGTTTTCATGCTCCCTGGGATAATTATCCGGGTGACGATATCACGATGGCGACCCGCCAGATGAATGCGTTTATTGAACAGGAAGTGCTGAAAGCACCGGCAGAATATTTCTGGGCTCACAAGCGGTTTAAGACACAGCCACCCGGTGAGCCCGGCGTATATTAACTAAGCGGCATAGGACAGTGACTGACGCCGCACAGACTGTGAATTGCTAGCTTGTGACTTATTCAGCAGCCGGACAGGCCTGGATGTGACGGATTGCTCCATCCCGTGCAGTTTGAAAATACTGACCAGACCCGATAATTCAATGGCCTGCTCGCGCAGGCTTTCTGCTGCTGCAGCAGACTCTTCGACCAGTGCCGCATTTTGCTGTGTCACTTCATCCATGCTGGTGATTGCCTGATTCACTTGCTGGATACCGCTGCTCTGTTCATGGCTGGCATTGGAAATATGATGAATGATATCGCTGACCCGCTGCACACTTGTTACTAATTCCCGGATGGTGCTGCCGGCTTCCTGTACCAGTGTGCTGCCATGCGATACCTCTTCCGCAGAAGCCTGAATCAGCGTCTTGATTTCACGTGCAGCATTGGCGCTGCGTTGCGCTAGATTGCGCACTTCTGCCGCCACAACGGCGAATCCTCGGCCCTGCTCACCGGCGCGTGCCGCTTCTACGGCGGCATTCAGCGCCAGAATATTGGTTTGAAATGCAATACCGTCAATCACGCCGATAATGTCCACAATTTTTCCTGAGGACGAATGAATGGTGTGCATGGACTGCACCACTTCCTGGACAATCTGCCCGCCTTTGATCGCAACCGAGGATGCGTTGGCAGCCAGCTGACTGGCCTGGGAGGCATGTGCGGCATTTTGCCCGACCGTGGCAGTCAGTTCTTCCATGGATGAAGCGGTTTCTTCCAGCGATCCTGCCTGTTGCTCTGTGCGGTCAGAGAGATCCTGATTGCCTGATGCAATCTGTGTCGCGGCCGTGACGATAGCATCCGTACCGGAACGTACGCCGCCGACGATGTCTGCCAGTCTGTCCCGCATCAGCCTGATGGTGTAGAGCATGCTGCCGTGATCCGACGGATGTAATTCAATCGGTGTTGTCAGATCGCCGTGAGCGATCAGATTGGCAATTTCAGCAGCATACGCCGGCTCACCGCCCAGTTGCTTTACCAGGCTGCGCGTGAGTGTGTAAGCGATTCCGGCGGCCAGTATCAGCGCAATTCCGCCGATACACAGCATCAGCCAGCGAGCGTTGGCATAATCCGCTTTTGCCGTGCTGTTACGGGCATCAGTCAGATCCTTTTGAAAAACAACCATCTCTGCGAGCGACTGTTTATAGCGGGCGAGAATCGGACGCAGTTCGTTGTTCAGGTTGGCGCGCGCCTGTTCCGGCGTACCTTCATTGATCAGTTTCAGCAGTTTTTCCTGGCCTGCCAGATATTGCATACCTGCTTCCTGCATCCGGTGAAAAATCGGCAGCGCGGCAGGCAGGATGATGATACGTTCGAACAGCGCCTCATTTTCACGGATGACCTGTCGTGCCTGCAATATCCGGTCCATCTGTTTCTGGCGGTCAGCCTGGTCTTCGTTGAGCATCATATTGCGCAACGAAATCGCGATGCTGTCGATTTCGCTTTGTGTTTCGTAGGTCTTGATGATTTTGGGAAGCCGGTCGCTGGCGATATCGTTGGTGCTTGCATTGACCCGGCCCAGCATGACGATCGCGATTGTCATGATGACCGCCATCAGAATGCAGACAGTTGCGAAACTCAGGGCCAGTCTGCGCCCCAGGGTAAGAGTAGGAATTTTCATCTGTTGTCCGTCAAAATAAATTGAACCTGATTACCGGGTAATTGGTTGATTTTCAGCGCTTACCGGGAAGATCAATGCGTCAGCTTGGAGTTGATGTGAAATGCATTGAGAACAGTGAGATTCTTGCAGGGATGGCGCAGGAAAATTGTTGAATAACGTTGAATCTTGCGCTTCATCAAGCAGCGTTACCCCGTGTGCATCAGCATGCGCTTGCTTGTACAGGATATGATCTAAATCAATACGGGCTGCAACGGTATGACTGCTCTATGAAGAGGTAATCCAGAGTTGCTCAAGATTGAAAAAACGGAGTAATCATCAACCGATCTGAACCGTGAAAATAAAAAAAGCACATGGATATGATGTCCATGTGCCTGATTGGTGATGCAGCAAATGCTGATCTCGGAGGGGATCAGGGTAGCAGTTCTGTTTCCTGCGGCAGCAGCGTGTTGGCAGGAAATGGTTCTGCAGATCTGAGCCTTTCATAATATGGCGCGAAGTCTGGCGCCGTGCCATCAAACAGTTCCTGAAAATTCTGAATCACGAAATAGGTTTCCTGATAGGTATCGATTTTGTACAAAGTATTCAGGCAGCGTTCTATCTGTAAATGGATATGGCGCGAGGCGGTTCCGGGAGTCAGGCAATATTCGACTTCACCGCCGGAAGATAAAATACCGGCGCCGTAAATGCGCATTCCCTGCGGCGTATTGATGAGCCCGAATTCCACGGTGTACCAGTACAGACGGGCCAGCTGATCCAGTCCGCCCAGTTTCATGGCCTTGAGTCCGCCCTGACCATAGCGCTGCATATAATCGGCAAATACCGGATTGAACAGCATCGGCACGTGACCGAAGAAATCGTGGAACACATCGGGTTCGACGATGTAGTTGAATTCTTCTGGTTTGCGCAGCCAGACCGTCACTGGAAAGCGGCGGTTGGCGAGATGTTCAAAAAATGTCAGCTCCGGAATAAGACCCGGCACCGCGACAATTTTCCATCCGGTTGCGGCAAATAATTCTGCCGAAGTTTTTTCAAATTCCGGAATGCCGCCGGCGGCATCCATCTTATGCAGGGCATCGATGAATTCATCGCATGCACGCCCCGGCAATAACGCCATCTGGCGCTGGTACAGCTTGCGCCAGAGTTCGTGTTCCGCTTCCGTGTAGGCGGCCCAGTCCTGCTGTACGACGTAATGGGCATCGGCGTGTTCATAATCGCCGCGTAAAGCGGCGCCGTGCGATTTTTCAGCGACGGTCGCCAGAAAATCTTCATTGCTGACTGTGGTATCCATTTTTTTCTTTGCTGTATAAGAAAAGGCCGACATGGTCAGTCAGCCTTTTGGTTTGTCTCCGTTACCTGCCTGCTTTCCGTATCAGGCTGGTGTTTTGTCGTCTTTCAGCACGCCACGGCGAATCTGATCAAGTTCGATCGATTCAAACAGGGCGCGGAAATTACCTTCACCAAATCCCTGATCGCCTTTACGCTGAATGATTTCAAAGAAAATCGGACCGATGACCGTCGTGGTGAAAATCTGCAACAGCAATTCGCGCGAAGTTTCTGTGCTCTTGCCGTCGATCAGGATGCGCAGTTTGCGCAGTTCTTCGAGGTTTTCACCGTGACCCGGCAGACGGCGGTCCACCAGATCGTAGTAGGTTTCTATCGTGTCCTGGAATACCACGCCGGCGGCTTTCATGTCGCTGACCGTTTTGTAGACATTGTCGGTGCCCATCGCGATATGCTGCACGCCTTCGCCGTGATACAGGTCGAGATATTCGGCGATCTGGGATTTGTCATCCGATGATTCGTTGATCGGAATGCGGATTTTGCCGCAAGGCGAAGTCATCGCTTTCGACTTCAACCCAGTGTGTTTGCCGGCGATATCGAAGTAACGGATTTCACGGAAATTGAACAGAGTTTCATAGAAATCTGCCCATTCTTTCATGCGGCCGCGATGCACGTTATGTGTCAGGTGATCGATGTAGGTCAGACCGTTGCCGACCGGGTTGGATGCAACGCCGGGAATCGCCACGAAATCGGCGTCATAGATGCTGATATTGCCGATGGCACCGGCTTCTGCGCCGTCTTTGCCTTGCCAGCGGTCAACGAAATAAATCAGCGAGTCACCGATGCCTTTGATGGCTGGAATGTTCAGTTCCATCGGACCGGTTTTGTTATCGAAACCCCAGGCGCCCAGTTCCAGAGCGCGTTTGTAGGCAGCGTTGGCATCTTTGACGCGGAATGCAAATGCGCAGACGCAAGGGCCGTGTTTGCGGGCGAATTTCTGGGCGAAAGAATCCGGTTCGGCGTTGATGATGAAATTCACACCGCCTTGACGGTACAGTGTCACATCCTTGGTACGGTGTCTGGCAATCGCCGTAAAACCCATGCTGATGAATAATTCGCCCATCGCTTTCGGATCGGGTGCAGCGTATTCGATAAACTCAAAACCATCAGTACCCATCGGGTTTTCCCAAGTCTGGAAAGTCATGCCTGTCTCCTGTGTGAAATCATGAAAAATCCGTTCAAACCAGTTGAATGCTGCCCGCGCATTTTTTATCTGTAGCTGATTTGATGCAGATCAAACTCACAGTATAGTCCGCGCCATGCGCGATTAAATTTCAAAATAAGCCAATGATGATTTAATTTGAGCAATAATATTGCGTGTAATTTTAAATTTAAGGTGGATTATGGCTTCAGTTGTATTGGATAAAATCGACCGGAAGATACTCGCGATCCTGCAGGCAGACGGGCGACTGACGAATCAGGAAATTGCGGAACGGATCAGCCTCTCGCCCTCGCCCTGCCTGCGCCGCATCAAACGGCTGGAAGAAACTGGCGTGATCCGTCAGTATGTCGCTTTGCTCGAACCGGCAAAAATCGGACTGGGCCTGCTGGCTTACGTTAATGTCCGGCTGGAAAAGCACAGTGATCAGCCTGGGAAGGTAGGATCGGGGGTATCGCGCTCTCCGCGGGAAGATTTTTCGGCGTCTGTCGGACAATGGCCGGAAGTCATGGCCTGTTATGCAATGACCGGGGAAATGGATTACCTGCTTCGGGTGCATGTGGAAGATATGGATCATTTCTCCCGGTTCATGATGGAAACGCTGTTGCGTCACCCGGCAGTGCTGGATGTCAAATCCAGCTTCGCTTTACAGCAGATCAAGGACACCACGGCATTACCCGTGCTGGGAATAGCTTAGCTCTGGTGCAGTTTATTTGTTTTTGCCGATATCACTCACGCCGGGCAAATGCCTGAGCCATTTGGCTGCCGCCCGGGCATTGGCTTTGATGGTGTAGTCGATTGCCGCGACCTGTTCCTGGACGGCTTCTCTCAGGACGCTGACCGCATCGGCAGGAAGCAGCTTCAGGTAAGCATCCGCTTCGCCGTATTCGCGGTGAATTTCCATGCCTGCTTTTTTTGCGATATGGATCATGGTCTGGTTGGAGGACAGACAGTGCATGTACAGGGTGTCGACATCGGCATTGCGGCAATGGATTGCGCCGCGTTCAAACAGTTTGGCGCCCACACCTTTGCCGCGGGCATCTTTGGAAACTGACACACCGAATTCTGCCACCGTATCCTTGTCGGTGGCTTCATCTTTTTCGCTGCGGGGCGCAAAAGCCAGATGTCCGACGCCGACCAGGCGGAAATGATGACTCATGACGCCGAACACCTTATCGCGGGAGAAGTCGAGGCCTTCCACGTATTTCTCTATCATGGCATCCGGCAAATAGGTGCCGAAACGCAATAAACGGTCACTTTCTTCCAGCGCAAGGAAGTGCCTCAGTATCCTGTGCCGGTCTTTTTCTGACAATTCTTTGACGTAAACCGTCGGCTTGGCAGGCGAATGGGAGTTGAAACTGGTCGGAAAGATATCGGCAGGATTCATGATGTGTCCTTACTGCAAGTAAATTGGTGCAGTGCACAATCGCATTGTAGGCGATGTTAGCCGATTATTCCAGAAAACATTCCCTCTGTGATGAGATCAGTCTGCTTTCATTTGTTGCGCCGCAAGAATCCTGGCTTCCCTGATGGCTTCAGGAATTCGTTGCGGACGGTCCTGATACTGGCGGGCGATTGCTCCGGCATCGATATGTTGCATTGCAGTCAGGATTTGTTTCAGATACGCCGCTTGCGGGAAACGGATATGATCCAGTCCGCTGCGCCCAAAGCAATCGCATTCTGTCGCCGTCAGCATATCCAGAAAGCGCTGGGGTTTGCGGAATGCGTCATTCCGGCTCAGCAGATCGACCAGCGTTGATGCCCGCATCTCGAGTGCCTTGCCGATATTGCCGTGATCGCGTGCGGTCATGTAGGCCAGATCGCGGCATTCTGACGGCGCTTTCAGGCGCAGGCAGACCTGATTCACCAGTCTGGCGCTGTGTTCTTCATGGCCATGATGCGCCGGCCACAGGGCAGAGGGCGTAACACCCTTACCGAGGTCATGCAGCAGGGCGGCAAACCGGATTGGCAGGGAGTAAGCTTGCGCAGCCGCGTAGTCAATGGCGAGCATCACATGAATACCGGTATCGATTTCCGGATGATATTTCGCTGGCTGGGGTACTCCCCACAGGGCATCCAGCTCGGGCAGGATGCGTCGCAGAGCACCACATTCACGCAAGACTTCAAACATGCGTGACGGTTTGATTTCCATCAGGCCGCGCGACAGTTCCTGCCAGATCCGTTCCGGCACCAGCGCATCCACTTCGCCAGCTTCGACCATTTCCTGCATCAGACGCATGGTTTCCGGTGCGACCGAAAACGCATGCGGTTCAACGGAAAAGCGGGCGGCAAAGCGCGCCACGCGCAGTATCCGCACCGGGTCTTCGGCAAAGGCTGGCGAAACGTGGCGAAACAGGCGTTGCTGCAAGTCGGCCTGACCGCCGAACGGATCAGTCAGAACACCATTCTGATCCTGGGCGATTGCGTTGACCGTCAGATCGCGCCGGATCAGATCCTGCTCAAGCGTGACGTGTGGATCGGTGTGGAAAACAAAGCCTTTATAGCCTGTGGCTGTTTTTCTTTCGGTGCGGGCAAGAGCGTATTCTTCATGTGTTTTGGGGTGCAGGAATACCGGAAAATCTTTGCCGACCGGCAGGAAGCCCTGTGCCAGCATTTGCTCCGGCGAGCTGCCGACGACGACATAATCCTTGTCCTGTACCGGTAATCCCAGCAGGGAATCCCTGACTGCACCGCCGACGACATAGGTGCAGCTCATCGTCAGCCTTCAGAACGTGCATCATGCCATGGCACACTTTCGGTTTCTGCATTAGCCTCCTGCATCCATTGCGCGACGGCAGGATGAGCGCAGACGCGGTCTGCATAGGCTTGCAGCGCCGGTGCCAGGGAAACGCCGTAGGTGCGGAAACGCATGACAACCGGTGCAAAGTAGGCATCAGCAATCGAGAAATCACCAAATAAAAATGCATTCGGTCCAAAACGGGCCAGGCAGTCTTCCCAGATTTCGCTGATGCGGCCAATGTCTGCCTGGGCGCCCAGTGTCCTGCCTTTTCCATGCAGTTCAGCGCGGATATTCATCGGCATATCAAAGCGTAAGGAGGAGAAGCCGGAGTGCATCTCCGCACAGATGCTGCGTGCATGGGCGCGGGCTGCAATGTCTTCCGGCCACAGATTCAGGATCGAGAACTGGTCTGCCAGAAATTCGCAGATGGCCATAGAATCCCAGACCGTAATGTCGTCAGCAACCAGAATGGGTACTTTGCCGGCTGCGGAGTAGGCGCTAATTCTGGAGGTGGTATCTGGCTGCCCTAAGGGGATGCGGACTTCTTCAAACGGAATGCCGAATGCCTTCATGACAACCCACGGACGCATAGACCAGGAGGAGTAATTTTTATTTCCGATGACCAGCAACAGATGCGAGCGGTGCTCGCGTAACAATGCGGCGAGTGCAGGGTGAATTTCAGTATCTTGCATTGGTGTTCGATTCGTCAGGTATTTCGGCATCACTGGCGGACATGCCTTTCGGTACGACCGTACCCAGACGGGCTTTCAGTGACTGTGGTTTTTTCTCAAACAACGCGGCGTAATAAGTCGCGTTCGACAGGACGTTTTTTACATAATTGCGCGTCTCATTGAATGGGATGGTTTCTGTAAAAATGGCGCCTTCCACGGGATGCGTCAGTTTGGCGCGCCAGGCACGCGGCCGTCCCGGTCCGGCATTATAGGCGGCGGATGCCAGAGCCTGCGAACCACCCAGGTCGGTCAGCACCATGTTCAGATAGTTGGTGCCGAGCGCGATATTGGTTTCGACGTCATTGACCTGTTCCGGAACAAAATTTCCCAGTCCCATTTTTTTTGCCACGTAACGCGCGGTCGCAGGCATGATCTGCATCAGCCCCGATGCGCCGACATGCGATCTGGCGGTCATGATAAAGCGGGATTCCTGACGGATGAGGCCATATACCCATGCCATATCGAGCCCTAATGCCTGCGTGGTCTTGTACATGCTGTCATTAAACGGTGTCGGAAAACGCTGACTGAAATCCATTTCTTCCCGGGTGCGGTCGGAGGTATTCACCATGCGGTCGAGCAGATTGTTTTTGCGAGCCAGTTCAGCAGCCACAATATGCTGACGTTCGTTCATTTTGCGCAATTCCCAATTCCATTCGCGGGTGCCTTCCAGCCGCAGATTCATCGCGTAAAAACGCAGGGCGCGCTGCAGATTCTGGTTTTTCTCAATAGCAGACAGTTCTTCCGCCGTGACTGGTCTGACCGATACCGGCACACCGATCTTCTGACCATTTTCTTCCAGAGCCAGTTGCCCGTAGAAATGTATCTGATCAGTGATGCTGCTGAAAATCTGCCGGGCTTCTTCGGTTTTTCCATCCGCTTTTAATGCGCGACCATACCAGTATAGCCATGCAGGCTCATTACGCAATCTGGGCGGGAGCTGTGTAATCGCATTCTTTACCAGCTTCCAGTCGCCTTCACGCAAGGCGGTTCTGATCCGCCATTGCAGTGCTTCACTGGAGAGCGTGGCATTGCCGGTGCGGGTCCAGTAACCGAGCGCATCAGGCTCCAGTTTGAGGGCGGACTGGAGCGCAATCAGCGCCCAGGCATTGGCGCGCTCACTGTCATTCAGGCGTGCACCGAAGCGAGACAGTTTTTCCGCCGCATCCTCTGTGTCGGTTCTAGCCATGCGTCCCAATGCCAGCACATATAATTCCCTGGCCGTGCGCGCATTGTCCGGTCCTTTTTTCAGCAAGCGTGCAGGTTTGTCGAATGCTTCGGTCAGGCGCTTTTCATTTAGATCCAGCAATTTTCCTAAACGCAATGCCAGCGGCAGGGAATTATTTTCTGCTGCCATGCGCATTTGTGCCCATAAATCGTCCTGGTTCAATTGCTTGTTGGCATACAAATAACTGACAAGCGCATAGCATCCTTCGCCATAATCGCGCGGTGTATTCAGCAGATTTTTGGCGTCACTGGCGACGTTCTGCTGACGGCTTGCTTTGGACAGCAGGGCGTAGCAGCGCAACTGATTGTCGTCGGCCACCACAAACAACGGATATTGCTGATCGAACAGATCCCACTCGCCGCGTTTCGCTAACAGCAGCAGCCAGTCGTTACGCATTCTGTCGGCAATGGCGCTGCCGTCGTAGCGGCTGATAAAGTCGCGGATTTCGGTATTGGAAGCCCGGTACAGATGTGAGCGGATGCGGTAATAATCGACGTAGGATGGGATATCGTAATTCGCCAGTGCTGCCGCGTGTTGTTCTGCATTCGCCGGATCATCGTGCAAACCGGCATCGCGCAAGGCCATGAAGCGGTCATCGTCCGTGATGAATCCCTTTTTAGGTGTAGCAGCGGCTGCGCCTGACAGTATGCCAAAACCTGCTAAGATCACCAGGCTAAGACTGATTAAGTTTTTTTTCAGAAACATCTTTGCATCGTTATCAGAAACTATAGCTGACAGTATGACACAGCCACCTCCTACCGAACACCTGCCAGTGATGCAAGCCTCAGGTGAACGCAACGCCTTGCGCCGGCGGCTCCTGCAGCAGAGGCTTCAGACCGCCCCTTCGTTACGGCAACAATGGGATGCTGTGCTGATGCAACAACTGCTGGACTGGTGCCATCAACAGCAGCCATCCAGTCTGGCGGTTTATTGGCCGATTCAGGCTGAACCTGATTTACGTGCCTGTTATCCGCAGCTGGTGTCGATGGGGATATCGCTGGCACTACCCTGGGTGGTGCAGGCGGATGCACCATTGCAGTTCCTGGCCTGGCAGCCCGGTGATGCGATGGAAGCAGACAGATACGGCATTCCATTACCGGCACAGCGCACGCATTTGCTGATGCCAGAGGTCGTGCTGGTGCCTTGCGTCGGTTTTAATGCAGATGCTTACCGGCTCGGATATGGCGGTGGATTTTATGACCGTACGCTGGCAGCGTTTCCTTCGATCCGGGCACTGGGCGTGGCTTATCGCTGTGCGCAGGCGGATTTTTTGCCCGGGGAGCATGATATCCCGATGCAATGGATGCTGACGGAAGATCAGGCTGATGCCTGTACTGGTGGCCATCAGTCCTGATTTGTCGGGCTGCCAATGCGGCCGGATACTGGTGTATCAGATTTTGTCTGCTGCCACCGGTATCCTGCGGCGATGTTGATCGTTCCGGCTGCCTTAACCGTTTGAAGAGCCTCAGTAACCGATTGCCTTGCCATCCGGATTTCTCGGGTCGGAAAAACCGTCGAAGCCCTCGGCTGAGATTTGTATGGTCTGGGTTTTTCCCATGACCGGGCTGGCAACCAGATGTTGCCCTTTTTGCTCCAGTATGCGCAGGGTGTCGGCGCTGATTCCCTTTTCGTAACGCAGCTGATCTGGCATCCATTGCTGATGGACGCGTGGCGTCAGTGCGGCTTCAGCGACATTCATGCCATGGTCGATGACGTTCAGAATGGTTTGCAGGGTGGTGGTGATAATCCGGCTGCCGCCCGGACTACCTGTCACCAGAAAAGGTTTGCCTTGTTTCAGCACGATGGTGGGCGACATCGAACTTAAAGGCCGTTTCCCGGCGCGGACGGAGTTGGCTTCCCCGCCGACCAGGCCGAAGGCATTGGGAACACCTGCCTTGACCGAAAAATCATCCATTTCATTATTCAGCAAAATGCCGGTACCGCTGGCGACAATCCCGCTGCCGAAATTCAGATTCAGGGTGTAAGTCGTTGCCACGACGTTGCCTTTCTGGTCCGCCACGCTGTAGTGCGTGGTCTGATCGCTTTCGTATGGTTGCGGTTTGCCGGGACGTATTGCCGCCGATGGCGTGGCATGGTCGGGATTGATTGTCTGAATCAGCTGGCCGGCATAAGCTTTGGAGGTCAGCCCCCTGAGCGGTACCTGATAAAAAGCAGGGTCTCCCAGATATTCGGAACGGTCTGCATAAGCGAGTTTCATCACTTCGCTCATCTGGTGCAGGGTTTGCGCACTGTTGACACCCTGTTCACGCAGCGGATAGTGTTCCAGCATGTTGAGCATCTGAATGATATGCACACCGCCGGAACTGGGGGGCGGCATGGAGATGACTTCGTAGCCGCGGTAGCTTCCGCGAACAGGCTGGCGCTCAATGGCTTTGTAGTCTTTCAGATCCTGTAAAGAGATCATGCCGTGGTGCTGCTGCATTTCTGCCGCGATTTTCTGCGCAATCTCACCCTGGTAGAAGGCTTTGCTCCCCTGTGTTGCGATCAGCCGCAGGGAATGTGCCAGATCTTTTTGTATCAGCCTGTCACCGCTGAGCAATGGCTGCCCGTTTTTAAAAAAAATCGCCCTGCTTGATGGCCACTGTCCCAGATGTTTTTGCTCCGTCTGCAGCATCGCCGCCAGATGCGGGCTGACCTCGAATCCCTGCTCGGCATAACGGATTGCCGGTGCCATCACGTCTTTCAACGGCAGTGTGCCGTATTTGCGCAGCGCCAGCTCCAGGCCAGCGACTGTGCCGGGAATGCCAATTGCCAGATGACTGAAGGTCGAGCTGTCTGGAATGACATTGCCGCCTGCATCGAGATACATATCCCGGTGTGCCCGGGCTGGTGCGCTTTCGCGGAAATCGAGTGCAATATCCTGACCTGATCCTGCATCGTGAATCAACATGAAACCGCCGCCGCCGATATTGCCGGCATTGGGTAAGACCACGGCAAGCGCAAAGCCGGTGGCAACGGCCGCATCCACCGCATTGCCGCCCCGTTGCAGCATCGCCAGTCCGGCTTCGCTTGCCAGTGCGTGTTCGCTGGAAACCATGCCGTGCTGACTGTGAACCGGACTGATGATGGGATCACTGGTGTCGTACTGGATATTCGGTGCAATCTGCGCCTGTACTGATGGGGTGCCGAATGTCAGGGCGCACAACACGGTCATCAGCAGGGGATGTTTGTTTTTCAGCAGCATGAGTTCTCCGATGTGGCGTCAATTCCGCATTGTAATCAATCTCATCATGCAAGGTGTTTTCTGAAAAACAAAAAGCCATCCCGGAGGATGGCTTTTGATGACTGACCCGGAGAGCCTGAACGTGAGGCTCAGGCGCTCAGGCAGTACCGGTGCAATTATTTTGCTTCAGCTTGCGCTTCGGCAGCAGTTGCACCTGCTGGAACAACGGCGATTGCCACTGTTGCGTCATCACCGTGCACAACAGCTGTCACGCCTTTTGGCAATGGCAGCTGAGATACGTGGATAGACTGACCAGCTTCCAGTGTGGACAGGTCAACTTCAACGAACTCAGGCAGGTCTGCTGGCAGGCAGGATACGTCCAGTTCAACAGCAACGTGGCTGATGACGGCGGATGCCAGTTTGACTGCAGGAGAAACGTCAGCGTTTACGAAGTGCAGAGGCACTTTAACGTGAATCTTCTTGTTTGGATCAACGCGCTGGAAATCAGCATGCAGAACCAGTTGCTTGTAAGCGTGAACCTGGAAGTCGCGCAGCAGGACTTTCTCAGATTTGCCATCTACTTCCAGATCAAGAATGGAAGAGTGGAATGCTTCTTTTTTCAATGCATGGTACAGCGCATTGTGATCCAGGCTGATCGCTACCGGGGCTTCTGTGCCGCCGTAGATGATGCCAGGTGTCTGGCCAGCATTGCGCAGGCGGCGGCTCGCTCCGGTCCCCTGTTCTTTGCGTGCAAATGCGATAACTTTCATGGTGTTACTCCAAAAAATGCAAGAATGAACTTGCGGTTTTGCACCCCCGCGACCAGGGGCACATCAAAAGTCTCCCGGTGATTTACCGGAGGACGGAAAACTTGCCGTTCAATCAGTCAGTGAACAAAGACATCACGGATTCACCCTTGGTGATCCGGCGGAAGGTCTCAGCCAGCAGGCTGTCACAGGACAGTTGACGGATTTTGCTACATGCTTTGGCGGCATCAGACAGCGGGATGGTGTCGGTTACGACCAGTTCATCCAGCGGCGACTGGGAAATGCGCTGAATGGCCGGGCCGGACAAAACCGGGTGCGTACAATAAGCCAGCACTTTTTTGGCGCCACGCTCTTTCAGCACTTCAGCGGCTTTCGTCAGCGTACCGGCAGTATCGACCATGTCATCCATGATCACGCAGTTACGGCCATCGACTTCACCGATGATGTTCATGACTTCCGACACGTTGGCTTTCGGGCGGCGCTTATCAATGATGGCCAGATCACAGCCCAGACGTTTGGCCAGCGCACGTGCGCGCACCACACCGCCGACGTCAGGAGAGACAACCAGCAGATCTTCGTAATTTTTAGAAACCAGATCACCCAGCAGGATCGGTGATGCGTAAATATTATCAACCGGAATATCAAAGAAACCCTGAATCTGATCGGCGTGCAGATCCATGATCAGCACGCGGTCAACACCGGCTTCTTCCAGCATATTGGCGACGACTTTGGCTGAAATCGCAACGCGGGCTGAACGCGGGCGACGGTCCTGGCGGGCATAACCAAAATAGGGGATGGCAGCGGTAATGCGGCCGGCAGAGGCACGTTTCAGCGCATCGACCATCAGCATGATTTCCATCAGATTGTCATTGGTCGGAGCGCAGGTGGATTGCAGCACGAAAATATCTTTGCCGCGGACGTTTTCATTGATCTCGACAGCGACTTCGCCGTCAGAAAATTTCGAGACGTCTGCTTTGCCGAGCGGTATCCCCAATTGTTTGACCACTCCGGCTGCCAATGCAGGGTTTGCATTGCCAGTGAAGACCATCATGTTGTCATTGACGCGCGCGTTTGCCATGGCGGAACCTATCGGCTGAATTTTTTGGAAGATCTGATCATTTTGCATAGACTTTTTGCAAAAAAATCAAAGACAAAAACTGAAAAGCCGCCGCACTGTCATGCGGCGGCTTTAAATTTAATGGCAGGGGAAGAAGGATTCGAACCTTCGCATGCCGGAATCAAAATCCGGTGCCTTAACCAGCTTGGCGATTCCCCTACACAACCGTTTATCTGCTGCTCAGAATAGGGCGCTATTTTAGCGCTAAACTGTCAGCAAACCAAATTTTCCTTCTGCAGTAATTCTGTCATCGGATGACGAATTAAACTTTTTGCCTTCCATGCAGCCCAGCGATCAGGTATCTGCCTGATTACCCGTGAAGCGCTGGCTTCATCCGGGAATGCGCAGAATACGCAGGATCCTGAACCGGTCATCTTCGCGTTTCCAAACTGAGACAGCCACCGTATGGCGTTTTCAACTTCTGGAAAGAGTGCGCAGGCAACTGTTTGCAGATCATTTTTCCAGTGCATTTCTGCGTTGCTGGAAAAGTCCGCTATTCTGACGGGCTTGGTGTCTCTTGTCAACTCTTTTGCGGAAAATATTGCCGGTGTCGGGATGTGCACACCGGGTTCGATCACGACAAACCAGCATTCCGGCGTTTGAATGGCCTGCAGTTTTTCGCCCACGCCTTCGGCAAAAGCATTTTCACCGAAGATGAAAAAAGGGACGTCAGCACCCAGCTGCAGGCCGAGTTCCATGAGTTGCTGGCGGCTCAGGCCAGTGTGCCAAAGATGATTCAGTGCCATGAGGGTCGTGGCAGCATCCGAGGAGCCGCCGCCCAGACCACCGCCCATCGGTAATATTTTATGCAAGGTCAGATTGGCACCGGACGGGCACCCAGTTGCCTGCTGCAGTAACTGTGCCGCCCTGACAATCAAATCGCTTGCGGCGGGAACGCCGGGAATGTCATTGGAACGCACGATCTTTCCATCGGTGCGGATTTCAACATCAAGCATGTCTGAGCGGTCTATCAGTTGGAACGCAGTCTGGAGCAGGTGATAACCATCTGCGCGTCTTCCTGTGACGTGTAAAAACAGATTCAGCTTGGCTGGCGCCGGGCAGTGCATCAATGTGGAGCTCATGGATTCTGAAGCGGGTCAAGATACGGTTCAAGGTAAATGCTCAGGCTGACTTCACCGGCGGTCTGGCTGTAGCGGCTCAGATCAATGCGTTTGGGCTGAACGGGGCTCTGGTGCCAGCTGGCGTAGCGGATTTTCCAGCCATCGGCTTCCAGTGTCTGGTCTGCCGGCAGCAAGGCGAGCGGGTGACCATCCTTGGTCCGGACAAAGCCTTGCAGCCAGTCGCGCAGGCCGGATACCGGCAATGGCCAGTGCAGCGTATCGCTGATCAGCTGATCCAGATTATTCGCCTGGTGCGGCATTTTCCCTTCCTGTTCCAGCATTGCGCCCTGTGCGTTCTGTGTAATTCTCGCCAGCGTCTGACCCAGAGGAGAAGAGAGCAATATCTGTAAGCGGTCGTCCTGTTGATCCCATTCAAAATTTCCGGTCAGATTTTGCGGCTTACCATTCTGTTCATAGCGGACCGATATCTTGCCGCTGAGCTGAATTTGGTTCTGATACAGCCGCGCCGGTGTTTCCGGGGCGCTGACACCGGAAGCAGCGTGCGTCGCCGGTGTTTGTAAGGCGGTTGTGGTGGTGCAGCCGCTGCCGAGGACGGCACAGCAGTAAAGTGCAAGCGAGCTGGCGATCTGCGGCAGGGGAAGGGATCTGAACATGATGCGTCGTGGCTTCTGATGAGCGGAAAAACGGTGGGCACGATATTCCCGGACAGATACGGCATCCGGGAGCATGCGTTTTACAGTCTGACGTTCAGGCGTTCCAGGGTGCTTTTCAGAGAGCTGTTGCCGGGATCTTTGGCCCGCCCTTCGCGCCAGATTTTACGTGCGGCGTCTTTGTGTCCCATGGTCCACAGCAGTTCGCCGTAATGCGCTGCAATGTCTGCGTCCGGGCGCAGTTCGTAGGCGTGACGCAGCGCTTTTTCGGCCTCCTCAAATTGCTTCATGCGGAATTTGACCCAGCCCAGGCTGTCAAGAATAAACGGATCATCCGGTGCCAGCTGATCAGCCTTCGTGATTAAAGTCAGTGCTTCCTCCAGCTGTATATTCCGGTCTGCGAAAGAATAACCCAGAGCATTGTAGGCATGCTGGCTGTTGGGCGCGAGCGTGATAATGCGCCGTAATGCGATTTCCATCTCGGCGTACTGGTTCTGAGACTCCAGCAGCATCGCGTAGTCATACAGCAGATCGGCATTATCCGGATGCGCTTTATTTCCGTCCTGCAGAACCTGCAATGCCTGTTCCGGCTGCCCGTTATCGCGCAGGATTTGCGCCTCGGTCTGGATGACCTGTAATTGCTCGCTCTCATTGGCGGGTTTTAAGTTCTTCAGAAACTGCAGACCCTCCGCCAGTTTCCCCATTTTTGCGTACAGGTGGGCGCGCCGCATCTGCACATTGAACCAGGAAGGATTGCGTCCATCCTGAGACTCCACTTTGGCCAGCCAGTCTTGTGCTGCCTGATAATCCTTGCGCTCAAAGGCGATGCGGGACAGGTTCAGCAGAACAGGCGTGGTATCCGGTTCTTCGGATTTTTCTGCAGAAATTTTCAGATGCCGTATGAAATAGTCTTCTGCCTCCTGCCATTTGTTTCTTTCCATCGCCAGCACACCAAGGGTATACAGCGTGCTCAGGTCTTCCGGCTTTTCCTTGAGCAGATGCTCAAATTCTGCGGTGGCTTTATCAAACTGTTTCTGATCGATCAGGATGCTGGCATAGGCCAGCCGGACGTCGCGCGCTTTCGGATTTTTCGAGATGAACGCATTCAGCGCCTTCAGTGCTTCCGGCTGGGAGGATGCCTGGGCAATGGTCAGAATCGCGAGCTGGGAATCGCTCTGGGCCGTCAGAACCTGCTGCGCTTCTTTGACCGCACGCGGATTATCCCCTTTGCTGTAGGCGCCCTGGGCCAGCGCCAGATGGGCTTCCGGTAAGGTTTTATACGGTATCAGAATTTCTTCCAACACATCAAAAGCAGCATTTTTATCCCGGGCGCGCGACAGCAGACGCTGCGCCTGCAACATGATCACGCCATATTGTTTGGGTTCGGCTTCGGCGAGTTTTTCCGAAAAGACTTTCTGGATTTCCGCCAGATTATTGTTCATCACCATGAAACCGAGGTAATACTGGGTGGCCTCATTGGAATGCGGTGCCAGTTCGCGCCACAGGCGAATCGCAGACAAGGCTTCACCCGGCTGCTTCACACTCAGGGCAATTTCCGCCGAGCGTTTGGCAAGCCGCGGGTCGCCGGTTTTCTGGGCGGTGCTCATCAGGGTGACGTAGGCTGCCTGCCAGCTGCCGCGCTGATAGGCAATTTCGGCTGTCAGAATTTTATAAAATAATTCATCGGTCAGCACTACCGAAGGCAGCTTGTCACGGCTGTCGATGATCGGGGATGACTGACCGTTCAGATCTTTTTCTGCCGACAAGGCCGCCTGAGCCGCATCTCTGGCATGATGTGCGTCTTCCGATTGCAGCGTATGCCCGCCACCCAGCCCGGCACAGGCCGACAGCAGAGCAGCTCCGCCAAGCAGAATGGCCGGGCGGAATGCAGATACGAGTGCAGATACAATAGACGAAGTAAAAACAGTGGCAGAAAAAGTTTTCAAGACAGATCCGTATGAACAAGGGATGATTGATTTTACGCTGAACTGGGTGAAACGTGGGATACCGGCGCAGTGTCCCGTGTGTCAAATTGTATGGTGTCAGGGCACAGGCCGTCCGGCTCCGGTGTTTTTTTCCGATATGTCATCAACCTTGACTATGACTGTGTCCCTGCTGTTTTTATCCCTGAACCGAATGATTTATTTTTCCGTCTGAGCTGACCATGCCTGAATTACCCGAAGTTGAAGTTACGCGGCGCGGCGTTGAGCCTCACCTGACCGGACAGCGTGTGACCGACGTGATCATGCGCCGGGAAGGATTGCGCTGGCCTTTTCCGCCGAATCTGCCTGCGCTGTTGCGCGGGCAGCTTGTACAGTCAGCCGGGCGGCGGGGAAAATACCTGTTGCTGCATTTTGCACATGGCACCGTACTGATTCACTTGGGCATGTCGGGTCATCTGCGCGTGCTGCCAGCGGCAACTCCGGTGCGCAAGCATGAGCATATCGATATCGTAATGGGTGAGACGGCGCTGCGCATGACGGATCCGCGCCGTTTTGGCGCTGTGCTCTGGCATGATGCCGGTGCGGGCGACGTCGGCGGACATCCGTTGTTGCATAAGTTGGGGGTGGAGCCGCTGGAGCCGGAATTTGACGCCGGTTTGCTGCACCGGCAGACGCGCAAGCGGAGCGCCAGTATCAAACAGATATTGCTGGCGGGAGATATCGTGGTGGGTGTCGGGAATATTTATGCGTCGGAGAGTTTGTTTAAGGCCAGGATTCATCCTGAAACACCGGCCAATAAAATCAGCCTCGCACGTTACCGCTTGCTGGTGCCGGCAATCCGGGACACGCTGGCAGAGGCGATCCGGCAGGGCGGCAGCACGCTGAAAGATTTTACCGGGGTGGATGGACAGACCGGCTACTTCCAGCAAACTTACTTTGTTTATGACCGGGCTGAAGCGCCTTGCCGCCTGTGCGGGCATCCGGTCAGGCAGATCCGGCAGGGACAGCGTAGCACTTTTTATTGCCCGCATTGTCAGAAATAGACCGCATTCCCCTTTAAATCCGTACTGGTTTTGTTGGTCAAAACACATTTTATGCGTATTTTCCTGTTCATCCATATATACTTGAATGAATAAGAAAGATTAACTGAGGGAAATATGAGCAATCTGGTTCAAAAATTCCAAGAGTACAGCGAATGGCGCAAGGGAGTCGCCCGGGCGCTGACGCAATACCGTGCCTGGATAAGCGGATCAGACATGGCTGACCCCACCACTGACCAGCGTCTGGCGCGTCTGCTGGAGCGGCTGGTGGATGACAAATTATCGATTGCTTTTGTCGCTGAATTTTCACGCGGCAAATCAGAACTGATCAACGCCATTTTCTTCGCCGATTATGGCCAGCGCATTCTGCCGTCGTCTGCGGGTCGCACCACGATGTGTCCGACCGAATTATTGTATGACGACACCATTCCGCCATGCATCCGCCTGCTGCCGATCGAAACCCGTTCTGAAGCGCAGTCAACCAGCGAATACAAAGGCCAGAGCCATGTGTGGCAGGTATTGCCTCTCAATATCAGTTCCGGTGATGGCATGTTGGAAGCCTTCAAGCAGGTCAGCCTGACCAAGAAGGTCAGCGTGGAAGTTGCCAAGCAATATGGCTTGTTTGACGAAGAAGATCCGGATGCGGCATTGGAAATCGACGAGGATGGTCTGGTCGAGATTTCACAGTGGCGCCATGCGATTGTGAATTTTCCGCACCCCTTGCTGAAAGAAGGCCTCATCATCGTGGATACCCCGGGACTGAATGCGATCGGTACCGAACCGGAGCTGACGCTGAACCTGATTCCGAACGCGCATGCCGTGCTGTTTATTCTTGCCGCAGATACCGGCGTGACCAAGAGTGATATTGATGTCTGGCGCAACCACATCGGCAGCGGACCGGGCCGCATGGTGGTGCTGAACAAGATCGACAGCATGTGGGATGAATTGCGCACTCCAGAAGAAATCGAACAGCAGCTCGAACGTCAGGTAGCAACGGTGGCGCATACGCTGGCGATCGATGCAAAACAGATTTTTCCGGTTTCTGCGCAAAAAGGCCTGGTTGCGAAAATTAACAAGGATGCGCCATTGCTGGCACGTAGCCGTCTGCCGCCGCTGGAGTATTCACTGTCGCGGGAACTGATTCCGGCCAAGCAGGATATCATCCGCGCGCAGCTCGAATCCGAGGTTCACGAAGTCACGACCGCCCAGCATGCAGTGATGTCGGCGCGCAGCCGGAATGTGGTTGAGCAGTTGCTGGAGCTCAAAAGCCTGCGCGGAAAAAATATGAATGTGATCGAACACATGATGAAGCGTGTCGATGCAGAGAAAAAAGAATTTGATGCCAGCCTGATCCGGATGCAGGGCACGCGGGCCGTATTTACCCGCCTGTCGATGGAGGTGTATACCAGTCTTGGCATGGATATTTTGCGCGAAGAAATCCGCAAGACACGTGAGTCGATGGAAAAGAGTTACCTGTCTTTGGGCTTGCTCGATTCGATCAAGCATTTCTTTGCCCAGGTCAGACTGAATTTGCTGACATCGAATCAAAAAACCGATGAGATTTCTGAAATGATGGTGGTGATGTACCGGAAATTTTCTACCGAACATGGACTGGCGTTGTCGGCACCGATGCCTTTCTCGCTGGAGAAATACATCAAGGAGCTCGATACGATCGAGACTGTTTATCACAAACAGTTTAATGCGGCGACCATGATGACGAATACCCGGGTTGCTCTCATGCGTAAATTTTTTGATTCCGTTGCGGCGCGGGTCAAGCAGAATTTTTTACAGGCAAACAAAGATGTCGAAGCCTGGCAGAAAGTGGTGATGACTCCTCTGGAAGCACAGATACGCGAGCACAAAAATCAGCTGAAAAACCGGATGCAGTCGATACAGCGGATTCACGTGGCAACCGATAGTCTGGAAGATAAAATTGCCTCCTTCGAGGCGATGCAGACAGAAGTCGAAGCGCAGAAACAGGCATTGCAGCAGCTGGAGCAGCAGCTTCACAGCGCACTGCATGCGGATTTGTCTGCCTTGAAAGCCGCCGCCTGAACCAATGGCGACGCACTGGCTGTAACCCACTGCAACGAGATTTCATGACACTCCGTACCCCGGCGGCTGCGGCCGCCCATGCATTGCATTCTTCATTGCAGGACCCTGCTTTTTCAGCGTCGGTCATCGACTGGCAGCGACAACATGGACGGCACAAGCTGCCGTGGCAGCAAAGCCGCGACGCTTACCGTATCTGGCTCTCAGAAATCATGCTGCAACAGACGCAGGTGAGCGCGGTGATTCCGTATTACCAGAAATTTTTACAGCGTTTTCCAACCGTCTTTGATCTGGCCAGCGCGCCGGTCGAACTGGTCATGGAACACTGGAGCGGACTGGGTTATTACACCCGGGCCCGCAATTTGCACCGTTGCGCAAAACAGGTGGTGGAGCAGTATCAGGGGCAGTTTCCTGCTGATCCGGCGCATCTTGCAGAATTACCTGGCATTGGCCGCTCAACTGCAGCAGCGATCACGGCATTTGCCTACGGTACGGTGGCCGCTATTCTCGATGGCAATGTGAAGCGGGTATTTGCCCGTGTTTTTGGCATAGACGGTTATCCGGGCAGCAAACCTGTTGAGGATGCCATGTGGCAGCGCGCCGTTGCCCTGCTGCCTGCGCAGGGTATTGAAGCATATACCCAGGGACTGATGGACCTGGGCGCCACAGTCTGCACCCGTAGCAAGCCCGACTGTGGGCATTGTCCGCTACAGCAGCGCTGTGTGGCGTTTGCACAGAACCGCGTGGCGGAGCTGCCGGTGCGCAAACCAAAAACACAGCAAAGGCAGAAGCAGGCTGTCATGCTGATTCTGTTGCATGAAGGCCGCGTCCTGCTGGAACGGCGGCCGGATAGTGGCATCTGGGGCGGATTGCTGTCATTACCCGAACTGGATGGCATGCAGCCGCTGGCGCCTGAACAGGATACGCCGCCGCGGGCCGCAACTCCAGAGCGCGACGTACTGACGCCTGAGCTGCATGCGTGGATAGCCAGGTTTGGTGCGGCCCGCAGCGTACAGGTGTTGCCGTCGCTGCAGCATGTTTTCACCCATTTCCGCCTGCATATCCAGCCGGTTCTGGCGCAACTGGAGCAGCGTGTTGCGGGTGTCGGGCAAGATGCAGAAATCTGGCTGCCGCTCGACAGTGCTGATCAGGCAGCCTTGCCCGCACCAGTGAAAACCCTGCTGCAATCGCTGACGCAACCCTTGCTATTCTGAATGGCTGCTGGCGGAAACCCGCGCTGCGTTTGCTGGCCGGGGATGGGGCTGGCTGTTCTTCATGACGATGGACTCTGTCGCAAAATTCCTGTCTTTATCGCATCTGTTGCCGTTTCATCGCAGAAATGACACTTTTGTCATTGTTAGCTTTACACTACGTTTCTCAAAAATCATTCAGGAGACTATTTTGCGAACCGATGTTTTGCGCGGACTCATGGGGTGGATGGTGGGAATCACGTCGCTGTATGCCAGCGCTGAAACCAGTCCCTGCCGTGTGCCGGATTTTCCGCAGGAACTGCGTTGCGGCGTGGTGCAGCGACCTCTGAATCCCGCCGACCCGGCCGGGAAGAAAATTGATGTGCATTATATGGTGTTGCCGTCGCAGGATAAAAACAAGCTGCACGACGCCGTCTTTTTACTGGCTGGCGGGCCGGGGCAAAGTGGGGTCAGTCTTGCCGGTTTTGGACAGACGATGCTGGGCCGCCTGAACAAGCGGCGCGATCTGGTGTTTGTCGATCAGCGCGGCACGGGCCGCAGCGCTTCATTGTCTTGTCCGGAACTGGAACGCAGCGAAGATGTGGACGAGGACGAGCAATTACTCAGGAAATCAGCAATCTGTCTGAACCGGCTGCAAACCCTGCCACATGGCGACCTGCGTTTTTACAGCACCAGTATTGCCGTGCAGGATCTGGAAGCGGTGCGTCAGACGCAAGGGTACGGACGCATCAATCTGGTGGGTGCATCGTACGGCACCCGGGTTGGACTGGAATATCTGCGCCAGTTTCCGAATTCCGTCAAACGGCTGGTGCTCGATGGCGTGGTGCCGCCGGATATGAATTTGCCGGCCGAAGATGCACAGGCGGCATTGGATGGTCTGTTTCAGGATTGCCAGAAAGAACCTGGCTGCCACGCCGCCTATCCTGATCTGGCAACCCGCTGGCAGCAATTGCTGGCGATGGCGCCCAGACAGGTCAGTGTGACGCATCCGCGCCTGGGAACGCCATTCAGCTTCCGTATGTCGCACGATATTTTGCTGGGAATGGTGCACAAAACTTTATATTCCCCGGTCAGCGTTTCAGGTTTGCCGTATGCGTTGACGCAGGCGGGTCAGGGTAATTACCAGCCGCTGGTAACGCTCAGCGGTGCGACCAATGCACCCGGTCCTGCAGGCATTAACTATGGCATGCATTTTTCTGTCTGGTGTTCTGAAATGTTTGCCCGGCCTTTACCTGCCCCGCGCGATGAATTTGAAAAACTGATGAACAATCAGTATCAGAAAGTGTGTAAAAACTGGCCGCGTGCCGCTATTCCACCGGATTTTTTCACGATACCGCCGGCCCGCGTGCCAGTGTTGTTGCTGAGCGGCGGCATTGACCCGGTGACGCCGATACGTCACGGCAAGACCGTGGCGCAGGCTCTGGGGCCGCAGGCATTGCATGTGACCGTGGATCATGCCGGGCACGGCTTGCTGGCACAAGGGTGTGTCCGCGAGGTGGTCAACCGTTTCCTGAGCGCCAGAGAAGATACTGAGGCGCTCAAAACAGATATCAGCTGCGTACGGCAGATTCCGCGGCCCCTGGCGTGGCAGCCTTTGCAGCCAGCGATCAAACCGGAGGCCGGCTCGCAGGTAACGACTCAGGAGCGCAACGCTATGCCAGCGTCATCCATCAATCAGGCAGGAGGACGGTCATGATTATCGTGAATGATCTGCACAAGCAGTTTGTCCGTACCGGAAAACCTGCTGCAAAAGACTGGCGCGATATCGCCAGAATGCTCGGTGTGCTGAAGAAAAAAACGGAAGTGGTGTCTGCGGTCAATGGCGTCAGTTTCCGCGCTGAAGATGGCGCCATTACCGGGCTGCTCGGTGCGAATGGCGCCGGTAAGACCACCACATTGCGCATGATCGCCGCGCTGTTGCAGCCGGATCAGGGCGGGATCATGGTCGATGGCGTGCCTGTCGTGGCCGGAACCTCATCCACCCAGTCGCAGATGGGGGTGCTGTCCGATGCACGCGGCCTGTATCCACGCCTGACGGCGCGGGAAAATATCGCTTACTACGGATTACTGCATGGCATGTCTGCCGCACAGGTCGCGCAGAGAACGGATCAGCTGGCGCACTGGCTCGGCATGTCTGCCTTGCTGGACCGCCGTACCGATGGTTTCAGTCAGGGGGAAAGAATGAAAACGGCTCTGGCCAGGGCTCTGGTGCATGATCCGAAAAATATCATCCTGGATGAGCCGACCAATGGACTGGATGTGGTTGCGACCAGGGCTTTGCGGGAATTCCTGCGCTGGCTGCGTTCACCGGAAGGTGGCGGCAAATGCATCGTGGTCTCAACACACATCATGCAGGAAGTGGAGCGCTTGTGTGACGAGGTCGTGATTGTGGCGCAGGGAAAAAATGTGGCGCGCGGTTCAGTGGATGAATTACTGCAGCAGGCGCAGGAAATTAATTTTGAAGACGCCTTTGTCAAGCTGGCGTTTTTACAGACGGCTCCGACCATGAAAGAGGTGAACTGATGCATGCGGTATTCAGTATTTTCCGGAAAGAGATCAAGGATGCGCTGCGCGACCGGCGTACCCTGATGACGGCACTGATCAGCTCTTTGCTGGGTGTGCCATTGATGTTGCTGATTTTTTCAATCGTACTGTCCCAGGTTGAATCCCAGGAAGAAAAACGGACAGTACTCGCCGTTGGCATGGAGCATGCGCCGCGGCTGGAAAATTTCATCTTGCGGCAGGGCTATCAGGTCAAGGCAGCCCCGGCTGACTATGAAGCCAAATCCCGCAGCAAGGAACTCGATCAGCCGGTACTGCTGGTGCCGGCTGATTTCGAGCGCAAACTGCAGCAAGGGGAAAAAGTCACGCTGGAAGTCGCCTATGACACCAACAACCGGCCGGCAGAGTTTGGCCTGCGTCCACTGAAGCGGCTGCTGGAAGCCTACGTGCAGGAAACGGCAGTGATGGAACTGACGATGCGGGGCGTATCGGCCGAGCTGCTGCAGCTGGTTGATATCAAAGAGCGGCATTTGCAAAAGCCCGATCAGCGCAAGGCATCGATTACTGAAATGCTGCCGATGATGGTGCTGATGGCGATTGTGATCGGCGGCATGTATGCAGCGATTGATACCACTGCTGGTGAGCGGGAACGCGGTTCGCTTGAGCCGCTGATGATGAATCCGGTCAGCGGCTGGCAGCTGACGGTCGGCAAATGGAGTGCTGTCGCGCTGGTCGGCATGGGTGTGGTGATGCTGACGATTTTCAGTTTTTTTCCTTCACAGTGGCTGATTAAAAACGATACGCTGCGGGCTGAATTTCAGTTTGGCATCCGTGATGCCATGGCATTCCTGCTGATCCTGCTGCCGCTGGCTGCAAGCATGGCGGCGCTGCAGGTCGCGGTGGCATTGGATTGCAAGAGCTATAAAGAAGCCCAGGTCAGAAATCAGATCGTGACCATGTTCATTCCGTTTGTGTCCCTGATCCCGATTGCGTTTCCCGGGCGCGAACCTTCGTGGTTCCGCTGGGTGCCGGTGCTGGCGCAGAATCAGATGATGAATCAGGTACTGAAAGGCGAATTGCTCAGTCCGGCAGCGGTCGGCATCGCCTCTGTGATTTGTCTGGCCATCACCCTGATTTGCCTGACCTATATCGCGCAGAAAATGCGCCAGGTAGTGATGTCCTGACGGTGACGTTACCCGGTCTTGGCTGACCGGTGCAGTTGGTACAAATTTTTACCACGGGTCAAGCGCCATTCTTTGATATACCTGATCACGGTACTGAAGACACATGGCGCTTGTCTCTGTGAGACTATTCACTTATGAATAGCGCACTACCGCACCACCGTTTGCAAAACAGGGTCGTTTAAGGTACTCGTTGAAATAAGTAGAACGCATTTCATTAATACAATTGGGAGTAATACATTTTTTGCGGCACCAGGTTGAACTGAATTCAAAAAATTACTTTTTAGGATCAGGTAGTACTGGTGCAGTTGAATCATAGTAAGTCAGATAAGCAATCCAGATTTCGTAAATACGATCATCGTAGAGCCGTAACTGACATTCAGCCGAATCGCGATAGCGGGCGCTTCCATTTTGGCGACTATAGATGTAGCTACAATGTTTATTTACGTATGTGTCCCAAATTTTTTGCGTTTCAATCAATTCATCGTCGGTCCCAAAATCCTGTCTTTCCTGTTTTTGTGCGGCCGAGAGGTATTTCTGAAGTTTTTCGACTTTTTTTCCGATTTCAGCAGAGAGGCAATTCGTGTCCTCAACGGTGTTTTTGGAATTTGCACACACGGGTTCGTGTTGGGCGGACCATGCGGCATGATTCGCTAAAACAAAAATGGATACGCAAAGATATTTTGCAAGAATTGTTTTTTTCATACACAGTCGGATTACATATTGAAAATTTTTTGGAGTCTGGACGTTTGATATTTTATGAGCCCCATGATGGTGATTTCCGGGCGGGAGTTCGGCAGGACATGGTCAGATCGGCATCACAGCGGGGTCAGTTGCTATGTCATTGAAAGTGGATACTCCCCCCTGTTTTTTCTAAAACCACCTCGTATTTAATCATAAATAAAGGGTGTTCGAATATACTGGGGTGAGTATATTTTCTGATAACGGAGGAGTCAGCCCAGACGCCGGTGACGCACCAATACCTGCTCGGCAGAACGAAAGTGCTGCGTCAGTTTTTCCACCATATAGACTGAGCGGTGCTGACCGCCGGTGCAGCCGATTGCAATGGTGAGGTAGCTGCGGTTGTCTTCTTTAAATGCCGGTATCCATTTGCTTAAAAACTGCAGGATGTCGGCATACATATCCTGCACAACCGGCTGTGCTTCCAGATACCGGATGACCGGCTCGTCGCGTCCCGTCAATGGCCGTAAATCGAGGTCGTAATGCGGATTCGGCAACATGCGCACATCAAACACGAAATCCGCATCCAGCGGTACCCCGCGTTTGAAGGCAAATGATTCAAACATCAGCGTCAGTGGCGCATGCTGAATTTCGATCACATCTTTTAACCAGGCTCGCAGCTGATTTGCGCGCAGATCGGTGGTGTCGATGACATGGGCCAGCGTCTGGATTTCCGCCAGAATCTCGCGTTCTTCTTCAATGCACTCGGTCAGCGTCATGTGGGTGTCGAGCGATTGCTCCAATGCCAGCCAGTGCGATAGCGGGTGGCTGCGCCGGGTTTCCGAAAAACGGGCGACCAGCGATTCGGTGCTGGCAGTCAGAAACAACACCTTGACGGCATGACCTGCCTGACGTAGCGCCTGCACCGTTTCCGGCATGCCCGTCAGTAAGTGCGCGCTGCGTGAGTCGATCGCGATCGCAACCTGCGGATAGTGCTGGGCGGACAGGGTGGCGATCAGTTCCGGCAGCAGGCTGGGCGGAAGATTATCGACGCAGTAATAGCCGGCATCTTCCACCACATTCAGCGCGACTGATTTCCCTGAGCCGGAAATGCCGGAGATTACCAGAATCTGCATTTCAGTCTCCTGCTTCCATCGCGCGGCGCTGTCTTTCCATGAAGTCTTCCAGCGTGTTGATGCCGCGTAGCTGCAGGATAGTGTTGCGCACGGCAGCTTCCAGCAAAACCGCGATATTGCGTCCGGCAGCCACCGGGATCACGACTTTGCGGATCGGCAGGCCGAGCACTTCTTCTGTCTGCGAATCCATCGGCAGGCGTTCGTAATTTTCTTCCAGCGTACTGCGGCGGACCAGATGCACAATCAGTTTCAGCCGCATTTTCCGGCGTACCGCAGTCTCACCGAAAATGGTCTTGATATCCAGCAGACCCAGTCCGCGCACTTCGAGCAGGTTTTGCAGTAAATCGGGGCAGCGGCCCTCGATCATATTCGGCGCGATGCGGGAAAACTCGACCGCATCATCGGCCACCAGGCCGTGACTGCGGGAAATCAGTTCCAGCCCCAGTTCGCTTTTACCAAGCCCGGATTCGCCGGTAATCAGCACGCCGACGCCGAGCACATCCATGAATACACCATGCATGGTGGTGCGTTGCGCCAGTTTTTTCGACAGATAAACCCGCAGATAATCGATGACCTGGGCGGAGGGATAGGGGGTGGAGAAGAGCGGAATATTATTGTCGTCGCAGGTAGTCAGAAATGCCGGCGGCGAATCCAGCCCCTGTGCCACAATCAGCGCTGGTGGCCCGCCTGCCACCAGTTCGCGGATCAGGTTAGCGCGCGAGGCATTCGACAGACGGTTGTAGTAAGCCAGTTCCTGATGCCCCAGCACCTGTATCCGGCCGGGGTGGATCAGATTCAGGTGGCCGACCTGATCTGCGGAGGAAGCGGCATCACCGGTAATCTGTTTGTCTGCTCCGGCAAAGCCTGCAAACCAGCCCAGCTGCATGATGTCACGGTTGTCATCATAGATTTTCTGTATCGTTAATTCTGTCAGTAAGGGCATGGTCAGGAAAAGAAAGTCAGGCGATAACAAACGATACCATGTCAGGAAACTGCCGTCATATCCGGGCGCCAGGCCAGGATTTTTTCATAGACAACCTGGGCTTCGGTTTCTGCCAGGAGTTCCTGGCGGAATATTTCGTTCGACAGCATTTCTGCGATTTCAGACAGGATTTCCAGATGCTGCTGCGTCACGTTGTCGGGCATCAGCAGAAAAATCAGCAGGCTGACCGGTTCGCCGTCCGGCGATTCAAACGGAATGCCGTCTTTCAGCCGGACCAGGGCGGCGATCGGCGCCTTCAGGCCCTTGATGCGGCCATGCGGAACCGCCACACCATGACCCAGCCCGGTGGAACCCAGCCGTTCGCGTGCAAACAGGTTATCGGAAACGGTGGAGCGGGCAATGCTGCAATTATTTTCAAACAACAGGCCAGCCTGTTCAAAAGCCCGCTTTTTACTGGAAATTTCGAGGTCCAGCAGGACATTGGCAAGCGGCAGAATTTTGGCGATATTCGTCATGATGCAAGATCGGGATACAGCAAGATAGATGGAAATACAGGGATAACGCGGTGCAAATTATAGGCTTCTTTTACCGGACTGGTGAAAATTCGCACGCGTTCAGGATTCCCTGTTGTTCGCCAGTAATTTTTCGAATCCAGCGGCGGGCAAGGGCCTGCTGAAATAGAATCCCTGCATTTCCTGGCAGCCGGAATCAGTCAGGAACAGCATCTGTTCGGCATTTTCCACACCTTCTGCCGTGATGCTCATTCCCAGTGCGTTCGCCATCGCAATGATGGCGTGCGTCAGCACGACGGAATCCTGATTTTCAGGAATTTTATGGATAAAGGATCGGTCGATTTTCAGATTATCAATCGGGAAGCGCTGCAGATACGACAAGGAGGAAAAGCCGGTGCCAAAATCATCCAGTGAAATCGTAATACCCAGATTTCTGAGTGATTCAAAGACCGGCAGCAATAATTCAATATCGCCCATCAGCAAGCCCTCGGTAATTTCCAGCTGCAAGGCGCAGGGCGGCAGATTGCTCTCCGCCAAGATATATAGGTAAGTCATTGATTTTCAATGGATTTTTCTTTTATTTTTTTTGTTAGTATGCCATTCGGTATGCCATTTCCTGTTGGCTTCCATTGGCAAAGATTGGAATTCCTCAGCTTGAACCTGCACAGCTTTCAATTCCAGTTTGTGCAAACAATTTTGATACTTCTTAAGCTTTGTTTGAATGCGTCGTTGCTATAAAAAAACATAACCCGCATACACAAAAAAATCACAACCAGAACGCATCCGGGTCGTGACCCTGTTCAAGCATAGCTAAAACAATTTCTGCTTACTCTAAAGCAATTGTTACTTCCCCGTCTTACAGTCCTTCTCCCATTCATCCAGTACATCCTGACTGATCGGTTCGTCCGGTGAAATTTTTCTTGTCGCCGCAATTTTGGCGTCCAGACAAGCGCCGACAGAATTTCCCGCTGCCTGTGCTTGTGCTGAAACCGGTGTCGTTTTACCTGCAGCACATTCTTTTTCCCACTGAATGATATTGCTGCTTGTGACCATCCCGTATTGAAAGCTCATCGGATCCGCCTTGTAGGCTGCTTCTTTGTCATTTACGCAAGTCTGCAAGGCGGGAGCCGGCTTATGTATCCCATTCACTAATTCTTCATCGATGCTGACAATCATTCCCGGTAAATCCCCCGCAAAACTGCTGCCACCCTCAAGCAATTCCTGTTGATGACTAATTTCTAAAATTTGGTTATTTAATTTGTTGAACGCCATTTGCTGGTCTGCCGGAGTGACATAAATAATGTGCCTTCCATTGAGAATATTATCTTTGTAAGTTTCAAGCATCACACCGAAGCGAACTACGCCGTTTTTCTTTCCATCGACCCAATTCAAATCCGTACGAAGAATCTTGCCTGTGAGATCCCAGATTTTTTCATTCCCCGACTTTTTACCATCGACCCAATTCAGACTGGAGATCAGCGCTTCGTTCTCAAACGGATTATGTACTTCCTCCAGACCATTTTTCTGGTCATTTTCATAGTGAGTTAATTTCCAGAATTTACCTGTAGTCAGCTCCCAGCGTTTCTCGACACCATGTCGTTTACCCTCGCGCCATTCCGACTCCTCCAGCTTGACGCCTTTCATGGAACTGCAAATGCGTTTGCCATCTCGTAATCCGTCTTTGAATTCATCTGTACAAGTGCCATAGGTTGCGGTTGGCAGGGCAGTACTCCACTGCTCATTCTTGATCGTACCGGTAAATGGCGTCGTCTCGTGCGCCCGATAGACCAGACCACGTTGAGTCTCCACTTCCCGATAATCGATTTGTTTACCGCAGGCAGTGAGTAACACTGTAGTGGCAATGACAGCAAACGCTGTTTTATATTGAGGGTAGTTCGTTTTCAAAATAAACTCCAAATATTGATTAATAGTTAATTGTTCGTGTAAATAAAAACCACCGCTCAGTGTTGATGCGGTGGTTGTGTAAGAGAAATCAACTTTGCACAGCAGACACAGTACAAAGGCGATGCCTGAAATCATGAGAAATGGAAATGCGTAATTACTTTCCGGATTTGGCCTTGTCGATCTCTTTCTGGGCGCGGTTGTTAAATTCCGGAATTGCTTCCTTAAACGTAAACCGGGTGAGGTTATACAAGCCTTTACCAACGAGCTTGAGTCCCGCCACTGTTTTGCCGGTTTTACCCACGGCGTCATAACGTAATTCGTCAAGCGCATCGGACATTTTGTAATAAGGGTCTTTTTCTTTCTCTTTCTGATCGCTCATGGAATCTTCCTTTCAGCGTGAAAAGCGATGTGATTAATTAGTCAACTTTGATATTACCGGTACCGTCGCAACGAGGGCATTCCACGTGGACGTGACGGTCGCCAGCACAGCCTGGGCAATTTGCTGGATGAGGATGCTCGTCATACTCGATTGGACAAGGAATTTCGCCTTTACCTTTACATTCCGGACATTTGATTTGTTTGCTCATGGGGATTTCCTTTCATTTAGTGGATAAAGCCAGCTTTCAAAGATGATTAGCAGGTATTTGGGTCGTAAATACCGTGGCTGTTTAAGCATCATAGCGCGACCATTTACGGTATGGCAAGAGTCTCCGCAAAATTAGATAAAGATCAATTTTTGGTGCAATTAGGGGCGGCTGTTCGTGCGCGCCGGGTTTTGATGAATCTGTCGCAAGAAGCGCTGGCTGATTTCGCGGAGATTGACCGGTCTCACATGGGTAAAATTGAACGTGGAGAGCGAAATGTCACATTTCTGAACATCGTTCGGATAGCGAAAGCAATTCAATGCAAACCATCAGACCTGTTGATTGAAGCGGGTTTGTGAGTTGATTGATGCTGGCAACCGAGCCACCTTTCCATTCAGCTTCTCCTTCAGACCCGGTCGCTCGGATGTTGCCGCCGTTATAGCCGATTCTGCAGAGGTGACTCTGTCCGCTGAAGTACTTTGCATGGGTGCGGCATTCTCGCCATCGGCCGCGTTGTAAAACTCCTCCACAATCCCGACACTGTCTTCCGGGCTATCCTCAAACTCCCCGTTCTGAAACCCGAGCCCGCCCGCCTGATCCAAACTGTTCTGATCATAGCCGGCAGTCTGTCGCCGCTGGTGCAGTTCGATGGCAGCCGCGATACTGGCTTCCATCGTCATGCCGTCACGCAAAGTCAGATCGACGTAGTAAATCGGTGCCCGATGAGACTGCGTCGTGCTTTTGCTTCGGAGTCGCAATTCCAGGGGCATACAGGCCAGCAGGTTTCCCGAGACCGCGCGGTAATAATGCAAACGTGCCGACAGACAGCGGATGCTGTTATAGCCAGTCGTTCTAAAGATAAAGCTACCCAGATCATCGGTGCCATGAATACTGACGTTCAGCCGCCCATACGGTTTGCAGGCCCCGCCTTTCGCCAGTTCACAGACATCGGGTGAAGGGCAGGGATGCGACTGTATGCCGTTATCAGTAAAGCGCCGGCAGGTTTCCCCATTGCCGACACACAGCGGACGTCCCGTCTTGTGATCGAACAGACTGTATTCGGCACGCAGATTCAGATCCGGATCGTTAAACAGCATTTGAACCGGAATCGCCCGTAATTTAGCTTGTTGACTGTCCTTGCGAATTGCTTCGTCATACGGGTGCAGTATCCAGCCGTCATGCCCTTGTAACTGAGTTGTAATGGTGAACTGATCGTCTTTCTCTGGAAGTCGCTTGCCATTCTTTTCGACGATACGACCGATGGAAATGCGACCTAAAACGGGTGGCGTTAAAGCCAGACCTTTAATCATGATGAACTCCTTGATGATGAATAGAATGGGATAATGAGGTCATCGCAGAATGACATTTGCCATTCTGCGAAGATCCGGTTGAATGGACACGTCCGTACTGCCACAGACGTGTCACTGCTATACCAGCAGCGTGTCAATCCTGATCGGGCTGAACCAGAAAGCGCCGGCTACCCGGTTTTGTCATCGCATACTGTTGCTGAATAGCAGGCTGCTCTTCGAGTAATTTCTGCAGATCGATGCCGGTATTGTCCTTGCTGCGCTTCCACGAAATCCGGCCGGTCTCAAACAGCGCCAGACTGGCGTCACCCATCCGTTCCTGCAGACGCTGGCGTAACTGCGCTTCGATCTGTTCGCAACTACTGATGTCGGCACGCACTGCGACCAGATCGGCAAACAAGGCGGACATCGCACGGTCATCGCGCCAGTCCATGCGTTCTCCACTGTCTTTCGGATACAGACAACGCAAAGCCTGATCTGCGGAATCACTGCCGTCTGTCGGAGGTGGGGTGTCCGTTTCCACGTAATGCCAGAACTGACGCTCCAGTTCGATTAGACGTGCAATCAGTTCATCGTCACGCTGTATCCGATGAATCCGGATTTCCTGACCACAGACCAGTACGCACACATCGGCGGTTTGCTTACCGGTCACCGCCAGTTGATGCTGTACCTGTAATTGCACATATTCCGGTACCCCATCGCGCCAGAGACGGGAACCGAACTCTCCTGCCGTTTTGCATTCGAGAATCTGCACATCAGGCGCGCCCATCACTTCCCGGTCGATATTCGCCAGCATCCACGCCTTATCGGGATCCGGATGCTGAAGCACCGCATTAATTCGTCTGACCCGGTTGCCGGATAGACGGGTATAGTGCGCCGCGACAATCGGTTCCAATAAACTTCCCCAGTACATCGGACTGGTTTCATCCTGTGGATCGACCACCGGTAATCCCGCATCGCGTCCGGTTTTAATCAACCACAGCTCCAGCTGAGACTGATACGGATTCAGACCCACCGCCGCAGCGGCATCTGAACTGCCGATACCGGTCTTTCTGACAGATAACCAGTCTTCCCGACTCATTGCATTTGTTTTAACCAGCCGTAATGCTGGTGGAGAAGTTCTTGGTTTGCTTGATACGACTGCATGATGCATGATGAGCTCCATTCATAAAAAAACACCCGGTACACAACAAACGTGTCCAGGTGGCAGATCAACAATTTGAAATACATCCAAGCCATGCTGTTAAGCCACCATCAGTAATGCCTGATCGAGTGCCTTCTGTTTCAGGCTGGCACCGGGACCGAACCATGCCGATTCGAGACGATGATCGGTACTGCGCGCACGACGTTCATGATCAACAAACTGCGTAACCGCATTCAGCAAACCGAAAGCCGTTCCTTTGGACGAAGCCAGTTCCGCACCTTTACCCTGACCGTCATACAAGGACTGCACTGCTTTCATCGCCCGTTCATTGGCCAGCGCACCCGAGGTATCGGTCGGATCCGTAAAGACCCGCAGAAAGAAATTCATCGCTTCATGGGTTTTAACCTTGCGTTCCGATAAGGTCTTCATCCGGTACATAAAACTGTCCCATGCTGCGACAGAAACACCGAGTTGCTTCTTCACGGCCTGCGGATCGAACTGCGTGCTGTGTGGCACCTTCACTGCACCGCTGCCGTTTTGCAATGCCACCGCAAGCGTGTTATTGCAGACGACGCGGATACTGGTGAACTGTGCCGTGGTTGCCAGCGTCCCGTCACAGGCGGTTGCCAGTAACAGATAACCATTGACCACATCATTCCCCTTGAAGGTTGCGGATTGGTTCGTCTTGGCAAGTGCCCAGACTTTACGGCCTTCTTTAAGAACGCCCGCCGTTTCCAGTTCAAACCCGGAAATCTCGGTCAGATCGCGGTAAAACTCCAGAATCTCGCGCGGCTGCACCACCCGGTATCGTTGCGATACCACCGACAAGGCGGCCTTGGTATCGGAACGGTAGAGCACCTTTTGTTCGGGGAATGTCATGATCGCGCCGAGCGCACCGATACTGTCTGCCATGAAACGCACAGGCGACTCGCGGATTTCAAACGCCATACCGGATTGCTGCGCCCAGACGTCAATCGGTTGTTTGGCCGTGAGCTGGTTACCTAAACCATGCCAGGGAACATCATTAACGTAAGCCATTGATTCGAGTAAATGTGCCATGAGTAAAACTCCTTGAAATAGAAAATAGGGAAGTCCCAAATTGGGAAATACGAAAATAGAAAAACGGATTCACCAGTCAGATGAAAGCAGATCAACTGATGTAGAAATTGAAGCTGATGAAATGGTGAAAGACAGAGAAAAACTACAAATGAAACAGAGAGAAGCGGAGGGGGAATGGTAAAAGAGAGCTAAAAGGTAGCTAAAGGAGAAGCAATCAGTACAGAGGGAGAGAAGGGGAAATTCAATCTGACGGCATACTGAAGGTATAACCACAGTCGAGACAGACGTGGTTATCAAACAAATTACCGTCAAAGCTTTCACCCACTTTGGCACCAGCGATACAGCCGGCAGAGCCACCGACCAGCCCTCCGAAAATGGCACCTGTCAATCCGCCGATCAGTACGCCAGCCGGGCCAGCGAAAGTGCCGATACTCGCACCAATTTCTGCACCAGCAGAGATGCTGGACACACCAGCTAGAGTGCCAGCAACAGTACCGATGGCACTGCCAGTTCTTTTACCTGTGTGTTTGACAGCAATGCGCGCAGAGTCGCATTGAGGACAACGATAGTTCATGGGAATTACCTCTTAGTTGAGATGAAGAAATCGACTGAAGAAAGTCGAGTCACTAAGCGGGATTTGCTTGGTCACATATTAGTGATATATGGGTGGAATTTTTTAAGAAGGTACCGGAGAACGAATGAAGAGTATTTGTCTTTTTGAGTTGAGGTATGGAGTAGGTCGCTGAAGTGAATAAGTAGCATCGTTGGTTTATCGATGCATTCGGTGCTTAAAAAGAAAAACTCGCTTATGATGCGTAGGGCAAGCGTTGCACCTTTGACAGTGTTATGTTGAACGGCTCAGTCACTCCAGACAGTTTAGACTACATACATTTACATTATTATCTTGTATAACCGCTCATGAGTCTCCGCCATCATCTCCTCTAATGGGGTAATGAGCGCGCTTGCCAGTGCGTCGTGTGCGATCGATGATGGACGTTCAGTTCCGATTATCCGGATTGCGGCAGCAGCGATCTGCTGTGCCCGCTCAGTATTTTTCATCAGATTGGTAATGGCCATCTCCGCCGTGACGTAGGCTTCGCGCGGGTGCCAGCAATCGAAATCGGTCACCATGGCCAGTGTAGCGTAGGCTATTTGTGCTTCTCGTGCCAGTTTTGCCTCTGGCATATTACTCATGCCGATGACGCTTGCACCCATGCTGCGGTACCAATGTGATTCTGCCTGGGTCGAAAACTGAGGCCCTTCGATACAGACATAGGTGCCATGACGATGCAATGTAATGGATTGAGTCAGATTGATTTCATTCACCGCACGTGCCAGTGCATCTGTGATGCTTGCGCAGACAGGTTGTGCCATGGATATGTGAGCAACTGCACCATTGCCAAAGAAGGTACTGTCACGCCGTCGGGTCAGATCAATAAACTGATCAGGCAATACCATATCGAGAGGTTTCAGTTCCTCTTGAAGCGAACCTACGGCTGACATCGAAATCAGATAACGGACACCTAACTGCTTAAGCGCGTAAATATTGGCACGATATGGTATTTCTGATGGAATCAACCGATGCCCACGTCCATGACGTGCTAGAAAGGCAACGGGTATGTCATGTACAAGTCCAGTGACGATGGCATCAGAAGGTTTGCCATAAGGTGTATCAAATACGTGTTCGGTTCCATTTTGCAGCGCTGGCATGTGATAGAGACCGCTACCGCCAATAACGCCGATTAGTGCTTGTTGCATGAATGACTCCTTTGTTTGTATGACCGATGCAGTATGGTCGTCGCTGGTAATCGATTTATTACAGCCTGGGCGGGAAGGTGTAATAAATCATGCGATAACGCCGACTGAGTCTTTATATTTAACAAAACCGGAGACCGAACATGATCAAGTCTGTATTGCTGGCGCGCCCGCACCCTTTTATCTCTTCTGAAATGAAGCCTTTTCTTGAGTACAGTGGATATGCTGCTGTTAAACTGGAAAATCTGGCCGATTTTACAACGCAGGCAAAAAGCAGTTCCGGAGTGGTGATCTCGATGGCTGTCTCGTCCTCGCTGGGAAAATCGGCAGCCGAGACTTTTATTCAATTGCGACAGGAAATTTCCCGTGTTCCCGTCATGTTCGCCTCCATATTGCCATTTGATGAGAGTTTGGCGGGATTAAAACGACTTGCAGAGCATGCGGGTATTCAGGCGACGATAGTTGGCGTATCTGCAGGAAATGAAAACGCCGCGGCACTCGGAAAGCCAGATACTTTTCTGTACATCAGTAAAGATGATTTGGCCGACCCGGCACGTAGAGCAATTGCATCGCGCATGACTCAACGCCATTTTCGTTAGACGAGGAACTGATGAAGCGCTTGGTTCTGGTCGGCGGCGGGCACGCCCATCTTTCGGTGCTAAGAGCTTTGGCACGTGATAAACCGGCTGATGTTGAAGTTGTGCTGGTGACACCAAATACGCATCAGAATTATTCTGGCATGTTGCCAGGTTACATGGCCGGCCATTACACACAAACTCAGTGTCAGATCGATTTGCAACCACTGACGCAGGCAGCACGTGTATGTATGGTACTGGACAGCATCGTCGGCATGGATGCGAACCGACGTTGTGTGGGTTTACCGGATGGCAGGCATATTGAATACGACTTACTGTCCTTGGATGTTGGGAGTGAAATTGACTCGTCATGGCTGGAGATGGCAGGTGCCAGACTGTTGCCGGTCAAGCCGCTGGATGATTTTTTTCGAACCTGGCCTGCGATACTGGAATCGGCGGCTGAGCGGTCGGGTTACCGCCTGATTGTCGTAGGTGGTGGCGCTGCTGGCGTGGAGCTTGCTTTGGCTGCTCGCCATGCATTTAATTGTGCGAAGAGTGATGGGTGCGTGGATTTGGTGGTTTCCGAATCTGGTTTGCTGACCGGACATGCACCTGGCGTGCAGCGTCGGGCAGCCAGTTCTCTGGATCATGCAGGAATTCCGGTGCATCGACTGCGGGCAGTTGGTGCAGAAGAAGGTGTGATGTTGTCCGATGGGAGCCTGTTGCCAGCTGACTGCGTGATTGCGGCGACCGGCGCGCGCGCGCCGTGCTGGCTGCAATTATCCAGACTACTGCTGGACGAGAAAGGTTACATAGCTGTCGATAAGTATCATCGCAGCCTCTCGCATCCGAATGTGTTTGCTGTAGGCGACGTTTGCGCCCGGCAGGACATGGTGATGGCGCGTTCGGGCGTGCATGCGGTACATGCTGGTCCGGTGTTGGCCCGGAACCTGTTTGCCGCGCTAACTGACGGGCAACTGGGTGCTTATCGACCTAAATCCAGATCATTGTACTTACTGGCATGCGGTCCTCAGTATGCTATTGCATCCTGGGGGCGTTTCAGTGCAGAAGGCAAATGGGTTTGGCGCTGGAAAGACTATATTGACCAGTCTTTTATTCAGCGATTTTCAAAAGAAAGTCGGTCATCTGAATCAATCGCTGCAAAGGAGGTTGTATGAACGTGCTCAGGCAATTGAGTCACTGGCTGGTGCCAGATGCGCACAACGAACCTGTTGATGCAAACGTCCATTCCGGTCATTTATTGGCCAGTTTGCTGACTATGGCTTGGTTTGTCGAAGCACGTGATCCTTACACCGGCGGACATTTATGGCGCGTATCGCGCTATGCCCGGTTGCTGGCAGAAAGTGCCGGTTACAGCAATGTTGACGCCACCCGGATCAGTCTTGGCGGGTTTCTGCACGATCTAGGTAAAGTGGGGGTGCCTGACGCGATCTTACGCAAAGCGGATCGACTGACTGACGATGAATATGCGGTCATTAAGACTCACCCGGATATTGGCATGCGCATGCTGTCCGGACATCCACTAGCCAAACTGGTCAGCGACGCGGTACTGCACCACCACGAGCGTCCAGACGGATTAGGTTATCCATATGGCTTGGCTGGCGACAGGATTCCCGATATAGCGCGTATTGTCGGTATCTGTGATGCGTTTGACGCCATGACCAGCCATCGCCCTTACCGGTTAGGGATGCCGCGCGACAAGGCGATTGCCATCATTCGCGAGCATCAAGGTACTCAGTTTGATACTCACTTTTCCGATATTTTCATCGCGCTGGCCACTGCAGGTAGTCTCGACCATGTCATTGGTCATAGTGATGCGGGCATACCGCTACAGTCGTGTCCCATGTGTGGGCCCACTCTGGTTGTACAACGCGAACACCAAAAGGGGGATCACATTTATTGTCGCAACTGTGGGGGAGAATTCACGATGGAAGAAAAAGAGCACTGCCTGATGGCGATGCCAACCGGAAAACAGGGAAGTGCTGCCGATCTGGAGCCGGAGACAGATACGGCATTGATTGCACGTACGGTATACGACGCCGCACAAGCGTTGCCAATTGCAGACTTGCTCAGAGCATCAGCTATGCCTACTGGGAATGTGCGATGAAAGATTTTTTACAGTTAGCCTGCTCTGCCGGGATTGCGCGAAGTGCATTACGCGTTGCTTTGGTGGTGGGGACTGCACTAAATGTGATCAATCAAGGGGGGGACATTCTGGTAGGAGACAACATCGCGTGGTTTCATCTGCTGTTGAATTATTTGGTACCTTACTGCGTTGCCAGCTATAGTGCTGCCAGAAACCAGATAATGAGGAGCGAGGATGAGTAACGCGGAAGCAAAGCCATCAATCACTGACATATCTGCATCGGTGCATACTTCTTTACTGGCCGATACGGAATTTCTAAATAATTTGCAACGTCAGATGCATAAGTTTGCAACTCTGCAACTTGCCGACGCCCATCTTGCAGAAGATGCTGTGCAAGAGGCTTTAATTGGCGCACTCAAGAATGCCGGCGCATTTGGCGGTCGCTCAGCGTTAAAGACTTGGGTTTTTGCTATCCTCAAAAACAAAATTGTAGATATATTGAGGCAAAAGCAACGTATGGTCGAAGTCAGTGCTCTTATGCATGAAGACGAAGAAGAGGATGAAGATTTTTCGGAATTGTTTGATAAAAAGGGGTACTGGCAGGCAGATGAACGTCCGGCGGCTTGGGGAAATCCTGAGGCTTCACTGCGAGAGGGACAGTTCTGGCGGGTGTTTGAAGCCTGTCTGGAAAATTTGCCAGGTCATCAGGCGCGAGTATTTATGATGAGGGAATTCATTGAACTCGATTCTCACGAAATCTGCACTGCTGTTGGTATTACCGTCAGCAATCTGAATGTGATGTTGCACCGTAGCCGTATTCGGTTACGAAAATGTCTGGAAAGTCATTGGTTCGTCAAAGGAGAGTCATTATGTTGAATTGTCAAAATGTGACGCGCCTATACTCGGAGTCGCAAGAGCGCCCGCTTACTTTGCAAGAGCGCATGTCCGTCAAAATGCATGTCATGATGTGTTCTGGTTGCCGTAATTTTGGCGAGCAAATGCATATCCTTCGTCAAGCTGCACGCACTTACGTCCAAGGGGCCGATGGGCACGCTGACAAAACGGATGAATAGACTTTGTCGTGCCGCTGTACGTCACAGCGGCATTTGTATTGAGTAGGCCATGGATGGGTTAACGATTTTATTGTCCCCCTTTACATTGCGCGCCGGTGTTTTCTACACGGGTAATATTTGCGGGATTCACGATTCTCAGTAGGATGCACTGCAAGGTCACATCCATCTGTTCAAAATTGTCAGGCATGTGGTGTGCACGCTTTGCGATTCGCTTTCGCGATATCACTGGCGATACACCTGTCTGCTACTTGCATCATGGTGGCGCAACGGTTCTTTGCAGCTCAAGCATGTTGCCTATGACGTCGGATACGGCAATGCCAGCGCACTGACCCGTGCCTTTATTGCAAGCTAGGCTGCTCTTCTATCGAATGGCTCAATCAGCGGCAGCAGACCCATCGTCTGTCTGTCCTGATAAGCTGAAACGTTGGGGCAGTAAAACGAGATGCATGGTTCACAGTTGAAGTCGCTATCGAAATAGCATTCGTCAATGCGCAATGAGGCCGATGGAATGTACCTTCGGTGATTTGCTCTTACGCTATTTTTAAGGAGAACTGTCCATGTTACACGCCATCATTCACCATCTTCCACCAGTCGATCATGCCAGTGTCAATGACAATCAAAAAGAAATTCTGGATGTCGCACTATGCAGGTGGGACTTTTCTCCAATATATACGCCAACATGACCAATGCACCAGGTGTGTTGAGTACATATTTGCATGGTTATGCTTTTTCGCAATGAATCTAGTCTGTTGTCTGCTTAGCAGAAAGTCGTATTTCTTGTCATCAGCCAATATAACGGCTGCAATTACTGCGCTGCTGCCCACAGTATGATTGTCGACATGATGTCGAATGTGCCAAAGGATGTGCTGGAGGCGATTCGTAGTCATCAACCGATTTCGGATACAAAACTGGCTGCTCTAGCAGCCATGGCAATAGAGATGGTTGCCAAGCATGGCCAGCCGTCTCCTGCGATTGTCAAAACTTTTCTGGAAAACGGATACCAGGAGCGCGACCCGTTATATATCGTATTGGCTGCAGCGGTGAAAGTGCTGAGTAATTACAGTAATCAGGCGTTTGGTACTCAGGTTGACGATAAATTTAGCGCCTACAAGGTAGATTGATCGAATTGACAAATAATGGTGCCGGTCTGCTGTTTGCTCCGGGGAGGCGTGCACCTGCAGCCTTTCTCCGATACCGTCAGAACAATCTGACGATATTTGATTTAAGTCTATGAAAGAGACATTAGCTGCCGGGGGTAATTTAATCAATGGATATGGTCAGTCAATCTGCCTTCATAGCGCTGTAACTGGAGTAACAATCGGCTTGATCGCGGCAGTACATAAGTTGATTAACTAGGTGTGATTCATCTCTTTAAGCTATCTTCTTCTGGTAACAGGGTAGCCAAATCCAGTCAATATGATACCTGCCAGCATCAACCCAAGATGTAAGGGTTCGACTCGACCGATAATCAGGCAAGACACTAGGCTCCCCGCAAGAATTGAAGTTCCGATTCGGGAAAGTGTGTCGAAGATAAACCGCAGCGCATTAGTCATGTTTACTCCTCGTCATGTTTGTGATGTATTTGTCTTTTTGTCCTGTTCAATTCTTACAGTCGCAAGTGTTGTTTGTAGCTTTACATATGCTTGCCACAGAAAAAGCGATGCGTGGTGTAATAATCTGCGGGTCGTTTCCGACAGTAGATGCAATACATGGCCATTTGGCCGTCATTGCAACTATCAAGGACTGTTATGCATGCGACACTGCCATTACTGCGAATAACTGAATTTCCGCAATTGAAGCGCCAGCAACTGACAACTCTGCAAGTCAATTTAGGCTATCGCTGCAATATGACGTGCGTACATTGTCATGTAAATGCCGGGCCGAATCGGACCGAAATGATGGATCACGTAACCATGTCGCTGATTCCACCGGTGCTGACTGCGCGGAAAATCACGACATTGGACTTGACCGGTGGTGCCCCCGAATTACATCAGGGGTTCAGGCAGCTGGTACGAAAGGCAAACACCTTGGGGGTGAAGGTCATTGATCGTTGTAATCTGACTATTCTGTTTGAGCAGGGACAAGATGATCTGGCCGAATTTTTGGCTCAGCAGCGGGTCGAGATTGTCGCATCGCTGCCATGTTATTCCCTTGCAAACGTGGACAAACAACGTGGCGACGGTGTGTTCAGTAAAAGCATCGCAGCACTGCAAAAACTCAATACTTTGGGTTATGGCCGGGAAGATTCTGGACTGGTGCTTAATCTGGTCTACAACCCGCAAGGTGCGGCACTGCCACCAGATCAAGTCAGGCTGGAGATCGACTATAAACGCGAGCTGTTTAAACATTTCGGTATTGTGTTCAACCAGCTTTTTGCTATCGTGAATATGCCGATTCAGCGCTTTGGCTCGACCCTGATTTCTAAGGGTAAGTTCAATGACTACATGCGCTTGTTAAAAGAAAATTTTGCTGCAGCTAATCTCGACCATGTCATGTGCCGCAATCTTATCAGCGTGGATTGGCAAGGATATCTTTACGATTGCGATTTCAACCAGCAATTGGGCTTGCGCTTGCCATCCGGACCAAATCTACAATTGCGCGAGGGACCTCCGCACTTGCGCCATTTGTTGCGTGAGGATACTGAGGGATACACGATTCGCGTGGCCGACCATTGCTACGGTTGTACTGCCGGACAGGGTAGCAGTTGCGGCGGTGCTCTATGAAAAAAGTCATCATTCTGACTTTTATTGCACTGATTATTTTCACCTATGTTGCGCTGGATTTAGATAATCATTTGACGCTCGACGGACTCAAGGTCGGTCTAGGACAATTCGAGACATGGCGTGCAACTTCACCGCTTTTGGTTGGATTAGCATTCTTCGCAAGCTACATCCTTGTCACGGCGCTTTCGTTGCCCGGTGCGGTCATCATGACGCTGGCGGCAGGTGCACTATTCGGCCTGTTCGGCGGTACATTGATTGTGTCGTTCGCTTCAACGATAGGTGGGACACTGGCATTTCTGACTTCACGCTATCTGCTACGTGATTTAATTCAACAACGATTCGGCGACCGGCTCAAAGCCATCAACGACGGTGTGATCCGCGATGGTGCACTTTATTTATTCACGCTGCGCCTGGTGCCTGTCTTTCCCTTTTTTCTGGTGAATTTTTTGATGGGGCTGACGCCGATCAGTACTCGTATTTACTACGTGGTCAGTCAGCTTGGGATGATGGCCGGCACGCTGGTATACGTTAATGCAGGTACGCAATTGGCAAAGTTGAAGAGCTTGTCGGGTATTCTGTCACCCGGCTTGTTGCTGTCTTTTGGATTGCTCGGAATATTCCCATTGCTTGCAAAGCAAATTATGTATTTTATGCAGCGCCGCCGTGTGTATGCCAAATGGCGGCGTCCTCGACAGTTTGATCGCAATCTGGTGGTGATCGGTGCCGGCGCTGCCGGACTGGTTACTTCCTATATTGCTGCCGCTGTGAAAGCAAAAGTGACACTGATCGAGGCGCATAAAATGGGTGGTGATTGCTTAAATTATGGCTGTGTACCGAGTAAGGCAATCATCAAGTCGGCGCGCATTGTGCATCAAATGCGGCATGGTGAGAATTATGGCTTGGATAATACAATACTGACATTCAGCTTTCGCAAGGTTATGTCACGAGTGCATGAAGTTATCCGCACTGTGGAGCCGCACGACAGTGTGGAACGCTACAGCAAGCTTGGTGTCGAAGTATTTCAGGGGTACGCACGGATACGCGATCCCTGGACTGTTGAGGTTATGCATGATAGCGGCAGTATCAAGTTATTGACCACACGCAGCATAGTCATTGCTACCGGGGCGCAACCGTTCATACCACCACTACCTGGGCTGGACGATGTGGGCTACGTCACCAGTGATACCTTGTGGGAGGAGTTTGCCAAACTGGAAGTGCCTCCGGCTCGCTTTGTTGTGCTCGGTGGCGGACCGATTGGGTGTGAACTGGCGCAGAGTTTTGCACACCTTGGTTCCCAAGTGACGCAAATTGAAAAGGGATCGCGCATCATGGCGCGCGAGGATGAGGACGTTTCCGCATTAGCGCGTGATTCTCTTGAGCGAGACGGTGTGCTTGTCCTCACTGGTCACACTGCATTGCGTTGTGAACGGGAAGGTGAGCGCAAGTTAATCGTAGTTGAACATGACGGTGTGGAGCAGCGCATCGAATTTGACGCATTATTATGTGCGGTCGGTCGTGTGGCACGTCTTTCCGGTTATGGCCTGGAAGACCTCGGTATTGAAACAACACGCACAGTGGTGACTAACGATTATCTCGAGACACTTTATCCGAATATCTACGCAGCCGGTGATGTGGCGGGGCCTTATCAGTTCACTCATACCGCTGCACATCAGGCATGGTATGCGGCTGTCAACGCCCTGTTCGGGAATGTTAAAAAATTCAAGGTGGATTATTCGGTCGTGCCATGGGCGACATTCATTGAACCGGAAGTAGCCCGTGTAGGACTCAATGAACAGGATGCCAGAAAAAAAGGTATTGCCTACGAAGTCACAAAATTTGGCATTGATGATCTCGACCGTGCTATTGCTGACGGCAATGCGCATGGTTTCGTCAAGGTATTGACTGTTCCGGGCAAGGACAAGATTCTGGGGGTGACCATTATGGGTGAACACGCAGGTGATTTACTGGCGGAGTTTGTGCTCGCGATGAAGCATGGTCTTGGTCTAAACAAAGTGTTGGGTACGATTCACACCTATCCAACCATGGCAGAAGCGAACAAATATGTTGCTGGCGAATGGAAGCGTGCCCATGCACCACAGCGCTTACTGGCTCTGTTAGAACGTTATCACTCGTGGATGAGGGGATAATGACCCGGTACTTTATGTTTTCCCGGAGCGAGGCATTGAAACTGTCTTTCGGGATTATTAATTCATTTTTTATAGAAAAAATTGAATGTCGATTTTGTCGAGCACAGTCTGTCATTCAATCCCGTCAGCGACCAAGGTGATAAGTGATGAAGCTCTCGATCATCATACCGATTCTCAATGAAGCGCAGCAGTTACCGCTGCTTCTCGAGCAATTGTTGCCGTTGCAAAGGCATGGCTGCGAAGTCATCATCGTTGATGGCGGTAGTGTGGATGGTTCTGCTGATATCGCTAAATACGCCGGTTTCACAGTGATACGATCTTCGCGAGGCCGTGCCAGTCAAATGAATGCTGGTGTGGAGTACGCTACCGGCACGGTGTTCTTGTTTTTGCATGCTGATACCCAATTGCCAGATGGTGTGGGAGTGCTGGTTGAGCAGGCACTTGCAGAAGGTAATCATTCTTGGGGACGCTTTGACGTCTGCATCTCAGGGCGGCCTGTTATGTTGCGGATAGTCGCGCATATGATGAATTGGCGTTCGCGCCTGACTGGAATCGCCACTGGTGACCAGGCGATATTTGTGTCGCGCGCGGCATTCGATATGGCGGGGGGCTTCCCAAATCAGCCGTTGATGGAAGATATTGAATTATCCAAAAGTTTGCGCAAGATTTCCCGTCCGGCCTGCATTGCCCGCTGTGTTACCACTTCTGGACGACGTTGGGAGAAGTATGGCGTGTGGCGTACGATTTTTCTGATGTGGTATTTACGCTGGCGATACTGGTGCGGCGTTTCAGCCACCGAATTGGCACGGATTTACCGATGAAATCGGTGCGGATTGTAATTTTTGCCAAGGCGCCACAACCGGGATTTGCCAAGACGCGCCTGATTCCTGCGCTGAGTGTCCAGGGAGCGGCTGACCTCGCACGACGCATGTTCGTGCACACGCTGGAAACAGCGATTGCTGCCGATGTCGGCTCGGTCGAGTTGTGTGTGACCCCATCGGTAAAAGACGCAGTATGGCAAACACTGGCGATACCAGATACGGTGCGTTGGTCGGATCAGGGGAAGGGTGATTTGGGCGAACGGATGGCACGTGCGGCGCAAGGCACTATCGACTCAGGTGAATCGGTTGTACTGATAGGGACTGATTGCCCAGAACTCAGCGTGTATCACATACGGCATGCTGCATCTGTATTGCAACACAGTGATTCCGTATTGTTTCCTACCTTTGATGGCGGCTATGCGTTACTTGGCCTGAACGGATTCAGCCAGTTGCTATTCACGGATATTGCTTGGAGCACGAACACGGTCGCTTTCGAAACACTGTTTCGTTTGAAGCAACTGGGCTGGACGGTACGTACCCATCGGATGTTGCACGATATCGACGAACCTGCTGATTTAAGGTGGCTACCAACAACATGGTTGATGAAGGCCAAGCAGTAACTGGGGGCACCTCACGATTCATGTGCGTCTAATTTATTGATGAAAACCTGCTGATCGCCGTTTTTTAATGAATCGTTATTAACGACGGCTTTTGATTATCGGGAGCAGTGTAAGAAATTGATGTGTCCTTCCGACTATTTACCACGAAGAATGTGATTAGCAGCAGCTTTGAGGTGGCCACTACCTCAGTTTGCGTCGAGCACTTCAGGATCGACGATTGGAGTTGTTAAGCTTTGGGTCCTTCGACCGGATCACAAATCTGAATGCGTTGGAAGTTGAGACGATGTGGCACGGTCTGTTAAATCCAATCAAGGCAGATTGAGTATGTAAAAATCTATGAAAGAAATACATCATGCAAATTAAAAAAATCATCCTGTCAATGCTACTTATTTTCGCTGCAGCATTGGCACATGCACTCGAAATTCAGCCTTACTCGGCTGCTGCATTGGACGTTGCGCAAAAAGCCGATAAGCCAATTGCATTGCATTTCCATGCCGACTGGTGTCCGACTTGTCGTGCGCAAACGGCAGTGTTGCAGGAATTGAAGTCCGAGAAGGGATTAGAGCTAACCGTGTTGGTAGTGAACTATGACAAAGAGAAGGCACTCAAGCGTCGTTTTAAGGTCAATGCGCAATCGACCCTGATTGTATTCAGAGGGCAGAAGGAAGTGGGGAGGCTGGTGGGGGATGCCTCGACGGAAGGCATCCGTACTACACTGAAATCGGCGCTGTGACAGGGAGGCATTGATGTCGATCGCGTTATCCGTTCCGCAACTCGGTTTAAGCTTGTTTGCTGGTAGCCTGACTACCTTATCGCCTTGTGTATTTCCACTGTTGCCATTAGTGCTTGGTGGTGCTTTGCAAGGCAATCGTTTTTCGCCCGTCGCCATGGGGTTGGGTATGGTCGTTTCGTTTTCTGGTATCGGTATGTTACTGGGTTCGCTGGGCCCTGTGCTGGGTATCGATGCTGACAGGGTGCGTACCGGCGGCGCGGTGATGCTTATTGTGTTCGCGCTTGTCATGTTGATTCCGATGCTGGGTACGCGTTTCACACAATGGATGCTTCCCATTGCCAATACAGCCAGTGCTGCCTCCACAAAACTGGATGGCGGCTCTCTGACTGGAGCCTTGTTGCTCGGAGCCGTATTGGGCCTGGTATGGAGTCCGTGCTCTGGTCCCTTGCTGGGTTCCGCATTGACATTGGTAGCCAGCGAAGGTGGCATGCTGCGCGGCGGTGTTGTTCTTGGCATATTCGGTCTCGGTGCCGCCGTGCCACTGGTGGCGGTTGCTTACACTTCCCGCAGCGGCTTTGTGCGCGTGCGTGATTGGGTACTCGCGCGAATTGAGTCTGTACGCTATGGCTTCGCGTTACTGCTCGGTGTAATGGGGATTGCTATCCTGATCGGTGCTGATAAATGGCTTGAAGCTCGGATTTTGAATTGGTTACCAGATGCATGGATTAATCTGACCGTAGGCATCTGACTTCATTGGATGATACATGGTGATTACACAAAAAAAATTGAGCTTAGGTACAAATTGGAAAATATGTACGATTACGCCACTCATCCGGATTGATACGAAGCCCGCAAATTACAACGGGCTGACGGCAAGTTAAACGCAACATCATCCCTTAATCTGTTTTGGGCCGGAGTTAACAGAGCATGTTGGGAAGCCGCTTGTTCAAAAGATAAAACAGTTAAATTTTTGTCGAGCTTGAGTAGAGGTATCGATCAGCAAATCATTTGATAGCCGAATGATGAGCGCACGACAGATCGTTGATCGCAACGCGAAATTTATTCTGTGAGTGTAATGAATACAGTGATGGCAACGACTGATTCATAACTCCATTTTAAAAATCGGGATCTATCATGCATGATATCGTTCAAGACTATTACGGTCGGCAATTGCAACATACCGGCGATCTTAAGACCAGTGCCTGTTGCGACATCAGTGAAATTCCTGCTTGGCTGAAACCCTTGCTTGCACGCATCCATCCGGAGGTACTCTCGCGTTATTACGGTTGCGGTCTGGTTTGTCCACCACTATTGGAGGGATGCCGCGTACTTGATCTCGGTTGCGGCTCGGGGCGCGATGTCTACGCGCTAGCGCAGTTGGTGGGGCCAACTGGTGAGGTGGTCGGTGTCGACATGACCGACGAACAACTTGCTGTCGCGGAGAGGCACAAGGCGTTTCATGCCGATGCATTCGGTTTTTCCAATGTCCGTTTTTTGCATGGCTATATTGAACGTCTGGATGAACTCGGATTGGAGCCGGGCAGCTTTGACGTAATCGTATCTAACTGCGTGGTCAACCTGTCACCCGATAAAGATGCTGTGCTGCGCGGCGTACAACGCTTGCTCAAGGATGGCGGAGAATTTTATTTTTCTGACGTGTATGCCGACAGGCGTGTGCCGGATGCGGTACGTAATGACCCCGTGTTATACGGTGAATGCTTGGGCGGTGCATTGTATTGGAACGATTTTTTACGCTTGGCGCATCGTCAGGGTTTTATCGACCCACGTCTGTTAGAAGATCGACCGCTGGCAATTACTGATCCGGAACTGGTACCGCGTGTCGGGAATGTTCGCTTTTTTTCGGCTACCTATCGGTTGTTCAAACTGAGTACGCTTGAAACTGCCTGTGAAGACTATGGTCAGGCGGTTATTTATCGAGGCAGTATTCCTGCACATCCTGATCGCTTTCCACTCGACAAGCATCATGACATCCAATCCGGGAAGGTGTTTTCAGTATGCGGCAATACCTGGCGCATGTTGCAGGATACGCGCTTCGCTCCACATTTCGATTTCATCGGTGATTTCAATCGTCATTTCGGTATTTTTGAAGGCTGCGGCAGCGGTCTACCTTTTGATAATGAAAACAACATCACAAGCAGCGCCTGCTGCTGAATAGAACAAGGAGAACAAAGATGGAGTTTCTATTGATAGGTATTGCCCTATTTCTGTCTTTCGGCAATGGCGCGAATGACAATTTCAAAGGCTTTGCGACCGTGTGGGGATCGGAAACCTTGAGCTACCGCTCGGCTTTAATGTTGGCAACGGTAGCCACCGTTGCAGGTAGCTTGGCTTCATTATTCCTTGCTGAAAACCTCGTGCAGCAATTTTCCGGCAAGGGTTTGCTGCCCGATGTGATCGTCAGTACACCGCATTTCATCCTGAGCATCGGTATAGGCGCGACGATCACCGTCATCATGGCCACCCGTGTTGGATTGCCGATTTCCACAACCCATGCCTTGATTGGTGGCCTGATCGGTGCAGGATTGGCATCTAACCCCAGCGAAGTGCAATTCGCGAAGCTCTGGAATACCTTTATGTTGCCGCTCTTGTTCAGTCCCATAGCGGCAGCCATGTTAGGTTTCATTGCGTACCGCTTGCTGCGTTTGCAACCTACTACCAACGACTGCGCTTGTGTTCTGCCTGCGGAACTAATCTTGGTGTCAGAGTCAGGCGTCGCCACGCTGCAATTCAGCGCACCACGGCTGGTCATTAACAACGATAAAGCATGCAACATGCAAATGCGGGCTGGTGCTCGCTTTTCCATCACGCATTTGTTGGATCAGCTCCACATTCTTTCAGCCGGCTTGATCTGTTTTGCACGCGGCGTCAACGACACACCAAAACTGGCTGCTCTGCTGATCGCAGCGCATCTGCTCGACGTTCGCGTGTCGATCATGTTGATTGCCATCGTGATGGCGCTGGGCGGCTTGATGTTCGCCAGACACGTCGCCGAAACGATGAGTCAACGCGTAACACGGATGGAACACACGCAAGGTGTGGTCGCAAATCTGATCACTGCCGCACTTGTACTGAGCGCCAGCAAACTGGGCTTGCCTGTCTCTACTACTCACGTATCAGTAGGTTCGATCGCAGGTGTTGGCGCGGGATCCCAATCATTGAATTGGAACACATTACGCAATATCCTGTGGTCATGGGTTGCGACCTTGCCAATGGCCGCAGGCATTGCGTGGATTGCTCTGAAATTAATTTAAATGGCCACGTCATGATTACCAATGCGTGTCACCTGTGTCATCTTATCAATTGACTGGAGGAGTATATGCCTAAAGCCATCTGGAACGGCGTCGTTATTGCGGAAGCATCGGACAGTGCCGTTGAAATCGTCGAAGGAAATGTTTATTTCCCGTTAGTAGCCGTGCATCAGGAATACCTGCAATCAAGCGATAAAGTCACACAATGCCACTGGAAAGGTTCGGCAAGTTATTTCAACATAGTCGTCAACGGCCAAACAAACGGGGATGCCGCATGGACGTACCGCCGACCACTGGATGCGGCCAAACAGATTGCGAACTACATCGCATTCTGGCGTGGCGTCAAGATTGAAAATTGATTGCACTCATCACATCGTTTGCATGATTTTGATCTGCTGCAATGAAAATCGATCCGGGCGACGCGAGCATGTCGTTAGAATCGTGTTTTGCTGACGATTGCTTAACGAAATGAAGGAGCATCGCATGGGTCAATGGCATGGTTGGGATTAGGCATATGGCCCAGGAAGATTGATGAGCTTTGGAATGTTGCTGGTATGAATTGTGCCAACTGGTTTGATTGTTGCGGTTGTGATGTTGGTCGATCGCAGGAACTTAGTGCCAGCGCAATCGGATTGACTGATCAACATTCTGGAGAAAACTTACGCGCGCGGGGAAATCAGTCGCGATGATTTTCTCGCCAAACGCAATGACCTATATGGAAAAAGCGAAACATCGTCATAATCGCAATCAATGGTTTTACCTGAGTGGCCGTGTCTGGGTATACCTCCGGTCGACTCATCAACAAACGATGAGTGGCACGATGACCAATTGCGCCAATGGTGCAAATCCTGCATCGATCCTGGGCAGTAACGGCATTCATTTCGAATACGACCAATTTCCTTGATACAGGTTGACGCGCTTGCTAAACAGAGTGTAGATGACTGTAATAACAACTCATATTATGCCGACTTTTGTTCTATTTCAGTTGGTCGGTTTGCCTGATGGTAAGGAAAAAATCAATGCGATCGTTCCGATCATCATGTCGCCCACAGTGTAGTGCACGACCACAAAAGCGATCGACTCCCAGTCGTACTTCCATTCACAGTGTATAAAGTAGTCACTGGACAAATATCTGCTAAATATGAATCGACCAGGCTTCCGGGTATGCGTACCAGTTCATGATGATCTTATGCCGCTAGTGCAGGAATGATGATGAAGTAGGCATTGAGCATATAGAGGCCGGATGCGACCAGCAAAATCCCGCCGATAATTTCAAATATCGCGTGAAATTTTCTCATTCCGGACAGGCTTTCCAGCCAACCGACGGCAATTGCGCCAAGCAAGATCGGAATCGCGCGGCCCAAAGCGAAGGCCAGCAGCAGTGCTACGCCGAAAACGGGTGAGCCGATGCCGGCTGCGATACCGAGCAATACTAGCAACGCCGGTGTGCAAAACGGGCAGATCGCTACAGAGAATGGGACGCCCAATGCTAAGGCACCCCATGCTCCTGTAACTGGTTTAGCTCGTAACTTCAACGCCGGTAGTGGAAGATGCAACCATCCCGGCCAAATCAGACCCAGTCCAATCAGGAGCGGGCCAAGTACTACGCCCCATGTACGACCAAGCAAGTGTTGCACCCAGCCGCCGCCTAGACTGGCTGCCACACCCAAAGCGACGTGGGTCAAGATCATGCTAAGGACAAAGAGACCTCCATAGAGAGTCGCTTGGCGTGGACTGTGCGATTTCGTCACGTAGGCGAGCGAAACTGGTATAGCAGCTAATGCGACCGGATTGAAGCTGAATACAAAGCCTGTCACGAATCCGACCCACAATGCCCCGAAGCTGGCGTGAGCCACCGTCTGACGCAGTGCTTCGGCATCCATCAGCAAGACTCCAGATTGGTTAGCATGATACGGAATTGCTCAGGGGTAGGCAGCGATGAAAACTTCAATTCGCCATTTACAGCAATGGCAGGCATGCTCAGTACGCCGAGCGAGAGCGCGTAATCGAATTCTTTAAGCACGTTGACCTCGCGCCAAACGACCTCGTTGTTACCGAACACGGCGGTTGCAATGGCACGGAGCTGCTGTTGCGCGGCTACGCATTTGCCGCATCCCGGCGCGGCAATGAGTTCAATTTTGATGCTCATCGGGCCGCCTCGGCGAGACTGTTTTCTAGCGCCGCCAGGATGGGGCATTCATCGGTCGCGGTCTCGCCGCCGGTGCAGCGCTCGATTAGTTCATCGATTGCGTGTGACATAGTTTGTAGGACCTGGAGCTTGTGTGCTATACGCAGCTTTTTTTCGATAGCTACGCTGCGCACGTCCTCGCAGCAGGCACTATCGGTCTGCTTCAACGTTAGAAGCTCGTGAATGTCTGACAGCGTGAACCCGCAGTGCTGTGCCGTTTTGATAAAGCGAATGCGGCGCACGGCTTCATCGTCATATAGACGGTAGCCTGCATCGGTTTTCGATGCAGGCTTGATCAGATTTTCTTTTTCGTAGTAGCGCAGCGTATCGGGACTAACTCCCGCCAGTACGGCTACCTTACCAATAGTATACATGGCATCCTCCAAATCGTAAGTATCAGAATAAACCTTAGAGTAGGCACCATGGTCAAGCGTTTCTTGAAATCCACTTCTCGATTCGGTTATTGGCGAAATCAACCACAAATATCGTCCCGTTGCCTGCTACGGCAATGGTGATGGCATGATCAAACTGCCCTGGTCCGCTGCCTTTGCCACCGAAGTTTGTCAGGAAGGTTCCGTCGGCCCTGAATTTCTGAAATCGATGATTATAGAAATCAGCAGCGAAGATATCGCCTTGTGGCCCGACGGCGATGCCGGTGACGACTTTGAACCAGCCATTGAATGAACCGGGAATGCCCATGGCGAAAGGGCCACCCCATTTCTTGATCGGCTTTCCCTCAGTATCGAAAACCTGGACGCGATTGGCGTAGCCGTCCGCGACGTAGAGCGCGCCATTTTTATCGAGCGCGACATCAGTCGGATAGATAAATGCACCAGCGGTGTGTCCCTTTTCACCGGTGATACCCCATTGACGCACAAAAACACCATTTGCTTTAAGCTGTTCCACGCGGTGATTGTAGAAGTCTGGGACATACAAGTCGCCGTTGGGTGCCACCGCTACACCACCTGGTCCATTAAACTCGCCTGGACCACTACCTGATTTTCCAATGATCCGCTTCGGAGCGCCATCGAGCCCGAATACCTGAATCCGGTCGTTGAAGTACTCGGCGACGTAAAGCTCGCCGTTGTGGATTGTGAGATTCATGGGGCGGCCGAGCTGACCGACACCTTTGCCTGGCGTTCCGAACTGACGTTTGAAATGGCCGTCGAGGTCGAAGACCTGGATACGGCTGTTGCGCGAGTCGGAAACAAACACTTCGTCGCCGGAGACAGCGATCCCGGTCGGATCATTCAATTGTCCTGGCGCGCTGCCTTTCTCGCCCCACGCAGCCACAAAGGTGTAAGGTGGCTCCTTGGCCGACGGTACGAAGGCCAGCCAACTAACAGTGAGTAGTGCTATCAGTGCGATTACGATATTTTTAGCCCACTTGGCTATTGCTTGAAGTTGCATAGTTTGGCCTCAGAAGTTAATTCGGAAGCCAGTGGTAAAAACGTAATCGTTCTTCAGTGTCGTACCGTGAAGATGCTGGCTGACGGGTATCTGAACGCCGGCCTCGACGATCCATTTCTGGCTGACATATTGCAATCCGGGCGTTATGAACAGGGTGGTCCCCCCCGAATTCGGATCCTCAGCTCCACCGCTGCGATCCTTTGCGGAATGCACGAGATTGGCCTCGAGCACACCATAGAGAAAAGCGGGAACGCCAGCGCCCAGGTTATGTGGCCATATCCGGTACTGAAGTGAGGAGTCAAGGCTAGCAACATTACCAGCCTGAAAACCGTTGGCTTCCCGGCTGGCCTTGTAGTTCACCTGACTGTCGATCTGAAAATCCAGCTTCTGATAGGTGAGCACAATGCCACCGAGCACATCCCATGAGCCGGAGCCGGGCTGGAGGGGAGGCGGCAGGCGTCCCATGCCGTCGTGGGCATGATCTTCCCCGGTGGGCGCCTTGATGCCCAGGAAAGGCGCAACGCGCAATGTTTGCCCGGGAGCGTTGTATTCGTAGGCGGTGTAACGACCCAGTAAGGTCAGATCGCCAAAACCACTCTGGCTTCGCGAAATGTCCTGCCCCCCCATTCGCACGTCGAGCCGTTTGTCGAAGTAAGGCAGCATGCCGAACAGTGCGAAATCCCGGGTTACGCCATAGCCCAGCACCGACACCAAGCCTATTGCTTCCATGTTGCGCCCAACTGACGTCGAGTCGTCGACGTTCTTCATGAAGACGAACTGTTCGCGTAGCAGGTAGCCGCCCTCGTGCACCGGCAGCGCCGTGTTGAAGGTGATCGGCGCGCTCCATGCGGTTCCAGCCGCTAGACAAAAGGTCGCGAACCCTGTCTTCAGCACGGCCTTCATTTCGTCTGTGCCGCTGGGGCGGATTGAACCGGTTCGAGTCTGCGCAGGCTGAAACCGGCAGCTTTTATCGCCTGTTTGGCTGTGGTCTCACTAAGTGGTGTGCCGTCCTTCATAGTGACGGTCACGATGCCTTCCTTGATGTTGGTTTCGAGGCTCTGGACGCCATCTACCTCACCAAGTTTCTTTTCCAGGCCATAGGCACAAAACGGACAGGACAGGCCGTCTACGTGTAACCGGTACAAGGGTGGTGCAGCCAGTACGCCGGTTGCCATCAGTGCGAGGGCCATTGTGAGAAACATACGCTGTGTTAATGTTCTGAAATTCATAGCATTTCCTGTCATTTAAAGTCAATAGGTATATAAATGAGAATGATAGACCTTGAAGTAAGTGCCAAGGTCAAGTGCTTATTCAAAGAAATTGCTGGTGCGCGGCATCCAGGGAGCGGCGGGAGCCCCTCCCTGGGCCATGCTGCCTAGGCTTGACCGAGGCCTGCAGCGCGAAGCGCCTGCTTCTCGATACCTACATTCGAACAACACGATGCCAACTGTCCATTGATGGCGACAGCCGGCACCGAGTACACACCCATATCACGCGCGCGTTTCGCGATATTGATGTCGTTCATGTCGAGGATCGAAATTTCGCACGAACTGCATGCGAGGCGATTGACTAGTTCGATGGCGGTCTGGCAGGCGGGACAGCCTGCGCTAAACACTTCGACTTTACGTTTGGTAGTCATGATATTTCTCCAAGTTAATGAGATAACGGTGCGCGAGGGCAAGCGACCATAAGAAGCCTATCTATCCCGCGTATCATTACGATAGACCTTGGTCGCCACTCCAAAGTCAAGCGTTAATTGGGACTGCGTGACTTCGCTGCAGCGAAGTAACCAAATTTCAAGTATGGCTCGGTTTGGTTTCTGCCTTACCACTGCAATGACCGGGTTAGCCTATCGGCTCGTTGATCGCCTTGTTGCCATCGGAAAATTGCTATCTTGATCCTGCTTCAGCCTTGGCACGTGCCTGAAAGCGTACATAGCAATCAAGTCCGCAGAAATGCTCGACGTATTCGGTCCCTTCCGGGGTGAAGGCAGCATCGAGAGGAATTTCTTTGCAGCACACGCAGCAACTGGTGATCGGTTCATCGACGTTCATGGCGGTTTTCGTCCATTGCTTGACGAAGGCGACGAATGCCGTCACCGGCATTGGTTTGGCGAACAGGAAACCTTGTCCTGAGTCGCAGTCTACCTGTCGCAACAGATCAAGACTCGCCGATGTTTCCGCGCCCTCGGCCACTACTTCCATGCCCAGCACATGCGCAAGCTGAATTACGTTGTGTACGATGGTCTGGCCGCGGTGGTCATTGGCGAGTCCGGCGATGAACGACTGGTCGATCTTGAGCGTGGTAATGGGGCAGCATTTCAGGTGTTGCAGGCAAGAATAGCCGATGCCGAAGTCGTCGGCGACGAAGCGTACACCGATCCGACGCAAGGCTTCCAGGGCGGGGAAGATCGTCGGATCGCCGAACGCGACCGATTCAGTCAGATCAATTTCAAGATGCTCAGCGGCCAACGCTTCGTGCCGACGTTCGACTAACTGGCGCAGCACGCCAAGCTGCGCGACCGCCTGATCTCCGTCCGCCGCACCCAGCGCCCGGCACAGCCGCGCCAGCGCATCCAGGCCGATACCCGCCTCGAAGGCGGCCCACACAAAGCACAGCCGTTGAAAGGCGGCGTCATCAAACAGGCCGTAGCCGCCCATGGTGCAAGCAACCGGTCGCAGCAATCCACGCAGCTGGTAGTCGCGCACGATATATACGCTCACCCCGGCCAGGACATTGTGTAAGCGTTCATCGAACACCTCCTTTTCTTCATCCCGCGCAACAGGAAAGCTGTTTCACATCCTTGCTGAAGGTTTGCGCCGCGAGCTTCAATCCCTCGACCATCGTCAGGTAGGGGAACAACTGGTCGGCCAGTTCCTGCACCGTCATGCGGTTGCGTATGGCAAGTACCGCCGTCTGGATTAGTTCGCCGGCTTCCGGAGCCACCGCCTGTACGCCGATGAGCTGTCCGCTACCTTCTTCGATGACCAGCTTGATAAAGCCGCGCGTGTCGAAGTTGGCAAGCGCGCGCGGCACGTTGTCGAGTGTCAGCGTACGGCTGTCGGTCTCGATGTTTTGTGCATGTGCTTCGGCCTCGGTCAGGCCCACCGTAGCAACTTGCGGATCGGTGAACACCACCGCTGGCATTGCGCTCAGATTGAGGGCAGCATCCCCGCCTGTCATATTGATCGCCGCACGGGTGCCGGCGGCCGCTGCGACATAAACGAATTGCGGCTGGTCAGTACAGTCGCCGGCAGCATAAATGTGCGGCGTACTGGTGCGCATGCCTTTGTCGATGACGATGGCTCCCTGCGCGTTGACGGCTACCCCCGCCACTTCCAATGCCAAGCTGCGCGTGTTCGGTGTCCGGCCGGTTGCGATTAGTAGCTTGTCGACGCGTATTTCACCATACCCCGTGGTCAGAACAAATTCTCCTTCCATATGGGCGACTTGGCTGGCTTGCGTGTGTTCGAGTACCTTGATCCCTTCGGCACGGAAAGCAGCCGTGACGGCTTCGCCGATGGCCGGGTCTTCGCGGAAGAACAACGTGCTGCGTGCCAGGATCGTAACCTGGCTGCCGAGCCGGGCAAAGGCTTGAGCCAGTTCCAACGCCACCACCGATGAGCCGATCACGGCCAGGCGTTCGGGAATGGTGTCGCTGACCAGGGCTTCGGTCGAAGTCCAGTAGGGTGACTCTTTCAAGCCCGTAATCGGCGGCACGGCCGGGCTGGTCCCCGTGGCGATCAGGCAGCGGTCGAACCTCACTTCACGCTCGCCGCCATCGTTTAAACGCACGACAAGGCGGTTGCCGTCCTTAAAGTGAGCCTCGCCGTGCAGCACCGTGATGGCCGGATTGCCGTCCAGGATGTCCTCGTACTTGGCGTGGCGCAGTTCCTCGACGCGCGCCTGCTGCTGGGCCAGCAGCTTGCTGCGCTGGATCACTGGCGCGGTCGCCGCCATGCCATCGTCGAACGGGCTTTCACGGCGCAGATGGGCGATATGGGCAGCGCGGATCATGATCTTGGACGGCACGCAGCCGATATTGACGCAGGTGCCACCGATGGTGCCGCGTTCGATCAGCGTGACCGTCGCGCCTTGCTCGACGGCCTTCAGCGCCGCCGCCATTGCGGCTCCGCCGCTACCGATGATGGCGATGTGCAGGCCGCTGCCGCTTTTTTCAGATGCGGCAATTTTTCCGGAGTCGCGTTTGTTGTCACCTTCCTCGAAAGCGCCTCGGTAGCCCAGCGCTGCGATAGCGGCAAGCATCTGGTCGCGACTGGCGCCAGCGTCTGCCAGTACCTGTGCTCGGCTCTCGGGATAGGAAACCGACGCCTTGTTTACGCCGGGAATTTTTTCCAGCGCATCTTTGACGTGTGTGGAGCAGGACGAGCAGGTCATGCCGTCTACGGTTATTTCAATCATTTTTTTCCTCTGATTCCAGTTGGTGGGCAGCAAGCGTCAGCCTTTTGTTTGCGCCATACAGCGTAAATGGTCAATCCGATGAACGCTATAAGCGCGGGCAGCAGCACATAGTCGAGATAGCCGGTTAGGGCGGACAAGCCGACCACCCCGAGCAGAATCACCAGTACCGGGGTGAAACAGCATAGCACCACCAGCACTGCGCCAATCACGCCGGCGCGCATCAGTGTTTTCGGGTTTTGCATGATCAGTTCTTGAGTGTGGATGGATAGCCGGCGTTGCCGGTTGCCTTCATCAGTGCCTGGACGCTGGTCTTGGCGTCGTTAAAGGTCACCTTGGCTTCACGCTTGTCAAAAATCACGTCGGCCTTGCTCACGCCGTCGACCTTGGAGAGCGCCGCCTTGACCGTGAACGGACAGGCGGCACAGGTCATGCCCGGCACTGACAGGGTAACGGTCTTCGTGGCCGCCCAGGCTGGTGCGGCGATGAGTGTGGCAAATGCGAACAACGCTAACAGTTTTTTCATGATGAGCTCCGGGTTAATAGAACAAGGGAAGGAGGTAGGGAAAGGCGAGCGCGACCAATACCAGCGCGGAGACGACCCAGAAAATGAGCTTGTAGGTGCTGCGCACCTGCGGGATCGCGCACACCTCACCTGGCGTGCAGGCTTGCGCCGGCCGGAAGATGCGCCGGTAGGCAAATAACAGTGCCACCAGCGCCGCGCCGATAAAGATTGGGCGATACTGCTCCAACACCGTTAGGTTGCCGATCCAGGCGCCGCTAAAACCCAAAGTGACCAAGATCAGCGGCCCAAGGCAGCAGGTGGAGGCTAAGATGGCGGCCAGCCCTCCGGCGACGAGAGTCCCGCGTCCATTTTGCGGTTCAGACATATTTTTCTCCTTTCGATTATTGAGTGGATAGCATCAGCTTACTTCCGTAGTCATGTACGGAGTCAAGCGATAAATGAAACAACTTTGAGAGTCTGACCATCGGCACCTTACCGTCGCTGTGCTCCCATGCATGCGGCTTGGTATTCGGAGTTCTGCTCCGGGATCCAATCTGTCATTGCACTTCCTTTGAGCCGTGAAGACGACCGACCTCCGTGCATCGCCAGCACTTGCGGTGCGTCCGTTTTCTTGCATCAAACACGCGTTTTTTCTATCAAAACTAAAATGAATAGCGTAACCTTACTTCCGTAGTAATGTACGGAGTCAAGCGATATGCAAGCTTTTTTTGAGAATCTAACCATTGGCGTCTTCGCCAAGGCGGCCGGGGTCAATGTGGAGACCATCCGGTTTTATCAGCGCAAGGGCTTGTTGCCTGAGCCGGACAAGCCTTATGGCAGCATTCGGCGGTATGGCGAAGCAGATGTGACGCGGGTGCGGTTTGTAAAATCTGCCCAACGTCTTGGCTTCAGTCTCGACGAGATCGCAGAGCTATTGAGGTTGGACGACGGCACCCACTGTGAGGAAGCAAGCAATTTAGCGGAACGCAAGCTCAAAGACGTACGTGAGAAGATGGCCAACTTGGCACGTATGGAATCGGTGCTGTCCGAACTAGTGTGCGCCTGCCACTTGCGACAAGGAAATGTTTCCTGCCCGTTGATTTCGTCACTACAAGGTGATGGAAGCCCAGCTATGCCATAGCGCACGATTTTTACGTTTCGTGACAGTTCTCATCACTTGACATCGTCTGGATGTACTGCAAATAATGGAGGAAACAAGTTTAATATTTAAAATAACCGGACTCATTGTTTCGGCTTTCGCCGAAATCGTCGCGTGCTTTTTGCCCTATCTATGGCTTAGATAGAGAAAGGGGCTCTTTTTGTGTAGCTATTGATATCGCATCCAGCCGCAAGTGGCAAGGTTTATGCTGCCTTCAGCAGATTAACTCTTACGCATTACCTATAACTATGCTCCAGCCAGCCCTTTGTATGGAGGCTGACAAAACCACATATTCTACACCGACTTGATATTCCGCCTTTCGACACATTCCATGAGGCGCTTTATATCCCAACCATCAGGTGCTGCCCGGTTAGCAAATCCTCGGCGTAGCCAATAGCCACCCGTAAGCATCGCCCAAAGCCAGCCCTACATTTTGTAGAATTACTCTTAATAGACGGGCGATGCTATCGATAGGTAATTCATTTTCTCCGACATGCCTCCAGTCATCGATTGTGCGGCACCAATCCAATCAAGATAGGCCTCAACCGAACATAAACGGGACAACATGCGCAGAGATTTTGTCGATCATTGATCGTCACAAAAAGGTAAGTAATGCCCACGACCACTCTGACGTCCACATGTTTGGTACGAAGTCAGTTAGACTCGCCGTTTCGAAATCTCTGTATTTGGTTCTAATGCCTTTTCATAGATTTTTCTTCGTCGTAGTAACAAATACACTACCGGTACAACAAACATTGAAAGTAACGGTGCAGTGATCATGCCTCCCACCATGGGTGCAGCGATACGCTTCATCACTTCCGAGCCAGTACCCGTACCAAGCATGATGGGCACCAGACCTGCAATGATGACGGCGACCGTCATTGCTTTTGGCCTCACCCGCAGTGCAGCACCTTCCAGAATGGCGTCAAGCAAATCTTGTTCATCGACTTTTCCGATGGCGATACGCGCTTCCCAGGCATGTTTCAGGTACAACAGCATAATCACACCGAATTCGGCGGAGACGCCCGCCAGCGCGATAAAACCGACGCCACTGGCGACCGACAAATTATGTCCAAGTGCCCACAGCAACCAGATGCCACCGACCAGTGCAAACGGCAAAGTCGCCATGATCAATATAGCTTCGTCGACACGTTTGAAGGTCATGTACAACAGCACGAAGATGATCATCAAGGTTGCGGGGACAACGACTTTTAGTTTGGTAGTCGCGCGCTCCAAATACTCAAACTGTCCAGACCATGCAATCGAATAACCTGCCGGTAGCTGCACTTCTTTGGCAACGACTTTCTGCATATCAAGCACCACTGAATTCAGGTCCCGGTCGCGGATATCGACAAACACCCATCCTGACAAGCGCGCATTTTCACTCTTGAGCATTGGGGGGCCATCATTGATGCGAATTTCTGCCACATCGCCCAGTCGGATTTGTGCTCCCCGCTCGGTCAGTACAGGTAGTTGTCGTAGTTTCTCGACTGAATCGCGTACTTCCCGTGGATAGCGAACATTGATCGGAAACCGTTGTAAACCTTCGATGGTTTCTCCGATATTATCCCCGCCAATCGCTGCAGATATGACGCTTTGTACATCTGCAATATTGAGGCCATAACGTGCGGCGGCATCGCGGTTGATATCGATATCAATATAACGCCCCCCATTGAGTCTTTCTGCTAATGCCGAAGAAACTCCAGGAAGGTTTTTAATGGCGCGTTCAATATCGCTCGTAATCCGGTCTATTTCTTTCAGGTTGGAGCCCGCGACTTTCACACCCACCGGACTTTTTATACCGGTTGCCAGCATATCAATACGATTGCGAATAGGTGGCACCCAGATATTGGATAGCCCGGGTACTTTGACAATGCGATCTAATTCTTCTACCAGCTTATCGGTTGTCATACCCGGCCGCCATTGGTCGCGGGGCTTGAACTGTATCGTGGTCTCAAACATCTCTAATGGTGCCGGATCAGTTGCACTTTCTGCTCGCCCAGCTTTGCCGAATACGCTTTTTACCTCTGGTACCGTTTTAATCAATCGGTCAGTTTGCTGAAGCAATTCCGAAACTTTACCTGCGCCTATGCCCGGCAGTGCGGATGGCATATACAGTAAATCACCTTCGTCCAGTGGTGGCATGAATTCACCGCCGAGGCGGGACAGTGGCCACAGCGTTACTGCGGCAATAAGTCCGGCGATCAGCAAGGTGGTTTTGGGGAAGCGCAAGACCGCATTCAGTAAAGGCCGGTATATCGCAATCAGGAAGCGGTTGAGAGGATTTTTTTGTTCATCAGGAATCTTGCCTCGGATCAGGTAACCCATTAATACTGGTATCAAGGTAACAGCCAGACCGGCTGCAGCCGCCATGGTATAGGTCTTGGTGAATGCAAGTGGAGAGAATAGTCGTCCTTCCTGTGCTTCCAGCGTAAAGACCGGGATAAAAGATAAAACAATGATCAGCAATGAGAAAAACAGCGCAGGTCCCACCTCAGCAGCAGCGTCGCCGATCACTTGCCAATGGGGCTCTCCATGAAGTGTTTCGCCGGGATGTGCATGGTTCCATGCTTCGATGTGTTTGTGGACATTTTCTATCATGACCACCGCCGCATCAACCATTGCGCCAACGGCGATAGCAATGCCACCCAAGGACATGATATTAGCGTTCACCCCTTGGTAATACATGACGATGAAGGCAATCAGGATGCCGATGGGTAAAGTGACAATAGCGACTAAGGCTGAGCGAAGATGAAATAAAAAGATGGCGCAGACAATGGCGACTACAATGAATTCTTCGATTAATTTCTCTTGCAGGTTTTTGACTGCGCGATTGATTAGATTGGATCTATCATAGGTAGTGACGATTTCCACGCCGGCAGGCAAACTGGTTTTGAGTTTTTCCAGTTTGGCTTTGACTGCATTGATGGTTTCCAACGCATTTTTTCCTGAGCGCATGACAATGACGCCCCCAGCAACTTCACCTTCACCATTCAGGTCAGCAATACCACGCCGCATTTCAGGCCCGATCTGAACACGTGCCACGTCCCCCAGGCGTACGGAAACTCCTGCATCGGTTGTCATCAAAGGTATTTTACGGAAATCATCGAGTGATTTCAGATAGCCGGAGGCACGCACCATGTACTCGGCTTCCCCTAGTTCTAAGACTGAGCCACCGATTTCCTGATTGGCCTTTTGTACCGCTTCAATGATTTTGCCATGTGGGATGTTATAAGCACGCATTTTGTCCGGGTCGAGCTGTATCTGGTACTGGCGCACCATGCCGCCTATACTGGCTACCTCAGACACATTCGGTACTGATTTCAGTTCGTACTTAAGAAACCAGTCCTGGAATGCGCGCAGTTGGGATAAATCCATCTTGCCACTGCGGTCCACCAAGGCATATTCATATACCCAACCAACACCGGTCGCATCCGGACCCAGCGACGCCTTGGCTTGAGGCGGCAATCGAGACTGCACCTGGTTCAGATATTCCAGTACGCGGGAACGTGCCCAGTACATATCCGTGCCATCTTCAAACAAGACATAGACAAATGAATCACCGAAGAAAGAATAGCCGCGTACCGTCTTGGCACCGGGTACCGACAACATGGTGGTTGTCAGAGGGTAAGTGATCTGGTTTTCGACGATTTGCGGCGCCTGACCTGGGTAACTGGTACGGATAATGACTTGTACATCTGACAGATCTGGAATTGCATCTAGCGGGGTGCGTGATAAAGACCAGACACCCCAGGTGGTCATCATCAGGGTAACAAGTAGAACCAGGAAACGGTTGGTGATGGACCAACGTATTAGTTTGGACATCATTTTTTTACTCCGGTCGATGAAGAAGGGGACTTCATCGCATCATTCACTGCTTTAGATGCCTGACTGGATTTAGGTGTTTCTGGTTGTGGTGAGATGGCAGTGATTTGATATGTGCCATCCGTGGTTTGGCGGAGGTCAAAAATTACCATGTCACCGACATTGATGTTTGCAGGCAAACCATGTTGGGGCAGCTTGAACCCCATGGTCATCGCTTTCCATTCCAGTGATGGAATAGGGCGATGAGATAGTGTGATTTCATTTTTATCTATCTTTTCAACTTTGCCACTACCATGGTGTGTCGCTGGCGCAGCTTTATTGGTGTTGATTCCAGGTGTATCACCCATACGGGTTGCTGTGCCTCTCAGGCTAGCTTCGGAATCAATCAAAAATTGACCGGACACCACGACTTTTTGTCCGACTTCCAGACCTTTACGGATTTCGGTCTGTCCATTTGCCTCAGCGCCTGCTTCAACATCAACAGAATTGAATTTCCCGTCGCCCTGAGCAACCATCACCACGGTACGATTACCCGTCTGGATCACAGCTTCGGTCGGCACTTGCAAAATATCTTTGCGAGTTTCAGGATTGAAACTCAAATTGGCAAACATGCCTGGTACTAATTGACCAGATGGATTCGCCAGTTCGATACGCGCTTTCAGCGTGCGGGTAGTGACGTCGATCTGGGGAAGAATGGCATTGACCTTACCTTTGAAGGTGATACCTGACAACGATGGAGTGCTTGCCTCTACCGCAGTCCCTATATGTATCCTGGCGGATTGATTTTCAGGAATGTCGGCATTAACCCAGATCGCACCAAGAGCATTGATCCGAAATAAAGGTGTACTGGTTATCACTGTCATGCCTTCACGCGCAGACAACTCTGTGACGACACCGCTGATCGGCGCAGTGATAACAATGCGTGAATTTACCTTCCCGCTAGCCTCGACTGCATGAATTTGATCATCGCTCATCCCTGCCAAGCGCATACGTTGCTTTGCCCCATCTATTAAACCTGCAATGCCACTCGCCTGCATGCGCTTCGCTGTCAGATATTCTTCCTGGGCAGCAACCCAATCTGGCACATACAGTTCAGCCAGTGCTTGTCCTTTCTTGAGCGTATCAAGTGGTGCGCGTACGTAGAGTTTTTCGACAAAGCCATTACTACGTGCCTGCACAAGAGCGACGTCACGTTCGTTATACGCCACACTACCAACTGCCACCATCGCTGACGACAGGTTACTGCGCGTCACTTCTGCCATACGTACACCAAGGTTTTGTTGTACACGTGGACTGATGTTGACTGAACCCTCATCACCACTATCGGCATAGACAGGCACTAGTGGCATGTCCATAAAGGGAGATTTGCCCGGTTTATCAAATTTCTGACCAGGAACCATGGGGTCATGCCAGTACAATACTTTTTTTTCGCCAGCGACGGCGCTTGTTATTGACGCATGTGAGTGTAATCCACCAGCCTCAAGCTTCCCTTGCTTGAGTCCCAATTGATAAAAACCATACCCACTGAAAGTCACCATTCCAGTAGCAATCAGTGCGGCGAGAATTTTCTTATTGTTCATGGCATATCCTTGTTCAAGGATGGCGTTGTATGCGTTGCTTGCACGTCGGCAGGAAACATGAAATTGAGTTGTGCCCATAACCGGGCTGTATCTGATTGCAGTTGCAGTGCTTGCAGCTGTATCTCTATTTCATTACGGCGTGCTGCCAGCAATTCGGTCAGACTGGACTTACCTCCTCGATACGAACCTAAGATCGCTTGAATACGTTCTTTTGCGAGTGGTATTAATTCGCGCTTATAGCGAGCACTGCGTTCAAGATCACTTTGCCACTCTTCTATCATTGCTCTCGTTTCAGTGACGCGCGCACGTAGTATTTCATCTCTTTCTGCCTTGACCTGTTCGACAGTTGCCAGTTTGGAGGACAATTCACGATCCTGGCGATTCTTTTGATCCCATTGGAAGGGTAGTGATATGCCGATCGAGACCATATTGGAATAAGCTGAACCGCGCTGCTGGAATGCGACTTCAATACTCCAGTCAGATTGTTGATTGGCTTTCGCCAATCGGGCATCTGCCTCTGCAATTTCCGTTTCTCTGGTGAGCACAGCGATTTGGGGATGATGTGCCAGCGACTTGTCCAGTGCTGCTATCTCCAGGTGAATGTTTTCGATATCGGGCACACCTGATAGTGGAAGTTCTGAATCTCCCCCAGTCCAACGATTTAACAGCGTCTTGGCAGTGCGAACTTTGCGTAAGATTTCACTGTAACGGTCGTCGACCATACTGAGTGTACTGCGAGCCGCGAAGATGTCCGCCTGGCTGCCGCGACCCGAGCGATAACTACTCTCAGCGGCCTCAATTTCGAGTTTCGCCTGGTTTGTTTGTTCGGCGATCAGAATTGCCATACGTTCAAAATAGTATCTGTCGAGCCACGCGCTAGCAGTGTCACGCAGAATAGCTGCAATCGTACTCGCTTTCTCTGCCACGATTTTGTTCGCTTCTCGATCATAACGATCCGCGCGTAACTGGCGTTTATCGCTTCTGATCAGCTCTTGCATGATGCCGATGCGGCGCATAGTCATGAAATCATTGGTCAGGCTACCTCGGTCAGGACCACTGATTGGCAGATTGTCGATTCCAGCCTTGATTACTGGATCAGGTAATTGACCAGCTGCAACTGCCATTTCGCGGGAAGCAGTCGCGGCCATATCCTGTGCGATCAATTGACGTGAACGAGAGATTGCGAGTTGCTGAGCGTTACTCAAAGTTAGCGAGGACTCTGCCGCGTAAGCGTAGGGCGATGCAATTCCAAGAAATATCTGTACAGTAACTGCGGTTAGAAACTGAAAATAATGATTTAATTTAAGATGCACAATCAAATGTGCATAGAATGAGAAAGACATGGAGCCTCCAGATAGCCAGAACAGCACTTTGATCGATAGAACTCAAAGTGACCGATTGAAACGGATCTGGGACGGATTAAATACGGAAGCAGCAGTTGCGGATAGAAATGGGCGGAGATGTGGAGCGCGTCAAATATAACGGATACTCTTGCTGAGTTCCCTGAATACCATCAACATAAATCAGGTCTAGCGTTAGCGTCAACCCAGTAAATACAAATGGCTGCACAACAGGGACTTGCGGCTTGTCTAGCGATTGCTTCGCATACGTATTCTCGGCATGCATATGGCACAATGCAGGTTGTTCTTTATCCATTCCTACACAGTCGATCATATTAGAAGATCTGACGAGTGCGGATAATCCAGACACTGCTATACCCATCGTTTGTCCTGGACACACGTATGACGCTGCAGCAAGCTGCATAAACAGCATGCTGCAGAATATGATCAACGCAGTGAATAAACGATGTGTCCGAGATAATTTCACGTAATTATCTTTATAGTGTCAAAAAAAACGAATTAAATAGTCAATATGGTAAATTAATTTTACCCTTATCTCGGGAAAATTCCCGAATATTTCTTTGATTCCTTAGCTCGGTTGCTACTATTCTATTTTACAACCTATATTAACCAAACCATGAAGAACATTCAGTTCTGGCTGGAGCACTAAATTTGCTTTGATCGGTTGCTCGATAACAGGTGTGCGTTTACATGGTGCCGACATATATAAAAACGCGATTCAGATGAAATTTCCACTCGCCCAATGTCTTACGTCGACCGGAAGTAACCGCTATCAGGGCTGGTCTAGCCAATGCAATGACGTGAAGTCAAATCCGGCCGCCAAAGTGGGCTTGATGATCTCAAAGTAGGGCGAGACGTCGAAATCACGCGGCGCGAACAGACTGTGATGGCGCACCTGCAGAATTTCCTCTATGCATCCTAAGCATTCGGGGCGGTCGGCGTTACGAAATTCGGTTATGGGCAAGATCGGGTATCGAATAGACTGGAATGCCTGGGCGATCAGGGTAGAGCAGATGGCACGAGTGGGATCTCCACTGCCCAAAGCCAGCATACGACGCCTGAAGCGCAACGGGACCGGCGGTGTGGGCAGCAGATAGCGCGCTAGGTCGACCACGTTACGCAGATCGTATTTGTTGCCGATACGAGCGATGGCGAACGCGGTTATCTTCCGGCAGTCGGATTCATTTAAGCCTACTGGACGGCAAATACGGGCATGCAAACCTGTGAATTCTTGTATCCCGATGCTGCGCACCCCCTCGACAATATCCGCTTCGATGAAACAATGCCCGGATTGCCCTCCTGCTTCCGTCAGGTGAGCCCCCACAAATAACGCCGCATGCGACCAGGTCGATTGCGTCAAGTACTTGATCGCGTTGCTGATGCGGCTATTACCTTCAACCAGAAGTACGTCCCCAGGTTGCAGACATGCGAGCAAGTGGACCGGTTCGTTAGCCGGCCCGATACCATGTACATGCGTCGTTCTTGCAAGGAAACGCGCCAGTCGCAAACCGAGCCAGCTAAACGTCAGGGTCATCGTTACACTCCGGTTCGAATGGAAAATTGGTTCATAGTCGGCTAATTGGGTGGAATGAAAACAAGTTAAATGTAAACTTTCTAAACCCTAGCAATCATAATTATTCGTGGTAGGCATGCTAATGCTACTAGTGATAGTCGACGCAGTACTCGGTTTTCTTACATATCCAACATTTCTCCAGGAATAACAATAATTTTCCAACCGGAAGAGAGAGTCTATGCGGGAAAGTATGTCGAAAGGAAAATATAGACAGAACAATATATCTATTAATTTATAAAATAAGATAGATTAAGAGGGTCGGCCGGGATTCCTTAAAATTCCGCAGGAATGTATTTAACTCACTGATTTAATTGAGATATTTCGACTTTTTCAAATGCCGATTAAATGGACGATTCACTATTGCTTCCCTAGTCCAGTCCGATCTTGTCTCGATATGCATATTCAATCAGGTCTTGTATCAACTCGATCTGACCGGGCCAAGACAACAACCCGCGAGCCCCGAACATGTTTAGTGAACGGGGACTCGCCTGTTTTCGGCCCGTTGATTATTTAGCCAGCCTGTATCGGTAGCGCAATTGAACGATATAGGGCCGAATGAAATCAGCGGCCGCCTCCCAGTCGTCATCCCTGGCAATAGAAATACTCCAGTTGCAACCGACGTCATCTAGGTAGCCCAAATGGAATACGCGACCCAGTTTGATATTTTTGTGATCTTTGTATTGTTTGTATTTGGCTCTGATTAACTTCTGTAGTTCTTTTCTTTTTATCGTAGCCCGCTTCATTTTCCGTTCTCCATCAGATCGTCATAGTCCAGCTTTAGATTCGAAGATTGCCTATTGATTGTTTGAATTGCGGCGCAATAGGCTTCCAGCGGCGTTCTCTTCGAACCGGCTTGCTTCTTCAATGTAGCCTTGCACGGTTCCGTCATGGCGCCAGCCGCCCTGGCGCTTGATGTCGCGGAAGTCGGCGCCAGCGCGGTGCGCACTGGTGGCCATGCCGCGGCGCAGGCTATGGCTGCTGAGCTCGGGCACGTAATCCAACTGCGCCTGCTTGGCGCACTCAGCCAAGATAGTATTCACGCTGGATTCATGCAATGCGTCGGCACCGATCTTGCCCCATTTATCGACGCGGCGGAAGATCGGGCCGGACGTAATACCGGCGGCGGCGAGCCAGATTCTGAGGGCGGTTGCCGGGCAGCAGACGTCGTCGCCATATGGGATAGCCTTCACGATACCTTCCCCCTCCTGGTCCGTCTTGGAGCGCGGCAAGGTGATCGCGATGCCTTCCGCTTGCCATTTGATGAATTCCACCTCCAGGCTCGCCACCTCGCTACGGCGGAATCCGCCAAAAAAACCGATCTGCAGCAACGCGCTATCGCGTTTAGCTTTGACGGTGTCGAACTGCTCCAGCGCAACGATGATGCGCTCCAGGTCTTCCACCGGCAGGGCTTTGGCCTTCTTTTTTGGCTTACCGTGGACCCGGGAGATCCCGGTCAGCGTTTTACGGACCGTCGGGAGCGATGCCGGGTCCGGAAAGCCCTGATGCACGTGCCACTGGGACAGCGCCGTCAGACGCAGCGCCAGCGTGCGGGGATTCAACGCGGCCGCATGGGCCAGCAGGTAGTGGATGATGGCCGGTTCATCCGTCGGCAGCGCCCCACCCCAGGCCAGGAAGTGCTGGATAGCGGAGCGGTAGGCGCGGCGCGTATTGTCGGATGTGGCGGCCGCGAGCAGTGTGGCATGCTGCTGCAGTTCCACAGTAGAAGGCGTACCGACGTTACGCAATTGTGGCGGCTTGCCCAATTGACTTGGAGCGCTTGTAATTTCCGGGATGGTATTTTCTGGCATGGGATGTCGCTCAGAATTGGGTTTTGTAATGGTGATTTTTCAGCATAGCACAAACCTTAACCCAATAACACGCGATAAACAACCTTATCGAGTGTGTGAATTATGATTTTCTTGAATTTAATTAATTCATTATATATAGTTATATTACGTAATACGTAACACATAATTTTATTCGAGGCTCACTATGGCGCGTGCAGGCATTCTCTATTCCGATGTTGTTAGAGCAGCATCTTTATTGGTCGAACAGGGTAAATCGGTCACGGTCGACAATGTGCGCGAAGCGATGGGCGGCACCGGCAGCAAAAGTACCATCGCACCGATGCTGAAGCGCTGGAAACTGGAGCACCAAGAACAGGTCGAGGCATCTACTGCAGGCCTCTCTGCAACGCTGATACAGGCGGTCAAAGTTGTCTACGACCATCTGCAAGCTGAGGCGGGACAACAAATCGAATTGGCGCAGCAACGCCATCGGGATGAGCTCCAAGCGATGCATAAACAGGGACAGCTCCTGCTGGACGAAAAGACGGCGCTAGCCCGAAGGAGCGATGCACTCGCGGCAGAAGTGAAAAACGCAGATCAGGCAATCGCTAAACTGCAATCGGAAAAACAAGTAATGAGCGTATCGCTGGCGACACTGGAAAGCGACCGATCCGGGCTTCAGCTTCGTTTGGCGGATAGGTCGGCCGAAGTCGCCGCGCTCAATCAACAGTTGACGCTGGCACGGGCTCAATTCGATCATTATCAGGAAGCGACCGCCGCGCAGCGCGCCGAAGAAAAGCAGGCCTATGAACATCGTACCGCACGGTTAGAGCTTGATCTCGCCGCCAGCCACCAGAGATTGCTCGGGCAGCAGTCGACTCTCGCAGTCCAGGAAACGCAAATTTCGCATTTGAACGCAGAAAACGACCGCTTGCAGGAACTGAATAGCACTATAAACGACGAGGTGGCACTGCTGCGCTCTGAACGGAATGTCTTGGCGCATGAGTTAAAGGTAATGTCATCGACGTGCAAAATAGCGACTGAACGCGAAGCCTCCAGCCAGCACACTCTGGCGTCGAATGAGCAGCTTCTCGCCGTTCGGACGCGAGAAACATACCTGCTTTCGGAACAGTTGACGAAGGCCGAATTGCTGTCAGAACGCCTGAATCAGGAAAAGATCGAGCTCTTGCAGCGTTGCGCCACACTAGAAGCCACCGGAAAAGGTATCGGCACTTCGCAGTAAATAGGTACAATAGCAACAATGCTTCCGCCAGAGATCAATGATCAATCGGCCATCGAAGCCATCTTGACAATCAATGCAAATTAAACAACATACATGACTCAGATCGCACCTGCAATTGTCAAACGAAATGAGGGCTCGGATAGCCTGGGGCGCTACTACACCAAGACGGATATTGGCGGACTCTTAATTGATCAAATGGCAGGACTTTCCCCAAATCGAGTCCTTGACCTGGGCGCTGGCGCCGGCACATTATCGAGGGCAGCATTACAGCGTTGGAAAAATATCGAGCTACTGACCGTAGACGTCGACACCGCGGCGCGCACTCACCTTCGAAAGCTTTTTAAGTCTACACACGGTGTCAAGCACAGCCACATTCATGCGGACGCTCTAAGCGATCGACTACCGAAACTCATCTCGGCGAGAGCTAACTCAATCGATGCTGCAGTTTGCAATCCTCCTTTTATCATTCCGAAATGGCGAAAAGGTTTTGCTCAGATTGTTGAAGATGCAGGCTTTAGTGGTTGTCTGCCCGTTTTATCTGAAGTCGACGCTGCGTTGCTTTTCCTTGCTCAAAACTTGCGCCTGATGAGCGCCAACGCTACATTGGGCATCATCGTTCCGGACAGTCTGATTTCCGCATCAAAATATCGACTGTTCCGCCAAGAGCTCCTGCAAAGATACGCTATCCGAAAGGCGATTCGATTGCCGCGGCATTCGTTTCAAGGCACCGACGCTCAGGCTTATATCCTAGTTATTAGCAAGGACAGCGCAGCAACCCAGCAAATCCCTCTCCAAAAATTTGATGTCGGCTCCGATATGAGCTCCGAACTCCTGGTGGATGTAGATGCAGCGATTGATCGCCTAGATTTTGATTATCACGCGCACAGAGGGAAAACGCGTTCTTCCAAAAAATCTCACATCACACTTGGCTCCATTGCATTGGACATCAAGCGAGGTTCGCTGACAAGTTCAGAAACTAGAGCATTTAATTTTCCTGTTTTTCACACCACCGATATGCCAGTCGATCTCGCAGGTGAATGGTGTGACCTTCGGCAGTTCGGAAAGTCGCAATACCACGCTTCGACGGATAGACATATCGTTTGTGCGGAGCCGGGAGACATTTTGTTAGCGAGAGTAGGCAGAAATCTGGAACATAAGGTTCTCGGTGTGGCCAGTGGATATCCGGTTTTAACAGATTGCGTCTATAGGATCAGAGTTCCGGAAAAGGCTCAGCAAAAAATACTTAAACAACTCATTTCATCTGATGGGCAAGCGTGGTTAGCATCCCGCTGTTACGGCGTCAGCGCAAAGCAGTTGTCAAAGGCTGACTTGCTTACTTTTCCCGTTTCAGTTTGATATTGCCCCAAAAAAAAGAAATGATACTTTTTTGACTCAGGATTAACTCTAAATGGCAGAATTTGAAGAGCGCGCAGATCAACTTTCGTTAAACTTGATAGACACGACCCTAGCTGACGGGGAAATATTTAAAAACGCGAGACGAAAGCTTCTTAGCACTGGAGCAAAGCTATTGGTTGGGCCGCGGGGAACCGGAAAAACTCATGTAATGCGGTACACCTATTTGCATGCTATGCAAACGGACTCTGCACCGCTCGTGCTATATGCTAATTTTAGCCGCTACCTCAATTTGGAACCATTGCTAAAAAAAGCCCCCGATGCCCTGAAACGCTTTCATTCCTGGGTAGTGGCCAAGCTGCTGTTGAGTTGTTTCGATTTCCTCAGTGACAAAAAAGAGGCCTCGTTATTTTTGACCGGCAAGAACCCTTTATTTGACGAGATCAAGCTGCGGGAGCTTGTTTCATTGCTGGAGCGCGGAAGCGGTACCGAGCAATATGAAACTTATGGTCAAAACCTAACCGTTGACCATGTGTTAGACGCTGTCGATTTATTACGGAAGAAATTCTCGCGCAAGCGCGTCGTGCTACTACTTGACGATGCAGCCCTCAGCTTAGCAGATCAGTATCTGATTGCTTTTTTTGAGATATACCGTCTGCTCAAGACTGAATTTGTTGCACCCAAGGCGTCGGTCTATCCTGGATCAACACAATACGGCCCCACATTCCATGCGTCGCATGAATCGGAGGAGGTTCCACTTTGGCTTTCCGTTGAAGACGCCGAGTATTCCCAGATTATGGGGGATATTGCAACGCGCCGCCTTACGTCGACCGAACTCGCCGGCATCAATTCGGACACACTCGAATCTTTCAAATTTGCTGCTTTCGGCATACCCAGGGCTTACTTGCGCTTATTGCGTGAATACTTGGACGTTCAAGCCGGCACATCGCAGCAAAAAATAAATAAGATTATTGAGCGCCAAACAGAGCTGATTGGTGCGGAATACGATTCGTTAGGAATTAAACTTAAGCAGTTTTCGTCACTGGTTGCAACCGGCCGAAAATTTTTCGAACGGGCCGTTGCCAGCGTTGCCGCTGCAAAAGGGCTTGAGCCGTCCGCGCGCAATATTATTTTCGCGCTCAAGCAGGACAGCGATCGAAATCCTCTAGCGGAGCGCATGCTACGGTTTTTAATCGAAGTTGGCATGCTGTATCCGCTGCAAGCGGTGTCTCACGGCGTCAACAGAAAATATGATCGATTCATTCCCCACCTCGCCTTTTTACATGCGCAGGGTGTTTTTCGGGAAGGCAGAGGATCATCGTCGAAAGATGTACCCCAATATATGCAGCGACCGCTAGCGAAACAGCCCATTAGGCGAACTCTGTCCACTGTGCTGGATCCCGACGAACTGGCAAGCCTGAAGCTGGACCTGCCACCATGTCAGGCATGCAATACTGCCCGCATCAATGAGTCTCAAAGATTTTGTCACAACTGCGGGACAGAACTGGTTGGCTCTTCATTGTTTGAAGAATGCATGAAGCTTCCTTTGGAGGAAGTCCCCGGCATTAGCGACACCTTGATTGCGCGAATCCATCAGTCGACCAAGCTGCGGACAGTCGGGCACGTCTATGCGGCACAGAATGCATCTGCGGATCTGCAACAAGCAAGTTATGTAGGGCCTGTGCGCGCCGGCGAAATTATTGGCAAAGTAACCCTGACGGTAAACGAATTTCTTTCCTGACCTATGGCTACTACTTTCCGCTGCCGCCTAACACTTAGTGTCTCGCCCGCCAATCCGCCTTTGATTACCGAGCAGCTTTTTGACCAGCAATATAAAGAATCCACTGATTCACCGATCGATGAATTTCTCACCCGACTGCAAGCAATTAATAGGCTTGCACCGCAACCAACGAATTTCGATCCATTTCAAGGCCAGTTGGTTCTGCTAGGAGTCATCGCCGCCGTAGAAAGTTATTTCCGCACCTTATTCAGACGCTTAATCGCTTTCGATTCAATTTGCCAGGAAAGCGTACACGAGCGGGACGTGTCTTACGGCGCAGCTATCCATTTGCCAAAGGACATGCTTCCCGAGGCAATGTTAGAGCGTATTTCATTCGTGAGTAGCGAAAACATCACGAAAGCAATTCGGGAGATGCTAGCAATAAAAGGAAATTTGCCACCGGATTTGGATACCGCTATCAAAGATTACGCCCGAGTCTGCCAGTTAAGGCATTGCGCGGTACATCGGTTCGGAAAATTAGGCGTCAGCAACGCTATTTCACTAGGTTTGACTGGGCATAAATCGCTGTTGGAAAAACCCTTGAAGCTGGATTATGTCGCTCTTCAAAACACGATTGCCATCTCGACCGGTTTGGTAAAGACATTGAATAATTTCTTGTTCAACGAGATGCTTTCTCGCCTTCCAGCGGCAAATTGGTCAACTCAATACGTGCGAGATAAGCCTCTGTTTTTGAGCTACTACAAATTATTTTCTGACAAAGTAAGTACGAATCGTTCGGCACAACCCAGCCAAATCTACAAACAATTCCTGAAGCAACGTGCACTGTTTGCCGCTGGGAACAGGTTATAGAATACGTCATATGAAACCAATTATCGCCTTGGACGCAGATGGCGTACCTCTCGACTACCACGAAGCCTATCGATATGCCTGGAACAAAGCATTTGACGTGATGCCGGCAATACGTGATCCTCAGGCCTATTGGCCTATCGACCGCTGGAATGTACGTCGACTGGTAGGAGAGGAACTGGCTCATTTTCGAGCGAGTTTCGACCAGGATTTTTGGTCAACGATTCCCGCGATTAATGGTGCGGTCGACGCCTGTCTGCGACTTCACGATGCCGGCTATGAATTGGTTTGTGTCAGCGCGATTGAATCGCAGTTCCAAGCCGCGCGCCTACAAAACTTGCGAGATTGTGGCTTCCCAATTCAGCGCGTCATAGCTACCGCTAGTACAGGCACCCACACGAGCCCTAAGGCCGCAGCACTACAGGAATTACATCCGATAGCGTTCGTCGACGACTACTTGCCCTATTTACGAGGTATCCCAAGCCACATACATTCCGCCCTCGTGCTACGCGAACCGAATGGAAGTCCGAACATCGGAGAGGACCAGGCGGTGGTCCATTCGCGACATGCCGATCTTGCTGAATTCGCAACCTGGTGGCTTGGGGCCGAACGCCGATGCAGGCCGTAATGGAGGAACGTTGGTTTATCTCAGCCGAGGTTTGACGGTGTCGGTGACTAAGCATGCCAAGATACTTGACTTCCTACAGCAATCGGCCCGTCAAAAGGGAATGGGTTTCAGTTGCCTCCACGCTGGGCTGCGTCCATGGGGTTTCGCTACGAGCTTTAATTGGCAAACGTATGTTGCTTGAAATAAACCCTCACGGCGACCATGAGGGTTTAAGGCGTACAAATTCCATTCGCCGACGCGGGTCTTCGCGGGTAATTGGTTCGGCATCGTCCTCCTTGTAATGAACCATTTTTGCTATTTAGTAGGGAGTGCCCTTTAAGAGATCCTCCATTTTCTTATGGTGTCCTTTCACTCGGTCCACTTCATATTCATACATCAGCGCATTTGCCGCAAATTTAACGCGCTCCACATCCATATCAACGGTGTTGCCGTCAACACTCCCTTGACTTGGAACGGCGTACTTGACTTCGACTAATTCGACCGTCTTTCCTGTACGAAGTGCTTCTTGGATATCGATGTCGACCGCCTTGTAGCCCGGCGTGTCGGCGTTCGCGATGTTTGACGCCAACAGCTGCTGGCGATAGGCACGAAGCGCTAACGCACGTTCGTGGAAAGCGTGGCCTCCGGCCTCGTTTTGCGATCCGGTCAATTGAAAATGCGCGGGCGGCGCGTTGGTCAGCGATTGCAATCCTGGCGTTACCGGCGACGTGTTTTTTACATTCTGCACCCCAACCGAAGGTGCCGGTGTGGCAATGGTTGTCGCAGCTTTCTCTTTGACGCGAGCCAAGGCCTCTGAAAAGGTTCCGTTAGAAATCGTAAGCGGTTTCTGCTCTCCTTTTGCGGGAGAGACGGTGCTATTCAAAGGCAAAATGGGAGTTCCTGAGAGGCGTTCCATGTAAGTCTCCAGTGAATGACGAATCCATCAAACAGGTCTATTTACTGCAATCATCAAGTTATCCAGGCCAGGTGAGTTACTCGCTCCGAGCAACTGCTCCTGGCCAAGCATTTTTTACGGAGTGACTTCTCTGGATTGCTCGGCGATTAAATCCTCTTCTTCGGCCTCGCTCCGATATGCGCGTCGGTACAGCAGTGGCAACACCAGTAAGGTCAGTGCGGTCGACGAGAGAATTCCTCCGATCACGACGGTGGCCAATGGGCGCTGCACTTCGGCGCCTGTACCGGTCGCGATCGCCATCGGTATGAACCCCAGCGACGCGACCAACGCCGTCATCAAGACAGGTCGCAGTCGAGTCAGCGCCCCGGTATGGATCGCCTGATCCAGCGACATACCTTGCTCGCGCAGGGTGCGGATAAAGGAAATCATCACCAGGCCATTCAGCACAGCGACTCCCGACAGCGCAATGAAGCCGACCGCAGCGGAAATGGAGATTGGTATCCCCCGCAACCAGAGCGCCAGGATGCCGCCGGTGAGCGCAAACGGAATGCCGCTAAACACCAGCAGCCCATCCTTCATATTGCCGAACATGATAAATAACAGCGTGAACACCAACAGCAGCGCCACCGGCACAACGACTTTCAGCCGTTCAATGGCCGACTGTAATTGCTCGAATTGGCCGCCCCATTTGATCCAATAGCCGGCCGGGATGTTGACTTGCTGCGACAAAGCCTTTTCGGCGTCGGCAACATAGGAACCGATATCGCGGCCACGCACGTTGGCGCTGACGATCACGAGACGCTTGCCATCTTCCCGACTGATCTGGTTCGGCCCCGGCGCTAGATTCAAGCTGGCCACTTCGGAGAGCGGAACGAAGTAAGCTTTGCCGTCGTTGCCGGCCGTCTTCGGCAACGCAATTGGCAATCGCTTGATCGCTTCCAGGTCAGTGCGTGCAATCTCCGGCAGCCGCACCACGATATTGAAGCGGCGATCTCCCTGGAACAGGATGCCGGCGTCTTTGCCCCCGACCGCCGTGGTGATACTGTCTTGTATGTCGGAGATATTCAAGCCATAGCGAACTGCTTTGCTGCGGTCGATATCGACCGTCAGCATCGGCAGCCCGGTCGTCTGCTCTACCTTGACGTCGGCGGCGCCGGGCGTCTTCTGCAGCGCAGCGGCGATTTTGTCGGCGGTATCGTTCAATACGGCCATATCGTCCCCGAATACTTTGACGGCGACGTCGCTGCGTACGCCGGAAATCAATTCATTGAAACGCAATTGAATCGGCTGCGAGAATTCATAGTTGCTGCCCGGAATTTTGGCTACCGCGGCAGACATCGCCGCCAGCAGTTCCTCCCGCGACTTCCTGGGCTTGGGCCACTGGTCTTCCGGTTTCAACATGACGAAGCCGTCGGAAATATTCGGCCCCTGGGCGTCCGTCGCGATTTCCGAGGTGCCGATCCGGGTGAAGACGCGCTCGATCTCCGGAAATTGCTGCACCAGCGCCGCTTCGATCTTCTGCTGCATGGCGACCGACTGCGTCAGGTTGGTGCCGGGGATGCGTAGCGCCAGCAGCGCAAAGTCGCCCTCATTCAGGCTAGGCACGAATTCGCTGCCCAATCGGGTCGTTAATAGACCGGATAACAACACCAGTGCCACTGCGGCCGTGATCACCACCAGCTTGTTCTGCATTCCTTTGGTCAGCAAAGGCCGGTAGAACTGTTTCGCCTTGCGCATCAAGACGTTTTCGGTTTCAGTGATCTTGTCGCCGATCAGCAGCGCGACTGCGGCAGGGATGAAGGTGATCGACAGAATCATGGCACCGACCAGTGCAATCACGACGGTCAGGGCCATGGGATGAAACATCTTGCCTTCCACGCCAGCGAGCGCGAAGATCGGCAGATAGACGATCATGATGATCAATTGCCCAAACAGGAGCGGCCGGCGGGCCTCCGCGGAAGCCTGAAACACCAGATGCAATCGCTCGCTGCGGCTCAACGCTGCGCCTTTCGTCTGCTGCGCGTGCGCAAGGTGTCGCACGCAGTTTTCGACAATCACGACCGCGCCGTCAATGATGATGCCGAAATCCAGCGCACCCAGGCTCAATAGATTGGCACTGACTTTGTACGTCACCATGCCGGTGAAGGTAAACAGCATTGCCAAAGGAATCACCAGGGCGGTGACGATCGCCGCGCGGATATTGCCCAGGAATAAAAAGAGAACTGCAATGACCAGCACCGCGCCTTCCACCAGGTTCTTTTTGACGGTACTGATCGCTTTATCAACCAAGACCGTGCGATCGTAGACGGTCACGGCATGGACCCCCTCTGGCAGGGTTCGATTGACCTCCGCCAGTTTCTTGCCAACTGCCTGGGATACCGCACGACTATTCTCTCCCATCAGCATGAAGACGGTTCCCAGTACCACTTCATGGCCATTTTCGGTCGCGGCGCCGGTACGCAATTCCTGGCCCAGTCCTATGGTCCCGATATCCCGCAGCCGAATCGGCACGCCCTGCACGTTAGCCAGTGCAATGTTGCCGATCTCGTCCAGCGACCGGACTTGCCCCGGCGCGCGCACCAGCAGCTGCTCGCCGCGTCTTTCAATGTAGCCGGCGCCGACATTAGTATTGTTGCGCTCCAGCGCCACCACGATGTCTTGCAAGGTTAAGCCATAGGAGGCCAGTTTCTCCAGGCTTGGAGCGACCTGGTACTCCTTGACGTAACCACCTATCGTATTGATTTCCGTCACGCCAGGAACATTGCGCAACTGCGGCTTGATGACCCAGTCCTGGATCTCGCGCAGATCGGTCGGGCTATAAGGCGTGCCGTCCGGCTTCTTGGCGCCTTGTTGCGCCTCCACCGTCCAGTAATAGATCTCGCCGAGCCCGGTAGAGATGGGGCCCAGCGCTGCGTTCACTCCTACAGGCAGACTGTCTTTGGCCTGCTGAAGGCGTTCGCTGATCAATTGCCGGGCGAAATAGATATCGGTCCCTTCCTTGAAGATAACCGTGACCTGGGACAGCCCATAGCGCGACGTCGACCTGGTCTGCTCCAGGCGCGGCAAGCCAGCCATGGCAGTCTCAACCGGATAGGTAAGCCGCTGCTCGACCTCCAGCGGAGAATAGCCTGGTGCCGCGGTATTGATCTGGACCTGGACGTTGGTGATGTCAGGCACCGCGTCAATCGGTAATTTTTGATAGCTGTAGAGGCCGAAGGCTGCCATGCCGAATACGGCCAGCAAGACCAACCAGCGCTGCTCAACGGCGAAACGGAGGATGCGTTCAAACATGATAGGGTCTCCGCTTAATCGTTGTCTTTAGCCGTGTTCTTGCCGAGATCGGCCTTCAGCACGAAGCTGCCATTGCCGGCATAGGCGCTGCCGGCTTTGAGGCCGCTGACAATCTCGGTTAGCCGGCCATCCGTTCTGCCAAGGATGACCGGTTGCGCAATAAAGCCTTGCGGCGTCCTGAGAAACACGGTCGGCTTGCCATTGAGGTCTTGCACCGCCTCTGCCGAGACGGCCACCGGTACCTCAATTTCGCTTGCCGTGACTTCGATACTGACGTAGAGGCCCGGCCGCCAAGCCATGTTGGGATTGGCGAGGGTTATCCTGGCCTTGGCGGCTCTGGTTTGGTCGCCGACGAGGGCACTGACATAGGAAACAGTGCCGCTGGCCTTGCCATCGAAAGCACTCGCTTTGACGGTGACTGATTGACCTACTCGAATCAGGTTCAGGCTATTGGCGGGTACCGTGCTGTCGGCCCAGACGGTGGAAAGATCGGAAATTGTGAAGATGTTGGCATCCTCCTTGACCGCGTCCCCCAAGGTGATATGTTTTTCAATCAGCATGCCGTCAAATGGTGCCCGGACGGCGTAGAGGTTAAGTGCGTCTGCATGGTCCTGCGTAACCCCTAGGGCATTGAGTTTTTGCTGGATATTGTGAACGCTGATCTGGGCTTCGCGCATCGCTTGTTGCGCCTGCAAGTAATCTTGTTCGGCAGAGATTTTTTCTTCCCACAGTTTCATTTCGCGCTCGTAAGTGGTGGCCGCCAGCGCCAGGCGTTTCTGCGCAGTCAGCAACTCGCTGCGCAAATCGGACAATCCCACGCTGGCGATCACCGCCAGAACCTGGCCTTTCCGTACTTGCTGCCCAAGGCTGGCCGGCACACTCTGCACCACGCCGGCAAATCGCGGCACAATGTGGCCGGTCTTGTCTTCGTTGAAATGGATCTCCCCGGGCAAGATCAGTACATCCTTAATGCGTGCCGGTCCGGCTTTCAGAATCGAGATGGCGGCCGCCTTGATTTGGGCGTCGGTCAATTCAATTTTGTTATCGTCGGATAAGGATTTCTGCGGCGCCTTATTATCAGCATCCTTGCCTGGATTTTTAGGTTTGTCGCTGTTGGCGGGGGTGACGGACTCTTTCGCCGGTTTTGTCGCGGCAGGCATGTCATCGTCGTCTACGGCGATTTGCTTGCTTCCCACAATAAGAGCGCCCAATAGGACGGTGACAACGACAATGGCGGCAATCGCGATTGCCTGCTTTTTATTCAGATTAGTTTTCATTGGGAATCTCACGGTGCGGCAAAGTGTTCAATGAGGGAGTCATCGCCCAAAATACGGTCGATCTCGGCAGCGGCATGATAGGCGTCGAGGAGTGCCCGCACATATTGGGATTTGGCTTGTAAATAGGTGCGTTGCGCGTCCAACACGTCAAGAAAGCCAAACTTGCCGAATTTGAAACCTTTGGTGGCGGCGTCATAGGCCGTTTGCGCGCCTGGCAAAATCTCTTGGCGCAAGGCTTCCGCCTCCTGGCGTGCGTTCGCGTAACGTTCGTAGGCTTGTGCGGTGTCGGTATCCACCCTTAGCCTGGATGCGGATAGTTCGTCGCGTGCCTTGTCGGTACGCCGCAACGCTTCGAACAAGTTGCCCTGGTTGCGGTCAAATAGCGGCAGCGGAACCGATACCCCTAGTACCGCCTGATTCCGCCCCAAATCTTCCGCCCGCTTGACGCCGACGCTGAGCGTCAGGTCGGGAGTGCGCTTACTCTGTTCCACCTGGACCAGCGCGATGCGCCGCTCGACCTCTATCTGGGCCCGCATCAATGCGGGGGCCTGGCCGGCGCGCGCCTGCAGTTCCGTGAGGGCTGGTAATATGGGGAGTGCCTCAAATTGGCTTTCTGCACGATCAAACCTGGGCGATGGATTGCCCCAGAGAGCGGTGAGGCGCTTGCGTGCCGTCGTCAATTCACCGTTGGCTTGATTCAATTCCAGCCGCACAGTGGCTTCTGCCACCCGCGCCTTGGTTTCGTCGACCGGCGAGATCTTGCCGGCGGCGACCCGATGGGCGGCGGCCGTCGTCGCGTGCTGCGCGAGTTCGAGCGACACCTGGCTAAGTCGTAGACGTTCCTGGGCGGCGGCGACGTCGAAAAATGCAGAAATGACGGCGGCGCGGATCTCGGCGCGTTTGGCTGCCAGGTCCGCCTGTGCCGCGTCCCGGCCGCGTTCGGCCGCTGTGATCCTCGCGTTGCGCTTGCCGCCCAGTTCCAGCGCCTGATTGACTAGGAGTGTCGTAGTGCGCGTATCCTTGCGCAGGTCTTCAACCTGGAGTGACAAGTCCGGATTAGGGCTGGCGCCGGCTTGCATGACCTGTCCCTCCGCTGCAGCGGTCTCTTGCCTGGCCGCCGACAGGTCGGGATTCGCCTGCAATGCCAGCCTCAGTGCCGCCGTCAGAGTCAGTGGCGCAGCCGGTTCAATGACATTAGGGGTAAGCGCTTGGGGGGCAGCCGCAAACGATGCTGCCTGGACATTAGATAATGAAACGAAGATGACGGTGGCTACGGCTAAGACGCTACAGGCAGCCGGCACCAGTGGACGCAGCGACCCCAATAGAGGTCGGGCGTCCCGAAAAAATGCTAGGGACATGGTTATTCTCTGTCAAAATTCAAAATGACGTGACAATACGAGCGCAATGCGCTCAATTCACGGGAAAATTTGAAACTAGGACAAAGAAAGGGGCGGAGGACGTTCGGCGGGGATCGCAGTTACGGACACAAAGGATGGCTCCTCTGCGAAATAGGCGGTGCGCTCGCTGGCAACGGCGACGACTAAATTATGCCGGGGCATGTCGACAAAATTCGTCAACGATTGGTAGATGCTGCCTGAGGAGTGGCTGACGAGAGACTCTTGTTTCAACCGCGTGGATTCTGCATCTGCTTGTGCCGTGTCCAGGGTGCTAATCATACTCTGGAGTGCCGCTTGCTCCTCCAGAATCTCGTCGACAAACGGCCAATCGCCAATGCTGAGGATGAAACTCAGCAAAAGGATGTAATTGGCGATGCGGAAGATTTTCATGATTGGCGGAGTATAACATGCGTAAAAAAATGGATCAATTGAAAATATTCTACGCATCCGCCGATTCCGAACGGGCGATATTTCTTGATCAGGCCTATTTTACGGCTGTGTCGGTCGGGAGCCACCCGTCTTCGCAGAATTAGCCGTCTACCTTTTGGGTATGGCGGTATTGGCCGACCATCCCAGGCCGACGAGGGCAACCGCGCAAAAGGCAGCGCCTGCATAAAACGTGAACGACGCCCCGAGCCTATCCCATAACAGGCCGGCCAACACGCTCGCCAGCAACATGGCTAGGCCACTGACCAGATTAAAGAATCCATACGCGGTACCGCGTAAGTCGGCCGGAGCTGTATCGGCAACCATGGTCGCCAATAAGCCTTGTGTCATGCCCATATGGACGCCCCACAGTGCGACGCCGGCCAACAGAATTCCCCAGTGATTGTTGGCTGCCAAGACCAGATCGGCTGCAATCAGGACGACCAGGCCGAGCGCCAGCAGCCTGGTATGACTCATCCGGTCGGAGAGCTTGCCGAATGGGTACGCCGATACCGCGTAGACCAGATTCATTGCCACCATCACCAGCGGCACCAAGGCGATGGGGATGCCAGCTTGTTGCGCGCGCAGCACTAGGAATGCTTCGCTGAACCGGGCCAGCGTGAACACAGCGCCGACGCCGACTACCCGCCAATATGGTGCCCCGAGCCTCGCCAGGTTCCTGCGATGTATAGGATTGGTCCGTTTGTGATCCTGGCGGGGTTCTGGCTCCTGCACGCCGAACCACAGCAGCGCGACCGCCATCAGCCCGGGAATTACGGCCACCCAAAACACCGCACGGAAATCGTTGGCCCATAACAGCATCAGGCCGACCGCCAACAGCGGCCCAAGGAAGGCTCCTATCGTGTCAATGGATTGCCGCAAGCCAAACGCGGCGCCACGCAAATGCGCGGGTGCGATGTCCGCGACCAGCGCATCCCTTGGTGCCCCGCGTATGCCTTTGCCGACTCGGTCCAGCAGGCGCGCGGTCAACACGATGCCGGTCGTGGACGCTATGGCAAACAGCGGTTTGGTAAGAGCACCCATCGCGTAGCCGAATATGGCCAAGCCTTTGCGCTTGCCGAGATAGTCACTGAGTGAGCCGGAGAATACTTTGACGATCAAGGCCGTGGATTCGGCCAATCCTTCCACCAGGCCCACTGCCAGAGCGCTGGCCCCCAAAGCCGTGACCATGAATAAGGGTAGCAGGCTGTGAATCATTTCCGAGGAAATGTCCATCAGCATGCTGACAAAGCCGAGTACCCAGACGCCGGGGGGAATCTGACCTAATGTGGACTTCGCTGTAGTGAGTTTTCCCAACTGAATGCCTCCACGGCGTAAAGATACTGCAATTATGAACCATGACGCACATCACCCCAGCACTAAACTGCTTTTCCTGGAGCGATGGCCTGACGAAGAGTGCACTAAATGACCTTGAACTGAAATTGTGTGACGTTGTGCTGGGCAAATTAAAGTCGGTTGCATAGACGTAGTGAAGACCCCTAAAATTGGGTCTAGCCAGCCCCGGACCCGAAACAATAGACATGATCTACCAACTAGATAAAATTTTTTTGGAAAACAGGTTTCAGCAAGACTTGAACGACGTGGCCACGGAGTTAGTCGGCCTATTTTCTCTGCGGCACGCCAGGGAGGTGGCCCATCTGGACAATCCACTCCTTCGATGGCTCGATTTCCGGTTAAGGTACGTTGACCCCATCCCGAGAAAGGTAGTGTATTCGGATAAATTTCCCAAGCGCCTGCCGGTAAGCGCCAGGAAGGCGCTCAAGAATTTGGAAAGATTGATTTGTCACGGCAAGGACATCAACTGCTACCAGGGCAAAGGTTTGATCAAACATCACGATGTCAGCGGCGCAAAGCGTCAATTCAGGACTGATTTTCTGTGGGCCGACTGGAATATTTTGCACTTTCACCTCAGCGACGAGCCGATCCCTCGGGGGGAGTTTTTCTCTCAACCAGCCGACTGGATTCTTTTTTGCATAGTAGGAGGCGATGCCGTCGCCTTCGTCGATGTGTTACCGCACCCCAAAGGAGACGGCTTTGCCGATCCAGACTTACTGCACACCGTCGCCCGGAGTTGGCCAAGGTATTTTGATCAGTTCCGCGTGAAAGGGATTCATGCGGACACGCCTCTATCTGCCCAGCGAATTCATCAAGCCCGTAAAGGCGGGGTGGCGCAATTTTTCTCGATTGGAAAATCTGCCTATATAGGACCTGGCATGGGCATCACATCCGCCTCGACCGCACTAAAGACAACGCTTGCACTCGATCGTGCGCGCGACCATGTTCGCTCATTGGCGGAATTGGTGTGCCTGGAAGGTAGTCAATTTCAATCTGAAACGCTGGCCTCCAGTGTGCAGAACCCAGAATTTTCTCTCTGCATGACGATACAGGGGCTTGCTGTTTTTGAGGCGGTTTCCAGTCGGGCTTTCCTGCTGCCAACATCAAGGCCAGAGATACCGCTGAGTTTTCTGACTGAGCTGAGAGAGTTACTGATGCCCGACTGGGTACTTCACTTTATCAAGACGATAGAGCCCTTAAAAGTCGCAACATCAGTCTTTCAGGCGCCAGCCTGAGTGGCCGTGCTTCATTCCCGCTGAAGAAAAAGGCGGGTACGCCTGATAAAGGTGTTCCTGAGGTGCATCTTGGCTTCCATTCTGCTGATCATCGTAGCGGGCTCACTGCCGCACCGCCCCCCAAATTGCATGGCTGGGAGTAGCTCGATCTGAGTTTAGTTGCTCAGCATCACCTTGGGATCATTTCTTTATTGACAGGAAACTTATCTTTGGTGCAATGTTCTTGTCTAGCAAAATTCAACACATTGCCGATAAAGGGGAAATGTAGTGAGCAGCTTGCATGAAACGGCCTATCCGCGTCTTAATGCTGAGATTACAGAGCGGGAGCTGTTAACGTTATTTACGCCCACACCGGCAGAGATTGCCTTTGTCTCTGAACGGTACCGTCAGGCGCCAACCCGCGCGATGCTGTTGATTCTCTTAAAACTGCTGCAGCGCCTCGGAAACTTTATTCCCGCGACCGAGATACCTGCGCCAATTATTGAGCATGTTTGCAATCACCTAGGCGTCCGTCCGATCTTGAAACGCGCCGTTGTCAAATACGAGCAATCAGGCAGTAAATGGCTGCATCAGAAATTCCTGCGAACCTACGTCGATATCCGGCAGTTTGAAGTGACCGACCACGAGTGGATGGATGGCATCGCTCTACAGGCCGCGCATACCAAGCAAGAATTATCCGATATTATCAATGTGATGATCGAAGAGTTGGCGCACCATCGCTTTGAACTGCCCAGCTTCGCGTTTCTACTGCGCGTTGCCACCCGGATGCGCAAAACCTACAACGACCAGGTATACAAGCGCCTAGCTGGCGAACTCTCCGAGGAACAACGCTTCCGGATTGACGAGTTGCTTTCCCATAGAGGGGCTCGTACTCGGTGGGATCGATTAAAGCGCGAACCAAAACAACCCGGTGTGCGAGAGATCGCAAGCTTCCTGCAGCATATCCAGGACCTAACGATGTTGGGCGAGGGCCTTCCAGCCGGCGACTTCCTATCAGTCCCGAAACGCACGCAGTTGGTTACCGAGGCCAGAGCACTGGATATTTCTGAAATGCTCGAACTCAAGCCTGCCAAACGCTATTCGCTCACGGTATTGCTCATCCAAGCCCAGTTGCAAAAGGCGATGGATGATATCGCCGAAATATTCGTCAAGGCGGTGCGCAACATGCATCACGTCGCAGAAGATAGGCTACGTGAGTACCGGCTGCAGCACGCCGAACAAACAGAACGCCTCATCAGCCAGTTTCGAGATGTGCTGACTGCGTTGCAAAATGAGGCGCCTGACAAGGAGCGCCTGGCACTAATAGAGCAAGTGCTGGATGGCGATCCCGAGCCCTGGATTATTCGTTGCGACGAACACATGGCCTATGCAGGCAATAACTATTATCCCTTCATATTGCAGCCATATCGCGCTAAGCGGGCGCTGTTATTTCAATGCCTGGATGTATTGGCCTTGAAGTCTAGCTCACAAGACGAATCGCTGTTGCGGGCATTGCAATGGATGCGCCAGTTCCGGTCAAGCCATCGTGAATATGTCTTGGTGAACGCCGACGAGTTGGACATCGCATCGCTGGACTGGATTTCGGAGAAGTGGCAACGCCTGATTGTTGGCAAAGAACAGCCGTCAGGTGCTGACAAGATCATTCATCGGAAATATTTCGAGCTCTGTGTGTTTTCTCAGATTATGCAAGAGCTTAAGTCCGGCGACGTGTATGTTGAGCACAGTGACCAATATGACGACTATCGCGTACACCTTATTAGTTGGGAGGAGTGCCGCAAGGAGATTATGAACTATGGCAAGTTAGTGGACCTGCCGATGGACTCAGAAAAATTCGTCGATAAATTACGTGACGACTTGAGCGAGATTGCCCGCCAGGTAGATGAGCGCTTCCCAGACAATGAGCACGTGGATTTTTCTGAGTCTGGCTTGATCATCCGCCGCACCGAGCGTCAGCAACCGCCTCCAAACCTGGAAGTCATTGACCAGGCCATTACTGAGCATATGGAGCCGGCGAGTATCCTGGATATTTTGACCGAGACCGAACAATGGCTGGATCTGCATAGCATTTTTGGCCCGCTGTCCGGGTTCGAGTCAAAGATTGACGATCCACGTAAGCGCTTCATCTCAACACTTTTCTGTTACGGCTGCAACCTGGGGCCCACGCAAACCGCCCGTTCCTTGAAGGGCTTGAGCCGAAAACAGGTCGCGTGGCTAAATTTGCGCCATGTGACGGAGGAGCGGCTGGAGAAGGCTTTGGTGAAAGTCATCAACTCTTACAATCGTTTCGCCTTGCCGCGCTACTGGGGCACTGGAAAGAGTGTATCGGCTGACGGCACCAAATGGAACGTGTACGAGCAAAACTTGCTGTCGGAATATCATATCCGCTATGGCGGGTATGGTGGCATTGGTTACTACCATGTGTCCGACATGTACATTGCTCTGTTCAGTCACTTCATTCCGTGTGGTGTCTACGAAGCAGTGCATATCTTAGACGGCCTGATCAAGAACGAATCCGATGTCCAACCTGATACAGTCCACGGCGATACGCAGGCGCAAAGTGCTCCGGTATTCGGCTTGGCCTATCTGCTAGGAATCAACCTGATGCCACGGATCCGGAATATTAAGGAACTTACGTTCTTCCGGCCGGACAAACAAGAGCAGTATCCCCACATTAACGGTCTGTTCCGCGGTAATATCGATTGGGAACTGATCGAATTGCATTATCCTGACATGCTGCGTGTCGCTATCTCGATCAAGGCCGGCAAAATCACACCTTCCATGATATTGAGGCGACTTGGTACCTATAGCCGCAAGAACAAATTGTATTTCGCCTTTCGTGAGCTTGGGCGCGTCATCAGAACGCAGTTTTTGCTCAAGTACATCAACGACGTAGAACTCAGGCGCACTATCCATGCAGCTACCAATAAGAGCGAGGAGTTCAATAATTTTACGAAATGGCTATTCTTTGGCGGCGATGGCATTATCGCGGAAAATATCCGCCATGAGCAGCGCAAGGTGATCAAATACAATCATCTGGTCGCCAATATGGTGATCCTCAATAATGTGCAATGGATGTCCCGTAAATTGAAGGACATGCAATCCAAAGGCTATCCAGTCGACGAGGACGTACTGAAGGGATTGTCGCCTTACCGTTTCAGCCATATCAATCGATACGGTGATTACACGCTCGATCTGAATAAAAAAGGTGCGCCGATCGATTACAAGATAGACTTTAGGCGGCACTAGCCAGCGCGGGTGGCAGTCTGCACCGCGAATCAAGAAAAGGGGAAAAAGTGGACGAATGGAAAGACGAAGACCGTTTAAAAATGTACGTCGCCATCGCCGAAACTTCGCGCAAATGGGTCTCCGTTATGGATACAAAGGCTGGATTCCTGTCGGCGTTGAATGCGGCTTTGCTGGCGTTTATCTGGACTGGCGCACGCTTGCTAGAGTGTGGTCCGTGGTCGAAAGGGTTCGCCTTGACTGCTTCGTCACTGGCCATCTTATCCTTGCTCTTTTCCTTATTAACGGTTATCCCGCGCGGGTCGCTTGCCCAGATTTTTGGTGCTGAGTCCCGCTACATCAACGATTTCAAACCGATTTCGTTTTACGGTTACGTGGCAGAATATTATCCTAAGGGCCACGAAAACAAATTTATTGAGGACGTCCTGGCACTTAGCCCCACAAAACTGTGCCACGAGGTGCTGGAGCAGCACTACACTATCAGCCACGGGTTGAAAATTAAATCTAACTGGGTGGAGCGTGCAGGGTGGCTTTTGGTCGGCGGTTTAGCGCTGACCGCACTGGCGCTGCTGGCTAAATTTGCTGATTTCTGATCCGAACTTTTAAGGAGTTCCCTTGGCGTTACGAGACGATTTACACGCACAAGTCGCCAAAATCTTTCGCGAGGTCTGGACTATGCGCGATGGCCAAGTGGTACCGGCCAATGCAGATGTTGGCCTCGGCAACGACGCCGTCAAGCTCAATGCAACCGTTCTCTATGCCGACTTGGCCGATTCTACGTTGCTTGTAGACAGACATATACCCGCATTTGCGGCCGAGGTATATAAGACTTTTCTGCACTGTGCGGCAAAAATCATCGTCAATGAGGGTGGTGAAATCACAGCGTATGACGGCGATCGCGTCATGGCTGTTTTTCTGGGGCATGGGAAGAATGTTGCGGCCATACGAGCTGCGATGCAAATCAACTTTGTGGTCAAAAATGTGATTGCCCCAACGATGGCGGTGCAATACAACACTACCAATTACACGTTGAAACACGTGATCGGGGTCGATACCAGCGACTTATTCGTGGCGCGCACCGGCGTGCGCGGGGCCAACGATCTGGTCTGGGTTGGGCGAGCTGCAAATCACGCTGCAAAGTTAGCAGCACTTCCGGACACCTATCAGACTTACGTTACAAAAGCCGTATTTGACCAAGTCCCAGATTTTTTTAAATATTCTGAGGTAGGGGCTGCTATCTGGGAACCAGCAACATGGAACACATTCGATAACAGTATCGTCTATCGGACCACATGGGGCCAGATAGTCTTGTAGCAGGGTAGCTGGGAATGAAGTTGCTGCGGCAAAAAAATAGAAATTCCCAAATTAAATCATATAGTTAAGCCAGTTTCTGCGGAATTTTAAGGAATCCCGGCCGACCCTCTTTTTGTCCCAATAACGGTCTTTGACCGACCTTGTTCCACCTCCGATCCTGACGGTTACGGCACGTTTTCGTACCACTTGCTGCATGGGAGAAGTTGGAGGTCTGAATACAAGGTCAAGGTGTGCTGTTCGGGCAGATCGTTGCTGTTTTCAGCATCGTGATTGCCGGTGTGTGGGGAGCCACACAATGGACAGCCGCCGCCCTGAGCTACCAGCTACGCCTTGGCTCGCCCTGGTTCGATTTCTTGGCACACCGGTCTATTACCCCTGGCGGCTGTTCGATTGGTGGTTCTTCTTCGATGCCTACGCGCCACATGTCTTCGACATCGGCGGTGCGATCGCAGGCGGCAGCGGTTTGGTCGCCGTCCTAGTTGCCATCGGCATGTCGGTGTGGCGTTCGCGTCAATCGAAGCTGGTCACGACCTACGGCTCAGCGCGCTGGGCCGATGCCACCGACATCCGCAAAGCTGGCCTGAACCAGCCTGCCGGTGTTTTTCTCGGGTTGCATGACGGGCAGTGCCTGCGACACGAAGGACCGGAACACGTTCTGACCTTTGCCCCGACATGATCCGGCAAGGGCGTCGGCCTCGTGGTGCCGACACTTCTTTCCTGGCCCGCGTCTGCCGTCGTTCACGACATCAAAGGCGAGAACTGGCAGATCACCGCCAGCTGGCGCGCACGCTTTTCGCACTGCCTGCTGTTCAATCCCACAGATGCGAAGTCAGCGGCCTACAACCCGCTACTGGAGGTCCGGCGCGGTGCGCATGAAGTACGAGACGTGTAGAACATCGCCGACATTCTGGTCGATCCCGAAGGCGCACTGGAGCGCCGCAACCATTGGGAAAAGACTTCGCACGCGCTGCTGGTCGGCGCCATCCTGCATGTGCTCTATGCGGGTGAAGACAAGACGCTGCGCGGCGTCGCCAACTTCCTGTCCGACCCGGCATGTCCGTTCGAGCTGACGTTGCATCGGATGATGACAACGTGGCACCTCGGCGATGCCCCACATCCCGTTGTCGCCTCGGCCGCGCGCGAAGTGCTCAACAAGAGCGACAACGAGCGTTTGGGCGTGCTGTCCACGGCCATGTCTTTTCTCGGCCTGTACCGCGACCCCACGGTGGCCGAAGTCACCTCGCGCTGCGATTGGCGCATCGCCGACCTGATTTCATCAGCGCATCCGGTGTCGCTGTACCTGGTTGTGCCGCCGTCCGACATCAGGCGCACCAAGCCACTGGTGCGCCTGATCCTCAACCAGATTGGCCGTCGGCTCACCGAATCGCTCCACGGTAGTGATGGCATCGTGCGCCGCCACAAGCTGCTGCTGATACTCGATGAGTTTCCGGCGCTGGCATTCATTGCCGGTTACGGCATTCGCAGCTTCCTGATCGCCCAGTCGCTCAACCAGATCGACAAAGCCTGCGGCCAGAACCATTCCATCCTCGACAACTGCCATGTCCGGGTGACGTTCGCCACCAACGACGAACGCACCGCCAAGCGCATCTCCGAAACCTTGGGTACCGCGACCGAGCTACGCGCGTAGCGCAACTACGCCGACCACCGGCTCGCGCCGTGGCTGGGGCACCTGATGGTGTCGCGGAAGGAAACAGCACGGTCACTGCTCACCCCTGGCGAGGTGATGCAGCTTCCACCCGATGAGGCCGTGGTGATGGTGTCCAGCGTGGCACCGATCAAGGCGAAGAAGCTGCGCTACTACGCCGACGTGAACTTCAAGCAGCGCGTACTGCCGCCGCCCGTGCTCGCAGCCAGTCGCTACGCCGATGCACCGCCGTTGCGGCCCGACGACTGGAGTGGTCTGGTAATCCCCTCCGTACCAACCGCACCCGCCGCCGCGGCCCTGGCCGACAGCGAAGCCAGCGCCGCCGATGACGGTGGACCGCGCCGTCAGCCAGAGCTGTCCGAAGTCGCCGAGTACCACCCTGAACAGGAGTCATCGAGCAACGACTTGCCGCTGCCGCTTCCCCGCCAGCTCGACCCGGCCATGCAGCGCACGGCCCGGCTGGCATCCCTCGATCCTGACGACGGAATCCAGCTATGAGCCAATACCGCCTCAACCTGTTCATTCCGCCAGAACATGAAGTGAGTTGGTCATGAGCTGACCCGCCCGCTGCAGTGCTCTCAGGCTTGCTGTCGCGATGCACCTATGTGGCGTTTGGTCCGTAGGGCGCCAAGTACGCACGGCGGCTGGAATCTAGCCTAACTCATTGCCCCATATAGCCTTTAGCGTTGCTGTCCGGCTGCACAATAAGCTTGACAGCGGACATTTTTTATTTGGATATGCGAATTTCTTATTTACTTGGGCTGTATTGAAAATGCTAAAAAACTTAATCTATATTATTCTCATTTGCCTTATTTTCTCTGTCCAATTTAGATAAAAATAAATGTCATAATTCAAAATTAGAAAATAACAACAAGACCGTTGTGATATACATCCAAGCACCGAACACACACTACAGCGCCGGTTTTATTTTATATTTCTCGGACGCCCAAGCCGAATTTGTTGTTCAAATGGAAATCCCCCGCGCCGTATCATTCTGGTTTTTGAAGACTGCCGCGGTTTAAAAGACTGCCCAAGCTTGCACAAATACGCCAAAACATAATCCTGCAGATGACGACGCAAGTCTGTCTCACTCCAGTGGATCACCCCGATCCCACATATCCCCCTGATTTTGAACTCCTCGATATTCTGGTTGCAATTCCAATAACTTCCTTGTCCCATCGTCACTTCATTGCACCAGTATTCCCCGATCTGTTGAGCATGATGCACATGCGACGTCCCTCGCCGCAGAGAGCCATTAAAAAACAGCAGAACATGAAAATGAATTCCCCGTTCTATGCCGTATTCTGTTTTGAGGATATAACCGATGTTGCTCTTGAATAACTGGTTGTTCCGCCGATTATTCAAGAAGCGCTCCATATCCGACATGGCCTTTGATAAGGTAATTTGTCGTGTATAGATCTTCTGATAACTGAGATCCAGCCTTAACACAATAATCCGGTCATTTCTGTCAAATAGCGCATCGATATACCGGGCGTAATCCCGGTAACGCTTGTCTGCCTCCCGTTGAGCGATACGTACGGCTTCTCTAAAGTGTTCCGTTTGACAATACTGCCTGAGTCGAACAAGGAGTTCATTACATTGCTGAATGGTGCTCAAAAAACAAGCTGGTAACAGACGGACTTCCTGACTGCATACGATGAATGCCTCAATACAAGGGCTATAGACGTATTCATTGGGTAATTTAGCGATCACATCCAGATACCGATCGATATCGACTCGAACCATAGCCATATCGGAATCAGTCATCGATTCTTTTTTAGCAAGTGCTTGTACCCATGCCTGCAAATCGTCAAGACACTCAGAATCAAGACTGAGTCCTTGGTAGCCATTACTGACATTCGTCACTGGTTCTTGATCGTCAAATGATCCGTTACCTTGTTGCTGTAAAGAATCAAGTTGGAATGGTTTACGGGATTGCATAGTGTTGTTTCTTTCAAAAAATAACCTGCTGCCCATAACAGGCGCGCAGGCAATATCCTCATCCTCGACAACAAGTCATGGATAAGTGAGATGTACAGGGTTGTGAAATGCCCGGTCGTCAGTACCGAGCTGGATGGCTTGTTGTGAGAGCGTCAGACAAAGAAGGCATGCGTGCTTCACTGCCTGCTATGCTGCAGTCGTCAATGGCGAATTGCTGTGCTTTGCTGCGAGAGCGTTTATTCGACTTGGGTAAAACGAGAAAGAGATGATGAAGCGAGTGAGAGGAGGGACTTAGCTGTTTGATTGGTTTATGTCAGATCATGGATAGTCAGGACTCCTTCATTGTTATTTCATTTCTATCGGATGGATGCTCTCATGTGTTTATGTCTTATCGGATACTGCATATTGCAGAGTCGTCTGCTAATTGACAGCTAAACACGATGTGTATTGCCTTCACTTTATTCCCTTCAATTTAATTGGCTTCACTTTAATTAATTCCATTTAAATTAACTTATTTTAATCCTATTTAAATAACATAAATAACCGAAATTCTTACCCGTAAGAAATCATCGCTAGATTGGCTTAGCGAGTCAATTTGTGGGAGCTAGTACGGGTTATCTTGTGAAACGCGTTATACAAAGTTATTTCCGAAAAAAAACAGCAAAAGATGTCCGGAGATTCCTAATTCGAGCCGTGAGAAGACAATCGGCTTGCTGCAATCCGTCCGGCAATCCAGGCATCGATTTCAGACGCAATCCAGGCAACGCTGCCTTTACCGGCGGCAGACAACGAGACCGGCTTCGGAAAGCTCGGGTCGTATTGCTTGCATTGCGGATTCATTCTGCCGTAAATGCTGCTGCGTTTCAGGCCGGTCATCAGCTCAACTTGTTGACGACGAAGTAATTGAGGGTGGGGTAAATTTTGCATGGTGTCATTTCCTTGTAGGGGTGAGAAATGCAGCGGACAACAGTCATCTGCACACCATGAACTGAACCAATAATTTTTTACTGGAAGTGGTTGGTTATCAATCCTGAAAGACCAGACTGCAAAGATCCACACCTAAGAACCGACCCGGAATTGCCTGAACAGCAGCACCAAGACAATTCCAACAACGAATTGCAGGCGTAACGATATCCGCCGCCTGCGATTTCTCCCCGGTCAAATAGACTTGCGCTAAACTCCCCGATACAGCAATGACATGAGTTGTTTAGTGAATGTGTTTGGCAATTTACCCCTTGGCTCGCCGAGCATGTGCACACGTCCTGCATGAAGATCTTGCTTAAGGAATGGCTGGTGGCATTACGCGCTGATCACATACCTTGCGCTATTATCCGGACGATCCTCATCGCCAGAGCCAAACACCACAGTAATTCACTCTGAACTACTATCTATAATTATTCTAAAAATACTCTAGAATAAATCTATAACTAATCTTGAATAACTCTATAAATTATCTTAAATTGATTGATAAGAAATTGCTTTATTGGATGAATGCGATAAATTTAATTGTTTTTTAATTAATCTAGGATCGAATGATGGCCGTTACCATTGACAGAAAAATCATTGACTCCAAGTACAAAGACCCTGAGGAAAGACGAAGGGATATCTGGTTGTGGCTTTGGTTGGATGGCCGGAGGGGGCAGCTCGATGACGAGCGGCAAATCGGAGAATGTTTGAGTCCTTGCATGAAATCGGAATTGAAAGATGTGCTTGAACAAAATCCTAGGCTGAATAGTCGAGCCGCAACAGCTCAGGGAGCATCTTTGCTTCCGGTCGAGGTTCTGGAGTGGATATCCGCTAATAAAAGGCAGCTAGCCTGGATAGCAACATATTTACGGCGGAATTATCAATGTCAATTTGAGAAATCTCCAGCCCAATTACAAGGTCGTGATTTAATCATTGCGGCGATCGATATTTGGGATATTTCCTTAGAAACCAAATTGAAAGAAGTCCATCGCATTGAGCGAGACTGGAAAAAACATTGTGAAGCAGATGATATTTTTGAATGGTTCAATGACAAGGATGCAGTGATCCGGTGTGAAGTGGCGTGGGAATGGCTAAAAGAAAAAGAGAGAGGGTTTTATAGAAGTCAGTCAGAAACCCCCAATCTTGAAAACTTACTCATGTTTTACGATGAGTCGGGATACAGTGATTCCAAAAAGAAACTCGATGTGATAGCCATTAAGCAACGATATACGCAGCGAAGATACCGGGAGAAACATGATGGTAAGAAACAATGTAATTTATTGCTATCAGTGCAAGGAATACGTACGTTAGATCATTTGGCTGAGAAGTATGCGTTGAGCAAGTCACAGCTCATCGAGAGTTTGATTAAAATGGAGGTTGAGCAAGGTCTGCTTTCGTCCAAAAAAATAAACGGATAAATTCTCGTTCTTTGACTTACTGGGTGCCATGCGGCAAGTACTTAGAGAAAGGCAGCCGAGAAGAGTCTGTCAAAGGCGTGGACATTATCGGCTTACCTAGCGGGTTATTGGAAATCACGCGACCTCGTTCCTAACTCCCCACGTAGATGGCTGAGGTCAACCAGACGCTCCGCAACTAGGTGACACACATTGTTCCGACTGCCAAGTGCCATAGAGGCCAAGAAGCTGTGCTCCCATTACCCAGTCAGCTGAATGTTGGGTTCATCGCTACACTCCCTCTATGCCGGAACGAGAAGATCCGTTCGGGCTTATTGTTTGCAATCCGCATCTGTCTTGATAGTAATAGTGGAAAACGAGCTCCTAGTTCGCTAGTCGAAGCCACGGCCGCAATCTGATCCTCAGCAGTTTCCCGGCAAAGCGGCAGCGATCCACAGCCAGCCGTGCAGGCTGGTCGAAGCCACGCCTGAGAAAAACGCGCCGACGTTGCAACTGTAGGCGCAGCGTGCGGTTTTCTTATACCGCTCCCTGACTTGTAGGCGGCTTGCCTTTCTCGTGCAGGGAAAACTGCCTAGTGAGGGGAGATAGTCGAGGCCGCTCAGGGCTGTACCTGTCAACATCAGTATGATGTCCAGAGGCTAAAGCCTAGCACCAGACATGACACTATGTTCCGGGCCAGTATGGACGAGCCTATCCGGGAAAGTGTGTCGAGAGAAAAGCGCAGTATCGCATTCATAGGCAGCTACCTGCTGTAGTGCTTGATATGGTCTTGGTCGTTACGGAGTGCCGGATTCTTACAGTTTGATATTTTCTGATTGGCTTTGGATGAGCGATTGTGGTTTATGCGGCGACCCAGGTGTCGATTGGCATCGCAGCATATTTTCACAAAAACCGGTGCAGATTGCTCGGGACCGTATTCGGTAAGGATGGAATTCGTGATCCTGTTATTTCAGCGTCAGGATAAATTCCACCATGGATTTAATGTCGGCATCTTTCACGGTAACATTCGGCGGCATGGGAATCGGCCCCCAGGTGCTTTTCGTCCCTTTTTTTACCTTTAGTGCGAGTTGCTCAGCCGCTGCAGGGTCTCCGGCATATTTTTTTCCTATATCTTTCCAGGCTGGGCCAACCAATTTTTTGTCGATGGAGTGGCAGGTGAGACAGTTGTTTTTCTTGGCGAGATCCATGGCCGTCGCCTCGTCGGCGGCAAGCGCCGGAATGGAAAAGCTTACGGCTATTACGACCAGGGTAAACATTTTTTTCATAAAATTCTCCAAAGTGGAATGAAGGCGGCACGCGGAGAGTACCGCCACGATGTGTTTATACGATATTGCGCTGCTTCAGACTCATTTGCGTAAAGCTGTGCTTATAAGGCGACTCGCCGACCTTGGTCACCGTCCCGCGGCCGAGCTTGTAGCGGTAATTATTGGTCATCGGGTCCGGTACTGCCGAAACGACAGCGTTTGCCGGCGACTTGGGAAAATTAAAGTTGGCCTTGCAAACTCCCGGACGCATTTCATCGGAAACGATGGCAACCGTCTGGAACCTACCTACTGTGGTCTTGATGTGACCGTCCTTCATCAATTGCTTGAAAGTCAGGTCGGCGTCCTCGACCCCTTGCGGCTGACCGGTCTGGATATACACCGTGTCATTGACGATTTCCACGTAATCGCCGGACTCGATGTCGCGTTTCCTGGCGTCGTCTGGATGGATAAACAGGAAGGCTTCTGGCCAGCGTTGTGAGAGATAGGGCTTGCGCAAGTCGTCGAAACCGGATTGCCAGGTTTCATTGACGCGACCATTGGTAATCCACAGCTCGTTTTTTTCTGCGCGCGGCTTGATCGCTTCGTAGAATTGTATCCAGCCGGAATATTTCCACGGCGACTTCAGCAAAATCGCTTTGCCGCTCTGGGTATTGAAGGCGCTCATGATCTTGAGCGGCACGGTGGCGCCTTCCAGTTCCCCCCAGTCGTTGTTGGGGTCGTGCAGGCGCAGGGTGCCGACCAGCTTGCCGTCGCGCACGCGTATCGGCGTCTGGATGCCGGTGGTGCCGTAGGTGCGCAGTAGTTCCTGCGCCTTAATCCCTTGTTCCTTGGCTTGCATCGCCAGCGGATGGTAATTCAGGACGCCGCCACGCGAAGCGCGCGCCGCTTCTTCAAAAACATCGTTGGAATCCTTCCAGGCGTAACTGCCATCCTTGTCGTAGCCCATTTTTTGGGCGAACTTCTGGACTATCCACCAGTCCGGCTTGGCTTCGCCCGGCGCATCGTAGAACTTGCTGTACAGGCGCAGCCGCCGTTCTGAGTTGCATCGCGTGAAATTGTCTTCGCCCCAAGAGGAAACCGGGAACACGATGTCGGCGAAATCGGTGCCGATGGGCGCCACCGGGTACAGGTCGGAGTTGGCTATGACCATGCCGCCGGAATCTACCCGCGCTTTCAAAGTCGTGAAAATTGCCTCGCGTTCCAGGCTGGTGATCTGGTAAGGATTATCCACCGTCAGTTCACGCATCTTGCGCGCCAGTTCGTTGGAGCCCATCATCGCGGCTACCCAGGTCGTTCCTATGACCCAGGCAAAGCGCATGTTGCCTTCGTGCAGCCAGAGGTCAAGGTTAAAGCTCTTCTTGCGCCGCCCCGGATACTTTTCCGGGGAAAGCCAACCGGAGCCGCCGCCGGCCGAGAGACCGCCGCGTTGGTGGCCGCCGCCGCGCGAGATCATGCGCCCCGGCCGATTGCCGGCGCCGCAGATCAAGCCTAGCGACGCGAAGGAGGTGGTATTCATGTAGTTGTTGGACCAGTAATTTCCCTTTTCACACATGAACGAAGCTTTCGGATGCGACCCGTCGGACTTAGGTTTGGCGATCCACTCGGCTGCCTTTTTGATGTCGTCTTGATTTAGACCGGTGATCTGGGCAGCTACCTCGAGGTTGGATTCCTCTTGCGACAGGATAAATTTCTGGTAATCGCCCCAATCGGACTGCCACATACCCCAGGTGGTGCGCCACTGCCAACCGGTGTTGCGGGTGCCGCGCCCGTAGCCTTCATCGACTTCCCATGAATTGGCGATCCACTTGTCGATGAAGTCCTGATCCTGCCACTTATTCTCGATGATGATGCGCGCCAACGCCATGTGCAGCACGGTGTCGGTGCCTGGAATGATCGGCAGCCACAGGCCACGCCCTTCTTTGACCGACCACGCGACACCCATGGTCTTATGCGGGGTGACGAAGATGAATTTCTTATCGCCCGGCATCATGTGCGAGGTAAACAGCGTGGTCTTGGTTTCGTAAGGGTCGACGCCGGAAAGGAAGGCGACTTCGCAGTCGGCCCAGTCCTGATAACTGGAAGCGAAGGAGTCGATGCCCGCATCGTCGAGGCCGGTCGCGTCGTTGGTGTTCGAACACTTGTCGTGCCATGCGAAGGCCGGCGTGCCTATGGTGGTCATCGCCAGTTTGGTGATCGCGTAAACGTTCTCGAAATACTGGTAAGAGTGCGATTTGATGGCCCAGGCATGTTCGCCGTACGTGGCTATGATGTACTTCGAGATATCGGCCATGACCTCGGTAGCCAGATCCCAGCTCACCGGAACCAGGGTGTCGTTGACTCGTATCATAGGATGTAGCAAACGTTCTCGGGTGCGGTTGTCCGGATTGAAGCATTTTTCGGCCAGCGTGCCGCCACGGATAGAGTGATTGCCACCGACATTGACCACAGTCGCATCTTTGTCGGGCACCACGATGACATGGTGCGGTTTACCTTTGAAACTGACCACATTGTGCTGGGCCGGGCTAACCCAGGAACTCATTATCTGCTGATGCGGAAAATCCGCTTTGAGTGCATTCTGCGTCGCCTTGGCGCCGCCCGCCTTGTCCACCGGCCAGCGATAGACTTTGTAACCGCAGGCCACCGTACAGTAATCGCAAGCCGTGGTCAGGACATCGGCGTCCTTAGGCGGCAGCGGAATAAAATCTCTGGGGACATTGCTATCATGTTTGCTCATGTTGTTCTCCTTAGACTGTGCGCTGGCTAGTCATGGCGCTGTAGCCATACACCAACCCCATGACGCCGACCGCGTAGATATCGTCGTCCTGTATTTCGAGTACGATCTGCGGCAGGCTCTCGGTCGCATGCCCGGAGGTGACCATGCCGTGATGGGTCAGGTCGAAGACGGTCAGGTGCAGCGGGCAGGGGCCAAGTACCTGATGTTCTTGCTTATAGGTACCGTCCAGTGGGCCGCCCATGTGAGTGCATTGCTGATTGAAGGCCACGATGTCCTTCTGCACTCCGACACCGCCGCCAGCTTCGACGCCGAGCTTGACGAGGATGTTGCGCACATCTGGATAGGGATAGTTGAAGTCGAGCGGAACGCCGGTTTTCAATGCCGGCAAACTACCGATTTTCTGGCGCGGATAACTAGCTTTCAGCAACTGGGCGGCCTGGACCATGCCGGGCAAGCTGCCGAGACCGATCAGCGCGATAGTTACCCCGCCGCTGAGCAAAAACTGGCGTCGGCTCATGCATAGCCGTTCCCCTTCGTGCTGATGCGAGTGTTCCGGCGTCAAACGGACTGGAATGGTTTTCTGATTCATGGTCGGTACTCCTTATTTATGCGGTGCCGGCAATGGCTGATAGTCGCCGGGCAGCCTGGGATCGTCGTGAATCAGCGGTTCGCTCATGGACAGGGCTTCGAGGAAGGCGATTAAATCCTTCTTTTCCAGCGCCGTCAGCTTCAATGGCTTGATGAGCGAAGTCTTGTTTGTGCCCTGGTCGCCGCCTCGGTCATAAAAATCGACGACTTCCTGCAGCGTGGTGAAGACGCCGTTATGCATATATGGTGCGGTGTATTTCACTTCACGTAGCGATGGCGTGCGGAATTTACCTATATCTTTCTGATTCTTGGTCATGTAATAGAGCCCGTAGTCCATGTCGGCACGACGATACTTATCTTCACTGACGCCTTTCTGATAATGCTCCCAGCGATGCGTAACTTGAGATAGCGGATCGTCCTTGAAACCGGGGAAATCCGGCAGACCGAGGGCATAGAATTTCTGATCCGAGGCCAGCGGGCCGTTGTGACACTGAATGCAGGCTGCCTTGCCGTTAAACAGCGCCATGCCGCGTTTTTGCGATTCATTCAAAGCCGTTTTATCACCTTTCAGATAGCGATCGAAAGGAACCTTGCTGGTATCCGATACCACGGTGCGTTCATAGGAGGCGATAGCACGGTAGGCGTCATTCATGCGCGGCCACTCGCCGCCGAATACTTTTTTGAAGATTGCCACGTACTCGGGAATAAAGCGCAGGCGCATCTCCATTACCGAGGGGTCGCCATTTCCTGCGACCCCTCCTTCTGCTGCAGATGGCGCCTGGCTTTCCAGGCTGGTCACGCTGCCTTCCCAAAACAGTTTATTGTAGTAGGCGGCATTGAGCACCGTTTGCGAATTGCGCCAGTGCTTACTGCCTGGGTAGCCGCGCGAAATTTGCCCGCCATCGCCCCAGCCCAGCCCCGGCACGTGGCAGGAAACGCAGGGCATGGAACCGTCGCCCGAGAGGCGGCCGTCCCAGAATAACTGTTTTCCGAGAGCGATTTTTTCTTTGGTCTGTGGGTTGTCCTTGGGGACAGGGGGCGGCGGAAGCGGCACCAGCGGCGGATAGGTGTCACGGCTCGCTGCGTTCGCCGCAATTGCAACCGCAAAGGCCGCTACCAGGGGAGAGAGCTTGAGTAAGTTATGGTTTTTCATGGTATCTCCCTCAGTTCTTGCCGAAAGTGCGGACTTGCATGTCGGGCTGTCCAGGATCCTCGACGCTGACCTGATCGCCGGACAGCGTCAGCAGGAAAGCCGCTAGGGCTTTCTGCTCATCGGCCGAGAGGTTCAGTGGCTTGAGCTCCGAGCCTTTGCCGCCGCCCTGGTTGTAGAATGCGATTACTTCATCGAGGGTGTTGAATATGCCGTTATGCATATAGGGGGCGGTGTATTTCAGGTCGCGCAGTTGAGCGGTCTGGAACTTGCCGATATCTTTGGCGTCCTTGCTTATTACGTAGGCTCCGACGTCGCTGCGTGCGCTCATGTAATTCGGCATGCCGTTGCTGGCATAGTGGCGAAGCATAGTGATGGTGCGCAGCGGATTTTTGAGAACGTCAGGGTGTTCCGGGACGCCAGTGCGATGCAGCTTGCCATCGGAGCCGATGGCGCCGTTATGGCAAGAAATGCAGTTGGCCTTGCCCTTGAACAGCTTGTAACCCTCCCTTGATTCGACACTGATGGCGCTGTTGTCGCCCTTGACGAACTTGTCGAACGGTGCGTTGGTGGTTTCCAGACTGCGTATGAATTCGCCGATCACATTGAAGACGCGCATGCCGTTGATGTCATCGTTGCGCCACTTCTTCCACAGAGTGTCATATTCAGGTACCTGTTTCAGACGTTCCTGCATCAGGCGGGCATCCATGTTCATGGTATGGGTCTCGGTTATCATGTCGCGCACCACGGTGCCAGCGTCGGAACCGTCGAGGCGACCATCCCACATGAAACGAGCGCGGTGCTTACTGTTCAGCAGTGTCGGTGCATTACGGAAATACTCCATCGATGGATAGCCGGCGGACAGCGCCTGTCCATCGCCCCAGCCTTTCTTGGGGTTGTGGCAGGATGCGCAGGAAACGCCCCAGTCGCCAGAAAGGCGATTGTCGAAAAAGAAGCGCTTGCCCAATTCAATCATGTCCGCATTGCCTGGTTTGACGGCAGGCATGGGCGCAAGATCTGCTACGCTATTCTGGGCGTAGGCGGCTTGTATACCGGCCGCCAGCGTTACAGCGACGGTCAGCCAGACAGCGTCCCCTGTGCGCGTAAAGTGCTTGCGATGCTGAGTTTTCATATTCCTCCCTGTGTAATGGCGATCTGTAGGAACAGCCCCACTATGGAAAGGAATAGGCAATCTTTGTGCCAGAGCAGGATGTTACTGATTCACTGGTAATTCCCGCAGGAAATCAATGTTTTTCCGGTCAAAAACTATCCGCGTGGCTAATTATTGACCGGCTATTTCCCAATCGCAATCAGGTGTCGGGGGTCTCTCCGTGTTCTCGCAATTTATTGCGCAGCGTCAGGCGGGTAATGCCGAGTAACTCTGCTGCCTGCGTCTTGTTGCCGTGACAGAGGCTCAGGACATGGCTGATGTAGTTGACTTCGAACTCTGCCAGTGGCCGAATGCCGGTGTCGGATTCGCCATTTTCCACGAGCTGTTGCGAGCCGTGACCAATCATCTCTTTCGGTAAATGCTGAACCGAGATCGTTTGCCCCATGGAGAGAATTGCGGCGCGTTCGATCACATTGCGCAGTTCCCGCACATTGCCGGGCCAACGGTAGGTTTTCAGGAGTGGCTCTATCGCGACATCGATACCGTGCGAGTTGATGCCAATCACAGGTGCTGTTTTTTCCAGGAAATGCTGAGCCAGCGCCATGATGTCTTCCTGGCGTTCGCGCAGGGGAGGGATGTCGATGGCGCCGACATTCAGACGGTAATAGAGATCTTCGCGGAACTGGCCGGCTTGCACCATGTTAGGCAAATCGCGATGGGTTGCCGAGACAAAGCGCACATCGACACTGATTTCCTTCTGTCCACCCAGGCGCCGGAAGGTCTGGGTTTCCAGTACCCGCAGCAGTTTTGGTTGCAGAGCGAGTGCCAGATCGCCGATCTCGTCGAGAAATAGCGTGCCGCCGTCGGCCAGCTCAAGCAGGCCTCGCTTCATCTGCCTGGCGTCGGTAAACGCTCCGCGCTCGTGTCCGAACATCTCCGATTCCAGCAAGCCTTCAGGCAATGCCGAGCAGTTCAGCGTTACCCATGGTCCTCCGGCCCGCGCTGAACGCTGATGGATAGCTTGCGCCACACCTTCCTTGCCGGTGCCCGATTCGCCACGGATGAGTACCGGGACCTTTCCCGCCGAAGCGATCCTGGCAGTCGTTTCCAGCATGTTTTTGAAAGTTGAGCTAGATCCTATCAAACCTTCGATCACGCAGTTGGCGGACTGGGCGCGTAGCCAGGCAATCTCGCGCCGCAGTCGCTGGGTCTCTTGAGCACGACCTATCAGTTCCAGCAAGTCTTCCAGATCGAACGGCTTGTTGATGTAATCGTAAGCCCCGGCCTTCAGGGCCGCCACTGCCGTGCGCACTTCGGGGAAAGCGGTCATGATAACGACCAGGGGCGGGTCGTCCGACTCTCTGAGTTTGGCCAGAGCGTCCAGGCCATTCATGTCCGGCAAGCGTAGGTCAAGCAATACCAGGCTGAAGCCTCGCTTTTTCAGCAAGGCCAACGCTTGTTCTCCATTTTCGGCGAGTTCGACATCAAAGCCTTGACGCGATAAAAAGTTGCCCACGGTCACACGGATGGTGTGATCGTCTTCGACGATGAGTATAGTTTCAGACATATTGGTTTCCAGTAAGAGGCCAGGTAATCGAGAAGCAGGTTTCATACCCAGGCGTACTGCGCGCATCGATGGTGCCGCCATGTTGCTCGACGATCTTGCGTACGATGGCTAAGCCCAGACCGGTGCCTTCGCGGCGGGTGGTGAAAAATGGCTCGAAGATACGGTTCAGAACCGGAGGTTCGATACCGACACCCGTATCGCAGATCTGGATACGGGCGGAGTTTTCCGCTATCGATGCCTTGACTGTCACGACGCCTCCTTCCGGCATCGCATGCACGGCATTCATTAGAAGGTTGAGAAAAACCTGTTTAAGCTGTTGCGGGTCTGCCGCCAGCGCCGGCAAGCTATCGAAGCTCTCCAATTTGAAGGAGATGCCGCGGTTCATCGCATCTTTGCGCGTCCAGAACAGCACGTCGTCAAGAATATGGGCCAGGTCGCAGGGGATGGTGTGTATGGCATGGGGCGTCGCAAAGCCATGGAAGCTGCGCAAGAAGTCGGAAAGGCGGTCAACTTCAGCCTCCATGCGCTTAAGCGCTTCGATCAAGCCTGGAGGGATGTCTTCCTCGTACTGCATGGCCTGCGCTACGGCCTTCATGCCGGCCAGCGGGTTACCGATTTCGTGGGCCATGCCCATGGCCAGTTCACCCAGGGTGGTAAGTTTTTCCATCTGGAACATCTGGCGATCCAATTCCCGGCGTTCTTCCTGAATCGCACGTTCACGACTGACGTCGCGTGCCACGACGATGAAGCCGGCAGAGGTCGGTGTTACGGCCAAGGATATGATTTGTTGCGGCAGTTGCACATCGCAACGGAGCGAAGTGTTCATGGCATCGCGAACGATATCGGGCCACTGCGGCCAGAACAGCGTGAGACTGACGCCGGGCCGGGCCGGCTGGCCGCCGAGCAAACAGATAGCCGCAGGGTTGAGCAAACAGATATCGCTCTGATTGTCGATCGCGAGTATGCCGTCTGCTGTGTGTTCGATCACCGCCGCGAGCGAGGCTCTTTCGTGCTCAAGCTCTTGCGTTCGCGTGCGGACTTCTTGCTCGAGTCGATCGCGATTGGCATTGATGGCCAATGATGATTCATATAGACGGCCGGCCATGCTGTTGAACTTGTTACCCAGCGCAGCGATTTCGTCGTTGCCGGAAACGGAAACCCTGCGCGTGAAGTCTCCTCTGATGATGGCGTCCGTTTCTTTGGATAAGTCTTCAAGCGGTCGCAGTAGTCGTCTGGAAAGTGCGTAGCCGCCTAAGGCGGTAACTACCAGTGCGGCGAACAGAACAGCGTACAGCAAATATAAATTGAAAACCGCCAAAAATAGTTGTCGCTCTGGGAAGACTAGCGCGATGCGCCACTTTCCTTTTGAATTCTCCGCTATCGCCTGTCGAGCGTAATTTATCGGTGCGTGCGCAATAATCCAACCGTCTCCGAGCTTGGGTGAAGAACCGCTTTCGATCAGGTTTTTGGTGATTGCCGCCGGAAAGATGGTGTTCAGCTTTCCGACCTCTTCCATGGAGAACTCGCCGGTTTTGCTGTCGGCCGAACGACTGACATAATGGCCCTGATTGTCGAGCAAATAAGCCACTCCCTGACGGGCATTGGCCATTTGCTGTATCTGTTCCATCAGTATGTCCGCATGCAAATTGATGATCAAGACGCCGATCTTCTGGCCGTTTGCCCCAGCCACGGGTGTGGCGACGCGAATAACAGGGCGCTCCGGCCACTCTATCTTGCCGAATTCCACATTCAGATCGAGCGGAGATACATAAATCTGACCAAGCTTGACCTCCATGGCTTCGCGGAAATAGTAGCGATCGCCTTTGGATTGAAGCGCCGCACGTGGCACAACATAGACATTATCCCACTTGCGGTCGATCCGTACCCATTCCTGGCCGTCAGCGGCGATCAGCCGGATTTGGTAAATGTGCGGATACAGACGGGCCAGGGCCGCATAGTCGCTCTCCAGCCGTGACGTGGAAATCTGGAGTAGGGTAATGTTTTTTGCTTGTCTTGCAGCAATAACATCGATCAAGCCGCGCTCATTGGCTAAATACAGCAGCTCGGAAGATAACTGGTCAAAAAAGCGGCCTATTCCTTGCGAGCGGACGCTCACCTCTTGATCGAGGTTCCGCAGGGTTTCGTTCTTTAAGGTTTGTAGGGACAAGTAGACGCCAATCGCGCCGGCCAATGCGGTGGGTACGACAGTGGCAAACAGAAACGCCGAGTAAATCCGGCGTGAGAGCCTGCCTAAAGCGCTGAAGTGAGAGAAATTCATGGCTGGTCTTATGAGGGAGACGTCAGTGTAATGGGTTTTCCCGCATCGATATTGAGCACCATTAAGACTGCGTCAAACTGTTGACTAGCGGCCGACAAGCAAGATCACCGTGAAAACCCAAGGGAAGTGTAATAAGCGGCGCGCCTGCGCCGACTCTACACGACGCTGACACGGTTAAAAAAGGAATAGAAATACGCACCGGCACGGCCACCGTCGCGAATGCTCAGCTCAGTGCGAAAATTAGTGTAGTTAACTCGGGAGTAGGGCATTATTTCTCGACTTATGTTACGCCCAAGGTAGTGGTGCATTGATACCAGCAAGACGCCGCCGGCCGTAAACTGGAGGATATGAAACAGTTATTTGTCATCAGTCGCTAAGTGAGTTTGGACATTACTAAGGAGATCGCCGACACCTGCATCGCTCCGGACGCCGATGCGAGTTTCGATTACCACGCGCCTCGTCATCCATCTGCGACCACGCTGATGTAGCAAGTCGAGATACAACCGGATGTTCTATCTGGAGTTTTACCGCGAATTATTGGAATATCCGACGAAGGATGAGGGCAAACGTTTGATTGCCAAGGCGCGCGACCATGCCAGTGCCTCGCCGTATATCGTGTTCTCCAAGAGCCTGGCATTACCGTGATACGGCCGTGCTGCGCGGTTCATCTCGACTTGGTGGCGGGAAACGACAGTCGGTCTGCCCAAACCTGTGCAGCGAACGGTTTTATCCATTCGTCATATGGGCCCGAAGCAATGCTCAGTGGAGCAGATTTGGAGCAGATGCCGACCAGAATGCAAAAAGGCCAGCGTTTGCTGGACTTTTTTCCCTTGATTTACAAAGTAATTTTGGTCGGGCTGAGAGGATTCGAACCTCCGGCCTCTACGTCCCGAAAGCAAAATTCAATGGGACTGCCAGATTCAGTGCCCCCAATTTTGCCGAACTAACATTTAGTCACATATTTATAATAAATCGCGACCATGCCTCCATCAACGGTCTCCTCTGTTCAAGCAAATCAGTGCGGTGATAAGCCGCTTCCACCTTATTTTGCACCATATGTGCCAGTGAGCGTTCTGCTAGATCGCGCGGATAACCCTGTTCACTACACCAGTCCCTGAAGCTGGAGCGGAAACCGTGAGCAGTGGCAAAACGGCCGGCCGTATCACTCTTTGCTTCAGCCCTGCGTAAGAAACTGGTCAGTGTCATATCCGAGAGTTCCTTTTGATCGCGCGGGGAAGGGAACACCAGTTGCTTATGTCGTCCTCGCTGATTTCTTAGAATCGCCACCGAACGTTCTGACAAGGGAACACGATGCTGTAACTGTGCTTTCATACGCTCTGCCGGAATGGTCCAGATCGCATTCTCCAAGTCGACTTCCGCCCAGGTCATACCACGCACTTCACCAGATCGCGCTGCCGTCAGAATCAGAAACTCCAACATAGGACGCGTGACATCATATTGTCCTTCCGTATGCAATACCGTCTTAACGAAAGCCGGCATCTCTTTCCACGGCATTGCCGGCTGATGTTGAGTCCGTACTGATTTCCCTGGTTGTTGCGGCAATAACCGGGCCACCACATCAACTGGATTCGAACGGCAGAACTCATGCGCCCAACCCCAGGCCATCACCGCATGAATCCGTTGTTTTAAACGACTGGCCGTTTCTGCCTTATCCAGCCAGATAGGGCGTAAAACATCCGCAATATGGCGCGGTTGAATCTGATCCAGTGGGTATTTTCCGATAACAGGCAAAGCATACTGCGTCAGCGTATTAATCCATTGCTGACCATGCTTCGCATTCTTCCAGCTAGGCAGTAATTCCCTGTGCAGTAAGGCCGCAGCCTCCTGAAACGTCGGAATTGTTGGTCCACGTAACTCCTTCGCTTTTTCCTCCAAAGGATCGACACCTTGTGCAAGCTGTTCGCGCAGAGAAGCCGCCGCTTTGCCGACCTGAGCAATACCGGTTTCCGGATAGCTACCGAGACCAGCATTTCTGCGTTTGCCAGTAATGGGACTGACATAGCGTAAAACCCACTTGCCTGATCCTTTTGAATTCGAAGGAATTAAAGAGAGTCCAACAACGCCGCCGTGAGGCAGGACTCCTGAATCAGGTTTGATATTACGTGCTTTAGCATCAGTAAGAATGGCCATAATTGGTAGTAGTCTAAGTGAAAACAGTATACCGTTCAGTATGCCATCTGGTATGCCATTTGTGGTGAGAAATGGATGGTTCTAGTTAGATTGTATTGGAATTGAAGTTGTTGTAGCTATTTGATTTATAATTGGAAAATCAATTTAATTGAAATGAATTGGATCGTTATGGGGCGGTCCCCCTCTCCGCCAGTGTCTGTTCGATAAACCGGCACAGGCCGGGGTCCTGAAACTGCTTGGGTGAGATGTTGACGCTCACTACCAGATCCGGCGTGAAGTGGGCGCGCCAGTAACTGGTTTGCCGGCAGACCTGTTGCAACACCCAGCGCCCGATGGGCAGAATCAGACCGATTTCTTCTGAGATCGGGATGAACTCGTCAGGTGGAATCAGCCCTATGCCGGGCATTTGCCAGCGGATCAGCGCTTCCGCACCGACGATGCGGGAAGTCTGCAGGCTGATTTTAGGCTGGTAATACACCAGGAATTCCTGTTCGGTCAGCGCACGGCGCAGATTGGTTTCCAGCGCATATCGGTGCTGGGCGCGGATATTGAGTTCGGTGGTGAAAAACTGGTAGTTATTGCGTCCCGATTCCTTGGCGTGATACATCGCCGAATCAGCGCAGCGCATGAGTGTGGAAGCATCTTCGCCGTCATGCGGAAACACACTGATGCCAATCGATGTGCCCAGATGGTATTCATTGCCTTGAATAAGGAACGGTGCCCGCATTTTTTCGAGTATCCGTTCTCCCAGATTCCGCAGATAAACGATATCCTCAAAATGATCGACCACCACCACAAATTCATCACCGCCGAGCCGCGCCAGCAGGTCGCTGCTGCGTACGCACTGGCTGAGTCGTTCAGACACATCACGCAACAGGGTATCGCCGGCAGAATGACCCGCTGTGTCGTTGACGTATTTAAAACGGTCGAGATCGAGGAACAGCAATGCAATATTCTGCTGGTTCTGACGTGCATCAGCCAGCGCCCTGGTCAGACGCAGATTCAGCTGATGCCGGTTCGGTAATCCGGTCAGCGCATCGTAGGAGGCCATGAACCGCAGCTGGCGCTGGGTTTCACGCACTTCGGTGGTGTCGGTGAAGGAGACCAGGACGGAAGACACGGCAGTGTGTCTTTTTTTCCGGATCGGCAGGCAGTTAATCAGCAGCCAGACGACCGAGCCGTCACGCAGTTCAACACCAGTTGATAAATTCAGAACCGGCGTTCCCGTTCTGAATACGGACGAGGCCGGGTCATCGCCGATCCGCACAGCTTGCCCATCTTCGCCAAAAATACGCCGGAAGTAGCGGTGGCGGCGACCCACCAGATTAATGTCGTCGATTTTCAGAATGCGCACGGCGCTCGGATTGCTGGTGACGATCTGCCCGCCGGGGGCGATCACCATGATGCCTTCTGACAGGTTAGTGACTACCGAACGGTAACGTTCTTCACTTTCCTCCAGGCTTTGTTCCATGTTCTTTTTATCGATCGCCAGCCCGATCAGATCGCAGGCATCGATAATCATGGCCTGTTCGTCCTGATCCGGATTGTGCACATGACGATGATAGACATCGACAGTTCCCAGTACATGGTGAAAAGCGGTCGTGATCGGATGCGACCAGCAGGAGCGCAGCCCGTGCTTCAGCGCGCTGTCCCTGAATTGTTCCCACAAGGGGCTGACCGCAATATCCTGAACGATGGTGAGCCGGTTGAAATGAATGGCTGCAGCCGCGCTGCAACTGTCCGTACCCGTAGGAATATTCACGAATTGCGATGAAAATTCTTCCGGCAGGGATGGCGCTGCTCCCAGCGTCAATTGCTGGGTCGCCGTATCAAACAGGGTAATGGCGCAGAGCGCCTGATTATCGAGCAGACGCTCCATGCGGTCGCAGACATCTTCGAGAATGTGCGACAGCGGTTTGTCCATCGCAATCATTTCGAGTATTTCTTTTTCGTGATGCAGAGCCTCGTGAATCCTGCTGGTTTGCGGTCTGACGAGCGCAACCGGCACGGTTTGCATTGCGGGAGCCGCTTTTCGCGCATTCAGCAGCAGGGCGCTGTGTCCCTGGTAATGCAGTGTGGCGCTGGTGATTTCAATATCAACCTGCTTGCCGTCAAGGCGCAGACACTGGAGCTGCTGAGGCGGTGTTTTGGGACCGGGAGGTTTTTGCAGCAGTTCGCGCAGCATGTCGTGCTGTTGGGTCTGCAAAAATACTTCAGGATGCAAACCCAGCAGCTGATGCAGATGATCCGCTCCCATCAATGTCAGTCCGGCTTGATTGGCATAGGCGAGTCGCTCGCCAATCAGTACATAGACCGCATCCGGCAGATGTTCCAGCAATGCAGTATGCCAGTCGTCATCGACAGTCACGCTGACAGCATGTGTATTGGGAAAGGGAATTGGCGATATCACGACAACAGTCTGGAAGGCGAATCGATATATCCGGTTAATGGTAAGTGCTTAAGCAATCATGATCTGGCACGCAAAATATCGTTCATCATGGCAACAGTGTTGCACTTCGTCAATTGCCATATCAATTAATTCAGATCAAAGCGGACGAACAGCAACAGTACATCGCCATTTCCTTTATTTTTTGAAAACCGTGGCACGTATGCCGCCATCAGCTTGCTGCTGCGCGTGCCAATAGATGCGACCGGCAGAACCGCAGGAAAAGGGAAACCTGAAAAATAATCAGTACGGCTGATCAGTAAGCCTGTCACCCCGGCACCGACTTCAATTTTTTCGGTCACCGGCTTCATCCACTGATAGGCATAACCCGCCATCGGTTGCGGTTTGAAATGCGAATCCGAAATCAGCATGGCATAAATGGACTCTTCATTGTCCTTTTCATTCCGGATCGCCTTGCTGAAGCCCATGCCCCAGGCGCGCTCGTTGAGCTCGGCAATCCGTTCTGCCGTGTACGTATTGCGGCCATGATGCGCATAACCGGACAGCATGATGGAGAGAGAGCCTTCATCCAGGATTTTTTCCACCCGGGCTTTGCTGCTGTCCCACCAGCCGGCAGATGTGTCGTTTTGCTGTGCCTGTGCCGATAAACAGCACAACAGTGCGGACAGACATAGGAAAATGCGTGCAGGTAAATAATTCAGGATCAACATGGTAGGTTTTGATAAAAAATTGAGTAATAAATCTTCAAACTGAAAGCGTCTGTGCGGGTTACTGGCGGGCATTCCGCGCATTGGATGGTTTTTGAGCGGTGGAAAAATTACTGCGCCACGGATTGATATCCAGACCGCCACGGCGCGTATAACGCGCATAAACGGACAGCTTCTGCGGTTTGCACTGGCGCATGATGTCGACAAAAATCCGTTCGACGCATTGCTCGTGAAATTCATTATGATTCCGGAAGCCGATCAGGTAGCGCAGCAATCCCTCCTGGTCGATCTGAGCGCCGACATAGTGAATCTGCACGCTACCCCAGTCTGGCTGCCCCGTGACCAGACAATTCGATTTCAGCAGATGCGATACCAGGGTTTCCTCTACCGGCGCCTCGGTATGGTCCGCATGCAGCAATCCCGGGTCGGGCGTGTAGGAATCCACCTCAATGTCGAGCCGGTCAAGCAGTGTGCCAGACAGTTCCTGCATCTGTTGCTGGCCGAACTGGTCCGGCATTGTCAGGTTCACCTGGACATGGGCGCCTGCTGCAGCAGACAGGTCTTGCTGCAGCAGGCGCAGCAAGGCCCCGGTGTCGTCCAGCCGGGTCTGATTGAAGGAGTTCAGATATAGCTTGAACGACTTGGATTCGATGATATTCGGTGAATCGGCCGGAACCAGTATGCTGGCCAGCGCCACCTGTGGTTTGCCGCGCAGGTTCAGCCATGATATTTCATAAGCGTTCCAGATGTCCATGCCAAAAAAGGGCAGGGCGGACACAATGCCGATCTCCGTACGCTTGCCCTGGCGGGAGATCGGAAACAGCAGAGAGGAATCGTATTCTGCCTTATAAGCTGCGGATTTTCCGAGCAGGGACTGCTCAGGCGTATTGCTGGAAACGGGATCGGTCATTGCTCAAAAAGCTGATCAGCCTAAAAATAATTGATAAACAGGGTTTTTACTTTCATCCCAGTAGCGGTAACCAAGGGTGGATAAAAACTCGCGGAATGCTTTCATTTCTTTCTTTGGAACCTGTAAACCCACTAAAGTTCTGCCGTAATCGGCACCGTGATTGCGATAGTGGAACAGGCTGATATTCCAGTTCGGCGCCATGCTGTTTAAGAAGCGCATCAGCGCGCCCGGACGTTCAGGAAACTCAAAGCGATACAGCAATTCATTTTCTGCGAGTGCGCTTTTACCGCCGACGAGGTGACGGATATGCAGTTTGGCCAGTTCGTCATGCGTCAGGTCCAGGGTCGGAAAACCGTGTTTCTCAAAATTTCTGGCAATTTTTCCGGATTCAGTCCGGTCATGTACCTGGATGCCGACAAAGATATGGGCGGACTTTTCATCACTGATGCGATAGTTGAATTCCGTCACATTGCGCGCCCCCACCAGTTCGCAGAAACGGCGGAAGCTGCCGCGTTCTTCGGGGATGGTGACGGCAAACACGGCTTCGCGAGCCTCACCGACTTCGGCGCGTTCCGCCACAAAGCGCAGGCGGTCAAAATTCATGTTGGCGCCGCAGGCGATCGTTACCAGGGTTTCATTTTTCAACGGCTTTTTATCGGCTTTGGCCCGTTCGATATAGGCTTTGCAACCGGCTACCGCGAGCGCGCCTGCCGGCTCCAGAATGCTGCGGGTATCCTGGAACACATCCTTGATCGCGGCGCAGACGGCATCGGTATCGACAGTGATGATTTCATCGACATACATTTTGGCCAGGCGGAATGTTTCTTCACCGACCAGCTTGACCGCAGTCCCGTCGGAAAACAGGCCGACATCGGCAAGCGCTACGCGTTTGCCCGCTTTCAGGCTGCGCGCCATCGCATCGGAATCCGTGGTCTGGACGCCGATGATTTTGATTTCCGGGCGGATCGCTTTGACATAAGCCGCAACGCCGGAGATCAAACCGCCACCGCCAATCGCGACAAAAATAGCGTGGATCGGACCGGAATGCTGACGCAGGATTTCCATGCCGACCGTGCCTTGTCCGGCAATGACGTCAGGATCGTCAAACGGATGCACGAAAGTCAGCTTGCGCTTTTTCTCCAGCTCGCTCGCATGTCCTGCGGCGTCGGAATAGGATTCGCCGTGCAGCACGATTTCCACGTGCTCGCCGCCATGCGCCCTGACCGCATCAATTTTGACCGGCGGCGTGGTGGTTGGCATCACGATCACGGCTTTGCAGCCTACCCGGCGCGCACTGAGGGCCACGCCCTGCGCATGGTTGCCAGCCGAAGCGCAGATCACGCCGCGTTTGAGTTGTGCCGGCGACAGATGGGCGATCTTGTTATAAGCACCCCGGATCTTGAAGCTGAAGACACTCTGCATGTCTTCGCGTTTGAACATAATTCGATTATCCATCCGTGCCGACAGGCTGGAAGCATGTTCCAGCGGTGTTTCAAATGCGACATCATAGACGCGCGCGGTCAGGATTTTTTTCAGATAATCGGTGCTCATAAGCTTCGGAAGTTGGTTAAAAAATAGGATAACGCCGTGACGCGAAAGCCACCCTATTATAATGGATGCCCTTTCTTTCGACCCTGAACACCCATGATAGAAGCCGGAGTGCATTGGCTGCTGAGCGTATTGGCAGTGCCGGAAATCGGCCTGACATCCGTTTTCCTGATCAGTTTTATCTCTGCCACGCTGATACCGATGGGCTCTGAGCCTGCCGTATTCGCCGTCATCAAAGCAAATCCTGACCTGTTCTGGCCGGTGCTGGTGGTGGCGACCATCGGCAACACGCTGGGTGGCGTGGTTGATTATCTGATGGGTTACGCGGCGCAGCGTGCATTTCAGCGCGAGCGCCGCACTTTCTGGTTTCACTGGCTGGAGCGCTTCGGCGCCAAGACCATGCTGCTGTCGTGGCTGCCGGTCATTGGTGATCCGATCTGCACGCTGGCTGGCTGGCTGAAGCTGCCGTTCTGGCCCAGCGTGTATTACATGGCGGTGGGAAAATTCCTGCGCTATCTGACCATCAGCCTGCTGTTGCTGAAGCTGCCGGACGGTTTCTGGCACCGGATTGCCGAATGGCTGGCCTGATAGCAAACGATACGCTGACTGCCTGTGCGCCGACGGCTGATGTTGTTGCATGAAATGTTGTCGTCATCCTGTAGTAATTGCTCTTTATACTCCGCTGGAAGCTGCTTTAACCTGCGCCAGTGGCGCCTGCCCGGGCATCGCCGGTTCGATGCCTCAAGCCGGTTAAATGCAGAAAAGACAGGTAATGCCGGCAGACTGCACACCATCTTCCGGCATTGATTTTTCTCCAGCAGAGGATATGAAAATGCAAAAAAACAATACCCCACGCCGTGGATTTCTTCAGGGAATGCTTGTTACCGCAGCCGGCAGCGCACTGGCATTGCCAGCACTTGCCAAGCCTGCTGCAGCGCCGGCTGTGATGCTGGATGCCGCCAAGTGGTCGCCGCGTAACCGCCAACTGGTAGCGGAACTGGTTGCACGTCACGGACAGGCCAGCAAATCTTATAACGCCAAGCGCCGTCCTTATGCTGTCTTCGACTGGGATAACACCAGCATCATGAATGATTGCGAAGAAGCCTTGCTGATGTATCAGATCAACCAGCTAGCGTTCAAACTGACACCGGCCGAATTTTCAGCGATTATCCGTCAGAATGTACCGGCAGGAAATTTTGCACCTGACTACAAAAATGCCGCCGGCAAAATTGTTGATCTCGACAGCATTTGTGCCGATCTGGACAGCGACTATGCTTTCCTGCACGCCAATTACAAAGGACTCGCCGGCAGCCGCAGTCTGGAAGAGATCACTGCAACCGAGCAGTTCCAGGATTTTCGTGCCAAGCTGTATTTCCTGTACGAAGCGGTCAACGATACACATGGCGTGAATGTCGGCTATCCGTGGGTGATTTACTTTTTCACCAACATGACGGTCAGCGAAGTCAGCCAGCTCGCGGAAGCATCAAACGATGCCAATCTGGGCATGGGACTGACCAAAACCAAATACACCAGCCCAGCCAGCTTGCCGGGCAAGGCTGGCGTAATTACGACAGCACACTTCCACGGCATTCGCCTGTGCACTGAAATCGCGACACTGATGGACACCTTCCGCAACAACGGTTTTGATGTGTATGTCAGCACGGCTTCGCTGGAAGACGTGGTGGCCGTATTCGCGACGAATCCTAAATACGGTTATCACGTCAAGCGCGAAAACGTGCTGGGCCTGCGTCTGGAACAGGATGGTGAAAAATTTAAAAATGCCTACCGCAAAAACTGGCCTCTGAACTGGGGACCGGGAAAATCCGAAGTCATCCGTAAAGAGCTGGTAGCGAAAAAAGGCTATGGCCCGGTCTTTGTTGCCGGTGACAGCGATGGTGACTATGACATGCTGCGTGATTTCCCGGAAACCGAAGTCGGCCTGATCGTGAACCGTCTGAAAAAAGGCAAGATTGGTGAATTATCCAAAGCCGCTGCTGAGGCTATCCAGAACCCGCATCCACGCTTCGTGTTGCAGGGACGTCAGGAATCGACTGGTAACTGGCTGCCGGTGGAAACGACACTGAAATACGGCAAAACAGCGCCGACGCTGCTGGGCTGATAACAGCGCATTCAGTGTGAAAAAGCGCCTGCGGGCGCTTTTTTTTCAGCCCTGCATGGCTTTGCCGGCGATCTTGCTTTGCCAGTGACGGGGCAGGAAGCGGAACAGAAATACCGTCAGTTGATTCATCCATCCAGGCAGAACGCTGGATTTTCCCGCAAACAGCGCATCCAGTCCGGCGGCAGCCACAGTGCGTGATTTCATCTTCACGAGCCGGTGATACCAGGTATCCTTCTGCCCGGCGACTTCGAAAAAAGCTGTGGCGGAAATACCGGGTGCGAGTACCGTCAGATGTACGCCGGAGGGTTTCAGCTCTTCATGCAGGGCTTCGCCGAACAGCAAAATATAGGCTTTACTGCCGCTGTAGGCGGCATAGCCGGGCAGCGGCTGGAAAGCGGCAATGCTTGATACCAGTAAAATATGTCCGGCCCGGCGCTGCTGCATTTGCTGTGCATAAAGATAGGTGAGTTCGGTGACGCACACCATATTCAGTTGCAGCATCTCCAGTGTTTTGCTGAGTGTCTGATCGGTAAATTTTCCAAACAGGCCGGCACCGGCATTATTAATCAAGATGTCAATGCGGATACCGGCAGCTTCAGTTTGTCTGAACAGCTCGGCTGCTGCGCCTGCCTGAGTCAGATCGGTGGGGATGATTTCGATGCTGATGCCGTATTGCGCCCGCAGTGTGCTGGCCAGGATCTGCATAGCCTCTGCCCGCCGCGCCACCATCACCAGATGGCAGCCGCGTGCAGCCAGCAGATGACAGTAATCATTGCCGAAACCGCTGGAAGCGCCTGTCACGAGCGCCCAGCATCCTTGCAAATTTGCTCTCATTGTTTTTCCATTCTGTTCTGGCCGGGTTTCATGTCTGAAGGGTGCCTCAATCCTGTTAAAAAAAGCCAACATATTTGCAGAGTGTTTGTTCGGCGTCAGTTGGTGTAATCTTGTAAAGATAAGCCGGTTTTCGAAAAAAAATGTGATTTTCACCAAATTCTGTTTGGGAAATTGCAAGAAGTACCATGCATTGCCGTACAAACTTCAAGGCTGTTGCCGCGTGGTGCAGCGCAATAAGCTAGAATAAGCCTTTAAAAATCCGTCTAACCACCCTCTGATGAACGCTCCAGTCCAGATACCCGCATTACATGCAGATTCGCCAGCCGGCGCTGCGCCAACCCGTGTCCGGGAAATTCCTTATAACTACACCTCTTTTTCCGACCGCGAGATTGTGATCCGTTTGCTGGGTGAAGACGCCTGGAAACTGCTCGACCAGCTGCGCGGCAAACGCCAGACCGGCCGTTCTGCCCGCATGCTGTATGAAGTCCTGGGCGATATCTGGGTGGTGCGCCGCAATCCCTATCTGCAGGACGACATGCTGGATAACCCCAGACGCCGTCAGGATCTGATCGACGCCCTGAATCATCGTCTGGCGGAGGTTGAAAAACGCCGCGTCAGCACGCAAAACGATGACGACGCGGAACGCAGCAACAGCGTGGAAACGCTGGTGCAGGCGGCGCGTCAGGCGGTTTCTGATTTTTCCAGGGAATTCCGTGCAACCTATGATCTGCGCAAAAAAGCCAGCAAGCTGCTGGCGCGCTACACCGCCAAAGACAATATCAAATTCGATGGACTCTCCCGCGTCTCGCATGTGACCGATGCAACCGACTGGCGCGTCGAATATCCGTTCGTCGTACTGACGCCGGACACCGAAGATGAAATGGCGGGGCTGGTAAAAACCTGTATCGAACTCGGCCTGACCATCATCCCGCGCGGCGGCGGCACCGGCTACACCGGCGGTGCGATCCCGCTGACGCCTTTGTCGGCCGTGATCAATACCGAAAAACTGGAAACGCTGGGCGAAGTCGAAATGACCCGTCTGCCCGGCGTGGAACGCGATTACGCGACGATTTATTCCGGTGCCGGTGTGGTGACCAAGCGGGTTTCCGATGCGGCCGAAAAAGCCGGTTTTGTGTTTGCAGTTGACCCGACCTCGGCCGAAGCTTCCTGCGTCGGCGGCAATGTTGCGATGAATGCGGGCGGTAAAAAAGCCGTACTGTGGGGCACTGCGCTCGACAACCTGGCATCGTGGAAAATGGTTGACCCGAATGGCGACTGGCTGGAAGTCACCCGTCTTGAGCATAATCTCGGCAAGATTCACGATGTCGAAGTTGCTAAATTCAGGCTCGAATGGACCCATCCCGGCGAGAAAAAACCGTTCAAGACCGAGCAGCTCGATATCAAAGGACGAGTTTTCCGCAAGGAAGGACTGGGCAAGGACGTCACCGATAAATTCCTTGCCGGTTTGCCCGGTGTGCAGAAAGAAGGTTGCGATGGCCTGATTACTTCGGCGCGCTGGATTTTGCACAAGATGCCGAAATACGCCCGTACTGTTTGCCTGGAATTTTTCGGTCAGGCGCGCGATGCGATACCGAGCATCGTCGAGATCAAGGATTATCTCGACGCCGAGACCAAAAAAGGCGGCGCGATTCTGGCGGGCCTGGAACATCTGGATGAGCGTTACCTGCGCGCGGTCGGCTACACCACCAAATCGAAACGCGGCGTGCTGCCCAAGATGGCGCTGTTCGGCGATATCGTCGGCGACGATGAAAACGCGGTCGCACAGGCAGCATCCGAAGTGATACGGATCGCCAATACCCGTGTCGGTGAAGGCTTCGTGGCGGTGAGCCCGGAAGCGCGGAAAAAATTCTGGCTCGATCGTGCGAAAACGGCCGCGATTTCCAAGCATACGAACGCGTTCAAGATCAATGAAGACGTGGTGATTCCGTTGAATCGCATGGGCGAATACACCGACGGTATCGAACGCATCAATATCGAATTATCGATCCAGAACAAGCTGGCGCTGCTTGATCAGCTGATCGGGTTTTTCGCGAGCGGCAATCTGCCTCTGGGCAAGAGTGAAGATGCCGACGGTGACGATATTCCGGCAGCCGAATTGCTGGAAGACCGCGTCAATCAGACCGAGACCCTGCTGCAGCAAACCAGAGCACGCTGGACGTATCTGCAGACGCATCTGGATGCACGCCTGAGCGATGTCTTGCCGGATTTGCAGACGCTTGGCCTGGACCGGATGAATGAAGTGTTTTCTGCACGTTTGCAAACCCAGCCGGATGTGACACTGTTTTCCATCGTGCAGGACCGGACTGTGCGGGTTTCGTGGAAAGCCGAATTGCGTGCGCCTTTACGTCAGATATTCAGTGGTTCGGCGTTCAGGCTGATTCTTGATGAGTGCGTCGCCTTGCATAAAAAGGTATTGCGCAGCCGCGTATTCGTTGCCTTGCACATGCATGCTGGCGACGGCAATGTGCATACTAATCTGCCGGTAAATTCCGATGATTATGCAATGCTGCAGGTCGCACATCATGCAGTCGCACGCATCATGGTGCTGGCGCGTTCGCTGGACGGCGTGATCTCCGGTGAACACGGTATCGGTATTACCAAGCTGGAGTTTCTGACCGAAGATGAAATCAGGGATTTCCGTTCGTACAAGCAGCGCATTGATCCCGAAGGGCGCTTCAATAAGGGCAAGCTGCTGAACCTGCCGGAATTCGCCGCCGACCTGCGCAATGCCTATACGCCGTCGTTTGGTCTGATGGGACATGAGTCGCTGATTATGCAGCAAAGCGATATCGGCGCGATTGCCAACAGCGTCAAGGATTGCCTGCGCTGCGGCAAATGCAAACCGGTGTGCGCAACCCATGTGCCGCGTGCCAATCTGCTGTATTCGCCACGCAATAAAATTCTTGCGACTTCGCTGCTGGTTGAGGCTTTCCTGTATGAAGAGCAGACCCGTCGCGGCGTGTCGATCAAGCACTGGGATGAGTTCTCCGATGTCGCTGATCACTGCACGGTATGCCATAAATGTGTGAATCCTTGCCCGGTCGATATCGACTTTGGTGACGTGTCGATGAATATGCGCAATCTGCTGCGCAAGATGGGACAGAAGAAATTCAATCCCGGTACTGCCGCATCTATGTTCTTCCTGAATGCGACCGATCCGGCGACGATTAATGCAACGCGTCAGGTGATGATCGGCTGGGGTTACAAGGCCCAGCGGCTCGGTAACGACATCCTGAAAAAATTTGCAAAGAAACAGACCAAGGCACCGCCTGCGACAGTCGGCAAGGCGCCGGTCAAAGAGCAGGTGATCCACTTCATCAACAAGAAGATGCCGGGCAATCTGCCGAAGAAGACTGCCCGAGCGCTGCTCGATATCGAAGACGACAAGATCGTGCCGATTATCCGTAATCCGCAAGCCACGACTGCCGATACCGAAGCGGTGTTTTATTTCCCCGGTTGCGGCTCCGAACGCCTGTTCTCGCAGGTTGGACTGGCGACGCAGGCGATGCTGTGGCATGTCGGTGTGCAGACCGTGCTGCCGCCCGGCTATCTGTGCTGCGGCTACCCTCAGCGTGGTAACGGGCAGTACGACAAAGCCGAAAAAATGATGACCGATAATCGCGTGCTGTTCCATCGCATGGCCAATACGCTGAATTATCTCGACATTAAAACCGTCGTGGTGTCCTGCGGTACCTGTTACGATCAGCTGGCCACCTATGAGTTCGATAAGATTTTTCCTGGTTGCCGCATCATCGATATTCATGAATACCTGATGGAAAAAAATGTGAAACTGGAAGGCGTGACAGGAACCCGTTACATGTATCACGATCCTTGTCATACGCCGATGAAAATCCAGGACCCGCTGAAAACGGTGAATGCGCTGATTACCGGTGTCAATGATCAGCAGAAAATCGAGAAAAACGAACGTTGCTGTGGTGAATCCGGTACGCTGGCGGTCAGCCGCCCAGACATCTCCACCCAGGTGCGCTTCCGGAAAGAAATCGAGATGAAGAAGAGCGCTGACAAGCTGCGTGCCGACGGTTTTACCGGCGATGTCAAAATTCTCACCTCATGCCCGTCCTGTCTGCAGGGATTGTCTCGTTATAACGAAGACAGTGATACGACAGCCGATTACATCGTGATCGAAATGGCGCGTCATTTACTGGGCGAAAACTGGCTGCCGGAATATGTCGCCAAAGCCAATCAGGGCGGCATTGAACGGGTGCTGGTATGAGTCTGTCATGTGAGCTGTGTGATGTTAACCTTGGCGACGTCATCATCGCTTCCCCGCAGTGGCGCGTGATTCTGGTCGATGATCCGGATTACCCGGGGTTTTGCCGGGTGATCTGGAATGCGCACGTGAAAGAGATGACGGATTTAAGTGATGCAGATAAAGTCGCCCTGATGCAGGTTGTCTGGCAGGTGGAAGCAGCACAGCGGGAAGTGTTGCAGCCACATAAAATCAATCTCGCCAGTTTCGGCAATATGGTGCCGCATCTGCACTGGCATGTGATTCCACGCTACACCGGCGACGCGCATTTCCCGCATCCGGTCTGGGCTGCAGCCCGGACGGATAATGTGGATGCAGCCGGATTACAGGCACGCAGGGCATTGCTGCCACGACTGCGTGAAACGATTTCTTCCCGTCTGACGGATTTGTTATGAGTAATGCGAAACCCCAACCCGTGGCATTGAATGCCCGTACCCAGTCGCGTGTGCTGGACATCAGTTTTGACGATGGCAAGGCGTTTTCATTGCCGTTTGAATTACTGCGGGTTTATTCCCCCTCCGCCGAAGTCCGTGGTCATGGTGCTGGCCAGGAGGTGCTGCAGACTGGAAAACGCACCGTTGGTCTGAGCGGTATCGAGCCTGTCGGCAATTATGCGATCAAACCGATCTTCGACGATCAGCACAGTTCGGGTATTTTTACCTGGGAATATCTGTACTGGCTGGGTGAAAATCAGCCGGAGTTATGGCAGGATTATCTGGGCCGATTACAGGCAGCCGGTCATCCCGGCGACAGCGGTCGCGACGCACCGATGGCCGTCAAGTCCGGCGGTGCCTGCGGCCACCATCATTGATGGACAGCAGTACAGGACTGTCGCCGCACAATGACGGAGACAGTTTTTACGTTTGCTTACGATAAAAAAATGATGCCTCGCTCTGCCTGCAGTAAGCTGAACTCCGGTGGAATAGACAATCAGGCGAGGCGCTATGTATCAACGTTCAGGAATTATCATTGCGGCAGTGTTGCTGACTGCCTGCAGCACGGTCAGCACTGACCGGCAGCCAGCTCCTCCGGCAAATGCAGCACGGACCGCTTCCCCGGCGGTTTCCAGTGCATCCAGTACCGATGCCTACAAACGCGATATTGCCCGCCAGATCACCGCATTGCATCAGCAACAAGTTTACGCCGAGCAGCCGCAAGCGCTGTTGCGTGCAGTCATTGTGCTCCGATATGCCATTGATGCGGATGGCAGGCTGATTAAAGCGGAAATTCTCAGAAGTAACAAAGATCAGTTTGCTGAAAAGACAGCACTTGCCAGTCTGCGTAACAGCGCACCGTTTCCTGTCCCACAGGAAAAATTGCTACGCGGCGGCAAGCTGGAAGCTTCTGAAACCTGGTTGTTTAACGATGACGGGCGTTTTCAAATCAGGAGTATTGCTCTGCCGCAACGCGGCGAGTAAATATTGTAACGCTTCAGGATAATTTTTTTACCTTGCGCTGCATTTTCTTCCCCCACCTTTTCCCAGCCTCATTTTTTTGAGCTTGCCGGATAGCGCCGGTATCTGGCGACCGGCACCAGATTTTTCTCCGGATTTGCTCCTGATCAGGTGTCAGTTAAAGACACATCCCCTATAATGCGGCTTCCCACAGGAGCCTTGAGATCATGAGCAATACTACCCATTTTGGTTACACCACTGTCGAAGAAGACCAGAAAGTCCATAAAGTCGCTGAAGTGTTTCACTCAGTGGCAGCCAAGTACGACATCATGAATGACGTGATGTCTGCCGGATTGCACCGGCTCTGGAAGGTCTTCACGATCGCGCAGGCAGGTGTCCGGCCTGGTTTCAAGGTGCTCGATATTGCGGGAGGAACCGGTGACCTGACCAAGGAATTTGTGAGACAGGCCGGTAAAACTGGGGAGGTCTGGCATACCGATATCAATGAATCCATGTTGCGGGTTGGCCGGGACCGGCTCTTGAATAAAGGCCTGATCACCCCCACTTTGCTCTGTGATGCGGAAAAATTGCCATTTCCGGACAATTACTTTGATCGTGTGACGGTCGCATTCGGTTTGCGCAATATGACGCACAAGGATCAGGCGTTGGCAGAAATGCAGCGGGTACTGAAACCGGGCGGGAAGTTGCTGGTACTGGAATTTTCCAAAGTACCAGAAATATTGCAAAAGCCATACGATGTTTACTCGTTCAAGGTATTGCCATGGATGGGGCAAAAAATTGCCGGTGATGCCGACAGTTATCGCTACCTGGCGGAATCGATCCGGATGCATCCCGATCAGGAAACCCTGAAAGGCATGCTGGAGACGGCAGGTCTGGAAAATGTACAGTATTTCAATCTGACCGCAGGCGTAGCAGCCTTGCATACAGGTATTAAACTTTAATTCGCTGATGAAGCAACAAGGAGTGTGAATGAAAAAATTTCTGATCGCGGTGATCATGCTGGCAAGTATGCTGAGCATGACCATGCATGATGCTGATGCCAAGCGTCTGGGTGGCGGCGGTTCGGTTGGTCGCCAGTCTACCAATGTGTCACGCCAGGCCACACAGCCTTCCGGCATGAACAATACGAATCAGGCACGCCCGGCAGCTGCGCCGCAGCCAGCGGTGCAACCGGCACCCGTTCCGGCACCGGTGACCGCCAAGCCAGCCAGCCCATGGAAGGGCGTGGTCGGTGGACTGATCGGCGGTGCCTTGCTGGGTGCAGCCTTGTCCCATTTTGGCCTGGGTGGCGCTGCTGCCAGCATGCTGGGTTCATTGCTGACATTTGCGCTGATCGCTTTTGCGATCATGTTTATCATTCGTCTGTTCCGTGGCAATAAAACTGCAGACGATGCACCGTCTGCATTTGCACAGCCGGCTTATGCCGGCGGCACAATGCAGGCAACGCCTGAAATTGGCGCCCGTCTGGAGCCGCAGTCTTTCCAGGGCAGCGCAGCGGCACCGGCGACCACCTGGGGGATTCCGGCAGATTTTGATGTTCCCGGCTTTTTGCGGAATGCCAAAACCTATTTCATCCGTCTGCAGGCGGCATGGGATAAGGCAGACATTAATGATCTGCGCGAATTCACTACGCCGGAAATGTACGCAGAATTAAAACTGGAAATCCAGGAACGCGGCCCGGCTCCGAATGTGACAGACGTTGTTTCGATCGATGCTGAATTGCTGGGTATTGAAACCGTGGGGCCTGATCATCTGGCAAGCGTTAAATTTACCGGCATGATCAAAGAGGCGCAGAATGCGCCGGCAGAAGCGTTCAATGAAGTCTGGAATTTGTCCAAACCTGTGAATGGCCAGGGTGGATGGGTGCTGGCAGGCATTCAGCAAATGTGATGCTGTCTTTATCTGGGTCAAGCCGGATGCCGGGCATCGCTTGATTCCGCAGATAAACTGTTAAACTGGAGACCGTCCGCTATATTGCCGGACGGTTTTTCATTTGAGGTGTGCGTGTTGCCGGTAACCGTTACGTCAAGGCTTCTTCTTATGGTGCGCGTCATTTCTGCATAATCAGCGCATCGGTTGCCGCCTTTTATTTATTCCTATGATTTCAATTGCTCCTTTTATCAATCATTTGCTTGCGCAGGAATCCTGGGCCAGGAAATTGCTGCTTCCGCATGCCGGGGAAATCGCCTGTATCGATGCTGAAATCATCCGGATACGCTTGCTGGTTGGTGCAGATGGCCTGCTGATCAACGCAGATGCATCCGCTCCGGCAAATGTGACGATCCGTATCCGTCCAGCAGATATTCCTTTGATTCTGCAACATCGTGAACAGGCGTTTTCTTATGTGCGGATTGACGGCGATGCAGATTTCGCCAATACGATTTCGACGCTGAGCCAGCAATTGCGGTGGGAAGCCGAGACCGATCTGAGCCGCATCGTCGGTGATATCGCGGCTGTGCGCATGGTGGGCGGCGCCCGTTCAGCCATGACTTATGTACAGCAGACCCATCAGAAATTACAGGAAAATCTGGCGGAGTATTTTCTGGATGAAAATCCTCTGCTGGTGCGTCCTGCTGAGGTGCAGGAGTTTGCAGCGGGAGTCAATAAAACACGCGATGATGTGGAGCGTCTGCTCAAACGCATGGATAAAATAGAAAAACAACAAAAGGTACGTTCATGATTTTGAAATTTTTGCGTTTGCTGAAAATTATCCGCGTCACCCTGCGCTATGGCATTGATGAAATCGTGATTTCCGGTTTTCAGGTTCCGCGTATTGCCCGGTGGCTGGAGACCGTACTATTCTGGCGTGATTTATCTGCGCCGCGCGGAGAACGGTTGCGCAAGGCGCTGGAAGACTTGGGGCCTATCTTTGTGAAACTGGGTCAGGTGCTCTCTACCAGACGCGATCTGATGCCGGCAGACATTGCCGATGAGCTGGCGAAGTTGCAGGACAGGGTTCCGTCGTTTGATCCTGATCTGGCAATTGCCCAGATCCAGAAATCGCTGGGTGCGCATCCTGATCAGTTATTTGCGGATTTTGAACGGATACCGGTGGCTTCCGCGTCGATCGCGCAAGTGCACTTTGCCACGCTGAAAGATGGACGGGAAGTGGCAGTGAAAGTCTTGCGTCCCGGTATGAAAGAAACCATCGATAAAGATGTCGCGCTGATGCAGATTGCAGCCGGGTGGCTGGAAACGCTATGGGCCGATGGCAAGCGTCTCAAGGCACGCGAAGTCGTGGCCGAATTTGATAAGTACTTGCACGATGAACTTGATCTGATGCGCGAGGCGGCGAATGCCAGCCAGTTACGCCGCAATTTCCATGACTCGGATTTGTTGCTGGTACCGGAAATGCACTGGGATTATTGCTCCTCTTCCGTGATCGTGATGGAGCGCATGAAAGGGATTCCGGTTTCGCAGATCGATCAGTTGCGTGAGGCAGGTGTGGATTTGTCGAAACTGTCACGCGATGGCGTCACGATATTTTTCACCCAGATTTTCCGGGATGGTTTTTTTCATGCCGATATGCATCCGGGGAATATCCTGGTCTCGACCGACCCTGCATCCTTTGGCCGTTATATCGCGCTGGATTTCGGTATCGTCGGCACGCTCAATGATTTCGACAAGGACTATCTGTCGCAGAATTTTCTGGCATTTTTTCAGCGGGATTATAAGCGGGTGGCCGAAGCGCATATTGAATCCGGATGGGCTCCGAAAGAAACACGGGTCGATGAACTGGAGGCTGCGGTCCGGGCGTGCTGTGAACCGATCTTTGACCGGCCGCTGAAAGATATCTCGTTTGGTCAGGTGCTGTTGCGTCTGTTCCAGACCTCGCGCCGTTTTAATGTGGAAGTGCAGCCGCAGCTGGTGCTGTTGCAAAAGACCTTGCTGAATATTGAAGGACTGGGGCGTCAGCTCGATCCTGAGCTCGACTTATGGAAAACCGCCAAACCTTATCTGGAACGCTGGATGAGCGAGCAGGTCGGCTGGCGTGGCCTGATCGATAAACTGAAAACGGAAGCGCCGCGATATAGTCATATCTTTCCACAATTGCCGAGGCTGGCGCATCAGGCTTTGCTGCGCGCCGGTGATGGCAACCCGCAGCAGGAAATGCTGGCGGCATTGCTGGCTGAGCAGCGCAGCACCAATAATCTCTTGCGGGTGATCGTGTATTTTGGCGGTGGATTGTGCGCCGGTATTCTTGCTGCGCAACTGCTGCTGCATTTTTACTGGATAGATTAAGCAGGGAAGGGCAGGCAGCATGGCAGATTTTATACACCGCGACCCGACCCATCCGGAATTCTGGAATGAGCGCTTTCGTAAGGATTTTACGCCCTGGGATAAAGGCGACGTGCCTGCTGCCCTGCAGGAATTTGTTGCACAATCAGCGCGTCCGTTATCAACGCTGATTCCTGGCTGCGGTAATGGATATGAAGCGGCACTTCTGGCGCAGGCAGGATGGCCTGTGGTGGCGATTGATTTTTCTGCCGCTGCGGTGCAAAGCGCACGGGCCATGATCGGTACATGGGGACATCATGTGCAAGAGGCGGATTTTTTCACATACCAGCCTCAGGTGCCGCTGGAGCTGATTTATGAACGTGCATTTTTTTGTGCCTTGCCACCTGCCCGCAGGCCGGACATTACCCGTCGCTGGTCAGCGTTGCTGCCAGCCGGAGGATTGCTGGCAGGATTTATTTATCTGGATGATGCGCCAGAAGCAAGTCAGAAAGGCCCGCCGTTCTCAGTGCATCCGGCTGACTGGCAGGCGCTGATGACACCGTATTTTGAATTGATTGCTGAGGCTGCGGTGGCAGATTCCTTGCCGGTGTTTGCAGGCAAAGAACGCTGGCAGATATGGCGGCGTCTGGCTCATGAATAGTTTTCTGCCCAGACTTTTTAGAGTATTTTCCGGTCCAGACTGCATATCCTGCATCCTTCTTTGATATCGATATCGCCTTTCAACAACTGACTTTCTATGCGCCTGATCCGACATCTTTCTCCGCTTGAGCAAATACCGGGCATTCCGCTACAGGCTGAACAGGTCAGAACTTTACTGAGTGCGGCTGAGTACCGGCAGGCGCTGATGACTGCGATTGCTCAGGCCAAGCACCGGATCTATCTGTGCAGTCTGTATCTGCAGAATGATGAAGCCGGCGCGCTGGTGATGGCGGCTTTGTATGCGGCAAAAGCGAGACGGCCCGCGATTGATATCGTGGTGCTGGTTGACTGGCACCGGGCGCAGCGGGGGTTAATCGGAGAGGCACGTGTACCGGGCAAGGTGGCAGGCAACGCAGCCTGGTATCAGGAACTCAGCCGCTCGCAGGCAGAACAGATTCCCGTCTATGGCGTTCCGGTGCAGACAAGAGAGTTATTTGGCGTGTTGCATCTGAAGGGCTTCATCATTGATGATACGGTGATCTACAGCGGTGCCAGCATTAACAATGTGTATCTGCATCAGCAGGATAAATACCGGCATGACCGTTACCTGTTGATTGACAATGCCATGCTCGCGACTACGATGGTGAATTTCATTCGCCGGCATTTGCTGTCAGCATCTGCTGTGCACCGGCTGGATAAGCCGGATATTCCGCCAACCGGCAGTTTGCGCCATGAAATCCGCGAGTTCCGGGCTCAGCTGAAAAAAGCGAGATACCAGTTTGATGCCGGCTATTCTGAATCTCAGTCTGGTCTCAGCGTGACTCCGCTGGTGGGTGTCGGGAAAAATAATCCGCTGAACCGGGTGATTTGCCAGCTGTTTGCAGCCAGCCGTCATCAGATCACGATCTGCACACCGTATTTTAATTTTCCGCTGGCAGTTACCCGGGAGATCAACCGTGCCTTAAAGCGAGGCGTGCGGGTCGATATCATCGTTGGCGATAAAACGGCGAATGATTTTTTTATTGATCCGGCCCAGCCATTCAAAGTCATTTCTGCTTTACCTTATTTATATGAAATGAATCTGCGGCGTTTCGTGAAGGTACATCAGGCCGATATCGTCAGGGGACAGCTGGGAGTGCATCTGTGGTGCGAAGGCGAGAATACTTATCATCTCAAGGGAATCTGGGCAGACCAGCAGTATGCACTGATGACGGGTAATAATCTGAATCCACGCGCTTTCCGGCTGGATCTGGAAAATGCCTTGCTGATTCGCGATCCTGTGCGGGCGTTGCAGCAGCAGTGGAGTGCTGAATTATCCAGTATCCGTCAGCACACAAAGACGATCCTGCATTACCGGGAAATTCAGGAAATCAGAGATTACCCGGAACAGGTACGACGGTTGTTGGCCCGGCTAAGCACGATCCGGCTCGACCGGCTGGCTTATCGCGTGCTGTAATTCCCTAGTGGGCGCGGCAGTCAGCGTATGAGGCTGGCTGACGGATCGAGGCGAATGACTTGTAGCGGAGCGACTTCGTTCGGAAGCCATTTCTGGTAAATGCGGGTGAAGCTGCCATCTTTTTTGATCGCCCGCAGCGCATCTTCCCAGAGCCTGACCGTCGCTTGGGCTGTCTGGCTTGAAAATGCCAGATACAGCTCCAGGCTGTCCAGCACTTTGACCTTTTCGACGTCATCCGGGGAATGCCCGGTTTCTTTCATGATGGACGGCACCACCAGGCTGCCTTCAACCCAGAGGTCAAAACGTTTTGCCATCAGCATATTGGCGATGATGTGTGGAGTTCCTGCCAGTTCGAGATTGTAATATCCTTTTTTTCGGGCAGTGTCTGCAAAAATACTGGAGCGGTAGGCACCGACCTTCATCTTTTGTAAGTCATCCCCCAGGTTTTGCAAGTAGGCTGCATTACCTTTCCGGGTATACAGTGCTGTGCTCGAAACGGCAACGGGTCCGAGCAAGATCATTAGTTTTTCACGCTCTTCGGAACGGCCGACTGTAAAGAGCAGCACGTTGGGTTCTTCCAGCACCGCTTTGTAACCGCGCGCCCAGGGAACAACCTGAATCGGGTGATGGCTGCCTATCCTTGCCTGTATCGCCTGAACGATATCAACGGCGAGCCCTTCCGCATGCATTCCCTGACCAAAGCTGACCGGCGGCCAGTCTTCGGTATAAATCTGGAGTTCTTGTGCATTGACGGACATTGCAGACAGCCAGCCGCACAGGAGTGCTGCGCACTGGAGCAGGCGTATCCGGGAAAATCGCAGCGCGCTGGATCTGATCATGGTGGAAACCGATACCCTTTGAAAAGAGATCACTCAGTATTAACATTTGCAGATACATTTGCCGTATGAATCAATTTACTTGATTTGGATTTAATCTGCCAAGTTATTTTTATGCTATGTCGCCAGTAGGGTTTTACTTTCAGCAAAAAAAAACTATTTCACAGGCGACTGTTCCACAGGCCTTAACTGAGGACGCAGATTTTTTTTGAGCTGACGCAAATGAAAAATCTGCTCACCCGCATAGCGCCGCCACCACGAGTTGCGCACACATTGGTATTCGGTGTAACGAATGACCTCAGGATTCCAGCGGGTTTTTGAAATATCTTCACCTACCGAGAGATTGATCCGGCGTATGTCCTGTTGAAACGCCCATTGTATGGTTTCTGCCACGACGGTCGTCATGACGCTGTACCGCGCGTAGGCCAGATCGTAACCGGAGTAATACAGATAGAGCTCGTCATTCATCCGGAAACCAAGGCGGAGTGCAACGATGTTCTGATTCAGCTTCAGACAGAATAGATACATCCGGCTGGCAAAGGGAGAGTCCAGCAACAACGATAGAAATGCCTGGTGCCTCGGATGGGAAAAATAATCAGGGTGTTCCACCGTATTGGCAGCAGCAGCGCGGTGACGGTGCAGGGCATAAAAAGCAGGCAGATGCTTCTGAACCTGCTCCCGCCCCTGAAAGGCGATGAATTCCATCTGCAGCGAATCCCGCTTTAACGAGTTATAGCATCGTCTTAAAGATTCCTTGATATTGCGTTTGAGCTGGCTTTTAAATGACGGCCAGTCGCCATTCAGATGCAGGACGTAATTGGGGATGCTGCGTTCCGTCAGCGGGCATAGCGCATGATTGTTGCGTAAAAACTGTTCGGCCTGATGGGTCTGATGGATGATCTGGAATTCGGTCAGACCAAACATTTCATGTTGCGTCAGTTGTTCCCACATACCGAGTATTACCTGTTCGTAACCGGGTAGCGTTAAAGGGACGCGCAGCTCGGTCAGATTCGGGTCGGCGCCGAAGGGCCGTACATAACGGTATAAGAATATTCTCTGAAAACCGATATGGCTATTGGTCAGCGGCATGACAGCAACCAGTTCGTCACCGTTGAAAATGGCCGCAATCGCCGGAAGGTTCCGGTGCAGCAGGGAATTATCGTTAAAGATTTTCCACCAGCATAAATTCCAGTCGTAGGTCTGAAAAGGCAGGATATGACACACTTTCTGTTCCAAAGCGCGCCATGCGTTTGCCAGCCCGGTCAGTCCTGCCTCATCTGTGATGATGATTTTCTTGAGGGTGGGAGGCAATCCGGGCATAAGGTTTCAGAGTAGTGATGAGAAGAATACAGGCCTGCAACAGAGTGTTACAAATGGGCAGCCTGAATGTATCGTAAGTATCGATACCTGACAAGCTATCCGGCAGCAAGTGGAATTGTGGTTCTATCTCGCCGGGATGTGTGATCGGTGGTGTCGTCAACGAACGGACTACTCCCGCAGATAGCTGCGCAGGATCAGGGCATAGCTGCCATTTTCCCGGATGGTTTTGAGACCTTTGTTGAACAGGTCACGCTGCTCTTTCCGGTGAAAGGCGAGCGCTCTGGGGACGGGGCGGAACAAGCGATGAATCTGATAGCGTTCTCTCGCCTGCTGTACACCATACTGCAGGATGGCGAAGTACAGGAAAGTCCGCTTATCCAGTACGATAACGTCACCGCGCCCGGCATCCAGCATCGGAATCTGGGAACGCTGTTCACCGGCCTCAAAATAAGACGGGCTTGTTTTGATAACCGCAGCGAATTCGGGTCCCAGAATACCGGTCGCATTCCGGAAGGCGATTACCCGCTTATCAGCCAGATCAGACAATGTTCGCAATGACCAGTGCTGATCGCTGAGTGTGACGGCGACATTTTCAAATTCCAGTACCGGATCAGAAAAAAAGACGTTGGGTGTTCCGGCAGGTATTCCCGCAAAACCCGCATCGGCATTGCCGCTCCGTACATCGATTTCCATACGCTTGTTATTGGAGCGTATAAATTGTGTCTGTACCCCCTGTGTCGCCAGCGCTTGTGCGATCAGGTCACAGGCAATGCCTTGGCGCGGGCCATCCAGAACATAAGGTGGAATCGAAGTGACCTGTATGATGAACTCTTCTGCCCGCGCACTGAAGCATGACAAGCTGCAAAGCAGCGTCGCAATGAAATAACAAAGATGTTGAATCTGCGAACGGAAAAACCGCATATCGATAAAATGTAAGGCCAAACCTGATTTGATGATTAACGGAAGAATGTTTACACCAAGCTGTGCCGGATCTGGTAACGCCAGCAGGAAGCATGTTTTCTAAATCAGCATTTCAGATAGACAGTTTCTGAAGATTGCGCAGCTTGCCTGCCTGCGATCTTATGTTGAGCAATTTAACGCTGAATTGCAAGCAATCTGCAACGGCCACCAGTTTTCTTTGAATTTGTCAGGCTTCTGTGTTGAAATCACGGGCAAAGAAGAGATAAATGCAACCTCCTGTTGCGCAAAGTGTACACCTCGGGATAATCGTGAATCGTCCTTGAAAAATTCAGACACTTCACCTATTGTGCAATGCACCAATAATTACAGAGCAAAAAATTGGCTAATCAACATACAAAAAGCAGCCTGATCGGGCTGACGCTGGCTGCCATCGGTATCGTGTATGGCGACATAGGTACCAGTCCTCTCTATACCATGAAAGAGGTTTTTTCCGCGGAACACGGGCTTCCGCTCACCGAAGCGAATATTTTTGGTGTCGTTTCCCTGATTTTATGGGGGCTGTTCATCATCGTTGCCGTCAAGTACGTGACTCTGATACTGCGGGCAGATAACCGCGGCGAAGGCGGGATCATGGCGTTGACGGCACTGGCACTGGAATCCGTGGGCAAATCTTCCCGCTGGCAATTTCTTTTGCTGATACTCGGTTTATTCGGCGCCGCCTTGTTTTACGGAGACGGCGTGATCACGCCGGCTATTTCCGTGCTTTCTGCTATCGAGGGTCTGGAAGTTGCGACCCCCGCATTTAATCCGTATGTCGTGCCGATCACGCTGGTTGTGCTGATTGGCCTGTATTCCGTGCAGTCAAAAGGGACTGCCGGCATCGGTAAATGGTTCGGCCCTATCATGCTGATCTGGTTTTTCGCATTGGCGGCAATGGGTTTGTATAACATCATCCGTTCACCGGTGATTCTCGGGGCGCTTAATCCCTGGCATGCCGTACATTTTCTGATGGAATACCGCTGGCTGGCTTTTCTTGCGCTGGGCGCAGTGGTGCTTGCTTTCACTGGTGCAGAGGCATTGTATGCAGACATGGGGCATTTCGGCAGCAAGCCGATCCGTGTTGCCTGGTTCATGATTGTATTTCCTGCTCTGGGTCTGAATTATCTGGGGCAGGGCGCATTGCTGCTGACAAACCCCGCAGCCGTCAGCAACCCGTTTTATCAGCAACTGGGGGCATGGAGCGTATATCCGCTGGTGGTGTTGTCCGCCGTTGCGACGGTGATCGCTTCCCAGGCAACGATTTCCGGCACGTTCTCAATGACAAAACAGGCAATATCGCTGGGGCTGTTGCCACGTATGAATATTGTGCATACCTCATCCAATGAGATCGGCCAGATTTACATTCCTGCAGTCAACTGGCTGCAATTGGCGGTGGTGATTGCAGCCGTGGTCGGATTCAGTTCTTCCTCGAATCTGGCCTCTGCTTACGGTATTGCTGTGACTGGCACGATGCTGGTGACGTCGCTGCTGACTTTCTTTGTCATCCGCTACGGCTGGAAGCTGAATCCTGTACTGTGTTTTGTCGCAACGGGATTTTTCCTGACGATTGATTTTGCTTTCTTTTCGGCCAACGTCCTTAAAATTATCCACGGTGGCTGGTTCCCGCTGGTACTGGGCATCACGATGTTCACCGTTATGGTGACCTGGAAACGCGGACGTGAGCTGGTATTTGAAAATCTTAAGAAGCATGCGATTCCGTTAGAAGATTTCCTGTCTTCCCTGTTCATTTCATTGCCCACCCGAGTTGCAGGAACCGCGATCTTCCTGCGCGGTGAGGCCGACGGGGTGCCGCACGCCTTGTTGCATAACCTGTCGCACAACAAGATCATTCATGACCGCGTAGTGTTTCTGACCCTGCATAACAAGGAAATTCCCTGGGTTCCGATGGCAGACCGGATCAAGATCACCGACCTCAGCCACGAGTGCTATCAGATTGATGTGAACTATGGTTTCAAGGATGAACCGGACATTCCCAAAGTGCTGGAACAATGTGCCGCGCAAGGACTGAAGTTTGAACCGATGGAAACTTCCTACTTCATCGCCCGGCAGACTATTATTTCCCGTCCTGGCAGTGGCATGGCTTTCTGGCGTGAAATGCTGTTTGTGGCGATGTCACGCAATGCCAGCGATGCGGCGGATTATTATCAGATTCCACCGAACCGTGTGATTGAGGTGGGCTCTCAGGTCGAGATCTGAGTATTACCTTACCATCCTGAACGTCGGCATCCGAACGAAAAAAACCTGCAGCGGCAATACGGCAGGTTTTTTTCAATGATGGGCAGATGACAGATTCACTCTTCTCCTGAACGCACGCGATGCAGAATTGCGTGCGCCAGCATATCGAGCACAGGCCGCACTTTTCCCTGCTTATCCGTCCAGACTTTCGGTGTCAGCGCACCGGATAGCGCGACACTGTCGCCATCCGTTAATGTCAGCAGCGTATTCCTGACAAGATCGTTAAAGGCAATGACATTACAAATCACGGTCTCACCGTGATCGGTCACTGCTTTGACTTTGCAGGTCACATACACGGAGCCGGCGCTGCCGCTACGCTCCTCTGCATAACCGTACATACGGCCTGCGATCAGACCATCAATCATTATGCTTCCTCAATATGAATATAATTATTAAAACAGCATGATATATTGACGCACATTAGACGCCGGATTACGTTATTTTGCAAACAGGCGTCGGCGCTCAAGTTTTGTGAAGATGAAAGGTGAATATGGGATTGAATGAGATTGCGGAAGCGTATGTCCGTCTGGTACTGGCCGTCGGAAAGCACGATCCTGATTATGTGGACGCCTATATCGGACCTGCGGCCTGGCGGGACGAGGCGCAGTTATTGCCGCTGCCGGAATTGCAGGACATCGCCAATGTTCTGGTGCAGCAGGCAGAAAATCTGACGCAACCTCCGGCGGAACAGGTCGAGCGACAAGCTTTTTTAATCAGACAGCTGCAAGCTGCCAGCACGTTCATCGCGCATCTGGCCGGACGTCGCTTACCGTTTGATGAAGAGTCACGCGCTTTGTATGACGCCGTGTCGCCTGCTGTGACGCCGGCTGATCTCGACATCACACTCGCTGAACTGGCAAATCTGTTGCCGGCAGAAATACAAGGCAGCGATCTGAATGCGCGCTTGTCGATTTATAACAAAGCTTTTGAAATTCCACGCGATAAGCTCGACGCTGTTTTCACCGCCGCCATCAACGAAGCCCGTCGCCGCACCCGGCGCTATATCACCTTACCTGAGAATGAAAGTTTCCAGGTCGCCTATGTCAGTAATAAAGTCTGGAGTGCATATAACTGGTACAAAGGCAACAGCCACAGCCTGATCGAAGTCAACACGGATTTTCCGATGTTCATCAGCCGGGCAATTGACCTCGCCAGCCATGAAGCCTATCCCGGTCACCATGTTTTTAATGTGCTCATTGAGAACGGGCTGGTCAAAGAAAAAGGCTGGATTGAATATGCGATTTATCCGCTGTATTCACCGATGTCATTTCTGGCTGAAGGCAGCGCCAATTATGGTATTGAGGTCGCATTTCCACATGCAGAGCGCATGCAGTTTGAAAAGGAAGTTCTGTTCCCGCTGGCCGGCATCGATCCTGCCAAAGCCGACCGCTATTATCAGATACAGGCGGTGCTGCAAAAACTGTCCTATGCCGGCAATATGGTGGCAAAGCAATATCTCGATGGCGAGATAGGGCGCGATGCAGCGATCGCCATGTTGATGAAATACAACCTGTCTGATGCCGACCGTTCGGCACAGCGTCTGCGTTTTATCGAACATCTGCGCTCGTATGTGATCAACTACAACCTGGGTCAGGATGTCGTCCAGGTTTATATAGAAAATCGCGCCGGAAAAACAGATCAGGATTTACGCTGGCAGGTGCTGACTGATCTGCTACGCCACCCGAAAAGCGCGTCGATGATGGCGCTCTGATGCTGTCGGAATAGGTGGGTCTGGTGGTAGAACAGGAGCAGAATGACTCTGGTTGTGCGCAGAGAATATTTTTCTGTTTTGAAGCGCTGAATGGCTATATCGCAGAGTTATCGTGTAATCAGTCTGACGGATAATGACTGATTATCCGCATTCACCGATGTGGTTGCGCTCAATGCCAGCAGGCGGTCGATATTCGGATGCTTGCCCGGAAATGCTTTGGCATCCGCCGTATGTTCCGCATATAACGTCAGCCCCTTGGTCGCTGCTGCTGCATTAATGCGGCCGAATTCCTGTGTCAGCGCGTGATAGACGCGCACACTGCCTGCGGTGCCAGGCTTGTTTTCCAGGCGGGTGACCAGTCCTTCATCGTTCGATAATTCCAGCGCAGCAATATGATCGATGGCAGGCAGGGTGGCTAAAATCTCAGTGAATTGCATTCTGTTTTCCTTTAACATAACAGAGTGATCGCATCGAAAAATTGTGCATGGCGATGCCGTCAGCTGATCTGAAAATGCTTAAAAAGCAGGTTCCATCATCATCATCATGGACAGTTCTTTTTCTTATCAATTTGCCGCTTGATCAAGGATACGAAAAGTTGAAATATGAAGAACAAACCACCAGATTTTAATGTTTCATTCATCGTGTATGGACTGCCTGTGAATAGCGCAATGCCATGGACGATGAGAATCGCGACGATGGTTGTTAATACACAGTTGATGAATATTTTTAACATTTAAAAAAACTTTACTGACGCATGAACTCACGCAGGGCAAGGCGAGTAAACGCTTTAAATTGTACCTGCTATTTTACAAAGGCAGATTTTGTGGTGTTTTTTAAATTGACAAATGAGTGTACTGCTTTGCTCTGTGCACGATAAAGTGAGATTGATCCGTGCTACTTGAAGAGTTTGCTGTTCTGAAATACAAAAAGCGCATCCACGGTGGATGCGCTTTTTATATGGGTGAAGCTATTGGCGCAGATCAGTTCTGCTGAGTTTTCTGCGTATTCACTGCAGTGACTTTATTGTCCGCACCAGTTTTTGCTGCGGCCAGCCGGGCTTCTTCATTGGCTTTGGCACGGGCAGCTTTTTGTGCCGGATACCAGATGAAGCTTTCGCTGCCAATTTCTTCACCGTCAGCGCGTGCCTGTACCAGTTCGGCAATGATTTCTGCACGGGTTTTAGCGGCGGGAACCGGTGTTTCGGCAGCAATTGCAGCGCTGCTGCCAAAAGCGATCAGGGCGAATGTCAGTATGATTTGTTTGAGTGTCATGATAATTCCTGTCTGTATGAATCAATCTATAGAGACTGCCATGCATGCGTCGTTTTCAATCATTATGAGAAGTGGTGCGCACTTCCGATAATGACTGCAACAACGTCGTTGCAGAATTTGCGGCAGTTCGGTGTATGCGGGCTGCATCCATTCAGATGTCGCCTTGAGCCGACGGATGCAGTGTAGGCTTTCCTGTGCAAGCAATAAAGTGGCTTATTGGGAATATACTATTGCTGAATTGGGAATAATCAGGGGCTTGAAAATGGACAGATTGCAATCAATGCGACTTTTTTCAAAAGTGGTCGAACTCGGTAGTTTTGCCCGTGCGGGTCAGGCGCTGGAAATGTCGAATGCGGTCGTGACACGCTATATTGCAGACCTTGAAAATCATCTGGGAACCCGGTTACTGAACCGCTCAACGCGGCGCCTGTCACTGACGGAAACTGGGCATGTGTATCTGGAGCGGGTGCGCCAGATTCTGGCTGACATTGATGATGCCGAGGCAGTTGCTTCGTATGCGTCCAGAAAGCCGGGCGGGACGCTGCGACTGTATTCTGTGCCGCATTTTGGCAAAGCCCAACTGGCACCGCTGCTGCCGGAATTCGCCAGGGAATTTCCGGATGTGGTTCTGGATATCAAAATCACGGATCGCCATGTTGATCTGGTGGAAGAAGGAATCGATGTCGGGTTTTTTCTGAATCTGCAAAAAGTCGATGCCAATATGATTTCTCGCAAGCTGGCGACATCTGAAGTACTGGTCTGCGCTGCTCCGGCCTATCTGGAAAAATATGGTACCCCGGCGACGCCGGACGATATAAGTCAGCACCGTTGTCTGAATTTCAGTTATGAATTTTTGCGTGATCACTGGCCTGTGCGCGAGCGCTGTCAGGATCCGTCTTCAATGCGTCAGATTCCGATACAAAGCAGTCTGATTTCCAATAATGCCGATGTGCTGCGTGCCTGCGCTCTGGCTGGAATGGGGCTGGTATTACGCACTTCATTTCAGCAGGGGGACGATATTGAGCAGGGGCGGCTGATCCGTCTGTTTCCTGAACATTGCTTTGGCACGGTATCTATTTCCATGGTGTATCCGAGCCGGCGCCAGCTTTCTGCGAAAGTGCGCAGCTTTGTTGACTTTATCGCTGCCCGCTTTCCGCATCCGGAACAGGATATCTGGCAGCAGAATGTCTGAAGGTTTTTACCGTGACCGCATGGCGGTTTTCTGAAAAAAAAGCAGCCCGCAGGCTGCTTAAAAGGATTTTTCATCCGGGAGACGCTCACATGTCTGCCGCAGATCATAATCGGGCTGAATGACGCAGTGATGACACGGGCCTTTTGGGACGTCATCCGGCCCGACGCCTGCATCTGGATTGCCGGATAGCCAAAATCACTGCGAAACCGCTTTTTCCGATGGATTTCTCTATGTAAACGGTGAATATTCACGGTGGATTGTCTATATAATGCCCGCAGAAAATTAGCGGGTTTTTTATTGACATGATTGACATCCTTGTACAAGCATCTTCATGAATACACTTATCTGGTTCGTTATTTTGTATTGGGTTATTTCTGTAGGTATCGGCCTGTATGCGGCCCGCTATGTCAGTAACTCCAGGGATTTCGCCGTTGCAGGGCGTTCATTGCCGATGTATGTCGTGACGGCGACGGTGTTTGCCACCTGGTTCGGCTCGGAAGCGGTGCTCGGAATTTCCTCGACTTTTGTCAAGGAAGGACTCAAGGGGGTGGTGGCTGATCCGTTCGGATCGTCGCTGTGCCTGATCATGGTGGGGCTGTTTTTCGCCAAACCTTTGTACCGGATGAATTTGCTGACCATCGGAGATTATTACCGCAACAAATTTGGTCGCATCGTGGAAATTCTGGTGACCCTGTGTATTGTGATTTCCTATCTGGGCTGGGTTGCAGCGCAGATCAAGGCGCTTGGGCTGGTGTTTAATGTCGTCTCCGGCGGTTATATCACGATGAATACCGGCATGATGATCGGTGCTGCCAGCGTGCTCATCTACACTCTGATGGGCGGCATGTGGTCGGTGGCGATTACTGATTTTCTGCAGATGATCATTATTGTGGTTGGCATGATTTATATCGGCTGGGAAGTGTCGGGCATGGTCGGTGGTGCCGGCATGGTGATCGAACATGCGGCAAGCGCAGGCAAGTTTGAATTCTGGCCCGCACCGACGGCCCGCGAAACATTATGGTTTTTTGCTGCCTGGATCACGATGATGCTGGGTTCCATTCCGCAACAGGACGTCTTCCAGCGTGTGGCTTCTTCAAAAAATGAAGCGATCGCCGGCCGCGCCTCGATTCTCGGCGGCGTTCTCTATTTCTGTTTCGCCTTCATTCCCATGTTTCTAGCGTACTCCGCAACGCTGATTGATCCTGGTATGGTCGCCAGTCTGATCGATAAGGATTCGCAACTGATTCTGCCGACCCTGATCATGACCAAAGTGCCAATGCTGGCGCAGGTGATGTTTTTCGGTGCGTTGCTGTCGGCGATTAAAAGCTGTGCCAGTGCGACTTTGCTCGCGCCTTCCGTCACATTTTCCGAAAACATCCTGAAGCCGTTTTTCCCCAGACAGAACGACAAGCAATTCCTGCTGATGATGCGTATTGTCGTGCTGGCATTTACGGCAGTGGTGACCCTGTTTGCCATGAATACCGAATCCAGTATTTATAAAATGGTGGAAAATGCCTACAAGGTCACGCTGGTGGCGGCCTTTGTCCCGCTTGCGTTCGGCCTGTACTGGAAGCGTGCCACTGCACAGGGCGGGCTGGTTTCGATTCTTCTCGGTATCGGATGCTGGGTGGCGCTGGAAATCACTGCGCCGGAAGGATTCTGGCCGCCTCAGCTGGTGGGTGTGCTCATGAGTATGGTCGGCATGGTATTGGGTTCATTGTTGCCTCAGGTATCACAGGGTAAGGCGGCAATCTGAGCGCTTCTTGACGCAATGCGCAAATTCTTGCTGAAAACCTTTATAATTCAGGGTTTTATCAGTTTTTTGGGGCAAGAGTATGCCGATTTACGCTTATCGTTGTGAAGAATGCGGTTTTGCAAAAGATGTCTTGCAAAAAATTTCCGACGCGCCGCTGAATGATTGTCCTGCGTGCGGTAAGGCTGCGTTTAAAAAACAGGTCACTGCGGCCGGTTTCCAGCTTAAAGGTTCTGGCTGGTATGTCACCGATTTCCGTGGTGGTTCGGGCGGCGCTGCCGGCACATCAGCGCCTGCTGTGGCGCAGGATGCCGCTACTGCTGTGACGGAAACCGCAGCACCGGCTCCGGCGGCGGGCGAAACAGCCTCCGCCTGATTTTCCCTTAACCAGTCGTCTTCACGTTTTTCACTGACCATGCTGAGAAAATATTTTATTACCGGCCTGCTGATCCTGGTTCCGCTGGCGATCACCTTCTGGGTTCTGCACGCCATTATCAGCACCATGGATCAGTCCCTGTTGCTGCTTCCCGAGCAATGGCGGCCAGAAGCGGTGTTCGGCTTCCGGGTACCGGGTTTGGGCGCCGTGCTGACTGTGCTGATTATTTTTGTCACAGGTTTGCTGACCAGGAATTTCATTGGCAATTATGTGGTGAAAGCATGGGAAGGACTGCTGAACCGCATCCCGATTGTGAATTCGATTTATTCGAGTGTGAAACAGGTATCGGATACCCTGTTTTCGTCATCCGGCAATGCATTCCGCAAGGCCGTGCTGATCGAGTATCCGCGCCAGGGTTCATGGTCGATCGGTTTCCTGACCGGCGTGCCGGGTGGCGATGTTGTGAATCACCTGCAGGGCGACTACGTGAGCGTCTATGTGCCGACAACGCCGAACCCGACGTCCGGTTTTTTCCTGATGGTGCCGAAAAAAGACGCCATTGAACTGGATATGAGTGTCGATGCGGCACTGAAATATATCGTCTCCATGGGTGTGGTGGCTCCCGAACATCTCCCCACCGACAAGAAATAAACGGCCAGGCAGCCAAAAGCTGCCGGCTGACTCATTTTTAATTTTGAATACAGACAGGTAAGAAATTATGTCCATGCGTACCCATTACTGCGGCCTCACTACTGAGGAATTACTCGGCCAAACCGTCAGCCTGTGCGGCTGGGTGCATCGTCGTCGCGATCACGGCGGCGTGATTTTTATCGATCTGCGCGACCGGGAAGGTCTGGTGCAGGTGGTATGTGACCCTGACCGTGCAGATGTGTTCAAGGCTGCCGAAACAGTCCGTAATGAATTCTGCCTGCGGATTACCGGTCTGGTGCGCGCACGTCCTGAAGGCACAGGTAACGTCAACCTGAAGTCCGGCAAAATCGAAGTGCTCGCGCACCAGGTTGAAATCCTGAATGCATCCGTTACGCCGCCATTTCAGCTGGATGACGACAACCTGTCTGAAACTACCCGTCTGACGCACCGCGTACTGGATCTGCGTCGCCCGCAGATGCAGAACAACCTGCGCCTGCGCTACAAGGTTGCGATGGAAATGCGTAAGTTCCTCGATGCGAACGGTTTCATCGATATTGAAACACCGATGCTGACCAAATCGACCCCGGAAGGCGCACGTGACTATCTGGTGCCATCGCGCGTGAATGCCGGCGAATTCTTCGCCTTGCCGCAATCGCCGCAATTGTTTAAGCAATTGCTGATGGTGGCTAACTTCGACCGTTATTACCAGATCACCAAGTGTTTCCGCGACGAAGACCTGCGCGCTGACCGCCAGCCTGAATTCACCCAAATCGACTGCGAAACCTCGTTCATGTCCGAGCAGGAAATCCGTGACATGTTTGAAGGCATGATCCGTCTGGTGTTCAAGAACACGCTCGATATTGATCTGCCTGATCCATTCCCGGTCATGGAATTTGCTGAAGCCATGGGCCTGTATGGTTCCGACAAACCGGATATGCGCGTCAAGCTGAAGTTCACAGAACTGACCGACGTGATGAAGGATGTCGATTTCAAAGTGTTCTCTGGTGCCGCGAATATGCACAATGGCCGCGTGGTCGGCCTGCTGGTGCCGGGCGGCGCGAACATGCCGCGTTCCGAGATTGATGCCTACACCCAGTTTGTCGCGATTTACGGCGCTAAAGGTCTGGCGTATATCAAGGTCAATGAGCTGGCAAAAGGCCGCGATGGTCTGCAATCTCCGATCGTTAAAAACATCCACGATGCGGCACTGACGCAGATTCTGGAGCGTACTGGCGCGAAAGACGGTGATCTGATTTTCTTCGGCGCCGACAAGGCAAAAGTCGTCAACGATGCGATCGGCGCGTTGCGCGTGAAGATCGGCCACAGCGAATTCGGCAAGGCAAATGGCTTGTTTGAAGACGTGTGGAAACCATTGTGGGTGATCGATTTCCCGATGTTTGAATACGATGAGGAAAACGATCGCTGGACAGCAACCCATCATCCGTTCACTTCTCCGAAAGATGGTCATGAAGATTACATGGCAACCGATCCGGGCAAGTGTGTGGCGAAAGCTTACGATATGGTGCTGAACGGCTGGGAATTGGGTGGCGGCTCTGTCCGTATCCATCGTGCTGACGTGCAGGCAAAGGTATTTGATGCACTGAAGATCGGCCCGGACGAGCAGCGCCTGAAGTTCGGCTTCCTGCTGGATGCATTGCAATACGGTGCGCCACCACACGGCGGCCTGGCATTTGGTCTGGACCGTATCGTGACCATGATGACGGGCGCGGAATCGATCCGTGACGTGATTGCTTTCCCAAAAACCCAGCGCGCACAGTGCCTGCTGACGCAGGCGCCATCAGCGGTGGACGAGAAGCAATTGCGCGAACTGCATATCCGTTTGCGTGCCACGGAGCCGGCGATCAAAGCCTGATACTGCTGACAGCCCGGTGCAACACTGACGGGTATCACAAAAAAGCGCGGACCTGGTTCCGCGCTTTTTTTGTTCATTTTTATTCAAATGCGAAGATTGCCGCCACATCGGCTGATAAGTTAATGATGAATGCTGCCTCATCGCATGCGGCATCAAGAAAAGTATTCGCGGCAGCATTTCCTGAGTGCGCAAAACAGAGTTATGTGTGCAGCATGGTAATAATGTTACATATTTTACATGTTAAATTAACTACATTAATCGATAACTGGTGTAAATTTTCCGGTTTTCTGACTTTTGAATCTGATCACGACATTCCGTTTGAGATATTCTCGCCAGGCAGGTGCACTGGCATTGATGGTGGCTGCGCTGGCATTAACCGCATGCGGTGAAAAGAAAACCGAGCTGGGTCAGGGGAGCTCGGAAGTGACGGGTTCTGCCGGACCGGCAGGGGCGAAAGACGCGAGCAAGTCACTGACGCGGTGTGGCGCACCGGTTGCGACGCTGGCGCTGGTCGAAAATCCGAATGGCTACACTATGCAGAGTTCCTATAATCTGCCGACCTCGCCGGTGCCGCTGATCCGCCTGCTGGCGCAGCAAAGCGGATGCTTCCGCGTGGTCGATCGCGCTTCGGGTCTGAAGGCGGTGATTCAGGAGCAGAATTTGCAGGAGCAGGGCATACTCCGCAAAAATACGACCGTGCACAAAGGCAAGGGTTATGAAGCGCAATACACCATTACGCCAAGTCTGACATTTTCAGAAAGCCATGCCGGCGGCGGAATCAGCGCCATCATGGGTATGATTCCTTTCCTCAAAAATTTTACCGGCTACGCTGAGAAAGTCAGTTTCAAAGAAGCGCAGGTGGCTTTGCTGCTGACCGATAACGAGACGACAGAGCAGATCGCCGCATCTACCGGCGCTGCCAAATCGACCGATCTGGGGATGGGCGGACTCAGTTTTGGCGCGGGTGCCGGTGGCTTTGGCGCTGGCTGGAGCAACACCAATGAAGCGAAAGTCATTGTGGCGGCTTTCCTCGATGCGCATAACAAACTGGTGGCACAGGTGCAGCAATTGCAGGGCAAGGAACTGCCGCCAGCAGTGCCGGTGAAGTAAGGTCCGCGAAATGTGGATTCCGCCACGGCTGACAGACTGATCTGTCAGCCGTGGTCATTTTCCGGTACGGCGCATTGATGTGCTTGTCGTATTGACGCAGGGCGCTTTGCTTGCGTGACACCGGTCTCCTCTGGCGTGTCTCAGAATAAGTTATTGCGCTGTATTAAGTTAAGTATTGTCAATTCCTGACGGCAACGAAATTTGGCGTCACAGACATGCTATAAAGATGACTCACTCCCGAATTGTTCGGCAAGTGCATTACAAGGAGTCGCTATGAAGCTGAGTTCTGTCTATCTTGCTGCCAGCCTGACTGGCGCTGCGGTTTTGTTGTCCGCCCCGGTGTTTGCTGCCGAACATGGCAGCGAAGCCGAGGCGCAGAAAATGGTGAAAGAGGGCGTCGCGCTGGTGAAATCAGCCGGGGCTGAAAAAGCCTATAAGGCCTTTACCGAGCATCCTGATGGCGCGTTCAAGGAGAAAGACCTGTACGTGTTCGCGTATGACTTTGAAGGAAATTGCCTGGCGCAGGGCGCCAACCCGAAGATGGTTGGTAAAAATCTCATCGGGATGAAAGACGTGGATGGCAATGCTTTCATCAAAGGCATGATTGACATGGTCAAGACCGCATCCAAAGGCTGGTACGGCCCTTACAAGTTCAATAACCCGGCAACACAGAGTTACGAACTGAAAAAATCCTATTGCGAACGTGGTGCCGGCGACAGCATGATTTGCGTTGGCGCGTATTCCGGCAAATAAATGCCGCTATCTGGCCGGATCATGCGGATGGTGAGTGTTTAAAAAACGGTCGCCATGCGCGGCAGACCGTCACAACTGCCTGCTGCCGCTGAACAGCGCCACGGACAGCAGTCGCAGTATTCGCGTTGCACCTGCAAGGACAAAAAAGCCTCAGCTTGCTGAGGCTTTTTTGTGGGGCGCCAGAAACCGTCAGCATACCGTTCTGCGAAGAAAAAGTGCGTAAAGATGCGATAATGAAGACCGTTTCCTTCCGCATTTTTGCATGACATGAATTTTAAAATTCCAGAATCGGTGCTGGTCGTTATTTACACTCCGGAAAAAGAGGTGCTGTTGATGGAGCGTGCCGACCGGCCCGGCTTCTGGCAATCCGTGACCGGCTCCAGAGACACGGTGGATGAGCCTTTGCGGGCCACCGCCCTCCGTGAAGTGAGGGAGGAAACCGGGATCGACGCAGCGCAGTATGCGCTGACCGACTGGCAACTGTCGAATGTGTATGAGATTTATCCGGTCTGGCGCCACCGTTATGCGCCGGGTGTGACGCATAATACGGAGCATGTATTCGGTTTGTGCCTGCCAGCGCCGCAGCCGGTGATGCTGGCACCCAGAGAACACTTGCAGTATCAGTGGCTGCCGTGGCAAGAGGCGGCGGACCGCTGTTTCTCAGCGTCGAATGCAGAAGCCATCTTATTGTTGCCTGATTTTATTCCTGCCTGAACCTGCGATGAAACTCAGCATTGCGACTTACAACATCCATAAAGGTGTCAGCGCCTTCGGGCGGCAGGCACGCATACACCGGATTAAAGAGGCGATTTCCGCGCTGAATGCCGATCTTATTTTTCTGCAGGAAGTGCAGGGACAACACGATCACCATGCCCGGCGTCATGCGCAATGGCCGCAGGAAGCACAGCATGAGTTTCTGGCAGGAGAGTCGCATCATGCGGCATACGGCATGAATGCGGTGTATGAGCATGGGCATCATGGCAATGCCCTGCTGAGCCGTTTTCCGATTGCGGCGTATGCGAATCACGATGTTTCCGATCATGCTTATGAACAGCGCGGTATCCTGCATGCCGTGGTGCATACCGGCGCTCATGAGTTGCATTGTTTTGTGATTCATCTGGGCTTGTTTGCTGCCAGCAGGCGGCGTCAGATTCAGGCACTGATCGACACGATACGCCGCGATACGCCGGCGGATGCGCCGTTGATCATTGCCGGTGATTTCAATGACTGGAATCAACGCCTGAGCGCCGCGCTGTATGAGCAGCTGGGCGTGGTTGAGGCGTTTGACCATCGCGCGCCGCATGATGCTTCCCGCCTGTCGCGCAGCGGGCTGGGACATCTGTTCCGCCAGTCGCAGAATCTGCACGCCCGCACCTTTCCCGCCGGATTTCCCTGGCTATGTCTGGACCGGGTCTATGTCCGTGGTTTTGATGTCCGCCAGGCCCATGTGATGAAAGGTGCGCCGTGGAAGGATTTGTCGGATCATGTTCCCCTCTGGGCCCATCTGGAGTTGCGCCCAGAGCGTTAAACCATGCGAAAAATTGAATACATCGACGGCAATCAGGTGCATTTACTGCACTGCGGCGGCGAGTATTTTTCGGCATTGCTGGCAGCGATCAGTCATGCCCGGCATGAAGTGTATCTGGAAACCTATATTTTTTCGGACGATGCCGTTGCTGCGCAAATCCGCGATGCCCTGATCGGCGCGGCGCGGCGCGGGGTGGTGGTCAGGGTGGTAATTGACTGGCTGGGCAGCGGCCGCGATCTGGCAGTAAAGCTGATGCGGCAGTTGATCGCGCACGGCGTGGAATGCCGCTGTTTCAATCCGTGGTTCCGGCGCGGGCTGGCCCGCACGCACCGCAAAATCTGCGTCACCGATCAGCAATCTGCGTTGCTGGGCGGGCTCAACATCATCGACGATTATGTGTCGGATGATGGAAAAAAACAGGTACTGCCTTTTCCGCGCTGGGATTTTGCCGTCCGGATTCATGGCCCGCTGGTGACCCACATTCATCTGGAAGCCGAGGCGCAATGGTTGCGCATCGGCAGCCTGAAGCTGCGTTCCCGCATCGACCTGATGCGCGATCTGCGGGCGGATGCCCGGGTTGCCAGCACGCCGCGCAGCCGGGCAGCGCTGGTCGTGCGGGACAATCTGCGCAATCGCGCAACAATACAGAAAGCCTACTTGCATGCACTGGGCAATGCGCACCGGCGCGCCGTTCTGGTCACGCCGTATTTTGCGCCCGGCCGCAAGTTCCGCCGTGCCCTGATTTCGGCAGCTGGCCGCGGGGTGGAGGTGATTTTGCTGATCGGGGTCGAACAGTTTGCGCTGCAGGATGCGGTCGCTCACTCTTATTACCCGAAACTGCTGAGCAAGGGGGTGCGGATTATTGAGTATCGCAAAACCCAGCTGCATGCCAAAGTGGCGGTGATTGATGACGACTGGGCGACGGTCGGTTCCAGCAATTTTGACGGTCTGAGCCTGTTTGTGAATCACGAAGCCAATATCGTGATCCGTGATCCGCAGTTCAACCGGCTGCTGACTGCCGAACTGGAACAGGGGATTGCCGATGGCGTCGAGGTGGATATTGCTGCTTATCAGCATCATCCCTGGTATCAGCGTGCCTGGTATGGGCTGGCCTACCTGCTGTACCGCGGTGTGATGCGGATTGCGACGCTGGGAAATTACGGATGAAGCTGTTTGGCGTGGACTTCACATCGGCACCGTCGCGCAGGAAAGCCATCACGATTGCCGGGGGCATCTGGGAACAAGAGGTTTTGCAGGTGCAGGAATTACACAGGCTGACGGATTTCGGCAGTTTTGAACAATGGCTGCGGCAGGATGGCCCGTGGCTGGCCGGTTTTGACCTGCCATTTTCGCTGCCGCGTGAACTGGTGCAGACACTGGCGTGGCCTTTGCAATGGGCGGCGCTGATGCGGCATCTCCAGACTGTGCCGCGTGCTGAGCTGCGGGCGCAGTGCAAGGCGTTTTGTGATGCCCGTCCCGCCGGACAGAAATTCGCCCACCGCCAGACCGACCGGCCTGCCGGATCATCGCCTTCGATGAAATGGGTCAATCCGCCGGTTGCTTACATGCTGCATGCCGGTGCGCCCCGGTTGCTGCAGGCTGGCGTCAGCATTCCGGGCATGGTGACCGGTGATCCGCAGCGCATTGCCGTCGAGGCTTATCCCGGCATGGTGGCGCGCAGTGTGACAAAAAATTCCTATAAAAGCGATGATCCTGCCAAACACACCATTGCCAGACGAGATGCGAGGATGCAGATCATCGCCGCGCTGGAAGCCGGCACGACGCCCTGGCGCATTCGCGTCGACTGCTCTGCCGTCAGGGAGTCGCTGATTGAAGATGGCAGCGCCGATTTGCTCGATGCGGTGTTGTGCCAGATGCTCGCCGCATGGTCGTGGCAGCGCCGGGAGCAGCAGTTTGGCATGCCGCTGTTTGATCCGCTCGAAGGCTGGATTGCAGGCTGCGATGTGCTGATGCCCGCCTGAAGAGGCAGATGCTGAAAGAATTATCTGCGCTTTGCTTGTTCCGAGCAGATACCTTTTTCAACTGCCGGCTGCCATATCAGTAGTGAGATCACCCAGGTAATAAAAATATACTCCCAGGGAGTATGTTGAAATTCCCAATAAATTCCAGGGCTACAGACTGCTTTTATTAAAAATCAGGGGGAGTATATTGAGTTGACCCTGCTGACACAGATGCAATGCTTTGTCGCTGACGAGTGTGCTACTGGATTACTGGATGTTTGCGCTGTCTTTGCGTGGTATTCGCTTCGTATTTGCAGGATTGTCCGGATTGAGGCGGCTTACTGTTCTGCTGTGGCAGCGCGGATGCCGTGACTGATGAAGCGCAGCAGATAAGGGGTGGCGTGCTGCAACGGGGCATCGTGTTCATCCAGATGCGACAGACGGGTATCGACCACGTGATGCAACAAGGCGCCCAGCATGAACTGATAGCTCCAGCGGATGCTGTCGTTGCTGGCATGCGGCAGTGCGTCGCGTAATGCCGCAATGCATTCCCGCGCCATCGGATCGTAAAAATCTCTGGCCACGCGCTCGCTGGCTTCGTGCTGGTCAATCGCGCCGCGCATCACCACACGGCAGAAATACTGGCCCTCGGGATGCTGATTCAGCTCCAGCGTGGGCAGCACAAACGCGGCGATGACGGCATCGAGCATATTCCCGCCGGTATGCTGCCGCCGCGCATCCCGCAGCTGGTTCAGGCGGTTGCCCAGATAACTGCTGTGGTATTCAAAAATTGCATGATACAGCTCATTTTTAGCGCCGAAATAATAGCCGACCAGTGCGATCGGCACCGCCGCTTCATGCGCAATATCGCGGATCGACACGCCTTCGTAGCTCTGCGCGGCAAAGCATTTCTCCGCCGCAATCAGGATCGCGCGCTTTCTTCCGTTTAAATCTTCCACTGAACGCATGTCCGGTTCTCCGCTCCGCGCGTATGCGGCAACTCACTTGACTGAATTGTACGATCGTTCGAAAAACTGTCTATGCGCGCCGCAGCATGGGATGTTCTGTGCCGATCATGTTTTCGTGGCATAAATGCCTTGTATTTGCCTGCGGGCTGCAATACATTGCATCAAAATAGAATGGACGTACGGAACAGCCGCTGATCACGCGATCTGCAATCTGATGCAGCGTGCCGCCGGCAACAGTTTTCCCGCAATAGGAATGAGAACTACATGAGCGACACCACCCGTATTGATAAATGGCTTTGGGCGGCCCGTTTTTTCAAAACCCGCAGCCTCGCCACCCATGCCGTCGAACTGGGACGGGTGCAGCAGAACGGCCAGCGCGTGAAACCGGCGCACAACGTTAAAACCGGCGATCTGATTGAAGTGCAGCAGGGAGAGCAGCACTGGCAGGTCAGGGTGTTGCGCATACTCGACATGCGCGGTCCGGCCGCTGTGGCGCAGACCATGTACGAAGAAACACCCGACAGCCTGGAAAAACGGACCCGGGCGACAGAAAACAGAAAATATTTCCGTGAACCTGCCGCCGCCATGCAGGGGCGCCCGACTAAACGCGACCGCCGGCAAATCGATCTGGCGCGTGGCTAACGCAGCGCCCGCAGCAGATAGCAATGTGGCGCAATCAGACAGGAGACGCTTACTCAACATCAAGACCAATAACCAGACCGCAAACTGTCACGGGCTGCCGTGCCGGGAAATTCAGGTGCAGACCGGAATGCCGTGTCTGAGAGGGGAAAACATAATAGATACTCTCCTCTAAAGGCGGATTCCGGTTTGACTTTTCATGCGCTGTGCACAATAGTACGAGCGTTCGATTAATTCACTGATTTGCATGATGTATGCGGAAGTGAAATATTTCAACATAAACAATACAATATGAATATGACATCGAAATTCATGCGTAAGGGAGAATTGACCCGTGCTGCCATTCTGGATGTAGCGCTCGACGCCGCCAGCCGTGATGGTATCGAAGGTCTGACGATCGGCCTGCTGGCTGACAAGATGAACATGAGTAAATCCGGCGTGTTTGCCCATTTTGGCTCACGCGAGGATTTGCAGATCGAAGTGCTGAAACTGTATCACCATCACTTTGAACAGGAAGTGTTCTACCCGAGCATGAAAGAAGAGCGCGGTCTGCCGCGTCTGCAATCGATGTATGCGTTGTGGATCAAGCGCGTCACGGTGGAAATTGCGTCGGGCTGCATTTATATCAGCGGTGCAGCGGAATACGATGACCGCCCCGGCCCGATCCGCGACGAACTGGTCGGCATGGTGCGTGCGTGGCAGGGCGCCCTGCACCGGGCGGCCACTCAGGCGATACAGCTGGGGCATTTGCGTGCCGATGTTGATCCCGACCAGATTGTGTATGAAATGTACGGCCTGATACTCGCCTTGCACCACGATGCCAGATTCCTGCGCAAGCCGGGCAGCGTGGACAGAGCCCAGGCCGGCTTTGAGCGAATGATCGAATATTACGCACCGGTCGCCGCATCCGTCTGACAAGGGCGGGCGCAGCGCAGTGCAACAGGTTTTATCCAGTCAAGCAGTATAAAAATTTTTTAGTATTTCAATCTACAGTTCCAACTTTGCCGTCAGGAGAAAATTATGGGTCAATATATCGCTCCATTGCGTGATATGCAGTTTGTGTTGCACGAATTATTGAATGTGGAGTCCGAGCTCAAACAGCTGCCGGCGCACGCTGAAGTCGATGCTGACATCATCAACCAGATTCTGGAAGAAGGCGGCAAATTTACGTCTGAAGTGCTGTTTCCGCTGAATCATTCCGGCGACCGCGAAGGCTGCCATCACGACAAGGCTACCCACACCGTCACCACACCAAAGGGCTTCAAAGAAGCCTATGACCAGTACATCACTGCTGGCTGGCCTGCCTTGTCCTGTGACCCGGAATACGGTGGCCAGGGCTTGCCACTGGTCGTCAATAATTCTTTCTACGAGATGCTGAACTCGGCGAACCAGGCATGGACCATGTATCCTGGCCTGTCGCACGGCGCTTACGAGTGCATCCATGAACACGGCACAGCAGAGCAGAAAGCCCTGTACCTGCCTAAGCTGATTTCCGGCGAATGGACCGGCACCATGTGCCTGACCGAGCCACACTGCGGTACTGATCTGGGTCTGCTGCGTTCCAAAGCAGAGCCACAGGCAGACGGTACTTACAAAATCACCGGCGCCAAGATTTTCATCTCTGCAGGTGAACACGATATGTCCAAAAACATCGTCCATCTGGTGCTGGCACGTCTGCCAGGCGCACCGGAAGGCTCGAAAGGCATTTCCCTGTTCATCGTACCGAAATTCCTGCCAAACGCCGATGGTTCCAACGGCGCGCGCAATCCGATTTTCTGCGGTGCAATCGAAGAAAAAATGGGCATCCACGCCAACTCCACCTGCCAGATGAATCTGGACGGCGCAACCGGCTGGCTGATCGGCGGTCCGCACAAAGGTCTGAACGCGATGTTCGTATTCATGAATGCGGCACGTCTGGGCGTCGGCATGCAAGGTCTGGGCCTGACTGAAGTCGCTTACCAGAACGCACTGGTGTATGCGAAAGACCGCATCCAGATGCGCAGCCTGTCCGGCCCGAAAGCACCGGACAAGCCAGCTGACCCGATCATCGTGCACGCTGACGTGCGCCGTATGTTGCTGACCGCGAAAGCCTATGCAGAAGGCGCGCGCGCTTTCTGTTCCTACGTTGCGTTGCAGCTCGACAAAGAACTGAATCACCCTGACGAAGAAGTCCGTAAAGACTGCGCAGATGAAGTCGCGTTGCTGACACCGGTCATCAAAGCCTTCATCACTGACAACGCATGGACTGCGACTTCCGAGTGCCTGCAAGTGTATGGCGGCCACGGCTTCATCGCTGAATGGGGCATGGAACAATATGTGCGCGACGCCCGTATCAACATGATCTACGAAGGCACCAACACCGTACAGTCGCTCGATTTGCTGGGTCGTAAGATTCTGATGGACAACGGCGCCAAACTGCGCAAATTCGGCGCCAAAGTACAGGCGTTTGTCGAGGCGAACGGCACGAATGAAGCGATGGCTGAATTCGTAACACCGCTGGCGGAGCTGGGCGACAAAGTCACCAAGCTGACAATGGAAATCGGCATGAAAGCCTTCCAGAATCCGGATGAAGTGGGCGCGGCGGCCGTTCCTTACCTGCGCGTGGTTGGCCACATGGTGTACAGCTACTTCTTCGCCCAGATGGCAAAAATCGCACTGGAAAAAGAAGCCTCCGGCGACACCTTCTACAAGGCAAAACTGGCGACTATCCGTTTCTACTTCGCCCGTCTGTATCCTGAAACAGCCATGCTGATCCGCCAGGCACGCTCCGGCTCGGCCAACCTGTTGTCGCTCGAAGCAGATTTGTTCTGATGTCAATGGGCTCTCTTCCTGCAGGGGAAGAGAGCAGAATCAGAGGGGCGGCATGAACCGATGTCATCAGATTGAAGTGCTTGCGTAGCAAAATAGTGCAGGCAGCACCGGATGCGTCACCCCATTTCGTTTTCTGTCACTCCGCTGAAGAAAACGGGAGTCCAAAGATAATTTGCTTTTCGTTGTTTTACGAATTTAACCGAGGTTAAAAATGACCAATTTCATCGTTAAAAAAGTCGCTGTTCTCGGCGCTGGCGTGATGGGTGCGCAGATCGCCGCACATTGCGTGAATGCCAAAGTACCAGTCGTTCTGTTTGACCTGCCCGCCAAAGAAGGCCCGAAAAACGGCATCGTGCTGCGTGCGATTGAAAACCTGAAGAAACTCAATCCGGCACCGCTCGGCAATAAAGACGACGCCGCGCTGATCGAAGTGGCAAACTACGAAGACAACCTCGACGTGCTGGCTGGCTGCGATTTGATCATCGAAGCAATTGCAGAACGCATGGACTGGAAACACGATCTGTATAAAAAGGTTGCGCCACACATTGCGCCGAACGCGATCTTCGCATCGAACACCTCCGGCCTGTCGATCACTGCCTTGTCCGAAGGTTTTGACGCCGAACTGAAAGCACGTTTCTGTGGCGTGCACTTTTTCAACCCACCACGCTACATGCATCTGGTGGAACTGATCCCGACCGTTGCGACCCGTCCTGAAATCATCGACCAGCTGGAAGGCTTCCTGACAACCACGCTGGGTAAAGGTGTGGTCCGCGCTAAAGATACGCCGAACTTCATCGCCAACCGCGTGGGTATTTTCGGTATGCTGGCAACGATTTACGAAGCCGAAAAATTCGGTCTGACCGTCGATGTGGTGGATGATCTGACCGGCAAGAAACTGGGTCGCGCTTCGTCTGGCACTTTCCGTACCGCCGACGTGGTTGGTCTGGACACCATGGGTCATGTCATCAAAACTATGCAGGACAATCTGGCCGACGATCCTTTCTTCGCCGTCTACAAAACACCGGAAGTGCTCGCCAAGCTGGTGGCTGCCGGTGCGCTCGGTTCCAAAACCGGCGCCGGTTTCTATAAAAAGGTAGGCAAAGACATTCAGCGTCTGGACTTCGCGACAGCACAGTACGTGACTGGCGGCGCGAAGGCTGATGACGTTGTCGCGCGTATGCTGAAAGAAAAAGATCCGGTCAAGAAAATGAAGACTCTGCGTGAATCGACCAATGTACAGGCGCAGTTCCTGTGGGCGATTTTCCGCGATGCTTTCCATTACATCGCTGTGCACGGCGCAACGATCGCTGACAATGCACGCGACATCGACTTTGCAATGCGCTGGGGCTTCGGCTGGAATGTCGGCCCGTTTGAAACATGGCAGGCATCCGGCTGGCAGGAAGTGGCTGGCTGGGTCAAGGAAGATATCGATGCAGGTAAGGCGCTGTGCAACGCACCGCTGCCAGCCTGGGTATTCGACGGCCGTACCGGCGTGCATAGCGCTGAAGGCTCCTGGTCGCCAGGCGGCAACCGCTATGTACCGCGTTCTGACCTGAAGGTTTACGCCCGCCAGGCATTCCGCGCTCCGGTACTCGGCACAGGCGCAGCGACTGGCGCGACAGCCGGTATGACATTCTTCGAAGATGACTCGGTCCGTATCTGGCATCAGAACGACGACGTGCTGATCCTGTCGATGAAAACCAAGATGCACGTGATTGGCCCAGGCGTGATCGAAGGTATGGAAAAAGCGATTGCCGAAGCTGAGAAAAATTTCAAAGGTCTGGTGATCTGGAGTGCAGACGCAGCGGATGGCGGCGCCTTCTCCGCAGGTGCCGACTTGCAGGCGATGCTGCCATTGTTCATGTCCGGCGGTATCAAGGCGATTGAGCCTGCGATTTCCCGTCTGCAAAATGCGCATCAGGCACTGAAATACGCGAACATCCCGGTGGTGGCTGCGGTGTCCGGTCTGGCGCTGGGCGGTGGCTGCGAACTGATGATGCACGCAGCAAAACGTGTGGCATCAATCGAGTCCTATATCGGACTGGTCGAAGTCGGTGTCGGCCTGGTGCCGGGCGGCGGTGGTCTGAAAGAAGCGGCAGTACGTGCCGCAGCGGATGCCAAAGGCACAGACTTGCTGCAATTCCTGAAAAATTACTTCACCAATGCAGCGACTGCAGCGGTATCCAAATCGGCGCTGGAAGCGCAGAAAATGGGTTACCTGTCGGACAGCGATGTGATCGTGTTCAATCCTTATGAATTGCTGCATGTGGCGAAAGTCGAAGCACGTGCGATGTTTGACGCCGGCTATCGTGCGCCAATGAAAAAACTGGTGCCGGTCACTGGCCGTCACGGTATCGCCACGATTGCTGCACAACTGATCAATATGCGTGACGGCGGCTTTATCTCTGCGCATGATTTCAAACTCGGCAAGATGATTGCAGAAGTCGTTTGCGGCGGCGACGTCGACAACGGCAGCCTGGTCAGCGAACAATGGTTGCTGGACATGGAACGTAAGGCGTTTATGGAATTGCTGAATCATCCAAAAACACAGGAACGTATCATGGGCATGATGCAAACTGGCAAACCAGTACGTAACTAATCGGAGTACATAACATGACTAAACAACTTCAAGACGCATACATCGTCTCTGCTACCCGTACCCCGATCGGTAAATCTGGCCGCGGTATGTTCCGTAACACCCGTCCGGACGATCTGCTGGTGCGCGTATTGCAATCGGCAATGGCACAAGTACCGAACCTGGATCCGAAACTGGTGGAAGACGCGATCGTCGGCTGCTCTTTCCCGGAAGGTGCGCAAGGTTTGAATCTGGCACGGATGGGCGTATTGCTGGCTGGCTTGCCGAATACCATCGGTGGCGTGACCATCAACCGTTACTGCGCTTCCGGCATTACCGCGGTAGCGATGGCGGCTGACCGTATCCGTGTCGGCCAGGCTGACGTGATGATCGCGGCGGGTGTTGAATCGATGTCCATGGTACCGATGATGGGCAATAATCCATCAATGAACATGGCGATTCTGAAAGATGAAAATGTCGGCATGGCATACGGCATGGGTCTGACCGCAGAAAAAGTCGCACAGCAATGGAAAGTATCGCGTGAAGCGCAGGATGCATTTGCACTGCAGTCTCACCAGCGCGCTATCGCTGCTCAGAACGCTGGTTACTTCGATGCAGAGACAACTTCTGTCGACATCATCGACCGTGTACCGAATCTGGCAACCGGCGAAATCGAACTGAAAACCCGTACTGTGACACGCGATGAAGGCGCACGTCCTGACACATCGCTGGAAGGTCTGGCCAAACTGAAACCGGTATTCGCTGCCAAAGGCAGCGTTACTGCCGGTAACAGCTCGCAGACTTCCGACGGCGCAGGCGCTTTGCTGATCGTGAGCGAAAAAATCCTGAAGCAGTTCAACCTGACGCCGCTGGCACGTTTCGCGTCTTTCGCAGTACGTGGCGTACCACCGGAAATCATGGGTATCGGCCCGAAAGAAGCGATCCCGGCTGCTTGCCGTGCCGCTGGCATCACGCAAGACCAGATCGACTGGTTCGAGCTGAATGAGGCATTTGCTGCGCAATCGCTGGCAGTGGTTCAGGATCTGGGTCTCGATCCAGCCAAAGTGAACCCGATGGGCGGTGCGATTGCGCTAGGCCATCCACTGGGAGCAACCGGTGCGATCCGTTCTGCAACCACGATCCACGCACTGCACCGTAACAACCTGAAATACGGTATGGTCACGATGTGTGTTGGTACCGGTATGGGTGCAGCAGGTATCTTCGAACGCTGCTGATTATCAGGTTCAACCGATATTTGCAGGTATCCGGTAAAACCGCACAAATCTGATTTGTGCGGTTTTTTTTAGGAGGCGAGATGGAGACCATACAGATTCTGACGACAGATCAGAAAATACTGACCGCTAAACGATATACCCCTGCAACAGCGGCAACCGCCGTAGTGCTGATTCCGGCAGCAATGGGTGTCAAGCAGCAATTCTATGCCCCGTTTGCGCAATTCCTGTGCGAGCACGGCATGGCGGTGCTGAGTTTCGATTACCGTGGCATGGGTGAGTCGCTGCCTGCTGAATATCAGAAATCCCTGCGCGGATTTAACGCCACACTGAACGACTGGGCCGAGCTCGACTATAACGCTGCCTTACTGGCTGCACGAGCCTGGCAGCCAGACGTGCCTCTGCTAGTGATCGGTCATTCGCTGGGTGGCCAGCTGGCAGGCCTGACGCCGGACAATCACCTGATCGATGGTTTGCTGACAGTCGGCTGCGGCACTGGCTACTGGCGTTATAACGCGCCGCAACTCAAGCGTCACGTCTGGCTGTTGTGGTATTTTCTGGTACCGTTTTACACATCGGTTTGCGGCTATTTCCCCGGCAAGAAACTGCGCAAGGTCGGTAACCTGCCGAAGGGCGTGATTTATCAGTGGGCGCGCTGGTGTCGCGATCACCGGTATTTTGTCGATCAGTCAGGTCAGGCGATGCAGACTTATCATCACCAGATGCGCGCTCCGGTGCTGTGCATGAGCTTCACCGACGACGAGATGATGGGGCGGAAAAATATCGACAGCCTGCATGATTATTTCCGTCATGCGCCGGTCGAGCGCCGTTATATCCGGCCGCAGGATGTCAATGCAAAAAGGATAGGACATTTCGGATTTTTCCGTACCGAGTTCCGCGACAGCCTTTGGCAACAGGCTTTACAATGGCTGTCTGCCACTTCAGCTCAACCTTCAATTTAAAATAAGAGAAACACACGATGGATATCCTGACTCACAAAGAAAACGGCATTCTGACGATCAGCTTCAATCGTCCGGAAAAGAAAAACGCCATTACCCAGGCGATGTATCAGGCGATGGCTGACGCCTTGCGTGCCGCGCAAAGCGACACAGCCGTGCGCGCCATCCTGCTGACTGGCAAACCAGAAATCTTTACAGCGGGTAACGACCTGGAGGATTTCATGAAAAATGCAGGTGGGCTGGCGAAACCTGAGTCAGTTCCTCCGGTGTACCAGTTCATGCAGGCCTTGAATGAAGCGGAAAAACCGGTGATTGCGGCTGTGTCTGGTGCCGCCGTCGGCATCGGCACGACCCTGCTGATGCACTGTGATCTGATTTATCTGGCAGATAATGCCAGATTGTCGATGCCGTTCACGCAACTGGGGTTGTGTCCGGAATTCGCTTCCAGCATGGTATTCCAGCAAATCGTGGGCTATCAGCGCGCCGCCGAAAAACTGATGCTGGGAGAGGCATTCAGCGCGCAGGAAGCGTTTGAAATGGGTTTCGTCAATAAAGTTCTGCCGCTTGATGACCTGCTGCCTTATGCTCAACAGGTTGCCGCTAAGCTGGCTGCTTTGCCCGCCGCTTCTATCCGCGTCACCAAGCGTCTGATGAAAGCCAGCCAGCCTGCAGCTGTCAGCGAAAAAATGCGCGAAGAAAATCAGCATTTCTCGGCAATGCTGAATGCCCCTGAAGCCAAGGAAGCATTCATGGCATTTTTCCAGAAACGCAAACCGGATTTCAGTCAGTTCCATTGAGGCAGACAGAGCAGAAGATCACCGGAATTCCTGATTATTGATGCAATGAATTCCGGAAATTCTTGCTTGTCCCGGTACGAATTCAGATGCTGTCCGCTGCCGTGCGGCGGCATCCAGTAAGGAGTCAGGATGATGACAAAACCGGTACTCGCAACATCTGCGGACAGTGGGACAGATTCTCCTTCCCGGCTGATCGATGCAAAAATCAGGAAGCTGGATGACTGGCGCGGGGAGATGCTGGCGCAGCTGCGGGACATCATCAGGCTGGCTGACCCTGGCGTGCTGGAAGAATGGAAGTGGCGAGGCGTACCGGTATGGTCGCACGCAGGCATCATCTGTACCGGTGAAACTTACATGCATGTCGTGAAAATGACCTTTGCCAAACGCGCTGCGCTGGAGGACCCTGCCAGCCTGTTTAATGCCAGTCTGGAAGGAAATACCAGGCGTGCCATTGATTTCCATGAAGGCGACACGATTAACAGCGACGCGCTGCAACAACTGATTCGCGCGGCGGTGGCGCTGAATCTGAGTGCAAAAGCAAAGAAACCGGCAGCGCAGCGATGAGATGCCAGTCAGTTTGTGCGGCATGATCCCGGTTGGGGTAATGTTGGCCGCATTCCGCAGTAAAGGAACTTGAATGAAGATTCAGGGAAAACTCCCCAAACCCCGTAATCCGCTTGCGCTCGCCGCCCGGCAGCGTCAGGCGGGGGAACACGGTGGCCATCAGCCGCAGCGTGCTGAGCGCAGGAAATACAAAATGCGCTTGCAGAAACTGCTGTCCGGACGGCTCAAAGAGGGTGATGAGTCCTGAGTGTCTGCACCATCTCAGGAACGGCTAATCAGACCATAGCCTGAGGACAACAGCAGTGCCAGTAAGCTCAGCCCCGCAAACACGGCACCTGTATAAAAAGTAAAAGCAGCGCCAAATTCCTGCCACAGCAGACCGGCGATCACGCTGGCGAGTAACAAGCCCACACCGCTGGCCAGATTAAAAAATCCAAATGCCGTTCCCCGCAAATCAGCTGGCGCGCTGGCTGCAACCATGCTGGCAAGCAGTCCCTGCGTCATGCCCATATGAACGCCCCACAAGGCAATGCCACCCAGCAGACCGGCCCATTGCGTGCTGTAGCCCAGCATCAGGTCAGAAGCGATCAGGACTGCGAGTCCGGCAGCCAGTAATTTCTGATGCGAGATACGATCGGACAGTTTTCCAAACGGATAAGCCGATGCGGAATAAACCAGATTCATGGCGACCATCACCAGCGGCACCAGCGCAACCGGAATCGCCAGTTGCTGCGCGCGCAGTACCAGAAAGGCTTCACTGAAGCGTGCCAGCGTGAAGATGCTGCCCATGATCACTACCCACCAGTAGCTGCGTCCCATGCGCCGCAGATTGTGCAGGCTGACCGGATTACCCGGGTTCCGGATGGCGACCGTTGCCGGTTCGTGAACGCCGAAAAAGAGCAACAGCATGGCGGCCAGACCGGGGATCACGGCCAGCCAGAATATCTGCCGGAAATCATTCGCCCACAGCAGCATCAGACCGCTTGCCAGCAACGGGCCGGCAACCGCCCCAATAGTGTCGAGCGATTGCCGCAAACCGAACGCCTCACCGCGTATGGATGGCGGTGTGATGTCGGCGATCAGGGCATCGCGCGGTGCGCCACGAATACCTTTGCCGACACGGTCCATCAGACGGGCAGTCAGGAGCATGCCCATACCCTGGGAGATGGCAAACAGCGGCTTGGTGAATGCACTCATGCCATAACCGAACACCGCAAGGGCTTTGCGTTTGCCCAGCCTGTCGCTGAGTGCGCCGGAAAATACTTTGACCAGCAAGGTCGTGGATTCTGCGATACCGTCGATCAGGCCAACGGCAAAGACGCTGATGCCCAGTGTCCCGACCATGAACATCGGCAACAGGCTGTGAATCATTTCAGACGAAATGTCCATCAGCATGCTGACAAATCCGAGAACCCAGATGCTTTTTGGGAGGCTTGCTTTACTCATGCTGCTCCATTTAAATACTGTCCGGCTGCGCTCAGGCTGAGTGCAATCAAGTGCCGCTGATCTCCTTGCCGGCATCCAGCGCCGCCTGACGCAGCGTGTTCAGTGTCGCTCCGGGCGTGATCAGGTTTCCATCGTAACGCAATTCAATCAATGCAGGCAGTTGTTGTGTCTTGGTGTGTTCGATCGCACGTTGCAGGGCAGGAGCGAAATCCGCGGTGTGCTCCACCGTTTCACCGTGCGCCCCGAAGGCGCGGGCGAGGGCGGCAAAGTCCGGATTTTGCAATACTGTGCCGGACACCCGCTGAGGAAAGGTTTTTTCCTGATGCATGCGGATGGTGCCGTACATGCCGTTGTTGAATACGATGATGATGACGCCCGCTTTGTACTGCACAGCGGTGGCGAGTTCTTGTCCATTCATGAGATATTCACCGTCACCGGCAAAGGTGATGACCGTGCGTTCCGGGGCAATCAGTTTGGCCGCCACGCCTGACGGGACGCTGTAACCCATGGCACCCGAGGTCGGCGCCAGCTGGGTGCGGAAGCCGCCATAGCGGAAATAGCGGTGTGCCCAGGTGGCGTAATTACCGGCGCCATTGGTGATGATGGTATCTGCCGGTGTTTGCTGCATGACGTCCTGCACGACCTGCCATAAATTCAGCGGGGCATTTTCTTTTGCAAAAATCGCCGGCTCCTGTTGCCATGTTTGTAGCTCAGCTCTTGCTTCGCTGACTTGATTCTGCCATGTTGTGTCTGCATCGAATGCCGCCATGTCTGCCAGCGCCTGTGTTATTTCTTTCATGCCGCTGTTGATCATCAGATCGGCCTGATAGACACGGCCAAGCTCGCCTGCATCGCTGTGAATGTGAATCAGTTTTTGTTTGGGCAGCGGTGCTTCCAGCAGCGTATAGCCACCGGTCGTCATCTCGCCAAGGCGCGGACCGATGGCGACAACCAGATCGGCATTCTGAATGCGTTGCGCCAGTTTGGGGTTGATGCCGATGCCGACATCGCCAATGTAATTCGGATGCGCATTGTCGATCAGATCCTGAAAGCGGAAGGTGCAGGCCAGCGGAATATGGTGGCGCTCTGCAAAATCGGCGATGCGTTTGCAGGCATGGCTGTCCCAGCCGCTGCCACCGAGCAGGAAAACCGGACGTGTCGCCGCTGACAACATCGCACGCAGCTGCGTGATCTGGGCGGGCGAGGGGGCAGCCTGTACCGGTGTGTAGCGGCGGGTGTCTGCGACGGCAGCCTGCTGCACCAGCATATCTTCCGGTAATGCCAGCACGACCGGACCCGGGCGGCCGCTGGTGGCGACCTGAAAAGCATGGGCGATGTATTCCGGTATCCGGTCGGCACGGTCGATCTGCGCCACCCATTTCGCCATCTGCCCAAACATGCGGCGATAATCGATTTCCTGAAAAGCCTCCCGCTCCACAAAATCATTGCCGACCTGTCCGATGAACAGAATCATCGGCGTCGAATCCTGATGAGCCGTATGCACGCCGATGGATGCGTTGGTCGCACCAGGGCCGCGGGTTACAAAGCAGATGCCCGGCTGGCCGGTCATTTTCCCATAGGCGTCGGCCATGAATGCTGCCCCGCCTTCCTGGCGGTTGATAATGAAACGGATGCTGCTGTCATGCAGCGCATCCAGTACCGCCAGATAGCTTTCGCCTGGAACACCGAAAATGGTATCGACGCCATGAACTTCCAAAGCATCCACAATCAATTGACCACCGGAACGTGACTTCAGCATGATAGGTAAACCGGAAAAAAAGAAAATCAGTACGCTACCAGAAAGCTTGCCGAATTTGCAGCGCTTCTGCAGAGAATCAGCGGAAACTGTGGCGACTAGGGTAAAATGATGCCTGAAGCAGGCCAGACAATCGCTGGTTGCTGTGTTTTGCACAGTGACGGGAGGAAGGTCCGGACTCCACAGAGCAGGGTGACGGCTAACGGCCGTACGCTGAAAGCCGCAAGGTATAAGGCGAGGAATAGGGCCACAGAGACGAGTCTTTGGGGAGTAGCGGGCGCAAGCCTGTGCTAAACCACAAAGGGTGAAACGCGGTAACCTCCACCCGGAGCAATTTCAAATAGGCACGCGTTGAGGTGGCTCGCGGAGCGTGCGGGTAGAAAGCTTGAGCGACGGAGCAATCCGTCGCCTAGAGGAATGATTGTCATAGCGGGCTGCAGCAATGCAGCGTGCCGTAACAGAATCCGGCCTACCGGCCTGCTTTATTTTTTCCGTTTTCCTCATACTGCCGGCAATTCTTACTATTACCAGCGCTGAATTGCGAAAAACGTGCTGCTGCATACTCGCGCCGTTGTTTTCGCATCATTTCCATTTTCCCGTTTTTTATCTTTCGCATGCTAAACTGAGCCGCGCAGAGCGTGGTGGCGGAGGTAATGGCGGCTGAAACATCAGTCATCCTGACTCGTGCGAATCTATAAATCAATTCCCTTACCTCGGTCAGATTGAGAAAATTCCGGATACATGGAAATTCAGGGCTCAAAAAAACAAAGAAAGGTGCCGCTGGCTGTATTTGCAGGTGGCATTGCCCTGATCGTGCTGATCATTATTGGGCAGACATGGTGGGCGGCGCTGGAAGACCGCCACCAGACCTTATCTGAAGCACAGCGTCACAGCTATTTCACGGTACGTATTCTGGAAGAGCAGGCCAGTCATGAACTCGCCGAAGCCGTTCAGGTCATCACCGAGCTGGAAAATATGCTGAGAGAGACGACGGACATCTCTCGATTACAAAAACAAAATTTCAACGACATACTGGCAGAGCAGCGCCAGGACTCCTCATATCTTTGCAGTATGACGGTGTTCAGTCCGGACGGGACTTTGCTGTTTTCCAGTCATACCCGTTATCAGGACAAACAGCCGCTGCCAGAATATCTCAGGAAACTGCTTGCACGACCGGCGCAGAAACAGATGGTGACCGGACCTGTCATCTGGACGCCCGATAATAAAGGCATTCTGCCAGTCGCAAAAAATATTTATGATGCGCAAGGACAGCTGCTGGCGCTGATTGAGGCCGATATCAGCCTGAGTTATTTTCAGGAATTTTATGAGATGGTTGCACGCGGCAGTGCCGCCGTCATTTCCCTGCACGATCAGTCAGGAAATCTGCTGACCAGTTCTCCTTTCGATCAGGCATTGATCCAGCATTTTGTGCCTTCAGCTCCCTTGCTGCCCGCACTGACTGCGGCTGCCAGAGAAGGTGCTTTGTATGCACCGGGATTGTTCAGTGAAACGGGGGAATTTCAGTACACATACCGGAAGATTACCGGCTTTCCGCTGACGCTGATGTATGCCAGAAGCACGGCGACTATTTTGTCGGACTGGAGTACCAGATTAAAGTACAAGCTGATGTTTTCTGCCGTGACTGCGTTGTTCATCCTGGTCCTGACGATGCTGCTGCTCTGGCAGATACGACGTCTGCAGATATCCCAGCAACAGGTTAAAGCCAGTGAAAAGCGCTACAGACTGATTTTTACCGGTGCTCAGGATCCGATCTTTCTGGTGAACCGCCAATGGCGTTATGTGGACTGTAACCGCGCAGCGCTGGCTTTGCTGAATGTGCAGGAGTTAAGTGACGTGATCGGACATTCGGTGATGGAATTTATCACTTCACAGCAGCAGTTTTCTGATTTTCACATCAGCAGCGAACAGCAGATGACGACCTTGATGAACAACATCATGGAAGGCGGTGTGCAACGTTCAGAATGGGTAACGGTAAGAGATGGCCAGCCTTTTTACAGCGAAATTTCCTTGAGCCGGGTCGAGTTGAATGGCGAGATGCTGTTGTTTTGCGTCGCACGCGACATTAATGGCCAGAAATATTCAGAGCGTTTGCTGGAAGGGCAGAACCGTTTGCTGCAATTGATTGGTGCGAATGAGGAACCGGTATATATCCTGAATGCGATCTGCGATTTTGTGGAGGAGCTGCGTCCAGGGTGGCGGGTCGGGATTCAGCTGCTGGATGACGATCAGAGAATTTTTGTGCAGTCTGTCGGCCGCCATTTCCCGGAAATCCTGACGCAGCAGATGACAGGCGCGCCGGTATCTCACGGCAGCGGTCTGTGGAGCGAAGCGATCCTGCAGGCGTGCCCTGTGCAGGCTGAATCATTGCAGCAGGCTGCCTGCATGCAGTTTGTGAATGGATTGGAGCAGCTGACTCAATACAGTTCCGGCAGCGCCTGGCCGCTGATGGATAAACATGGGCAGGTCTTGGGTAGTTTTACCGTACTGCTGCCGTCCGGGTTGTCGCTGAGTATGGATGATCAGCGGCTGGTCGGTGCCATGATTGAACTGGCAGGCATTGCGATCGAAGGCCGCCGTTCAGAGAAAAAAATTCTCCAGCTGGCGCATTACGATGAACTGACCGGTTTGCCAAACCGTTTTCTGTATAACCAGCATCTGGCGAAAGCCTTGCTGCTGGCCGAACGTAACAGCCGTTGCCTGGCGGTGTTATTTCTGGATCTCGACCGGTTTAAAAACATTAACGATACCTTTGGTCATGATGAAGGGGATAAGGTCTTGCGCCGTGTTGCGCAGCGTTTCCGTCATACCTTGCGTGAATCAGATATTGTTGCCAGGGTTGGCGGCGACGAATTCATCCTGCTGGTCGATCAGTTCAATGAACCGCGTGATCTGGGGGATATCGCTGGAAAATTGCTCTACGAGGCCGCGCAGCCTTTTGAAATCGGCGGCCAGGAATATCAGCTCAGCGCAAGTATCGGCATCGCGACCTTTCCCAATGATGGACGCGACGCACAGACATTGCTGAAGAATGCAGATATCGCCATGTACCGGGCTAAAAACAAGGGAAAAGACAATTACCAGTTTTATGCCTCGGAAATGAATATCCACACCATCGAGCGCCTTGCCTTTGAAGCCCGTTTGCGTAAAGCACTTGAACGACGCGAATTTATCGTTTATTACCAGCCTAAAATTTCCCTGACAACCGGAAAGATTGTGGGGGCAGAGGCATTGGTCCGGTGGAATCATCCAGAGCAGGGAATTCTGTATCCGAATGATTTCATCATGCTGGCAGAAGAGGCCGGCCTGATCGGGCGCATGGGCATGCTGGTGCTGGACATCGCCTGTAAGGATATCCTGAGCTTCCGCCAGATGGATGGACAGTTTGGACGGATTGCAATTAACTTGTCCGGCTCCCAGTTTAACGATCATCAGCTGCTGGAAGAGATCCGGAGTGTGATTGATTTCTGGCGCGTACCGCCAAGTGCGATTGAATTTGAAATTACCGAAAGCATGGTGATGCATAACCGTGAACAGGCAATGGTATTGATGGATGGCTTCAAGGATGCCGGCTTCAGCCTGTCGATTGATGATTTCGGAACAGGCTATTCCTCGTTGGCCTACCTGAAACGCTTTCCGGTGGACAGTGTCAAAATTGACCGGTCTTTTATTAAAGACATTCCTGCTGATCCGAATGATACGGCGATTGTCCAGGCCATTATCGTCATGGCGCATACGCTGGGATTGAAGGTCATTGCTGAAGGTGTGGATGCCGCGGACCAACTGGCGTCGCTGACGGATTTTTCCTGCGATGAATATCAGGGCTTTTATTTCAGCAAAGCTGTGCCGGTCAAAGAATTTTTGCATTTACTGCAAACGCAGATGACGAATACCAAGTCAGTGCTTGCTCACTGAAATTTTCCTGTTGTTTTCCCCTTCCGTTACACCTTCTCGCATACATCCCAACTTACTTTTGGGAAATAAAGGGCGTTCCCACCCACCAGTCTGCTGACAAGCTACTTTCAGATTCGTTTGTAAGTACTTCATTTATAGAGCTATTTTGAAAATAAAATTTTGAAGTAGTTGCGCTAAGTCATTGACTTCATTAAAGAAATTCTGTTTTTTGTCTTTAATTTCGCTTGACCACGGTTATTGCATCCTCTAAAGTGGGAAACAGTGTGAAAAAGTGTAATTTTGTGGGATAAATCTCTTTGGTTCGATTATCTTCACAAAGCACCCCATTTCAATTCCAATCCAGGTTAAAGGTATCAGCGTGTTTCAGGGTCCATCCGCACTCAGTCTCGATGCGAAAGGCAGAATGTCTATTCCTGCCCGCTATCGTGATGCCCTGAGCAACCAGTATCAGGGACAACTGACGCTGACCCGCCACCCCGACGGCTGCCTTCTGTTGTTTCCCCGCCCAACCTGGGAAAACCACCGTGAACAAATTGCTGCATGGCCGATTCAGGCACGGGACTGGAAACGGATTTTCCTTGGTAATGCGTTTGATGTGGACATGGACAGTGCCGGCCGTATTTTGCTGGCGCCGGAATTGCGCCAGGCAACCGGCATCCAGCGCGACATCATGATGCTGGGAATGGGTAGTCATTTCGAGATTTGGGATGCTGGCCGTCTGGCAGAGAATGAGGCAAATGCCAAAGCATCCGGTGCGCCGGATGTGCTCAACAATTTTTCTTTCTGATCGCAGGCAATGACAACACAGCAAGCGACAGAATTCATACATCAGACCGTGCTTCTGCAGGAAGCCGTGGATGCGCTCGGAATCACGGATGAACGCAGCAACGGGATTTTCATCGACGGTACTTTCGGACGCGGCGGGCATAGCCGGCTTATTCTCGAGCGTCTGGGGCCGCGCGGCAGGCTAATTGCATTTGATAAGGATACGCAGGCCATCGCCTGCGCGAGTCAGATCACCGATCCGCGCTTTCAGATCGTGCATGACAGTTTTGCGACGGTCGCGCAGGCCTTGCAGGAATTGCATATTGAACAGGTGGACGGCGTATTGCTGGATTTGGGCATATCGTCGCCTCAGGTTGACGATGCTGCACGGGGCTTCAGTTTTCGCGCCGATGGTCCGCTGGACATGCGCATGGATACTACGCGCGGTATGTCGGCTGCCGAATGGCTGGCAGTGGCGGAAGAAGAAAAAATCAGGGAGGTCATTAAAAATTATGGGGAAGAACGGTTTGCTTTTCAGATTGCAAAGGCGATTGTTGCTCGCCGGCAGGCGGAGCCCATTACTGGAACCCGACAGCTCGCAGAACTTGTCGCACACGCCGTCAAAACTCGCGAGAAGGGTAAGGACCCGGCAACTCGCACCTTTCAGGCTATACGGATTTTCATCAATCAGGAGCTTGAAGATCTCGAAGTAGGGCTGGCCGCGGCTTACAGTGTGCTGGCACCTCATGGCCGGATGTCCGTAATCAGCTTTCATTCGCTGGAAGACCGTATCGTCAAACAGTTTTTTGCCGCCAGAGTCAGGGTCGCACAGCCGGACCGGCGTCTGCCGATACGGCAGGCAGATTTACCGCAACCGCAAATGCGGCTCCTGAACCGGTTGAAACCTTCTGACGCCGAGGTGCAGCGGAATCCCCGTGCCCGTTCCGCAATTTTGCGGGTGGCGGAGCGCCTGCCGGGAGACTCGGCATGATTACCCGGATCAATATTGCGTTGATGATCGCGCTGATCGGCTGTGCGCTGTCGCTGATCAACGCACAATATCAGGCACGTCGCCTGTTCATTGAACTGGAGCGTGAGCAAAGCCTCAGCAAGCAATATGATTTGCAATGGACCCAGCTGCGGCTGGATCAGTCCACCTACGGCAAACATTCACGGATTGAAGCTGTGGCGACACAGGAACTCAATATGGTGCCTGTCACACCGGAGCGGACGCAATACCTGACAGCGGCGGAGATCAGATGAGCCGCCCCGGAAACATGTCCCGTACTGCCGCATCCCGCGGGGTTTCGTTTTCTTCCAACCCTGTGCTGGAAGTGAAACTCCCGACCTGGCGTTCCCGTCTGGTGCTCTTTCTGCTGTTCGGTGCCTTCGTTGCGCTGATTGCCAGAGCGTTGTGGCTGCAGGGCATGACAACCGAATTTCTGCAAAAACAGGGCGCCAGCCGTTATGCCCGGACATTGGAATTACCGGCAACGCGCGGCAAGATTACTGACCGCAATGGACAGGTGCTGGCTTCCTCTGTGCCGGTCAAGGCGATCTGGGCCATTCCTGACGATGTCCTGGAAGCACCGAAAGAAAAAATCCAGCAACTGGCGAAGCTGCTCGATATGAGCGAAGCGGAGTTGCGCAAAAAGCTCGATTCGGACCGCCAGTTCGTTTATCTGAAACGGCAGGTGGAACCGGCAGTGTCTGACCAGATTCAGGCATTGGGCATTTCCGGCGTGGAAACCCGCAAGGAATACAAACGCTTTTATCCCGAAGGGGAAGTCATGGCGCATGTCGTCGGCTTTACCAGCGTGGAAGATATCGGTCAGGAAGGCATTGAACTGGCATCTGAAAAAAATCTGGCTGGAAAAACCGGTAGCCGTCGCGTCATCAAGGATCGGCTGGGGCGCATTGTTGAAGATATTCAGGCCATCCGCGAACCGCATGATGGAAAAGATCTGACGCTGTCAGTGGACAGCAAGATTCAGTACATTGCCTTTACCCACCTGAAAGAAGCCGTCGAAAAGCACAAGGCCAAAGCCGGTGCGGCAGTGGTGCTGGACGTCAAGACGGGTGAAGTGCTGGCACTGGTCAATTTGCCGGCCTATAACCCGAATGACCGTTCGGTGCTGACCGGCGCCCAGTTGCGTAACCGTGTGATGACCGATACTTTTGAACCGGGTTCAACGATGAAACCTTTCACCGTTGCGCTGGCGCTTGAAACTGGCCGCGTTACACCGGATACCGTGATCCAGACCGCGCCGGGCACCATGACGATTGGCCCGGATACCATCCACGATGCGCATAAACAGGGTGCACTGACTGTTGCGCAAGTGATTCAGAAATCATCGAATATCGGCACCGTCAAAATGGCGTTGCAAATGCCGCCGAAAGAAATGTGGGAGATGTTTACCACCGTGGGTTTCGGTCAGCAGCCAAAATTCGGCTTTCCCGGAGCGGTGGCCGGCAGGTTGCGCAATTATAAAAACTGGCGCCCGATTGAGCAGGCCACCATGAGTTACGGACACGGTGTTTCGGTGTCGCTGATTCAGATGGCGCGGGCATACATGATATTTGCGCGGGATGGCGATCTGATTCCTTTGACCTTTGAGAAATCCAGTGAGCGTCCGGCGGGGCATCGCGTCATTTCAGAAAAGACGGCACAGCAGATGCGCCTGATGATGGAAGCGGTGACTGAGCCGGGCGGTACGGCTACGCAGGCACGCATTGCCGGTTATCGCGTTGCCGGTAAAACTGGGACCGCTCATAAACTCGAAGGTGGGCGCTATGTAAAGAAATACGTTGGCGATTTTGTCGGCTTTGCGCCGGTCTCCAATCCGCGTGTCATCGTTGCTGTGATGATTGACGAGCCAACTGCCGGCGGCTATTACGGTGGTACCGTAGCGGCGCCGGTATTCGCTGCCATCACAGCGAATGTTCTGCGTTCGCTGAATGTACCGCCAGATTCTACTGTCACCAGCATCATTCCTGATACCAGTGTTCAGGAGAGCATGTGATGACACACTCTATCATTTCAATGAACGACATTATTCAATGGCTCAGACAATACGCGCCCGACGCGCAACTGAGCTCCAATTCACGCCAGATTCAGTCTGGCGACGTATTTCTGGCGGCACCCGGTCATCATAGTGACGGGCGTGACTATATCCGCCATGCGGTCGAACAGGGTGCGATTGCCGTGCTGTACGAACCGGAAAATTATGTCTGGGATGCGTCGCCCGATATTCCGCATCTGGCCGTCCCCGGACTGGCCCGCCAGTGGGGCATGATCGCCAATCACTGGTATCAGCAGCCGGATCGCTCCATGCTGACTGTTGCCGTTACCGGAACCAATGGGAAAACCTCCTGTACGCAGTGGCTTGCCAAGGCATTTTCCTTAGACAAAGTGACTGCAGGAGTCATCGGCACTCTGGGTAACGGAATTTATCAGCAGGGTATGGCCGGCGAGCTGCAGGAAACCGGATTAACCACGCCGGACGCCATCAGCCTGCAAAAAGAATTGCACCGGATGCAGGAAGCGGGCGTCGCGGTCCTGGCGATTGAGGCTTCTTCGATCGGGCTGGAGCAGGGGCGCTTAAATGGCATGCATATCGACATCGGATTGTTCACCAATCTGACGCGGGATCATCTTGATTACCACGGCGATATGGCACAGTACGGCGCTGCCAAGCAAAGATTGTTTGACTGGGATACGTTATCCGTCGCGGTCATTAACCTGGATGATGATTTCGGTATTCAGCTGGTTCAGCATTTGCGTGCGAACCGTCCGGCAGTCCGGATTCTGGCGTACAGCCTGAATGGTGTTGAAGCAGATGGATGTGAAATCCTGAGCGCCTCGCATTGCCGCTCCGGATATGCCGGAACCAGCTTCCATCTTGAATCGCCATTTGGTTCCGGACTGGTGAAAACACAGCTGATCGGCAGATTTAATGTCAGCAATATGCTGGCAGTGCTGGCGGTGCTGCTCAGCAGGGAAATCCCTTTTACCAGGGCGCTTGGCCTGATCGAAAAACTCACACCAGTACCGGGCCGGATGCAATTACTGGGCACTGCCGGTCATGTGATGGTGGTTGTGGATTACGCGCACACACCGGATGCGCTGGAAAAAACCCTGGAAACCCTGAGTGCCGTCGCCGCAGAGCGGGGGGGCGAATTGTGGTGTGTATTCGGCTGCGGCGGAGACCGTGATCCGGGTAAGCGCCCGCAAATGGGGCGAGTCGCTGAAATTGCGCAGCATGTGATCGTCACCAGCGACAATCCGCGTACCGAACGCCCTGCCGCAATTATTCAGGATATTTTGCGCGGTATGAAAAATCCTCCTCATGTGATTGAGGACAGAGCAAATGCGATTCTGTTTGCGATCAAACATGCCGGTGATCATGACGTGGTCCTGCTGGCGGGTAAAGGGCATGAAACCTATCAGGACATCAACGGTAAAAAATGGCCATTTTCTGATGAAGAACATGCTTCGCTGGCACTGGCGACAGTCGCAACCAGCGGCAACCTGAAGAGGGCCAATTGATGCATACCACGCTTCAGCAATTGCAACAGGCACTCAGCTCCGCCGTGATGACTGAGGATGTTGCCATCACGGGATTAACCACAGATAGTCGCAAAATCCAGCCGGGCGATGTGTTTGTCGCATTGCGCGGGGAACATTTTGATGCCCACGATTTCTTGCTGCAGGTCGCGCAGTCCGGTGCGGCTGCAGTGATTGCAGAACAGTTGCCACCGGCATTCAATTTACCTGCCCTGATTGTGCCCGATACCAAGAAAGCACTGGCAGAAGCCGGACGCTACTGGCGTCAGCAATTTACTTTGCCTGTCATCGGCGTCACCGGCAGTAACGGGAAGACAACCGTCAAGGAAATGATCTCCGCCATACTGGCCGAGGCTTTCGGTGCTTCGCACCGTTTGGCCACCACAGGCAACCTGAATAATGAAATCGGCGTTCCCCTGACAATGAAAGAACTCAGCGCGGAGCATCGGGCTGCGGTGATTGAAATGGGGATGAATCATCCCGGAGAGATTGCGGTGCTGGCCTCTATCGCATTGCCGACTGTTGTGCTGGTCAACAATGCTCAGCGTGAGCATCAGGAATTTATGCAAAATGTCCGTGCTGTGGCTGAGGAAAATGGCGCGGCGATCCGGGCTTTGCCTGCAGACGGCACAGCCGTTTTTCCGCTGGCGGATGATTATGCAGATTTGTGGCGTGCTTATGCGCGTGAATCCGGGCAGCGCACAGTGCTGACATTCGGTTTAACACCGGATGCCAACGTCAGTGCGACTTTCAGCCCCGGTGTATTTGACAGCCGTATTCAGTTAAACATCAATGGCAGCAGCGCAGATGTGCTTTTGCAGGCAGCCGGACAGCACAATGTGCTGAATGCACTGGCGGCGGCAGCCTGTTGCCATGCGATCGGGCTTGCCATGCCGGTGATCGTGCGCGGACTGGAAAATTTTCATCCTGTGAATGGCAGATTGCAGCGTAAAGCCGCTGCCTGTGGTGCGGCGCTGATCGACGATACCTATAACGCCAATCCTGACTCGGTACGCGCTGCGATTGATGTATTGCACCAGATCGGCGGCTCCACGGTGCTGGTGCTGGGGGATATGGGCGAAGTGGGCGAGAACGGTGCGGATTTTCATGCTGAAATCGGTAGTTATGCAAAAGCCCGGGGCGTGCAGGAAATGTTTTTACTGGGCGATCTGGTGCGTCATACCGCCAAGACTTTCAGTGGCGCGCGGCACTTTGATAACCTGAATGATTTACTGCTGGCGCTGGATGCCAGCCTGAAACGGGATCAGACCGTACTGATCAAAGGTTCCCGTTTCATGAAGATGGAACGTGTCGTTGCACACTTGCAGGGTGGCAGCGACCAGATTTTTACTGCACCCAATACAATAGGAATTCATTAGCATGTTGCTCTGGCTGGCAGAATATTTTAAACAGGATCTGGGGCTGCTGCGCGTCTTCGGTTTTATTACCTTTCGCGCGGTATTCGCTACCATGACGGCACTGGCGATCGGGATTTTCGCCGGTCCGGCCGTGATCCGCATGCTGACCCGGATGAAGGTAGGGCAAGCCGTGCGTTCCTATGGCATGGAAACGCATCTGGTGAAATCCGGCACGCCGACCATGGGAGGCGTGCTGATTCTGATTGCGATTGCGATATCGACAATATTGTGGGCAGATCTGAGCAATCGTTTTATCTGGGTTGTGATGATTGTGACGCTGGGATATGGCGCGGTCGGCTGGGCGGACGATTATCGCAAGGTGGTGCATAAAGATCCGGAAGGAATGCGTTCCCGCGAAAAATATTTCTGGCAGTCGCTGGTCGGCATTGCTGCCGCTTTCTATCTCGCATTCTCTGTTTCTGCGCCGTCCAATTCGCAGATTCTGGATTTGCTGTTTGCCTGGGTGCGTTCCGGTTTCAGCATGGACTTGCCGCCGAAGGCTGATTTGATCGTGCCTTTTTTTAAAACCGTCAGCTATCCGCTGGGCGTGTGGGGGTTCATTGCCCTGACCTATTGCGTGATTGTCGGCACCAGTAATGCCGTGAATTTTACCGACGGTCTTGATGGCCTGGCGATTATGCCCATCATCATGGTGGGAACGGCGCTCGGTTTATTTGCCTATTTATCCGGACACGTCGGCTATTCGAAATATCTGCTGATTCCGCATATTCCGGGAGCCGGTGAATTGCTCATTTTTTGCGGCGCGCTGACCGGAGCAGGCCTGGCCTTTCTGTGGTTCAACGCACATCCTGCCCAGGTTTTCATGGGAGACGTCGGCGCGCTGGCGCTGGGCGGTGCACTGGGGACGATTGCCGTCATTGTGCGCCAGGAAATCGTGCTGTTCATCATGGGCGGCATTTTTGTGGCAGAGACCTTGTCAATCATTCTGCAGGTTTCCTATTTTAAATACACCAGAAAACGTTACGGCGAAGGGCGCCGCTTGTTCTTGATGGCACCGCTGCACCATCATTTTGAAAAGAAGGGCTGGAAAGAAACGCAGGTCGTGGTCCGTTTCTGGATCATTACCATGCTTCTGGTGTTGATTGGTTTGTCCTCGCTGAAACTGCGCTGAATCAGGCGCACTTAAGCAGAAATTGATATTGAAGTGCTGATTGGATTACCGGGTATGAATTATTCTGACAAACGTGTATTGGTGCTGGGACTGGGAGAGTCCGGTCTGGCAATGGCGCAGTGGTTATTGCGCGCCGGTGCACGCTTACGTGTTGCAGATACCCGCGCTCATCCGGAACGGTTGGATCAGCTGTTGCAACTGGAACCGCAGACAGAATTTATTTCCGGTGAATTCAGCGAAGCTTTGCTGGAAGATGTGGATCTGGTTGCCGTCAGTCCGGGATTATCGCCGTTGCGTGAACTGGAAAAAATCATTCCGGCAGCCGGTGCGCGTCAGATACCGCTCTGGGGCGAAATGGAATTTTTTGCACAGGCACTGGCTGCCCTGCGCGCAGAAAACGGATACCAGCCGAAAGTGATTGCGATTACCGGCACCAACGGCAAAACGACCGTCACCAGCCTGGTTGGTTTGCTGTGCGAGCGGGCCGGCCTGACAGTCCGGGTCGCCGGAAATATCAGCCCGGCCGTGATGGATGTCATGCGAACAGTGCTGGAACAAAACACCTTGCCTCAGGTCTGGGTGCTGGAATTGTCGAGTTTCCAGCTGCATTCGACAATCAGCTTGCAGGCAGACGTGGCTACCGTACTCAATGTCACACAGGATCATCTGGACTGGCATGGCAGCATGCAGGCGTATTGTGCAGATAAAGCGCGGATTTTCGGCGAGCAGACTGTACAGGTGCTCAACCGTGACGATGCGCTGGTGATGGCGATGGCAAAGCCCGCTGCCACAGTGTTCAGTTTTGGTACGGACGCACCGGAACACGCCGGAGATCTGGGTCTGGTCAACGAACATGGTATGAGCTGGCTGGCAACAGCGACGGCGGCAGACGATGCTCCCGTCGCTTCTGGCCGGCGCAAGAAAAAAGAGACGGAAGAAATCCCTGTCACGCTGACCCGGCTGATGCCATCCGATGCCCTGCAGATCCGTGGCCAGCATAATGCAGCAAATGCATTGGCAGCACTGGCGCTGTGTCGTGGTATCGGCTTGCCGTTCGCTCCTTTGCTGCATGGTCTGCGTGAATATAAAGGTGAAGCGCACCGGGTTGAACTCATCAGTACCGTCAGCGGCGTTGACTATATCGATGACAGCAAGGGAACGAACGTCGGTGCAACCGTCGCTGCGCTGAAAGGTCTTGGGCAGCAATTTGCAGCATCGGAAAAACGGATACTGCTGATCGCAGGCGGTGAAGGTAAGGGGCAGGATTTTTCACCTCTCGCAGAGGTTGTTCAGCGTTATGCCAGAAAGGTGCTGCTGATCGGCCGGGCGCGTCCGGAAATCCGTGCAGCGCTGACTGCCAGCCAGACAGAGATGCAGGATTGCAATTCGCTTGAGGAAGCCGTGCAACAGGCGGCAGCGATCGCCACGGAGGGGGATGTGGTTTTGCTGTCTCCGGCCTGTGCCAGTCTCGATATGTTTCGCAATTATGCGCACCGCGCCCAGGTATTTGCCGATGCGGTGCGTGAGCTGGCGCTTGATCGTGGGGAGATCTGCTGATGAAACAGTTGCTACTCCCTTTGCAGCGCTGGTCGCCGTTCGCTGCACCTGGTCCAGAGACCAGACTGGTGAATCGTTCCCGGATGATGAATTACGATCAGCCGCTGGTCTGGGTCACGATGATTCTGATGCTGTTCGGTATGGTCATGGTGTATTCCGCCTCGATTTCCTTGCCTGATTCACCGAAATATGCGAATTACAAAAACGCGCATTTCCTGATTCGCCAGGCGATGTTTGTTCTGGTGTCCGTCATCATGGCGGCGCTGGTTTTCCGGATACCGGTTTTGAACTGGCAAAAGCTGGCGCCTTATCTGTTCGTGTTCACACTGATTTTACTGGTTGCTGTCCTGATCCCGGGATTGGGTAAAGGGGTGAACGGTGCAAAGCGCTGGCTGTCATTCAAGGTATTCAACCTGCAGCCTTCCGAATTCATGAAACTGTTCATGGTGCTGTATGCCGCTGACTATACGGTACGCAAACAAGAATACATGCATAAGCTGACCAAAGGATTTGTGCCCATGCTGGCCGCAGTCGGCGTGGTCGGGTTGCTCCTGCTGCTGGAACCTGATCTCGGCGCCTTCGGTGTGATTGTCTGTATCGCGATGGGAATTTTGTTTTTAGGCGGAATCAACGGTATCTGGTTCGGTGGTATTGCAGCGACACTGGTCGGTATTTTTACACTGGTGATCGTCTTGTCTCCCTGGCGGCGGGAGCGGATTTTCGCTTACCTGAGTCCGTTTGATGATGACCATGCGCTGGGCAAGGCTTATCAGCTGACGCATTCGCTGATTGCATTTGGGCGCGGGGAGTTGTTTGGCGTGGGGCTCGGCGGCAGCGTTGAAAAACTGCATTATCTGCCGGAAGCGCATACCGATTTTTTGCTGGCGGTGATAGGTGAAGAACTGGGATTTGCCGGCGTGATGGTGGTGGTGTTGCTGTTCTACTGGATTATCAAGCGGGCATTTGAAATAGGCAGGCAGGCGATTGCGCTTGATCAGACGTTTGCCGGATTGACCGCCAAAGGAATTGGCATCTGGATTGGCGTGCAGGCATTCATCAACATGGGGGTGAATCTTGGTTTGCTGCCGACCAAGGGCCTGACTTTGCCATTAATGAGTTATGGCGGTTCCGGCGTCATGATTAATTGTATCGGGCTGGCAATCCTGCTCCGTGTCGATTATGAAAACCGTGTGCTGATGCGGGGAGGCCGCGCATGAAATCTGGGCAGACCAAAAAACTGATGATTATGGCGGCCGGCACAGGGGGGCATATTTTCCCCGGATTGGCCATTGCTGAAATCATGCGTGAACGGGGCTGGGAAATCAGCTGGCTGGGCACTAGTACCGGCATGGAAGGGCAGATCGTTCCGGGACACGGCATTCCGATGGATAAACTGGCATTCACCGGTTTGCGCGGCAAGGGTTGGAAGCACAGTGTGAGCGGCGCCTGGAAACTGCTGATCAGTTTTCTGACCTGCTTCCGCTTAATCGGCCAGCGGAATCCCGATGTGGTGCTGGGCATGGGCGGCTATGTCACGGTTCCCGGTGGTTTGATGGCGTTTTTGCGAGGCCGGCCGCTGGTGCTGATGAATGCAGATGCCGCCTTGCTGTTATCGAATAAGGCTTTACGCCCGTTTGCCAGCCGGTTGTTGTTTGGCTTGCCGGCCAAGCATTTGCCGGCAGATCAGAAGATACAGATTACCGGTAATCCGGTTCGTCAGGAAATCTGCGCATTACCTGAGCCACAGCTTCGTTACGGCCAGCGACAAGGCGCCTTACGGATACTGGTGGTCGGCGGCAGTCTGGGTGCGCGGGCGTTGAATGACTGCCTGCCGCAGGCGCTGGCGCTGATTCCGGAACAATTACGGCCGGTAGTGACGCACCAGTCCGGAAAACAGAATATCGCAGCACTGCAAAAAAACTATGCTGCTGCCGGCGTGCAGGCCGAAATACTGGATTTTATTGACGATATGCCGCGCCGTTATGCACAGGCTGATCTGGTGATCTGCCGTGCCGGTGCGATCACGGTGTCCGAGCTGACGGCTGCCGGTGTGGCGAGCATCCTGGTGCCTTTCATGGCATCGAGCACATCCCATCAGCAGGAAAACGCGGTCTGGATGGCCGGGCAGCAGGCAGCACTGCACCTGCCGCAGGCAAAACTGACGCCGACCGCACTGGCAGAACAATTGCAACTGCTGGACCGGACAGCGTGCCAGAAAATGGCGGAACGTGCCTACGCATTGGGGCAGCGCGGGGCGAGTCAGCATATCGCCGGGATTTTGGAATCATTAACATGAAACATAAAGTTAAAAACATACATTTTGTTGGTATCGGCGGCTCGGGGATGAGCGGTATTGCCGAGGTCTTGCTGAATCTCGGATACACCGTCTCCGGTTCTGATCTCAGCAGCAATGCCGCCTCGCAGCGTTTATCCGGCCTCGGGGCGCAGATCAGCATTGGTCATGATGCACAACATATTGAGGGCGCCGATGCTGTCGTGACGTCCACCGCCGTCAAGGGTGACAATCCGGAAGTCGTCGCGGCACGCGCACGGCATATCCCGATTGTGCCGCGGGCATTGATGCTGGCAGAGCTGATGCGTCTGAAAAGCGGTATCGCTATTGCCGGCACACATGGCAAAACCACGACTACCAGTCTGGTGGCAAGCGTGCTGGCGCAGGGCGGGCTGGACCCGACCTTTGTGATCGGCGGCAGGCTCAACAGCGCGGGGGCCAATGCCAAATTAGGCAGCGGTGATTTCATCGTGGCGGAAGCGGATGAATCCGATGCCTCATTCCTGAATCTGTTGCCGGTGATCGAAGTCATTACGAATATCGATGCCGATCACATGGAAACTTACGGGCACGATTTTGCCCGTCTGAAGCAGGCGTTCATTGAATTTACCCAGCGCTTGCCGTTTTACGGCGTTGCTGTGCTGTGCCTGGATGATGCCAATGTGCGCGAGATCATGCCATTTGTGTCAAAGCCGGTGGTGACGTATGGTTTTCATCCTGACGCCGATGTACATGCGGTCGATGCCCGGGCTGCAGAGGGCAAGATGCATTTCACCGTTGTACAGGATGGTTATGCCGACATGCCGGTCAGCCTGAATCAGCCCGGTATGCACAATGTGCAGAATGCCTGCGCCGCAATTGCGATTGCACGTGAAGTCGGTGTCGCCGATGTCGCCACACAAAAGGCGCTCAGCGAATTCAACGGCGTGGGCAGACGTTTTACCCGTTATGGCGATATTCCTCTGGCTGCGGGCGGTCATTTCACCCTGGTGGATGATTACGGACATCATCCGGTAGAGATGGCGGCTACCTTAGCTGCTGCACGCGGCGCTTATCCGGGGCGCAGGCTGGTGCTGGCATTTCAGCCGCACCGCTATACCCGGACCCGCGATTTGTTTGAGGATTTTGTCAAAGTTATTTCCACGGCAGATGCTGTCGTGCTGGCCGAAGTTTATGCAGCTGGGGAAGCCGCGATTCTGGCGGCAGACGGCCGCGCCCTGACGCGCGCGCTGCGGGTCACAGGAAAGGTCGAGCCGGTGTTTGTCGAAGATATTCAGGACATGCCGGAGAGTTTGCTGCGGGTATTGAAAAATGACGACGTGCTGATCGTCATGGGAGCAGGTTCTATCAGTGCAGTGCCGGCAAAACTGGCGCAGGCAAAATAAAATTTTTACGGTCAGATCATCATGAGTGAATTGAATAGTCAGTCTCTGGGTAAAGTGGGTGTGCTGTTTGGCGGACGTTCTGCCGAGCGCGACGTGTCTGTCATGTCAGGCAATGGCGTACTGGCAGCTCTGAAGAGCAAAGGGGTGGATGCGCATGCCTTTGATCCTGCCGAGCGCAGTATGGCAGAACTGGCAACTGAAAAATTTGACCGCGTTTTTATTGCCTTGCATGGACGTTATGGCGAGGACGGCAGTCTGCAGGGTGTTCTGGAGCAGCTGAATATTCCTTATACCGGCAGCGGCGTCATGGCCTCTGCGATTGCGATGGACAAGATATTCACCAAACGTATCTGGCAGACACATGGTCTGAGCACGCCGAAATACGCAGTGCTGACACCGCAGACACAATTGCGCACCGTGCCGGATGATCTGGGTCTGCCGCTGATTATCAAACCGCCACATGAAGGATCGACGATAGGCATTACTAAAGTCAGGGGATATTCCGAGATGTCGGAAGCCTATGCGCTGGCAGCGCAATTTGATGACGTGGTGCTGGCAGAAGAGTTTATCGAGGGCAGGGAGCTGACTGTTGCTGTGCTTGGCCAGGGCGAGCAGGCATATGCGTTGCCGATCATCGAAATCGTGGCGCCGGACGGCAATTACGATTATCAGAATAAATACTTTACCGATGACACCCGATACCTGTGTCCGGCACCTTTGGATCCGGCACTGACGCAGCAGATTCAGGAGATGGCGGTAGATGCCTATCGCGCTCTTGACTGCGAAGGCTGGGCGAGACTCGATGTGCTGTTGCGTAAGTCTGATAACCGGCCATTTTTGCTGGAAATTAATACCTCGCCGGGGATGACCGGTCACTCGCTGGTTCCGATGGCGGCGAAGGCAACGGGGATGAGTTATGAAGATCTGTGTATGGAAATTTTGAAAACGGCGCGTTTGAAAATCCGGACTGAAGTGAAATAAATCACGAATTAACCGGGAACTCTGGAAAAAGGATTGCAGCCATGTGGCATGACATCAGATGGATGAACATCACCGCGAATGCCCTGTTCGGCATGGTGCTGCTTGCCCTGATGGCGTCCGGAGTCTGGTGGGTGATCCAGCGGCCGATGTTTACGCTGGCTGCAATCCGGGTAGAGGCGATGAATACGGAGCCATTAAGGCACGTGGATGCGCTGACGATCCGTAATGCGGCGATTCCTAAAATCCGGGGGAATTTTTTTACCGCCAATCTGGATGCAGTCCGTGCTGCTTTTGAAAGCGTTCCGTGGGTCAGGCGGGCCAGTGTGCAGCGTGAATGGCCGAATAAGCTGACTGTCAGGCTGGAGGAACATGCCGTGTTAGGAACATGGGGTGAGGATGGCCGCCTGATTTCTGTGCGTGGCGATGTGTTTACCGCGAATCTGGCCGAGGCGGAAGAAGATGCCGAACTGATTTCATTGAGTGGCCCGGACGGCAGTGAAAAAGAAGTGCTGGCGCAGTACCAGTTATTTCAGCAATGGTTTTCCAGGATCAATCTGGCGCCGGAGGCGGTCCGGTACTCCAGTCGCTACGCATGGAGTGTCAGGCTGAACAACGGTATGCAGGTGGAGCTGGGGCGGGTGCAGGACGGTACTACTCTGGAGTCGAGGGTGAATCAGCTGATGACGGTGTATCCGCAGCTGATTGCCAGTCTGCAGGATAGTATTCAAAGTGTGGATATGCGTTATCCGAATGGTCTGGCGCTGAAATCCAGCCATGGTGCTATCGGGTTGAAAAAGCAAACAAAGGCAAGTGGGAAGACATGACAAAAGACGCAAAAAATCTGATCGTAGGTCTCGATATCGGCACATCTAAAATTGTGGCGGTCGTTGCTGAAGTCATGCCGGACGGCAGACATGAAGTGATTGGTCTGGGACAGCATGAATCCAAAGGGCTGAAAAAAGGCGTGGTGGTGAATATTGAGGCCACCGTCGAATCCATACAGCGCGCGCTCGAAGAAGCGGAGCTGATGGCCGACTGCAAAATCAGCCGGGTATATACCGGCATTGCAGGCAGCCATATCCGCAGCTTTAATTCCAGCGGCATGGTGGCGATTAAAGATAAAGAAGTCACCGCAGCGGACGTTTCGCGCGTGATAGAAACGGCGAAGGCGGTGAATATTCCGACCGATCAGCAATTGCTGCATACATTGCCGCAGGAATTCATCGTTGACAGCCAGGATGATGTGCGCGAGCCCATCGGCATGAGCGGTATTCGCCTGGAAGTCAAAGTACATATCGTGACCGGTGCGGTGTCTGCGGTGCAGAACATCGTGAAATGCGTGCGCCGCTGCGGGCTGGAAGTGTCCGACCTGATTCTGCAGCCGATGGCTTCTGCAGAGGCGGTACTGACACGGGATGAAAAAGAGCTGGGTGTCGTCTTGATTGATATCGGCGGTGGTACGACGGATGTGGCGGTATTTTCCGAAGGATCGATTCGCCATACGGCGGTGATTCCGATTGCCGGTGATCAGATCACGAATGATATTGCGATGGCCTTGCGGACACCGACATCGGAAGCAGAAGAAATCAAGGTTCGTTTCGGAGTTGCCAAGCAGGTGCTGGCAGATCCTGCCGATACGCTGGAGGTGCCCGGCCTGGGTGACCGCGGTCCGCGCTCTTTGTCGCGTCAGGCGTTAGCGGCAGTGATTGAACCGCGTGTCGAAGAATTGTTTGCGCTGGTGCATCAGGTGGTACGCGAATCCGGTTATGAGGATGTACTGTCGTCAGGCATCGTGCTGACCGGCGGTTCGGCAGCGATGCCCGGCATGGTTGAAATGGCGGAAGATATTTTTCTGAAGCCGACCAGACTCGGCATGCCCGCTTATACCGGACAGCTGGCTGATGTGGTGCGCAGCCCGCGTTATGCAACGGTTCTTGGTTTGTTGTTGGAAGCAAAGAAGCAGTATCTGCGTGGTCATCTGGTGACGCGGCAGGAAGGGTCTGCCAAAGCAGTCTGGCAGCGTATGAAAGAGTGGTTTTTGGGAAATTTTTAATTAGCTTTTTACACCATTACAGGTGTACTCATTTTATAATGGTCTGATCTACAGTTATTAGTCGCTAGTCGTCTCATCGTGTGATGATTAGCGACTGATAACTGCCTACCTGGAGGAGTCATGATGGAGTTCGATATGGTTGATAACGCCACACAAGGCACCGTAATTAAGGTTGTCGGCGTAGGTGGCGCAGGCGGTAATGCAGTTCAGCATATGATCAACAAAGGCGTGTCCGGTGTTGAATTCATTGCTGCCAATACCGATGCACAGGCATTGCTGCAATCCAAAGCGCATAACGTGATTCAGATCGGTGAAACCGGTCTGGGTGCAGGGATGAAACCGGAAGTCGGTCGCAAACTGGCAGAGGATTCCCGTTCCCGGATCGAAGACGCTTTGCGTGGCGCACACATGGTGTTTATCGCAGCTGGTATGGGCGGCGGCACCGGCACCGGTGCTGCTCCTGTAGTGGCACAGGTTGCAAAAGAACTCGGTGCGCTGACCGTTGCCGTGGTATCCAAACCCTTCTCTTACGAAGGCAAGAAGTGCATGGATATCGCCGACGAAGGTCTGGATGCGTTGACCCAGCATGTGGATTCACTCATTATTATCCTCAATGAAAAGCTGGAAGAAATTTACGAAGACGACAGCATGATCGAATGGCTGCAGCATGCCGACGATGTATTGAATAATGCGGTTGCCGGTATCGCTGAAATTATCAATGTGCCTGGCCACATCAATGTCGATTTCAATGACGTTAAAACGATCATGGGCGAACAAGGTAAAGCCATGATGGGGACGGCGACTGCTTCCGGCGTTGACCGTGCGCGTATCGCTGCAGAACAGGCAGTGGCATCGCCACTGCTGGATGGTATCGATTTGTCCGGCGCACGCGGTGTGCTGGTGAATGTAACGGCCAGCCGCAGCCTGAAAGGTAAGGAAATCAAAGAAGTGATGTCGGCTGTCCGCGCATTCGCCGCACCGGACGCTTCGATCGCCCAGGGTATTGCTTACGATGAAAACATGGGTGATGAAATCCGTGTCACCGTTGTTGCGACAGGCCTGGGCCGTGGCAAGAAAAATATCCAGCTGGTGCAAACTCCGATGCTGCGGACAGGTACCAATAATGAACCCGTCATGGCAGCGGCAGCAATGAGTTCCACCACGGTGTCAAACGGCATGGCAACTGCAGCACCGGCATTTGATGGTCTGAGCAAACCTGCTGTCTGGCGTCGTGAATCGGCTTCGGATACTGTCCGTGCGCTGGAAAAAAACGGAATGGAGACTTATGACATTCCTGCATTCCTGCGCAAACAGGCTGACTGACACACTGACAACAGCCTGCAGGCTGAATAAACAGGCAGACTGATGCTTGTTTAAACCCGTCCATCAGCAGCTTCGCTTAAAACAGCACAAGTTTTCTTGTGCTGTTTTTTTTGTGCATTCTGCAGATTTTTTTCAACTCAGGCATACTGCGCCCAGTACGCAGCTTTCACGGGAAAGCTGACGCGGTGCCAGTGGGCAATTTATTTTGAATCAATTGAAAGGAAACATGATGAGCATACAGATTGGCGAACATTTACCTGCCGGCAGCCTGGCAGAATTCATTGAAGTGGAAGGCGAAGGCTGCACTCTCGGCCCGAATACTTTTCAGGTCGCCGATCTGGTCAAGGGCAAGACGATTGCCATTTTTGGATTGCCAGGCGCTTACACGCCGACCTGCTCTGCCAAGCATGTACCGGGCTATATTCAGCACGCCGCTGCGTTGAAAGCCAAAGGTGTGGATGAAATCTGGTGTATTTCAGTAAACGATGCGTTTGTGATGGGTGCCTGGGGACGCGATCAGAAAGCTACCGGTATCGTGCGTATGATGGCTGACGGTAATGCCGCATACAGCAAGGCGCTCGGACTGGACGCCGATTTCAGCCAGTTCGGCATGGGAACACGGTCTCAGCGTTATTCTTTGCTGGTGGTCGATGGTATCGTCAAACAGGTCAATGTTGAGGCTCCTGGTAAGTTTGAAGTGTCAAACGCGGAAACATTGCTGGCTCAGTTGGGCTGATCATTTCCGATCTGCAGTAAAAGAAGCGCAGTGCCGGTTGGCCTTGCGCTTTTTTTTTGATGATTTTCGGTGCTGGCGATAGCCCGCTGAGCTTGTACGCATCTGATGTTGTCTTTTTGTCTGACCCAAGCACTGCAGTGGGCTGACTTACATCGCTTATCCGGCGAATCGCTATAATAGCGGGATGTTAAAGCAAACCACTATCCAACAAACAGTCAAAACAATCGGTGTTGGCCTGCATTCAGGCACCAAGGTTGAACTGGTCATGCGTCCGGCTCCGGTTGATACGGGCATCGTGTTTACCCGCACCGATCTTGTTCCTCCGCTGGTGTTTCCCGCCAGTGCAACCGGGGTCGGCGATACCCGCATGGCATCCACGCTGTCAAACAATGGTGAACGGGTTTCCACGGTTGAACATCTGTTATCTGCCTGCGCTGGTCTTGGAATCGATAATCTCTATATCGATGTCAGCGCTGAGGAAATTCCAATCATGGATGGTTCTGCCTCGTCTTTTGTCTATCTGTTGCAGCAGGCCGGGATGCAGGAGCAGGACGCCGCCAAGAAATTTATCCGCGTATTAAAACCGGTGGAGATTCGTGAAGGCAAAGGGGCTGCAGAGAAATGGGCTCGCCTGGAGCCGTATAACGGATTCAAACTGCATTTTTTTATTGAATTTAATCATCCTGCGGTCGATGGCACTGTGCAGACAGCAGAGGTCGATTTTGAAAAAGTGTCGTTTGTTAAGGACGTGGCAAGAGCGCGCACTTTCGGTTTCATGCAGGATGTGGAAATGCTGCGTGGCATTGGCCTTGCCCGCGGTGGCTCCATGGAAAATGCCATCGTGATGGACGAATACCGGATACTGAATTCAGATGGCCTGCGTTTTGATGATGAGTTTGTGCGTCATAAAATACTCGACGCCATCGGCGATCTCTACCTGATCGGGCATCCATTGCTGGCCAGTTATACGGCACATAAATCCGGGCATGGATTGAATAATCAGCTGTTGCGGGTATTGTTATCCCAGCCGGATGCTTATGAAATCGTCACGTTTGACGATGTGCGACAGGCGCCGGTCAGTTACGCAGGGCAGGCTGACAGGGAATGGGCATTTGCCTGAGATGACGGTGTGTCGGCTGCGGATAGTTTTTATCCTGTTAGCCGATCTCTACCTGCACTGCCTTATTCGATTTTGCAATAGCAATACAAAAATTGCTGGGTCGTACCAAACGGTGTTTCATGCAGATCGATGGTGCTGTCCACCCGTCTGAAGCGGGTTCCGAATTGCTCATGCAGTGCGTCTGCATTGTAGCGCACCACCTCCAGCCCGCTGCATTTTTCCGGTCCTTGCGGGCCAAATGTCGCCACAATGATATGGCCACCGGGCTTCATCGCCTGGCTGACTTGCCGGACGTACGCCTGCCTTTGTTCCGGACTGGTCAGAAAATGGAATACCGCACGGTCATGCCAGACATCAAAATATTGCACGGGAAGCGCTACCTGCGTGATGTCGCCTGTAATCCATTGCACATCGCTGGCTTTGGCACCCAGCCTTCGGCGGGTGCCGTCAATCGCTGCCTGCGAAATATCCAGCACGCTGACGTGCGCATAACCGCGCTCCAGTAAATCATCGACCAGCGTGGATTCGCCTCCGCCAACATCAATGATGCGATCTGACTTGCCGGCGATACGTTCTATGAAAGACAGTGACTGATACAGATGCGGGGCATACCAGCTGACGGCATCCGGTGCCTTGGTCTGGTAAACCTGTTCCCAATGTTGACGTTTACTCATCAATAATCCTGTATATCAATGTGCCGGCGCGGAAAGAATGGAGAAATTTAGTTGGCAGCAGGGAAAGAACCATAAAAAATGCCTCCGGTCAGGAGGCATTGTAGAACAGAATGGGAAGACCTGAGCCCGTCGATTACTGATTGACCGCCAGTTTTGCGGCAGGCTTAACGACAAGATTAAATCGTTGGCGGATAGAGGTTTCAATGCCGGGAGCATCGAGCCCGCATTGTTTCAGCAATAGACCGGGATCGCCGTGGTCAATAAATTTATCCGGCAGGCCGAGCAGCAGCAGCGGCTTACTGATGCATGCCGCGGCCATGGCTTCCGCAACGGCGGAGCCGGCGCCTCCCATCACACAACCTTCTTCGACGGTCACCAGCATGTCGTGGCTGGCTGCCAGCTGCTCTACCATCTCCTGATCAAGCGGTTTGATAAAGCGCATATTCACGACGGTCGCATCCAGGGCTTCCGCTGCTTTCAATGCAGGCTGCAGCATGGAGCCGAAAGCCATGATGGCAATGTTGCTGCCCTGACGCCGGAGTTCAGCCTTACCGAGCGGAATACTGCTCAATGCCGTGTCCGGCGTGACACCAATACCCGTACCGCGCGGATAACGTATCGCCGCCGGGCCGGGATGGTGATAGCCGGTGGTCAGCATCTGGCGGCATTCATTTTCATCCGAGGCGGCCATGACAACCATATTCGGGATGCAGCGCAGATAAGCCAGGTCGTAATTGCCGGCATGGGTCGCACCATCGGCACCGACCAGACCAGCGCGGTCCAGCGCAAAGGTCACGTCCAGATTTTGCAGAGCGACATCATGAATCAGCTGATCGTAAGCGCGCTGCAGGAAGGTGGAGTAAATCGCCACCACGGGTTTCAGACCTTCGCAGGCGAGGCCGGCCGCAAAGGTGACGGAATGTTGTTCCGCGATGCCTACGTCGTAATAACGCTGGGGAAATTGCTTTTCAAACTCGACCATACCAGAGCCCTCGCGCATGGCAGGTGTAATACCGATCAGTTTCTGGTCGGCGGCGGCCATATCGCACAGCCATTGCCCGAAAACCTGGGTATAAGTCTGCTTCGTGGATGCGCTGGGCTTGATGCCTTCCGCCGGATTGAATTTTCCGGGACCGTGATACAGCACAGGGTCGGCTTCCGCCAGTTTATATCCCTGACCCTTTTTGGTGACCACGTGCAGGAACTGCGGCCCTTTGAGCTGCTTGATATTTTGCAGTGTCGGGATCAGGGAGTCGAGATCGTGGCCATCAATCGGGCCGATGTAATTGAAACCGAATTCTTCAAACATGGTCGCCGGCACCAGCATACCTTTGGCATGTTCTTCAAAGCGCTTGGCGAGTTCGAGTACAGGCGACGGCAAGACGGATTTGCCGACATTGCGGGCCGCCGCATAAAACTTGCCGGACATCAGTCGTGCCAGATAGCGGTTCAGTGCGCCGACTGGCGGGGAAATCGACATGTCATTATCGTTCAGCACCACCAGCAGGTTGATATCGTCGTAGACGCCTGCATTGTTCAGGGCTTCAAATGCCATACCCGCCGTCATCGAGCCGTCGCCGATGATGGCGACCGCGTGCCGGTCCTTGCCTTGCGTGCGTGCGGCCAGCGCCATACCGAGCGCTGCCGAAATCGAGGTCGATGAATGCGCGGTGCCGAAAGTATCGTATTCGCTCTCGTCCCGGCGCGGAAATCCGGAAATGCCTTCCCATTGACGCAGCGTATGCATCTGGTCACGCCGGCCAGTCAGGATTTTGTGCGGATACGTCTGATGGCCGACATCCCAGACCAGACGGTCTTCCGGGGTATTAAACACGTAATGTAAAGCCAGCGTCAGCTCAACTGTGCCGAGATTGGACGACAGATGCCCGCCTGTTTTGGAGACGGAATCCAGCACGTACTGGCGCAATTCATCGGCCAATGGCTTGAGCTGATGACGTGACATGAGCCGTAAATCGGTCGGGGAATTGATTTTTTGAAGTAGATTCGTCATAGAAATAGCCAGTTATGCTTGTCGCTGCACGATCAGATCGGCCAGATCATGCAGGAATTGTGCGTTTGTGCCGAACAACTGCAAAGCTTCGTGGGCTTTCTGGCAGAGTTGAATGGCTAATTGCCGGGACGCCTCCAGCCCGAGCAGGCTGACATAAGTAGGTTTATTGTCTGCGGCATCTTTTCCTGCTGTTTTGCCCAGTGTGGCAGAATCTGCGGTGGCATCCAGCACATCGTCCACCACCTGGAACGCCAGCCCGATGGCCGCGGCATAAGTATCCAGCGCGGCGGTTTCCTCAGTGTTCAGTAATTTACCGCTCATGGCGCCGAGCAATACCGACGCGCGCAATAAGGCACCGGTTTTGAGGCGATGCATCTGCTCCAGCTGTTCCCTGCTCAGCGCCATTCCGACACTGGCCAGGTCAATCGCCTGCCCGCCGCACATGCCCACGGAACCTGCTGCATGCGCTAATACCCGAACCATTGCCAGTTTGGCAGCCGGGTCGCCGTCACCTTCCGACAGCACGAGAAAGGCCTGCGCCTGCAAGGCATCTCCCACCAGCAAGGCGGTGGCTTCATCGTATTTCACGTGAACGGTTGGTTTGCCGCGCCGCAAAGCATCATCATCCATGCAGGGCATGTCATCATGTACCAGTGAATAAGCATGGATCATTTCGGTAGCGGCGGCAGCGCGCCGCAACAGATCTTCAGATGCCTGAAACAGCCTGCCTGCCGCAAATACCAGCAGCGGCCGGATGCGCTTGCCGCCATCCAGCGCCGCATAGCGCATGGCATCGTGCAAATGGGCGGGAACGGTGGATGGCGCAGGAATGAATTCCGACAGGTCGGCTTCGCAACGCTCCTGGGTCTGCTTCATCCAGCTGCGGAATGTATCGTTCATGCAGCGTCCCCATCATCAATCTGGAACGATTTCAACATTCCTGCGTCCAGAATTTTCACCTGCTGCTCAACCTGTTCGAGTTGCGCAGCACAGAACCGGATTAATTCTGAACCGCGCTGATATGCCGTCACAGAAGCTTCGATCGGCAGATCGCCGGCTTCCATTCTTGTTACCAGTTCACTTAACTCTTTCATCGCCGCCTCGAAGGAAGCAGGGGGAGGGGTGACCTCTGACAGGGGAGTGTCAGCGTGTTTTTTAGGCATACCAGTTATTGTCCATCGTTGTTCAAACGTTGCGTAGAAACACGCAAAATGCGTCTAGCCCGCTATTTTAGAGTAATCCGGAAACCTTGAGCGGAAATTGGCGGATATGGAAAGTTGATTCTGTTACAAATGGAAATTATTGTTTCAATCAGGAAAATGTTTCTTAAGGACGGAGCATTTTATACTTAAAGAATAGGACAAATTGTGTTCTGAACATTTCCATGTGGAAATTCTTTGTATATAGTGCAGACAAGTCTACTTTATCAGTTTAGGTGAGGCTCTGTAAGAAGGCTCCGATCCTGCCGGTTACGCGCAGAGGCGCACAGGAAATTGATCTGTTAGTGGTTAGTGATTTGATTTCCAAGAATGCAACATTGTAACCATTTTTCTGAAACTTTTAGTTCATCATCATGATCAGCTCTAAAAAGCAACAAACCTCATCTGCAGCGGCTTCTGCTGCCAATGGTGAGTTGCTGTCCGGGCTGATCCCCGTGGCCGTCCAGCCGGTATTGGCGCAGCTGGATGCATTTTCTGGCAGATTATCAAATGCAATGCTGGCTGTGTCTGAACACAGTATGGATTCGCGTGAAGCCATGTTGTGCTTTCATGCCGGACAATTGCTGAAAAAGCATGCTTACGCTTTTTATCATATCGCGACAAAAGAAATAGAGACCGTTTTTCGTCACGAAATGCGGAATTTATTGCAGACTGGGGAACTGACGCGTACCCGTGACGAAAGTGACGATCAGGATCTGAGTCTGGTCAGTTATGAGGAAATGGACAAGAAGCTGGCGCTCAGCCGCATCAGCCGCGCCATCGAGCTCGAAAATGCAGAACAATATGCTGCGCTGAATATGCGTTTATCCCACGTGCTGGGCAGAGACACGCTCAGCATTACTCAAAATCCGTTCCGCCCTGACAACGTATTGCAGGCTTTGTACAATTCCTGGTGTCAGTTTGATCCGGAAGAAAATACGCATGAGCTGATTCTGCCTTTACTGAGTGCCGATATCCTGTTTGATCTTGCCCCGGTTTTGTATGAACTGAACTCGGTTCTGGCTGGCAAGGGCATATTGCCCGATTTGCAGGAGTCTTACCGGATCAGGCAGGCCTCCGCCAAAAAAGCGCATCCGGCGCCGTCGCCTGAACGGGAAAAACGTCAGCCGGACAGCAAGGGCGATGGTTTTGGTTTACAGCAAAAGCTGAATCGTTATTTTTCCGCAGGGCAGCCCCCTGCTCCGCAGGCAGTTTATGCAGCAACCGGCCAGGAGGCACAGGCCAGTCCGCAGCCGTTCGCACAGGCCATGCAAACTGCAGGTTATCCGTCATCTGCAGCGCCGGCATATCCCGCGCAATCGCCGTTTTTTCAGCATCTGGCAGGTTTGCAGCACAGTCTGAAGCTGAATCAGCTGATGGCCGAAGCGAAAGATATCCTGCGGCTGTCGCAAATCCGCGAGCATTTTCCGGAGATGGCCAGCAGCGGTGTGGAAAAACATACCTTCGATCTGCTGGCGCAGGTCTTTGATAATGTCTTTCGGAATAACGCAATTCCGCAACCGGTCAAGGAATTGATTTCAGTGCTGCAGGTGCCGGTATTAAAAGTCGCGCTGATCGATCAGGACTTCTTTTTCAAGGAACAACATCCTGCGCGCCGGTTAATTGATTTGCTGTCGCGTTACAGCCCGGCACTGGATCAGGATAAGGCGCAGGATGATCCGCTGTTCCAGGCGATGCAGAAGAATGTGCAGCGGGTTTCCAAAGAATTTAATCAGGAAATCGCCTTATTTGATGAGGTGGTGACGGATCTCGAAAGCTTTATTGCAAAAGAAGAGACCGCAGATGCAGAGGCTTTGCAGACGCCGATCCAGCAAGCCTTGCGTAACGAAAAAATCAAACAGGCCAATATTGCAGCAAACCATGAGGTGGCATTACGCATTGGTACTGGAGAGGTGGTTGCTTTTGTTGAGGCATTTCTGGAAAACCGCTGGATCAAGGTACTGACGCTGGCATACAGCATACAGGAAGAGAAACCGCATGCTGCCGAGGATGCGCTGCGCACCATGGATGACCTGATCTGGAGCGTCAAGCCGAAAATCACCCTGCAGGAAAGACAGGCGCTACTGAATCGTTTGCCTGCGATTCTGGCGCGGCTGAATAAATGGCTGAGCCTGATTAAGTGGCAGGATGAAGACCGTGTGCGCTTTTTTGCCGAGCTGGCGGAGTGTCATGCGTCCATTGTCCGCGCTCCGCTGGAATTATCCCCTGATAAACAGCTGGAGCTGGCGGTGGAAGCGGCGCAGCAGGCTGCCGAACGGCGGCTGGAAAAACGTGCGGAAGCAGAGAAAAAAGCAGCACATCAAGTCAGTGAAGACAATGACGAGTCGAGCAGACAGGTTCATCAGCTCGAACGCGGTATCTGGATTAATTACATGCCAGTGGCAGGGCAAGAGTTAATCCGGGTGCGGCTGGCGTGGGTCAGCCCGATGCGCAGCCTGTATATTTTCACTTCCAGCCAGAAAGAGAAAAGTTTTTCTATCCCTGTTAAAGCACTGGAGCAGGCTTTCCGTGAGCAGCGGGCACAGGTGCTGAATCTGGATAAAGTGATGAATCAGGCTCTGCTGGAAGCGCTTGAAACCATGCCAGAGGCCGTGCCGGATGCGGCTGAGCCAGTCACAGACGAGCAGGTTGCCAGCGCAGCCTGACCTGCCCGGTTATTGCGAATTTCCTTCATACGCCGCCAGACGGCGCTGCTCCTGCGGACTGAAATACCGGTCCCGTATTTGTTGCAGACCGGACAGTTGTGCCGAATCTGCCGTGTTTCCGGCATGGCTGAGCAATAGCTGACGCTGCTCAAGATACATGCGGATCCGGTCTTTCCATTCAGCCTGTTCCCTATCGACTGCCGCCAGACGTTCCGCTGCCTCAGGTGACGTATTTTGCGCACGCCAGCGATAGATATCGTCTTCACTGGCTCCCTGACTGCGCATTTGCTGCACCTGCTCTTCCAGGCGGATAACCTGATAAGGCGCTTGTCTGGATGCCCGCATTTCGGGATTCATCGCATCGTCCAGCGCCTGCAGACGTGCTTTTTTCTGTTCAGGACTTAATGTGGCATCCTGGCTGATTTCCAGCCTTGCCAGCGCATCCTGATCGTACGCGTCATCAAAACTGAATAAGGCCTGATTTTCCGCCGAGCTGAAATATTCCAATCGCAAAGCCTGCATTTTTTGCCAGCGCTGGCGGATGGCGGCCAGCTGATTGCCTGCCTTAAGGGTGTCGCCAGAACCATGCAGCTCAAAGTCAGCCAGCGCCTGTTTATAGGCAAGGTAATGATCGAGCAAGTGCATGGCTTGCCCTGCTGCATGCGCGGACAATTTCTGCCGCAGCACCTGCTCAATCTGCTTCCGGATCTCGGGTAATTCTTTTTCGCCGATCGCAGACAGATAGTAATCAAACAGCAGCCGTAAATCCTGTGTAATAACCAGATCGCCCTGATCAGTCTGCGTGGCGCCGCCGTCCGTGCTGCTGCCGGTCATGGACCGGACAAAAGAAAAAGAAGTGTCTCCGGCAGTGAGCCTGACCGGAGTGTGGGTGTCCTGCAATGGCAGGCTGTTTGTTAAGAAAAAAGCGCAGATAAAACCTGAGAGCACGCATGCAACAGCCACATTTTTCTTTTTCATCTGACCGGTCTCCGACTTTGACAGACAAGTTATGCTGAGAATGAAATCATGCGGTTTCAGAGACCGCTGTTTTTCAGGCGGTTTGCATGTTGCCTGAAAATGGTCACCGGATTGGTTTCAAAAATATTGACCAGCCCGATGGTCTGATTGACTTCATCCAGATGATTCATGGCGTAGTCATCACGAATCACCTGGCCCAGATGCGTTGAGCAACTCGATACCAGTCCGTCATTTTTCTGCCCGCCAAATGCCAGAGACGTCAGCGCGAGTGCCGGATCGGCAATGTCGAACAGATTGGTATAGGCCTGTGCACCGCTCCACGAGTAATAGGCCACGCCATTCACCTGATATGCACCTTCGCCGCAGGCAGTGGTTGGAATACCTTCGGGATGGGCGCTGTTGAATTTGAGCGAGCCGGCGGTGCTCAGCGAGTTAGCTGCGGCCAGCGCATCCTGCGACAGACCGGGCTGCCCGGACAGAAAGCTGATCAGTTGTGCCAGACCATTGCTGACTGCAACCAGTATGCTGTTCGACAAAGATCCTGGCGGCGCAATGCCCAACAAAACATCGGCCACGCTGGAGCCGCGGTTCACGCCACCGACGGAAGTGACAGAGGCAACCAGATCAGGCCGGACCGAGGCGACATACCGCGCCGTCGGACCACCGTGGCTGTGGCCGATCAGATTGACTTTGGTCGCGCCGGTGACCGCGAGTATCTGCTGAATCTGCGTCAGCAGCTGTTCGCCGCGCACTTCGGTGCTGTTGGCGGCGGCAACCTGTGTCACATACACGCTGGCACCATCAGCACGCAAGGCAGAAGGAATGCCGTACCAGTATTCAACCGGTCCGATATTGTCAAAGCCGAATAAGCCATGTACCAGCACAATCGGATAGCGGGTCTGTGTATAGCCGACGGCGGATGCCGTGCCGGTGCAGATAAAGCAGGTGAGCCATATCGCCAGGAGTTGCCTGAGCAATTGCCTGATTCTGGTTTGGTTCATTGTGATTCCTTATGAAAGAAGTTAAGTCAAATGAAGCAGAGATCAATCAGAAATGCGTCAAGGAGGATGTCGATGAGGGCGCCGGCAACCTGTCAACTTGTGGTTCGTCAGATGCGCTGGCCAGATGCAGGCTAGTGATTGTCATCCACAGTGGCAAGCTGCTGTGCAACATAAAAAAGCACGGATCTGAGACCGTGATGAGCGGAAATTTCTGGTTCAAAAACAGAAATTTTCCATCTGTCAGAGGAGAGATGGCGATTTTCCAAAAAGAAGCTGAAAACAGAATAAATCAGATAAATGAATTAGATGATTTTTACTAAAATGCAGAACTGTTGTTTGTGCGTGTCTGGTGCAAGATGCTAAAAATCGCCTAAGGAATTGATTTTTCTCAGTAATTATCCTTTTTTAAGGCGAAATTTGAGGGAGTCGGGTATAATTCGCGGTTCTGTCCAAAATTTCCTCTTCAAGGCGTTTGATCGTTTGAATTTCCGGCCACCGGGTTTTACTGGCTGGAAACAGGTTTTTGTGGATTCTTTCTCTCTTAGGTTGGTGCAAATTAATTTGGGGGTGGAGATGTCCGATCTGGCTTCTTTGTCTACACTGGCGCGTTCTGACGCGCAACTTCCGGTTCAGGTTTATTTTGATGAAGCGTTATTAGAACGCGAAATAAAAGACCTGTTCCAGGCTGGCCCTCGCTATGTGGGTCATGAACTGATGGTGCCGAATGTGGGGGATTTCGCCACACTGGCTTCCGAAAATGAAGGCCGCATGCTGGTTCGCAGCGCTCAGGGAATTGAGCTGATGTCGAACGTCTGTCGCCATCGTCAGGCTTTAATGTTTAATGGCCGCGGCAATGCGAATAACATCGTATGCCCGCTGCATCGCTGGACGTATGATCTGAAAGGCGAACTGATCGGCGCACCGCACTTTGCCGATACGCCTTGCATGAATCTGAAGCGCACGCCGTTGCAAAACTGGAATGGCCTGCTATTCGAGCAGAATGGTTACAACGTCATGGAGCGCATGTCGCAACTGACCGTGACCCGCGATCTCGACTTTACGGGATACATGCTCGATCACGTTGAAGTGCATGACTGCGATTACAACTGGAAAACCTTTATTGAGGTTTATCTGGAGGATTATCACGTCGAGCCTTTCCATCCGGGTCTGGGCAGCTTCGTCACATGCGACGATCTGCGCTGGGAATTCGGCGAGGATTACAGCGTCCAGACCGTCGGCGTCAATCACGGTTTGCTGAAGTCCGGTTCGGAAAAATACCGACACTGGCAGGAACAGGTGTTGAAATTCCGCAATGGCGAACCGCCTAAATACGGCGCGATCTGGCTGACCTTGTATCCGAATATCATGGTGGAGTGGTATCCGCATGTGCTGGTGGTATCGACCTTATGGCCGACTGAAACTGGCAAGACCCGCAATGTGGTCGAATTTTATTATCCGGAAGAAATCGTGCTGTTTGAACGTGAATTCATCGAGGCCGAGCGCGCTGCCTACATGGAAACCTGCATTGAGGATGATGAGATTGGCATGCGTATGGATGCTGGCCGCAAAATCCTGCTGGACCGTGGCGAGAATGAAGTGGGCCCGTATCAGTCGCCGATGGAAGATGGCATGCAGCATTTTCATGAATGGTACCGGCGCAGAATGGTATTCTGATCCGGTCTGTTCAGATCACGCAGGGGAGGCAGATGGCCTCCCTTCTTTTTGGAATTTTGGATTGGAAGTGCTGATGCAGTCTTTGTGGATGCTGGTTGCGAGTTTTCTGTTTTCGATCATGGGTGTCTGCGTCAAGCTGGCATCGGTTGATTATTCAACTTCCGAAATCGTCGCCTACCGTGGCGTGATCGGTATGCTGATGATACTGGTGCTCATAAGGTGGCAAGGTGGCAGTCTGAAAACCGGAATGGCAGGCCATCACCTGTGGCGCGGCAGTGTCGGTGTCAGTGCCTTATGGCTGTGGTTTTATGCGATTGGGCAATTGCCGCTGGCAATGGCGGTGACGCTGAACTATATGTCGCCGATCTGGATCGCCGCTATTTTGCTGGTGAGCGCCTGGTGGCGCAGGCAGCGCAGTATGGACTGGCGCCTGATGGCCGCGATTATCATGGGGTTTGGCGGTGTGGTCTTGTTGCTGCGGCCGAGTATACATGCTGATCAGTGGATCGGCGGGGTGGTTGCTTTGGTGTCCGGCATGCTGGCAGCGCTGGCTTATTTGCAGGTACGGCAGATGGGATTGATGGGAGAGCCGGAATACCGCGTGGTGTTTTATTTCTCCATGAGTTGTGCGGTCGCCGGCGTGATCGGAACGAAGCTGTTTCCTGCCACGCTGGCGGGTCAGCCTGCCTGGCATCCGGTGAATCTGCATGGCGCGCTGCTGTTGCTGACGATCGGGTTGACGGCAGCCAGTGCGCAGATGGCAATGACACGCGCCTACCGGCTGGGAAACACCTTGCTGACGGCGAACCTGCAATATGCGGGGATTGTATTTTCCAGTTTCTGGGATATTTTCTTATGGGACGAACATCTTGCCTGGCTGAGCTGGTGCGGGATCGCCATCATTATATTGAGCGGACTGATTGCCAGCTTTTATAATGCCAGAAGCCAGCAACAACCCGTTTCTGATCCGATCGCTTCCGAATAAACAGGAGATAAGCATGTGGACTACATTAATCAGCGTCGCCGACCTGGTGCAGCATCAGCAGGATAATAATCAGGTGATTCTGGATTGCCGGCATGATCTGGGCAATCCGCAGGCAGGCAGGGAGGCTTATGCGCAAGGGCATTTGCCGGGCGCTTTGTTCGTGCATCTGGATGAGCAGCTGTCTGCCAGCAGCCTGGACAATGACGGTGTATTCCGTGGCCGCCATCCTTTGCCTGATCAGCAGACGTTTATCCAGACTCTGCGTGCGCTGGGAATCAGCGATGACACGCAGGTGGTTGCCTATGATGCGCATGGCGGCATGTTTGCGGCGCGCCTGTGGTGGATGTTGCGCTGGATCGGGCATGAGGCGGTTGCGGTACTCGATGGCGGTATTGCCGCCTGGACCGCGGCAGGACAGCCGCTGTCAACGGACGTCAGCATCCCTTCAGCCGGAACGATTTCACAGCATCCGCCCCTGACCGCGCAGGTCAGCATCGCACAGGTGCTGGAGAACCTGTCCAGTGCCGCCATGACGCTGGTCGATGCGCGGGCGGCGGACCGTTATCGCGGAGAAAATGAAACAATTGATCCGGTGGGCGGCCATATTCCCGGTGCACTGAACCGGTTTTTCAAAGACAATCTGCAGCCAGACGGCACCTTCAAATCGCCGCTCCAGCTTAGCCAGGAATGGTCACAACTGGTGGCAGATCCGGCCAGAGCGATCATGCAATGCGGTTCCGGCGTGACAGCCTGTCACAACCTCCTGGCGCTGGAAGTGGCCGGTTTATGCGGCGCAGCCCTGTATCCCGGGTCATGGAGCGAGTGGTGCGCTGATCCAGCGCGTCCGGTTGCACGATAAGCGTCTGCCTGTCGAAATCTGAATGCCAGCGGATGGTCAGCACAGCATTGCGCCGTATTGTCTTGATTTTGGCTGCGGCTTAATGATGTCGTGTGACGAACAGCACCAGCACGATACCGAGTGCGATCAGCAGGATTTGCGGCACCGTTTCCCGCAGGGTGGCGCGTCGCTGCATTTGCGGCATCAGATCGCTGACGGCGATGTAAATAAAGCCGGATGAGGCAAACACCAGCACATACGGAATCATGCCGCTGGCTTTTTCGAGTGTGAAATATCCCAGAATACCGCCGATGACTCCCAGCAGGCTGCAGGCCAGGTTGTACAGATAGGCGCGCATACGGCTGAACCCGGCATTCAGCAGCACAATAAAATCACCGATTTCCTGCGGGATTTCATGCGCAATGATCGCCAGCGCCGTGACCAGTCCGAGTTCAGGATTGGCGAGAAAGGCTGCTGCAATCAGGATGCCGTCGGTGAAATTGTGCATGCCATCACCGACCAGAATCATCCATCCGGCTTTACCCGCTTCATGCGCATCATGACCATGTTCATGATGATGGCCGTCGCCCTCATGATGATGAGAGTGCCGTAGAATCGCCATCTTTTCCAGCAGGAAGAATGCCAGCAGCCCGCCCAGCAGGCAGGCAAACAGGGTGCGGGTATCTGCCTGCGATTCAAAAGCTTCCGGCAAAGCGTGCAGTAACGAAGTCGACAGCATGATGCCGACCGACAGGCTGACCATGCGTTCGACAATGCGCGTCAGGAAGGAATAGGAAAAGATAGCCGCAGCAGAAATGCTGAGTACACCCGCGATGGCGGTGGTAAAGATAATGGACAGCAGCGTGGAGTGAATTTTGAAACCTCAAATTTGCAACATGGTTGCAAATTAAAACATATTGCCGGGTTTTCTGCAAACTGCCTTTATGTCTGACCGTATCCCGTCGGGATTTTTGCGCCGGACGAATACGGTCAGGGGAGCGGGTTCAGATGACCTGATGTGCTTTAAACCATGCCAGACAGCGCGCCCAGCCGTCTTTGGCATCTGCTTCGACATAGCTGGGGCGGTAATCGGCATGGAATGCGTGGCCTGAGTTTTCATAAATCTTGAACTCGGAATGGCTGTTGCCCTGCGCCAGCGCTGCCTGCATCTTCAGGACGGAGTCAACGCTGATACCGGTGTCTTTGGCGCCGTACAAGCCGAGCACGGGCACAGTCAGGGTCGGTGCGATATCGATCGGATTGCTCGGAGACAAGGCATTCGGCTGATCGGTCAGCCGGCCATACCAGGCCACACCGGCTTTGACCGAGGGATTATGCGCAGCATACATCCAGGTGATGCGTCCACCCCAGCAGAATCCGGTAATGCCCAGACGTGTGATATCGCCGCCGTGCTGACCGGCCCAGGCGACGACAGCATCCAGATCACTCATCACCTGCGCATCAGGTACTTTGGAAATCACTTCTTTGATCAGTTCTGCAATCGACGTATATTTACCGGCATCCCCCTGACGGATAAATAACTCCGGTGCCAGTGCCAGATAACCCTGTTTCGCAAAGCGACGCGCCACGTCAGCGATATGCTCATGGACGCCAAATATTTCCGAGATCACCAGAATCACCGGCAGATTGCTTTTACCTTCCGGCTGCGCATAGTAGAGCGGCACTTTCTGACCATGAATGTCCAGCGAGACCACACCGGCGGTTAAGCCGGCGGCATCGGTTTTGACTACATTTTGCGCAAATATAGGAAGTGTTGCTGCAGCAAAGCCGACGCCGACCGCTGTCTGGATAAAATTTCTGCGATTGATGCCTTCGTCGGCATCTGAATGGCCGATCAGGCTGCGGCAGTCTTTCTCAAGTTGCATGGTTTTCTCCGTAGGGATGGGTGGGGAGTGAAAGCTGCAAACAGGCTGGCAGCCTCGGAAAATATATTAACCTGAAAAAGAGAATTATTCTGCCGCTGCTAAGATGCAGCTGGATCGCGTTTGAATGAGCTGAAGGCGGATAATGTGGCGGCATCAAAAAATGAGTTTTAACTAAAGCGGAATTCTGTTTTAAGGAAAGTATCGAATTATTCAACAATAGTTGAAAATCATTTCATCCGAGCGCCATGAAAACTGCCTCGCTTCCTGTCGTACTATCGCCGCCATAGCTGCCACTGCGCGCACAAGGTTTTAAAACAAAGGAGATAGAAATGGTCTGGAGTCAGGTTTATGACCCGCTAGGCAATATATGGTTATCGGCACTCATGGCGGCGATACCTGTGGTTGTGATGCTGGGATGTATTGCATTTGGTCATATGAAGGCGCATTACGCCGCCGGGCTGGGGCTCGCGAGCGCGCTGGCGGTGTCGATTTTTGGCTTTGGCATGCCTGCAGGGCTGGCGTGGAATGCGGCGGGTTTTGGCGCGGCATTTGGTTTGCTGCCCATTGGCTGGATCGTGTTGAATATTATTTTCTTGCACCAGCTGACCATAGAAAACGGTTCATTCTCTGTATTACAGGACAGCCTGACCGGCATCACCGAAGATCGCCGCATACAGTTATTGCTGATCGCCTTCTGTTTCGGCGCTTTCTTTGAAGGCGCTGCGGGCTTCGGTACGCCGGTTGCCGTGACAGCAGCGATCATGATCGGCCTCGGATTTTCTCCGCTGGCGGCATCGGGTCTGTGCCTGATCGCGAATACTGCGCCAGTGGCATACGGTGCGCTGGGCACGCCTGTGATTGCATTGGCGGCAGTGACAGGCATCGATCTGATGCAGTTGTCCGGCATGATCGGTCGCCAACTACCCTTATTCTCTTTGCTGGTGCCGTTCTGGCTGATCTGGGCGTTTGCCGGTTTCCGCGGCATGCTGCAAATCTGGCCGGCGATTCTGGTCGCCGGTCTGAGCTTTGCGGTTCCGCAATATCTGGTGTCCAATTATCACGGCCCATGGCTGGTGGATGTGGTCGCGGCGATTGTGTCCATGATCAGCCTCATCCTGTTCCTGAAAGTCTGGAAACCGAAAAAAATCTGGACCTCCACTTCCCTCAAAGGCCATGAAACCGATTCCGGCGAACCCGATCTGGAAAGTGAAAAACCGCATGGTCATGAAGCCGATGCTGCCGCAGCAATTTTCAAAAAACACGATACCCGTGCACTGGTGATGGCATGGATGCCGTGGGTGATCTTAACGGCGCTGGTGTTTATCTGGGGCATTCCGGAATTTAAAAAATGGGTTGATGGTATTTCTGTGTTCAAGATTCCATTTGCCGGTCTGCATAATCTGGTGGAAAAAGTCGCCCCGGTCGTCACCAAGCCGCATACAGAACCAGCGGTGTACACACTGAACTGGTTGTCGGCTACCGGTTCCGGGATTTTCCTCGCCTCGGTGATCAGCGGTTTGATGATGAAGTACAAGCTGACTGATCTGGTCAAAATTTATTTCCGCACGATCTGGCTGGTACGTTATTCGTTGCTAACCATCGTGCTGATGCTGGCGCTGGGCTATCTGACACGCTATTCCGGCACCGATGCCACGCTGGGTCTGGTGTTTGCGCATACCGGTGCTTTCTATCCTATCTTCGGCACCTTACTCGGTTGGCTGGGTGTGGCGCTGACGGGGTCGGACACGGCAGCTAATGTGCTGTTTGGCGGGCTGCAAAAAACCACGGCAGAGCAATTGGGTTTAAGCCCTGTGCTGATGGCGGCTGCCAACAGTTCGGGCGGCGTGATGGGCAAGATGGTCGATGCGCAGAGTATCGTGGTCGCCAGTACAGCCACACGCTGGTATGGACATGAAGGCACGATTCTGCGCTTCGTGTTTTTCCACAGCCTGGCGCTGGCGGTGCTGGTTGGCTTCTTCGTGTTTATGCAAGCTTACGTTGCGCCATTTACTTCACTGGTACATTAAAGCCGCATTGCAAAGAATGGAGATGACAATCCCTGTCGTATAAAAAAATCCCTGCCACAGCGCGCTGTGCGCAGGGATTTTTTTTCAGTGCTTCGCTGTTTTCTTAGGATGGCAATACGGTGTCAGATCAATGCTGTCAGCCGTCTGTGGCAGGCTGACAGCATCGGCTGGCAGCAAGCGCGCAAAGCTGCGCATAACTTCTTCTTCGCCATGCACCAGAAACGTCTGCGTGGCATGCGTATGCTGATGCCAGGCCAGTAATTCATCGCGGTCGGCATGCGCTGAAAAACCGTTAATGGTATGAATGCCGGCTCTGACTGCGATCTCTTCACCAAGTACACGCACTGTACGCGCACCGTCGATAATTTCCCTTGCCAGCGTTCCTTTCGCCGCAAAACCAACGAACACGATACTGGCATTTTGCCGCCATAAATGATGCTTCAGATGATGCTGGATGCGCCCGCCGGTACACATGCCTGAGCCCGCCATGATGACTGCACCACCGGAAAAACGGTTGATCGCCATACTGTCCGCCACGTCCCGCGTGAAATGCAGACCAGGCAAATCGAAGGGATCACCTGCATCGCAAAACAGTGCTGCCGTCCCGGCGTCATAACAACCTGTATGCTGGCGGAAAATTTCGGTCGCCGAGATCGCCATCGGCGAATCCAGAAATACCTGCATAGAACGTGGTAAACGATGCTGCTGCACACCTTCGCGCAGGTAATACAGCAACTCCTGCGCACGTTCCAGCGCAAAGGTCGGGATTACGACATTGCCGCCATGCCGGAAGGTATCGGTAATCACCTGATACAGCTCTTCTATCGACAGATCCAGCGGTTTGTGCAGACGGTCGCCATACGTGGTTTCCATCACCACAACATCGGCTTTCGGTGGCGTGGCCGGATCGCGCAGCAGTTTTCTGCCGTTGCTGCCGATATCGCCGGAAAAAACGATGCGGCATTTTTTCTCATCTTCCGTCAGGTTCAGCACGACAGAGGATGAGCCCAGAATATGACCGGCATCGATAAACGTCGCGGTGATGCCGGGCGCGATCAGCAGCTCCTGATCGTAATGAACCGTCTGGGTAAAGTGATCCAGCGTATGCAGCACATCATGCGTGTTGTACAGCGCTTCCATGTGCTTGTCGTTACCGCGCCGCGCATTTTTTTTGTTCTGATATTCGGCCTCTGATTCCTGCAGATGCGCAGAATCGAGCAGCACGATGCGCGCCAGATCGCGGGTCGCAGCGGTGGCAATGATATTGCCACGGAACCCGCGTCGCACCAGCAAGGGCAGGCGGCCGCAATGATCCAGATGCGCATGGGTCAGTAACACATAGTCGATCGACGCCGCATCGAAACCGAACGGGCCGGCATTCTCCTCATTCAGATTACGGCTGCCCTGATACATGCCGCAGTCAATCAGTATGCGCACACCATCGCATTCCAGCAGATGGCAGGAGCCGGTCACGCCGAGATCGGCACCATGAAATGACAGTTTCAATTGAATTTCCTCGCTGAATAATCAGGGCACCGCGCTTACCTCTGCGCTGCCCGAGGCAGGAAGTATAGCAACAGTGTAATGCGGTTCAGATAGCGGACACCTTACCATCTTCGGTGAATGTCGCAATGAATGCACGCATGCTGCGTTAGCGCAAACTTCATGCGTCGCGTGAGCCGCTTTTGCGTGGAGTATAGCTGTACCTTTTGGACGCCGCATACTCAGAAAACAAGATACTCCCCCCATATTTCATGAAAATCGTCATCATCTTAGCAAGAATAAAGGGGCTTAAAACATACTGGGGGGAGTATATATTGGGCTGTTTGAGGGGTTTGTGACGCCGAATGCAGCGATGAAGCGAACAGCGGAAACCTTGGTGTTGCTGGCTTACAGGTAAATCGAACATACCAGGCTGTTGAGAAGCTTGGAATAGTGTGGCTAATTTTGCACTGGTATGTTAGCTTCGAGCTCTTTAATTTGAAAATAAGTTAGCAACCTAAAATGCCGTTATGCGCTTATTGTAAACAAGAAGGCTCAATTACTCGGGAACATATCATTCCTGCGTTCATATACGCATTTCAGAAAAATATTGAGTCCTCAGTTATTGGTTGGAGCGAAATAGCCGGAAAAATGGTGAGAAGTGAATTCAAAGTTAAAGATGTTTGTAAAAAGTGCAATAATGGACCACTGTCAGATCTTGATGCGTTTGGAAAGCGCTTTCTTACGTGTTCTGGAGTCATGGTTCCAAACTATACAAAGCTAAGCGTCAATCTTTCATTCGATTTTGATTTACTTGCTCGCTGGTTACTCAAAATTTCCTTCAACTCAGCAAGAACTAATGGTGAACATGCTTGGTTGTTTGATGGCTTTGAGTCTTACATCCTTGGCACTTCTAAAGTGTATCCTCCGGCAAGATTTGCGATCATTTCTTATCTTGCTAGACCTGAGCAACTAGATGAATTACAACGTAATCGCCCGCCGTATGTGGGGCTTACCGATAAGAATGGTCGATTCAACCCATTTATTGTGCGAATTAGCAAAGGAACTGTGCCTTGGCGATCGAGCTATACACTTCGGAGCGTCATTCTTGGGCCACTTGTATTCTATATAGTAATGTTTCCTCCGAGCGTTTTGCCTGGGCATGCAGCTTCGGCCGTTCGAAATTTGATCAAGTGTATCCCTGGTGGAAAATTGCTTAAGTCGACGGAGCGATTTGTAGAATTGAGATCTGGCCTAAAGACTTGGCTTGATCTATACGAGAACCAGGTTATACGCATGTTAGCGATTTAAGGATGACGCTAATGACTATGCTCCGGCGGAATCGAAGGGGCGTGGTCAGAACTTAAATATAGACGCTGTATAAAAGTAAGCTGATTGCGTTTGATCCTTTTAAATTCCCAAGAGTTATCGGTGATAACAACAGCCCGATACATCCTAGAAGTAAAAATCCCCGACAAATCAGGCGATCTGTCGGGGATTTTTTTATTGGGTAAAAACTTATTCCGGTTGCAGATAAAACGCGTCCGGCAATTGTGCGCCGGCGGTGGTGGTTTTGATGTCGCCTTTGGTGTTGGTCAGCACGACTTCGAGTTCCGGGCCGCCGAGTTCGATGATGACCTGGCGGCAGGCGCCGCAAGGGGCGATAGGGCCGTCGGTGTCGCCGGTGACGGCAATTTGTTGAAAATCACCGGGGCGATAGCCAGCGGCGACGGCGCTGAATAAGGCGGTGCGCTCGGCGCAGTTGCACAGGCCGTACGACGCATTTTCCACATTGCAGCCGTGGAAAACCTTGCCATCTTTGGTTAGCACGGCCGCGCCGACTTTGAATTTGGAATACGGTGCATACGCACGTTCGCGCGCCAGTTTGGCTTCAATGATCAGTTGCTGCGTGTTCATTATTTTTCTCCATTAGGACTTACGCAAAGCCGCACCAGCGGCGTTATGGCTCCTCGCCGTACTATTCGTACTGTCTTCGTCCCCCTGCCTTGCTGGTACAACTTTGCGTAAGTCCTGTTAATCTAAAGAGGCATGCCAGTCAGCATGCCTCTTTGTTGTTCAGGTTCATCCCTTATATCTGCCGTGCCTTTCAGCGCATTGTTGCCCTGAAAGGCGCAGCAGGTTTGGGCGTTTATTTTTTTACGCCCAGTTCGCGCAAACGTTCCTGCAGATAGCTGCCGGACGTGTGACGTTCAGACAGCACGACATCTGGACGCGGATGCAGGAACAGTGGCAGCGAAATACGGGATTTTTTCGCTTCTTCGCCAGTCGGATTCAGCACGCGGTGAATCGTCGAAGGGTAATACCCTTGCGAGGCTTCATCGAGCATGTCACCGATGTTGACGATCAGCATGCCGAAGTCGCACGGCACATCGTGCCAGGCATTGTCTTTGCCCAGCACCTGCAGGCCAGCCTGGGTGGCGGCTGGCAGCACAGTCAGTAAGTTGATGTCACCATGTGCCGCTGCCCGCACTGCATCCGGCTCTTCATCGCCCGTCAGCGGTGGATAGTGCAGCACACGCAGCAGGGTCAGATCGCTGTCGGTGATCATGTCAGACAAGGGCATGGAATACTTGGCCTTGATGTCTGCCGGTGTGTGATCTTCGACCCATTGCAGCAATTCAGTCGCGAGTTTGTTGCCGTGTTCGTAGTATTCCAGCGCTGCCTTGGAGACTTCGGATGGATATTGTCCCCACGGATAGACGTGGTAAAACTCTTTCAGATCGCGCTTGGCATAGCCTTTGGCGGTCTCGGAAATTTTCGGCGAAAAATAGCCGTCCATTTTTTCCGTAAAGGGGTATTTGTTTTTCGCATCGGTCTGAAAAAAATCGTACCATTCCTGATAAATGGTGTTGAGCAGGGTTTGCGACAAAGGATGATTGGTCAGGACGCCAAAGCCAGTATTGTGCAGGCTTTCGGTGAATTTTTCCGCCGCATCCGGATCACGATAATCGACTGGTTGTATCAGCATGATGGTTCTCCTTATTTTGTCAGCGCTGGTTTCAGCCAGTCGCCGGACAAGGTCTGGTCGATCAGCTTAGCGCAAGCCTCGGCATCCACTTTCATGCAGACGCGGGTTTCTGGCTTGCTGGCTTCCCAGCCCGCTTGCGGGTAAGGAATCGCGAGTTTTGCCATCATGGTCTGACCGTTGCCTATGCCTTCTTTGGCAACGCGCACACGACCATTTTGCGTTTCGAAAATTTCTGGAGCGACCAGCCAGACAAACGCCAGCACATCGTGACCGTAGCAAGCATGGCCGAGGTCAGGGCGTATGCTTTGGTAGAAGTTTGCGTAGAAATTCACGGCGTGCGACAGTGTGTTCATCGCCACATGTTGATGTTGTTCAGCCAGGCGTGCAAAGAAGCTCGATGGCAAGACCACGCGGTGGGTCACATCCAGACCCACCATGGTCAGATCCCAGCCTGCAGTGAAGACCAGATCGGCGGCGTCCGGATCATTCCAGACATTCGCTTCCGCGACTGGCGAGACATTGCCCGGCTCATCGACAGCACCTGCCATCAGCACGACTTTTTTCAGCAGCTTAGGCAGCTGTGGTTCCATTTTCAGTGCCAGGCCCAGATTGCCCAGCGGGCCAACCGCAACCAGCGTGATTTCACCCGGATGCTGACGCGCCATCTTGACGATGAATTCTGCCGCGCTTTCCACTTCGGCTTTGCCGCCGACTTCGATACGGGAAGGCAGATTGCCGAGGCCGTCTGCACCGTGAATGAAGTCTGGCGGAGTACCGGCGGCTTTCGCGAATGGCACATTCACACCTTGCGCGACCGGAATATTGCGGCCTGCGATGCGGGTCAGGTAGAGCGCATTGACGGTCGCTTGTTCGACATACACATTGCCGAAAGTAGTGGTGATACCAACGACGTCGATATCCGGATGCGCGAGCGCGAAATAAAGCGCCATTGCGTCATCGACGCCAGGGTCGGTATCGAAAATGACTTTATGTTTTGCTTGCATGGAAATACTCCAGGAATTAACTTCAGCTGGCCATTGAACAGAACCCAGCTTGAAGCAATTTGTTGTGTTTGACCTGGTTCAAGGAGGCCGTTATTAACGTTGTCGATTTAAAAAATAAATCACCGGCAGCCAGTACGGGGCAAGCCCATACGGACGACCGGCAGGTTTTATAGTCTTTTATCGTGACTTTACAAACGGCACGCCGATCGCCTTCGGCGCGACGGATTTCGCCATCAGGCCCGCAAGAACGACGACGGTGACTACATACGGAATCATCTGTATCAATGATCCCGGTACTTTACCCAAGCCAGGGAAGACCACGCCTTCGATCTGGACTTGCAGAGCAGTGAAAAAACCGAACATCAAGCAACCGAGCGCTGTTTGCAGTGGCCGCCAGTTACCGAACACCAGCGCTGTCAGCGCCAGATAACCATTACCGGCCGACATATCGCGCAGGAAGAAACCGCTTTGCACGATGGACAGATAAGCACCGGAGAATGAGCACAGCATACCTGCGCACAGCATCGCCATAAAACGGGTACGTTCGACATTGATGCCGGCCGCATCGGCCGCGTGCGGGTTTTCACCAACGGCGCGCAGACGCAGGCCGAAACGGGTGTGATACAAGACCCAGTGCACGACAGGAATCAGGGCAAACGCCAGATACACGAGTGCGCTGTGACCGCCGATCAGCTTGGTGTAAAACCAGCCCAGAAATGGAATACCGGCCACGGCTTCCGAACCCGGCAGCACGATGTCAAACAGTCGGGCAGAGCCGAGGTCAGGTGTGCGCCCACCCTGCATGAAGAAAAACTGGGCAAGCACAAATGTCAGACCACTGAGCGCGATATTGATCGCGATCCCGGCCACCAGCTGATTACCTTTCTGGGTGATGCTGACAAAGCCTTGCAACAGCGCGATGGCAACCGATACACCCACACCGGCCAGGATGCCCAGCCAGGGATTCTGCGTCACGTAGGCGACTGCGGCAGAGACAAAGGCCGAAGCCAGCATTTTGCCTTCCAGCGCCAGATCCACCACGCCGCTGCGCTCTGCGAACAGACCCGCCATCGCTGCAAACATTAATACCGGAGCATTGCGGATGGTTGAGACCAGAATGCTGGAAAATTGAAAATCATCAAACATCATTTTTCCTCAGGATGACTTACGTTTGAGCAGGGCGGACAAGGCCGGTGCATACAGGTTTTCCATGGCACCGCAGAACAGGATAATCAGGCCCTGGATAAAGATAAAGGTTTCGGGCGGAATATTCGGTTTCTCCAGCGACAGGTCGAATCCGCCCTGGATCAGCGCGCCAAACAGGATCGCGGACAGCAAGATGCCGACCGGATGCTGACGTCCCATGAGCGCAATCGCAATACCGATAAAGCCGGCACCGGCAGGGAAGTTCAGATTCAGATAGTGGGTCGAACCCATCACCGAGTTGACCGCAGCCAGACCCGCCAGCGCACCGGAAATCATCATGGTGACGATGATGGTTTTACTGATGGAAATACCCGCATAGTGCGCCGCATGCTGATTCAGTCCGGTGGCGCGCAACTGATAACCCCAGGTGGTGCGCCAGACAGCAATACCGTAAATCACCAGTGCCAGCAGGGCCAGGATAAAGCTGATATTCAGCGGCGTTTCGCCCAGCACCGGCAGGATGCCATTGAGCTTAGGCAGCCAGGCGCTTGCTGCAAACACGCGGCTGGCGGTATTTTGTTCGCCGGCCGGGATCAGGAAGCTGACGATCAGATAGTTCATCAGGCTGGCGGCGATAAAGTTGAACATGATGGTCGTGACGACCACGTGGCTGCCGCGTTTAGCTTGCAGATAGCCGGGCAGGAAAGCCCAGGCCGCACCGAATGCCGCGCTGCCCAGCATCGCCAGCGGGATCAGCGCCCAGCCCGGCAGACTGGCATCGAGGGTCAGCACCACCAGCGTCAGTCCCAGACCACCGATATACATCTGGCCTTCACTGCCGATATTAAACAAGCCAGCCTGCATCGCAATCGACACTGACAGGCCGGTGAAGATAAACGTCGCGGCATAAAACAGGGTATAGCCCAGGCCTTCCGGATTAAAGACTGCCGAATTCAGCAGGATACCCAGCGATTCGACTGGGCTTTCACCCAGCAGATAGATCACTCCTGCTGCCACCAGCAAGGCTGACAGCAGATTCAACAGCGGCAGGGCGAAGGCAGTGGCCCAGCGAGGCAGATCGGTTTGGTTCATACGTGTCGTCTTAATGATTACTCTGGTGACGCTGTGCCTGTCCGGCCGGACAGCCGCATCAGTGTTTGTGCAAGCCACCCATCAACAGGCCGATGCGGGTGGCATCAAATTCTTCTGCTTTCAGTTCGCCGGTAATGCAGCCGCCTGACATCACCAGGATGCGGTCAGCCAGTGCGCGCACTTCTTCCAGTTCTACCGAGACCAGCAAAATCGCGACTCCTGCATCGCGCATCGCCAGCAGGCGCGCATGCAGACTTTCGATGGTGCCGATATCGACGCCACGGGTAGGCTGCCCGACTAAGATCAGCTGCGGATTGGCGGCCATTTCACGCGCCATCACGACTTTTTGTTGATTACCGCCGGACAGCAGCGCGATACGCAGATGCGGATCGGCAGGGCGGACATCAAACTGCGCCAGCAAATTTTGGCAATTTTTCAGGATTGCTTTGTAATCCAGCCAGCCTAAGGTCTTGCCCAGTTTTTTCTGGTAACCGAGGAAACTGTTCATCATGACTGAGAAATTTTTCACCACCGCGTCACGCAGCCGGTCTTCCGGCACGTGGGCAATGCCGAGTTCACGGAAGGTGGCCGGCAGGCCGTCGGCATCCTTGCGTCCGGCATACGGCAGGGCTTTGCCCTGCATGCTGATGTCGCCCGCAGTTGGCAGGCGCATGCCGCTCAGAATTTCGAGTAATTCGCTCTGGCCATTGCCGGACACGCCGGCGATGGCGACGATTTCACCGGCGCGGATCTGGAAACTGATGTTTTTGAGCAGGCTGACTTGCTGGGCATTGATCAGGTTGAGGCCTTTGACCTCGAGCACGGTCGCGCCCGGCGCATACGGCGCACGCGGTAATTGCGTCTCGATCGGGCGGCCCACCATCAGCTCAGCCAGCTGTTCTTTATTGGTGGCTGCAGTTTGCACCGAACCCACTACGGTACCGGCACGCATCACGGTGACTTCGTCTGTGATCTCTAAAATTTCCTGCAGCTTGTGGGTAATCAGGATGATGGTCTTGCCCTGTTCTTTGAACAGGCGTAATACCTCGAACAGGGACGTGGTTTCCTGCACCGTCAGCACCGCCGTCGGCTCATCCAGAATCAGGATATTCGCGCTGCGGTAAATCTGCTTCAGGATTTCCACCCTTTGTTGCACGCCGACCGACAAGTCTTCAATCTTATCGAGCGGATCGACGTCGAGCGCATAGCGCTGGCAGATGTCACGCAATTGCTGTTCAACCTGCTTGCGGTTTTTTTGCAGACGGAAGCCGCCTTCGCCGCCCAGCATCACATTGTCGAGCACGGTCATGTTATCGACCAGCATAAAGTGCTGATGCACCATGCCGATGCCGAGACCGATTGCCTCATGGCTGTTACGGATATCCTGTTCCTGACCGTTGATCAGCAATTTGCCGCCATCGGCACGGTAATAGCCGTACAGGATACTCATCAACGTGGATTTGCCTGCGCCATTTTCGCCGATGACACCGTGGATCGATCCTTGCGCAATGGAGAAACTCACATCGCGATTGGCTTGTACTGCGCCAAAGCGTTTGGAGATGTGTTGAAATTCGACTGCTGGCTGCATACGTTCAGGATGTTAGGTTCGGCGAAGAAGGATCAGGATTCAGGATTCAGGATCAGGGATGACGGCGCCATGCGGGACGCATCATCTGCGCCCCGGCAAGAAAAAGACCATCAGACCGGACACTTGTTGGCGTCGCGGAAGTCAACGACTTTCACTTTGCCATTGATGATGTCCTGCTTGGCGGCATTGACGCGCTTTTCCATATCGGCACTGACCACGCTGCGGTTATCCTTGTCCAGCGCCCAGTCCACACCGCCTTCTTTCAAACCTTTATAGACGACGCCTGCTTTCCAGCTGCCGTTCTTCATTTGCATGAAACTGTCATAAATGGCCTGATCGACGCGCTTAACCATGGATGTCAGCATGCTGCCCGGATGCATGTAATTCTGATTGGAATCCACACCGATACCGAGCTTGCCTTTTTCTTTTACGGCCTGCAGCGTCCCCATGCCGCTGCCGCCTGCCGCTGCGAAGATCACATCCACGCCGCGTTCAAACTGGGCTCGTGCCAGTTCGCCGCCTTTGGCCGGATCATTCCACGCAGAGGTGGTGGTGCCGACCATATTCTGCACGATCTCGACTTTGGCATCCGTTGCCTTGACGCCCTGCACATAACCGCAGGAGAAATTACGGATCAGTGGAATATCCATGCCGCCGATGAAGCCGACTTTTTTCGATTTGCTGGCAATCGCTGCTGCCACGCCGACCAGATAAGAGCCTTCCTGTTCTTTAAACAGCACCGAACTGACGTTATCGCCTTTGGCGACGCCATCAATCAGAACGAATTTGGTGGCCGGAAATTCTTTGGCGACATTCTGGACTGCCTGTGCCTGGGCAAAACCGATGGAGGCGATCAGATCGACTTTCTTACGCGCCAGATTGCGCAATACCTGTTCAGTCTGGGTATCGCTGGCGACCTGGACTTCCATGAAGCCGATCTTGGTTTCTTTTTTAAAGCGTTCTGCACCTTCGGAAGCAGACTGGTTGAAGGACTTATCAAATTTACCGCCTGCATCGTAAATCACTGCAAACTTCGGATCTGCGGCATAAGCACTGGCTGCGACGAACAGACCAGCCAGAGTCAGGCAGAAAGGTTTAAGTTTCATGAGAGCTTCCTTATTCAGAGATCATTCAGTGAAAACAGCTGGTGGAAAACGATGATCACCGGGATGGTCATTTCACGCTTGCTTTCACCAGCCTAACATGGAGCGGTGCGGCTTCACTTCATGCAGGCAAAATTTTATCAAATACAGCAACGGCTCAGATGCTGGCCGCCGGCGATGGCGGCTGAAATCCGTTCAACGGCTTCAGGCGGCCTGACGGGCTGCCATGAAATCCAGTACTTCCTGACGTTGCGGAATCGATGTCTGCGCACCGAGCCGGGTTACCGTCAGTGCCGCGGTGTATTGCGCTTCACGACTCGCGTCAGCAATGCTGAGACCATTTGCAATACCGACGGCGAATGCGCCGACAAAGGTGTCGCCCGCTGCCGTGGTATCAACCACATTCACTTTGATGGCCGGTATAAACAGGCATTCGCCGGTCTGCGCAATCAGTGCGCCATGACCGCCCATCGTCAGCAGCACGGCACCGGTTCCGAGCGCCAGCAGTTTTTCTGCCGCATAACGGGCGCTGGTCTGGTCAGTCACTTCGATCTGGCTCAGTTGCGTGGCTTCCGTTTCGTTCAGGATCAGGTAATCGACCTGCGCCAGCAAAGCAGGATCAAGATCCTGCGCCGGTGCCGGATTCAGGATGACCTTGACTCCGGCGTCGTGCGCGATCTGGATGGCGCGGATGACGCTTGCCACCGGTGTTTCGAGCTGGCACAGCAGCATACCGGCATTGCAAATCGCATCGCGGGCGGCTTCAATCTGGGCAACCGATACGGTGGCATTGGCGCCGGCGGCCAGCACGATGCTGTTGTCCCCGCCATCTTCAACCAGTATGCCGGCGACGCCGGTCGCTACCCCGGCAACCCGCGCCAGATAATGCAGATCAATGCCTTCGGCTGCCAGCGTCTGGCGTGAGACATCGCCAAAACCATCATCACCGACTGCGCCGATGAAGCTGACGTCAGCACCTTGCCGGGCCGCCGCCACCGCCTGATTGGCGCCTTTGCCACCGGGAATCTGCCGGAACTCATGACCGTGCAAAGTTTCGCCCAGAGCGGGCATGCGCGGTGTGCGGAAAACCAGATCCATGTTGACGCTGCCGGCTACTGTGATGCGTGGCTTCATGATACTTTTTTCTCAATATTGGAAGGTGCGCAATCGTTTGCGCAATCGTTTTCGTATTTAACTATGGGCTACTTCCGCTCGTCAAGCGATTCTCGGATTTTTGGTGAAATTTTGTGCAATCCGGTGTTCGGCCGGAGCAGAAAAATCAGACGACGGACACTGTATTTTTGTTCTACCGTATCAGAAGAGCGTGCGAGATTGTCGGGCAGACAGACGGTGCTGTCAAATAGGAATTGGATCATGCCGCTTGCCAGTGCCGCATGAGGAATATTTTGACCTTTGAGCTGACAATTTCAGCAAGCAATGATCAGGAGGTTGACCATAAACCGTCCTGGCAGACAGGTATGCCTGATCGTGTCGGGTTTGCGCGACCTGAGGTGCAGAGGTGCGGAAGTCGATGAGAATCTGGTGGTAAATTCAGAAAAACAAAAGTTTATTTTAAAAAACAATTGTTTTATTTCTGGATGTTGACTAGGATGCTTGCTGCGCAAATGTCGTGCGCAGCGCGGATGGCCGGCGGATCGAAAAGGGGTTCCATGAAAGCGGAAACGAACAAAGAGCAGATTCTGGCATTGATACAGGCAAACCCCTGTCTGAGTCAGCAGGAGCTGGCGACATATCTGAGCCTGTCGCGCTCTGCGGTTGCGGGCTATATTGCGCAGCTGACCAAAGAGGGACGGATTCTGGGGCGTGCCTATGTGCTGCCGGATCCCCGTACTTTTCTGTGTATCGGCGGTGCTAATATTGACCGGAAACTCAGGCTCTCTGCCAGTTTGCAGAACGGAACCTCCAATCCGGTGGCGCAACGCGAATCCTTTGGTGGTGTGGCACGCAATATTGCAGAAAATCTGGCGCGGCTGGGAGGTCTTTGCAGCCTGTTGAGCGTGGTTGGCGATGATGCTGCCGGCCAGTCCTTGCTGAAACATGCCGGAGCACTGGGCATCCAGACGGAACACAGTCTGGTTCTGCCCGGTGCAGCCAGCGGCACATACACCGCCGTGCTGAATCCGGCCGGAGAAATGGAAATGGCGTTTTCCGAGATGGAACTGTGCAGCGCCCTGACTCCGGAAGTATTGCAGCAACGGCAGAGCGGGCTGGCTGCCGCAGTGATGCTGATTGCCGATCTGAATTTATGCCGGGCCAGTATCCGTTTTTTGCAGGAAGAAGCCAGACGCACCGTAAAACCACTGATTCTGATCGCCGTTTCCCTGCCGAAGATGGTGCATTTACCTGATGATCTGCAGGGTGTGCGTTTGCTGATTTTGAACCGTTCAGAGCTGGAGCAGCGCGCAGGACATCATCTGCCGGATGTCGCCAGCCTGGCCCAGGCCTGCCAGCATCTGCAGCAGCAAGGTGCGGAAGATGTGCTGGTCAGTTTGGGGCCGCAGGGCGTCGGGATGACGAACCGGCGTGCCGGGCAGCATTTTGAAATACTCCCTGCCTTGCCAGCGGCGGTAAAGGATGTGACCGGCGCTGGCGATGCTTTTTCTGCCGGTGTCTGCTGGTCATTGCAGCGGGTGCCGGATGATTTGCGCCTGGCCTGCCAGCGAGGCCTGCAACTGGCTGCTTACACAATACAAACCGAGACCACGGTTGCTGCGGCAATCAACCCTGCTATTTTTGATGAGGAATCCTAATGCAATCTTATCTGGTATTTTCTGATGAAGTCCGTGCCGCAAAAATGACCGGCAAACCGGTTGTGGCGCTGGAGTCGACTATTATTTCACACGGCATGCCCTATCCGCAGAATGTGCAGACGGCCAGAGAGGTCGAGCAGATTATCCGCGAGCAGGGGGCGGTGCCGGCGACGATCGCGATTATGGAGGGCAAAATCCATATCGGCTTGTCAGACGCCGAGCTGATCCGTTTGGGCCAGTCTGCCGATGCCATCAAGGTCAGCCGTCGTGATCTGGCTTATGTGCTGGCAAGCCGTCAGCTGGGCGCCACTACGGTGGCGGCAACCATGATTTGCGCAGCGCTGGCGGATATCCAGGTCTTTGTGACCGGGGGCATAGGCGGGGTTCACCGCGGTGCGGAAACCAGCTTCGATATTTCCGCCGACTTGCAGGAACTGGCGCAGACTTCGGTGGCGGTGGTCTGTGCCGGCGCCAAGTCCATACTCGATCTGGGTCTGACGCTGGAATATCTGGAAACGCATGGCGTGCCTGTGATCAGCATCGGGCAGGGCGCATTTCCGGCGTTTTTTACGCGCGACAGCGGATATTCTGCGGATTTCCAGCTCGACAGCGCGGAACAGCAGGCCGATTTCATCCACACCAAATGGCAGCTGGGGTTGCGTGGCGGTATTGTGATTGCCAACCCGGTGCCGGAAGAAGACGCGATGCCGCGTGCAGAGATTGAGCAGATCACCGTGCAGGCTTTGCAGGAAGCCGTGCAGCAGGGAATTGGCGGCAAGGCGGTAACGCCATTTCTACTGGCGCGTATCAAGGAACTGTCGGGCGGCCGCAGTCTGGCGACGAATATTGCGCTGGTTAAAAATAATGCCCGTGCCGGAGCGAAGCTGGCATGTGCGCTGCATAAAAAACACTGACTAAGCGTTCCCAGTGCCGGAGGAGAAGGTGTTTTTTGTGAGGGCGTTCGTTCGCCCCGTGCGCCTGCATTCAGGGATAAAACACACTGACATGGTAGCCAGCTGCTTTGAGTTTCGGCAATTCAAAATAGAGTTTGATATTTTGTTCTGTACCCGGCGAAAAGCCTTTACCGGGATCGGTAGTGGCGGGTAAGTAGTCAGCTGGCTGAAACGCTTTCTGCAGGACGGCTTTGTCCTTGCTGTCATTCAGCACCAGTTCCACCACCGGCCATGCCTGTGCTGTGCCGGCGTGATTTTGTAATTGCATCACGAGCGAAAAAACGTTTTTATCCGGAGCCAGCGCCTGCAGCTCATTGGATTCAATGCTGATAGCATCGATTTGCGCGGGCAGGCCAATCTGGCAGCGTAACAACTGGCAGGCCTGAGTCAGCACCGGACGGGCGGCCGGAAAAACAGCACTGAGCTGGACGCGGAAGAAATAGGTTGCCTGTGCCAGCAGCAAGGTCAGCAGTACCAGGCTCATGAGCAGATAGGCAATGCGCAGCCATTTGCCATGACGCTGCTCTTTTTCGGCCTGCAGCACAAAATCGGGTTTATCGTCATCGGCTTCCGCATGGGAGTCGTCGTTTTCCCCGGGTAAAGTCTGCGCGCCGGACTGCAGCAGATCGTCGCCGTGGAGGTCTGCCAGTTCATCGGCATCCGCGCCATCTTCCGCTGCATGCGGGATGGTTGTGACGGCGTGCAGCGCAGGTCCGGCAGGAGCGATAGTTTCACTGCTGTCCGCAGCAATGTCTTCGGCAACGACGTCGGCGACCGACCAGTCTATGCTGGGTTCATCCAGCAAAGCTGCCTTGGTTTCGAGTTCAATCTGGGCGGCAATGACTTCCACCGGTTGTTCCTGCAAGCTGGATAAGGTGCCTGCCGGCTCTTCATCGCCCAGCACAAAATCGAGCGAGGCAGACAGATCATGGGTGTCAGGCGTGCTGTTTGCAGCGGAACCGGTGTGTTCCTGAAATATCTCTGCCGTATTTTCGTGCGTCGCTGCCGAAGCGGTTTTCCACACCTGCAGGGCAGGCTTGTCCTTATCCTGCGTTTGAACTGGCGGAGTTACCGGGACGTTGTCAGCAGTGCGGGGAGCGGCTGCTGTGGGAGGATTCTGGCGGATTTCCGGGGTGGCAGAAGATGCTGCCGGCCGGACGACCGCTGGTTGTGCCGCAGTATCCGGCGCAATGAGATGCTCGACACCGTTGAACGTCTGCTGGCAGGCCCCGCAGCGGACCAGCCCGGCATGCAGTTTCAGCTGATCATTGGCGACCCGGAACGTGGTCTGGCAATGGGGGCAGCGGGTGGCGAGCGCCATCTTGGTCAGTCCGGCAAGCTGCCCGACAAGGCAACCCAGCCTTCATGTTCAGCCCAGACACTGAGTCTGATGAAGGGAGCATAGGCTGCCGAGACTTCTTCTGCCTGGCGTGCCAGCACGCCGGACAGAATCAGCGAACCGCCGGCAGCAACCCGGCCTGCCAGCATCGGCGCCATCAGTTTCAGCGGGCTGGAGAGAATGTTGGCAACCACCACGTCAAATTTTTCTGATGCCGGGTGGGCTTCGCCAAAGGCTTCCGGCAGTGCAAATTCGATCTGGCACTGATTGCGCTCTGCGTTGAAATGCGCTGACTCTATCGCTTGCGGATCAATATCGACCCCGATCACGCTGCGGGCGCCGAGCTTGCTGGCGACCATCGCCAGAATGCCGGAACCACAGCCATAGTCGAGCACGGTTTTTTGTGCCGGCGCATGGACTTCCAGCCATTCCATGCAGAGGCGGGTAGTCGGATGACTGCCGGTGCCAAAGGCCAGCCCCGGATCGAGTTCGAGTACCAGCGCAGCCGGGTCCGGTGCATCGTGCCAGCTGGGCACGACCCAGATATTTTTACCGATATGAATCGGTGCGAACTGCGATTGTGTCAGTCGCACCCAGTCCTGCTCCTCGACTGTGCGCACCGTGTGTGACGGCACTTCGGCCAGCCCGATGGCAGCGGCTGCTTCAGCCACGATGGCCTGATGATCGCTGTCTTTTTCTGCCAGCGCCACGACGCGGCTGCGGTCCCAGGCGGCTTCGTCCGGTTCCATGCCCGGTTCGCCGAAAATGGGTTTTTCGTTGACCGTGCCTTCGTCCGCATCTTCTACCGATACCGACAATGCGCCAGCATCCATCAGGGCATCCGACAGCGGTTCTGCCTGCTCACGCGCCACTTCAATAATAATTTCTATCCAACCCATCATCCGGCTCTTTCTGTGCAACGGCCCCGCTGATCAGCAGGGCCATTACGGTCATGACTTCTGATAATAACTTACTTGTTTTTCTTGGCCAGATCCGGCATGTCTGCCAGCTTGTGCTCAAGATAGTGAATATTAGTGCCGCCTTCAATGAAGCGGGCATCAATCATCAGTTCCCGATGCAGCGGGATATTGGTCTGTATGCCTTCGACCACCATTTCCGATAAAGCAATCTGCATCCGGCGGATTGCCTGCTCACGGGTTTCGCCGTAGGCAATCACTTTACCGATCATGGAATCATAATTCGGCGGCACGAAGTAGCCTGCATAAGCGTGGGAGTCAACGCGGATGCCAGGGCCGCCCGGCGTATGCCAGGAAGTGATGCGGCCGGGGGACGGGATGAATTTAAACGGATCTTCCGCGTTCACCCGGCATTCGATCGCGTGACCTTTCAGCATGACTTCGCTTTGTTTGAAGCGCAGTTTTTCGTTGAAGGCAATCCGGATCTGCTCCTGCACGATATCGATGCCGGTAATCATTTCAGTGACCGGATGCTCAACCTGCACGCGGGTGTTCATTTCGATGAAATAAAACTCGCCGTTTTCATACAGGAATTCAAACGTACCGGCGCCACGGTAACCGATCTTGCGGCAGGCGGCTGCACAACGGTCGCCGATTTTTTCGATCAGCTTGCGCGGAATGCCGGGAGCCGGCGCTTCTTCAATCACTTTCTGATGGCGGCGCTGCATGGAGCAGTCGCGCTCGCCGAGCCAGATCGCATTGCCATGCTGATCGGCCAGAATCTGGATTTCCACATGGCGCGGATTTTCCAGGAATTTTTCCATGTAGACTTCAGGATTACCGAATGCAGCACCGGCTTCCGTCTTGGTCATGGTCACTGCATTGAGCAAGGCTGCCTCGGTATGCACCACGCGCATGCCACGGCCGCCGCCACCGCCGGCAGCTTTGATGATGACCGGGTAGCCGACTTTGCGGGCGGTCTGGACAATCACTTTCGGATCATCTGGCAATGCGCCTTCCGAACCCGGCACGCATGGTACGCCGGCGGCGATCATGGCATGTTTGGCGGAAACCTTATCACCCATCATGCGGATCGATTCGGCGCGCGGACCAATGAACACGAAACCGGATTGCTCAACGCGCTCGGCGAAGTCCGCATTTTCCGACAGGAAGCCATAGCCAGGATGAATAGCCTGTGCGTCGGTGACTTCGGCGGCGCTGATGATCGCGGGCATGCTCAGGTAACTCAGATTCGATGGAGCAGGGCCGATGCAGACAGATTCGTCGGCCAGCTTCACATATTTTGCTTCGCGGTCTGCCTCAGAGTGCACGACCACGGTTTTAATGCCCATTTCGCGGCAGGCGCGCTGGATACGGAGCGCGATTTCACCTCGATTGGCGATAAGAATTTTTTCAAACATGATTTAACTTTGCGGTGGCAATGGTTACAACGGAAGGCGTCCGGGACCTCAGGTACGGCAGCCCGGATCAGCCAATCACGAATAGCGGCTGACCGTATTCAACAGGCTGACCATTTTCCACCAGAATCTGTTTAATCGTGCCTTCGAAATCGCTTTCAATTTCATTCAGCAACTTCATTGCTTCGATGATGCACAGCGTATCGCCTTTGCCGACGCTCTTGCCGATGTCGGCGAATGGGGCAGCGCCCGGCGCAGAAGAGCGGTAGAAAGTTCCGACCATAGGAGACTTGACGATATGACCTTCCGGTACGGCCGGTGCCGCGGCGGCAACCGGTGCAGCTGCGACGGGCGCGGCAGCCTGGTGTGCCTGCTGCGGCATCATGACTACTTGATTCTGGGGCATTGCAGAGGATTTGACGATGCGGACTTTACCTTCACCTTCAGTCACTTCGAGTTCGGCGATATCCGATTCTGCCACGAGGTCGATCAGGGTTTTGAGTTTTCTTAAATCCATGTGGAGCCCCTTTGAAAAAGGTAATTTTGAATGAACGGAAGCGCAATATAGAACGATTTAATCGTTCTGGCAATGACGCTTAAAACTTGATTGTACATCAAAATAAGCGGAAATTGTTTAAAAATGCGCGAAGATAAAAGAAGTTACAGGTTTTTTATACAAAAATCAATGGCGAGCCGGTAACCGTCGGTGCCGAGGCCGCAGATGACGCCGCGAGCGATGTCAGACAGGAAAGAGTGATGCCGGAATGCTTCTCTCTGATGGATATTGGTGATGTGGATTTCAACAAAAGGAATCGCGACGGCAGCCAGTGCATCGCGCAGCGCCACGCTGGTGTGCGTGAGGCCGCCGGGATTGATGACGATGGCATCGATGGCTTCGCTGCGGGCTGCGTGAATGCGGTCGATCAGGGCACCTTCGTGGTTGCTCTGGAATGTGACCAGCGCCGCGCCTGCGGCTTTTGCCTGCGCCTGCGCGGCAGTTTCCACTTCGCTCAGGGTGATTGCGCCGTACTTGGCGGGCTCACGGGTGCCGAGCAGATTCAGATTCGGGCCATTCAACAGCAGCAGTTTGCTTGCCATAGTCATGTTTGATTTGACGAAGATGGCCGCATTTTGCCGTCATTGACAGCAGATTGGCAAGGAAAAATCGACTTACTTTGATTTTTCCGCAGAAAATTTGGCGATGTCGGCGCGCAGTGCATCCATTTTCAGGCGCCCCAGATAGCTTTTGGCAACCTTGCCATCCGGTGTGATCAGGACGGTGAAGGGCAGTCCGCCTGCCAGATTGCCGAGCTGGCGGGACAGTTCGCTGCCTTCCAGTCCTGCAACCAGCAATGGGTAGCTGATACTGTACTTTTTGGCAAATTCCGAAATATTCGACGGACTGTCGATGCCCAGGCCGACGATCTGCACTGGCTTGCCGGATAATTCGTGTTGCAAGGCGGATAATTCCGGCATTTCCTGTACGCAGGGTGCGCACCAGGTTGCCCAGAAGTTAACCACGAGCAACTGGTTTTTCCAGCTTGAAAGCGATTGCCGTAATCCGTTGCTATCAGGGAATTTTTTACTCATGACCTGGCGGACTGCGCTGCTTTCCGGCGTGTCGGGCGTGGTTTGCAGGTTGCCGGCGTAGATGCCGAGTCCGGTGAAGCTGAGTCCCAGCAGGATGGCGCCTGCAAATTTTTTATTAATCAGTTTCATAAGAATTTTCCGCAGAGTGAAGACTATCGCTGATAAGCGCGCGCAGGGCTTGCAGGTTGGCGCGTTCCTGGTTTTTCCCCTGCCGGATCGCATCCTGTTCCTGCAATACCAGATGCACGCCTTCCTTCCCGCGCATGAAGCTCAGTGTTTCAATACTGTCATGCCGGTGGTTGAAGCTTTCTGACACCTCGAATTCGATATCCTGATTCAGCAGGTAGATCGCGACATCTTTGGTATTGTCAGTATAAAGATGCAGGTAGATGTCTGAATGGGGGCCTGCGGTGCCGTTGAGCACCGCGCCGACCAGATAGGGGTTGAAGCGTTCCAGTTCTTCCATCAGCTCAGCCGCCAGCTGGCGCAGCTGCAGCAGGCGCTGTGGCTGGGTGTCGCCAAAAAACAGCGCATGGTATTCCCGTACTTCCTGTTCGATCTGTGCATTGTCGGGCAGGATATCACCTCTGGGTTTCTGGTTGCCGAGCAATTGGCGCACCGCTTTTCGCTTGGCGGTGGCGTAATCCGCTCCGTCTTCGGCGATCATGCGCGCTGCCAGCATCGCGATTTCTGAGCGCAGGGCTTCGGCTTCATTGGGATTGTGAATCATCATGGCGGCATCATAACCTAACATCTGTCCCTTTGTGCATAGGGAAACCGGGCGGCACTCAGGTAGAATTGCGGGATTCTGAAATTGATTGAAATTATGCATATTCATATCCTCGGTATTTGCGGCACCTTCATGGGGGGGCTGGCAGTTCTGGCCAAAGAGGCGGGGCATACGGTGACTGGCTGCGACGCCAATGTCTATCCGCCCATGAGCACGCAGCTCGAAGCACAGGGCATCACCCTGATGCAGGGATTCGGTGCCGAGCAGATCGCGCTGGAGCCGGATCTGTATGTTGTCGGCAATGTGGTATCGCGCGGCAATCCGCTGATGGAGGAAATCCTGAACCGTGGCCTGCCTTATGTGTCCGGACCGCAATGGATGGGCGACCATATCCTGCGCCACAAGTGGGTGCTGGCAGTGGCTGGCACACATGGCAAAACCACCACATCTGCCATGCTGGCCTGGATACTGGAATACGCCGGTTATGCGCCGGGCTTTCTGATTGGCGGCGTGCCGCTGAATTTCGGCATTTCAGCCCGTCTGCAGGGAAATCACGCTTCGGATTTCTTTGTGATCGAGGCGGACGAATACGACACGGCTTTTTTCGACAAGCGCAGTAAGTTTGTGCACTACCATGCGAAGACTGCCATCCTGAATAATCTGGAATACGATCACGCCGATATTTTTCCGGATGTGGGGGCGATTGAAACGCAGTTTCATCATCTGGTGCGCACCGTGCCCGGCGTCGGGCGTCTGATCGTCAATGGCCACAACGATGCGCTGCAACGTGTGCTGCAGCGCGGTTGCTGGAGCGGGAAAGAATTTTTCGGCAATGATCAGCAGTGGCGCATTGTTCTGAAAGACGGCGAAGATTTTGAGGTGTATTTCAACGGCGAATGCCAGGGAACGGTGCAATGGCAGCTGAACGGCGAACACAATCGCCAGAACGCGCTGGCTGCGATTGCGGCGGCGCGCCATGTCGGCATCAAACCTGAGCTCGCCATCGAAGCGCTGGCGCATTTCGTGAATGTGAAGCGGCGCATGGAAGTGCGCGGCATCGAAGACGGCGTGACCGTGATCGACGATTTCGCGCACCATCCGACGGCTGTCGCGACCACGATTGCGGGGCTGCGGCGCAAAGTTGGCGCGGCACGCATTCTGGCTGTGCTGGAGCCGCGTTCCAACACCATGAAGCTGGGCACCATGAAACAGGCTCTGCCGGGCAGTCTGGCGCAGGCTGACCGGGTGTTTGGTTTCGGCGCTACCGAAGGCAAGGATGCGCTGGGCTGGGATCTGGCGGCAGCACTGGCGCCGCTGGGAGATAAAGTGGCCTGCTTTCAGGCGATCCCTGAACTGGTGCAGGCTATTGCCCAGCAGGCGCAGGCCGGCGATTATGTGCTGATCATGAGCAATGGCGGTTTTGGTGGCGTGCATCAGAAATTGCTCGACAGGCTGCATCAGCGGGCTGCGGCCGGAGTCGTGGCAGCATGATTTTGTATCTGCACGGATTCCGTTCTTCGCCGCAATCCTACAAAGCGCGGCTCATGCAGCAGGAGATGGCGCGTCGCGGACGCATTGCCGAATGGCATTGCCCGGCGCTGTCGCCTTCTCCGGCGCAGGCGATGATGCAGGCGGAAGCCATTCTGCAGACTGCTGCAAACCGCGCTGCCATCAGTATCGTCGGCTCTTCGCTCGGGGGGTATTACGCGACCTGGCTGGCAGAAAAATACGACTGCCGCGCTGTTTTGCTCAATCCGGCTGTGAAGCCGCCGCGCGATCTGGAGAGCTACGTCGGCGTGACGACTTATTATCACAGCGACGAGCGTTTTGAATTCAAGCCAGAGTACGTCGAGGAGCTGCGGGCGCTGGCGGTATCGCAGATTACCCGTCCGGTGCGCTATTTTCTGCTGGCGGCAACCGGCGACGAGGTGCTGGACTGGCGCGAGATGCTTGCCCATTATCCGGGTGCACGGCAGCATATTATTCAGGGCAGCGACCACGGCATTGCCGAGTTTGCAGACTATCTGCCGGAAGTCATGGCTTTTTGTGATGCGGATGATGCCAGCGATGCGTGATCCGTTAATGATGAAGCCGGTGCTGAATATTTCCCCCCTCACCATGCCGCAGCCTGAGGCAATGCAGCCGCGCCACCGCACGGCGGGGCAGTGGTTCAGCCATGTGCAGACTGTCGATCAGCGGCGCAGCATGCAGGACTGGCTGACCAACCGCGACTCGCTGACCGCCAGGCTGGTGGCGCGTTGCGGACAGTTCCGGGTGCAGCGCTTGTCGCAGCACAAGGCGCTGTGCCTGACGGACGAGTATGCTGCGCTGGGACTGGCGCGGGTGGAAAAAGTGCATCAGCGTGAAGTGATCCTGCGTTGCGACGGCGAGGCCATGATTTATGGCCATACCGTCGTGCCATTGACCGCGACCGCCGCGCAGTGGCCTTTATTCCGTGGATTGGGAGAGCGCTCGCTGGGCAGCACTTTGTTTAACGATCCGCTGGTTGAGCGCGGACGTTTGTCGTTTGCCCGGCTGCATGCGCAACATCCGCTGATGCGGCGGATCCGCGCGGTGCTGCCGCAGATACAGGCCGTCAGCCTGCCGGCACGCCGTTCTCTGTTCTGGCGTAAAGGGGCTTGCCTGCTGGTGACGGAAGTATTTTTGCCCGCCGTGCTGACCTTGCCGGTTTTACTGTCGGAGCCGTAGTCAGGCTGAACGCATCGGATACCACGAAAAACACAAAAGCACAGGACAAAAACAGCGCCGGGACAGCGCATTAACGTAACAACATACTGAATATACTGGGAGGGAGTATCTTTTTTTGCCCTGATTAATCGGGGGCATCAAGGCAATTTTGACCAATACTCCCCACAAAACCTGGTTTTTCCAGGCCGGACTGACATAGAGACAAAGAAGTTTGCATGAATTTATTTTTTGAAGAATCAGGTGATTTTAAAGCTGGCACAGTGTTATCGCAGGCAGGCGAGGCGTATCAGGTCGAGCTCGCCAGCGGCAAGCGCACCAAGGTCAAGGCTAAGGATGTGCTGCTGCAATTCACCGCGCCCGATCCGGTCACGCTGATCGAACAGGCCAAAGCCGCAGCGGCAGAAGCTGATCTTGGCTTTTTATGGGAAGTCGCCGGGCAGGAAGAATTCGGTTTTGCCGAACTGGGCGCCGAATATTTTGGTCATGCCCCGCAGCCAGTGGAAGCGGCGGGCCTGATTCTGGCACTGCATCAGGCGCCGGTATATTTCTACAAAAAAGGCCGTGGCCGCTACAAGGCCGCACCGGAAGCCTCGTTACAGGCAGCCCTGGCCGGCATCGAAAAAAAGAAACAGCAACTGCTGGTGCAGGCGGCTTATGTGGAAGAGCTGAAACAGCATCGTCTGCCGGACGCGATGAAGCCGCTGGCACTGGCGCTGCTGTTCAAGCCCGATAAAAACAGCATCGAATACAAAGCACTCGCGGAAGCCTGCGATGTCCTGCAGACCAGCGCTCCGCGCCTGATGCTCGAAACCGGCGGCATTGCCAGCCCCAAGCATCTGCATCTGGCGAAATTTCATTTCGAGCATTTTCCGAAAGGCACAGGATTTCCGGCAGTGTCTTTGCCGGTATTGCCGGATGATCTGCCGATGGCGGATGTGCAGGCATTCTCGATCGATGATGTGACCACCACAGAAATCGACGACGCGTTTTCCGTCACCGAACTGGGTGACGGCACCGTGCGCATCGGTATCCATATTGCTGCGCCGGGGCTGGGCATCCAGCGCGGCGACGCACTGGACCAGATCGCCCGCGCCCGCATGTCCACCGTCTACATGCCCGGCGACAAGATCACCATGTTGCCGGATGCGCTGGTCGATATCTACACGCTGGGTGCAGGTCAGGTACGGCCTGCCTTGTCGTTGTATGCAACATTGAACAGCGCAGACTGGAGCGTGATCAGTACCGACACCCGGGTTGAGGCGATACCGATGGCATCAAATCTGCGCCATAACGATCTTGATACCGTCGTGACCGAAGACAATCTGGCCGCCGGCAGCGGCGAATATCCGCACAAGGCAGAAATTGCCCGCATCTGGCAATGGGCGCTGGCGCTGGAAAAAGGCCGCATGGCCAAGCGCGAGAGTTTCGGCATGCGCCCTGAGCAGACCAACCGCGTCGATTTCAATTTCTATGTCGAAGACGACGTGGTCAGCATCGTCCGTCGCCAGCGCGGTGCGCCGCTCGATAAAATGGTGGCGGAGCTGATGATTTTTGCCAACAGCACCTGGGGCAAGCTGATGGCTGACCACGGCATTCCCGGCATTTACCGTGCGCAGGGCGTTGCCGGCGGGCGCGGGCAGGGCGGCTGGGCGGCGCGTATGCAGGTACGCATGCTGACGCACGCGGCGCCGCATCAGGGGCTGGGCGTCGACCAGTATGCCTGGAGCACCTCGCCGCTGCGGCGGTATACCGACCTGATCAACCAGTGGCAGATCATTACCTGCGTCCAGCACGGTGTGACTGCGCCGCTGGTTGCGCCTTTCAAGCCGAAAGATGCCGATCTGTTTGCGATTGTCTCCGGTTTCGACGCGGCGTATGCGGCATATGCCGACTTCCAGAGCAATATGGAACGCTACTGGTGCCTGCGCTGGCTGGCACAGGAAAACGCACGTCAGGTCGATGCGGTCGTGCTGAAAGACGAAGTGTTGCGGTTGGTGGAGATTCCGCTGATCGTCCGTCTGGCGGGTATGCCGCAGACAGCGCGCGGCGCGCAGGTGAAACTCGATATCCTGCGCTGGGATGAAGTCGATCTGAGCGTCGAGGCGCGTCTGCTGGAGGTACTCAGCAGTGTTACCGAGCTGGGTGACGATGACGAACTCGATTCCGAGCTGGATGCCGTACTGGAAAATGACGCGACGGCCGATACCGATACGATTAATGGTGAGCTGCATCAGACACCGGAGGCGGTGGATGAATTGCTCACTGCCTCTGAACCCGATTTTGAGTCCGGCTCTGAGGACGATATGGAAAGCGAGACCACCGAGCATGATGCATCGCAGACCGCGCAACCGGCACAGCTGCCCGCTAATTCATGAAACCCGTGTTTGACCGTCTGATTCTCAGCATCGCCGTCACCATTTCGCTGGTGGTGCATGCTGCGTTGCTGCTGATCCATTTCGTGATGCCGAAACCAGCGGAAACGCAGGCTGCAGACCCTGGTCTGGAAGTTATTCTGGTGAATGCGCGGCACGACAAAAAACCGCTGAAGGCCGATGCGCTGGCGCAGGCTGATCTGGATGGCGGCGGAGCGCATGACAGCGGCCGCAGCAAGTCGCCGTTGCCCGATATGCAGCGCACCGAAGACGGCGATAATGTTCGCGCCGCGCAGCGGCGGATTGCCGAACTGGAACAGCAGCAACAGCAATTGCTCGATCAGGCCAAGCATCGCGCGGATTTCCGGTTGCCGCAACAGGAGAAAAAACGCCTGGATGACAGCCGCGAATCCAGCAAGGGACAGGATGATCTGGACACGTCCAAAGCGCTGGCGCGCATGGCGGCAGAAATTTCCCAGACCATCGAAGACCAGAACAAACGTCCGCGCAAAACCTTCATCACACCGAGCACCCAAAAGGTCGGTTATGCAACTTATTACAAGGAACTGCAAAAGCGCATCGAAGATTTCGGTACGGTGAATTTCCCGCAGAAAGACGGCAAAAAATTGTATGGCGAGCTGATCGTTTATATCCCGATTTTTCAGGACGGCACCATCTACGAAAAAGAGGGCGGACCACGGATTGAAAAATCCTCAGGCAGCAAGGCGCTGGATAAGGCCGCGCTGCGCATCGTGCGCCACGCCGCGCCGTTCGGGAAATTTCCGCAAAACATGCGCTCTGCCGACAAAGACGATTTGTGGGTTGTGATTACCCGCTTTAAATTCACCCGCGATCAGCAACTGGAAACCGAGTTGCGGGGAGGAAAAAATTGAATACTGCATCAACTGAAAAAGACCGCTACGTCGTGATCGGCAATCCGATTGCGCACAGCAAATCACCGTTAATCCATGCCGCCTTTGCGGCGCAGACCGGGCAGCAGATGGATTATCAGCACCTGCTGGCGCCGCTCGATGGGTTTGCGGCCAGCGTTAACGCCTTCCGCGCGCAGGGTGGTCTGGGCGCGAATGTCACGGTTCCGTTCAAACTGGAAGCCTGTGCGCTGGCGACCAGACTGACCCCGCGCGCAGCGGCAGCCGGTGCGGTCAATACACTTCAATTCAGCGATACACAGATTTTGGGCGATAACACCGATGGCATTGGCCTGGTCACCGATATCGTCCGGAATGCCGGCGTCACCTTGCACGGCAAGCGCATTCTGCTGCTGGGTGCTGGCGGCGCTGCCCGCGGCGCTGTACTGCCTTTGCTGGAGCAACTGCCGGCTGAATTAGTGATCGCCAACCGCACCGTAGCCAGGGCGCGGGAGTTACAGCAACTTGCCACTGCCCGGATGCCGGCGGTGCCGGTCAGCGCCTATGGTATTGAGGCGGTGCCGGGGCATTTTGACGTGGTCATCAATGCGACTTCCGCCAGCCTGCAAGATGCCGTGCCCGCGTTACCGGCAGGCGCACTCGACGCCCGGACGCTGGCTTACGACATGATGTACGGCACACAGCCAACTGCTTTTCTCCGCTTTGCCGCACAACATGGCGCACAATGCCGCGACGGATTGGGAATGCTGGTGGAGCAGGCTGCCGAAGCGTTTGCGCTGTGGCGCGGCGTGCGGCCGGATACCGCCGGAGTGCTGCAGCAGTTGCGCGCCGGTTTGCAGAGTGCTGCGGGGTAATGATGAAACTGCTGCGCCGTTTATTGTTCTGGCTGGTCGGGGTGCCGCTCCTGCTCCTGCTGTTGTTGCAGGCATATTTCCTGATCCAGATTGGCTGGTGGGTGAATTTCAACCCTGATTCGACCAGTTTTATGCGTCAGCAATTAAGTGTCCTGCAGGAAAAAAATCCGGATGCGAAATTACAGCATCAGTGGGTACCTTATCAGCGGATTTCGAATCACCTGAAGCGCGCCGTGATTGCCTCGGAAGATGACAGCTTCGTCGATCACGAAGGTGTGGACTGGGAAGCGATGCAAAAAGCCTACGAGAAAAATCAGAAAAAAGGCAAGGTCGTGTCCGGTGGTTCTACCATCACCCAGCAGCTGGCAAAAAATCTGTTTTTGTCCGGCCAGCGCAGTTACCTGCGCAAAGCCCAGGAGCTGGTCATCAGTTACATGCTGGAAGCCTGCATGAGCAAACAGCGGATTCTGGAAATCTATCTGAATTCCGTTGAATGGGGTGTCGGCGTGTTTGGCGCCGAGGCGGCTGCACACCACTATTACGGCATCAGCGCCGCCAGCCTCAGCGCGCCGCAGGCGGCACGGCTGGCAGTGATGTTGCCAAAACCTAGATATTTTGATAAAAACCAGGGCTCTGCATATTTGCAGCGACGGACTGAACTGATTCTGAAACGAATGAATAGCGCGGAGTTACCATGAATCTGAACAAACAACGTGGCCTGAGCCTGATCGCGATCTCTGTGATTTTTATGCTGCTGGGTCTGGTGGCGATGGGATTTTTGTACACCATCCGCTACGGCCATCTGCCGATGCAGGATGTCTGGGCGCGCTGGGGAAAATCTGCCGGTGTGATTGGCAACGAGCTGAAAAATGCTTCCGGCGTCAAGGATCTGAGTCTGCCGGTATTACCGGATGACGATAAGCGGCGGATCGTGACGGTGGAATCCGGTGCCCGGAAATGTATCGTTCATGGCAAAACCGTGTATTCGGATACGGAATGCGCCGATAGCAATCCCACCAGCAAGAATGTGAAACTGCACGATACGCAGGGCTTCGTCCGGCCAGCGGCGCAGGCTGACGAGCATGCTGCCAGCGGCAGCGCGGAAGATCTGCATTTGCAGATGCTGGAAAAAGCGATACAGAAAGCCCAGAAATAACCGGGTTTCAGACCATTAACAGGAAGGGCTGGAATTTTTGAAAATACGATCATAGTTGGAAATTTTATGGCTTTTTTCTCCGATGGAAATAACGAATATTTTTCCTTAAACCTTAAACCGGCAGAAGATAAACAGTCTTATGTATTTGCGTTAAATAAGTGGCAGATATACATTTCTGGTCGCTTTACTAATTATTCGTTTCTTATTTCAATCTGTATATTTGTGCTCGTAGTTTCTCTCATAGCTATTGAAGTTTTTGACTTAAACAAACTTTATCTCACTGAGTCAAATCAAGAATTCCTCGTTCTCGCTTTGGCTGGTTTAGCTGGTCTTATCGCCATCTCTGAGGTTGTTTTTTTTATGTGGGTAAGAGGATGCCAAGACTCACTTTTGACCGGCACTGATCGCAAGAATTTAACGGGAATTTTCATTCTAAAAACAAGATCATGGAAGGCATACTGTATATTTTTGTTGAATATGACAGTTCCATTAATCTCACTTGCGGCGTTACCTGGAGGGGTATCGCGTGTTATTACCGAGAATTCAAATCACGGTAATATATTTTTATTTTTCTTTATCCAGTTGATGATGTTGTTTCTTGTACTGACAATATTTTTAATCAAAAGAATAGCAGTTTTATGGCAATAGAAATTAACCTATTGTGGTTGAGTTCAACACTTAAATTGAGACCTAAGACAAGGGGCTATAGAAGGAAGTTTGAGAGTAAGATTTTTTTGAAAGCCTTTCGAGAACATTACTCAATCTAAATGCAGATAAAAAGAAAAATATACTCAGATACCCAGATAAAAAAAGCCAGGCAACCGCCTGGCTTTTTGCTGTGTGCAGTATGGCTTAATCCTGCAATGCGGCAGTCAGGTCGCCAGCCGATGGGCGTACGCCGGGCAGCGGGGCGAGTTTGAAACGTCTGGTGATCAGTTTCAGGATGGATGTGGTGTCATAAGGCGTATTGTCCACAAAACCTTTTTTCGCATACGGCGAAATGATGATGGCCGGGATACGGTTACCCGGTCCCCAGCGCTCACCCTTCGGCGGCGCGACGTGATCCCAGAAACCGCCGTTTTCATCGTAAGTGACCACGATCAGCATGTGTTTCCATTGCGGACTGGCCTGCAGTTTTCTGACCAGTGCAGCGATATGTGCGTCGCCCGACATCACATCGGTGTAGCCGGGATGTTCATTCAGTTCGCCTTGCGGTTTGTAGAACGCCACTTGCGGTAAATGGCCTTTTGCAATGTCATCAAAAAATTCCTGACCGTCTTTCAGATGTTCAGCCCGGTCTGGCGTACCCGGTGCGAAGCGGGAGAAGTAGTTAAACGGCTGGTGATGCGGCTGGAAATTGATCTTGCCGCCGTAAATCTGGCTGCGGTCGTTCAGTGCCTGGTTCCAGCCGCCGGCATACCATTTCCAGCTGACTTTTTTCGCGCTCAGCGTGTCGCCGATGCTGGTTTGCGTCTGCGGCGGCAGCGGATGTTTGCTGCTGTCGGCCAGCGCCGGATTATTGGCCGGCGGGATGCCGCTCGGCTGATAAGTCGGCTGCAGCGTGTTGATGCCGTAGCCATCGGGTGTGACGGCACCGTCCTGATACAGCGGTGCGCCCGTCAGCGGATCCGTCGGTGAGCCGGCTTTGGTCAGCAGATTGCCGTTGGCATCGAGCTTGGCACGCATGGAATCCGGTGCGTCTTTGAAGACCGGTGTACAGGCGCAGGCCAGCCACATGTGATTCAGGAAGGAGCCGCCGAAAGCACCCATGAAGAAATTGTCCGCCAGCGTGTATTCCTGGGCGATTTTCCACATCGGCAGCGAGGAACCATCGTAGTGCCCCATCGAAAGGCCGCCAGCATCCGAGATCGCAGCGAAGCGGTCATTCTTGCCGCCGTTGATCTGCATCTGATTCTGATAGAAACGGTGTACCAGATCATTGGTTGCTTTGTTCAGCGGCTGGTTGATGGGCGGCGCATCAATGCTGAAAGGCATATTCGGCAAGCCTTGCGGGATATCCTTGTTCGGCACGCCCGGTTTATCCCAGGTCGGTGGCAATTGCGGCAGCACTTTGCCGTTCATATCGGTCTGCAGATAACTCTGCTCGGCAAACGCCCGGCCAATACCGTTCGCGCCCGGGAACAGGCCGTACAGATTGTCGAAGCTGCGGTTTTCACCGTAGATCACCACGATGTTCTGAATTTTATCGAGACTGCCTGCAGCCTGCGCTGCCGGAGCCCACGCCGCAGCCAGCAAGGCTGGAATCAGGAGGTGTTTCATATCAACTCTCATTCAATAAAAACGGTCATTTTATGCAGTTTTGATGAAGCAATGATGACTTGCGAAGCGGAATCGCGTTTGCCAGCATACCATTTACACTTCGTTACTTACCGGTGCGCTCAGTGCGCTTCTTCCCAGTTTTTTCCGACGCCGACTTCTGCCAGCAACGGTACATTCAGCTGTGCCACATCCGCCATCAATTCCGGCAGCCGGCATCTGACCAGTTCCAGTTCCGGTTCAGGGACTTCAAGCACCAGCTCATCGTGCACCTGCATGATCATCTTGGATTGCAGCTGTTCGGTTTCCAGCCAGTTTTGCACCGCGATCATGGCGAGTTTAATCAGATCGGCGGCCGTGCCCTGCATCGGAGCATTGATCGCGGCGCGTTCTGCCGCCTGACGGCGCGGACCGTTCGGACTGTTGATTTCTGCCAGCCACAGGCGGCGGCCAAATACCGTCTCCACGTAACCGTGCGCCTTGGCCTTGGTGCGTGTGTCGGCCATGTATTGCGCCACGCCAGGGTAGCGCTGGAAGTATTTGTCGATATAGCTTTGCGCGGCAGCGCGTTCGATTCCCAGATTGCCAGCGAGACCAAATGCGCTCATGCCGTAGATCAGGCCGAAGTTGATCACTTTGGCATAGCGCCGCTGTTCGCTGCTGACTTCGGCAGTGCTCACACCAAAGATTTCAGAGGCGGTGGCCTTGTGCACGTCCTCGCCGTCGGCAAACGCTTTTAACAGACTCGCGTCACCGGAAATATGCGCCATGATGCGCAATTCGATCTGCGAATAATCGGCCGACACAATCACGCTGCCGGGCGGGGCGATGAAGGCTTCGCGGATGCGGCGTCCTTCCGCTGTGCGCACAGGAATATTCTGCAGATTCGGATCATTCGATGCCAGACGGCCAGTGACTGCCACGGCCTGCGCATAATTGGTATGCACGCGGCCGGTAACGGCATTCACCATCTTCGGCAGCTTGTCGGTGTAGGTTGATTTGAGTTTGGCGAGGCCGCGGTATTCGAGCAGGATTTTAGGCAGCGGATAATCTTCCGCCAGTTTTTGCAGCACTTCCTCATCGGTTGACGGTGCGCCGGAAGGCGTTTTCTTGACGACCGGCAGACCGAGTTTGCCAAAGAAAATTTCCCCCAGCTGTTTCGGTGAATTCAGGTTGAATGGCTGTTCTGCGAGTTCGTAGGCTTTTTGTTCCAGCTCCAGCAGACGTTTGCCGATTTCATTCGACTGGGTTGCCAGCAGATCCGGATCAATCCGCACCCCATTGCGTTCTATCTTTTGCAGCACGACGGAAGTCGGCAGCTCGATATCGTGATACACGCGCAGCAATTTCGGATCAGGTTCAATTTCCGGCCACATGGCCAGATGTAACTGCAATGTGATGTCAGCGTCTTCCGCCGCATAGTCGGTCGCCTTGTCGAGTTCCACCTGCCCGAAACCGATCTGCGCGGCACCCTTGCCGCAGACTTCTTCAAAGCTGATGGTTTTTTTGCCGAGATGGCGCAGCGCTAGACTGTCCATATCATGGGATTTATGCGATTCAAATACGTACGATTCCAGCAGTGTGTCATGCACGATGCCGCGCAATGTGACGCCATGATTGGCAAAAATATGCGCATCGTATTTCAGGTTCTGGCCGACTTTGGGCTTGCCGGCATCTTCCAGCCACGGTTTGAGCCGTTCCAGCACCAGTGCCCGCGACAGCTGTGCCGGTGCCGCCGGATATTCATGGGCGACCGGGATATAACAGGCCTGCCCGCTCTCACAGCATAATGAAATGCCGACCAGTTGCGCTGTCATCGGTTCCAGCGAGGTGGTTTCGGTATCTACGGCGGTCAGCGTCGCTGCCTGGATGCGCGACAACCAGTTGTCGAGCGCTGCCTCGGTCAGGATGGTTTCGTACTCACGGAGAGCGGCAGAAGCGGAGGCATCCTCCTGAAACAGTCCTGCCTGTGCCGGTGTATTTCCGGCAGGTCTGGCAGCGGACTTCAATGGCGTGGCGCCGGCAGTGGCATCGCCGGAGAGTTCACGCAGCCAGGTTTTAAAGCCGTAACGCTGGAAGAAGGTGAGCAGGTCTTCCTTGCTTTCTTCTTTCGCGATCAGGGAATCTTCAATCGAAATATGGTGTGCCGATAAATCGCAATCTGTCTTGACGGTGATCAGCACCCGGCCTTGCGGCAGCCAGTCCAGCGCGGCGCGCAGATTGTCGCCGACCACGCCTTTGATCTGCGCAGCATTGGCCATGACACCGTCCAGCGTATCGTATTCGGACAGCCATTTCACGGCAGTCTTGGGACCGCATTTGGTCACGCCGGGCACATTGTCGACGGTATCGCCGATCAGGGTCAGGTAATCGATGATGCGGTTTGGCGGCACGCCGAATTTTTCCAGCACGCCGGCTTCATCGAGTTTTTCATTGCTCATGGTATTGATCAGCGTCACGCGGGGATTGACCAGCTGCGCCAGATCTTTGTCGCCGGTTGAAATCACGGTATCGAGCCCGCGCGCTGTCGCTTCCACCGCAAGCGTGCCGATCACGTCGTCGGCTTCCACGCCTTCCACCATCAGGATCGGCCAGCCCATTGCCCTGACTGCTTCGTGTATCGGTTCAATCTGCAAACGCAGATCGTCCGGCATGGCTGCGCGCTGCGCTTTGTATTCGGGATACAGGTCGTCGCGGAAAGTCTTGCCTTTTGCGTCGAATACACAGGCCATGTATGCTGCCGGATAATCATGACGCAAACGGCGTAACATATTGATCATGCCGTAGATGGCACCGGTCGGTTCGCCTTGCGGATTTCGCAGATCGGGCATGGCATGAAAGGCACGGTACAGATAGCTGGAGCCATCGACTAACAACAGGGTATTTTGCATATGAACGGAAACAGAAAAAATGTGACAAGGTTGCGCCAGATTATCGACCAGGACAGGGCGACTGCGCTGAAAGCCCGCGAATCATGGCATATGTTCACGATTATGGCAGAGTTTATCGAGTCCACCGAGCGGCTTTCCTCGATCCGGCCCGCCGTGACGATTTTTGGCTCAGCCAGAACCAAACCCGAAGATACTTATTATCAACAATGCGTGGACGTGGCGCGCCGCCTGTCGGATGCCGGCTTTGCGGTCATTTCAGGTGGTGGCCCCGGCATCATGGAAGCCGCGAACAAGGGCGCGTTTGACGGCGCCTCACCGTCGGTAGGGCTCAATATTGAATTGCCGCACGAACAGCGCAGCAATCCCTGGCAAAACATCACGCTGATGTTCCGCCATTTTTTTGCGCGTAAAGTCGCCTTTGTCAAATATGCGGATGCCTACGTCGTCTTTCCCGGTGGCTTTGGTACGATGGATGAGGTCAGCGAGGTTCTGACGCTGATCCAGACCGGAAAAACCCGGCATATTCCGGTGATTCTGGTGGGGACGACATTCTGGAGCGGATTGCTGGAATGGATACGGGTGCAGATGGCAGGAAACGGCATGATCTCGCCGTCTGACCTGAATCTGGTGCAGCTGATTGACGAGCCTGCACACATTGTGGATGCGATTTTTGCCTTTTATGAAGCCCGCGATATCGAACCGTCCGAGGAAGAGCGGCAGCGCATGCTGTATCTGTAACGGTCGCTATCTCGCCGGCAGACATGGCTGGAATTACCGCCATGTCTGCGCTTGCCGGCCGGGTGCAGACAGATCACGAAAGGTACTGCAAACCCAGTCCCAGCAGCGCAGGCAGCGCCTGAATATACAGAATCTTGCGGCTGGCGGTCGCTGCACCATACAGACCCGCGACCAGTACGCATGACAGGAAAAAAACCTGCACCGGCTGACCTGCAGCTCCGAGGCTGAGTCCCCAGAACAAACCGGCTGCCAGAAAGCCGTTGTACAGCCCCTGATTGGCCGCCAGCACCTTGGTGGCGGCTGCCGATTCCGGAGTCTGGCGAAATGCTTTCAGGCCTGCCGGCTTGTCCCACAAAAACATTTCCAGCACCAGAATATAGACATGCAACAAAGCGATGAGTGCGACGATCAGTTGTGCGGCCAGGAACATAGTCTTCTTTCGATATCAGGAGGATTTCAGTGTGACAGAGTCAACCGGAGATGGCATGTTATTTTTCCGCCAGCCCATGACATTAGCGGTTCATCCAATCAGTAAGGTCAGCGAGTTCAGCAAGCCTGTTAAGCCAGCCAGTTGACGCGGCTGAATTTGGCTCTGAAGTCATCCGGCATGGCCATTACTTTTTTGGTCTTGTAATTAAAAAATACAAAGCCGGATTTTGCCATGGCAATCAGGGCCTGATCGGCAGGGCGCGTAATGCGGAAAGTAATGTCGCCGCCATACTGATTGAAATCCATGACCCCGACTTCGAACAACAGCTGATCGCGCGCGTGGGCTTCTGCTTTATAGGTCGTGGCCAGATCCGTCACAATGATACCGATGCCGTTATTGGCAGTTTCACGGATACCAAATTCATAGAGAAAGCGGGCGCGTGCCTCGGAAATCATCGAAATCATGGAGTCATTGCCAAGATGATTGGCGCCATTGATGTCCGTCACCCGAACCGTGAGCTGGGTGGAGTAATAATACTGGTCTTCGGGAAAATGCAGCTGCAGTCTTGCCATGATAAAAATCCAGTTCAGATCAGAAAATAATGCGCCGATTGTAACCGGCTTGCCTTCCCGTATGGATGCGTCCCGCCGTCAAGGCTGAATCTTGATCGCCATGCCGACCGATCTGGGTGCCGTCAGCTGAAAGCCGAACTGCGCATACAAATCCTGCGCTTTGCCGTCTGCGATCAGGCTCACATAGGCGCTGACCGGTGCTTCGGCGTGCAGATACTGGATGATTTCACGCATGATCATCTTGCCGATTCCCTGCCCCTGGTGTGCGGGCAACACCGCAATATCCACCACCTGGTAAAAACACCCGCCATCCCCGATCACGCGCCCCATGCCAATGACGGCGTTATGCAGGCAAATCTGCACCGCGAACAACGTGCCGCGCAAACCCCGCTCGGCAGCTTCTGGTGTTTTCGGGCTCAGGCCGGCAGCCGCACGCAAGTGACGATAGATTTCCACAGACGGCGTAGCGGTCAGTATCTGTAAGTGCTCAGGATTCATCATGGTGATTCTAAATGGAATGAGAAAACAGGATTGTAATGCGCCAGGAGAGTACATGCCTGACCCGAACAACGTCAGCGGCCAGTTTTGACAGTACGGAAACAGACCCTACGGCCTGAGAATCCGTATGGTTGCCTGATTGGTAATGCCATCCAAAAATGACTGAAACCATTGTAAAATAGCGCTTCTGCGGGTGTAGTTCAATGGTAGAACTTATGAATTTAATTTTCCGCATGTAATGCATTGATTTTAAAGGGAAATTTATTTTTTTACGTAGAAACTACAGTTTGCGACTGCCCCTTTAAACTGACCCACTATTATAGCTTACGTAGTGATTTGAAATCGTGTTGTTCCCCAGCAGATTTTGAATGCAAGGTGGGCAAGGCAAGCTTGTTTTCCTCCTCGCCCATGCGTTATTTATATTCCAGACGCATTCGTACATGTCCAGGTCATGCCGTTGAAATCAAATTCGCATAAGTCGCCGCCAAGCTCACAGTCACGAGCATATTTTTCGTAATCAATGTAAGCGCGGACTGATTCTGGCACGTTGTTTAAATAGAATTCGTCAAACAGAGTCTCAGCTACATCCCTCAAATTACCCTCGGACAAATTCACGTCGTCCAGCTTATCCATAGCATTTTCTAGGCTGTAGCCCAAAATACTGCACAGATAAAACAAGGCTGTTTTTTCTTGATCGCTCAAGTCAATAATTGTTTCAAACCATGTATGCAAATTGCCCTGATTAATCCCACAAGCTGAAAATAACTCGCCTTCGTCACCGTCTATAAACTGGATTTCAAACTCTTCCACGGGATTGCCAAACCCGTCTGTAAGGTTTTCTGATTGCAGAGTGTATGAATCCAGGCTATCAAAGTAAAAACCGACTGCATCCAGGTTATATGGCTGTGCGAAGTAGGTGCTCATGGTGTTCTCGCTTTCGTATCGTTTTTAGGCTGGTTGGGCCTGAATTTGAATTGAAGACTTGCTCTGTTTTTGCAGACTTCACGACGCATTTATCTGCATCATTTTTGAGTCGTTTCGCCTGCCAGCGAGGGGCACGGACGAACAAGGAGCAATGCAAGCAATTTGTCAAAATCGCAGTCGCAACGAAGTGAGAACCGATTGCAGAAAATCCCGAAGGGGAATGCTTGTTTTGATTCGCAGACGTGCAAATCTTGGCGTTTTTAGCGAGACGGGGAAAAGGTGGTGCAGATTATGGATTGAGGTAAAAACAGAGATACCATTGACAGTGAATTTGAAGTTTGTTGTTGGGTGTTGCTATGGATTTTATTGCTGAGATTGAAGAATTCCGTCTCTTCAACGTAGCAGACTTTTGCGCTCACATACTCAATCCGGTCAAATGCTATTGCTAATTACAAAAGCCATTAATTTCAATTCATAAATACGCATTCTTGATGTTACTATTTTTGTTACTTATTGACTTTAAGCAATGCACTTATGCCAAAGTGAGGTAGCGTCTGTAAATCTCTGAATTATTCATAAAATATGAATTGATGTTTAATTAAAAAGTGAAAGGGGTGGGCAATGCGTAAGGGACGCTATTATCTCGGTCGAGTTGTTAAATTTGGACTACTTGATCAGGATAAATTGTTAAAGGCAATTTTAGATTCTCCAATCGTCGAAATTGGAAAATTTGATTGGACTTTCACTGACGTAATTGACGGACGAGGTGACGACATTCCATTCGTCTTCGGTAAGCTATCAAAATATGCCAAAAATGGTCAGGTCAAGATAGTTGATGAGGCATCTAAGTCACAAAAAAATAGAGATGCGTCGAATCTTCTTGAGGCTAGTTCGCCATTCGTTTATTTGCCACAATATTCTGGAGTAGCATTTTTGCATGTCTGGAATGGCATACAGGAGGATATTTTTGCCAGAAGATTTCAAACCATTATTGAAAATGCTTACGACCAATTTTTTGTTGGTTGTGAAGTGGAACCTATTACTGATTACAAAGCTTTTGTTGCAAAACTAAAATCAATCGATACATTTACAGAAATTTCCGCGAAAGTTTATCCACCGAATCCTTTGTTCGGTAGATTGTGGGGAAGCTTACATGAGTATGTAAAGCGACGAAAAGCTTCAGATGTTTCCGTAAAGGAAACAAGCATGAACCCCGCCGGTATAAACACAAATTTAGTAAATTTGATTGTTAATATTATGCGGGACCCAGCCTACGATCCACCACAAGAACCTGATATTACTGATGCCGCAATCTTAATGGCGGCAGATGGATATGGTAAAGGTAAAGTAACAGGATATGAAGGAAACGTGGAAACGATTATTCGAACATCGGATAACCCCCGTTTATATTTCCATAGCGTTTGGACAAATTACGAAAGCAGGCGCTCGCTCGATAGCAAAAAATTCTTGCCCTCCAAAGACCTGTCCTTAGTTCCTTCGTGTTTTTAATGATAGTGCATCTTTTGCTGGATAAAGAAAGGTAAATTTTTTGAAAAAAAATTTAAATTTATTGCGTAAAGTTATCATCCTAATTTTGATATTGATATGTTTTACATACAAAATGGTGATTTACTCTGCTCCACTTTGGCTTGACCTTTTAGTTTTTGTTTGTGCTGCTATATTGGCATGGTTCTGTAAAGATTAAATTCTCCTCTGTTTTGAGTCTTCTAACAGGCGACGCCTATGCAGCCTGCTTTTTTGGGTTTTGCTCATTGAGTCGAAAAAAAGAACGATACTGACCAGTAAATTGAGCCGGTAAGGGAGATATCCTTTGCCGGCTTTTTTACGTCTCTATACATTAGAAGCTGACGTCGCTGCGGCTAAAAACAGCCCGCCAAGCGTTCTCGTAAAATCCCTTCAAAATCCCCGTAAAGCCGCGCCGGCATTAGCTTTGCGGCCATGTTTAAAAACGGGTGCTATATGCTTGTAGACCTTCCGTGAGGTCTCTGAACTGTCCCCCCGTGGCCCGCGCTCCTGCGACCCGGTGAACAGCTCGGCTTAACTTAACTGCGAGACGGAGTATCCGATGCGAATCACCACCACAGCCTATTTAGGCAAGCAAGAAAACTTACACACCCCTGCAATCTTCGATTGCGCGCACTATCGTGCGCAAAGCCCCGCCAATACTGGCCTCGCGCGGTCCACGCCCCGCAAGTGCAGCGGTCCACAAACAGGCCACGGCCAAGCAGCACAAGGGGAACAGGCATGAGCGCCCGCAATAAGTTCGTGAAGGTGCGCCTGGACCAAAAAGAATACGCTGACGTGCTTAAGCGCGCCGACGAGCAAGGGCTGTATCTTTTGTCTTCAGACTAAAGCGTCTGACGACTTGTTTATCTCCCACCTGCATAGTATGTCTCAGATAGTACACCCCGTATTGGCGTCTTTCCAAAAATCTGCCATATGTCATAAAGAAACTGACCCACTAGAATATGCCTGCTGTCGCTGTGAGCATGCATTGTAATAGGGGGAAACTGAAGTATAATTGCCCCACTGAACTGACCCACTAGTGTAGTTTTGGTATTAAAAAAATTATTTATAATCAACGATGTACGATGCGGGTGTAGTTCAATGGTAGAACGGCAGCTTCCCAAGCTGCATACGAGGGTTCGATTCCCTTCACCCGCTCCAGATGATCCTCCTTCCCTGAATTCCCGTATGTCTGATTCTGATTCCAAATTGACCGATAGTGTCAAACCAATGTTTTATGATCCTGCCGAGCGCCGTATCCGTAGTTTTGTGACCCGTACCGGACGAGTGTCCGAGGCGCAGGCGAGGGCGATAGAGACGCTGGGGCCAAAATTCTGCATTCCGTATCAGAAAGCCATACTCGATGTTGACGCGGTGTTTGGCCGTCATGCGCCCGTGGTATTTGAAATCGGTTTTGGCATGGGTGAAACCAGTGCGAAAATCTCGGCAGGTATGCCGGAGAAAAATTTTATCGGTGTGGAGGTGCACACACCGGGCGTCGGCAGCCTGCTCAAGCTGACCGAAGAAATGGGACTCAGCAATCAGCGCATCATCCAGCATGATGCCTACGAAGTGTTGACGCACATGATTGCTCCGGCTTCGCTGCATGGAATTCATGTATTTTTTCCTGATCCCTGGCATAAGGCGCGGCACAACAAGCGGCGTTTGATTCAGGGGCCGCTGGTGGCCTTGCTGGCGTCCCGGCTAGCGCCGGGCGGTTATCTGCATTGCGCGACGGACTGGGAAGATTATGCGGTGCAGATGCTGGAAGTGCTGAGTGCCGAGCCGGCGCTGGAAAATACGGCTGAAGCCTATGCACCGCGTCCAGCCTATCGTCCGGTGACTAAATTTGAAAACCGCGGTTTGCGGCTTGGGCACGGAGTCTGGGATCTGGTATTCCGGAAACGGTAAGTTGCGGCAAGGATGCCAGGAATGGAGAACGCCGCTGGCGCTCTCCGCAAAACGGCGGTCATGCAGACTGCCGTTTTTTTTGAAATCAGGCCGGGAAAATCAAGATGCTGAATCGGCTGCGCAGGCGCTTGAGCGGTTCTCAAACAGGGCGAAAACCGTGCCCAGCGCACCAAATCGGATCTCAACAGGCAGGTTCAGCGGAACCGCCGGGCTGCCTGCATACGAACCGGTAATGATGATTTGTCCGGCGCTGAGTCCGATGTTTTTCTGGCGTAAAAATTCTGCCAGCCAGTACAGCGGCAGGCGCGGATTACGGTCAGGATGCTGCCCTGGCAATATCAGCGGTGACTGACCTTCGATATGTATTTCAATCGTGAATGGTTCTGGCAGTGCGGCGCTGTCAGCAGCGATGGCCGGACCCAGTAACAACCCCTGATTCAGCAGGCTGTCAGCCAGATGATCGGGAAAGCGCATTTGCTGCGGATGGCTGTAGCGGCTGCCGATCAGTTCCAGCGCCAGATGGGTGCCTGCGATTGCTGCGTCAACCTCGGCGGGTGTATACGGCGTACTGCGCGGCGGTAAATCCCGCGCAAGCATAAACGCTATTTCAGGTTCGACCGATACCGTTCCGTCGCGGCTCCGGACCGGACAGCGATGCGTATGACGGACAATGCTGTCGCTGCTGATCGGCGCTGCGACCCATTTTCCCTCGCCTGGCATGCCGCATTTCCAGCCGCCGGTCGTCATCGGCATCTGCTGTACAACGCATTGCTGAATCGCAAACGCGGTTTCCAGATCCTGTGGACGGTAATGTGGTGGTAAGGCGGTGATTGTTTCGCCGGTTTTCCGTAAATGAATCAATAGCGCGGCGGCAGCGGAAATGTCGGCATCAGTCATGGTGGTCATGAAAAAATCAGCGGGTCAGCACAGCGGATACTATACCGGACGATGAGGGCTTCATGCGCCATAAAAAACGGCCTGCTGCATAACGATGCACAGCAGGCCGCGGGGAGAACTGATGCTGCCGGTCAGGTTGTTGCTGCCAGTTCCTGAGCGCGGGCGGAGGCCGCTGATCTGACCAGTGTGACTGCCAGCGCCGCGCAAATCAGCAAACCACCTGCCAGCCGCACGACATTTTCCGGATTGCCTGCCAGCAGGCGGTTGTAATACAGCGGCAAGGTAAAAATTTGAATAATCATCGGAATCACGATGAACATGTTGAAGATTCCCATGTACACGCCTGTGCGTTCAGCCGGGATGCAGCCAGCCAGCATCACATACGGATTGCCCATGATGCTGGCCCACGCCAGGCCGATGCCGATCATCGGAATAAACAGCAGGCCCGGTGTGTGTATCGAAGGAATGCTGAGCATGGCGATTCCCGCGCAGGTCAGGCACAGCGCATGTGTGATTTTGGGACCGATGCGACGTGTCAGCGGAACCAGCGCAAAGGCTGCGATAAATGCGATCAGGTTATAGAACGCACCCAGTTGTCCGTTCAGCAGACCGGCTTCCCGAAAACCCGGAGAAGCCGGATCATTGGTGGAAAAAATGGTGCGGCCAAGCGAGAGCATGATGTACTGCCAGTAGCAGAACATGCCGTACCACTGAAACAGTTTCACGACCGCGAGCTGTTTCATGGTCAGCGGCATTTCCCTGACTGCGACGACAATCTCATCCAGCGTTGCCTGCCAACCGGCGGGTTTGTTTCGGATGGTAGTGAGTTGTTCTGCGGTCAGTGGAATTTCTTTGGTGGTTTTCAGGGTCCATAAGATCGAGACTGCCGAAAAAATGGCGCCGATCAGAAATGCGGCAATCACGATGTGCGGAATGTGATGGGAATTGACTGCATCTTTGTTCATGCCAAGCAGCACCAGCAGCGATGGCGTCAGATATGCCAGCGTCTGCCCCAGTCCGGTGAACGCGCTTTGCGTCAGGAAACCCAGAGAGTGCTGGCGGCTGTCGAGCTTGTCGCTGACGAAAGCGCGGTAGGGTTCCATCGTGACGTTGTTGGCGGCGTCGAGTATCCATAACAGGCCCGCAGCCATCCATAAGGTCTGGCTGAACGGCATGAACAGCAACCCCAGGCTGCACAGCAGCGCACCGATCAAAAAGTAAGGAGTACGCCGCCCCCAGCGGCTGACGGTGCGGTCACTCATGGCGCCAATAATCGGTTGTACGATCAGACCTGTCATCGGTCCGGCCAGCCACAGATAGGGCAGGCTGGCTTCATCCGCACCCAGATATTTGTAAATCGGACTCATGCTGCTTTGTTGCAGACCGAAACTGAACTGTATGCCGAAAAAGCCGACATTCATATTCACGATCTGCCAGAACGATAGCAGGGGCTTGTTCAGTGCAGCGCGCAAAGACGATGGTGTGTGATTCATGGCATACCCCTATTCAGATCAGGCCGATTTCCATTGCTGCTGCCAGCTCCGGTAAAAATCCAGGTGTTGCGGAACAGCGCCGCGGATACCGCAAATGGCTGCGGCAAACTGATGCGCGCGTTGCAGGCTGAGTGCTGTTTCCCAGCCACGATAAATACCTAGCAGGAAAATAGCGGAAAAAGCATCGCCACCACCGACCGTATCAACCACATCGACATCGATCTGATGTTCACCATTGCTTAATAACTGCTCGTCACGGTCGAGGTACACATAGCCGCGGGCGCCGCGTGTGACGATGATGGCCTGCAAATCGAACATCGTGATCAGCAGCTTCAGTAAAGGAACAAATTTTTTCGCTGTGGCATCGTCAGCCGGTGCTGATATCTGGCCGGCCAGATACAGACGGGCGAGCATTTCCAGTTCTTCCTCATTGATTTTAAGGATATCGGCACGGTAAAGCGATTCCTCAATGACTGCCGGTGTATATTGGCCGGTGCGCAAATTCAGGTCCAGATATTTCAGCGCATCGGTGGTTGTCAGCAGCCTTTGCAATGCCGCACTGGAGGAAGGCTGGCGCTGTGCCAGCGTGCCGAAATACAGCACACCCCGGTGGTGATCCGGATACACGTATTCCCGCACATGGAATGCCGCTTCCGCATCGATATGGTCGTAAGCCTGATCGCGCAGAATATCGAACCGGTGATGGGTTTTGTCGCCGGAATCATCCTGCGTCACCACCACCCGACCGGTAGGGTGCGTCATGTCGGTTTGTATGCCTTCGCTGATCAGCGCATAGCGTTGTATTTCATTTCTGATCAGTGCGGCATTCTCATCGTTGCCGATGCGCGAGATCATGAGCGGAGCACATTGAAAATAAGCCAGGGTGCGCGCCACGTTAAACGGTGCACCGCCCACCACCCGCTGATGCGGAAATTCATCAATCAGGGCTTCACCAAAAATAACAACAGCTTGTCGTGTGGCAGTCACAGCATTACTCCGTTTGTATCAGGCCGCAGCAGCGGGGACAGGGGTCAGCCAGTATTGAGACCATGGCTGGATATTGAGATTAGCATCTGCCGGCAGTTGATTGAATTCATTGTGCCAGCATTGCTGCGCCAGTTCCGGTGCCGGGCTCTGGCCGGAACGCAGCAGCTCAGGCAAATTCAGCGTGACTGCCTGGTCTGAAAAATTGGCAATAAATAGCAAAGGCGCACCGGCACTGCCGCGCAGCATCGCCAGTACCGACGATTCTTCGCAGTGCAGCAGCTGGCGCGGCTGATCTGCTGCCAGTTGCGGGAAATGGCGACGCAGCTGCAGCAGGTGAAGCATGCTGTTGTAAATCTGTGCGGCCTGGTTGCTGACCTGTGTGGTGCTGATGGCGGTATCCTGCCAGAGCGGACGGTGTAGCCAGCGGCTGTCCAGCGCATGGGCGGCAACCTGCTGATAAGCGGTATCATTACCCTGCGCAAACTCATCGCCCATATAGATCAGCGGCATACCGCCAAAGCAGAATGTCAATCCATACAGCAGCAGCAGGCGACGTGCTGCCATCTGCATATCGGTTGCGCTGGCAGCGCTGGCAAAGCCTGTCAATGCGGAAGCCATGCCGACCGTGCCATGTACTGCGTCCGGGTCGCTGGCCTGAAAGCTGGCGCCGCGTGCATAGCTGTCTCCTTCTCCGGCGAGAAAACGGCTGACTGCCGACAGTCTTTGCTGCACGTCCTGCTTCCCCAGGCTGGCTTCAGGGCGCAGTACATTCCAGCCTATGTCGTCGTGGCAGCGCACATAAGTCAGCCAGCTGGTGTTCGGTGGCAAAACCGGCGTGCCGCGTATGACTTCCTGCAGCAACGCCGTATCCTGCTCCACCATCGACAGCCAGCCGGCGGCCATCAGGCTGCTGTGATAAGCCAGATGGCATTCCCGCTTTGCCGGAAACTCGCTGCCCAGATACGCCGGCAGTTCGGCAGTGGGGACGATTGCTTCAGCTTTCAAAAGAATGCCGGGAGCCGCGATATCCGAGATGCTGCGCAGGATCTGCAGGATCAGATGCGCTTCCGGCTGATTCATGCAATTGGTGCCGGGGCGTTTCCATAAGAATGCCGTGGAATCGAGCCGGAATACTTCCACACCGCGATTGGCCAGCTGCAGCAGGGCGCTGGCCATGTCGGCAAATACGGCAGGATTGGTGTAATTCAGATCCCACTGGTAAGGGTAGAAAGTGGTCCATACCCATTCCTGCAGATCGGGAACGAAACTGAAATTACCCGGTGCAACCTGCGGAAATACCTGTCCCAGCGTCTGTTCAAACAGATCAGGCTGCCGGCGGTCAGGGTAATGGTAAAAATAATTTTTGTAATGCGCATCGCCTTCTCTGGCGGCACGCGCCCAGGCATGATCATCGGCGACATGGTTCAGAATAAAGTCGGAACACAGGCTGATTCCTGCGGCGCGCAGATGACTGGTCAGTTCCTGCAGGTCCTGCATGCTGCCCAGATGGGGGGCAATCTCGTCAAAATCGGCGACGGCGAAACCGCCGTCGTTTTCTCCTGCTCTCGCCTTCAGAAACGGCAGCAGATGCAGATAAGTAACGCCCAGTTCGCGCAGATGCGGTATGCGGGAAATCACGCCCTGCAGATCGCCGGCAAACCGGTCGGCGTAGGCGCAATAGCCGAGCATATTCTGGCTGGTAAACCAGTCCGGATGCCGGCTGCGCGCTTCATCCAGCTGACGCAGGGCAGCAGGTCGTGCACAGATTGCTGCAGCCAGAGATTGCATCAGCTGCTCCAGCCAGTGTGTGAACGCTGCTTCATCGGCAAAAATATGACGGTAGAGTCGTTGCAATCCATTCAGTAAAACGCTTGCCTGTTTCTCATAGCGGATCTGAACTCCGCTGCGCATTTCCTCTGGAATATGCGTGAGCAGGGTGTGAAGGCAGCGGTCTCTGAGGTTCTGGAAAGGCATGGTGAAATCAGGCGTAAGCAAGTCGGTAAAAAAATCGGTAAGAAAGAGAAATCAGACGGGCAGTGCTTGTAAAAATGTTCCTCCCGCAGAGGGGGGCGAGAGGAACAGGGTGCTACAGAGGACAACCGGTAAGGACATGATGCTTATTCACCGGTCCGGTCCGTGGAAAAACATCCGCACGGGCCGGACTCGTGATGGTCAGAACGCGTATTTCAATGTGGCGCGGACTGTGCGGCCATTGATGGAGCGCGCTGCATGACCATCGCCTTCGACTTCAGTGTAGCCAATGGTGTTGAACAGATTGTTCACGCTCAGCGAACCTTGCAGACGATCAGTGAACTGATAGTTGACAAACGCATTCAGCACATTGAATCCGCCCAGTGTGATCGTATTGGCGTCATCACCATAAGACTTGGTGGTGCCGATCAGGCTGGCGCCGATGACTGCATCGCCCATGGTGTAAGTCGGTGCCAGCTGATACACGAGTTTTGCCTGGCGACGCGGTGTTTTGCCGATGATGCTGGCATCTGCCGCGCCAACGATGCTGGCATTGGTATAAGTCATACCGCCGGTCATGCGGAATGCGCCGATTCTGTAGCTGGCTTCGACTTCAACGCCTTTGGCATCATAGGAGTTGGAGGTGAATTTCTGTGTCGTGGCTTCGAAATTCGACTCATCGGTTTTCGCCTGGAACAGGGTCACAAAACTGCTGAAATCCTGCACTTTCCATTTCACACCACCTTCGATCTGCTTGACGATGTTGGTGCTGATCGGTACCGAGCCATCCAGCGGATTGCCGAACATGATGCGGTCGGCATTGAACGCAATCCCTTCGCTGACGCGCGCAAACAATGCCAGGTCACGGCTCAGACGATAATTGGCGCCGACGGAGTAAGAGGTGTGATTGACGCTGTAATCGATGTATTTCAGGTTAGCCGGACGATACGCCTGATTGACTGCCTGATTGTAAGTGCCGCTGGCTTTTTGCTTGTCATAGCGCAGGCTGGCGTCGAGGTTCCAGTTGCCGCTTTCCCAGCCCAGGTTGGTGTACAGGGCATTGGTTTTGTATTGCGCATCAATACTGCGGTTGCAGCAGCCACCCCAGACATCGGTTCCCTGCGCCAGCAGACCGGGAGAGCCGGGTACTGTGGTTGACGCATTCAGCAGCGCCGGTTTGTCGCCGGTCGCCTGCAACAGGTACTGATTGAAATTCCAGGTCAGGCCGACATTTTGCAGCGATGAAAAATAACCGACCGTTGTCGCCAGTTTGCCACCGGAGAGATCAAAAATCTTGGACAGTTTCGCATCGTTGACCGTGCTGCCCAGATCATCGATGGAGGTGTTAAACACCGTGGCGGTGAATGCCGGGCCGTTGTAGGCTTTACCGGCATTCGGGCCGGTGGCGTAAGTCATGCCTGCCGGTGTGTTGCTGTTATCTGCCGGGAACAGGGAAATGAAGCGGCCGGAATTGCTCGACTTGCGGAATTTTTCATCCAGTGTCCAGCCGCCACCCAGATTCAGGGAGGCCTCTGCGCCGAAGGCATTGTTCAGCACATGCAGGCCATCGTTCACGTTGGTGGCGAGCTTGCTGTTATTTTTGTCCAGAACGATATCGCGGGTCCAGTAAGGGGAATAAAAACTGGCAGTGCGCGGATCGATGCCCGGTAATTCGGAAATCGTGCCATTCACGGTTTTAACCGGTACCGGCATATTCATCGGGGTCTTGTCGTCCAGATGCTTGACGCTCAGGCGGATATAGCCGTTGTCGAGTTCCTGGGTGATATTGGCGCGAATCTGGCCGCCATCTTCAGCAGTCACACCTGCCGGGCGCGAGCTGTCGCCGTTGCGATAAAAGCCGGCAACGAACACCCGGGTCTTGGGCGACAGTGCTGCGCCGTAGTCAAAATCGTAGCGGGTCTGATCGAAATCCAGCCCTCTGGTAATGCCGATGCTGCCACCGGTTTCTTTGCCGGATTTGCTGATGAAGTTAATGATGCCGCCCGGGGAATTGGTCGCCATGGTCGATGCCGTGCCACCGCGCACCACTTCCAGATGGCTCAGGCCGCCATCAGCGCGCAGATACATGTCCGGTGTGGCAAAGGCGACGTCGCCGAACAGCATGATCGGCAGACCGTCTTCCTGGAACTGCACATAACGTGCACCACCGGCAGAAATCGGCACGCCGCGCACGGTCAGGTTGGCATTGCCTTCACCACCGGAAGACTCGGCCCGCACGCCGGGAACTGCGCGCAGAATTTCCGCCGCGTTGGTCGGTGCTGACTGTGCGATCTGATCCGCATCAAGCGAGCTGATGGATACGCTGGCCTTCATTTTGGATGTGCCAATCGGTGTGCCGGTCACGATCACCGAATTCAGGTTCAGGGAATTTTTTTCCTTTTCCTGATTGCTTGCTTCCTGTGCTGTGGCGATACCCATTTGCAGCAACGCCAGGGATACCACGCTTGCCATGCGGGTTAATTTGATGTTGGTAGATGTCATTGTTGTCTCCGTTGTTTTTCATACGCATGACAGTCAGCGTTGTCATGCAGGGGGAAATCCTCAAAACCAAGCTGCCAGAAACTGGTGATGCAGCGACCGGCACTCGGGAGCAAAAGACCTCCATCAGTGTTCGCCGTTGCTGCGGGCGGGTGCGGTAAGCACTGATGAAGATCTTTTGCGTTGCAGGTGTGATGAATTATGGTGCAAATTATTTTTTATTACAATCGATTGCAATGCATCGGTGCAAAAATCATTTTTTGTGGTGCGGAAAAAATGTCAGAAAGAAATGAATGTTGCCGTTGCAGCTATTTTAAAAGGATTTGCAGAAGGTGTTTCGGCTCATGGAATAACATTTAACACATTGATTTATATTGATTAAATGATGTTTATTGTCGAAATGTAGACAGCGCCTCACCCACTGTATTTTGGGCACAACACTGGCCATAAATTGGAATCAATTATCGCAGTGCAGCATTGAAAAAAATTGTAAAAACTATTCATTATGGAAATGAATGTGCTTTCTTGAGTGATTATTTGCAAACGATTGTATTTTTGGTTGCAGCGAGTAATTACAGGGACAGTGCGCCACCGTCCGCCGCAGGGAAATTGTGTTCAGGTGCTGCTTTTGCGGACGATCAGTTCGGTCGGCAGCAGGCGCGGCTGGGTATTGTTGTCGTGATCGACGATGGCGAGCAGCGCTTCAACCAGCGCTTGTCCTGCCTGTGCCATCGGTTGCCGCACCGTGCTCAGCGGCGGGTGAAAATACCGGGCCAGCTCAATATCATCATAGCCGACCACGGCAATGTCGTGCGGTACCCGGAAGTGTCTTTCGCGCAGTGAGTTAATCGAAGTCATGGCCAGCAGATCGCTGCAGGCAAACAGGGCATCGAACGTAATCTGCCGCTGGCAGAGTTCGGTCACGGCTTCCCTGCCGCCATTTTCTGCAAACGACGCTTGCACCTGAAGCTGCGGCACCACGGGACGCCCATACTGGATCAGCGCCTTGCAATATCCTTCATAGCGCTGTGCGACTTCCGGCAACTGAATGTCTCCGAAAAAAGCGATATGACGCTTGCCGCTGCGGATCAGATGTTCCGTCGCTAAAAATCCACCGCTGACATTGTCGCTGCCAACCGTGACGTAGAGCTGCTGCGGCAGTTGCGCTCCCCATACCACGACCGGAACACGGCGCGCAGCCAGCTGATTGAGCTGATCGTGGTGACGCCATTGCCCGATCAGGATGATGCCGGATGCGCGGCCTGTATCGTAAATCTGTGCAATGCTGTCGAGCCGCTCGGCATCGACGCGTGACAACAGCATGTCGAAACCGCGGTCGGTGAGCGCGTCTGCCACGCTGCCGAGCATGCTGAGAAAAAACGGGTCCGACAGATGCTGGCGGGTTTCTGCTTCATAGGGAATCACCACCGCAACGGTGCGGCTTTGCCTGAGCCGCAGATTTTGCGCGCCGATGTTGATGGAGTAATTCAGGGAGCGTGCGAGTTCTGTGATGCGGGTTTTTGTTTCGTCATTGACCAGTGGGCTGCCGCTGAGCGCGCGCGACACGGTGGAGGTCGAAACCCCCGCCAGCCGCGCGATATCGGCCATTTGTAAGCGGCGCTGCTCCTTGCTGTCGGAACGGGAGCTGACCGCGCTGGGGGCACTGGTCGTGATTTTCATGCAGAGTATCTGAAGGAGAGGAGTGAATTGCGCCGTTGGCCATCATGAGGGATTATAAGGCGCAATCTGCTAAAAATCTAACCGGAATGGGGATGCCCCGGTCCGGATACCGGCGGGTGTGTTTTGAATTTGAGCCATGTCGCCTGCGGCCCGGGCGGATTGACCTGACCGCCAGAGTGAGGTCAATCCGGCGCGGGGCGCTGCTGAAGTGTTCTTTTGCGGCGCACCGCAGTCTACCTTCCGCGTTTGTCGCGATGGCGGGTTTACATCGTTGGATAAAACAAACGCAGTCTGTGGCCGTCCGGTGCTTCTGCCGTGCAGCTCAGACCAAAATCGAGTGCCGTCGGTGTTTGCAGGATGTGGATACCCAATTGCTGCCATTTCCCGTAAGCCTCATGCAGTGCCGCTTCGGAGGTAACCGGCAGGCACAGTTCCGCCTGCGCGCATTCGCAAGGGGTGCCGGCAACCGGTAAAACATCCTGGCGTTTCCAGAGGCCGAGCTTGGCGCCGCCGCCGAGAATAAACAGCGCAAAACCAGGGCTGGCCTCAACTGGCGCTTTGCCGAGCAGACGCTCATACCAGGCAGCGCTTTCCAGAGGATGATTGACGTATTGAATGAAGTAAGCTTGAGAGTTCATGACCGATCCTTTTTTATCGCCGGTCCGCGGGATGCGAACCGTTAGCGATATTGTCGGCGTTGCCAGTGTCAGTTTTTGTCAGCAGTGACAGTGGATGTGTTGCGGCTGTCGGAAGCAAGCAGTTCTTCTTTCCAGCGTTTCAGCAGTTTCTGGCGCGATTGCGGGTAACGTTCGCCGGTATCGTTCAGCGCATGCAGACGGTCGGTGCGAAAGTGACGGAAGCTCTGGCGCAGTTCGCACCAGGCCACGATCACCTGGGCATGATCGAAAAAAGTCAGCGCGCAGGGCCAGATGCGGCGCTCGCTGGTGTTGCCGCGCTCATCGGCATAATGGATACTCAGTATGCGTTCCTGACGCACGGCGAGCCTGACCGCGTGCAGCCATTCCGGATTGCCGGGAGAGCTGGCGCTGGGGCCGATCAGCAGACCGGTGTGGTCGAGTTCGTGACGCAGTTCGGGCGGCAGCACCGCCGTGATTTTTGCCAGTGCGTCTCTGGCCGATGCCGACAGACGCTGGTCGGCGCGGCCGGTCACCCAGCGCAGGCCGAGCGCAATGGCTTCCGCTTCTTCGCTGGAAAACATCAGTGGCGGCAGCGTGAAACCCGGCTGCAAGACATAACCGAGCCCGGCCTCGCCCTCGATGCGTGCTCCCTGCGCCTGCAGGCTGGCAATGTCGCGATACACGCTGCGCAGGCTGATCCCCAGCTCCTGCGCAAGTGCCGCACCGCTGACCGGGTAGCGGTAGCGGCGCAGTATCTGCATCAGTTGCAGCAGGCGTTCGGAACGGGACATGGCAGCTCAGGCGGAAGAGGGGCTCATCTGCGATTGAATCAGATCTAGAAGCTGTGCGCCATAGCTGTCGAGTTTTTTATCACCGACGCCCGAAATGCCGCGCAGTGCCGTCAGTGTGGCAGGCGACTGGCGTGCAATTTCGCGCAGGGTGGCATCGGGAAAAATCACATAAGCCGGGACATTGTGGGTGCGTGCGGTTTCCACCCGCCACCAGCGCAGTTTATCGAACAGCACTTGCTCGCTGTTGCTGAGTTCGGTTTCGGTAAAATCTTTGGCTGACTGCCGCTTGTGGCGCACGGCTTTGTCGGCTTTTTTGTATTGCCGCAGCTGTACTTTCAGTTCGCCGCGCAATACCGCGCGGGATTGTTCCGTCAGTATCAGGGAGCTGTAATTGTCGTAATCGACGGCCACCAGTCCTTGCGCAATCAGCTGGCGCAATAAGGCGCGCCATTCTGCCTCGCTTTTTTCAGCGCCGATGCCGTAGGTGGACAGCTGCGTATGGCGCCATTGCTGGACGCGCTCGGTGTCGATGCCGCGCAGGATGTCGATGACATGCCCGGCTGCGAAACGCTGATCGACGCGGTAAATCGTGGACAAAATCTTTTGTGCCGCGACGCTGCCGTCAAATGACGTCGGCGGATGCAGGCAGGTGTCGCAGTTGCCGCAGGGGGCGGACGGCTGGCCGAAATATTCCAGAATGTGCATACGGCGGCATTGCAGGGTTTCGCACAACGCCAGCATGGCGTCCAGTTTGACGCCCTGTACCCGCTTGTAGGTTTCGTTGGCATCGGACTCATCAATCATGCGCCGCTGCTGCACCACGTCCTGCAGGCCATACGCCATCCAGGCATTGGCGGTGGCGCCGTCCCTGCCGGCGCGGCCGGTTTCCTGATAATAACCTTCGATGCTTTTTGGCAGGTCCAGATGCGCAACGAAGCGCACATCCGGTTTATCAATCCCCATGCCAAAAGCAATCGTGGCGCACATCACGATACCGTCCTCGCGCAGAAAACGTGCCTGGTTGCGGCTGCGGTCCGTCAGTTCCATGCCGGCGTGATACGGCAGGGCGGTGATGCCGTGCTCATTCAGAAAATCTGCGGTTTCCTCAACTTTTTTACGCGACAGGCAATACACGATACCGGCATCGCCATTGTGCTGCGCCTGGATGAAATCGAGCAGCTGCTTGCGGCCATTCGCTTTTTCGACGATCTGATAGCGGATATTCGGGCGGTCAAACGAAGACACAAACTGCAGCGCATTGCCAAGCTGCAGCCGATGAATGATTTCATCCCGCGTCTGCTGGTCTGCCGTGGCGGTGAGTGCAATACGCGGCACATGCGGGAAGCGTTCATGCAGCAGCGACAGGCGGATGTATTCGGGGCGGAAATCATGACCCCATTGTGAGACGCAATGGGCTTCGTCAATGGCAAACAGCGCGATCTCGACAATTTCCAGCAGCTCCAGGCAACGCTGTGTCAGCAGGCGTTCCGGCGCGATATACACCAGGTCGAGTTCGCCTTCGCGCATTTTCTTTTCGACCGCCAGAATCTCGTCAAAACTCTGGGTCGAGTTGAGGAAGGCGGCACGCACGCCGACTTCGGCCAGCGCATCGACCTGATCCTGCATCAGCGCAATCAGCGGCGACACCACGATCCCGACACCACTGCGGATCAGTGCCGGAATCTGGTAACAGAGCGATTTGCCGCCACCGGTCGGCATCAGCACCAGCGCGTCGCCGCCATGCGCGACGTGCTCAACGATCTGGGCCTGTTGTGAACGGAATGCCGGATAGCCGAATACCGTCTGCAGCAGATGCAATGCCTGGCCGGCGGTATTGGCTGTATTCGAGGACTGAGGAACTGCTGGCACTAATTAATCAACCCACTGGATCGTGCCTGTGTAAGCGGTCAGCAGAATCATGATGCCGAAAGCAATGCGGTACCAGGCAAACACATTGAAATTATGCGAGCTGATATAACGCAGTAACCAGCGCACGCAGAAAAAGGCTGAGATAAATGCAAACACAGTGCCGAGGCTGAACATCGGCAAATCCGCCATCGATAAATCCTCACGCGCCTTGTACAGCGAATATACCGTGGCGCCCAGCAAGGTCGGAATGGCGAGGAAAAAAGAAAACTCCGTCGCTGCCTTGCGGGACAGGCCGAACAGCATGCCGCCGATGATGGTGGCGCCGGAACGGCTGGTGCCGGGAACCAGCGCAAATGCTTGCGCCAGACCGATTTTCAGGGCATCCAGCACACCCATGTCATCCACCGACTGAATCCGGGCATGACGATCGTCATGGGTGTCGCTGCCTTGCTGGCGGCGTTCCACCCAGAGAATAATCAGCCCGCCGATGATGAATGCCAGGGCAACCGGCACCGGAGCGAACAGCACGGCTTTGATTTTTTTGGAAAACAGAACGCCGAGCACCGCCGCCGGTAAAAAAGCAATGATCAGATTCAGCGCAAACCGGCGGGCTTTGGCATCGCTGGCCAGTCCGCCCAACACCGCCGCGATTTTGGCGCGGTATTCCCAGCAGACGGCAAAAATAGCGCCGGCCTGAATCACGATCTCAAAAACTTTCTGCGTTTCACCGGTGAAGTTCAGCAGGCTGCCGGTCAGAATCAGGTGACCGGTGGAGGAAATCGGAAGAAACTCTGTGAGCCCTTCGACAATGCCCATGATGATGACTTTGATTGCAAGCAGTAAATCCATAATGTGTCAGTGGTCGGTAAGTGTAAATCGGGGTCGCCGGGAAAGAGAAATTGATAAAAAACAGGAGCGGCTCGCAGCTTATCATGTGCCGCAAGGGCAGGCACGGAAATTTGCAGGAATGACAGCGGATGTTTTGCCTTTGTTTCAGATACTCCCCCCGATAAATCATTAAAACACGCCGGACGTCATTAAAAATAAAGGGTCTTTTTAAATACTCCAGGGGAGTATGTTGAGTAGTGAATCCGTTATGTCTGCCTGTGGTGGCAGCCGCGGGTGAGAGTTGCGGTTTTTAAGACAACTGGTATCGTTTTTTAATACCTTTTATTGATAAATTGCAGCGCATATCGATTTAAAAGATGCTTTCCCATATTAGATCGTTGTTGCCGGCTGATCTGAAGAGCGCAGCCGGCCCGGTTCACTGGTCAGTTTGCCCTTCAGGGCCGCATTTCTGCTTATGGGAGCACCGGCATGCCACCTGTTATCACCTCCAATCCTTCCGCGCTGTCCGCCGTTCAGGGCGCACCGGACTTTCTGGCCTCTGCCATCATCAGCGCAGACCAGCCGGTCAGCATGGGCGCTTACTATTTTCAGGTGGTGCCGATCCGGGCCATGAAAAGCCTGCTGCTGCAGGTGCATTATCAGGAACAGGCGATCATTGCCGCCCATCTGCCCGCCATGTTTTTACGCGGCGCGATGCTGGCTGCCAGCGCCGTGATCGGCGGACACGACTGCCTGCTGCTGACTGCCAATGCGGCTCCGGGTTCCGGTGCAGCTGCCAAATCGTGGTTTGGCATTTTCCGGCATGATGGCAAGCGCCTGTCCGCCAGCAGTCTGGATCAGCAGATTGTCCGTGCCAGAGCGCATGAGGATGGTATCGCGCTGTTTTTTGCAAACGGCGATTCGATGCGCATCAAGCTGTAAACCGTTACCTCAAATACCTCAGTTACTTCCGCCTTAACAGCAATACCAGCCAACGTTGACTGGTATTGCTGTGTCTCACGACCTCTTCCTGCGTTCTTCCGCCGGCACGGCTTCACTGCGTTTCCGGACGCGTTGCGAGTTCCAGCCGTTGCAGCCAGATCATTGCCTGTTCGCGGCTTTCTCCGCACATTTCCAGCGATGCCTGTAACCCGGAGCAGCAGCCGGGTCTGTCCGGCTGTTGAAAAATTGCGCAGCGCATATCGTTCATCAGCTGCGGACAGGCGGTGCCTGCAGGTTTGCCGTGCGGCATGCCCGGAATCGGGCTGGTGATTGACGGGGCGATGCAGCAGGCACCGCAGCCGGGACGGCATTCCATGGTGTTGTTCATGCTTTCAAAAGATCGGGATGATACGAATCGGTTGACTGTGTTTCTGTTCCCGGCGCCGTGTCAGTGTCGCTGTCCGGAGATTTCGCCCGGCATTGTAGCGGATGCGCAAGCCGAAGCCGCCGGGGTCTGATGCAGATGTTGAGAGCTTCTTGCCATTCACGCATGATTTTTGCGCATTCGTGGCAGGAATCCTGCACTTTGTCGCAGACAGATGGCAACTGCAGAGGGTATCCGGCATCATGCGATCCAGCCTTTGCTTGACGCTGCCAGGGGAGAGGATTACATTACTGACTCGTGAGTAAGTTATTTGTATCACTGCTTTTTGCCGGATCGCACCGTCTTGATGCGCGGTGCCGGCGGGCAGGATGATACCTGAGCCGATTGAGTAATGTTTTATGTCATGTCCATTTAAACCCAAATGGGAGCGCCGCAAAGAAGCGCGTCCTCAGGAGCTGCTCGCTGCTGCCCTTGATCTGTTCGTTGAACGCGGTTTCGCCGCGACGCGGCTGGATGATGTGGCGCGCGCGGCGGGGGTCTCCAAAGGTACTTTGTATTTGTATTTTTCCAGCAAGGAAGATTTGTTCAAGGCCGTGGTCAGGGAAAGTATCGTACCGATGATCGGCGAGGCAGAAGGCGTGATTGATGCATTTGAAGGGCATACGGAAGAGCTGTTCCGTAATGTGATGCATCGCTGGTGGGATAACGTCGGTAATACCAAATTGTCCGGGCTGCCAAAGCTGATGATGGGCGAGGCGGGGAATTTTCCTGAACTGGCGCGTTTTTATCAGGATGAAGTGGTCAATCGCGGTGAGCGCATGGTCGCCACCATGCTGAGGCGGGGTATGGCGCGCGGCGAGATCCGTGATGTCGATCTGGAGATTGATGCCCGCCTGCTGATTGCGCCGATGATCATGATGATGATGTGGAAGCACTCTGCCGGTGTCTGCGAAGTCGCACCGGAGAAACTGGATGTGTATCTGGAGCATTACATTGAAATGGCCTTGCATGGATTGCTGATCCGGCGTGCCTGAAGAATTTGCCGGCCGTTACAGGAGACTCCGGGAGACTCCGGGAGACAGGCTGCGGCTGGTGTGTCATCGGTTAAAAAAATAATATCAGGAAATTCCGTCTATGCTGACTACCCGTAAAAAATGGCTGATCGCAGTGCTGGCAAGCGCGGCGGCCGGACTGGCTGTGACAGCGTTTGTATCCAGAAAACATGCGGCTGATCCGGCTCCAGCGTCAGCCGTGCAGGCGGCTGCCAGAGCAGCGGCGCAGCCAGTGCAGGTACTGGAATTTTTACCCTCCGACGTGACTGTTGTGCAGCAGGGCGATGTATCCCGGTTGCTGAGCCTGAGCGGTGCATTGCGTGCTTTCAATCAGGCGCAGATCAAAGCCCGGGTCGCCGGTGACGTGCGGGATGTGCTGGTGCGCGAGGGCGAAAGCGTGCAGCCGGGACAGGTGGTGATCCGCATGGACCCTTCCGACTATGAGGCGCGTGTGGCGCAGGCGCAGGGCGCACTGGCGGCAGCGCAGGGGCAGCTCGATATTGCCAGACAGGCGCGCGACAATAATCAGGCGCTGCTGGCCAAGAATTTCATTTCCAAAAACGCTTACGACAATGGCGTGAACCAGTATGCGATCGCTGTGGCGAATGTGGACAGTGCGAAAGGTGCGCTGGCTGTCGCGCAGAAGGCGCTGGCCGATACCCAGGTGCGCGCGCCGATGGCCGGCCTGATCAGCAATCGCAGTGTGCAGCCGGGCGAAAAAATTTCTGCCGATAACCGCCTGCTGGATGTGGTGGATTTGCGCACGATGGAACTGGAAGCCGCCGTCCCCGCAATGGAAATCAGCCGTCTGCGTGTGGGACAGCAGGTGCAGGTGCGGATCGAAGGCATCGCCAGTCCGGTGGAAGGCAAAGTAGTACGCATCAATCCGGCCACTGTTTCCGGTTCGCGTTCCATCATGGCGTATGTGCAGATCGCCAACCCGGATTTGCAGTTGCGTGCCGGAATGTTTGCACAGGCCGAGCTGGTCGTTGAGAAAAAATCCGGCGTGCTGCTGATTCCCCAGGCAGCCGTGCAGTACGAAGCCGGTAAGCCGTTTGTCTATGCAATCGAGAATAATGCGGTACAGCAGAAATGGATCACCCCCGGTCTGGCGGGCGACAGTCAGGGCAATGCCGTCACCGAAGTCAGCGCCGGGCTGGCGCCGGGCATGACCATCGTCAGGAATAATCTGGGCAGCATGCGTGCCGGCATACCGGTCCGGCTGGTGCCATTGCCTGCTCCCGCGGTGAAAGGCTGATCATGTGGTTCACGCGCATCAGCATTGGTAATCCGGTACTGGCGACCATGATGATGATGGCCTTTGTCGTGCTCGGGCTGTTTTCGTATCAGCGCATGCGGGTTGATCAGTTTCCCGACATTACTTTTCCGGTGGTGGTGATCCAGACGGATTATCCGGGGGCGTCACCTGAAACGATCGAGTCCGATATCACCCGCAAGGTGGAGGAAGCGGTCAATACGATTAACGGCATCAGCGCGCTGACATCCCGTTCTTACGAAGGATCGTCGGTGGTGATCATGGAATTTGATCTGAACGTCGATCCGGCGCAGGCCGCGCAGGACGTGCGCGAAAAGGTGGCTCTGGTCAAGACGAATTTCCGCAAAGAGGTCAAAGAACCGCGGGTAACCCGTTATGATCCTTCGGATAAACCGATTTTTTCTGTTTCAGTGACAGGTGACGACCGGGTCAGAAAGCGCAGTTTCCGTGAGCTGACCACGATCGCCGATCAACTGGTCAAGAAACGGCTGGAAAACGTGCGCGGTGTCGGTTCCGTCACGCTGGTCGGTGGCGTCAAGCGTGAGATCAAGATTTATCTCAAACCGAATGAACTGGAAGCACTCGGCATTGGCGTCGATCAGGTGATCACGGCGGTCCGTAATGAAAATCAGGAGTTGCCGACCGGCGCCATCCGGTCTCTGGATAATGAAAAAGTGGTACAGATACAGGGGCGCGTGAAAAATCCGGAAGATTTCTCGCGTCTGATCGTGGCAAAGCGCGGCGGCCAGCCAGTGTTGCTGTCACAGATCGCAACCGTGGTGGACGGGCAGGAAGAACAGGAAAGTCTGGCGCTGTATAACGGCCAGCGCACTATTGCGCTCGATATCCTGAAAGCGCAGGGACAAAACACCATCGAAGTGGCCGACGGCCTGATTGCCGCGCTCAAAGCGCTGGAGCCCCAGCTCAAGGCGCAATACCCCGGCGTGAAACTGCAGATCATCAAGGATGGTTCGCGTCAGATCCGGGTCGGTGTCGAAAACGTGCGCCGCACGCTGATCGAAGGCGCATTGCTGACGGTGCTGATTGTGTTCCTGTTCCTGAATTCCTGGCGCTCGACCGTCATCACCGGCCTGACATTGCCGGTGGCGCTGATCGGTACTTTCCTGTTCATGGATATGTTCGGATTCACGATCAATATGATTACCCTCATGGCGCTGTCGCTGTGCGTCGGACTGCTGATCGACGATGCAATCGTGGTCCGCGAAAACATTGTACGGCATGCATCGATGCGGATTAACGGCCGTTTCAAAGACCACCATACGGCGGCGCTGGAAGGAACGGCAGAGATCGGACTGGCTGTGCTGGCCACCACGTTTTCGATCGTTGCCGTGTTTTTGCCGGTCGGCTTCATGGGCGGGATCATTGGCCGGTTTTTCCATCAGTTCGGTATTACTGTGACCGCCGCTGTGCTGATTTCCATGTTTGTTTCCTTCACGCTGGACCCGATGCTGTCATCCATCTGGCCTGATCCGGATGCGCATGGCGAACATGCGCGCAGCGGCTGGTATGCCCGCACGATTGGCCGCCTGCTGGCGCAGTTTGAACGCGGTGTGCAATGGTTTTCCGCCGCGTATCAGCAGATGCTGCGTTGGTCTTTGCGACACCGGATAAAAACATTGCTGATCGCCGCGCTGACCTTTTTCGCTGGCCTGGCGATACCGGGTACCGGGTTGATCGGAACAGAATTTGTACCGCAGGCCGATTATTCGGAAACCGGAATCACGTTTTATACACCGGTCGGATCTTCGCTGGAGCTGACGGAAAGCAAGGTACATCAGGTCGAAGCCGTGCTGAAAGAATTTCCCGAAGTGGTGGATACCTACAGCACCGTCAATACCGGCGCTGCACTGGGTAAAAACTATGTGACGACCTTCATCCGCCTGGTGCCGCGCCAGGCCCGGGTGCGCAGCACGACCCAGATGGCGGTTCCGCTGCGGAACCGGCTGGCGCAGATTGCCGGCATTACCGTCACCCACATCGGCGCACTCGATGGTGTGGGCGGCGATAACAAGCAATTGCGTTTCAGCCTGCAGGGGACGGATCTCAAAGAGCTGGGGCGGCTGTCGGAAAAAGTGCAGGAAAAACTGCGCGCCATTCCCGGCGTGGTCGACATTGATACCAGCCTGAAGGCTGAAAAACCGACAATTTCGATTACGCCGAAACGGGATATCGGCGCTGATCTGGGCGTCGGAGTGGCGCAGATCGGCGCGGCATTGCGTCCTTTGCTGGCCGGAGAGGCTGCGTCCACCTGGCGTGCCCCGGATGATGAAAATTATGATGTGTCGGTGCGCTTGTCGCCTGATGACCGCAATAATCCGGATGACCTGTCGCGTCTGATGCTGGCCAGTTCGCAGCTCAATGCCGATGGCTCGCCGAAAATGGTTCCGTTGCGCCAGATCGCTGATATCAAACCGTCCACCGGCGCCAACCAGATTAACCGGCGCGATCTGAACCGTGAAGTGGAATTGTCCGCCAATGTGGTCGGACGTTCAGCTGGCGCCGTGAGCGCAGATCTGAAAAAAGTGCTGGATGCGATGGAATGGCAGCCCGGTTACCGTTACAAAATGGGGGGCGCCAGCAAGAATATGGCGGAATCATTCGGTTATGCCTTGTCGGCGCTGGCGCTGGCGATCATTTTCATCTACATGATTCTGGCGTCGCAGTTTGCCAGTTTCCTGCAGCCGGTGGCGATCATGTCGGCATTGCCGATGACGCTGATCGGTGTTTTCCTGGCGCTGATGTTTTTCCGCTCTACGCTGAATATGTTTTCGATTATCGGTTTCATCATGCTGATGGGGCTGGTGACCAAAAATGCGATTTTGCTGGTTGATTTTGCCAATCAGGCCAGAAAAGAAGGCATGTCCCGGGTTGATGCCTTGCTGGAAGCGGCGCATGTTCGTCTGCGTCCTATCCTGATGACTACGCTGGCCATGGTGTTTGGCATGGTGCCGCTAGCGTTTGCATTATCAGAAGGCTCGGAGCAGCGGGCGCCGATGGGGCAGGCCGTGATCGGCGGCATTATCACTTCTTCCTTGCTGACGCTGGTGGTGGTGCCGGTGATTTATACCTATCTGGACGATCTGGGGACCTGGTTCGGGAATCAATGGCGTGGTGCAGATACGTCCGATTCTCAGTCAGAACCACAATCAAAACCGCAATCCGGGCATCCCCTTTGATAAAATGCTGGTTTCCTTTAATTTAAGCAGCCGAGTGTACAAATGAATATCGAAAAAGCCCGTTTCAATATGATCGAACAGCAGATCCGCCCTTGGAATGTGCTGGACAAAGACATTCTGGATATGTTGATCGTTGTGAAACGCGAAAATTATTTCCCGGAAGCCCAGAAATCACTGGCTTTCTTCGACACCGAGTTACCGTTGCCGGGTGGTGCCAAGGCCATGAGCCCGAAACTGGAAGCGCGCATTGTGCAGGAACTGGGATTGAAGAAGCAGGAATCGGTGCTGCTGATCGGTGCTGCCTCCGGTTATCTGGCGGCATTACTGGCACATATGACGCGCCATGTGACCGTGCTGGAAACTTCCCCGTTGCTCAAAGAGCTGGCAGAAAAAAATCTGGCAGCCAATGGTGTGCGCAATGTCAGTGTGCTGCTGGCAGATGGCATTGCCGGCCAGCATGCCGGTTCTTATGATGTGATCGTGGTGGCCGGTGCACTGGAATCGATCCCGGAACAGCTGAAAAAACAGCTGAACGTCAATGGCCGTTTGCTCGCCATCGTTGGTCAGCTGCCGGTCATGCGCGGTGTGGTGGTGACACGTCAGTCCGATGCCGGATTTGACAGCCGCGAAGTATTTGATACCGTCGTGCCGCCAGCGCCGGGTGCGGTTGCTTCATCGGCTTTCCATTTCTGATACCGATTTTTGAGCAGGGACTATATGCAACATATCACCGCTTCAGAGCTGTCCCAGTGGCTGGCTGACAGCAGTAAAAAATCCCCGGTTTTACTCGATGTCAGGGAACCTTGGGAATTCGAAACCTGTCATATCAGTGGTGTAAAACTGATGCCGATGCACACCGTGCCATTGCGCGTCAGTGAGCTTGATCCGGAAGAGACGATTGTCTGTATTTGTCATCACGGCGGCCGCAGCATGCAGGTGGCGAGCTTTCTGGAACGTCAGGGATTTGGCCAGGTCATTAACCTGACAGGCGGAGTGCATGCGTGGTCGCAGCAGGTTGATCCGCGGATGCCGACCTATTAATTGATTTTTTTTGACTCGGAGCGTTTCATGCGTAATTCTGACATTGCGACCCTGCTCGCAGGTGTGTTTTTTTCTCTTAATGCCGGTGCGACAGATTTGGTCCAGATCTATCAGGATGCGCTGGCGAATGATCCTCAGTTCGCGAGTGCCCGGTCTTCGCTGACTGCCGGTCAGGAAAAATCGGTGCAGGGACGCGCCGGCCTGCTGCCGACCATCGGTCTCAGCGGCAGCGATACCCGCACCCGGACTGATTCGCAACCGGATATGCCATTTGCTGACCGCAGCTATACCGGCACCAATAACACCTGGACGCTGGCGCTGTCCCAGCCTTTATTCCGCTGGGCTAACTGGCAGCAGTATGAGCAGGGAAAATTATCAGTCATGGCCAGCGAAGCGCAATTCGCACAGGCACGGCAGGATCTGATCGTGCGGGTCGGCCAGGCCTATTTTGATGTGCTCGCCGCACAGGACACGCTGACTACCCTGCAAGCGCAAAAAGTGGCGATTTCTGAGCAGCTGGCGTCCGCCAAACGGAATTTTGAAGTCGGCACCTCGACCATCACAGATACGCATGAAGCCCAGTCGCGCTACGATCTGGCGATTGCGCAGGAGTTTGCGGCCCAGAGCGATTTGCAGGTCAAGCGCTCGGCATTGCAGCAGATTATCGGTAAGGAGGCCGGTGATCTGGCCACATTGAAGTCCGGTGTGAAACTGAGTTCGCCGCAGCCGGCATCGGTGAACGAATGGGTTGCTTCCGCTGAAAAACAGAATTTCAATGTCGTGGCTTCGGATGTGGCTGCTGAGATCGCCAAGCGCGATATCGAGCGAAACCGTGCAGGTCATTATCCGACTGTGGATCTGGTGGCTTCGACAGGACGCACTTCTCTGGGCGGTGCTTCCGCTACCGGAACCGGTGTGGTGAAACCGACGACGATCGGCGTGCAGTGGAGCATCCCGCTGTTTGCCGGTTTTGCTGTCGACAGCAAAGTGAAAGAAGCCGTTGCCCTGCACGAAAAGGCGCGCAATGATCTGGAGGCCAACCGTCGCAGCGCGGCACTCGGCGCACGTCAGGCATATACCGGCGTGACCAGCGGTCTGGCACAGGTGAAGGCTTATGAGGCGGCTGAAATTTCCAGTCAGTCTGCACTCGATTCCAACAAACTGGGTTATCAGGTCGGCGTACGTATCAATATCGACGTGCTCAATGCGCAGCAGCAGCTGTACACCACACGTCAGAATCTGGCAAAAGCGCGGTACGACACGATCATGAATGGTTTGCGTCTGAAGTCTGCCGCCGGCACGCTGAAAGACAGCGATCTGACAGAAGTCAATGAACTGTTGCAGCATTAATTTGCGCTCATTCTGCATCCTGCAATGCGTTACAAAAGCCCGTTTTACAGCGGGCTTTTTCTTTGCCCGGTTTGTCTTACATCAATTCAGTGAATGGCAGGCAGGAGATCATGCACGGTAGTGTTTCCATGAGGCCGTCTTTCAGAATTCATGATCTGCAGGTATGATTTCTGCTGACTATTTCCACTGATTCTGGTCAACAGCGGATGGACGCCGATTCATATGAATAAACATCTCCGGGAGTCGATATGGTCTTGAGCAGGATCCTGCATGAACGATGGTTGAAAATCGTGCTGGCATTGCTGATTGTCGCTGCCGGTGCGGCATATCTGGTGGCTCCTGCGTTATTAGGGAGCAGCGCCCGTGCATTTCAGGTCGGACGCAGTGACTTGTTGCAGACCGTGGTGGCGAGCGGCCGTGTTGAAACACCTGCACGGGTTGATATCGGTGTACAAGTCACGGGACGGGTGCTGGCGGTGCCGGTGAAAGAGGGGCAAAACGTGAAAGCGGGCGACCTGCTGTTTGAGCTGGAGTCTTCCGATGAACGGGCTGCGGTGGCGCTGGCAGAGGCTGCGGTGCAGCAGGCCGAAGTGAAGCTGAAACAGATGCGTGAATTGTCTGCGCCGCTGGCAGAACAAAATCTGGTGCAGGCGCAGGCCAATCTGGCCAACGTGGAAAAACAATACGCGCGCACCAGGGATCTGGTGGCTCAGGGTTTCGTTGGCAAGGCGCAGCTGGATGACGCGCAACGCAACCTTGATGTGGCGCACAGCCAGTTAAAAACGGCACAGTTTCAGCTAAAGTCGGCACGGCCGGCAGGCAGTGATTTTCAGGTTGCCCAGACTGCCTTGCAGCAGGCGCAGGCCAATCTGGCACAGGCGCAGGCAAAGCTGGGTCACACCAGAGTCTATGCAGTGGCTGACGGCACATTGATTTCGCGCGATATCGAACGTGGTGATACCGTGCAGCCGGGGAAAATACTGATGGTGCTCTCCCCGGTGGGAGTGATACAGCTGGTGGTACAGATCGACGAAAAAAATTTACGTTTCATCCACCTGGGACAAGCTGCACAGGCAGTGACGGATGCTTATCCGGGTCAGAAATTTCCGGCGCAGGTTGCGTATATCAATCCGGGAATCGATGCCCAGCGCGGCTCGGTGAATGTGAAACTGAATGTGTTGAAAGTGCCGCCGTTTTTATCGCAGGATATGACCGTTTCGGTGGAAATCGAAGTCGGGCGCAGTAAAAATGCCTTATCGCTTAACGTGGAAGCAGTGCATGACCTGACCACCTTGCAGCCCTGGGTCATGGTGATCGCTGACGGCAAGGCGCGCAAACGGCCTGTCGGCATCGGTATTCGTGGTGATCAGAGCGTGGAGATTACGTCCGGTTTGCAGGCAGGAGACTGGGTGTTGTCCGCAACCGGGCTGACAGTCAGCGAGGGGCAGCGGGTGCGTCCGCAGCTGTCCCGGACGCCGTCATGAAAAACAGCTGGCTGCCCTTCGAGTGGATAGTCGCAACGCGCTTTTTGCGCGAAGGGCGCATGCAGTCGCTGTTCATTATTCTCGGCGTGGCGATTGGTGTCGGTGTGATCGTGTTCATGTCGGCCTTGCTGGTCGGCATGCAGGGCAACCTGTTCCGGCGTGTGCTCAGTTCGCAGCCACACATTACGCTGGAACGTCCTAAACAGCAGGCCACACCGGTGCTGAAAGCAGGGCCGGGCGAACAAATGGCATCGACCATACAAAAGCCCTCGCAGCGGATGAATATGATTGATCAGTGGCAAAAGGTGCGCGATCAGGTGCAGCGCAGACCAGATATCGTTGCCGTGTCACCGACAGCCACCGGACCGGCGCTGGTGATCCGTGGCAGTGCGAATCAGGCAGTGTCGCTGATCGGTATTGTGCCTGAGCAGTACAATAAAATTATTCCCCTGTCCGAGAAAATTGTCGGCGGTGCTTTTCGTGCTACGAATACCGACATGATGATCGGCACCCAGCTGGCGGAAGACATGGGCGTCGGGCTGGGTGACAAGCTGCGCATCACCACCGCGTCCGGTGCCAGCGTGACGCTGAATATTGCCGGTATTTTTGATCTGGGCAGCCGTGGTGCGAATCAGCGCAATGTATATGTCCTGCTCTCCACTGCACAGAATGTGCTGGGCATGGTGGGAGGTGTTTCCAGTATTGACCTGACGGTGCAGGACCCGTATGTGGCGGAAGACATTGCCCAGTCGATCAGCAACAGCACTGGTCTGAACGCCTTAAGCTGGATCGTGACCAACAGCCAGTTTTTTCTGGCGATGCGGGCGCAGACGTATTCGAGTCTCCTGATTCGCCTGTTTGTCGGTCTGTCGGTGGCTGCCGGTATCGCCAGCGTACTGGTAGTGTCGGTAGTGCAGCGGCAGAAGGAAATCGGTATTTTGCGCGCCATGGGCGGCAGCCGTGGTCAGGTCATGCGGGTATTCCTGATACAGGGTGCACTGGTGGGACTGCTGGGTTCGGTGATCGGTTCTTTGCTGGCAATGGGTCTGTTGTCGGCCTGGAAGCTGGTGGCGAAAAATCCGGATGGCACGCCGATGTTTGTGATTGATATGGACATGGGGTTTTTTTTCTGGAGCGCCGTGCTGGCAATGTTGGCGGGTCTGCTGGCGGCTGCGACGCCGGCAATCCGCGCTTCCCGGCTTGATCCTGTGGTGGCGATCCGTGGCTGAATCCGTCCTTTTATTAAATCAGGTCTGCAAATCCTATGCTGCCGGCACGCCTGCCGAGACGCAGGTGCTGTTTGACATTGACCTGACGGTCGCACAGGGCGAATTTGCAGCACTGATCGGCCCTTCCGGTTCCGGCAAGAGCACGCTCCTGAATATCATTGGTCTGCTCGACCGGCCGTCGTCCGGCAGGCTGTTCATGACCGGAAAAGAAACCAGTCAGCTCGATGAAGACAGTCTGACTCAGTTGCGCGGGCACGCGATCGGCTTTGTGTTTCAGTCGCATTATTTGCTGACGGCGTTCACGGCGACTGAAAATGTCATGATGCCGATGCTGATGCAGGCCGGTCGTCCGGATGATGCCATGCGCGAACGGGCGCAGAGTCTGCTCGCGCAGGTGGGGCTGACGAACTGGCAGGATAATCTGGTCGGCAATATGTCCGGCGGTCAGCAGCAGCGGGTGGCGATCGCGCGTGCGCTGGCGCTGAATCCGCCATTGATTCTGGCGGATGAGCCGACCGGAAATCTGGATACCAAATCGACCGATGCGATTTTCGAGCTGATGCGCGAAGTAAACCGGCGGCAGAAAACCACTTTCCTGATGGTCACGCATAACATGGATCTGGCGCGCCGCTGCGACCGCACCATTGAGCTGGTGGATGGCCGCATCGTGACACGCTGATGCCGCTGAACGGGAACTATTCCGGTGTGCCCATCTCGCGGAATACCGCATGTTGCTGATTCAGCCATTGTTGCGTCTGTGCCAGATTGTCCCTGTCCCAGGGATGAAAGCCGGGACGGAAATAGGCCAGATAATGCGGCAGGCTGAAACGGAATAAACCATTTCTTCCAAAACAGTACTTCATGCCTTGCCACCAGGTGCGCGGCTGCCACAGACTGCCATCCCGGTACAGGTTATGCATGGTTTGCAACAGCGTATCGCCGGAAAATAACAAGGTCACATACAAGAACCAGGCGATGCGGCCCGCATAGCCGCCACCGATGGCGTGATACGTGTCGAAGGCAACGGACTTATGTTCTGTTTCCTCTGCAGAATGCCACAGCCACACGGTGCGCAGCGGCTCGGCGGCATCGGCAAGCCATTGCGGTTCCCCCAGGACGGCATCTGAAAAAATAGCTGTGAAATGTTCGTAAGCCATGGTGACTGCCAGATTGCTGCGCACACTCAGCCGGCGTGCGACCCGGATGCGCCACGCTACGAACGGACCTATCCAGTAGCTGAGACCCTGCTTATCCAGCTCGGCATTGTATTGCGCATGCATCTGACGGTGCGTTGCTTCCTGACCGATAAAACCTTTGATCTGGGCGCGCAGATCGTCGTTACGAATCAGCGGCAGGGCAGAGCGCACGCTGTCGATGAAATATTGCTCTCCGAGCGGGAAGCTCATCGACTGGGCATTGAACAGCTGGGTGCGGAAAGCATCTCCGCCCAGCCAGTGACGCGGGAAGCCCTGGCTCAGATCGATGTTGAGGTGACGTATTTTTAAAGTGTTCATACCAGACTCGCTGTGAAGTGATGACAATCTGCCTGCGCAAGGCATCCCCGGCTGGGTTCAGGTGTTTTCTGTGGATAGCCCGCAAGATGCCGTTTGATGCAAGCTTAGCGGCCGGCGAATATCAGGAATGGTATGTTTCTGACAAATTGGTATGGAGCCGACATCAGACCGGTAAAAAAAGATTTTTAAACTCGCTCCGGTTCAGGCGATAGAGCCAGTAGGCAGGGTCGTTACCGGCGATTTTCTGCAATAACAATGCCGGCGAGATACCTGCGAGTTCGGTGAATTCCTTGTACATATGCGCCTGATCGTAATAACCTGAATCCAGCGCGATGCTGGTCAGGTCGCCCCAGCTGGCACGGTGCCCGATAAGGCGCGGCAGGCATTGACCAAAGCGCGCCAGCCGCCGCACATCGCGCAGCGGGACGCCGAAAGCATCCCTGACGCGGCGTTCCAGCTGACGCTGACCGATGCCAAAGTCGAGCGACAATTGCAGCAGCGGGAAAAACATTTTCTGATGCGCAGCCAGAAAACTGGCGCCGATGCTGGTCTTTTTCCGGTGGTCCAGAATCTGCAGCAGCAATTCCTGCAGTCTGGCGACATATCCTTCGGTACTGTCTTCCTGCTCGATATCCTGCAAAAAATGATGGATCTGGCCGGGGTTAAAAATCTGTGCCATATCCACCACTTGTTCCAGCAGACCAGCGGCAGACAGCCCGGTTGCCTGATGCAGCATCCCGGCGCGGAAACAGAACGACAGCGACAGCGTGCCTGGCGCATAACAGACATTGACCGGCGACATAAACGGACCGCGCAGGAAAAAGCGCAGGCTTTCGGTCATCGTGTTATTCGGTTCCCTGACCAGCGCGCGGCCTTTGATCAGCAGCATGACGGACGGGTTCAGACCAGCCGGCAGATGCAGCTCGCAATCATCCAGTTCGATGACCAGAATATGCAACAGCAGATGGGCAAGTTCAGGGCGTGGCGGGAATATCTGATAGCGCATGAATACGGAATGAAAAATAGTCAGCCGCCGGCTGCGTTGACTGCAATGTCAGCTCAGCCATGTTCTGACAGCCAGGCCGATAAAATGACCGATGACCACGATCATGGTAAACGGCACGCATGCCGTGGCCGCCAGGATCAGCAGGCGCCAGCCGACCCACATTCCGGCAGAGAGCAGGGGATAGACCATCCATACGCTGCCTGCATACGTCAGCAGCAGCGACAGGATGAACAGCACTAACAGAAAATCACCCGGCTGATAAGGCGCTGCCAGCATGATCAGGACGCACCAGCAGGACCAGGCGGCTCCTGTCACGAGGATCAGTCGCTGTCCGGAGAGATAAGCGGCGATAGGGGACATGGCAGTCACTCCTGAAAATAAGGGCGGCAGTTTCAGAAAAAACCTGCTGAAAAGAAAAAGGTTTTCAGATTATCCCTGTTTCAATAAATGATCAATCAGGGCATGCAGGCCTTGTGTCATTGCTTCCACGGAGCCCTGCATATCCCATTCGTCATTTCCGGGCTGGACGATATTGGAAACTGAACGCAATTCCAGAAAGGGCTGTTTTTCCTGCAGACAGACATGGAAAAATGCAGCGCCTTCCATATTTTCGATCTCGGCTTCCGCCGTCCGGATAAACGGCGCCATCGCCGCATTGACGGAAATGCTGGCGGCGACCGGAAACAGGCCCGTTGGCAAATCAGGGCAATGCAGTGTGTGACGCCGTTCAAACACCATGTCAAGCGGCAGATGTGCCAGGTGCACAAAGCCGTCGGTATGAAAAAAACCGAGATCGGCTTCGAGTTCGCTGCCGACCAGCACCACGTCGCCGATACGCAGTGCGGCATGCGGATAGACGCCGGCAATTCCTGCCAGAATCAGCATATCGGGGCGATGTGTATGAATCACGCGGGTGGTGGCATAACTGGTCGCCGTCAGGCCGACACCGGAGACGATGCTCATGACATCATCCCGCTGAAACAGGCTGGCTTCGGTTTGCGTTGGGAATAAGACGATTATTTTCATGGGAAGCAGGAGCCGGAAACAAAGAAGATGGCTGCTATTGTAAAAGTTTCCGGCGCTGTTCCGACAATAAAAACACTGTACGCCGCCCGGCAGGCTGCATGCAGTGACGGACTGCTGAAAACCGGTTCAGGTGTTCCGGTATAAATTGAAACGGGAGTGCAGCGACGGTAATTGCGGGAAGACCTGCTGCAGTTGCCGGTCATCCAGCGCCAGATGCTGCTCGCAGACCTGCATCAGCACGCTGCGGAAATCGGTGCTGACGGCCAGATCGCGACCTTCATACAGCTGATCCCTCGCCAGTCCGCGCCAGTCACCGTATACCTTGCCGCCAGCGATGTTGCCGCCCAGCAGCCACATCACATTACCATGTCCATGATCGGTGCCGCCGTTACCATTCTGGCGCACGGTGCGGCCAAATTCGGACATCACGATGATCGTGGTGTCGTCAAACAGCGGGCCGAGCCGCTTGCTCAGATTCGCCAGCCCCAGCCCCAGCGGAGCCAGCCGGTTTGCCAGCTGGCCGGTGCCGGCACCCTGATTGGCATGGGTATCCCAGCCGCCGAGCGCCATGAATACCAGCTGGATATTCGGATCATTGCGCATCAGTGTGGCAACCCGGGTGCTGTCATCCGGAAAGCCGTTCGGCAGCGGTGCCCCGCCATCGGCAATCTGCTGTTCATTTTGCATGGCGGCAGACATCATTTCCTGATGCGCGCTGCGGGCTTCCTGATAAGCCTGGGCATAGCGGGAATTATTCTGGTAAAGCTGGCTGAAAGCGGAGCCGACTTTGGGCTGGTCGAGTACATTGGCGCGGGTTCCGGCTGCGCCGCTGGCGATGTTGGTGGCGATCGCCTGACCGCTCAGAATGCGCGGCATGGTGGCGCCGATGCTGATGGCGCGGGTCGGTGTTGAGTTGCCGGGCAGGCTGGCGAGCAGGCGGTTGAGCCAGCCATCGGGTGTATTTTTCTTGCCGGGCGTGGCCGATTCCATGTAATCCTGCGCATCGAAATGCGAGCGGGTGAAATCCGGTGAACCGCTGGCATGCACAAAGGTCAGTTTTTTCTCATCCCACAAACTGCGCAGATCTGCCAGTGCAGGATGCAGTCCGAAATAACCGTCCAGATCGAGCACGCCGTTCTCCTGTCCCGGTGCCTTGAGCGCAATACCGGGGCGTGCCTGCTGATAATCGCGGTCGGCATACGGTGCCACGACATTCAGGCCATCGACCGCACCGCGCAGCATGATAACGATGACTTTTTTGCCGGATGGAAGGGCAGCGTTGCTGCTGGCGGCCCAGATCGTCGGACTGACTGGCAGCAGCAGGCCGGAGCCCATCATCAGCGTGTGCAGGAAATTTCTTCTTTTCATGTCGTGCTCCTGGCAGAGATCAGTGCTGCATAAAATCCGGGCTGCCGAGCATCAGCGCAGCGCGCAAGGCAGCCGGTTGTTGATGGATGACGTTGAGTGTGACAGGTGTCAGCAGAGGCCCCAGCGCGGTTTGCAGCTGCACCGGGTCAGGGGGCGGCATCAGCTGGCGTGGCGGTGTTTTTTCCATGCTGATTTTCTCCATCTGTTTCTCCGTATTTTTTTCTATGCGTTTCATTCCGGCAGCCTGGCCGTTTTCCAGCGATTGCAACAGCGGCAGATAACCGCCGCCGAGCGCAGTGGCAAAATTGATGCGGCGGCTTAAGGCGTCGGGATTGAGCCAGGCAGTTTCGGTATTTTTATAGCCATCCGGCGTCTGGCTGCCATATAAAGGCATACCCAGCTGCGCCAGCGTGCCAAGCACAGGGCGGATATTCTGCACCGGTGTGCCGGTGGCGCGCAGTGCCGACAGGGTGAACTGATACGGTGTTTTGTACTTGCTGCCGTAGTTCGCGGGTGAGCGGAATTCCGGGCTGTGGAACAAGGTGTCCAGAACGGCGCGGATATCGCCCTGCGTGTCCAGATAACGCTGCGCCAGCCGTTCCACCAGCGCGGTGGGCGGCTGGTCGGCGACAAAGTACTGCGCCAGCTGGAAGCTCAGGTGATGGGCCGTGGCAGGGTGCATGGCCAGCACATCCAGCGCGTGCTCTCCCTCATTGCGGCCGTCGGCGCGGATGGTCTGTCCCAGCCATTGCTTGCTGCCGTCATCATGACGCGCCATGTCGAAGATAAAATTCTGATTCCGCGACACCATGCTGCGCGGATCGAAAGTCCAGCCGGTCAGCATCCTCGCCAGTTCAGTCACATCGTTCTGGGTATAGCCGCCATCGACGCCCAGCGTGTGCAATTCCATCAGTTCCCGCGCATAGTTTTCGTTCAGGCCGGCAGATTTTCCTTTTTGCCCCTGTGCACCGCGCTGCCGTGGATTGGCATGAAAATCGGCAGCGGTGGACAGCCAGTTATCGAGATAAAACAACATTGCGGGATGCCTGGCTGTCGCGCCCAGCAGGTCGCGGAAATGGCCGAATACGTAAGGACGGATGGCATCGCGTTCGTAGCTGGCGATCAGTGCGCGGTCGAACCCCTTGGCTTCGTAGACGTTGAAGTGATTGAACCAGAAATCGACCATGACTTCTTCAAGCTGACGCGGGCTTTCCAGTGCGCGCCAGAGCCGGGCAGCGGCAGTCTGTTCCATGATCGAGCCGACCAGTTCGCGGCGGTGTTTTTTCGACTCCTCGCTGTCATCGCGCGCATCTTTCAGCGCTTTCTGGTATTGGTACAGCACGGTGCCGGGGCTGGCGCTGAGTATCGATAACTGCGCCAGTTTTTGCTGCAGCGTGTCCGGTAATGGAATATTTTCAGGATGCAGCTGCTGCGCAATATAGGCATCTGCCCCCATTTGCTGCAGGCTGGCAATATCGCCGGGACGCGGGCCGAAAGCGAGGCGGTTGAGCAGGTGCGCTGCTTCCTGATCGGTGACTGGCGCAGCGGAGGCCGCCTGCGCCGGGCCGCACAGGGCCAGCCAGACAGGGAATACGAGGAGCACTGCCGAAACAGATGATTTCATATCGGATAACCCAATAATGGAGTGAACAAGGGCGGATGCCGGTCAGGGCATAACGGCGATGGTGCGTAAAAAGCTGACGTCAGACAAGTAACGATAAGTAAATCTGTGTATGTGTTTTGAGCAGACTGCTTAGAATGCAGGTCATCAACAGCAGCTGACCGGAAACAGCGAAGATGGCTGTCTTCTTTTTCGGGCAGTCGCGCGTTCTTATCAGAACCTGTCAGTAATGGAGAGACTCATGAAAAAATTATTACTCATCGCTGCCCTCGCTTCGCCTCTGTGGCTCGGACCACAGGCGCAGGCGCAGGATGTGAACTTATCGCTGCAATTTGGTCAGCCGGGATTCTATGGACAAGTTGATATCGGAAATTTTCCCCGTCCGCAGCTGATGTACGATGAGCCACTGATCATCGAACGGGTCGGCGTGATGCCGCCACCGCTGTATCTGATTGTTCCGCCCGGTCATATCAAGCACTGGGAAAAACACTGCTATCGCTATAATGCCTGTGGTCGTCCGGTCTATTTTGTGAATGAAAACTGGTACAACACGCAGGTGGTGCCGCGTTACCGTGATGATCGTTACCGTGATGAGCGCTATCGCGGCAATGGCGACCATGACGATGACCATGATCATGATCATGGTCGTGGACGTGACAAAGATCAGGATCATGACCGGGGTCATGGCCGGGGTCGTCACGACGACTGAGGTATCTGGCGTTTTGAATATACTGGGGGGAGTATTGTTTACTCCCCCTTTTTTTTATCAGGGCATCAACCTCTTTTTAAGACATACTCCCCGGTTTGAATATCAATGATGACCGGGGCAACAAAGACAATCCAGGATTTCGTACCAGCCGGGAGCGGCCAGCCAGTATCCCGCTCCGTTTGACACAGACGGCATGATGCCGACTGCGTCAGCGGTGTGCAAAGCAGCCTTTATTTTTGTAAAGGCATGGCTTGCAGATAGGCAGCGATATTCTCCATATTTTCCTTGCTGAGGCCGTGGGCAATGTTTTTCATGATGCTGCCTTCGGGACGTTCATCAGTCCGTTGAAATACCATGAGCTGTTTGACCACGTAATCGGCATGCTGTCCCGCGAGGCTGGGAAACTGCCCCATGCCTTCGCCTTTCGCGCCGTGACACGTGGCGCAGGCCGGGGTGCTGCTGGAAACGATGCCGCTTTCAAAAATCTTTTTCCCTTCCTGAAAGGCCACAGTGTCAGCCTGTTTGCCAGCAGCAGGTTTCTGCGCGGAAAAGTAATCGGCCAGGCCGGAAATCTGTTCATCGCTTAAGCGTGCGCTCAGGCCCCACATGTATTCAAATCCTGCCGGATCAGAGCGCCCGTGCGTCTTAAAGGATTTGAGTTGCGCCGTCAGATAGGCCGGAGTTTGTCCTGCCAGATGAGGAAAATTCGGCGATGTCGAGACTCCGGTCACGCCGTGGCAGTTAGCGCAGACCTGCATGGCAATGACGGGGGCTTTGACGTTGCTGTCGTCCAGTGCGCGCGAGCGCTCGGTGGAGCTGCAGGCGCTCAGCGCCACGACAGCCAGCGATGCCAGGGAGAAGTTCAGGCGGGTCAGTGTCGGCATCATGTTAGTAAGCTCCCCATACATACAGGAAAAATGTATTGTTGTCTTTCGGATTCCGGCCAGCACCATCGTAGTTGGACGAAGCACCCTGATAGCGGTTGAATGAGAAATACTGTGCACCGACTCTCACATATTGAACCGGCATCCAGAACACTTCAGGCACCCAGCCGCGGGCATCGGGATTACCGGTATTGGTCGGGTACAGCGTGGCATCGGTTGTGCCGGTGGTGCTGAAGTAACTCAGGCTGGCTCCATATTTGGCGCGGTACACATAGCTGGCCTTGGCACGGAACTGATTCAGCGTGTTACTGCTGTTATTGGCTATGCCGGTCACGTCGCCATTACTGATATTTTCCCGGATATAGCTGATCTGCGCGGTGATGGTATGCGGATCCAGCAAATACTGGTATTGCGCATCGAAACCACGATCGCGGTAATGCGTGACCGGACCGGAAGGATTCAGGTTGTCCGGATAAATGTCGCCATTGAAGGCAAACATGCCGATCATCGCGCTGTGCGGACCCCAGTCGTGATTCAGTGCAACCCGGACATAAGGGTTCACGCCTTTGAGCTGCACCTGATCAACCGACTTGGTACCCTGACTCAGGAAAGACCAGGCGCCATCGGCGCTCTTGTAGCCGGCGACTTCGGCATACAGCAGATTATTCCAGAACGCATACGCTCCGACACCTGCCACCTTGGCGCCGAGTTGCGACACCATCGGCGTGACGTCCGGACCGGTCACGCCAAAGGCGGTGGGCACGTATTGCAACCAGGCGGGTGCTGTATTCCAGGGATCACTGACTGACGGATTATTGCTGAGGGTGAGTCCGACGATAAGATCCTTGTCAGGTGCGATGAAGCGGTCGGCATAACGCAGATCAAAATTGTCCGATGCCCATTTGCCGTCCCATTGGCCGGTGTCGGGATTCTGACTGTTGTAATTGTTGTAGGTTGCCTGCGCAAAAATACCGACGTTGTTGGTGATTTTTCCGGCTAAAAAGACGCTGCCGGTCTGGAACAGCGCCGTGGCGTCTTTGGCAAATGCGGCATCGCTGGTCGGATTGGATGTTTTGGTCGCGCTCAGCACACCCATGGCAGACAAGGGAACCGTGCGCGAACCGATCGTGTAGCCAGTTAGTTTGAACAGGCGACCATAAGTGGTCAGCTCAGGAAATTGTCCGCCGGCATGGCAGGCGACGCAGTTTTGTCCGGTCTGCCGTGCAAAGGCAGGTAAGGCATTCGCCAGTTGCGGCAACACGGCTGTGAGAATCAGAGCGGCGAAAACAATCAGACGCCGGATCCGTTGCTGAAAAAAGTGCACCATACATGACTCCAGTCTGGACAAAAATTGTTCCGGAAAACACAAGTTGCGACAGATCAGGAGCTGCAGTGATAAGAAGGAATGTGCACGTCTGCTGATGATCTTCTTGCTGCATAGTAGGTGCTGATACTCTGTGACGGTTGATGCAGATCAACATAATATGGCTTGTATCACCGTTACCGGATTTTGATGTTGCTTAACAACAGTACAGGCTCTTACAGCGGCTGTACGGTGTGACATGGCTGGATTACAGACAGAAACATCTTGTAACTAACCCGTTCCTGAATGAGACAGACGTTCTCTGGAGTTCTCTGGAAAATGCCAGAAAACACCATAAAAACGCTATAAAAAAGCCACCGTGCCCGGTGGCTGGAATAATCCGGCAGCCTTGGCGCTGCCGGATAGATAAGGCGGCAGATCAGCCGCACGCACCCACATAGCCGCACGAAACGCAGCGGCTGCAACCATCAATTTTTTGCAGGGCATGTGCGCCGCACTCAGGGCATTTTTTGCCGGTCGGCACATAGCTGATCGGTGCGGTTTCTGCTTCATAGGTCAGGTTATCCAGACCGTATTGCTGCATGCGTGACTTGAATTTTTCTGCCAGCACGGTAACCGGAATCTGGTTGCCGGATGCGTCCAGATAACCGCGCTTCATCAGGATGCGTTGCAGGGAATAGCCGATCGCGGCGACTTCCGATTCGTGGAACAGCGGAGCCTGCGAGCCATCGTCTTTGGTGATGGTGCCGCAACGCACAGTACCCTTGTCCCAGACCACTTCACGCATGTCTGCCAGCGCTTTGGCAATCGAGCCGCCGGAGCGCGCCGCCATCGATAACAGGCGCATGCTGGCGGAAATCCATTGCTGGCCATCGTTTTTCTGCCCGGCCGGCATGAAGAATTCAAACGGGCGTTCAATGGTCACGCGTTCCCCGCCGACCAGACCCTGCACATGAATGAAGCTCACCGTCAGATACACGGTTTTCTTGCCTTCATAGGTCATGTATTGCACTTTGGAGGTCACGGATTCCAGGTCGCCGAACGGGCGGCCATCGAATTGCTTGCGCAGCAGATCTTCGTCCGGCAAGGTTTTCGTTTCCGGTGCGGTCTCGGTGGCGGTATTGACCGACAGGACGCTGCCGAGAATATTGTTCGGACGATAGGTCGCCAGCCCCTTGAGGCCGGCACGCCAGGCGTCCATATACAGGTTCTGGAAATCGGCGTAAGGATAATCGGCGGGAACATTGACCGTTTTGGAAATCGACGAATCGATGTAAGGCTGAACTACCTGCAGCATTTTCATGTGGTCGCTGGCCGACATATTCAGCGCCGTCACAAACTGATGCGGCAGTTTACTGTCGTCTGAGACATCGTTACCCATGGCGCGATACAGCCGCCACGCATGATCGGCAACCTCATAGATGCGGGCATCACCGGCAGCCATACGTTTTTTCCGGTTATAGACCCAGGAAAAAGCCGGTTCAATACCATTCGATGCATTGTCGGCAAACGCCAGCGTGATGGTGCCGGTTGGCGCAATCGACAACAGGTGCGAATTGCGCAGGCCGTGTTTGGCAATCGCTTTGCGGATATCTTTCGGCAGCCGCTGTGCAAATACGCCTGCCAGATAACGGGTGCTGTCGAACAGAGGGAAGGCACCTTTTTCTTTCGCCAGTTCGGTCGAGGCAAGGTAGGCGGCATCGCGCATTGCTTCAGAAACCTGGCGCGCAAATTCACGGCCTTCTTCGGAGTCGTAGCGTATGCCCAGCATCACCAGACTGCTGCCCAGACCGAGGAAGCCGAGGCCGACCCGTCGTTTCGACATGGCTTCTGCTTCCTGCTGCGGCAAAGGCCAGGCAGTGGCATTCAGGACGTTATCGAGCATCCGGGTGGCGACCGTGACGACTTCCTGAAAGGCTTCGGTGTCAAAGCTGGCGGCTACCGTGAACGGGTTGCGCACAAAGCGCGTCAGGTTCACTGAGCCGAGGCAGCAGCAGCCGTAATCGGGCAAAGGCTGTTCGGCGCATGGATTGGTGGCTTCAATCTTTTCACAGTAGTACAGATTGTTTTCAGCGTTCATGCGCGACAGGAACAGGATGCCAGGCTCCGCATGATCATAGGTGGATTGCATGACGAGATCCCACAGCTCACGGGCACGCAGGGTCTGATACACCCACATGCCGTCTTCACGCTGATAGGCCCCGGCTGCCTTGCTTTCCTCACTTGGTTCGGCCTTGTGCACCAGACAGAAATCGGTGTCATTGGCAACGGCTTCCATGAATTCATCGGTGACGCCGATGGAGATATTAAAATTGGTCAGCCCGCCCTGGTCTTTGGAGCGGATGAATTCCAGAATATCGGGATGGTCGCCGCGCAGCACGCCCATCTGCGCACCACGCCGGGCACCGGCGGATTCGACCGTTGAGCACGATGCATTGAATACCTGCATGAAGGAAACCGGTCCTGACGCCCGCGAGCGGGTACCGCGCACCAGCGCATCTTTCGGGCGGATGCTGGAGAAATCGTAGCCCACACCGCCACCACGCCGCATCGTTTCTGCGGCATCGGCCAGCGCTGCGTAAATACCTGGCTTGCCATCGGTCGGGTTGGAAACCGAGTCGCCGACTGGCTGTACGAAACAGTTGATCAGGGTGGCGCGCAAATCCATACCTGCTGCAGAGTTAATCCGTCCGGCCGGTACGAAGCCGTTTTTCTGCGCCCATAAGAATTTTTCTTCGTAGTAAGCCTGTACATCAGCCTGCTCAACACTGGCCAACGCCCGGGCGACACGGGTTTGTACATCATTGATGGTGACTTCATCACCTTTGGCATATTTTTCCAGTAATACGTCGAGAGAAATTTCCTGGGGCGCCATGTCGGTTATTCCTAGCATTTTGTCATTTGCATTCATGTTGAGCTTGTCTGTCTGATGGAGTTGCATTGTGTGATGAAGCCGTGATGCCGGAACCGTGATGTCATCAGTGAATCAACATGGCAAGTCTGGGTGCACCGGCGGCTTCAGTATAGTAGGCAATACCGGTTTTGCCTTGATAGTCGTCAAGCAGGGCAATTTCGTTGCCAATACCCTGCAAAGCGTTCCGTTTTGTTGCGATGTGACTTGACTTCATGTGAAAAACGGCAAACCGGCATTTCTGCCGGATGACGCAATGGCGACACAGGTTGTGCTGTCAGCGGGGATTCTGTTTTAAAAAGCCGTCCAGTATTTGCATGGTTCTGGCTGTTGCACCCTGATGCTGCAGGAAAAATCCGTGTGCCTGCCGCCCCATGTGCTGTCTTTGCGGCGCATCGGCCAGCAAGGCGAGCGCCTCCTGCAGCATACTCCTTGCGCCATCTACCCGCAACGCAGCTTCAGCCGCGATTGCCTGATCGGTAATTTCAGAAAAATTGAAGGTATGCAAACCTGTCAGTACTGGCTTACCCATGGCGCAGGCTTCGATCAGATTATGACCACCTAACGGCACCAGGCTTCCGCCGACAAAAGCCACATCGGATGCGGCATAGTACATATACATTTCCCCCATGCTGTCTCCGAGCAAAATCTGCACTTCATTACCGAGTTGCATCGTTGCATCCTGTTCCATGGCGGAGCGGCGTACATACCGGAGATTGCGGCTGCCAAGCAAGGCGGCGATCTGGTCAAAGCGCTGCGGATGACGTGGCGTGATGATCAGCAAGGGTTTTTCTGATAGCAGCGGTAATTGTTCCTGAAATGCATCCAGAATCAGCTCTTCTTCACCATCGCGGGTGCTGGCGCACAGGATGACCTGGCGATTGCCAAAACGCTGGCGCAGCGCAATGCCTTTTTCTTCCATCAGCGGCGGCGGTGTGACATCGAATTTCATGTTGCCGGTGACGACAGCATGGGAAATGCCCAGCTGTTGCAGACGTTGCGCATCCGGATTCGATTGCGCTGCCACGGCGCGGATCGCATGGGCTGCCGGCAGAATCAGCGACGACAGCCGCAACGCTTTGCGTAAAGACTTTTCTGACAGGCGGGCATTGACCAGTGTCACCGGCACCTGATGCACTTCACATTGTGCGATCAGATTCGGCCAGACTTCCGTTTCAATCAATATGCACAACTCCGGATGGAAATGCCGGATGAAGCGACGTATCATCCAGTTGATGTCATAGGGCAGGTATGCCTGGCTCAGGCGGATGCCGACATCGGCAAACAGTTTGCCACCGGTTTCCCGACCGGTTGCGGTCATGTGGGTCAGCAATAACCGGTGTTGCGGGCGGGTTGCCAACAGTGCGCGGATCAGCGGCTCGGCCGCGCGGGTTTCACCGGCAGAGACGGCATGCACCCAGATTGTGGGTATGCTGCCGCTGGCAGGGTAGAAGCCCAGACGTTCAGCGATATGCTGGCGGTAGCCAGGCTCCCGGCGGCCGCGCCACCAGAGTCTGAACAATGCGAAGGGCAGGGAAAGACCCCAGATCAGGGAATAAAGTGCACGCATGAATTAATTGTGTTTGAAATTCACCAGAACGATACCACCGAGTACCAGCAGGGCGCCAACGGCAAAGCGCAGGCTGACCGGATCCTGCATCAGGATGACACCGGCAGCCACGCCAAACAGTGGCGTCAGGAATGAAAAAACCGCCAGCCGCGACGCCAGATAACGGCGCATCAGCCAGAACCATGCGAGATAGCTGGCAAACGCCACAACCACGCTCTGAAAGATCATGCTGCTCCAGGCAATCGTAGTCCAGGCTGCCGGCAGCGACTCACCCTGCAGCGCAACCACTGCCAGCAGGATGACGGCGGCACCGGCCAGCTGATAAAACAGTGTTGTGGTCGGCTCCGCTTCCGACAGGCTGGATTTACGTATTGTGACCGTCGTGGCTGCCCATAATATGGCCGCCAGAATACCGAGACTGTCGCCGATCAGCATGTGCCGGGTATCAGGTTCCGGACCGGTATGACTGAATGCCCCCGAAAAGGCGACAGCAACACCGGCAAACGAGGCAAGAATGCCGCCCCACTGGCTTGCCTGCAACCGTTCTGCCGGAATCAGGAAATGCAGTCCCAGTACCGTGAAAATTGGCGCAGTGTACAGAAAGACCGAGATATGCGAGGCAGACGTGAAATTCAGTCCATAAGAAATCGCCAGAAATTCCCCGGCAAATAATAATCCGGCAACTAAGCCAGGCACGACATGCTGGTCACGCAAAGAGAACGGGATGTTGCGGATGCGGATGAGCAGCAGCACCAGCAGCGCTGCAATCGCGGAACGCAGCCCAAGTTGCAGTGTTGAACCGATGATCGGCGCGGCGAGTTTGACCGCGACTTGTTGCAAGCCCCAGCAGAAGCAAAGCAGGATCATCAGACCGATGGCATTTCCATCGAGACTTTGGCGTGTGGACATGTGATCAATAGGAAATCAGTAGCAGAAATTAAAAGCAGGAGCCGGAAAAAGCAGGAACAAGACCACGCTTAACCACGCAGAAGCAGGACTATACCTCAACTGCGGTGGCTCACGTCTGATGCCGGCTCAGATTCTTGTTCAGCAGGCGCCAGATATGACCGACGCTGGCGGCACGCTGAGACTGGATGCTGCGGCGTTTGCGCCAGGTGTCCGGCAGGCCGAGAATCGCGTCGCGTTTGGCACGCAGGATGACTTTGCCCTGTCCTTCCTTGATGAAATACAGCACACTGGCCAGATTCAGCGCCAGATGCAGCGGCAACAGCAGCCAGAACAGGACTCCCGGCATGTTCTTCACAAATGTCCAGACCAGGTTCCGGTGCCCGTGATAGACCGAGAAATCGCTGCGTTTGCCGGTAATGGCCGAACCGACATGGTGCGCTACCGAATCAGGCACGTACAGGCAGCGGTATCCCAGCAACTGGTAGCGGAATCCCAGATCAATATCTTCGACATAGCAGAAATAGTCTTCATCAAAACCGCCGATATGATCGAACACATCACGCCGGTAAAGACCTGCAGCCGCGCAGGTGGAAAAAATCTCTTTGCTTTCCAGGTAGCAGTCCTGCATGGCTTTACCATGCGCCTCGCGCCAGACCAGGCCGCTGAGATGATACGCGTCGCCGATGCCATCGAGCAGTTTCCCGGTATTCGCATCCATCAGCCGGCTGCCAAAAATCGCGAATTCGGGATGCAGACGGGCAGCATTCATCAATGTTTCCAGCCAGCGCGGCTCGGGAAAAGCGTCCGGATTCAGCAAGGCAATCCAGTCGCTGTCAGGGGAACAGTGTTGTACGGCAAGATTATTGCCCGCGGCAAAACCGAGGTTGCTGCCGGCATGAAGGACCTTCACCTGCGGGAAAAGGCGCTCCACCGCCTGGCCGGAGCCATCTGAGCTGGCATTGTCGACTACGATGATCTCGTCCGGCACCCGCGTTTGCGCGCACAGATCGGCCACGCAGCGGCGCAGCAGGTCACCACCGTTCCAATTGACGATGATAACGCTGACTTTCGGCGCGGAGGGCAGAGCTGCTTGCATCTTAAAATTTTTCTCTTGATGTCTGAAATATCACGGGTCGCCGGTACCGCCAATGCAGTATGTCGGAGCAGGTGTTCATGGCTGACACTTATTATGCAGCAGGCGCAGTGCCGGCAGACAATAAGAATTGTATAGCCTGTCTGACTTCCGCAGGTGTTGCCGGGCTGCTATTATCGCCGAGGTTGATGATTTGAGGGGACCAGTTTCCTTCAGTTTTCCAACGGGGTGATGCGCAGTAAATTTCAATGGTCGGCGTTTCATACGCAGCTGCAATATGGGTCAGACCAGTGTCGACGCCAATAGCCAGCCGGGCCGATTGTGCGAGCAGTGTTGCTGCACGCATGGACAATGCGGGTAGTACCGTGGCATTCGGCATCACAGCCGCCATCGCCTCTGCCTCAGCTTTTTCTTCAGGATTACCCCATGGTAACAAGACCGGTAAACGGTATTCCTGCAGGTAGGCTGCAATCTCTGCCCAGCATGCGCGCGGCCATTTTTTTGCAGCACCCGCGGTGCCGTGAAAAAAGACGGCGTAAGGGCCTGCCGGTTTCCAGAGCCTGTCTTCCGGTAATGTTGCCGGTGGCTGCAATCCGAAATTCGCCGGCGTGTCTACGGTATATCCGGCAGCAGCGGCTGCTACCAGTCTGCCGCGCAGCACGGCATGGGTACGGTTGTCTACGGGAACGCTCTGGTCGTGAAATATCCTGGAAATGCCTTCATAACCTGAGCCTTCGGTGCCGTTGGCGAGCCCTGCCTTTTTACCGCCCGGACTGGATTTGGCCAGACCCATGAGAATGCCTGTTTTGAGCAAGCCCTGAGTGTCGAGGATCAGATCGTAGGTTTCCTGGCGCAATGCGCGGCAGAAATCCGCGATTTCGCGACGTGTTCCGGCACTGGTCAGACTTTTTCGCCAGCGTCGCAAGGCAAACGGGATGATGCGGCGCACACCCGGATGCAACCGCACCAGATTCACATAAGCTTCTTCCGTCACCCAGTCAATTCTGGCGTCCGGGTAATGACGCAGCAGATCATGCACAACCGGCATGTTGTGCAGCACATCCCCCAGAGAGGAAACGCGGATCAGCAGGATATTCACAGCAGATACCCGGATGCGGTCATCAGTAAGGCAATTCTGCATCCGGTTTGACTGCCAGCACCGCCTGTTTCAGCGCTGCCTGAATTCTGGACAGTGCAGCCGGCGTCTCTGCTTCAAAACGCATCACAATCACCGGTGTGGTATTCGATGAACGCGCCAGTCCGAAACCGTCAGGATATTCCACGCGCAGTCCGTCAATGGTAATGACTTCATCGGCTCCGGGGAATTGTGCCGTGGCCTGCATGGCCGCGATGATGCTGAAATTTTCTCCTTCGGTCAGTTTCAGCTGCAGTTCCGGCGTGGAAGCAGATTGTGGCAGGTTGTTGAGTGTCGCTGTCATGTCGCTTGCCCGGCTGAGGATTTCCAGCAGGCGGGCTCCGGCATACAGACCGTCGTCAAAACCGTACCAGCGATCTTTAAAGAAAATATGACCGCTCATCTCTCCGCCCAGCGGGGAACCGGTTTCCTTGAGTTTGGCTTTGACCAGTGAATGGCCGGTTTTCCACATCAGCGGTACTCCGCCGCGCGCTTTGACCCACGGCGCGATATGGCGGGTACATTTCACGTCGTACAGAATCTGCGCGCCGGGATTGCGGGTCAGCACATCTTCAGCAAACAGCATCAGCTGGCGATCAGGGTAAATGATCTGTCCGTCTTTGGTGACCACGCCCAGCCGGTCGCCGTCGCCGTCAAATGCGAGGCCGATTTCCGCATCGGTTGTACGCAGGCATTGAATCAGGTCCTGCAGATTTTCCGGATGTGCCGGGTCCGGGTGGTGATTGGGGAAAGTGCCATCGACTTCGCAGAATAATTCAATCACTTCGCAGCCCATGCCGCGGTATAAATCCGCTGCATATGCACCCGCCACGCCATTGCCGCAATCGACAGCGATCTTTAACGGCCGGGCCAGTCTGACATCGCCGGTAATGCGCTCCAGATAAGCCGTTTTAATGTCATGGGTACGGTAGTTGCCTTTTCCGGTGGCGAACTCTTTTTTCAGGATGGTCTGGTAAAGCGCCTGAATGGCGTCGCCATAGATCGCTGCGCCGGCCAGCACCATTTTGAAACCGTTGTAGTCAGGCGGATTGTGGCTGCCGGTGACCATGATGCCGGAGCTGGCGCCGAGCACATGCGTGCCGAAATACACCATCGGGGTTACGACAACGCCCAGATCAATCACATCCACCCCGGTTGATTGCAAGCCTTTGGCCAGCGCGGCGCATAATTCCGGGCCTGACAGGCGGCCATCGCGGCCAATCACGACGGCTGTTTCTCCCTTTGCTGCCGCGGCGCTGCCGAAGGCTTGTCCGATCTGGTAAGCGACATCGGCGTCCAGGGTTTTGCCGATAATGCCGCGGATATCATAAGCTTTGAAAATGCTGGGTGAGAGTAAAGACATGATGACCTTATGAGAGTGTCGATGAGATTAGTGCAGTAACGGAGCAGCTGGGGTGGAGGGGGCAGCACTGGCTTGCCACAGTAGATCCTCGATGCCGCATTGCGGTTGGTATTCTGCCACTGTTTTCTGTAATAAGGCGCGAATTTGCGCATAATCAAAAGCCCGGCAAGCCTGTTCCAGTTCCTGCAGATTGACCTGCAATTGCTGCCAGGAAATTTCATTTTCCTGTGCCCGCATGATCAGCGGATGGGTCGTGCCTTCCACGTTATCGCCAATCAGTAATTCCTCATACAGTTTTTCGCCGGGACGCAGGCCGACATGCTGGATTTCGATGGTGCCATCCGGTGTCTGTTCGCACTTCACTTCCAGCCCGCTCAGGTGCACCATGCGCCGTGCCAGATCGATAATGCGCACTGGTTCTCCCATGTCGAGCACAAAGACATCACCGCCTTCGCCCATCGCACCGGCTTGCAGCACCAGTTGCGCCGCTTCCGGGATCGTCATGAAATAGCGCGTGATTTCAGGATGAGTCAGCGTGATCGGGCCGCCTGCCATGATCTGTTTGCGAAACAGCGGGACGACAGAACCCGACGAGCCGAGGACATTTCCAAAGCGCACCATGCAGAAGCGGGTTGTGCGCTGCGTGCGCGAAAACGCCTGCAGGATCAGTTCTGCCATTCGTTTGGTGGTACCCATCACATTGGTCGGACGCACGGCTTTGTCGGTGGAGATCAGAACGAAATTGGCAACCTGGTTACGCACGGCGGCTTGTGCAACTGACAGCGTGCCAAAGACATTGTTGCGGATACCTTCGATCGGATTGTGCTCTACCAGAGGGACATGCTTATACGCTGCAGCGTGATACAGCGTTTCGACAGCGCAGGTGCTGAAAATTTTATCGAGCCGGGTTTCATCCAGCACGGAGCCGAGAAACGGCAGAATCTCGATATCGAGTTTCAGCTGGGCGCGCAGACTTTGCAGTTCCTGTTCCATGGCGTACAGCGCGTATTCCGACATTTCCAGCAAGATCAGTTTTGCCGGTTTCTGGCGCAGAATCTGGCGGCATAATTCTGAACCGATCGAACCGCCAGCACCGGTCACCATCACGTTTTTTCCGGTAATGCAGATACTCAGAAGCCGGGCATCCGGTGTGACCGGGTCGCGTCCCAGCAAGTCTTCAATTTCCACATCGCGCACATCCTGAACGCGCAGCTCGCCATTCACCAGACTTTGAATGGAAGGGGTCACTTTGATTTTGAGTTTCAGATGCTCCAGCTGATTCAGTATCTGCTTCTGCCGGGTCTTGCTGGCAGACGGCAGGGCGAGCAGAATCTGGTTGATCCCCAGCCGCGGCACCAGTGCATCAATCTCGGCCGGATCATAGACTTTGACGCCGGCAATGGTCGAGCCGTGGCGGTTTTTATTGTCGTCCAGAAAGGCAACACAGTGATGTTCACCACCGGCACGCAATGCCGAAGCCAGCTGCGCACCGGCTTTTCCGGCGCCATAGATACAGACCTGATGAACCGCACTGCCGGTCATATCTGCCCGCAGCAGCCAGCTGCGGGCCAGAAAGCGGCTGGCACTCAGATACAGAATGGAGCCCGTCCAGAAAAATCCGAAGATGGCCCGGGAGATCGGCATGATATGCAGCATCACACTGATAAATGCCAGCAGAAAAACGGCAATACTGGCACCGAACATAATCACACTGATAATTTTCTGGTCGATGAAACGCACCACCGCACGGTACAGACCGATGCGTGTGAATACCGGAATCGAAATCAGCGGGATGGCAAAAATCAGCCAGAAATAATGACGGAATAATTCCATCGTGAAATCATCGTAGCGCAGCCAGATGGCGAGAATAAAGATCAGCGGCAGGCATAGTGCATCCAGACTGGCGGCCAGAATCTGTTTTTGCAGGCGGGGAATATGTATCAGAGATTGGATCACGATATGCTTGCCTCAGTGAGTAATACCGTCGCGGCGGACTACTTTAAAAAAGGTCATCCAGAGTATGCGGAAATCCATCAGCAGTGACTGATGCGCCAGGTAATAGGCATCCATCTCCACTTTGACCGGGATGGGTAATTCATCGCGGCCATTCACCTGTGCCCATCCGGTCAGTCCGGGTGGAATGGTATGGACCTGTTTTTCCGTTCGTAGTGCAATCAGGTCATGCTGATTAAACAGCGCCGGACGCGGCCCGACGAAACTCATATCGCCTTTCAGGATGCTCCAGAGCTGTGGCAATTCATCCAGGCTGGATTTTCGCAGAAAAGAGCCGACTGGCGTCAGGTATTGTTCCGGTTTATCCAGCAAATGCGTCGCCACAGCAGGGGTGTCAATACGCATGCTGCGGAACTTTGGCATACGGAAAATTGCATTGTTTTTGCCGACACGGTCGGACCAGTATACGGCGGGGCCGCGCGAAGTCAGTTTGACCAGCAGTGCTGTGATCAGGATTGGCAGCAGCAGGATGGCGGTTGCGATCAGGGAGAGCAATAAATCGATCAGACGTTTCAGCATAATTCAGGAAAGGAAGCGACGGTAGCGGCCAGACCCTGTTCGACTGAATAGGGGGGCGTCCAGTTAAGCAGGCGATTTGCTTTGCCGATATCAACTTGTAATGACAGGCACAGGCGCTCCGCCATCGCAGTTTTTCCGGCAAATTTCGCGCCAGCCATCAGCCAGGAGGCAGGAACCGGCAGCAGGTGCGCCGGTCTGCGCATGGCATGTGCACAGATTTGCAGTAATTCTGTGGTGGATAAATCCCTGCCATCAGATACCAGAAAAATCTGCTGGCGGGCTGCGGGGTGCCGAAGACATACGGTAATCAGGTCGACCAGATTACCGATATACACAAAGCTGCGGCGGTTATTGATGCGGCCAAACGGCAGCGGAATTCCTTTCCTGACCCAGCGCAGCATGTTCAGGAAATTGGCTTTGACACCCGGTCCATAAACCAGCGGCGGCCGGATAATGGTGATGCTCATGCCGGTATCCTGCCCAAGTTGCAGTAATGCCTGTTCTGCTTCCTGTTTTGAGATACCGTAAGGATCATCTGCCTGCGGCGGATCTGTTTCGTTGAACGGATGCCCTGCCGTCGTCAGTTCACCGTTCACTTTGACTGAGCTGATGAAAATAAATTGCCTGACGCCTACCCGGGCTGCCTGTCGCGCCAGTGCCAGAGTGGCTGACACATTCACGGCACGAAACAGTGACATTGGATCAGTCGCTGTTTCGTGCATCACGTGCACTCTGGCCGCGCAGTGAATCACGGCATCGGCCTGATGCAGCCAGGATGACCAGTCGGTATTTTCTGTCATGCCATCAATTTGCGGATTGCTCAGCAACGGATGTGTCCATGTCAACGGCCGGCGCGAGGGACAGACGACGGTTTTTCCCTGCTGTATCAAATAATGGGCAACGGCCTGACCCACGAAACCACTGGCGCCGGTGATCAGAAGATGTTTTTCCATAGACGGATTCATGGGCTGATCAATAGGAGCCTGGCACTGGACGCGAATAAACAAAATATTTACGCGACAGGAATTTCAGGAAGCTGCGGATAAACCAGTTGGCATGCGGTGACAGGACGCTGCGGTTTTTATGCGCTGCAAAATGTACCGCTTTCAGATGCGGGTAATAGCGTACTCCTTTTCCCAGCTTCAGATAGGAGCGGTAGCAGATGTCGACATCTTCAAAATACATGAAATAACGGTCATCAAAACCCTGCAGCTGTTCGTAATGTGCAGCATCGAACGCCAGAAATGCGCCGGAGGCCCAGTCGACATGGGTGGTTGCCGGTAAGCGGCTTTTGTCGTATGGCTGGGTCAGTGATTTGACAATCGCCATCCGGAGCGGCGACAGCCAGTCCGGAAACAGCCGCACGTTGGCATCCGGTGTGGTGAATTCATGATCTTTGTACAGATTCAGTGTTGCCAGCGGAAAGGCATCCTGTTGCATGTCGTGAACCAGTTGCCGCAGCACGGCAGGTTCAATGGCGATATCCGGATTCATGACGACAAACACATCTTTCACCTTTAAGCCGACACTGTTCTGAATTTGCCGGAACAGGAAATTGTTATTGGCGCCAAAACCGAGTCCCGGTGAGGCATTGGTATAGGAAATGCCATGCTGCAGGCAATAAGCTTTCAGTCTGGCAGAGGGCTGATTATCCTTGATCCATAGATGCAGGTCGTCCTGCGCGTCCAGCAGCCCGCCCAATTGACTGGAGATCAGCAGATCTTCATGGCCGTGGCTGATGATAGCGACATGAATCATGAGACAAAATCCTGTGTGGTTTTATGATGAAATTATTTTGCCTGAGCATAGGGTGCGGTATGCATACCGCTGACTTGCTGTGAGGCACCGGATCAGGTTATCGCATTGTAAGCGCGGAGAGCTGCATTGTGTGCGTTATCGTCATTCAAACTCTGGTGAACTTCTGCGATCATCTTCGCACCGCCTCAGCGCAGTGCGCTGACGATCTCAGCTCAGGCAGGTCGCCAGTGCCTGTTGCCAGCTTGGTAACGTAATGCCAAACCGCTGACGGATGCTCGTTGTATCCAGGCAGGAATTCACTGGCCGGATTGCCGGTGTCGGATATTCTGTTGCCGGTATACCGTGCAAAGCAGGAGCTGTTTTGCTGAGCAAACCGTGTAGTGCAGCCCGGTGCAGGATTTCACCGGTAAAACCATGCCAACTGGTATGGCCGGTGGTCGTCAGGTTATAAATACCCTGATGCTGTTGCCACCATACCTGCGGGTTACTTGCCTGTGCCAGCTGACCTACGATGGCTGCCGTTGCATCGCTGATGGTTTGGGAAGAGGTCGGTGCGCCCCACTGGTCGTTGACGACACGCAGTTCGTCCCTTTCATTGGCCAGTCTCAGCATGGTCAGCAGGAAATTTTTACCAAAACGGGAATACACCCAGCTGGTGCGGAAGATCAGGTATTGGCAGCCGCTGGTAATGATGGCCTGTTCACCGGCCAGCTTGGTCTTGCCGTACACATTCAGCGGGTTGGTCGTATGGTTTTCCTGATATGCCTGCAAGCCGCCTTCTGCATTACGCAGGCTGCCGTCGAATACATAATCGGTGGAGTAGTGGATCAGGCCAATCCCGAGTTCTCTGGCGGCCGCTGCCAATGCAGACGGTGCCAGGGCATTGACCGCATGAGCGATTTCAGGTTCGCTTTCGGCCTTGTCGACCGCTGTATAGGCAGCGGGATTGATGATCAGATCAGGACGTGTGGCGAATACATAATCACGGATCTGATCGAGACGGCTCAGGTCGAGATCGGCCCGGCCCGGAGTCGTCAGCTGATGCGAGTGACCCAGTTGCTGCTGCAAGGCATGGCCGACCTGTCCGCTGACACCGGTAATCAGAATTTTCATGCAAATACCTCGGCATCAGCCAGCAATTTTCCCTGCTGGTCTTTGGCGGATAAGATGGGAGCGTCCTGAATCGGCCACTGAATGCCGATTGCCGGATCATTCCACTGCAGGCTGCGTTCATATTCTGGTGCCCAGTAATCAGTGGTTTTGTACAGAAACTCTGCCTTGTCGCTGGTCACCACAAAGCCGTGGGCAAAACCGGGAGGTATCCACAGTTGACGCTGGTTTTCCGCTGACAGCACAACACCGGTCCATTGTCCAAAACGCGGTGAACTCTTGCGCAGGTCCACCGCCACATCAAATACCTCGCCAGCCACGACCCGCACCAGTTTGCCCTGTGCCTGCTGAATCTGATAATGCAGGCCGCGTAAAATATTTTTGGCCGACATCGAGTGATTGTCCTGTACGAATGGCAGGTCTACACCGGTCAGCTCGGTAAACTTCCGTGCGTTGAAGCTTTCAAAGAAAAAACCACGCTCATCACCGAATACTTTGGGTTCGATGATCAGGACTTCAGGCAGGCTGGTAGGAATGACTTTCATGCTTAAAACGATTTTTTCTGTAAAAGTTGTAACAAATAACGCCCATATTCATTTTTCTTCAGCGGCTGAGCCAGCTTCTCGAGCTGCTCCGCACTGATGTACTGCCGGCGGAACGCAATTTCTTCCGGACAGGCAATCTTCAGTCCCTGGCGTTTTTCAATCGTCGCCACAAACTGTCCTGCTTCCAGCAGAGACTCATGCGTGCCGGTATCGAGCCAGGCCATACCACGTCCCATCAGCTCCACATTCAGTTGGCCTTGTTTCAGATACACGTTGTTCACATCGGTAATTTCCAGCTCGCCCCGCGCTGATGGCTGAATCTGTGCCGCGATATCACAGACTTGCTGGTCGTAAAAATACAGACCGGTCACCGCATAGTTGGATTTCGGCTGCACCGGCTTCTCTTCAATGCTGATCGCCTGCCGGTTACCATCAAACGCGACTACTCCGTAGCGCTCCGGATCATGCACATGATAAGCAAAGACCGTGGCACCCTGGTCTTGGGTATCGGCATGACGCAACTGCGGCTCAAAATCATGGCCGTAATAAATGTTGTCGCCCAGAATCAGCGCTGAGGGCGCGTTGCCGATGAATTCCCTGCCGATAATAAATGCCTGGGCCAGTCCATCCGGAGATGGCTGGACGGCGTATTGCAGATTGATCCCCCATTGGGAACCGTCGCCCAGCAACTCCGCAAAGCGGGGCGTATCCTGAGGCGTGGAGATGATCAGAATGTCACGCATTCCCGCCAGCATCAGCGAGGTCAGCGGGTAGTAAATCATCGGTTTGTCGTACACCGGCAGCAATTGCTTGGAAATGGCCTGTGTCACCGGATACAGACGGGTGCCGGAGCCGCCCGCCAGAATAATGCCTTTACGGCTGCTCAAAGAAAAACTCATGCCGAATCCTTTGTACGATATTGCAGATCAACCCACTTCATGTAATCCCCGGACTGCACCTGGCCAACCCATGCATCATTGGCCAGATACCATTGCACGGTCTGGCGCAATCCAGTGGCAAACGTTTCTGCAGGCTTCCAGCCCAGCTCCCGCTCAATCTTGCGGGCATCGATCGCATAACGGCGGTCATGGCCCGGGCGGTCCGTGATATGACGGATCTGGTCCCGGTAGCTGCCGCTTGCCTTGGGGGCGAGTTCGTCGAGCAGATCGCAGATTGCATGTACCACACTCAGATTGGTCTGCTCATTCCAGCCGCCGACGTTATAGGTTTCCCCGGTACGCCCGGCTTCCAGCACCCGGCGGATCGCCGCGCAATGATCGGTGACAAACAGCCAGTCGCGCACCTGCTGTCCATCGCCATAGACCGGTAAATCCTTGCCGGCACGGGCATTGGTGATGATCAGCGGAATCAGTTTCTCCGGGAAATGATAGGGGCCATAGTTATTCGAACAATTGGTCGTCAGCACCGGCAGGCCATAGGTGTGGTGATACGCGCGCACCAGATGATCCGATGCCGCCTTGGAGGCGGAGTAGGGGCTGTTCGGCGCATACGGTGTCGTCTCGCTGAATGGCGCATCGTCCGGCCCCAAAGTGCCATATACCTCATCGGTGGACACATGCAGGAAACGGAATCCGGTTCTGGCTTCCCCTTCCAGAGTATTCCAGTAAGCGCGGGCCGCCTCCAGCAGACTGAAGGTGCCATTGACATTGGTCGTCACGAAGGCAGCGGGACCGTGAATCGAACGGTCGACATGACTTTCGGCGGCAAAATGCACGATGGCACGTGGGCGGTGCTGTGCAAACAGGGACTGCAAGGTGGCGGTGTCACAGATATCGCCCTGGACAAACAGATGGCGCGGGTCGTCGCGCAGGCTGTGCAGGTTATTCAGATTGCCGGCGTAGGTGAGTTTGTCGTAGTTCAGAACGGCTTCATCAGATTGTGCGAGCCAGCTTAAGACGAAATTGGCACCGATGAAGCCGGCACCGCCTGTAACAAAAATCATAAACAACCCCTGTCAGAACCGCTTGTTGTAATGGTAAAGCTGCGATTTTACTTGAGATAACAGGGAATACCACGGATTTTGTCAGACTTTCCAGCAGTCAATGACCGGCACGAGGCTCAGAAAAACCTGATCTGGACGGGCGACGAGGATGAAATGCAGATCCAGATCACGGCTGCAATCGTATAGATGAATAATAGTAAAGAGATAATGGTTGTTTTCATTATCTGCTCCTGATCAGTCGGGAAAATGAAGAATACGCCAGCGCCTTTGCCTGCGGGACGGCGTATTGACCTGAGTATGTAAGGTGTGCCAACAGTGCTGATTCCAGCATAGGGTCGCGCGGTGGCCTTGTCCGTAAAAAGTTGTTTGTTTTTTGTTACTGAATGTATGAAATAGGACTTACGCAAAGTTGCTCCGGCAAGGCATGGCGACGAAGACAGTACGAATAGTACGGCTAGGAGCCATAACGCCGCTGGGGCGGTTTTGCGTAAGTCCTATGAAAACAAGTTGCAATCAAAATGTCCGCACCTCACAATCGCGGACTTGAAAAAATGCGGATCATCCCCAATTGCCGCTTCAATATGTTATTGACTGGAGAAACAGATGCAAGAGCAAGAAAATCAACAGACAGAACAGGCTGCGACGGATAATGCAGCGACACAGGCTGCTGCTGAAAAAGATGTTGCCGGAGCAACAGAAACGATTGTTACCGGTGATACACCGCATGAGGTGATTGAAGACAGCGCCAAGCGCATCGCTGAACTGGAAGCGAAAGTTGCGGAGCTGCACGATGCCTTTATGCGTGCCAAAGCCGATGGTGAAAATATCCGCCGTCGCGCTCAGGACGATATTGCCAAGGCACATAAATTCGCAATTGAAGGTTTTGCCGAAGCCATGGTGCCAGTCAAGGACAGTCTCGAAATGGCACTAAAAGTCGAAACGCCATCCGTTGAGTCGCTGAAAGAAGGCGTGGACATTACATTGAAGCAATTAGTTGCCGCTTTTGAAAAAAACCGCCTGCAGGAAGTGAATCCGGCTCAGGGCGACAAGCTCGATCCGATGAAACACCAGGCAATCTCGATGGTACCCGCTGAGCAAGAGTCCAATACCGTGGTATCGGTATTGCAAAAAGGTTACACCATCGCTGATCGCTTGTTGCGTCCGGCGCTGGTGACAGTGGCACAAGGCAAGTAAAAACGTCAAAAAACATAAAAAACGTAAAAAAACACGTAAAAATTCCTTGAAAACCGTGTTTTTTACCTTATATCCGAAACAGACGAGCTGGACAGCCTGATTGCAGTACCATTAGTCTCAGCAGCTCACCAACATCACAAATAAAATCTATATATTGAGGGAACATCATGGGAAAAATGATCGGTATTGATTTGGGTACAACCAATTCTTGCGTTGCAGTCATGGAAGGCGGACAGCCAAAAGTGATTGAAAATGCAGAAGGCGCGCGCACCACGCCTTCTATCATCGCTTATCAGGAAGACGGCGAAATTCTGGTCGGTGCATCGGCCAAGCGTCAGGCTGTCACCAATCCAAAAAACACACTGTTCGCAGTCAAGCGTCTGATTGGCCGTAAATTCGAGGAAAAAGAAGTCCAGAAAGACATCGGCCTGATGCCTTACACCATTTCCAAAGCGGATAACGGCGATGCCTGGGTTTCCGTGCGCGACAAAAAACTGGCGCCGCCACAGATCTCCGCTGAAGTTCTGCGCAAAATGAAAAAAACTGCCGAAGATTATCTCGGCGAGGAAGTGACAGAAGCCGTCATTACCGTACCGGCTTATTTTAACGATGCACAACGTCAGGCAACCAAAGATGCTGGCCGTATCGCTGGTCTGGACGTCAAGCGCATCATTAACGAACCAACCGCTGCGGCGCTGGCTTTCGGTCTGGATAAAAAAGAAAAAGGTGATCGCAAGATTGCCGTCTACGATCTGGGTGGCGGTACCTTTGACGTTTCCATTATTGAGATTGCAGACGTAGATGGTGAAATGCAGTTTGAAGTTTTGTCCACCAACGGCGACACTTTCCTGGGCGGCGAAGACTTCGATCAGCGTGTGATCGACTACATCATCGATGAATTCAAGAAAATCAATGGCCTGGATCTGTCCAAAGATCCTATCGCCTTGCAGCGTATTAAAGCTTCTGCCGAGCGTGCGAAGATTGAATTGTCCAGCTCCCAGCAGACAGAAATCAATGAGCCTTACATCGCGATGGCCAACGGCGCACCAGTGCATCTGAACCTGAAGATCACCCGCGCCAAGCTGGAAGCACTGGTGGAAGAGTTGATCCAGAAGACCATGGAACCATGCCGTCTGGCGATCAAGGATGCCGGTGTCAAGACATCAGATATCGATGACGTGATTCTGGTTGGCGGTATGACCCGTATGCCTAAGGTGCAGGAGCTGGTCAAGGAATTCTTTGGCAAGGAGCCGCGTAAAGACGTTAATCCTGATGAGGCCGTGGCTGTTGGTGCCGCGATCCAGGGTTCCGTATTGTCGGGCGACCGTAAAGACGTGCTGCTGCTGGACGTGACACCGTTGTCCCTCGGTATCGAGACACTGGGTGGTGTGATGACCAAGATGATCCAGAAGAATACGACCATCCCGACCAAGTTCAGCCAAGTATTTTCGACTGCCGATGATAATCAGCCTGCAGTCACGATCAAGGTGTTCCAGGGTGAGCGTGAAATCGCTGCTGGCAACAAAGGACTTGGCGAATTCAACCTCGAAGGCATTCCGCCAGCACCACGCGGGACACCACAGATTGAAGTGACTTTTGATATTGATGCGAATGGTATTTTGCATGTCGGCGCAAAAGATAAGGCAACCGGCAAGGAAAACAAGATCACGATCAAAGCTAACTCCGGTCTGACTGAAGACGAAATTCAGAAGATGGTAAAAGATGCCGAGCTGAACGCAGAAGAAGACAAGCGCGTGAAAGAACTGGCTGAATCCCGTAATCAGGGCGATGCGCTGGTGCATTCCACCAAGAAGGCATTGGCTGAACACGGAGACAAGCTGGACGCTGGTGAAAAAGAAAAGATCGAAGCTGCAATCAAAGAACTGGAAGACGTGCTGAAGTCCGGCGACAAAGCTGAGATCGACACCAAGCTGGGCGCTTTGTCGACGGCATCACAGAAACTGGGTGAAAAAGTGTATGCGGATATGCAGGCTCAGCAGGCTGCTGCAGGCGCAGCAGGTGGTGCCGCCGGTGCTGAAGCCAAACCGCATGACGACGATGTGGTTGATGCCGACTTTAAAGAAGTGAAAGACGGTAAATAAATCTTCAGCCTGACGGGGTGATCCGTCATGATGCGCCGGGTCACTCGCGCTTTGCGATGTCACCCGGCGTTTGCGCTTAGTCTGCCCCAGAGCGGACAATGAATACAAAGGTTAACTAAAGATGGCGAAGCGTGATTTTTATGAAATTCTCGGAGTCGGTAAAAACGCCTCTGAAGACGAAATCAAAAAGGCTTATCGCAAACTGGCGATGAAATATCATCCGGACCGTAATCCGGATAATAAAGTCGCGGAAGACAAGTTTAAGGAAGCCAAAGAAGCTTACGAGATGTTATCCGACAGCCAGAAGCGTGATGCTTACGACCGCTATGGCCATGCCGGCGTCGATCCGAATATGGGCGGCGGCGGTGGCCCGGGTGCAGGTGGTTTCGCCGATGCTTTTGGCGATATTTTCGGAGATATTTTTGGCGGTGGCCGTCGCAATGCCGGCCCACAGGTTTATCGTGGCGCTGATCTGCGTTATAACCTTGAAATTACGCTGGAACAGGCTGCAAACGGATTTGACACCACGATTCGCGTGCCGAGCTGGGATGAGTGCGATACCTGTCATGGTTCCGGCGCCAAACCCGGTACCTCTCCGGTAACCTGTACCACGTGCGGCGGTCATGGTCAGGTGCGCATGCAGCAGGGATTGTTCAGCATCCAGCAGGCTTGTCCGAAATGTCACGGCACCGGCAAAATGATTCCTGAGCCTTGTACCACCTGTTCCGGTGTTGGCCGGATCAAACGGAACAAGACCCTCGAAGTCAAGATTCCTGCCGGGATTGATGATGGCATGCGGATCCGTTCATCCGGTAATGGTGAGCCGGGTGTGAATGGCGGCCCGCCGGGCGATCTGTATGTTGAAATTCATATCAAGCAGCATCCGGTATTCCAGCGCGAAGGCGATGATTTGCATTGCGAGATTCCGATTTCTTTTGTGAAGGCAGCCCTGGGTGGTGAGATCGAAGTGCCGACGCTGAGTGGCAAGGCGTCGTTCACCGTGCCGGAAGGAACCCAATCTGGTAAAACATTCCGTTTGCGCAGCAAAGGCGTCAAAGGAGTGCGTTCCGGTTATGCCGGCGACCTGTTCTGCCATGTTGTGATCGAGACGCCAGTGAAGCTGACCGAAAAGCAAAAAGAGTTGCTGCGTGATTTTGAAAAGCTGACTGTAGAAGGCGGTTCCAAACACAGCCCGCAGAGTAAGAGCTGGATGGATAAGGTCAAGAAGTTCTTTGAATGAGCGCTGGTTCACCGTGAGTAAGCAAAGCCCTGCCATGTGCGGGGCTTTTCTTTTAGCAGATTTACCGGAAAGCGGCGATGCGACCGGATTAGGTGGCGCGCTCGAAAAAACAGACGGATTTTTCAGCCGGAATCGGTTAAGCTAAAGCGCCATGCAAACAATTACATCATGATCATGGGCATCAGACGGCGAACATCGCGCTGATGAAAAATATTCACAGGAGACAATATGCGTTGGAATCGATATAAATGCTGGTTGGCAGGTTTGGGATTGTTGATAGGTACGAGCGCGCAGGCTGCAACCACCGATGTGGCAGGTGTGAAATTCGAGGAGTCCGTGCAGGTGGCCAATACCGATCTGCATCTGAATGGGGCAGGCATCCGCTATAAGGCGATTTTCAAGGTATATGCGGCCGGACTGTATCTGAAAGAGAAAAAAACAACTGTGCCGGACGTGCTGGCATCTGCCGGACCACGCCGCGTTACGATCGTGATGTTACGCGACCTGAGCAATGAAGATTTTGGCCGCGGTTTTATGCAAGGCATCCAGCAGAATACGGATAGGGCAGAAAAAGCAAAACTGACATCCCAGTTCCTGCGCTTTGGTGAGCTGTTTGCATCGGTTCCCGAACTCAAAAAGGGCGATGTTATGACGAATGACTGGATTCCGGGCGTTGGGACGATAGTTTCACTCAATGGCAAGAAAATGGGGGAGCCTTACCCGGATCTGGCTTTCTACAATGCACTGCTGCGCATCTGGCTGGGTGAGAATCCAGTGGATCGTGGCCTGAAAAAAGCCATGCTGGCAGAAACAGAAAGCAGAAACAGCTATCACTGATGGATTTCGCATCATCTTGCACTAGATATTAAACGCAGCAGCCTTCAGGCGCTGCGTTTTCTGTTTATGCAGACTTACTGCATAAAGGTTAGAATCACGCCTGTTTTCATATCAGGAACCGATGATGACTAATCAGAAACGCACTGACTTAACGCCAGAACAGTTGTTTGAAAACAATCGCCAATGGGCACAGTCTATCCGCAATAAGGATGCCGACTTTTTCAAAAAACTGGCCGCACAGCAAACTCCCGAATATTTATGGATAGGTTGTTCAGACAGCCGCGTTCCCGCGAATGAACTGCTGGGGATGCTGCCAGGCGAGTTATTCGTGCACCGGAATATTGCCAATGTGGTTGTGCATTCCGATCTGAACTGTCTCTCAGTTTTGCAGTTTGCGGTCGATGTGCTGGGGGTCAAGCACATCATCATCTGTGGTCATTATGGCTGCTCCGGTGTGCACGCAGCGATGACGGGACGCCGTGTCGGTCTGGCAGACAACTGGCTGCGCCATGTGCAGGATGTGCATCAGAAACATGAACGTTATCTTGGCGAAACGCTGGACATGAAGCAGCGCACGGATCGTTTGTGCGAGCTCAATGTGATCGAGCAGGTCGTCAATCTGTGCCAGACCACGATTATTCAGGATGCCTGGGAGCGCGGACAATCTGTCACGGTGCATGGCTGGGTCTATGGCCTGCAGGATGGATTGCTGAATGCACTGGGCATGACGATCAGTTCTCAGGAAATGCTGGCAGGCCAGCTGGCGGCCAGCCTTGCCAGATACCAGGAATAAGCGGCCAGGCTAGGGAATCCGGATAGCCAGATCGCGGTGGTGGCTGGCACGATTGCCGTGAAAATCTTCCGCCATGATGCGAATGATGTAGTCTCCCGCAGGAAGCGCAGGCAACATCAGCTGCGCTTCTTTGGCATAGCCGTCTTTCACGAGATTATTTAGCTGATACAGAAACCGGGTCGTGGCATTGCCGTGTACGGTGATGCCACTGCCTTCTGCGTAGGCGACTTTGACCGATTCGCTGTCCGGTGGCAGTTGATTGAATTCGATGTTGATAACCGGTTCCGCATACCCGGGCAAAGGCTGTTCGTCAGCCCGCAACAGTTGATAACCCAGCCGGTAAATTCCCAGCCGCCGTCGCGCCAGATTGCTGTCGCTTTGATCATAGGCCTCCACCACCAGTCTGAGCGGCTCTGTGGCAGAGGGCAACAGGATACGTCCCGCCTGTTTTTTGAAAGCCTTGCCGTGCGCACCGTACACCTGAATCTGCTCAATCACTGGCGGCATATTGTCCCTGATGCCGGGAAATGGCAGTGCCAGGGGATTGAACTGACGTCCGTTCAGGCTGTAATTCAGGTGAACGTGATACATGCGGTTGATGCTGCCCAGCAGATCGCCGGTCCGGAAACGGGTACCGCGCGGGATTCTGACTGCATCGGCCTTTCCCTGCTCATCCGATAAAATCTGGAAACGCTGGCTGTCCAGTAACTGGTCCTGGCTGTCGCGGCCGACTTTCATGTGAATGTAGGAAAACTGATCGATCTTCATTCCTTCATTCAACGTGCTATAGCCCCAGGCACTCACCAGTTCCCGGATTTTCTCGTCATGCACTGCGTAGACGCCGCTGCCCAGATTACCCTGAATGTCGATGCCGCTATGAAAATGGTCGCGCGCATCTGCACCAGTCTTACCACGGACTTCACCCATCGTTCCCACGATTTCATGGGCTGCCTGAAATGGTTTCAGCGGCCAGGGCAGGCTCTTTTCAGGGAAAACCGTTTTGATATCGGCAACCGGCGACGGCAGCAGATTTTCCTGCGGATTTTCTGCCGCTGCGGTACTGAGCTGGTAGATCACGCTGATCTGGGAATCTGCCACAATCAGCTCGCCGGCAGCGCTGATGCAGAGCCCGGCAGGAATACCGATGCGCAACGTCTGCTCCGTTGCAGTTGCTAAATCTGCGTCAGAGCCTGTGATATCGCGCAGTTTTCCATCCGGCTGAAGCTGCAAAATTCCCCCATGTCCGGTATCGCCGACATAAATCAGGCCTCCCGGCGCTGCTGCAATCCCGACCGGACGCCGCAATGGTGATTGACGGTCTTCTTTCGCAGACTGATACAGTGTACGGACATCGCCGTTCGCCGAAATTTGACGGATGGCGTGATTGCGCGTATCTGCGATCAGTAGCTCTCCCTGTGCGTTGATGGCGATGCCGCCGGGTGTATCGAATAAGGCATCTGTACCACGCCCATCGCGGTAGCCATGATGCTGGCCGCCTGCCACGGTCGTGACGATGCCGTCGCGGCTGATACGGCGTATCTTGTCGTTATACGTGTCGGCAACGTACACATTTCCCCGGTTATCCACCGCCAGCGCCACCGGGCTCCGGAATTGCGCCTGCCGCGCCGGGCCATCACGGTCGCCCGGTTGTCCGTTGCCTGCCAGCGTGCTGACCTGCCCCTGCGTGGAGATTTTACGGATGGCATGGTTGCCGGTATCTGCCACATACAGATTGCCATCCGTATCAATGGCGATGCCGGACGGTGTATTGAATGCCGCCTGCTGCCGTTCACCGTCGGTGAAGCCTTCCGTGCTGCCGGCAAAGGTGCTGACCTGCCCATCCGGGCTTATTTGGCGGATCAGGTTATTTTGCCCGGCATCGGTCAGATAAAAATTTCCCCGGGTATCCTGCACGATGCCAAACGGATCGTCGAAACGTGCCTGCAAGGCAGCACCATCGCGCTTGCCGGTATTGCCGTCACCCGCCAGGCGACGCACATGCGGTTGCCAGTCATGGGAGGCGACAGAAATTTGTTTTAGCTGACCGCTCTTGCCATCATGGCTGAAATCAGCACGCTGGCTGATCAGGAAAACGATACCGGCAGCCAGGCTGACAGCCAGCAGAATCGCGATGGTGTTTCTGGAAAATAAAGTGATCACAACAGGTACGGTTTATTGAAATTTTAGTCTTGAGCTTATCGTATTTCTGTATAGATCGCTATTGATTTTGAGTGAGTAAAGTGTATATGGGGGCGACTATTATTTAGTGAATTATCAGCCGATAACCTACGCCGGTTTCGGTTAAAAAGTATTTAGGCTGAGCCGGTTCTGCTTCAAGTTTCTGGCGCAAATTCGCCATGTAAATCCGCAAGTAATGACTGCTTTCAGAATGATTCGGTCCCCACACTTCTTTCAGCAATTGCTGATGCGTGAGCACCTTCCCGGCATTACGCGCAAGCACGGACAGCAGGCGATATTCGAGCGGACTCAGATGCACCGGCATACCTGCGCGCGTCACGCTGCGCACGGAAAAATTCACGCAGACATCGCCGAATTCGAAGCTCGCTTCGGACTGCGAATTGGCCGGTTGGCGCCGTCGCAGATGCGCGCGTATCCGGGCGATCAGTTCGGCAGCGCCGAAAGGTTTGCTCAGATAATCGTCGGCGCCGGCATCGAGCGCTGCGACTTTTTCCATTTCCTGGGTTCTGGCTGAGAGAACGATGATCGGCACTTCGCTCCAGCTGCGCACATCGCGTATCACTTCCAGTCCGTTCAGGTCAGGCAGGCCGAGATCCACAATCAGCAGATCCGGTTTGCGGGTCGCGCAGCTGATCAAACCTTGTTTGCCGGTTTCGCTTTCGTACACGAGCATGCCTTCGGCTTCCAGCGCTGCGGTCAGGAAACGGCGTATCTGTTTTTCATCCTCGATCAGGACGATGTGAATTTTGGAGTCGCTCATTCGAGTTCATTTTCTATTGTCGGCGGCAGAGCAGGGGCGTTCCCCAAGGGCAGCGAAAAGCTAAAGCGCGCACCGCCTTCGCTGCGATTCTCAGCCCAGATTTTACCCCCATGCGCGTTGACTATGCTTTCGCAAATTGCCAGGCCTAAACCGACGCCGGGGCTGGCGGCTTCGACAGCGCCGCGGGTGAATTTCTCGAAAATAAGGATGCCGGCCGGCAGGCCGGGACCATCGTCGAGCACGCTGACCTGCACGGCATCGGCCTGCTTTTCGGCTGCGACGACGATTTTACCGAGTCCGTATTTGGCGGCATTTTCCAGCAAATTGCACAGCACCCGCTCCAGCAGAACTGCATCGAAAAACAGTAGAGGCAGATCGGCCGGAATGCGGGTTTCCAGGTTATGCCCCTGCAGAACATGACTGCTTGCGCGCAACGCGCTGCCGACCACTTCTTCCAGCGGTTGCCATTGCTGGTTCAGCGTGACCTTGCCCGACTGCAGCCGCGCCATGTCGAGCAGATTCACTACCAGGCCGCTCATGCGCAGCGCTTCCTCATGAATCGCCAGGCTTAATTCGTGACGCTTGACGTCAGACAAGTCCGCCTGTTCATGCAAGGTGCTGGCAAGCCCGACGATGGCCGTCAGAGGAGTGCGCAGATCGTGCGAAATCGCCGACAGCAGCGAATTGCGCAAACGCTCGGCTTCCATGCTGATCAGTGCATCTTGCGCGACATCGACGTAATGTACGCGCTCCAGCGCGAGCGCGATTTGCGCCGCGAACGTGTCGAGCAGTTGCTGCTGTTCCGGCTGAAAAATCTGCCGCGTATCGTTAGGTGCGATCGCCAAAACGCCGCGCGTGCGCATAGGCGCGCGCAGAGGCAGATACAGCACGGCGTTCGAAGGCAGGGTGTTGGTGCCGAGACCGGCTGCCTGATGATGATCGTATACCCATTGGCCGACGCTGGTGTCGATATCGCTCAGTATGCCCTGCTGGTTCGTATCGGCGATAGGCTGGCGAATTTTTTCGTGGCTGTCCGGCAGTAGCACGGCGACCTTTGCCTGGAATACCGGCGCCAGATGCTCGATGCTGATTTCTATGATTTGCTCGACCATCAACGCGCCCGACAAGGCCTTGCTCATCGTGTACAAGGCATCTGCCCGGCGTTCGCGATAATGCGCGACCTTGGCCTGAAAGCGCAGATTCGCCATCAGGTTGCTGATCGTCAGCGACACCGCCAGCATGATCGCGAATGTGAACAAATACTGGCTGTCGCTGACGTTGAACGAGAAGCGCGGCGGCACGAAAAAATAATCGAAGCTGGCGACGCTGATGAAAGAAGCGAGTATCGAAGCGCCGCGCCCGAAACGGATGGCGACGAATACGACCGCCAGCAAATACAGCATCACCACATTCGCTAGGTCGAAAACGCGCGTCAGGCCAGCGCACAACAGCGTCGCAGCCAGGCAGACTGCAACCGTCCACAGATAGGACGAGAGCGGGGTAGTTTCGCCCGTATCGAGATCAATGTGACTGTTTTCGGCGACACCTTCGCTTTGCCGTGCAGAGCCGTCGAGATCGTGGCCGACCATCACTACGTCGATATCGGTCGTGCGGCTCGCCAGTTCGTCGGCCAGGCTGTTGCGCAGCAGACGCGACCATACCGGGCGCAAGGATTTTCCTATCACCAGTTTCGAGACATTGCGGCTGCGCGCGTAACTGAGCAGTAATGTCGGCAGACTGTCGCCAGCCAGCGTGGTGGTTTCCGCACCGAGTTCCTGTGCGAGTTTCAGTGCCTTGAGTATCGCTTCCTGCTGCCCCGCTTTGAGCTTGCCTTGTTTTGCCGTTTCCACGTAGACCGCGATCCAGTCGGCGCGCAGGCTCGCGGCGAGCCGCGCCGCGCCGCGTACCAGTTTGCTCGCGCTGGCATCGGGGCCTATGCAGACCAGCAGACGCTCTTTCGCCTGCCAGACTTTATTGATGGATTGGTCGGCGCGATAATCGCGCATCTGCACGTCGACCTGATCGGCGGTGCGGCGTAAGGCAAGTTCGCGTAAAGCGATCAGATTTCCTTTGCGGAAGAAATTCTTGGCGGCGCGCTGTGCCTGATGTTCGAGATAGACTTTGCCGTCCTTCAGGCGGCGCAGCAATTCGTCGGGCGGCAGATCAACCAGCGTAATCTCATCGGCCAAGTCGAAAATTTTGTCGGGTACGGTTTCCCACACGCGTATACCGGTGATCTGGCCGACCACATCGTTCAAGGTTTCCAGATGTTGAACGTTGACCGTCGTGTACACATCGATGCCCGCGGCCAGCAATTCTTCCACGTCCTGCCAGCGTTTCGCGTGGCGCGATCCGGCGACGTTGGAATGGGCGAGTTCATCGACCAGGATCAAACCGGGGCGACGTTCCAGCGCGGTATCGAGGTCGAATTCCGCAAGCATTCTGTCTTTATAGCGAATTTTTTGCGACGGCAAGACATCGAGGTCTTGCGTCATCTTGATGGTGTCCTGTCTGCCGTGGGTCTCGACGATGCCGACTACGACGTCGATGCCTTTTTGTTTTTGCGCATGCGCTGCATTGAGCATCGCATAGGTTTTACCTACCCCGGCGCAGGCGCCGAAAAAAATCTTCAAATGTCCACGCTGTTGTTTAGCGTCTTCACGCTGAATTTTATCCAGCAAGGCGTCCGGGTCGGGGCGGTAATCGTTCATGGCTTATTTCTTCAGTTGATCCAATGCGAGGTTAAGTTCCAGCACATTCACACGCGTCTCGCCCAGAATACCGAATTGCGCAGACTCTGTATATTTTTCCAGCAAAGGACGAATCTGCTCTTGCGCGATGCCGCGCACGCGGGCGACACGCTGCAACTGATATTCGGCAGCGGCCGGGCTGATGTGCGGATCGAGGCCGCTGCCGGACGCCGTCACCAGATCGACCGGAATCGCCCGGGTATTGGTCGGGTCGGCCTCGTGCAAAGCCTTGATGCGGTCTTCCAGCGCCGCCTTCAGCGCCGGGTTGGTCGGTCCCTGATTGGCACCGCCGGATGCCAGGCCGTTGTACGAGAAAGTCCCGCTGGCCGAAGGGCGGCTCCAGAAGTATTTGGGATCGCTGAAGGTTTGCCCTATCAGTCTGGAGCCGAGCAGCTTGCCTTCTTGTTGTATCAGGCTGCCGCCGGCCTGGTCGGAAAAAGCGACCTTGCCGACGCCGGTCACCGCCAGCGGATAAACGATGCCCGTGATGGCGCTCAGTACGATGAAAGAGCCGATTAAGGGACGCAGAATTTTCATGACAGGATTCCTTTTAAGCCAGACCGAGTACGGTCAGGATGATATCGATCAGCTTAATGCCGATAAATGGCACAATCAGGCCGCCCAGACCGTACACCAGCAAATTGCGGCGCAACAGGATATCGGCGCCGAGCGGACGATATTTGACGCCTTTTAATGCCAGTGGGATCAGGAACACGATAATCAGCGCATTGAAAATCACTGCCGACATGATGGAGCTGGCCGGGCTGCTCAGATGCATCAGATTCAGCGCGTTCAGTTGCGGATACGTCGTCGCGAACGCGGCCGGGATGATCGCAAAATATTTGGCCACGTCGTTGGCGATACTGAAGGTCGTCAGCGAGCCGCGCGTCATCAGCATTTGTTTGCCAATTTCGACGATTTCGATCAGCTTGGTCGGATTCGAATCGAGATCGACCATGTTGCCGGCTTCTTTTGCTGCCTGCGTGCCGCTGTTCATCGCAACGGCCACGTCTGCCTGCGCGAGCGCCGGCGCATCGTTGGTGCCGTCGCCGGTCATTGCCACCAGTTTGCCTTCTGCCTGGTGCGAACGGATCAGCTTGAGCTTGTCTTCCGGCGTCGCTTCGGCGAGGAAATCGTCGACGCCGGCTTCGGCCGCGATCGCTGCAGCGGTCAAACGGTTGTCGCCGGTAATCATGACGGTTTTGATGCCCATTTTGCGCAACTCTGCAAAACGTTCTTTGATGCCACCTTTGACGATATCTTTCAGCTCGATTACGCCCATCACGCGTTGATCGTCAGCCACCACCAGCGGTGTGCTGCCCTGGCGCGATACCTGGTCGACGATGTCGAGTACCGCTTGCGGAAACTGCTGGCCGCTTTCCGCAAATGCCTTGCGCATTGCATCGACCGAGCCCTTGCGGATTTTGCGCACCACGCCGTCGTGCGTCAGATCGACGCCGCTCATGCGGGTTTGCGCGGTGAACGGGATAAACACGGCGCCCAGCGCATGGATGTCGCGTTCGCGCAGCTTGAATTTATTTTTTGCGAGAATGACGATACTGCGGCCTTCCGGCGTTTCATCGGCCAGCGAAGACAATTGCGCCGCATCGGCGAGCTGCTCTTCGGAAATGCCGGGAGCAGGATAGAAGGAGGACGCCTGACGGTTGCCCAGGGTGATGGTGCCTGTTTTATCGAGCAACAGCACGTCGACGTCGCCGGCAGCTTCGACCGCGCGGCCGGATGTGGCAATCACGTTCGCCTGCATCATACGGCTCATGCCGGCCACGCCAATTGCCGACAGCAAGCCGCCGATGGTGGTCGGAATCAGGCAGACCAGCAAGGCCACCAGGACGGTGATCGTCACCGGCTGGCCAGCGCCGGAGGCTTCGACGCTGAATTGCGAGAACGGCAGCAAAGTGACGGTGGCGAGCAGGAAGACGATCGTCAGTGCGACCAGCAAAATCGTCAGGGCGATTTCGTTCGGCGTTTTTTGACGTTTGGCGCCTTCGACCATCGCGATCATACGGTCGAGGAAGGCTTCGCCGGGATTCACCGTGACCTTGACGATGATCCAGTCGGACAGCACGCGGGTGCCGCCGGTGACGGCGCTGAAGTCGCCGCCGGATTCGCGGATGACCGGTGCGGATTCGCCGGTAATCGCCGATTCGTCGACCGACGCGACGCCTTCGACCACTTCGCCGTCGGCCGGAATCACGTCGTTCGTTTCGACCAGGATGTAGTCGCCTTTACGCAGGCTGGAACCGTTGACCAGAATCTGAGTTGCATTGTGTTTCGGCGTTTGCAGTTTCTTGGCTCTGACGTCTTGCTTGGCGCTGCGCAGCGATTCCGCCTGCGCTTTGCTGCGCCCTTCGGCGAGCGCTTCGGCGAAGTTCGCAAACAAGACGGTAAACCACAGCCACAGGCTGACGGCGAGAATAAAACCGGCCGGCGCTTCACCTTTGCCGGTAAACGCCTGAACGGTCAGGGCCGTCGTCAGTATGCTGCCGACATACACCACAAACATCACCGGATTTTTCATCTGGATTTGCGGTTGCAGTTTGCGGAAAGCATCGACGATAGCCGGTTTTAAAATGCTGGGATTCAGCAGGGATTGATCGATTTTATGGCTCATTTTCTTCTTTCTTATTGGGCGACCATGATCAGGTGTTCGACGATAGGACCCAATGCGAGTGCGGGAATATAGGTAAGTGCGCCGACGATGATGACCGTACCCAGCAACAGGCTGACAAACAGCGGACCATGCGTAGGCAAGGTGCCGGCGGTCGGCGTCAGGCGCTTTTTCGCTGCGAGCGAACCGGCGACTGCAAGAATCGGTACGATGATCCAGAAGCGGCCGAACCACATCGCGATCGCCAGCATCACGTTATAGAACGGAGTGTTGGCCGACAAACCTGAAAATGCACTGCCGTTGTTATTGGTGGCGGAAACGAAGGCGTACAGGATTTCGGTGAAACCGTGCGCGCCGGGGTTGGCAATGCCGGCTTTACCGTCTGCCGCCAGCACCGCGATGGCGGTGCCAGCGAGGACCAGCAATGGGCCGATCAGAATTGAGATGGCGATCATTTTCATCTCGTAGGCTTCGATTTTCTTGCCCAGGTATTCCGGTGTGCGGCCTATCATCAGGCCGGCGATAAACACGGCCAGTATCGCGAAAATCAGCATGCCGTATAAACCCGCGCCGACGCCGCCAAATACGACTTCACCGAGTTTCATCAGGATAAGCGGAACCATGCCACCCAGCGGCGTGAAGGAATCGTGCATGCCGTTGACCGCGCCGCAAGACGCTGCCGTCGTGATCGTTGCAAACAAACCGCTGGCGGCGATGCCGAAGCGCGCTTCCTTGCCTTCCATATTACCGCCGGCCTGAGACACGAGGGTCGCGTCGTTGACCGATTGATCGATGCCGAGCTTGTCGAACATAGGATTGCCTTGCTGTTCGGCGTAAATCGCAAAACCGGCGAATGCGACAAATAAAATCGTCATGACAGCAAAAATCGCCCAGCCCTGGCGCTTATCGCCGATCATTTTTCCGAAAGTGACGCACAGTGCCGCAGGGATCAGGAAAATCGCAATCATTTGCAGGAAGTTCGCAAACGGCGTCGGATTTTCAAACGGGTGCGCAGAGTTCGCATTGAAGAAACCGCCGCCGTTGGTGCCGACCATTTTGATCGCTTCTTGCGAGGCGACCGGCCCCATGGGCAAAGTCTGCGTCGCGGTGCTTTGCGCTTCGACGACAGGCTTACCGGCGGCATCGAGTACCGGCGCACCGGCAGCGTCGACTTTCGGAACGGTGTAATCGAGTTTTTCGACCAGGTCGGCGGTTTTGTAGCCGTCGAAATTCTGGATCACGCCCTGGCTCATCAGGCCGACCGCAAAAATAAATGCGAGCGGCAGCAGGATGTATAAAGTGCCGCGAGTCATATCGATCCAGAAGTTGCCGATACTTTGCACGGTATGCCGCGCAAAACCGCGTATCAATGCCACCGCGACTGCCAGACCGGTTGCCGTGGACAAGAAGTTTTGCACGCTCAGACCCAGCATCTGCGTCAGGTAACTCATCGTGGTTTCCGGCGTGTAGCCTTGCCAGTTCGTGTTGGTGACGAAGCTGACCGCGGTATTGAACGACGAGTCCGGCGATACCGCAGGCAAAGCTTGTGGATTGAGCGGCAATGTCAGTTGCAGACGCTGCAAGGCGTAAATTGCCAGCACGCCGAGCAGATTAAAGGCGATCAGCGCGACGCTATAGGGTTTCCAGGACATTTCTTCGGCGGGATCGATGCCGAAAATTTTATAGCACAGTTTTTCTACCGGCTGGATCAGCCAGGTCAGCGCATTTTTTTCGCCGTTCATCGCCTTGGCGATGTAGATGCCCAGCGGTACCGCCAGTACCGTCAGTACGCCCATGTACAGGGCGATTTGAAAAAAGGCAGAGTGGTTCATATCAGAATGCCTCCGGTTTCAGCAAGGCATAAACAAGGTAAACAAGCAGCAGCACCGCAACTGCGGCGGCGATAATTTGAAACAGGCTCATGCTTTGCCTCCGAGACGGCTGCAACCCTGGATCAGGGCGAATGTGCAGGCTGAAAATACCAGTATGCAGGCTAGGTATAAGAAATCCATGTGAACTCCAAAGAGAATGGCTGAGTCGATACGATAGGTAAATCGGGATAAAGATGTTGTATAGCTTGTCAGACGACGTGTAAAAATTGCGTAAACGTCTTGCGCATGCAGGACGGCGAGCGTTTAACACCGGATAAGAAGTTAAAAACGGGTGCCGGGAAGCGCTCGTGACACCCGCGAGGCCTTTGCGGCACTGGACGAGAAATCGAGGCTGGCCGCTGCACAACGATGCCGTACTTCGCTATCGCAGCGGCCCAGCGCAACTTAGAAAGTCTTGGTGGCGATCAGTACCAGGCTGTTTTTGCCCATGAACTTGCCGTTGGCCGGCGACGCATAAAAGGTTTTGTCCGCATTGGTGCCGACTGCGGCGAGGCTGACGACCGCGCCGCCGAGATTCTTGAATTCCTTGCTGACGCCGACTTTATAATCGCTGTAGGTCGCCGCGCTGGAGTTGATGCCCTGAACTCTTTGGTAGCCTGCATGCAGGTTCAGATTCAGGCCTTCGCTGAGTTCGATATTCGCGCCGAGATCGAGGTAGCCGCTGTTTTTGCTGTCAACGATGCCGAACAAGGTCGTCACTGCGTGTGAATATTTGATGTAAGCGGGGCCGTAGCCGAGCTGACCGTAGATTTCCAGCGTATTGGCATCTTTCAGTCCGACCTGGTCGAGATGGTTATTCAGGTAGACATAGCCGAGTACGCCGATGTCGTAGCTTACATCTTTTGCGATTTCGCCTTTTTTACCGGCGTAAATATCCCATTCGGCCGGAGTGCTGCCGGCACCGGGCGTATCCTTGATCCATTTGATGGTGGACAGCCATGTGCCCACGTACAGACCGGTCGGATTGTTGTTGAAATCGGCGCCGCCTTGCAATGCCGGTTCCAGGCGGGTTTGCGAGATGCCGCGATAGCGATAGTCGCTCGCAAGGCTGGCATTGAAGCTCAATTCATTGTCAGGTTTCGCTTCGGATTTGGCGTCGTCGGCACAGGCATAGGGAGCACCGGAAGCGGCAAAGCTCGTCAGTATGCAAGCGAACAGAATATTTTTCTTCATGAGGATTCCTATGGTTGGTTCGTCGAGATGGCGAATTGAACACATGAAGAATAGTGGTGTTCGTATAAAAATGTTGCAAAGTCAATTGCAGCGTATATAAAAATTACATAAAAATTAAGTGCTGGTCAGATTTGAAAATAAGGAGTAATCCGCGAATTTTTATAGAGCCACAATAGACGTACGGTCGGCTATTCAAACTTCGCTGGAACGTAGTACTAGCTGACCATCCCGCAATTTCAGCCTTTGCACACCGGGCAGGGCGATCAGTTCGCGGTCATGGCAGACCAGCATCACGCTGCTGCCTGCCTGAATCAGCGTCGGAATCAGGGCGATCACCTGCTCACGCGCTTCTCCGTCGAGATTCGAGGTCGGCTCATCCAGCAGCAGCAGGCGTGGCTCCAGCACTTTGGCGCGCGCCAGCGCGACCCGCTGTTTTTCGCCGCCGGACAGGCTGCGCGCCTGCTGGTTTTGCAAGTGACTCACGCCCGCCCAATCCAGCGCGTGCCGGGTTTTTTCCCTGCAGTCCGGATCGCGCCGCAACCGCAATCCATAAGCAATGTTGTCGGCGACGGTGCCGGAAAACATGACCGGATGCTGGTGTACGTAGACGATGGCCCGGCGCAGATGCGATGGATAAGGGTGCAGGCAGACCGGCTGGCCGAGATAATGCGCTTGTTCCATCCCGGCGGCATGATCCAGACCGGCCAGTATCCGCAGCAAGGTACTCTTGCCGCTGCCATTCATCCCGGTCAGTACATAGGCATGCGCCTGCTCCAGACGGAGTTCCTGAATGTCCAGCAATTGCCGGCTGCCGAACGATTTACGCAAACCCTGAATATGCAATAAAGCGCTCATTGCAGTTGCTCCGCATTCCGGGTATCGCCTTGCAACAGCAGCAGCGCGGCATTCATCAGCAATGCCAGCACAATCAGCACCACGCCAAGTGCGATGCCCTGTGCAAATTCGCCTTTGCTGGTTTCCAGCGCGATCGCTGTGGTGATCGTGCGGGTGACGCCGGCAATATTGCCGCCGACCATCATCGCGCAGCCGACTTCGGATAATACGCGGCCAAAACCGCTGATCAGTGCAGCCATCACGCCGAAGCGCACCTCATACAACACTGTGCGCATGACTTGCCAGCGGTTTGCTCCCAGTGTGATCGCTGTTTCGGCCAGACGCGGGTCGGCGGATTGCACGGCGCTCAAGGTAAAGGCGGTCAGCACAGGAAATGCGATCAGCGCCTGGCCGGCGATGATGCCGCTTTGTGTGAACAGCCAGTGCCAGGCGCCGAATAAGCCCTGGCGGCTCAGCAGCAGATACAGCAACAGTCCGATCAGCACCGTCGGCAACGACAGTGCAGCCTGCACCAGCCAGATAGCAATGCGTCTGCCATAAAAAGTATGGCTCGCAATCAGATAGCCGGTCAGGATCGCTGGCGGTGTGGCGACCGCCAGTCCTGCCAGCGAAGTGACCAGTGATATCCGGATAATCGTCCAGAGCGTCGCATCACCGGACAGCAACAGGACGAATGCCGTATGGATGGCAGAGCTGATATCCACTACAGATGCGCTGCGATCAGAAACAATGTTCTGGAGCCGGGAAGGACTGGTCTTTGACTGCCGCCACATAGGCGGAAACAGCGGCGTCGATACTGCTCTGACCATCCATAAAATTTTTCACGAAACGCGCCTTGCGGCCGGGAAAGACTCCCAGCAGATCGTGCATCACCAGCACTTGTCCAGAGCAGTCGACACCGGCGCCGATGCCGATGGTTGGAATCCGCAATGCTTCTGTCACTTCTTTACCGAGTGCCGCCGGAATCGCTTCGAGCACCAGAATGCTGGCACCGGCAGCCTGCACGGCCAGCGCTTCGGCTTTCAGCAGATCGGCTGCTGCAGTGGTTTTCCCCTGCACCTTATAGCCGCCCAGCTGGTGCACCGATTGCGGTGTCAGCCCCAGGTGGGCACACACCGGGATGGCGCGTTCGGTCAGGAACTGAATCGTCGGCGCCAGCCAGTGACCGCCTTCGAGCTTGACCATGTGCGCTCCGGCCTGAATCAGCTGCACGGCATGGTTGAAGGCCGATTCCGGTGTTGCATAGCTGCCGAAAGGCATGTCTGCCACGACCAGCGCTTTCTGGTTGCCGCGCGCTACCGAAGCGGTGTGATAAGCAATATCAGCCACTGTCACAGGCAGGGTTGAAGTGTGTCCCTGACAGACCATGCCGAGCGAATCGCCAATCAGCAGCATTTCAACGCCACAGCGATCCATCAAAGCCGCAAAACTGGCGTCATAACAGGTCAGCATCGTGATTTTCTCGCCCTGCTCGCGCATCGCGGCAAGGCCAGGAATGCTGACGGCCTTACGGTCTTGTAAATATCCAGCCATACTTTTCTCCAAAGGTGATGCTGCCGCACGCTTTTATATAATCAGTTTTGATCGTGTTTTGTGGCAGCGGGTTAGGTCTCCGCCACACCTGTTATTGAATCAAATGAATCAAATCTGCGGTTGAATCCAGTCAGTTTCTGAAAATAAAATAGACTGCCCCGATCAGGCAGATACCTGCCCACAGATAGTCGAGCCTGAACGGTTGTCCCATGTACAACATGGCAAACGGCACAAAGACACTCAGGGTAATGACTTCCTGCAGGATTTTCAGTTGTGCCAGACTGTATGCAGTGTAACCGATACGGTTGGCCGGCACCTGCAGCAGATATTCAAACAGCGCGATTCCCCAGCTGATGAATGCAGCAATCCACCAGGCTTTACCTGCCAGATTTTTCAGATGACCATACCAGGCGATTGTCATGAAGACATTGGACAGGATCAGGAGTCCGGTAGTTTGGGCGATAACTGGGATCTGCATGGGGAGTATCGGTCAAAATGAGCTGATTGTCGTCGATTTTGCTGGGCTTTTAAAAATACTGGGGGGAGTATCTATGCGGACCTTATTGCTCCGCCAGCCGGAAAATGCCCTGTCCGCTGACTGTCGGCAAATACTGCCTGGCCTCCCCGTGACCGGGAATCCGGATGTCCGGTGCGATTTCCAGTAAAGGCAGCAACACGAAGGCCCGCTGCGTCATCCTCGGATGCGGAACGCTCAGCAGTGGCGTCTGTATTGTCTGATCCGCGTACAGCAGCAGATCGAGATCGAGCGTGCGCGGCGCGTTGCGATAAGGGCGTTCGCGGCCATGCGCCAGTTCCAGTGTCTGTAGCGCCGAGAGCAGAGCCTCCGGCGCCATATCGGTTTTCAGCGCAGCCACTGCATTCACATAATCGTCGCCGCCGGCATCGACCGGGGTGCTGCTGTAGAGCGCGGATGATTGCTGCAGGGAAGTGCCCGGCAGCGCTGCCATCTGGCGGATCGCATGACGTACCGTGTCTGCCGCCGCACCGAGGTTGGCGCCGATGCCGATATACGCGATCACCGTCATTCTTGTGTCGCGGCTGCCTTGCGTGGCGCGCGCCGGCGCGGCTTGCGTTTTTTGGCGATTGGCGCGGCGCCGCTATGTTTCGGTTTGCTGTTGATGAGCTGCTCGCGCTGAGCCGCATCGCCGTTGATGAAGGCTGTCCACCAGTCGCCGAGCTCGGCGTCGATTTCACCGGAGGCGCAACGCAGCAGCAGGAAATCGTAACCGGCGCGCAGACGCTGATGTTCCAGCATTTTGTAAGGCGTTTTTCCGGCCCGTTTTTCAAAGCGCGGCTGCATGGCCCAGATGTCGCGCATATCCGATGCGATCTTGCGCTGGATTGCGAGGGCATCGGTCTGTCGCATCAGCACATCATCGGCGGCCAGATGCAAGGCCGGGATCGGGAATTCGCCGGTTGCTTTATAGGCTTCCCATTTTTCCAGTACCTGATGCCACAGCAGTGAAGCAAACAGGAAGCTCGGTGACACCGGTTTACCTTGCTGCACCCGTTCATCGGTATTGGACAGCGCCAGCGCCACAAATTTTTCGCCTAACGGCTGTTCCAGAACGACATCGAGCAAGGGCATGAGGCCATGATGCAGGCCTTCGCTGCGTAATTGCTGCAGGCATGCCATCGCATGTCCGCTGGTCAGCAGTTTCAGCATTTCATCAAATACCCGCGCTGCCGGTACATTGTTGATCAAGGGCGCCATCACCGCGATCGGCGCCCGGGTTGCCGCGTCAATTTTGAATCCCAGCTTGGCGGCAAACCTTACCACCCGCAACATGCGGACCGGATCTTCCCGATACCGTGCTTCCGGCACGCCGATAATCCGCAAGATTTTTTTGCGGATATCCTGCATTCCGCCGTGATAGTCCAGCACGGTCTGGCTGGCCGGATCGTAGTACATCGCGTTCACAGTGAAGTCACGCCGTACAGCATCTTCATGTTGTTCGCCGAAGGTGTTGTCGCGTAATACGCGGCCATGCTCATCCTTCGGGGCTTCGTCATTGGACGGGCCGCGGAAGGTGGTGACTTCCAGCAAATCCTGACCAAACATCACGTGCACGATCTGAAAACGGCGGCCGATGATGAAAGCGCGCCGGAACAGGCGTTTGACCTGCTCTGGTGTGGCATTGGTCGCGATGTCAAAATCTTTGGGCTTGACGCCGGTCAGCAAGTCGCGCACAGCGCCGCCAACGATAAATGCCTGATAGCCATTGTCCTGCAGCGTCTGGGTAACGCGGATGGCATTGGCAGAGACCAGCTGCGGATTGATGCCGTGTTCCTTGGCTTGGAGTACGGTCGGCGCCACTGACTTTCCCGATTTGCCGGAAGCGGCAGTGTTTTTCACGCCCAGAATTTTACGAATCAGTTTCTTAATCATTGTTTTTCAAACAGCTTAATTTGAGGCCATCCGCGCGCCGCAGCATGTGCGCTGAGCTGGGCATTCGGATTGGTGGCAACCGGATGGGTCACCACTTCGAGTAATGGAATATCGTTGTGAGAATCGCTGTAAAAATGGCTGCTGCCAAAATCAGCGAGCTGCTTTTGCTGCTTTGCCAGCCAGTCATGCAGATGGATCACTTTGCCGTGTCCCGAGGTGGGCACGCCGAGCAGTTTACCGGTGATGTTGCGTTCTGCATCCAGCTCAGGTTCTGCCGCGATCAGGTGCGGCACACCGAGCGCTGTCGCAATCGGTGCCGTGACGAAACGGTTGGTCGCTGTGATGATGGCGATCAGATCTTCCTGGTCCTGGTGCTTTTTCAGCAGGTCGTAGGCTGCCGGCAGCAAGGCAGGCTGAATGACTTCCTGCATGAACTGCGTATGCAATTCATCGAGTCTGCTGCGCGGAAAGCGGGCCAGCGTGCCCAGCGCAAATTCCAGATACTCTGCCGGGTCCAGCGTGCCAGCCTGATACTGGGCAAAAAACGCAGCATTGCGCCGCGCGAATTCTTCTGCATCGACCGCTCTGACGCGGCAGAGGAATTGTCCCCATTCATAGTCGGAGTCGATGGGAATCAGTGTGTGATCAAGATCAAATAAAGCGATGTTGCGCATGAATCGGTTTCCAGGTTCAGGATTGCTGCTGCAGCATCAGTTCCCGCAACAGCGGCAGTGTGATCGGACGCTTGGTCACCAGCGAATAATGATCCAGCTGCTCCAGCATGTGCGATAAAGAACTCATGTCACGTCGGTAATGGGTAATCAGATAGGGTAACACGCCGGCAGAAATCTGTATGCCACGCGCATGGGCGGCGCGTTCCAGCGCATCGATTTTGTCTTCGTCGGTCAGTCCGTGCAACTGGTAGATCAGCCCCCAGCCAAAGCGGGTCCGCAGATCGTCCCGCACATTCAGGATCATGGGCGGATGATTGCCGGCTGCCACCAGAAAGCCGCCGTGCGCCCTTGTTTCATTGAACAGATTAAATGCCGCGATCTGATTCAGCGGCGGCAGCTGTTCGCAGTCATCCAGCAGATACAGACTGACATCTTCGTCGTGATCAAATGCATTTTCCGGAGCGCTGGCCGGAATATAACGTGCCGCAGGGTGGTCTGCCAAAGCGTGCAGCAGGTGCGTCTTCCCGGCGCCAGCTTCCCCCCAGATATAGACGGAGCGTTCGCCGTACTGGCTTGGAATCCGTTGCGAAAACAGCCCCAGCAACTGCGCCAGTTCCGCATTTTGTCCGACCACGAACGTTGCCAGCGATGGCAGGATTTGCGCATCAAGATCTAATAAAAGCTGCCTCATGGCTGACGGTAAAAATGACTGTTCAGGTAAGAACGGCGTAAATGTTTGACGGCCACGGAAATGATCGCCGATGTCGGGAGCGCAACCAGAATGCCGATAAAACCAAACAACTGGCCGAATGCCATCAGGGCAAAGATCACGGTCAGCGGATGCAGGCCGATACGTTCGCCGACCAGCCGCGGCGTCAGGAAAAATGATTCCAGCACTTGACCAAAACCATAAATGATGGCGACTGAAATCAGGCCGCTGAAGCCATTGAATTGCAGTATCGCACCGATCAGCGCCAGTACCAGTCCGAGGCCGTAGCCCAGGTAAGGAATAAACACCAGAAAGCCGGTAATGATCCCGACCGGCAATGCCAGATCAAACCGGGCAATGCTGAGCGCAATTGAATAATAGGCCGCCAGCACGATCATGACCAGAATCTGGCCGCGCAGATACTGGGCCAGAATGTCATCGACTTCATCCGCTGCGCTGATGGTGGCATGCAGCCAGCGCCGCGGGATGAAATGCGCCAGCCGGTGAATCAGGGTGTGCCAGTCCAGCAGCAGATAAAACAAGACGATAGGAATCAGCAGCAGATTGGCAAACATGCCCAACAGCGCAGTGCCGCCCACCCGGATCGAAGACAGCACAGCCTTGCCAATCACGTCACCGCTGCCGGCGACATGCTCGGTCAGCAGGGATTTGATGCCAGCGCTGTCAAGACGCACGTTCAGACCGTAATTGGCCATGAGCGGAGAGATAATTTCGTCGAATTTGTCAAACAGTCGCGGAATCTGATCCTGCAGCTGCGGACCTTCTTTTTGCAGAATAGGGACGATGACCAGCACCATCGCCAGCGCTGCGGCAAAAACGATCACAATCAAACATGTCGCTGCGATGGCGCGCGGCAGATGTAGTTTCCTGAAACGCCAGGCGCACAGCTTATCGACCCAGGGATTGAGCACGTAAGCCAGAATAGCCGCCACGACGAATGGCATCAGGACCGGGCCGAGCAGCGACAGCAGCATGAGCAGCGCTAATGCGACGGCGATCCAGAGCATTGATTGTTTTTGTTCAGTCGTCAAAGAAAAAGGCATTTTTTCTCGTTATTCAATATCAGCGTCAGTCGGGGGCGGAAAGCCCGTTAATGTGCATCCATGCTGATTTTGACCGGAATTGTCCAAAAACAGGTTAATCCGCGGTCATTTTGTTAAAATACCGGTTTTGCCGGTGTTTTCTGGCAATTTCTCTATTTTACCGCCTCAAGCCCCCTACTGACGAATATCATGAGCACTTCTACCCCTGTTTCTCTTTCTTATGCCGACGCTGGTGTCGATATGGTTGCTGGCGACGCTTTAGTCGACGCGATCAAACCGTTTGCCAAACGCACCATGCGCGAAGGCGTGATGGCTGGTATCGGCGGTTTCGGTGCCATGTTTGAAGTCAGTAAAAAATTCAAGGAACCGGTACTGGTATCCGGCACTGATGGTGTCGGCACCAAGCTGAAGCTGGCATTTCATCTGAACAAGCACGATACCGTTGGCATCGACCTGGTGGCCATGAGTGTGAACGATATTCTGGTGCAGGGCGCAGAACCTCTGTTTTTCCTCGACTATTTCGCCTGCGGCAAACTGGACGTAGCGGCAGCGACGGATGTGATCAAAGGGATTGCTTACGGTTGCGAGCAGGCTGGCTGCGCACTGATCGGTGGTGAAACAGCGGAGATGCCTTCGATGTATCCTGATGGCGAATATGATCTGGCTGGTTTTGCAGTCGGTGCCGTCGAAAAATCAAAAATTATCGACGGCAGCAAGATCCAGCCGGGCGATGTGATTCTGGGGCTCGCTTCTTCCGGGATTCATTCCAATGGCTTTTCTCTGGTGCGTAAAATTATCGAAGTCACCAACCCTGACCTGCATGCCGATTTTGACGGACGCACTCTGGGCGAAGCGCTGATGGCACCGACCCGTATTTACGTCAAACCTTTGCTGGCGCTGATGGAAAGCATGGAAGTCAAGGGCATGGCACACATTACCGGCGGTGGTCTGGTGGAAAACGTACCACGGGTGCTGGGTGACACGCTGACCGCGGTATTGCATAAAGACGCATGGCAAATGCCGCCTTTATTCAGCTGGTTGCAGCAGCATGGCGGCGTGGCAGATGCTGAAATGCACCGTGTGTTCAACTGCGGTATCGGCATGGTGGTGATCGTGGCACAGGAACAGGCTGATGCAGCAATGGACCAGCTGGCAGCCGCAGGTGAGTCGGTTTATCGTATCGGCTATATCCGTAATCGCGAAGGGAATGAACATCCTACCCAGGTGATCTGAGCACGCCACACCGTATGGCATAACACAGGTTTCTGAAACCGTTTGCCGATGCTGAAAAGCCGGGTGACAATGACTGATACGGTCATTGTCACCCGGTTTTTTTCATCGGTTACTACAATATGTGGTGAAGAGAACACAGTGGATACTGACAATATTGCGATAAATTTTAATTGCTAAAAAATATTTATAAAAAATACTTTGTGAATAGCAATAAGTCATTATTTTTAATCTACAATCATTATTCTTCTTGGGGAGATCCGGCATGGGTCTTGTGAAATTAATATTGTAGTAATTTTATTATAATGAAAAAAATCCTTTCTCTCAGCTTACTCAGTATCAGTATCCTTACCGCTTGCGGCGGCGGTGGCGGCAGCAGCGTTTCGGTCAGCACTCCCGGCGATACCTCGCAGACGGGCAACGTCTTGCCGCCATCTGCCACACTGGCAAATTTGTGCGCCCAGCCAAGAAGTAATACCGCTGACCGTCAGGGCACGGTGGAAAATGAAAAAGCCTATCTGCGTTCTTTTGTTGACGAAACCTACCTCTGGTATAAGGATGTGCCGACACTGATCGCTGCGAACTATGCGACCCCGCAGGCTTATTTCAAGGACCTGAAAACTACCGCGAAAACAGCGTCCGGTTTGCCGGTGGATCAGTTCCACTGGTCACAGACGACAGAGTCATGGAACGCCGCATCTTCCGGCATTTCGCAGGACTATGGAATCCAATGGGCGGCGCAGGCCAGCTCGCCGCCGCGTAACTGGATCGTGGCTGAAGTGGCACCCGGTTCTCCGGCGGCTCAGGCAGGAATCAAGCGCGGCGACAAAATCACTTCCGTTGACGGCGTCGATTTTGTGAATGACGGCACTCAGGCAGGCGTGGCAACCTTGAATGAAGGATTATTTCCCACCGTTCTGGCAGCACATCGCCTCGGTTTTAACGGACAGGCAGGCATCAGCCTGACTCCTGCGCTGATCAACACAGTGACGGTGCAGAATGTCAAAACGATTCCAACAGCCAGCGGAACGGTCGGTTACTTTACCTTCGACACCCATATCGCCAAATCGGAAGCAGAGCTGATTGCGGCAATCAACCAGCTCAAGGCCGCCAATGTCACTGATCTGGTGATTGATCTGCGGTATAACGGCGGTGGTTTGCTGTATATCGCCAGCGAACTGGCATACATGGTTGCCGGTCCTGTGACAACGAATGGCCGGATTTTTGAAAAGCTGACATATAACGACAAGCTGACATCCAAAAACACGACGTATCCTTTTTACTCATCCGGCACCACCAATCAGAACCTGCCATCGCTGGGCCTGAAGCATGTGAGTCTGCTGGTGACGCATGGCACGGCATCCGCCAGCGAATCCATCATCAACAGCCTGCGCGGGGTTGACGTGACAGTGGATCTGATCGGTGACGTGACACGTGGCAAACCGTATGGCTTTGTACCTCAGGATAATTGCGGTTACACCTATTTCAGCATCCAGTTCAAGGGTGTGAATGACAAAGGTTTCGGAGATTATGCAGATGGCTTCACACCGACCTGCAAAGCGGCGGATGACTACACGCATTTGCGTGGTGATACATCAGAAACCATGCTCAAGACTGCGCTGAGTTATCGCCAGACAGGTATTTGCCCGGCCAATACAGCCGGCGCCAGCATCCTGGGCAATGAAGCAGGTTATGAACTGGTGCGTCCGGCAACGCAGGAAATGCGCATCGTCACACCGATGCCACGCTCATGAAAACCGGATCGATATTCAGCCTGCTGTTGCTGGTATCTGCCTGCCAGATGCCGCAACCAGCATCCGGACAGGCGGCAGTCCTGACGGCACCTGATGCAGACGCGCGGCAGGAGTTGCAGCAGCACATACAGACAATGAGCGGATTCAGTCATGTGCTGCTGTCTGCAAATGATCTGGTACAGAGCAGCGAGCTGGTCATTGAGCGCCGACAGCAGGCGACTCCTCAGGGAGACCTGCTGCAGGGCCGGGATCTGGAAATGCCACATCGTTTCCGTTTGCTGGCGCGCGATGGCCAGTGCTGGCTGGTGCATCTGAATTCAGGGGAGCAGCGCTTATTGGCCAGGGCGAAGTGTCACGTACAATAAGTACCGTATTCCTTCTTCAGCAAACCCTCTGTATTCCGGAAATACAGAGGGTTTTTCACACAATGCAGGCGATGGTTTTGTGTGGACAGCCTGAAATGAACAATTTTTGAATGATCCCAAATAGCGAGATAACCATGACAGTCAGACGTTGCGCCTGGGCGAATCCCGCCAATCCTGTATATCTTGATTACCATGACCATGAGTGGGGCGTTCCCTGCCATGACGAACGGCGTTTGTTTGAAATGCTGAACCTGGAAGGCGCGCAGGCTGGTCTGAGCTGGGAAACGATCCTGAATAAGCGGGAACATTACCGGCAAGCCTTTGATGGCTGGGATGCTGACAAAATCGCTGCCTACGATGATGTAAAAGTGGCGGAATTGCTTGCTAATCCGGGCATCGTGCGTAATCGCCTCAAAGTTGCCGCCGCCATTCAGAATGCCCGTGCCTATATTCAGCTATGCAAGGATGAGGGTGGACTGGATGCTTATTTGTGGCGGCATGTGGCAGGACAGCCCGTGCGCAATCATGGTGAGCGGATTGTTACAACCGCGCTGTCCGATCAGATATCCAAAGACCTGAAAAAACGCGGCTTTAAATTTGTCGGCTCCACCATTATCTATGCCTACATGCAGGCAATCGGTATGGTGCAGGATCATGCTGCCGACTGCGACTGGCATCAGCGCTGAATTTTACTCAGCGCTCAGTGCTGGCGCGGTGTGTGCGATTGCTCGGCAAATGATTGCCGGCGGATATCTGATGCAGAATCCGGCGCGGCATTCGGATGCGATACCATGACAGGCCTGCTGTTTGCATTGACTGCTGAAAATAATGTCTGCGTGCCCGGGTCCTGTGCCTGTCTGTTCCAGGCAGGCGCCGCAATCTCTTCAAAGACGGCTTTCAGCTGCTGTCCCCAGGTGTCGCGGATCATCTGAAAATACGCATTCTTTTCATCAATCGTCACAAAGCGGGTGACAGCAAGGCGATTGTTTTCATAGACCAGCAAGTCCAGCGGTAGACCGACAGAAATATTCGAGCGCAGAGTGGAGTCCATCGAAATCAGCGCGCATTTTGCCGCATCGTCCAGACTGGTCTGCGGGTTGACGACGCGGTCAATAATCGGTTTTCCATATTTGGCTTCGCCAATCTGGAAATAGGTATTTTCATCATGCGCTTCAATAAAATTTCCGGCGGCATAAATCTGAAACAGACGGCAGCGTTCGGTACCGATCTGCCCGCCGAAGATCATGCTGACGTTGAAATCGATACCAAATTCGGACAGCGAGCGCGCATCGCGCTGATGGATGGTTCGCACGGTTTCACCGAGGATGCGCGCCGCTTCATACATGTCCGGTACATTCCAGATCGTATTGCCATTGGCATCGGTGTAGTCTGACAGCTGTTCCCGGATCGATTGTGAAATAGACAGATTGCCCGCCGTCATCAGCACCATCATCCGTTCGCCAGGATTTTCAAAGACCGACATTTTCCGGAACGTGCCGACCTGATCCACACCGGCATTGGTGCGTGAGTCTGACAGAAAAACGAGTCCGGCGTTGAGGCGCATGCCAACACAATAAGTCATAAATGCAGTTCATGAAAACGAAAGGGAATGGCAGGATTTTACTCCACGATGCAGGTTTTCTGCGCTGTGGCGGGATCAGCCGGTTGTGACCAGTACTTGCGCAGACATCGTCTCCTGGCCGCCGCCGCGCCGGACCCCGCGCACAGGCGCGGCTGAATCATAATCCCGCCCGATCGCCAGCCGGCAATATCCGGTATCCATCAGTCTGGCATGGGTCACATCTATACTGATCCAGCCGTGGTAATCGCCGTCCTGCACCCAGACATCCACCCAGGCATGGGTTTCCGCATGTTCTCCCGACCCCGGATCAATGTAGCCTGAGACATAGCGGGCCGGAATGCCGCGACTGTGGCAGCAGGCAAGGAACAGATGCGCGTGGTCCTGGCAGACGCCGCATCCCTGCACGAAAACCTCGTCTGCGGTGCTGGTGACCTGCGTGGTGCCGGCGCGGTACAACACAGTCTGCTGAATGTGAATCGCCAGTTGTATGGCTTCTGCTGTGCTGATTTCCTGAAGGCGGGGAACAGATTGCTGCGCAAATTCACGGATAGCTGCACCTGCGGCAGTCAGCGTCGTCGATACTGTAAACAGCAGCGGTGACATTCTTTCCTGATCAAGTATGCGGCCATTCAGAAGCGGATGGATTACAACGGTGCCGCTGGCGAGAATGCTGACCCCCTGATGCGGCTGAGTGATCGTCAGCGTGTGCGACAGATTGCCGTAGGCATCGCTGAATTTGCGCAGCTGGCCATTGGTCTGGATACGCCATTCCAGCGTTTGCTGATGCGTTTCAAGGCGCGGCGTCAGTCTTAGCTGTTGTATGGTGTAGGAGGAAGCAGCAGAGTACTGATAGGTTGTCTGATGCCGGATATGGAGTTGCTTGCTCATTCGGATTCCGATTCATTCCAGAAGGCTGTCCTTTTCCGGTGTGCCGGATTCAGGCTGCAAACGGTACCAGAAAATCGCGGCTGATACGGTTACCCAGTTCAAAAATTGCTTCCAGAAATTCTGTCAGCGTATCGTGCAGGCCGGCACTCAGGATATCTTCAATCCGGGCAAAGCGGAGATCGGCATGCAGTTTTCCTGCAAAACGTTCGGTGTCGGCAGAAATATCATTGCGGATATCCGCCAGATTTTGCACCACTTCGTCCATGCAGGCCAACAGGGAGCGAGGCATATCGCCGCGCAACATCAGCAATTCGGCGATCCGCTCCGGCGTGATCACATCACGATAGACTTTGCGGTAAATTTCAAAACCCGATACAGAGCGCAGCAGGGCTGCCCAGTAATAAAAATCTCTCGGAATCTGTTGCCGCAACTCATGACTCTGAGCGCCGTGAAATTTCACATCGAGAATGCGTGCCGTATTGTCCGCCCGTTCCAGGAATGTGCCGAGCCGGATGAAACTGACCGCTTCATCCTTCAGCATCGTACCGAGCGTCACGCCGCGCGACAGATGAGAGCGGAATTTAACCCATTCAAAAAAATGGCTGGGATCCTGTTCCAGAACACCGCTGCCGAGCTTGTCCTGCATGTCCAGCCAGGTGGCATTTTGTGTTTCCCAGACTTCGGTGGTCAGGGTGCCGCGGACAGCGCGTGCATTTTCCCGGGCTTCCTTCAGGCAGGATGCAATCGACGAAGGGTTCATCGGGTCGCGCACCATGAAATCGAGCACATCGGCTTTGGTCAGCAGGCCGTAGTGGTGATCGTATGCCGATTGCAATTCTGAAATTCCCAACATGGCGCGCCAGCCTTTTTCCGCCGCCTCGGCAGATTGCGGCAGCATCGAGGTCTGCACGTGGACATCCAGCATTCTCGCGGTATTTTCAGCCCGTTCGGTATAACGTGCCATCCAGAATAAATGATCTGCAGTACGGCTTAACATGGCGCTGCTCCGTTCAGTTTTCGAGAATCCAGGTGTCTTTGGTACCGCCGCCCTGCGATGAATTGACCACCAGTGAACCTTCCTGCAAGGCTACCCGGGTCAGTCCGCCCGGCACCATCGATACCGACTGGCCTGACAATACAAACGGCCGCAGGTCGATATGACGCGGGGCAATCCCATTTGCCACGAAGGTTGGGCAGGTTGACAGCGCCAGTGTCGGTTGTGCGATGTAAGCGTCCGGTTTAGCGATCAGACGCTGCCGGAAGGCCTCAATCTGCTGCTGCGTGGACGCCGGACCGACCAGCATGCCGTAGCCGCCCGCACCATGCACTTCCTTGACCACCAGCTCAGGCAAATGGGCCAGCGTGTAAGCCAGGTCTTCCGGTTTGCGGCACTGGTAAGTCGGGACGTTGTTCAATACCGGTTGTTCCGACAGATAAAACCGGATCATGTCCGGCACATAAGGGTAAATCGATTTGTCATCGGCCACACCGGTGCCGATGGCATTTGCCAGCGTCACCCTTCCTGCGCGGTAGACTGACAATAAACCGGGCACTCCCAGCGACGAATCCGGTCTGAACGCGAGCGGATCAAGGAAATCGTCATCGATGCGGCGATAGATGACATCGACTCTTTTCGGTCCGCGCGTGGTACGCATGAACACGGTATTGTCATCGATGAATAAGTCCTGCCCCTCAACCAGCTCGACGCCCATCTGCTGCGCCAGAAATGCATGTTCGAAGTAGGCTGAGTTATACATACCCGGCGTCAGCACCACGACTGTCGGGTTGTCGATTCCCATGGGAGCGACGGAGCGTAAATTATCCAGCAGCATGTCCGGATAGTGATCCACCGGCGCGATCCGGTTGCTGGCAAACAGCTCAGGAAACAGCCGCATCATCATTTTCCGGTCTTCCAGCATATAGGAAACACCGGAAGGCACACGCAGATTGTCCTCCAGCACATAAAACTTTCCCTGACCGGCACGCACAATGTCGACGCCGGCAATATGTGCATAAATGTCGGAGGTGACGGAAATCCCCTGCATTTCGGGGCGGTACTGGGCATTTTTAAAAATTTGCTCCGGCGGGATGATGCCGGCACGGATAATGTGCTGTTCATGATAAATATCATGGATGAACATATTGAGCGCCCTGACGCGCTGCACCAGACCACGCTGCAAATGCGTCCATTCGCCGGCAGGAATAATCCGCGGAATCATATCAAACGGAATCAGCCGCTCGGTGCCGGCATCGTCACCGTACACCGCAAACGTAATGCCGACGCGGCGGAATGTCAGATCCGCCTCAGCCCGTTTTCTGCGCAGGCGTTCTTCAGGCTGCTGGCTCAGCCAGTGGCAGAACTCCCGATAATGCGGGCGGGGGACGGCACCGTTGCCAGCGGATTCATCTGCGGTCATTTCATTAAAAAAAGTCGCCATATCCTGCTCTTCCGCTTGTTCTGGTCAACGTAACTTTATCAAGAAACGTGCCAGATCATTCGCCTCAGCCGGCAGCTTCAGGGGGCGCGGATATAATCAATCAGCTCCTGCACCTGCTGATCCGGTCTGGGCGTCAGCAGGCTGACGATGCAGATGGACAAAAAGCCCGCCGGAACGCCGAATACCCCGGCCGAGATGGGCGCAATATTCCACCACTGATTCAGACTGCTGCCGCCGAACAGGGGATGTGTGTGCACCATATAGAACACGCAGACCACAAAGCCGGCAATCATGCCCGCAATTGCACCCTGGCGGTTCGCACGTTTCCAGAAAATGCCCAATACCAGTGCGGGGAACAGCGTTGATGCCGCCACCGAAAATGCCGCGCCGACCAGTGACAGGATATCTGCCGGTTTCAGCGATGCCACATAAGCCGCAATCAGCGCCACCACCAGCAGAAACAGTTTGGAAATAGTGACCCGTTTCTGCGTGGACGCGGTCGGGTCGACGATTTTGTAATAAATATCGTGAGACAGCGAGTTCGAGATCGTGAGCAGTAATCCGTCCGCCGTCGACAGTGCCGCCGCCAGGCCGCCAGCCGCCACCAACCCTGCCACAACATATGGCAGACCGGCAATTTCCGGTGTCGCCAGCACGATGATATCGCCATCAATCGTGATTTCAGACAACTGTACGATGCCGTCTTGATTGATATCGATAATGCTGACTAAGGGATTAATTTTATCGACGTTCGCCCAGTAGGTGACCCAGGAAGGGAGTTTGGAGAATTCGCTGCCGACCAGTGACGTGTAAATATCGTATTTCACGATAATCGCCAATGCCGGTATGGTGATGTACAGCAGCATGATGAAGAACAGCGACCAGAAGACAGAATCCCGGCTTTCTGTCACAGACGGCGTGGTGTAATAACGGGTCAGCAAGTGAGGCAGGGCTGCGGTGCCCATCATGAGACACAACACCAGCGCCATGAAATTATTCCGTTTGTTGTCCGCTTCCGTTTTATCCTTCGCGGCATACGGGGTGTATTGCGCAAAATTTGGCTGGGACTTTTGCAGATACATATTCCTGGTTTCTGCCCAGCGCAATCGCGCTTCTTCCGGCGAGACCGGATAATTCGCCAGATCGCGGCTTGCTGTTTTGATGTCGATCAGCGAGCCATTTCCGGCTTTCAGTTCATCCAGTTTCTTTTGCAATTCATTGCGTCCGCTCTCCCACGATGCGGGTAACTGCTGGATTTTTTTGTCAAACTCACCTGCCCGGGTCTGGTAGATGGCGCGTACCTGTTGCTCTTTCGGATCGTTGGTGAACTGCTTTTCCTTTTTTACCAGCTCCGGTAAAAATGCGCCATACGATATCTGCGGAACAGGATTGTCACTGTGCTTGGCGGACAGCCAGGCAACCGGAATCATGAATGCAATGATGATGATGATGTACTGCGAAACCTGGGTCCAGGTGACTGCCCGCATGCCTCCGAGAAAAGAGCAGACCAGAATGCTTGCCAGACCGAGGAAAATACCTACCGAAAAATCAACCCCGGTGAAACGTGAAGTGATCAGGCCGACACCGTAAATCTGCGCCACGACATAAATGAAAGAAATAAAGACCGTCGCCAGCACGGCCAGAATACGCACCTGATTTTTATCCTCTGCATCAGAAAAACGGGTGCCTAAAAAATCAGCGATTGTGTACTGGCCAAATTTACGGATATACGGCGCGATCAGCATCGCCACCAGACAAAAGCCGCCAGTCCAGCCGATGATGTAGGCCAGCCCGTCAAAGCCCTGCAAATACAGCCCGCCGGCAAGGCTGAGAAAACTTGCCGCTGACATCCAGTCGGCAGCCGTTGCCATGCCGTTGAATACCGCTGGTACCCGCCTGCCTGCAACATAGTATTCCGTGATGTCGGACGTCCGGCTGACCAGCCCGATTCCGGCGTAAATCACAATTGTGGCGAACATGAACAGGTAACCGATCCATGCCCGCGGCACACCTTCTTTTTCCAGAATCGTCAGCACAATCAGGAAGATAAAAAACAACAGGGTGTACCAAAGATAATAACTGGTCAGTCTTTGCGTAAAGCGCTGTTGCGGAGTCATGCTGAGCCTTATGATGTTGAGCGCTGTATCCAGCGCATGCAGACCGAATAGACCGCCAGGATCAGGACATAACTCAGGGTCAGCCCTTGTGCTGCCAGATAAAAAGACACCGGCCAGCCGAAGATCGTCAGGGTCGATAATTCACGGGCAAAAAACAGGCTGCCAAATCCCAGCATAGCCCAGCAAAGCAACAGGAAAATCGTCAGATGCCGGGTACGTCTCCAGTAGCGGGATGGCGCGGTTGCTGGCGCTGATGGCGGATTCGGTGGCGAATTCATATCATGCGGTCTCGTTGACAAATTCATCGTAGGGATTTAAGCGGAATGCAATCCGGAATACGCAGCCGGGAAACTGCGGATCCTGAGGATGTGGGTTATCCAGAATATCAATCTGTGCGCCATGTTTCTGAACGATTTCCCGCACGATGGCCAGCCCCAGTCCGCTGCCCTGGACATTGCTGCCCAATATCCTGTAAAAACGGTCAAACACATGCTCTCGTTCGGCTTCGGGAATGCCGGGACCGTTATCCTCGACTTCAATCAATGCCAGCTCCTGAGGAGCGCTCACGCTGACTCGCACGGTGACACTGTGTCCCGACGGCGTATAACGCAGGGCGTTATCCACCAGATTGCTCAGCATTTCCCGCAGCATGACCGGATCGGCAAAAATTATGACGGCATACTCGGGCTGCTCAAATCCCAGATCGATTTTTTTTGTAAACGAGGCCGGAATCCAGTCGCGCACTACCTGCATCGCCAGTTCATTCAGATTGACTGGTTCAAAAGGTTTGGTTGCCGTGGTTTGGTTTTCGGCTTTTGCCAGTGCCAGCAGCTGATTGACCAGCCGGGTGGCTGCTTCAGAGCTGGTGGACAATTGCAGCAGCGAGCGCCGGATTTCTTCCTGATCCTGCTGGCGCAGAGCCAGTTCAGACTGCATGCGCATACCGGCCAGCGGGGTTTTCATCTGATGCGCAGCGTCGGCAATAAAGCGCTTTTGTATTTCTATCGTTTGCGCCAGACGGGCCAGCATCTCATTGAGCGAATTGACCAGCGGTGTGATTTCTTCCGGCACCTGGCGCGAATCAATCGGGCTCAGGTCATCCGGTCTGCGGGCCCGGATACGTTGTTGCAATTCCGCCAGCGGCGACAGTCCGCGGCTCAGCGCGAACCAGACCAGCGCTAGCGCAATTGGCAGAATAATGAATTGCGGCAGCACCACGCCTTTAATAATCTCATTGGCCAGCACCGCGCGTTTTTCCAGCGTTTCCGCGACCTGTATCAGAATCAGCCGGTTATCCCCGGCAGGCTGACTGAGCGTGGGCCGGATAACATCGACATAGCTGTAAGCAACGCGGAAATCGATGCCACGCAGGGTCAGATTACGGAACTGAATATTGCCTGACAGTGTTTTATCCTCGTCCGGCGGCAGTGGCAGATCGGCATCTCCGTCAATGACTTCCCCGCGCGCATTTTTCACCTGAAAATGCACATGATCCAGATCATCTGCCCGCAGGATATCCCGCGCCGGTTTGGATAGCTGGGTAATCGCCTGGCCATCAAATTCTTTCACCTGTTGCGCCAGCACCAGCACCTTGTCTTCCAGCGCCCGGTCAAAGGGTTGATTGGCGATCGACTTGGCGACCAGATAGGTGATCGCAATACTCATCGGCCATAGCAGCAGCAGGGGAGCCAGCATCCAGTCCAGAATTTCTCCGAACAGTGAACGCTGTACTTTTTCTTCGGGCTGGCTCAGCAATGAATTTTCCGGCGCTCCGGCACTCGCTTCCTGAGGCTGGCGACGGTCTTCTGTCATGGTGTTCCGGAATCTGCAGGCGCAGCCTTGGCCGTGGGCGCGACAAAGAATTTTTCCAGGCAATAGCCCAGACCACGGACCGTGGCGATACGAACGCCATCGATTTCAATTTTCTTGCGCAAACGGTGTACATAGACCTCAATGGCATTATTGCTGACTTCCTCACCCCATTCGCACAGATGATCCACCAGCTGTTCTTTGGAAACGAGACGGCCCGTCCTTTGCAATAACACTTCCAGCAAACCCAGTTCACGCGCCGACAGATCCAGCATCTGATCGTGGATATAGGCGATGCGGCCAACCTGATCGTAACTCAGCGGGCCGTGCCGGATGACGGTGGGGCCGCCGCCAGCCCCGCGCCGGGTCAGCGCGCGGACACGCGCTTCTAGCTCCGACAGGGCAAAAGGTTTTGCCATGTAATCATCCGCACCCAGATCAAGCCCCTTCACACGCTGTTCCACCGAGTCCGCCGCAGTCAGAATCAGCACCGGCAAATGGGAATTGCGTGCCCGCAAGCGCCGTAACACTTCGAGGCCGCTCATTTTAGGCAGCCCCAGATCGAGGATCAGTAAATCAAAATCCTGTGTCGATAGCGCCGAGTCTGCTTCTTGTCCATTACCGACACAATCGGTGGCATAACCGGACTGGCGCAATGAACGGGTCAGCCCGTCCGCCAGAACGCTGTCATCTTCTGCTAACAAAATTCGCATGATGAATATCTAAGTGAGGAGTTGTCTCTGAATTTATTTTTACAGATTATGCAACTTGTGCCGCCCGCTGGGCAATCAATTCCTTGTAAATCAGCATAAGCACTTTCAGCGCGGCAGATTTCCGTGTTGAACAATTAAGGTTCGCAGCGCATGATTGATCAGATGGAAAATATTTTTATGATGAATTGCAAATTCTTCACTTGTTTTCATCTGTTGATTGACAATGAGTACTTTCAGCATGTCGCTGATATCTGGTTCAGTATCGAAGACCGTACGGATATTTTTTGTGGCCGGCACCCTCACAATGAACGCCTGCTGCCTGTGCCTGACCTGGTGCAGCTGGCAGACTCATGCCGGTCAGGATTACCGGCATAACGTGGCAATATATTTTGCTATTGTTTTTCGGTGGCGTTTAGTTTTCCCGCCTGCAGCCTGACCAGCCTGGCCTGGGCAATTTTATCCTTGGCTTCGGGAGCATGTTTGAAACGGATTTGTTCGTTGTTGTTCCAGAATGAACGTTCCAGATCCAGGCTCAGGAAATAGGTACGGCCTTCCTTCAAGGACCAGATCATGTCATTGCCATGGTCTGTTTTTGCCGTCAGGTGATGTTCTCCCGGTGTCAGTTCAACGGCCATGTAGGTTTCTGGTCCCAGTATTGCGACCAGGTGCTCATCAATGTAAATCTGGCTTTTACTTTTTAATTCATTGGCTTCCGGGCGAACCAAATAGACCTTGGCAAATCCGGAGTGAGGAGGAATGAATTTTTTCTGTTCATTGTCTTCCTCATCGTTGGCCAGAGGAACTTTCACACAGTCGTGCCACTGGCCGCCGATTTTGCAGGGAGTCAGATTCTCTTCGGCGTAAGCTGACGGCAAATACCATGCTGTCAGCCCGAAATACAGGCACCTGAATAACTGAACAACTGACCTTCTCATTTACTCCTCTTTGTTTTTATCTTTAAAGATGGTGTAGCTCAGAGGCAGCAGTAATAACGTGAAAATCGTTGCTGAAACAATGCCGCCGACAATGACGACGGCAAACGGACGCTGGGTTTCCGAGCCGATACCATGCGACAGTGCGGCAGGCAGCAGGCCCAGCCCGGCCATCAGCGCCGTCATCAGAATCGGACGCAGACGGGTGACTGCACCTTCGATGGCACTCGATACCGAAAGCTGTTTCTTTTCCAGATCCAGAATCTGTTCCAGCATGATCACGCCGTTTTGCACAGAGATACCCGCAACCGCGATGAAACCGACTGCGGCAGAAACGGAGAAGTGCAGACCTGTCAGCGCCAGTCCGGCGATGCCGCCAATCATGGTGAATGGCACCATGAGCAGGATCAGCAACGATAGCCGTACCGAGCGGAATGCCCAGAACAGTAATGCGAAAATCAGGAAAATCGTAATCGGAATAATGATTTCCAGTCGTTTCACGGCCCGCTGCTGATTCTCAAACTGACCGCCCCAGACGATGTAATAACCGGCAGGCAGGCTGACCTGCTCGGCGACTTTTTTCTGGGCTTCGGCAACGAAACTGCCCTGATCGCGGCCGATCAGATTGGCTTTGACCGAGGCATTGCGGCCACCTGCCTCACGGCTGATCCGGCTGGCGCCCTGTTTCAGTTCGATTTTTGCGACGTCGGCCAGATCAACGGTGCCGGCACCATTCGGAAGATTCACCTGCAAGGCACTGATGCTGTCGATGGACTCACGGTAATCGGCTTTCAGGCGCAGGGTGATGTCAAAACGCTTGTCCCCTTCATAGAAAGTGGAAACCGGCGCATCTGCCAGCGCAGATTGAATCACATTATTCACATCTGAGACATTAATGCCCAGACGTGCAATTTTTTCCCGGTCGATCACGATATTGAGCTGACTCTGACCGCCGATCTTGACCGTATCAACGTCGGCCGCACCCTGTATGCCTTTCAGGATGCTGGCAATTTGCTCGCTTTTCTGCGTCAGAATATCGAGATCGGGGCCGAACACCTTGATTGCAATTTCGCCTTTCACACCGGACAGTGATTCTTCCACGTTATCCTGAATGACCTGAGAGAAATTGGTCGGTACCCCGGGGATGGAATTAATCTTTGCCGTCATGTTTTCAATCAGGCTTTCCTTGTCCGCAAATTTCCACTCTGAACGCGGTTTCAGATCGGCCAGAATTTCCATGCTGTTCGGGCCTTTCGGATCGGTCCCATCATCTGGGCGACCCACGTCGGAAACGACGGTTTTCACTTCGGGGTAGCTCAGCAGGATCGCGCGTACCTGTTTTTCGATTTCCTTGGTTTTTTCGATCGCGGTCGATGGCGGCAGGCTGATGGCAAGCCAGATGTTGCCCTCATCCAGCTTCGGCAGAAATTCGCTGCCGAGGCGGGGAGCCAGCGCGAGCGTGATGGCAAGCAGGATGGAGGATGCAATCATCACCTGACGCTTTTTCTGTTCCGTTTTTTCCAGCAGGGCGCGATAACTGTTTTGCAGACGCACCATCCATTCGCTGTGTTTTTCTGCCAGACTGTGATGCTTCATGGTCAGCGTCAGCAATGTCGGAATGAGTGTCATCGTCAGGATCAGCGCTCCCAGCATGGCAAAGCTCAGCGTCAATGCTACCGGCGAGAAAATTTTTCCTTCGACGCGCTGAAAAGTAAAGATCGGAATGAACGCCAGAATGATGATGGCTTTCGCAAACAGGATAGGATGCCCCATCTCAACGACGGTATCTTTTAATACATGTTTGCGCCACAGGAACAGGCTTTCGTGGCCGTCATGCTGTTTCAGCGTCAGCTTCACCATCAGCGCCTCGACCAGCACCACGGCACTGTCGATAATGATGCCGAAATCAACCGCGCCCAGCGAAATCAGATTGGCAGGAATACCTTTCAGGTCCAGCATGATAAATGCGCATAGCAACGACAGCGGAATGACGGTCACCACAATCAGCGCAGCCCGCCAGTTACGCAGGAAAGCAATCAGTATCGTTGCAACCAGCAGTGCGCCGACAATCAGGTTTTCTGCAACGGTCATCACGGTGTGATGCAGCAGATCGGTGCGGTCATAAATCTGTTTTAACTTGACGCCGGCCGGCAGCTTGGCATTCACCGATTCAATTTTTTTCTTCAGTTCCTTAATGATCTTGGCCGCATTGCCGCCTTTGGTCATCTGTACGATGCCCAGCACATAACTATCACCCTGGTTGTAAGAGACAATACCTGAGCGCGGACGGTTGCCGATGACGACGTCGGCAACATCGGATACCAGCACGGTTTTACCGTTTTTCGCGCTGATGATCACCCGGCCGATATCGTCTTTATCCTTAAACAATCCGACGCCGCGCACAACCAGACCTTCATCGCCGCGTTTCACGGTGCCGCCACCGACGTTATTGCTATTACTGGCGAGCGCCTGATTGACCTGATCCAGCGTAATGCCGAAACGCTTTAACAGATTTGGATTCACCTGTACCTGGTATTCCTTGACGGTGCCGCCAAAGCTGACCACGTCTGCCACGCCGGGAACGATGCGCAACTCCGGACGCACGACCCAGTCCTGCAGTGCACGCACATCGTTTTCAGACATCGTGGCTGGCGCTTCGATGATGTAACGGTAAATTTCTCCAACCGCAGTGGTCAGTGGCGCGATGCTGGGCTGAATTCCAGGTGGTAAATTGACGCCCTGAAGTTTTTCCAGCACCTGTTGCCGTGCAAAATAATCATCCGTGCCATCTTTAAAGGTCAGTGTGATTACCGACAGACCGGTGATGGAGACCGAACGCACCTGGGTCTGATTCGGAACGCCGCTCATCTCACGCTCAATCGGCAAGGTGACGGTACGTTCTACCTCTTCTGCCGCCTGTCCGGGAAACTGTGTGACAACCTGCACCTGCACGTCCTGCACATCGGGAAATGCTTCGATGGGCAGATTCGTCAGTGAGCGGTAACCGAAAACAATCAGCGCAAATGTCAGCACCAGCACGAACACGCGCTGGGTCAGAACAAAATCAACAAACTTATTGAGCATGGGAAGCCACCTCGGAATTCAACAGCAGTGCGCCTTCAGTCACAATTTTCTGACCGGCGGCCAGTCCCTGATCAACGAAGCTGACGTCTTTGCTTTTACGCACCAGATTCACCCGTTGCTTTTGATATTCCCCCTCACGTTTCTCAATGAAGACGTAGTTATGCAGTCCTTCCACAATCAGACTGGCATTCGGAACACGCAGTGCTTTTTTATTGTCTTCGGATAAGAATGAAACCCGCGCAAACATTTCCGGACGCAATTTTTTGTCTTCATTCGGAACGCTGGCGCGTACCTGAATCCGTCGTGTGTTCGGATCCAGCACCAGACCGACACGGTCAACCGTGGCAGGGAAAATCTGGTCTGGATAGGCGTCCAGTTCCATGCCGATTTTCTGGCCCGGCTGAATCTGGCCGATCAGACGTTCCGGGACATCAATCAGGAGCCACAAGCGGCTCAGATTGGAAATGGTGAACAGCGGTCCCGGTGCGTCGGGGCGCGCTTCCATACCCGGATTGACCTGTTTATCTACCAGAATGCCGGCAATCGGCGCTTTCAGTGCAAACTGCCCGTTTTCATTACCGCTGGCGTTCAGATTGCGCATGCGCAGATTGCTGCGCCGGGTTTCTGCCTGTGCCTGCACGTAATCGGCTTCGGCAGATTCATAATCTTTACGGGCAATGACTTCGTGTTCGAATAAACCTCTGGCGCGGTCAAAGGCCAGCTTCTTTTTATATTCATCGGCTTTGGCTTTTGCCCAGTCAGCATCTGCTGTGGCCAGATCCGGGGAATCTAATTGTGCCAGCGTCATATTTTTCGTCACCACGTCACCGATCTCAACGGGAACAGACATAATCCGGCCGAGCACTGGTGAACTGACGCGTGCTGTAATGTTTTCATTAAATGCCAGTTTGCCGTTCATCGCATCGGCAATCGGCAGATTGACTTCCTTGACCGGTGCTACCTTGATAGAAGCAAGTTGTGGCGCATTGACCGGATAACTGATGCTGCCGGGAGACTGTTTTTTCACGGCAGCAGTTTCGGTATTTGCTTCGTTTGCGGTAACAGTTCGTACAGAGTAGACGGCAATACCCGCGCAGCAGAGCAGGCCAGTGATCAGCGAAAGAGAACGGGTGAGTTTCATGGTTTGGATTCCTGTGTACTGATTTGCCAGGCGGTTTGCGCCTTGGCGAAGTCGGATTGGGCATTGATGGTATCGATTTCTGTGGCGCGGAAAACGCGCCGGGCATCCAGCACATCCATCACGCCAAGCGCACCGTTTTTAAACGCAAATTCTGCGGCATCGGCAGACTGACGGGCAGCGGGTTGTACCTGGCTGGTCAGCCTTTGCAGTATGTCCTGCGCACTGCTGGCGGATTCCCACAAGCCGCGCAGCTCCTGTGCTGCTGCTTCCCGCGTTTTTTCCAGCATTTCCCTGGCGCTGTCGACGGCGATTTCGGCTGCCCGGATTTCACCCTGATATTCATACCGGGCGAATAAAGGGATCTGGACCGAGACGCCGTAACTATTGCCTGATCCTTGTGTGTTGGTGGCGCTGGTCGGGTAGTGTTCAAACTGCACACCAACGGAAACATCGCGCGTTCTGGCTGCCAGCGCCAGTTTTTTCGCTGCCAGCGCTGCATCCAGTTTTGCCTGCGCGGATTGCACGTCCGGGCGCGATCCTATGGCTTGCTGCAGCGTGTTTTCCAGTTCCAGTGTCGCCGGTAATGTTGTTGCCGGCCAGTTGTCGGTTGCGGTGAGTGCTGCGGGGGAAATACGCAGCGACAGCAGATTGATCAGATGGCTTTGCGCATGTAGTAAATCGGCTTGTGCCTGCCGCATGTCGTTCTCTGAACGTAATGCGTCAACCCGGATACGGGCCGCATCGGCGCCAGCAATGTCGCCGGCTTTTTTACGCTGATCTGCTGCGGCCTGTGTCTGGCCAAACAGTTTTCTGGTTTCCTGCAACAGGCGCAGTTTTTGCTGTGCTGCCAGCAGATCAAAATATGCGGCGCTGACTGTGATGCGTGTCTGACGCTCTGTGTCAGTGGCATCGTGTCGTGCTGCCAGCTCGAGATAACGGGCATTTTCTGAACGGTATTCCCGCTTGCCGCCGCGCTCTATCAGCTGATCAATGCGCCATGTGCTGTCGACTGTTTTGTCACGTAATTTTCCGCTGCCGATACCCAGTTTAGGATTGATATTGACGGTTTGTATGGTCAGGGTTGGGTTCGGTGCGGCTGCGGCTGCGGTTCTCATCGCTCCGGCAGTATCAAGCGCAAGACGGCTGAGCCGGATATCGCGGTTGTCTGTCACAGCAATCTGCAAGGCCTGTTGCAGGGTGAGCGATAGCGCTGTTGACGGCGCATTTTCAGCGGCGTTTGCCGGTAACAGTTTCGGCAGATCGGTGTTGATTTGTGCTGACGCCACGTCAGCGCCAAGCGCCAGCATTGCCAGCGCGCTGCCAGATGCCATGCCTATCAGGCAGTGGCGGATATTTCCAATAGTCAGTGCAAACATCATGGTGTTCTTGCAAATAGCGGAATGATTAACTTGCGCAGTATGCAAAACCAAGCTGTCATCAGTGTGACAGTAAGCTGACAAATTGCTGACAACATTGAAAAATGAGCGGAATACCTGTCGGAACTCAGATAGATTCGTGAGGAACCGGCGGAAATTCGACCAGAAAGACCGTGCCGCCATCATGGGCATCCTGTAGCTCGATGCGGGCATCATGATCTTTGGCAATATCGGAAACGATGGACAAACCCAGCCCATTACCTGACACCTGACTGGTGATGGCGGGCCGTTCGTTAATCCGGTAACGTCGCTCGAAGATATGTTTTCGTTCAGCTGCCGGAATGCCGGGACCGTTATCTTCCACCGAAAAGACACCGGCACCGTCTGCATTGGAATGACAACGGACTGTCACGATACCGTTTTCGGGGGTATAGCTGATGGCATTGTCGATAATGTTTTCAATCAGGTCGCGCAGGAGAAACGCATCACCCAGAATCGTCACCGGCTGCAGATCAAAACCGAGGTCGATATGCTTCCTGTCAGCAGCGTTAAAAAAGACATGGATGCTCTCTGCAATGATTTGATTCAGTGATAAGGGTTCCAGTCTTTTTCGTTCAAATTTACCGGGTTCAGCACGCGCCAGTGCCAGCAGTTGATTAGTCTGCCGTATCATTCTCTCGGTGGAAATCATCATTAACGATGCCGAACGCGAGGTTTCCTGATCGCCCTTGTAACGTTCCTGTATCCATTCGATCTGGGCTTTCAGGCCAGCCAGGGGCGTGCGCAGCTGATGTGCAATATTTGCCAGAAAATCCTGCTGGTTAGTGCTGCCGATTTCGATTTTATGCAGCAGGCGATTGATCGCCTGGGTGACCGGATGCAGTTCTGACGTTTGTGCCATTTCCGGGAGCGGGGATAATTCGTCAAAGTTGCGCCGGTTCAGCTCCTGCTGCAAATTCTGTAACGGCGTGAGGCCGCGTGTCACCGCGATCCAGACTACACTGATCAGTAATACTGTGAGGATGATTTCCAGCGTGATTAAGGTAATGAAAATGCGTGACTGAATCGCATTGCGTTTGCTGAGAGTTTCTGCTGCATGAATCACTACCGGCTCATCGCCGATAAGAAATTTGATACTGACGATGCGGATCGCTTCACCGCGCATGCGGCCGTCGGCAAAAATGCTGTCGTTGTAAGTGACTGGCATGGACACTGCCGGAAAATCCTTATCTCCCGCCAGGATATCGCCAGCCTGACTGCGGATCACGAAATAGACGACATTGACATGATCTACCCGTAAAACCTGTTCCACGGAAGAAGGCAGATCTACGCCGATGTGGTTTGCTACCTTGTGCAGGCGGGTACTGAGCGCCCAGCACGTATCGGCAAGACTCTGGTCAAATGCGGTCTGCGCCGGCGTCCAGGCAAGCCAGTACACCAATGCTGCGCCAATAAAATTCACGACCAGTAATGGCGCGATCAGCCATTTCAATAAACTGCGGCGGATGCTCGGTTGGTGTGCAGGCATATGGTTGGTGATGAATCAGTTTTTTTGTTCTTCCAGCATATAGCCGAAACCGCGTATGGTTTTGATGGCGACTTGCGCATCGGCCAGTTTCAGGCGCAGACGGGAAACATAAACCTCGATCGCATTCAACGTCAGGTCTTCCCCATACGGCAGGATCGCGTCGATGATCTGCTGCTTGGAAACCACGCGGGATTCCTGCTGCAGCAGATACTCAAGAATATTCCATTCCCTGACGGACAGATCGACCGGATGTCCGTTGATCATCAGGCGCTTCGTCTGGGAATCCAGTACCAGCAGGCCAAGCCGGGTCTCACTGGTGCGCGGAGCCGTTCTTCTGACCAGCGCCTTGAGGCGGGCGACTAATTCCAGGGTGGAAAAAGGTTTCACCAGATAATCGTCGGCACCGAGATCGAATCCACGCACACGGTCAGAAATCGCATCCCGTGCGGTCAGTAACAGGACAGGCAGAGTGCTGCCTCCGGCACGCAGTTTTCTCAATACTTCCAGACCATCGGTATCCGGCAAACCGATATCCAGCACCATCGCCGAGAGCTGCTGGTGCTGAAGCACAAAGCCGGCATCGCCGCCGGTATGCACCACATCCACTAGCATACCGTTTCCACGCAGCATCTGCGACAAGCCTTCTGCCAGAATTTTGTCATCTTCGACGAGTAATATATGCATAAGTCAATGTGTCTGCACGATCAGGATGCCGGAGAATTTCCCGCACCGAATTCTGAACGTTATAGAACGGGAAAGCAAACCTGAAGCAGTCAGGGGCATATCCGGCTGCAATTTGGCAATGATCTGTCAACGGCGCTTATCATTGTTTTGCACAGGCGACACAGTCCATCATGGTGCAGCAGGGGTATGTCTTTTGATAAATGCGGCTTACTGCGCTGCCTGGGTGAACTTTGCAAAATTATTCAGGATCGATTGCCACCCTTGCTGTTGCTGTTCAACGGAATGTTCGGCTTCGGCGTCAAACGTAATGCGCACGGTCACACCGCCGCCGCCCTCAATGAACTCGGCTGACGCCGTACGCTCGCCGAATGAAAATTCCAGCAATTGATTTGGTACTACCTTGGTGTAGGTTCCTTCAAAATCAAAACCGAAGCTGCCGTCTTTTGCTTCCATCCGGGATGAAAATAGACCGCCGACCCGCAGATCAACCGTCGACCGGGTGGTGTGCCAGTCTTCAGAGGCGGCGTTCCACTGTTTGATATCGTCCGGCGTTGTGTAAGCGGCCCAGACTCTCGCGATCGGTGCATTGATATGTGTTTCGACGGTAATTTTGGTGGTCATCGTTTTTCCTTTGGTTGACAGCAGAGGAGGCCAGTCCGGTTTGGAACTCTTCGCAGATACGTGTCTCTTGGCTCAATCTAAATCATGTGTAACTATTTCTTAGTGCAGCGTGTCTGCGGGAATTCGCGGCGATTTTAAAAATTGAATTCAAATGTTTGATTGTTAGTCTTTATTTCATTGAGTGCTTTTGCATTAAGGCATTAAGCAGATAATTGCTTCTAGGGAAAATATCTTAATCCGGGAAACGTTTGAGTTTTTTTGCATCATTTGGCACGGTATATTCCGCCACATTCATCTCCATTGCCAGTAAGGTGTAGTAAGCCACAATGCCGGCTAAATCAACGGTGCCTTTTTTTCCGAAACGCTGCTCCACACGTTTAAACGTGATATCGGAAACACGCTTATTTTTTTGTAATTCAATGCAAAAGTCGTAAACCATCTCTTCATCATCGGACATGCCTGTTGGCCGTCGTCCATCCGCGATTGCATCGGTCATTTCCTTTTTGATCCCAGCTTTAACCGCAATCGGCTGATGCACATACCACTCATAATCCTGGCTCCATTCGCGGGCAGTGATCAGAATCGCGAGTTCGCTCAAGGTGTTGCCGATAGCAGATTTATAGCGCAGGTAGTCGCCCATGGCCCGAGCCTGGCTCATCATTTGGGGACTATGCATCAATGGCTCGAATGGGCCGAATACAGCGACCTTGCGATGTGCTTCAAATTCGGCCGCAGCCTGTTTTTGTTCGCTGTTGTACTGATCCGGTGGAATGCTTGGCAGCCGCTCTGCGGCTTGCGCACCCATACTGCATATCAACATGACGATGGCGATACCTGATAGCTGTTTTTTCATTTCGTCTCCTGTTATTTTTGAACGTATGTATTTTTGCTGCCTGATTGTTTCCCTGTATTTTTCTCGGTAACGCGTGCTGGCAAAATATCGATTTCCCCCTTTGTTTCGTAGCAAATAGATTTAGAGTCTGAGATTAATATTACTGCCTTAAAATGAAAATCGACAAAAAATCGACAGAAGTTTCATGGCAAGTTAGCCACAAAAAAGAAAATCAAAAATCCCGCTTGCATAAATCACTGTTTTTTTATACAGTAGTGTCCGGTGCAGTGATATTTGCGAAATCCGATATCTAATCGGCCACTTAATGAAGAATGAAAGAATCTATGGACGACAAGAAACCCGACAATAGCTCAGAAAAGAGTAAAGCGCTTGCTGCTGCCTTGGCGCAGATCGAGAAACAGTTTGGTAAAGGTTCGGTCATGCGTATGGCTGACGGTGAGGTGGTGGAAGAGGTCCAGGTCGTTTCCACAGGCTCTCTCGGACTGGATATCGCGCTTGGCGTTGGCGGATTACCACGTGGCCGCGTGGTGGAAATTTACGGACCGGAGTCTTCCGGTAAAACGACGCTGACATTGCAGGCCATTGCTGAAATGCAGAAATTAGGCGGAACCTGTGCGTTTATTGATGCAGAACATGCGCTGGATGTCGGCTATGCGCAGAAGCTTGGAATTAATTTGTCTGATTTGTTGATTTCACAACCGGATACCGGGGAGCAGGCGTTGGAGATTACCGATGCGCTGGTACGTTCCGGCAGCGTTGATCTGGTCGTGGTGGACTCGGTGGCGGCTTTGACACCTAAGGCTGAAATCGAAGGCGATATGGGAGATTCTTTACCCGGTCTCCAGGCGCGTCTGATGTCCCAGGCATTGCGCAAACTGACAGGCAGTATCAAGCGCACAAATACACTGGTCATTTTCATTAACCAGATTCGCATGAAGATTGGTGTGATGTTCGGCAGCCCTGAAACAACGACAGGTGGTAATGCACTCAAATTTTATGCATCTGTCCGCCTGGATATCCGTCGTACCGGATCCATCAAATCCGGTGACGAAGTCATTGGTAATGAAACCAAGGTCAAGGTTGTCAAAAATAAAGTTGCCCCACCATTTAAGGAAGCCCATTTTGATATTTTGTATGGGGAAGGTACATCCCGTGAAGGCGAAATTCTGGATTTGGGGGCGGACGCCAAGATTATTGAAAAAGCAGGAGCATGGTACAGCTACAATGGTGAACGTATAGGCCAGGGCAAGGACAATGCACGCAGCTACCTGAAAGAGCGTCCTGAATTGGCACATGAGATTGAAAATAAAGTGCGTGCCCACCTGGGGGTGCCGACTTTACCTGCCTTGAATACGCAAGTGGCAGAGTAAGTGAGTTCTGACTTTTTGGCCGGCACTTCCGAGAACTGGAAGTGCCGGCTTTTTAATATATGAAACAGAAACTGAGTCTGAAAGCGCGTGCGCTGCGCTATTTATCGTTGCGTGAACACAGTCGCATTGAGCTCGCGAGGAAATTGTCTGTATATGTGCAGGAACAAGATGATCTTGAAGCAGTCTTGAACTGGTTGGAATCTTCGGGATTTTTATCTGCGGAACGTTTTTCTGAATCGTTAATCAACCGGCGGGCTGCCCGGTTCGGTAATTACCGTATTTTGGCTGAATTGCAGAATCACCAGCTTGGCGAAGCTGAAATGATTTTGGCTCGTGAGCACTTGAAAGCGACCGAACTGGAACGGGCGATTGATGTTTTGCATAAAAAATTTCCTCATCCTCCGAGTGATTCTGTTGAAAGAATGAAGCAGAGTCGTTTTTTGCAACAACGCGGGTTTTCGGCGCAGGTAATTCAGATGGCTGTGAAAGCATCCCGTCAGGATGAGGAGGCAGAATGAGTTTTGTCGGTTTTTTTGAGTGATTGATAAAAAATCTGGCACTGGTATGAGTTGTGATTTAGCTGTGTTAGAATTCGCAGGTTTTTTGCAGCGCCGCAGGAGCGGCTGTTATCGTAGAAGCTGCGGTAACGACACGCAATTGTGGCTCTTTTATTCAGAATAGCCGCCAAAAAAGGCATGATGCCACTATCTCAGTCCACCACTGCCCGCACGTTGAAACATACGCGCGCGATCACTATCGAAGCGTTTGCTCGTGATGATGGTTTGTGGGATTTTGACGCTCGCATAACAGATCACAAAGAACGTGATATCCAGCTCGCTTCCGGCACTCGTCCGCAAGGCGCGGCTCTGCACGACCTGACTTTGCGTGTGACGGTTGATTTGCAAATGAATATTGTCGATGTGGCCGCCTGTTCAGATGCAGTTCCATACCCTGGATATTGCGAGTCAATCGGCCCTGATTATAAAAAACTTATTGGTTTGAATCTGATGCGCCAGTTTCGCCAGGGCGTTAAAGACCGGATGTCCGGAATTCAGGGCTGTACCCATCTGACCGAGTTAGCGCAGATATTGCCTACTGCAGCAATTCAAGCATTCGCTGGCGACGTGATCGATACGCGTGACGCTGCCAGCAATTCCACTGATTCCAACCAGCCTTTCCAGCTAGACCGTTGCCACGCATTGCGTTTGGATGGACCGGCCGTTGTTCAGTATTACCCGCGCTGGGCGAAACCTTCGCCTGACGCAAAATCACCCAGCTAGTTTGTTTAATTATTATTTATACCTCAGTGTCTGAAGGGAAGTCGTATGAAAATCCATGAGTATCAGGGTAAAGAAATCCTCCGCAAATACGGAGTGACCGTACCGCGCGGTATCCCATGCATGTCCGTTGAAGAAGCAGTCAAAGCGGCTGAAACCCTGGGCGGACCAGTCTGGGTCGTTAAAGCACAGATCCACGCCGGTGGCCGTGGTAAAGGCGGCGGCGTTAAAGTTGCGAAATCTTTGGAGCAAGTGCGTGAATACGCCGATGCGATTATGGGCATGCAGCTGGTCACGCATCAGACTGGTCCTGAAGGCCAGAAAGTGCGCCGTCTGCTGATCGAAGAAGGCGCGGACATCAAGAAAGAACTGTATGTGAGTATGGTGACTGACCGTATCAGCCAGCGCGTTGTATTGATGGCGTCCTCCGAAGGCGGTATGGACATCGAAGAAGTTGCGGAAAAACATCCGGAACTGATTCACTCTATCGCGATTGATCCAGGTACTGGTCTGAAAGATGCGGAAGCTGATGACATCTCCCGCAAAATTGGCGTGCCTGAAGGCTCCATCGCTGATGCGCGCGTACAGTTGCAAGGCTTGTACAAAGCATTCATGGAAACAGACTGCTCTTTGGCCGAAATCAACCCGCTGATCCTGACCGGCTCCGGTAAAGTCATCGCGCTGGATGCGAAATTCAACTTCGACGCAAACTCCCTGTTCCGTCAGCCAGAAATCGTTGCTTACCGCGATCTGGATGAGGAAGATCCGGCTGAAATCGAAGCGTCTAAATTCGATCTCGCGTACATTTCCCTCGACGGCAATATCGGTTGCCTGGTGAATGGTGCCGGTCTGGCGATGGCAACGATGGATACCATCAAACTGTTCGGCGGCGAGCCAGCTAACTTCCTCGACGTAGGCGGTGGCGCGACAGCAGAAAAAGTGACTGAAGCATTCAAGATCATGTTGAAAAATCCAGGTCTGAAAGCCATTCTGGTCAACATTTTCGGCGGCATCATGCGTTGCGACGTGATCGCAGAAGGTGTGATTACTGCATCTAAGGCTGTTTCCCTGCAAGTACCGCTGGTTGTGCGTATGAAGGGGACGAATGAAGACATCGGCAAGAAGATGCTGGCTGATTCCGGTCTGCCTATCATTTCTGCTGACACGATGGAAGAAGCAGCTCAGAAGGTTGTTGCCGCTGCTGCTGCTCACGCTTAATTATCGCAAGGAATCACTATGTCCATCCTGATTAATAAAGACACTAAAGTCATTACCCAAGGTATCACTGGTAAAACTGGCCAGTTCCATACACGCATGTGCCGCGACTACGCAAACGGTAAAAACTGTTTCGTTGCTGGTGTAAATCCGAAAAAAGCTGGTGAAGATTTCGAAGGCATCCCGATTTACGCTAACGTGACAGAAGCAAAAGCTGCAACTGGCGCGACTGTTTCCGTGATCTATGTTCCGCCAGCAGGCGCTGCGGCAGCGATCTGGGAAGCGGTGGAAGCCGAACTGGATCTGGCGATCTGTATCACGGAAGGTATTCCTGTCCGTGACATGATGATGTTGAAAGACCGCATGGCAAAAGCCGGCAGCAAAACGAAACTGCTCGGCCCTAACTGCCCTGGTCTGATCACACCTGATGAAATCAAAATCGGTATCATGCCTGGTCATATTCACCGTAAGGGCCGTATCGGCGTGGTTTCCCGTTCCGGTACACTGACTTATGAAGCAGTGGGTCAGCTGACCGCGCTGGGTCTGGGCCAGTCTTCTGCGGTTGGTATCGGTGGTGATCCGATCAATGGTTTGAAACACATTGATGTCATGAAGATGTTCAATGATGATCCTGATACCGATGCCGTCATCATGATCGGTGAAATCGGTGGTCCAGACGAGGCAAATGCCGCTTACTGGATCAAAGACAACATGAAAAAACCTGTGGTTGGCTTTATCGCCGGCGTGACTGCGCCCCCAGGCAAACGCATGGGCCATGCAGGTGCTTTGATTTCCGGTGGCGCTGACACGGCTCAGGCAAAACTGGACATCATGGAAGCTTGCGGTATCAAAACAACAAAGAATCCATCTGAAATGGCGCGCTTGCTCAAGGCAATGCTGTAATCGTCGCCAAGCTGATTTGTTGTCAGAAAAGGCCGCGCTTGTCGCGGCTTTTTTCATTTCTTCACTTTGTGTCTGAGTATTTACAGTGCAAACTGAATTTCTTAATGTTAAGCTTGGATAATGTAGAAAATGAATGATATCGGAAGTGGCGACGCTGTATTGCACAGTGTCAGCGTTAGTTAAAAATCATGAAGTCGTCTGCTGACAGGCACTTCAGTTTTTATACTTACCGTTTATGCTTCTCTTTAGATAACAAGAAAACAAAGGTCGCAGCCAGGTCTTTCAGAATAACGTTTAATCATTCATATTCTTATAATAATTAGAATTCATTATTCAGCAATTTAACCAATGTCATATCAGTATGCACTAGAGTTTGCCGCGTTATCTGATCCGGGAAGAGTCAGGGATCATAATGAAGATGCAATTATCGTCTGTGCCGACTACGGATGTGCGGTATTGGCGGATGGAATGGGTGGCTATAAGGCTGGAGAAGTCGCAAGTGCAATGAGTACCCGGATTATTGCCGAATATTTATGTGCAAAACTCGATTCGGCATGGTTGTCAAAACTGGGATTGCAGTTTATTCAATTATCACGTTGGATGAACGAAGCTATCCAGCTTGCTAACCAAAAAGTCTTTCATACTTCCCAAACCAATCTGGACTGCTTTGGAATGGGGACAACGGTCATCGTTGCATGCTGTGCCAATGAGCGGCTTTTATTGGCGCACGTCGGAGATTCCAGAGCTTATCGCTACCGGAATGAGATATTAACCCGATTAACCCGGGATCATTCTGTTTTACAGGAACAAATTAATACTGGTCTGATTACAGAAGAGCAAGCCAGATTTTCGTCTATCAGAAATCTGATTACACGGGCAGTTGGCACCCAGGATGAAGTGGAAACCGATGTCGCCACTTACCCTACCGAAGAGGGTGATTTATACATGCTATGCTCAGATGGCTTGACCGACATGCTGACGCATGATGAAATTCAGGCAGTATTTACCCAGTATCGTCATGATTTGACTGCTTGCTGCAAAATACTGGTTGAGAAGGCAAATGATGCCGGCGGAATTGATAACACATCGGTCGTATTATTCAGAATAAAGAAATCCCCGGATCAGGTGTGGTTTAAAAAAATATTATCCAGATAGCTTGTTTAATTTAATTGATGAGAGATTATGGCGAAAATTATCGTCACCTTTAATGGACTGATACAGCAGGAAGTCAGCATTAATAAATCACGGATCACTATTGGCCGGCGCTCGGGAAATGATATCGTGATTGATCACCTGACCGTGAGCGGCCAGCACGCTGCCATCGACACCACATCAAACGGATCGTTTGTACTGGATCTGGGAAGTACGAACGGCACTATGGTAAATAATCAGCCAGTCAAAAAGCATTTATTGCAACATGACGATGTGATTGATATCGGTAAATATAAATTGCGATATCAGCAAGAAAAAAATATCCAGGTATCTGACGTTTCCGGCAATATTGTTCAAACTGGCTTATCTGCAGTTGCCACAATTCGGGTGGTTAATGGGCCGAATACCGGTAAAGAACTGGTGCTGTCCAAGCCTGTTACCACAATTGGTAATCCAGGTATTCAGGTTGTTGCAATCGCAAAACAGGCAGATCAGTATGTGATTAAACATGTTGAAGGCGCTGAACCACCGAAGGTGAATGGAACACCTGTTTCCGGTGCGCTCCAGATTTTGCGTCATGGCGACATGATTGACGTTGCCGGTACACACATGCAGATCACATTCAAGTCCTGATCTTTTCACTCATCGAGACAAGTTGTGACAAAAAATGAATTTAACTGACAAAAAATGTCATTTTTAAGCAAAGTTTTCAATTTTTGTCTTTTCTCTGGAGTGGTTTATGAGTTCATTGCTCTCTGGCACGCTGTTTGCTCAGTTCAAAGTGGGTCATTTTTAAATTAATTCTCTGGAGTATTAATATGAAAGTAGCAAAGAAAGTACAACAAGGTTTTACCCTGATCGAATTGATGATCGTGGTGGCAATTATCGGTATTCTGGCTTCTGTTGCTTTGCCTGCATACAATGACTACACAACACGCGCTCAGGTTTCTGAAGTAGTTGAACTGATTGGTGGCCTGAAGGCACCAGTTGCCGAATATGGTTACCAGAAAAACGCATGGCCGACGGCATTTGTGGTCTCTACGGCCACTCCTGCTGCGACAGAGTTGACTGCTACATTGACAGGTAAGTATTCCACAGTCACTTCACCGATGACTGGCACCTTCCCTAACGGTACTATCACAGGAACGATGACAGCAGGTCAGGCGAATACTGGCACTATTACATTCATTACTTCTGACGGTGGCAATACCTGGTCTTGCACTGGCGGTACTATTGCCAATAAATATCGTCCAGTCGCTTGTAAGTAATCTGGGTTGATTGTAAGAAAAAAAGACACTCATTTGAGTGTCTTTTTTTATTTTCCTGACAACATGACCAATATAGAAGCTGGGAAGAAATTATCGTCCCCGATGTGCCTATTTATCTTGATTTTGCAGCTTAGGTAAAGAATTGTCACAAATGATAAATTACGTTTCTTTTTTTCCGTACGGAAAACTTGGAGCCATGTTTGATTGACGCTACTATCTTGATACTGGCAACAGATTTTTGAAACTAGATATTTGATGGCCTTAGGCATTTACTCAGGGGAATACAATGAACGCAGCAAAAAAGAAAATGCAACAGGGTTTTACCCTGATTGAATTGATGATCGTGGTGGCAATTATCGGTATTCTGGCTTCTGTTGCTTTGCCTGCATACAATGACTATACAACACGCTCTCAAGTCTCAGAGGTGATTGAACTGATCGGGGGTTTGAAGGCCCCGGTATCGGAGTATGGATATCAGAAAAATGCATGGCCAACAGCTTTTGTCGTTTCCACTGCAACGCCAGCAGCAACAGAGTTGACAGCAACATTGACTGGTAAATATTCTACCGTCACTTCACCGATGACTGGCACTTTCCCAAACGGTACCATTACCGGAACGATGACAGCGGGCCAGGCGAATACTGGCACTATTACATTCATTACTTCTGACGGCGGTAATACATGGGACTGCACCGGCGGTACTATTGCCAATAAATATCGCCCAGTTGCCTGTAAGTAATTTTCATTCTTATAAAGCACTACTTTATTAGGTATTTTTTATTGCTTGACAGATAGGTAAGGCAGGCTTGAAATTTGCTACCCAGAAAAGAATAGTTTAAATCACTTCTGGGGGAAATAATGAAATGCCATTTATTTGCAGTTCTGCACCGCCGCAATCGAGATTTTCAACAAGGATTCACGCTGATTGAGTTGATGATTGTGGTGGCAATTATCGGTATTCTCGCTTCAATTGCCTTGCCTGCTTACAATGATTATGCGACTCGCGCCCAAGTGACAGAGGTTATTGATTTGCTAGGAGGGATGAAGGTAACGGTTTCTGAATATGCTCATCAGAAAAATACCTGGCCAACGGCATTCGTTGCCCCGACATCCAATCCGGCACCAAGCGAGATCGTTGCAACCCTGCAAGGAAAATATGCAGCTGTCAGCTCTACGATGACTGGTACTTATCCTAATGGGACGCTGACTGGAACGCTCACGGACGGGCAGGCAAATGGCTCCAATATCACGTTAGTAACAACTGATGGCGGTGACACCTGGAGTTGCACAGGAGGAACGCTGGCAGCGAAATATCGTCCGGTGGCCTGTAAGTAGGACTTAACCATGAAGGTAAGGGAATTTGCCATATAAAGTGGGCGATAGTTTTTTCTTCTTATTTCTCATCTATGTCAGAATTTCAATTTCGCATTAAAGCTGCGCTGATTCATTTACTGGTTTCTGCGCTGGTTGTTTCTTTGGTTGCCGGACTGATATTGTTGCTCTGGTATCCTTGGCCTTATAGCAGAATGGCTGGTGGTCTCAATTTGCTGGTTCTGGTGGCTACGGTCGATCTGTTTCTGGGACCGATGCTGACGCTGGTTATCTTTGATTCCCGAAAAACCCGCTCTGTTTTATTCAAAGATATTTTAGTGATTGGCTGCCTTCAATTGGCAGGGTTGCTATATGGGGCACATACTGTTTATCTGGCAAGACCCGTTGCGCTGGTGTTTGAAGGAAGCCGGTTTCGTGTTGTTTCGGCGGCTGGCGTGCAGGAAAATGAGTTGCCCCAGGCCTTACCGGAATTTCGCAGCCTGTCAATGATGGGGCCAAGATTAACCGGGACCCGTCCATTCAGGAATCAGCAGGAAAAAATGGAGGCCGCAGATAAAGCCATGGCAGGCGTGGACATTGGTTTGCGTCCGGTTTTCTGGCAAGACTATCGTCTATCTGTACCGCAGGTGCTGAGTGTCAGCAGGCCGGTTGAACTTCTTTACCAGAAATATCCGGCCGATCAGGGGCTGATTGACGAACGGATCAAAGCCACCGGGCATTCCAGGAGCCAGTTGAAATTTTTACCTTTGATTGCCAGAGAGGGGGGGGGCGACTGGCTGGTACTGATTGATGCGATCTCTGCACAACCAGTTGGTTTTATTGAAAAAGACGGATTTTTCTGAAATTTTTCCAACTTCGTTAAATTAAACTACATTTTGTAGCCGCTTTATGTAATGTTGAATGAAAGCGCTGCTGTTGTTCGCTGGATGTGTAAAAGCGCATCAGTGCTCCTATCGCCGGAACCAATTTGTGTTGACGGAAAAATGAGAAAATACCTGATTTCCGTCCAGTGACTTTCATGTTATCTCCATTTTCTTTCCCCAAAAAACAAGAGCAAAACGATGTCTGGGCTTTATTCTGGCTCGGATTTGGTATTGCCGGGGCGTATCTGATCCCGGTTCATCAGCATCCTTTCCGGACTTTCTATAATGAGCTGGCGATTTTTTTTGGGGTGACACTTTCGCTGTTGTTCAGTGCAGAACGTCCGAACAGCATTCAGTCTGCACACTACTCCAGCCTGACCTGGATGCTGCCCGCACCTGTGTTGCTGCCTGTTGTATTTATCCTGACTATCTGTGCGCAATGGATTTTCCAGGCTCGTGATGATGCGTACGATCTGTTTTTCCCTCTGATGTATTTGTTGTATGCGGTACTGGTTTTGATCCTGGGCGCCACGCTGGCAAACAATGCAGTTAAGCGTGAATCTTTGAGTCGGACTTTGGCAATCGTCTTTTTGATTTCTGGTTGGTTGTCGGTTTTGATGCAGGTCGCCCAATTACTGGGGATGGATTTAACCCCGGTGGTGATGTATATGCCTGCTGGTTCATTTTTGCAAAGACCATACGCGAATGTGGCGCAGCCGAACCAGCTGGCTTTATTGCTCTGCTTTTCTCTGGCGGCGACAGCCTGGCTGTTTCAACAAGGAAAGTTGCGAATTCCGGTAGCCATATGTTCGGTGGTTCTTCTGTTGACTGGATTAGTGCTGACGCAATCCAGGATTGGCTGGATTATTATTCCTCTATTTGTTGCCATCCTCGCCCGGAGCGCTCCTGCACGTCAGTCAATCGGCTGGCAAGCGGCGGCATGGTTTGGTTTGGTGTATGCCGCCAGTGTTTTTCTGTTGCCCAAAATTGCCGGGCTGGCCGGCGTGCATGGCGGCTCTGCAGCGGATCATATTGGAGGACGCTCAGAAAGAATGGGGTTATGGCGGCAGGCATGGGATATCGCAGCAAATCATCCCTGGGCCGGGGCCGGATGGTTTCGATTTGGTCCGGAACAGGTGCATATCGCTGCAGATTTTCCTTCCACAACTTATGCAGAGCACGCGCACAATATTGTGCTGAACTTAGCAGCAGAAATCGGATGGTTGTTGACTGGCTTGATGGTAGCAGGCTTGCTTTGGTGGTTTTACCAGGTCTGTATCAAGCCCAAAAAAGACTTATCCATGCAGTTTGCCGGTATGTGCCTGGTTGCCGCATGTGTGCACAGTCTGGTGGAGTTCCCGTTATGGTATGGGTATGTACTGTTTCCGGTTTTGATAATGGCAGGCATGCTCCATCAGCAGAGATGGCCTGTGGCGGCGACAGTCCGGTTGCGTAAGGACGTTGCGGTCGCAGTTACTGCAATTGCGCTTTTCTGCATGATGGGAATCACCTGGGATTATCAACGCGTGGTACGCGGCTTTAATGTCCTGCGCTGGGAGCAGACAGGTAATCAGGTCGATCTGAAGCAGCTGGAGCAACCGCGGCTGACATTATTTCCTCAGTTTTTTGCCTATTTTCATCTGATGAAAATCGCGCCGGCGGAAGGGATGTCTGCCGAGGATATCGCATTTGTCGAACACTGGACGCCGCGTTTCGGGTTTGTCCATATCCTGAATAAGCTGGCTGAAGTGTCTGTATTGAATGGCAAGCGGGAGCAGGCTGTACGTGCGATGCAGACTTTGCAGCGCCTGCACCCTGATCTCTATCCTGAGTATTTCGATTACTGGAAAGCGAAAGGTGCATCGGATGCGCGATATCAGCAGGTTTTCCTCAGCATGCCGCGACGTGATGCACCATAAACCGTATCCTGCCTGATTGCGATCAGTCGATCAGGCTTACCCAGTCACCGGATTTTCCACCGTGTTTTTCCAGCACGCGGATATCGCTCATCACCATGCCCCGGTCAACTGCCTTACACATGTCGTAAATTGTCAGCAGGCCGACCTGAACTGCGGTCAGCGCTTCCATTTCAACCCCTGTCTTGCCGACAGTTTCTACCTGTGCTCTGCATTGCACCGAAGCATCTTCTTCTGTGATGTTAAAATCAACATTAACTCTGGTCAGCGCCAGAGGATGGCAGAGAGGAATCAGATCACTGGTTCTTTTGGCCGCCATGATGGCAGCAATCCGGGCAATACCAAGCACATCTCCTTTTTTTGCATTGCCCTGCCGGATAATGGACAGTGTTTCAGGGCGCATGCGGATAAGGCCGGTTGCAATGGCAATGCGGTGCGTGTCTTGTTTATCAGCGACATCGACCATATGTGCCTGACCAGCCTGATTAAAATGTGTCAGGCCTGCGTGATGGGTTTCAGTAGTCATTTGGATGTACGGAAGGGATAGTTGAATATGTCAGAAGTGTTTCCAGTCAGCGGGAATGATAGCACCGCGCAAGGTCGGTTCGGGCTGGTGACAAAAAAAGTTCTGCGCGCATCGCTGTTGGCGGCGACCTGTTTCGTAGTACCGGAAATATTGACGGTTGACGCCGCTGCGCAAAATCTGCCGACTCTGGGGGATACTTCCAGAGAGGAATTGTCTCCGCTGATGGAGCGCAGGCTGGGTGAGCAGATCATGAACGTCGTGCGCCGTGACCCGGACTATATGGATGATGGCCCGGTTTCGGAATATCTGAACCGGCTCGGTAATAAAATGCTGGATGCGCGTCCGGATGCCCGGGGTGAAGCAGCCTATGATTTTGAATTTTTTGCTGTGCGTGATCCGGTGTTGAATGCGTTTGCTTTTCCCGGCGGGTTTATCGGGCTGCATTCCGGGCTGATTCTGGCTGCGCAGTCGGAATCTGAGCTGGCATCCGTGATCGGGCACGAGATTGGTCATGTGGCGCAACGGCATATTGCGCGGATGCTGACCAGCCAGAAATTTGATTCCCTGATTCCTCTGGCCGCACTGGCACTGGCGGTACTGGCGGCCCGTACCAGTCCGGATGCTGCCATTGCACTGGCGACCGGCGGGCAGGGACTGGCGATCCAGCGGCAACTGAATTTCAGCCGTGATGCAGAGCGGGAGGCTGACCGCGTCGGGTTCCAGATTTTGCGGGACAGCGGCTTTGATACCTCCGGCATGGTGAGCTTTTTTGGGCGTCTCCAGGCGTCGATGCGCAATTACACAGACAACGCGCCTGCCTATCTGCGCAGTCATCCACTGACCAGTGAACGGATTGCCGATATTCAGGCCCGTATGCTCGACCAGCGTTACAAACAACATGCCGACAGCCTGGAGTTTTTTTTAACCAAGGCAAGAGTCCGTGTGCTGCAGGACGCAACCATACAAGGCCTGATGGATGCAAAAGTATTCTTCGAAGGTCAGCTGAAATCGGAAAAAGATGAGGACAAGATTGCCGCGCAATATGGTCTGGCGTTAGTTGCGCTCAAACAGTTTGATTTCGCTGCCGCGCATCGATGGCTGGATGCGGCAAAATCAAAAACCGAAAAACTGACTTCACAAAAGATCGTGCTGACGACCAGCAGCGCTTATGTCAGTGTTGCGATTGATATTCTGATGGCGGAAAAGCGGAATGAGGAGGCGGTTGCAGAAGCGGAAAAAGCGATGCAACTCTTGCCTTTGTCGCGCGGACTGGTGTACCAGTATGTCGAGGCACTGCTGTCTGCGAAAAAGACGGCGGCTGCAGGCGCATTCCTCCGCGATCAGATCAGCTTATACCGGCAGGACGCCAGGCTGCAGAATTTACTGGCCAAGGTATATGATGCGCAGGGCAAACAGGCTCTGCAGCATATTGCGCTGGCAGAGGCGTATGCGATTCAGAACACCTGGACTGCCGCTTTGCAGCAGTTGGAGATTGCCCGCCGTGAAAAAGATGCAGGATTTTACGAACAGTCCGTTATCGATGCCTTCGAGCGGGAATGGAAAGAGAAACACAAAGAAGAGTTGGCGGACGAGAAAAAGCATAAACGAGCTATGTAAATTACAGGCATTAACTTTGCTTGTATTTTCAAAAATAATACAAAAGACAGGAGGGCATGGTGTTCAATTGGTTTAATGCAAAAGAGGAAAAAATATTTGGATCTTCCCTGGCGGATTTTTATCTGGAAAGACACAAGACAGAAGCTATCAATAAAAATAATAAATATGTGGAGAGAAAACAGAAGGAGCTGTTTGTGAAGATGCTCCAGCAATTGGAGAGTTTTAAAGCAAAACACCAATCGAATGTTTATAAAAAAGCGCAATTAGGTAATGCATTTAAGTGGCGCTTGATGGAGTCAGGATTGTCAACAGAACATGTGGATCAATTAACGCGCTGGCTCACACGTCAGCTATAAGTTCAATCAAACATTATCGACAAAGATCAGGTATGACAATACTTAACCGGATTCAAGCCTTATTCAGCGTGACACCAAAATCCTCAAAGGAAATAACACCAATCAGTCAAAGCGAGCAGGCTGTGCAATTGATTGATCGGGGTAATCAATTGGAAGAAAACGGTCAGATGAACGAGGCGCTGAGACTGTATGAGAAGGCCATCGAAATGGCTCCGGCTTTAGCACGTGCCTACCTCAATAAGGGAAATGTTTTATTGCAGATGGAAAAAATTCCGGATGCAGTCACCATGTATCGTAAAGCAGTTGAATTGAATCACGATTATGCCGCGGCGCATTTTAATTTGGGGAACGCACAAATTATTCAGAACAGTCCCGACGCTGCGCTTGATTCTTATGAAAAGGCAATTCAGTTAAAACCTGATTTTGTTGATGCTTACGTGGCCAGAGGTAACGTACTGGGAGATATGAAGCGTTTTCAAGATGCGATTGACAGTTATCAGCAAGCATTAAAACTGGCGCCAGCTTACGCGCAGGTACATGGCAATCTGGCTGCCACATTGAAAGACGCCGGTGATCTGATTTCCGCGATGAAGCACTATCAGGCAGCAATTGAGACTGATGCCGATTATTTGCGCGCATATGGCAATCTTGCCGATGTATACAGGGAACTCGGCCGTATTGATGATGCAGTGGAAATTTGTCGCACCGCATTGCGCAAACAACCTGACATGGTTCCAACATATACACAATTATTATTTTGCCTGAGTCATAGCAACCGTCTCACTGCACAGCAGTTATTTGAGGAGCATAAACGGTTTGGCGATCAGTTTGAAGCGCCATTCCGTGCTATATGGCCAGTACACGATAATGTGAAAGATCCACAAAAGACACTCAGGATCGGGCTGGTTTCCGCTGATTTACGTGCGCATGCCGTTGCTTTTTTTCTGGAACCCGTCTTGGCTGCTTTGCAGCACTCTCAATCGCTGTCTTTATTCGTCTATTACAATCATGAAGCAGAAGATGAGATCACTCAGCGGATTAAAGCAACCATTCCACGTTGGCAGGTGATCGTTGGATTGAACGATCATCAGGTTGCACAGAAGATTCTGGCAGATAAAATCGACATACTGATTGATCTGTCCGGCCATACCGGTAAACACCGGTTACTGACTTTTGCCCGTAAGCCCGCGCCAATACAAGTCAGCTGGGTTGGCTATCCGGGAACCACCGGATTGCAGGCGATGGATTACTATCTGGCAGGACGGCATTTCTTACCGGCTTTTGAATTGGACGATCAATTCACTGAGAAAATTGCCCGATTACCCGTGACCGTTCCTTTCCTGCCTATTTCTGATTCACCCGATGTCAATGCTTTGCCGGCGCTGGAAAATGGCTATATAACGTTTGGCAGTTTTAACAGGATTGATAAAATCGGCAGGGAAGTTGTTGCGTTATGGGCGCAGTTATTGCGGGAAATACCGACGGCGAAAATGTTGATTGCAGGTTTGCCTGCCAATGGCGAATATGAACATTTATGGTTCTGGTTTGAGCAGGAAGGCATACCAAAAACGCGGCTTGAATTTCACAATCGCAGCAATATGCATACCTATCTTGCGTTGCACCACAAAGTGGATGTTTGCCTTGACACCTTCCCATATACCGGCGGCACGACCACTAACCATGCGTTATGGATGGGTGTTCCCACCCTGACTCTGACCGGAACAACCCCGGCAGGACGGCAGTCTTCCGCAAATTTGTCTGACGTCAACCTGATCCAGGAATTTGGAGCAAAAAATCATGCTGACTTCGTTGCGCTGGGAAAGCAGGTTGCTTCTGATTTGGAGAGCTTAAGCAGCATAAGACAAACATTACGTAGCCGGTTTTTAAATGCGCCTTTTTCAAAGACGGATGTTTTTGCGACGAATCTTGAACACATGTTGCGTGCGATATGGCAACGATGGTGCCAGGGATTACCGCCTGCTGCAATAGAAGTAACGACCAATAATCAGGTTATTTTTCCGGTTCCCGGTGATGTGGGTATCTATGAGTAAAGAAAATATTTTTGTTACCAAACCAACTTTGCCGCCACTGAATGACCTGATCCCATATTTGGAAAAAATATGGGAGACCAGAGTTCTGACGAATGGTGGTGAGTTTCATCAGAAATTTGAAGCAGCGTTATGTGATTATTTTGGCGTACATCATATTTGCCTGTTTACGAATGCCACTATCGCATTAGTGACTGCTTTGCAGGCGCTTCGTATTACAGGTGAAGTCATCACAACACCTTATTCTTTTGTGGCGACATCACATTCTTTGCTTTGGAATGGCATTAAACCGGTTTTTGTAGATATTGATCCACACTCATTGAATCTTGATCCTGCGAGGATTGAATCAGCGATTACGCCTCACACGACAGCGATTATGCCGGTTCATTGTTATGGACATCCTTGTGACGTCAATGGTATTCAGAGGATTGCTGATAATTACAATCTGAAAATCATCTATGATGCGGCTCATGCCTTTGGCGTGCAGGATGCCGGCGGCAGTATCTTGCGGTACGGTGATTTATCCGTTTTGAGCTTTCATGCAACAAAAGTTTTTAATACGTTTGAAGGTGGGGCGATTATTTGTCCTGATGAGAAAACGAAGGTCAGGATCGATCAGCTGAAAAATTTTGGGCATGTGGGAGAGACCACCGTTGTTGCGCCAGGAATCAATGGGAAAATGAGCGAATTCAATGCAGCACTTGGCTTGTTGCAGTTACAGCATATTGATTCTGCTTTAGCATGCCGTCAGAAAATTGATGAAGCCTATCGCCTGAAATTAGCCGGTATTCCGGGTATTTCTTGTATTCAGAATTCCGGGGAGTGTGTGGCTAACTATGCCTATTTTCCGATATTAGTACATCAGGAATATTCCATGACCAGGGATGCTCTGTATGCATTAATGAAAGAAAAGGGGATTCATCCACGTCGTTATTTTTACCCTTTGATTTCACAATTTCCTATGTATCGCGGACTAGCTTCCGCACATCCGGACAATTTGCCTGTGGCGCTTGAAATTTCCCAGAAAATTCTATGCCTGCCAATTTATCCCGGTCTTGAGATGTCGGTGGTGGATGAGATTTGTCAGCTGATTGCACATCCCTGCTGAAATGCTGAAACCATTCTGATCAGGGATAGCGCGTGATAGTCTCCATTATGCAGCCTTATTTTTTGCCATACATCGGTTATTTCCAACTGATTAAGGCTGCCGATATATTTGTTATTTACGATCACATCAAATATACCAAGAAGGGCTGGATTAACCGCAATCGGCTGCTGCTGAATGGACATGATGCATTTTTTTCTCTTCCTTTGAAAAAATCTTCGGATACGCTGGATGTTGTCGAGAAAGAATTGGCGAGTGACTATGAACCTGAGAAATTACTTCGGCAATTTGCCGGGGCTTATGCGGGCGCTCCTTTTTTTGATGAAATCTTTCCGTTATTAACTGAAATACTGATGTGTCAGGAACGGAATTTATTCCATTACATTTACCATTCTTTGCAGTTAGTTTGCCGGTATTTAGATATTCAGACTGACATCCGTCTCTCATCGGAATTACCGTTTAATCAGGAGCTCAAAGGACAAGATAAGGTGATTGCCATCTGTCAGGTGCTGAATGCGGATAGATACATGAATGCCATCGGCGGCACCGCTCTCTATGACCGGCAGGTTTTCAGAGAAAATAAGTTGGAGCTTCAGTTTTTGCAGTCTTCTCCTGTTGAATACCAGCAGTTTTCAACACCGTTTGTGCCTTGGCTTTCGATTATTGATGTTCTGATGTTTAACCCGCTTTCCCGTGTTCAGCAGTTGGTTTCTGAGCACTACACAATCATTTAAGCTATGTTCCACTGGAAAAAATTAGGGCAGATATTTGTACCCCAAACTATGCATGGTCCTGAATGGATGGCTGAATTTGCGCAGGCACCGGCAACATTGATGATGGATGATGTGGTGCGGGTTTATTTTTCATGTCGCCCCAAGCCCGATGCCGATGGGAATTATGTCAGTTATTCAGCGTATGTTGATTTGGATCGGAAAGATCTGTTTAAGATCAGGTCTGTTGCGACGAAGCCAATTCTGAGTTTGGGAGGGCTGGGGGAATTTGATGAGTTTGGCACATATCCCGTATCCGTGATTCGCCATGATCAAAAGGTTCGTGCCTATTACGCCGGTTGGACGCGTTGTGAGTCTGTGCCATTCAATGTTGCAATTGGTGTTGCAGAAAGTGATGATGATGGGAGAACGTTTGCAAAATTAGGACAAGGGCCGGTATTGTCCTGTTCTCCCTCAGAACCTTTTATTTTGAGCGGACCGAAAATACGTTATTTCAATGGAACCTGGTATTTATTTTATATTGCCGGTCTCAAATGGAAGATTGTCGATGGACGCCCGGAGCCGGTTTATAAAATCAGAATGGCAGAATCCTCAGATGGTATTTCATGGGTGAAGTGGAATAAAAATCTGATCAGTGACCGTATTGAGGAAGATGAGGCGCAGGCCAGTCCCGATGTATTTTATGCGAATGGGCTTTACCATATGTTTTTTTGCTACCGATACAGTGAGGGCTACCGGAGTAGCCAGAAAGGCTATCGTATCGGCTACGCCTATAGCCACAATTTGAAGGACTGGACACGAGATGACAACCGTGCCGGTATCGACGTGTCTGCATTGGGCTGGGATGCTGAAATGATCAGCTATCCGCATGTATTTGAACTGGATGGACTGACTTATCTTTTGTATCTTGGAAATCAGGTCGGACGATTTGGATTTGGAATTGCTGTGCTGGATGGGACATTGGAATAAATCATGCGATGGCGTAAATTAGGAAAAATTTTTGATCCCTCTGATTTTCCGGGACACCGTTTGCAATTTGCACAATCGCCGCAAACCTTGTTGTTTGATGATTTCATCCGTATTTATTTTTCTACCAGATCAACGGATGGGAATGGAAAATTCCGAAGTCATATCGCATTCGTTGATATGACCAGAAATTTACAGCAGATACGCCGCGTCTCAGAACATACGGTCATGCCATTGGGAGCATTGGGATGTTTTGATGAACATGGTATTTTTCCTATCAATGTAGTTCGTCATAATGGACTGATATATGGTTACACGTGTGGCTGGAGCCGTCGTGTTTCTGTATCTGTTGAAACGGCTATCGGGCTGGCAATGAGCCGCGATGAGGGTGAAACATTTGAGCGAATCGGTGATGGCCCTATTCTTTCCGCCTCTTTGCGCGAACCCTGTCTGGTCGGTGACGGCTTTGTGAAGGTGATCGGTAATCGTTTCCACATGTGGTATATCTTTGGTACAGGATGGAAAAAGTACTCTCCGGATGCTCCGCCAGACAGGACCTATAAAATAGGTCACGCTGTTTCCGATAATGGAATTGACTGGATCAAAGAGGATGGGCATCAGATTATTCCTGACCGGTTAGGATGGGATGAAAGCCAGGCTTTGCCATCGGTGATTCAAATGGGAGACCGTTACCATATGTTTTTTTGTTACCGGGAATCGTTTGATTTCCGTAGTAATGCGACGCGTGGTTACCGGATCGGCCATGCCTGGTCAGATGATCTCTGTCACTGGAGCCGGGATGACGCCAGTCCCGAACTGATTGGCACGCCCGGGGCATGGGATAGCGACATGCAGTGCTATCCACATGTATTCGAATGCGATGGAAATATCTATCTGCTTTATAACGGTAATGAGTTTGGCCGTTTCGGATTTGGTTTGGCTGTACTGGAATGACTGCTCATCATTTTATCTTCAGGCAAAATACGGCAACACAGCAGGATGTGCTGCAGCACTTTACGCAATGCGACCGGGAATTTTTTACGCAATTACAACAACGCGTGGATATCGGATCGTATATAGAAAAAATTTTGTCTGCTGCTGAGCGGTTTGAAATCTGGGATGGCGCTGAATTAAAAGGATTGCTGGCGGCATATTGCAATTGTGAACAGCGCCAGAATGTATTTATTACGAATCTCAGCGTCACGCTCGACTCGCAGCGAAAGGGGCTGGCGTCGCAACTGCTGCGTCGATGCATACTTCATGCGGAGAAAGAAGCTTATGTCGGAATTCAACTACAGGTTAATGTGACGAATAATGCCGCATACCAGTGCTATATTCGGCACGGGTTCCGGGAAACACATATCAGCGAGCATGACCGAACGATGTATTTATCTCTGGGAGTCAGTATTGTCTAGTATTGAACGTAACTATGATGTTGAAATCAAAGATGTGGCAGATCATCAATACGCTTACAACTTTGATTTTGATGTGATCCATCCCTATATGATCCAGTCATTTCGCCCATTTCTGCAGGCTGGACGGACGCTGGAGCTAGGCAGCTTCAAAGGCGATTTGACAAAGCGATTGATGGCGCATTGTGACAACATTACCTGTGTTGAGGCATCGGCAGAAGCTATGGGCGTGGCGCAGTCAAGCTTACCTCAACAGATTCAATTTGTTCATACTACTTTTGAACATGCGCAACTGCCTCAGAAATATGAAAATATCGTCATGACGCATGTATTGGAACATCTGGATGATCCCGTGCATATATTGAGACGGATCAATGATGAATGGTTGAGCGAATATGGCCGGTTTTTTTTAGTCTGTCCGAATGCCAATGCGCCATCACGGCAGATTGCGGTAAAGATGGGGCTGATCTCACATAATACGGCAGTGACGCCTGCTGAATTGGCGCATGGGCACCGCCGTACTTATACCCTGGATACTCTGGAACGTGATGCCGCCGCCGCCGGGCTCAAAGTGATGCATCGGTCAGGTATTTTTTTTAAAGCGATGGCCAATTTTCAATGGGATCGCTTACTCAAGACCGACATTATTTCCAGGGAATATCTGGATGGCTGTTATGCGCTGGGGCAGCAATATCCTGATTTGTGTTCCAGTATTTTCCTGCTATGCGAACGCGGAGCGCATCCCGCCGGATAAAGCTCGCAAACTTGGCCAGAACGGTGAATGTCCATCTTATCCGCAACTGTTTTCCGGCTTGCGAGGGCGTTGCACATAGCCTGCCTGTTGCATCAGTTCGCTCAGTTGGGTTTTGTTGAGTGTCAGGCGGGATGAATTGGAGGAAAACGGAAATTCAATTTGTAATTCAATTGAATCATGTTCCCCGGCCAGCCATGCTTCCAGCAGATCATCGGCCGGGAGCGCATCTTGCAGCCTGAGCCAGGTAAGGCATTCTGTTAAATCGCGATCATCCACCCGCGCAACAACTTGTCCTGCAACAAAATACAAAATACCTGCATTATCCATATATGCTGAAGTTGGCGCGCACAGAGGTTTGCCGGTATGCAGTACAAGTCCCTGATGATCTGTCCGTGCGATATACGGTGTTGCTTCCAGATCGACGTACACCCGCTGAGGACCATTCTGAAAATACCATTGGCCGTCCTGATCGTGCAGGTAATTGCGGTGAATGAAATCCAGTAAGGCCGGGTGGCGGATGATGTCGCCCTGCAGGTTCAGCCCCTGGCAGCGTTCGTCGCGCATGCGCCAGTTGCCGCGGGCATCCAGCGCCAGCCAGCCGTAGCAATGCGGCACATTCGGCCATTTGGCGATGGCGGCCCTGACGATGTCATCCATGTTTATCTTTCGTTAAAAAAATGCAGGATTTTCCGTGGCAGCCAGTCCAGCCGGCCTGGCAGGTGACCGGTGGCAAAACCGACATGGCCGCCGTGCTCCGGGTAATCGAGTTGCACACAGGATGCCGCAGTTTGCGGCAAATATCGGCCAGGGAGGAAGGGATCATTCCTGGCATTCAGAATCAGTGTGGGAACGGTAATGTCATGCAGTACATGTCTGGCGCTGGCACGATGCCAGTAATCATCGGTATCCAGATAGCCGTGCAGCGGCGCGGTCACGACATTATCGAATTCATATAAATTGCGGGCTTCCAGCAGCCGGTTTTTATCGAATAAACCCGGAAACTGATCCAGTTTTTGCAAGCACTTGGGCTTGAGGGTTTTCAGGAACATGCGGGTGTACAGCATGTTCAACCCGCGCGATAGCGAAGCGCCGCCTTGCGTCAGATCGAGCGGTGCAGAAACTGCGCAGGCTGCCGTGACAAATTCGGCCGCATGCTGCGATTCCCCCAGCCAGCGCAGCAGCGCATTGCCACCCAGTGACACGCCTGCTGCAAAGAAGGCTCCGGCGGCTGACCGGGAGGTATGCTGCGCATGCAGACACCGCAGTATCCAGTTAATTTCCCCGGCATCACCGGAATGATAAAAACGTGGCGCACGATTCAGTTCGCCGGAGCAGCCGCGGAAATGCGGAATGGCGCCAGACCAGCCGCGTTGCCGGAGTGCGTCCATCAGCGCCCGCGCATAATGGCTGTCGCTGGAGCCCTCAAGCCCATGGAACAGCGTCAGAAATGGTTTTCCGGGTTCGCCGTCGATGAAATCAATATCGACAAAATCGCCGTCCGGCGCATCCCAGCGTTCGCGGCGGAAAGCTACGTCGGGTTTCCTGATCCAGAGTGCCGGATAAATGGTTTGCAGATGTCCGCCGGGAAGCCAGGCTGGTGATTGGTAATTCATTCAGGCATGTCTGATCAGTGCAGCACACTGGCTTTGAACAGGTCCAGCGGCGCTTTGCCGGCGGCAACCGAAGCATGGTGCATGGTAATACGCCAGCCGTGCGGTGTTTTCACATACACATTCGTCGCCAGAATGTGTACGTCCGGCATGGCGTCACTCTGGCGTGGAATCTGCTCAATCACGCTGTGCACAGCGGTCAGCATATTGTGCGTGGCATGCAATTGCGAGGCAGCAATCTGCACGCTGCCGCGCTCAAAGATCACTTCAAACGAGGCTCGTATTGCGGCATGGCCGATCAGACGCGATCCGCCGGGATGAATACAGACGATTTCCTCGTCGTCGGCCCACAAATGCATCAGGCCATCCAGATCCGCGCGGCTGATGGCGTCATAGAAGGCGGATTCCACCTCATCCGCGCTGCCGTTGAGCTGCTTTTCCGCAGACATGATGGTGCGGAATCAGTGACCTTTGATGACTGTCCCCGGCGCGAGCTGGTATTGCGTGCCGCAGTAAGAGCAGGTTGCTGTGCCGCCATGGGACAGGTCAAGGAAAACACGGGGGTGAGATGACCAGAGCGGCATTGCAGGATTCGGGCAATGTGCCGGTAAGTCTTTGGCTTGCAATTCAACCACTTGTTTGGCAGCGTTTGTTGTGCTCATGATGATTCCGTTCAAGTCTGTAAAACAAATGGCGATTTTAACGGATTCCGGCAGCTTGCTGTCAGGACTCAGCGGCCTTTTTGATTTGCCGGTAGAATAATTTACTTATCCTCAGAGAAATTTTCATGTCTTTTGAGTCGGATCAGGCTGCCAGAAAAGGGGCACTCAAGGATGGCGCGCCGACCTGGTTTGGCGTCGGGGCCTGGGGACTGGTGGTGGGCGTTGCCATGATCAAGGCTGGTCTCAGCATTCCGCAATCGCTGGGCATGACTTTTCTGGTGTATGCGGGTTCAGCGCAACTAGCATCGCTGCCCCTGATCGCCGTACATGCTCCGCTATGGGTGATTTTTGCGACCGCGGTGGTGGTGAATCTGCGGTTCGTGATTTTTTCAGCCATTCTGGCCCCGCATTTCCTGTACCTGCCGTGGCGCAGCCGTTTATGGCTGGGCTATCTGACAGGAGATATTTCCGTTGGTCTGTTTATGCAGCGCTTGCCTGATTTTCAGCATGCGAGCGCTAAGCTGGCTTATCTGAAGGCGGTCATTTATCCAAACTGGACTGCATGGCAGGCCGGGTCGGTCATCGGGATTTTGCTCGGAAGTCAGATTCCGGCCAGCTGGGGTCTGGGATTTGCCGGTACGCTGGCGATTTTGTGCATTATGCTGCCACTGATGCTCAACCGCGCTGCGGTGGCTGGCGTGCTTGTTGCCAGTATCGTGGCGTTGCTGGCACTGAATTTTCCTTACAAGCTGGGTTTGTTGCTGGCAGTGGCTGCCGGAATGAGCGCGGCGATTGCGTTTGAAGAGTGGCTGGAACCGTTGCTGCAGCGGAACAGGAGCAGTGATGAGCGATCTTGAAATCTGGGGTGTGATACTGCTGTTGACGCTGGCCACCATGATTGCCCGCAGCGGATTCTGGCTTGCCGGTAACCGCATCAATTTACCGAAACGGGTGCAGGAAGCACTGCGCTACGCGCCTGCCTGTGCGCTGGCTGCGATCATTGTGCCGGATTTACTGTTTTATCAGTCCCAGATGAATTTCACCATTAACAATCCACGGCTGGTGGCGGGCGTGATGGCGACGATTTATTTCTTGCTAAGAAGAAATATGCTGCAAACGATTTTTTTCGGCATGGCGGTGTTTACCGTTGTCCGTCTGGCGGCCTGAATCTTCCTGCGTCTTGCAGGAAACTTTTCCGCACTGAGTAAAACCTTCCTTGATCTCAATGTCGAACAGTCTGTCCGGATCCGGGTGGTCTGGTAATAAATCCTGTGGAAAACGCTGTGGCGCGGGCGGCGGCTTTGGTAAAATAGCGGTTTTACTCCGATGAATGACAAAACAGATCATCTGTTCATGATGATCGGTATAGCTGCCGGAGTAACGCAGCACCTCTCTTTTAACTTTGCCAATTCTATATCACGATGCAATTCAACCGACTCAGTGACCTGATCGCAGGTAAGCAGCTCCAGGGAAAACGTGTTTTTATCCGTGCCGATCTGAATGTTCCTCAGGACGACGCCGGAAACATTACCGAAGATACCCGCATCCGTGCGTCGGTACCGGCCATTCAGCAGGCCTTGCAGGCTGGCGCTGCGGTCATGGTGACCTCGCATCTTGGCCGGCCGACAGAAGGGGAATTCAAGCCGGAAGATACCCTGGCCCCGGTAGCTGTGCGCCTGTCGGAATTGCTGGGTGTTCCGGTGACACTGAAGCAGAACTGGGTGGATGGCGTGGAGGTTGCTCCGGGACAGGTCGTGTTGCTGGAAAACTGCCGCGTCAACAAGGGCGAAAAGAAAAACGATGATGCGCTGGCGCAGAAAATGGCCGCTTTGTGCGACGTGTATGTCAATGATGCATTCGGCACCGCACACCGTGCTGAGGCGACGACGCATGGCATCGCCAAATTCGCGGCGATCGCCTGCGCCGGACCATTGTTGTCCGCTGAACTGGATGCGCTGGGCAAAGCGCTGGGGCAGCCTGCACGCCCGCTGGTGGCGATTGTGGCTGGCTCCAAAGTGTCCAGCAAGCTCACTATCCTGAAGTCGCTGGCCGATAAAGTCGATAACCTGATCGTCGGCGGCGGCATTGCGAACACTTTTATGCTGGCTTCCGGTCTGAAGATTGGCAAATCGCTGGCAGAAGCCGATCTGGTGGACGAAGCGAAGGCGATTATTGATCTCATGGCGCAGCGCGGCGCCTCGGTGCCGATCCCGGTGGACGTGGTGTGCGCAAAAGAATTTTCTGCCACGGCTGCAGCTACCGTGAAGTCCGTGGCGGATGTGGCCGATGACGACATGATCCTCGATATTGGTCCGGTAACGGCGGCGAAACTGGCGGAACAGATCAAACAGTCGGGTACGATCGTCTGGAACGGCCCGGTCGGCGTGTTTGAATTCGACCAGTTCGGCAATGGCACCAAAGTGCTGGCACAGGCGATTGCCGACTCCTCCGGTTTTTCGATTGCCGGTGGCGGTGATACGCTGGCGGCGATTGCCAAATACCACATTGGCGATCAGGTTGGTTATATCTCGACCGGCGGCGGCGCCTTCCTTGAATTCCTCGAAGGGAAGGTATTGCCGGCAGTCGATATTCTGTTGCAACGCGCTGCGCGCTGAGAACAGCAGGAAAAACTGTTTTGCCGTAAGCAAAGCAGTCTGTATCGCATATTCGTGAATAAAAATCAGCCAGGAGATCCGATGTTACGTGCTACCAAGATTGTTGCAACGATAGGTCCCGCATCCAATGATGTGGAAACGCTCAAGTGCATGCTGAATGCGGGCGTGAATGTGGTCAGGCTGAATTTTTCGCATGGCAAGGCACAGGACCATATCGACCGTGCAGCGATGGTACGGCAGGCTGCGGCAGAGTGCGGCCGCGAAGTCGCGATTATGGCTGATTTGCAAGGACCGAAAATCCGTATCGGAAAATTTGAAAATACGCGCATTCAGATTGCGAACGGCGACAAATTCATTCTCGATGCGGATTGCACGCTGGGGAATCAGGAGCGGGTCGGGCTGGATTACAAGGCCCTGCCGCGCGATGTGAAACCGGACGACGTGCTGCTCCTGAATGACGGGCTGATCGTGCTGGTCGTGGAAAAAATCTCAGGCAATGAAATTCACACCGTCGTGAAAATCGGTGGTGAATTGTCGAACAACAAGGGCATCAATCGCCAGGGCGGTGGCCTGACAGCGCCGGCGCTGACCGCCAAAGACATGGAAGATATCAAGACTGCGATGTCGTTTCAGGCGGATTACATCGCCGTTTCTTTCCCTAAAAATGCGACCGATATGGAAATGGCGCGCCAGCTGTCCAATATTGCCGGCGAGCCGTATAACCACAAGCCGATGATGATCGCCAAGATCGAGCGCGCAGAAGCGATTCCGGTGCTGCAGGAAATTCTCGATGCGTCGGATGGCATCATGGTTGCCCGTGGTGATCTGGCCGTGGAAGTGGGCAATGCCGCCGTGCCGGCGCTGCAGAAGCGCATGATCAAAATGGCGCGTGCCTCAAACAAGCTCGCGATCACCGCAACCCAGATGATGGAGTCGATGATTGTCAATGCGGTGCCGACCCGTGCCGAAGTCTCCGATGTCGCCAATGCGGTGCTTGACGGCACAGATGCCGTGATGGCTTCAGCAGAAACCGCATCCGGCAAATATCCGGTGGAAACCGTGGAAGCCATGTCGGCGATTTGTCTGGAAGCTGAAAAATTCCAGGAATACAAACTGGATGCCGATTTCCTGAATCTGGCGTTTACCCGGATCGATCAGTCGATTGCTTACGGCACCTTGTTCACGGCGCATCACCTTGGCGTCAAGGCGATTGTAGCGCTGACTGAATCCGGTTCGACAGCCTTGTGGATGAGCCGTCACAGCATCAATGTGCCGCTGTTTGCACTGACGCCGAGTGTCGCAACCCAGCGTAAGGCTGCGTTGTACCGCAATGTCCGCACCTTCACCCTGCCGTATTCGCCGGACCGCGACACGGTGCTGAAGTCGGCGGAAAGTGTGCTGCTCGATAACGGCGTGGTGAATCATGGCGACATGATTGTTGTGACATGGGGCGAACCGATGGGACAGGTCGGCGGCACCAATGCACTGAAGATTGTGAAAGTCGGTGATAACTGCTGACGCAGGCCAGCTCGCCGGATTGAAGCGGTTCATCGTGAACCAGCGTGGCAAACCATCACGCACCAACCATTTTTTATTGTACTTCTGGAGTTAATTATGCCTCTCGTATCCATGCGTCAATTGCTGGACCATGCCGCTGAAAATGGCTATGGTTTGCCGGCCTTCAACGTGAACAATCTCGAACAGGTGACGGCGATTATGCAGGCTGCTGACGAAGTCGGCGCGCCGGTCATCATGCAGGCATCTGCCGGTGCCCGCAAATACGCCGGTGAAGCTTTCCTGCGCCACCTGATCGAAGCCGCGGTCGAAGCGTATCCGCATATTCCGGTCGTCATGCATCAGGATCACGGCCAGTCGCCGGCAGTCTGCATGGCAGCGATCAAATCCGGCTTCACCTCGGTGATGATGGACGGCTCGCTGATGGAAGACGGCAAATCGGTTGCGAGTTATGAATACAACGTTGAAGTGTCGCGCGAAGTGGTCAAATTCTCGCACTCCATCGGTGTGACGGTGGAGGCAGAACTCGGCGTGCTCGGTTCGCTTGAAACCATGATGGGCGATAAAGAAGATGGTCACGGCGCTGACGGAAAAATGACCCGCGAACAGTTGCTGACCGATGTGCAGCAGGCCGCGGATTTCGTCAAGCAAACCCAGTGCGACGCGCTGGCGATTGCGATCGGTACGTCCCACGGCGCCTACAAATTCTCGCGCAAGCCAACCGGCGATATTCTGGCGATTGATCGCATCAAGGAAATCCACGCACGCATTCCTAACACCCATCTGGTGATGCACGGTTCCTCATCCGTTCCGCAGGAATTGTTGGAAGAAATCCGTCAGTTCGGCGGCGATATGAAAGAAACCTACGGCGTGCCGGTGGAAGAAATCGTGATCGGCATCCAGAACGGTGTGCGCAAGATCAATATCGACACCGATATCCGTCTGGCGATGACGGGTGCGATCCGCCGCTACATGTTTGAAAATCCGGGCAAATTCGATCCGCGCGATTACCTGAAGCCGGCGCGCGAAGCAGCGAAACTGGTCTGTAAGGCACGCTATCTGGCGTTCGGCTGCGAAGGCCAGGCTGCGAAAATCAAACCGATGGCACTGGAAAAAGTCGCCGAGCAGTACAAAAAAGGCGCACTGGCGCAAATCGTGAACTAAGCTGGTGTCAGCAACAGGGCGCAGACAATGCGCCCTGCGCATTTATGCTGTGCCGGACCGCTGTATCAAAAAGTATTGAAAAACCATGACTACCCAAATTCATTCCACTCTTCATTCTCTGCCGCTGCTGGGCCGTGGCAAAGTCCGTGACAACTACGCGGTCGGCGACGATAAATTGCTTATCGTGACCAGTGACCGTTTATCCGCGTTCGACGTCATCATGGGCGAGCCGATTCCCGAAAAAGGCCGTGTGCTGAACCAGATGGCCAATTTCTGGTTTGAGAAGCTCGGCCATATTGTACCGAATCATCTGACTGGTATTGCACCGGAAAGCGTCGTCGCCGCCGATGAGGTGGAGCAGGTGCGCGGCCGCTCGGTAGTGGCAAAGCGCTTAAAGCCGATCATGGTGGAAGCGGTGGTGCGGGGATATATCATCGGTTCCGGCTGGAAGGATTATCAGGAAACCGGCGCTGTCTGCGGCATTACTTTGCCGGCAGGTCTGCCGCAGGCGGCGAAACTGCCTGCGCCGATTTTCACGCCGGCAGCGAAGGCCGAAATGGGTGAACACGATGAAAACATCAGCTTTGCCGAAATGGAAAAACGCATCGGCGCTGAACTGGCTGCGCAAATCCGCGACATCAGCATCCGTCTGTACAGCGAGGCGTCCGAATATGCGGCGACCCGCGGCATCATCATTGCCGATACCAAGTTCGAGTTCGGCCTGGATGAGCATGGCGTGCTGCATCTGATGGATGAAGTGCTGACGGCCGATTCCTCGCGTTTCTGGCCTGCGGATTCCTATGCGACCGGCATTTCGCCACCGTCTTTCGACAAGCAATTTGTGCGTGACTATCTGGAAACCATCACCAGCTGGAACAAGACGGCACCTGCGCCGGTATTGCCAGCCGAAGTCGTGCAGAAAACCTCGGCCAAATACCAGGAAGCGCTGGAGCGTCTGACTGGTGAAAAACTGAAGGCATGATCATGACTCAGCAAAATCAGATACTGGTCGGCGTGGTCATGGGTTCATCGTCCGACTGGGACGTGATGCAGAATGCGGTTGCGATTCTCAGGGAGTTCGGCATCGGCTTTGAAGCGCAGGTCGTGTCGGCGCATCGTATGCCCGATGAAATGTTCAGCTATGCGGAAACCGCCAGAGCGCGCGGCATCCGCGCCATCATCGCCGGTGCTGGCGGTGCGGCGCATCTGCCCGGCATGATTGCAGCAAAAACGATCGTGCCGGTTTTCGGTGTGCCGGTACCGTCCCGCTATCTGCGCGGCGAAGACTCTTTGCTGTCGATTGTGCAGATGCCGAAAGGCATTCCAGTGGCGACATTTGCGATCGGTGAGGCTGGTGCTGCGAATGCGGCGCTGGCTGCCGTGGCGATGCTGGCGACGACCGATGAAGCGCTGGCTCAGAAATTGATCGAATTCCGTGTGCGTCAGACTCAGGCGGCACGCGACATGGTTTTGCCGGTAACAGCAGCCTAATGCTGAAATCCGCCGGCGGCCGGGGGTGTTGCGCATGCTCAGCTTGAGATGGCATCAGCCGCACTGCGAACGATGCCGTCGTGCGATGGTTGCCGGAGCAGTGCACCGGTCATTGTCTGTATGTAAAACGCTTGTCCGCTGGCTGCTTCAATACATACTCCCGGGAGTATGTATTGAGAGCCTTGATTTACCTGGGGAATAGGGTATTTTCCTTCGATATGAGGGGGAGTATCTGTATTTTCTCTTATCTGCTTATTCTTGCAATCTTCCTGCGATATGCCGGTCTGCGATAGACAGGCCACGCCGGACGTTATTTCAATTTGGTTTGACATCATGAATATCGACAAACAAACACATCCGCGTCAGCCTTTACAGCCAAACACGCCGCAGAGCTGCCTCGGCATCATGGGCGGCGGCCAGCTTGGGCGCATGTTTGCCCATGCCGCCCAGTCTCTGGGATACCGGGTCGCCGTGCTGGAACCGGAGGCGGGTTGTCCGGCAGCGCAAGTGGCCGAGCATCATGTTTGTGCGGGCTATGAAGATCCGGATGGGCTGGCAGCGTTGTCGGCACTGAGCCGGTATGTCACGACAGAGTTTGAAAATGTTCCCGCCGACAGCCTGAAAGCGCTGTCAGCGCGGGGTTTTGTTGCTCCGGCAGGCGACTGCGTATCGATCGCCCAAGACCGGCTGGTGGAAAAGCATTTCTTCACCCGTTGCGGCGCCCATACCGGCGTGTATCCTGCGCCGCACTGGGGGATTGCCGATCAGAAGGATGTGGCGGGCGCCAGCGAGACATTATTTCCCGGAATCCTGAAGACAGTACGCATGGGGTATGACGGTAAAGGCCAGGTGCGCGTGCGTGACCGCGAGGAGCTGGCTGCTGCCTTTGCTGCGATGCGCGGGCAGGTCTGCGTGCTGGAAAAAATGTTGCCGCTGGCTTATGAAGTATCCGTTCTGACTGCCCGTGGTGTCGATGGGGCTGCCGTGGTGTACCCGATTGCGGAAAACGTGCACCGCGACGGCATTCTGTTCACAACGCTGGTGCCCAGTCCGCATGTTTCGCCGGACGTCGCAGAAAAAGCGCAGAAGGCCGCGCTCGATATCATTAGCGAATTAGGTTACGTCGGTGTGTTGTGCATTGAATTTTTTGTACTGCAAGACGGCAGCCTGGTCGTCAACGAAATGGCGCCGCGTCCGCATAACAGCGGCCATTACACCATTGACGCCTGCGTTACCAGCCAGTTTGAGCAACAGGTCAGGACACTGGCGCAACTGCCGCTGGGTGATGTGCGCCAGCATTCACCGGCAGCGATGCTCAATCTGCTGGGGGACGTCTGGTTCGAGCCGGGCAGCGAAATCGCACGCGAACCTGCGTGGGACAAGGTGTTGGCCTTGCCGGGTGCGAATCTGCACCTGTACGGCAAAGCAGAAGCACGGCGCGCACGCAAAATGGGGCATATCACATTTGTCGCCGCGACGCTCGCCGAAGCGCAGCTTGCACTGGCACAGGCATGCGACATCCTGGGCATTGATGCGCCGGAGTGGGCATGAGGGCGCAGGCCTGCACCCCTTGCGCTGTGGCGGAGGCAGCTGAAGCGCTGGAAGCCGGCCGGCTGGTGGCATTTCCCACGGAAACCGTTTACGGACTGGGAGCCGATGCCGAAAACCCGGTTGCCGTGGCAAAAATTTATGCGGCCAAGGGCCGTCCGCAAAACCATCCGGTGATTGTGCATGTGGCACCAGAAGCGGACATCCGGCACTGGGTCAGCGCAGTGCCGTCTGAAGCGGAGCGCCTGATCGCTGCATTTTGGCCAGGGCCGCTGACGCTGATCCTGAAACGCGCTGCGCATATCCCTGATACGGTGTCCGGCGGCCAGGACACCATCGGTATCCGTTGCCCGTCGCATCCGGTGGCGCAGGATTTGCTGCGGGCTTTTAAAGGCGGCAAGGGCGGCGTTGCCGCACCGTCAGCCAATAAATTCGGCCATGTGAGCCCGACCATGGCGGAGCATGTGCTGGAAGAGTTTGAGCAGGAAACCCGTCCCGGCGGGCTGATTGCCGCCGTACTGGACGGTGGACAGAGCGAGGTCGGTATCGAATCCACGATTCTCGACCTCAGCCGGCTGACGACGCATGGCCCGGTTTTGCTGCGTCCCGGCCATATCAGCGCTACCCAGATCGAAGCCGTGCTGGGTGTGCTGCCCGCCAGTCCGGATGCCGCTGCACCGCGTGCCTCCGGCACACTGGACGCCCATTATGCACCCAGCACTCCCGTGGTTCAGGTGTCTTCCGAAGCACTGGATCAGGTGGTGATCCGCTTGCAACAAAAAGGCAAAAAACTGGCGCTGATGAGTTATCAGGCGCATCCTGCGATTCATGCCAGCGCCTGGCGTCACTTGCCGGCAGAACCTGCCGGATACGCCCACGACCTGTATGCCGGTTTGCGCGAACTGGATCATGCCCATGCCGATGTGATACTGGTCGAAGCATTGCCGCAGGAAAAAGACTGGCAGGGTGTGAATGACCGCCTGCGCCGCGCTGCATTTGATTCGCAGGGCGTGTTAGCGCAATTGCTGGCTGGCGACTGAAAAAGTCCTGGTGCGGTGATATCCGCAGATTGTGAATCTGTTACTTATAAATCAGCTTCATGCCGAGTATGAACAGCGCCAGTAACATGGTGATGATGTTGGCAATGATGACGGGCCAGGCTTGCAGCAGGATGCCGTAAGTGAGCCACATGAAAATACCGGTGACCATCAGCACATACATACCGAGCGAAACGCCTTCGGCACGCTTGCGACGCCAGGTCATCCAGGCCTGGGGAATGAAGGCGCCGGTCGTCAGGCAGGCGGCAATGTAGCCGATCAGGTCGGTGGTCTGCAGCATGGTGAGAGAAATCTATTTGGTCAGGGAATGAAGGAAGCGACCCGAATGATACACCAGCGGCGCTTGCGGGTTGACTTCGCAGTGCTCCACCTCACCGACGAAGATGACATGATCGCCTTCCGGATAACGGCTGCGGTTATGGCATTCAAACCAGGCAGCGGCACCGCTGATGACCGGCAGACCGGTACGTGACAAGGTGTAGTCCACGCCTTCAAACCGGTCAGTGCGGCGGCTGGCAAACTGCTCCGCCAGCCAGGCCTGATCGGCGGCCAGTACATTCACCACATAATGCGAGTTACCGCTGAAAACGGGCAGACTGTTGGCTGCATTGCCGAGGCTCCACAGGATCAGCGGCGGCTCCAGCGAAACGGAGTTAAACGAACTGGCAGTCAGCCCGAGAAACTGACCATTGGCAAGTCTGGTGGTGATGACCGTCACGCCGGTCGCAAACTGCGACAGCGCCTGGCGGAACTCGGATTGATCAAATTCGCGTGTTTCTGCACGCGGGGAAAGGGTGTGCATCGGGGAATCCATGATTTTGTGCCAGCATTATCCCAGATTTTCCGGTTTCAGTTCATCACGCCCGGTCAGACATGATGCAGATGACGGTCTGTGTTAAACTTGCGCCCTTGGCGGGAAATATTTTGATAGTTTAAGTAATTGATTTATCTGGATTTTTTTATTTCATGGATGAGGTCTGAGATGCGCCTGACACGACTGGTTTGCCAACGCCTGATGGGATTGCTGGTCATGCTGGCCCTGACGTATCCCGTTCTGGCGCAGGTCGCCCCGGAACTGCGTCAGTTTCCGCCGAATACCTTGCGCGGCGTGCTGGATATGTCTGCGTATCCGGATGTCAAAATGGACGGCAAGCCGCGTTACCTTGCTCCATCCAGCAGGATCTACGGCACCGACAATCTGATTGTGCTGCCCAGCACATTGAACGACAGCCAGATTCAGGTCAATTACACAGAAAACCCGTTCGGGGATGTAGAAAAAATCTGGATACTCACCCAGACCGAAATCGGGCAGACGCTGCCTGTGCCGGAAGTGTGGAAACCGATTCCGTTCAAGAATCCTGAAATTAAGTAATGTATGAAGGGCATGCCGGAGCCTGATAGCCCGGCATCCTGCCATAGCGAATAGCGAACTGCCAGACAGAAAAAAGATGCAAAAAAAAGTATTTATCAAAACCTTCGGATGCCAGATGAATGAGTACGATTCCGACAAAATGGCGGACGTGCTCAATGTTGCCGAAGGACTCATCAAAACGGACAAGCCCGAAGATGCCGACGTGATTCTGCTCAATACCTGCAGCGTGCGCGAAAAGGCGTCGGAGAAAGTGTTTTCCGATCTTGGCCGCCTGCGTGAACTGAAACGCCATAAGCCGGATCTGCTGATCGGCGTCGGCGGCTGCGTCGCGTCCCAGGAAGGGGAGGCGATCATCAAGCGCGCACCTTATGTGGATGTGGTGTTCGGGCCGCAGACTTTGCACCGCTTGCCGCAACTGATCGATGCGCGGCGCAGCTCTGGCCGTTCACAGGTCGATATCAGTTTTCCGGAAATTGAAAAATTTGATCATCTGCCGCCCGCAAAAATCGAAGGTGCGACAGCCTATGTGTCGATCATGGAAGGCTGCAGCAAATATTGCAGTTACTGCGTGGTCCCTTATACCCGTGGCGAGGAAGTGTCGCGGCGTTTTGAGGACGTGCTGGCCGAGGTCGCAGGGCTGGCTGAGCAGGGCGTGAAAGAAATCACTTTGCTGGGACAAAACGTGAATGCCTACCGCGGCGAGATGGAAGATGGTGAGATTGCCGACTTCGCTTTGCTGATTGAGTACATTGCAGAATTCCCGCAGATTGAACGCATCCGTTTCGTGACCAGTCACCCCAAGGAATTCACCCAGCGCCTGATCGACTGCTACGCCAAAGTACCGAAACTGGTGAACCACCTGTATCTGCCGGCGCAGCATGGTTCAGACCGGATTTTGTCTGCCATGAAGCGCGGCTATACAGCGCTGGAATACAAGTCGGTACTGCGGCGGTTAAAACAGGTCCGCCCGGATATCGCTGTATCGTCTGACTTCATTGTCGGTTTTCCCGGCGAGACCGATGAAGATTTCAATGCGCTGATGAAGCTGATCGACGATGTCGGTTTCGATAACAGTTTCAGCTTTATTTTCAGCCCGCGTCCCGGCACGCCAGCCGCGAATCTGGCGGATGATACGCCGCAGGAGCTGAAATTGCGCCGCCTCCAGCATTTGCAGGCGGTGATCGATGCCAACACCAAAAAATACAGCAATGCCATGATCGGTACGGTACAGCGTATTCTGGTGGATGGTCCATCCGTAAAAAATCCTTCCGAATTGCAGGGACGGACAGAGAATAACCGGGTGGTGAATTTTGCCGGACCAAAAGAGCTGATCGGGGCGCTGGTGGATACCCGTATCACCGAATCCTACAATTACTCCTTACGCGGCGAACTGATCGCAGAAACAGTGGCCGCATAATGGCAAAAACACCTGTGCCCGTCTCACATTTTGTACCACAGCCGCTGGACAACACCCGCCTGGCGCATTTGTGCGGCCCGCTGGATGAGAATCTGCGCCAGATTTCCTCCGCACTGGATGTGACGATTTTCCGGCGCGGAGAGAAATTCATCATCAGCGGCCATAACGCAGAGCGCGCACTGGAATTGCTGGAGCATTTTTACGCCCTGGCCAAAAAAGTGATTTCGATTGATGAGGTGCAGCTGGCGCTGGTGGAGCAGCGAGCCAACCAGAGCCTGACAACGCCGGCAATGTTGCCTGTTGCGGCCAATGAAGCCGCCGCCATACCGGATGCCGACACAGGTGTGCTGGAAGAGGTGGAAAGCCCGGTACTGAAAACACGGCGCCACGATTTGCGCGGCCGTACTCCGCATCAGAATCAGTATCTGCAGGCGATTGTCGGGCACGACATTACATTCGGTATTGGCCCGGCCGGTACCGGAAAAACTTACCTCGCGGTCGCCTGTGCGGTGGATGCGCTGGAGCGCGATGCCGTCAAGCGCATTATCCTGACCCGCCCCGCTGTTGAAGCGGGCGAGCGGCTGGGTTTTTTGCCGGGTGATCTGGCGCAGAAAGTCGATCCTTATCTGCGTCCTTTATATGATGCGCTGTACGATCTGCTGGGATTTGACCGTACCCAGAAAATGTTTGAAAAGCAGGTGATTGAAATTGCCCCGCTGGCTTACATGCGTGGCCGTACGTTGAATCATGCTTTCATTATTCTGGATGAGGCGCAGAATACCACGCCGGAACAGATGAAAATGTTTTTGACCCGTATCGGTTTCGGTAGTAAAGCGGTGGTAACGGGTGATGTCACGCAGGTCGATCTGCAGCGCGGACAAAAGAGCGGGCTGATCGATGCCTGCCAGGTGCTCAGGGATATCCGGGGCATTGCCTTTACCCAGTTCACCAGTGCCGACGTGGTGCGTCACCCGCTGGTCGGCCGGATTGTGGATGCCTACGAAGCCGCTAACGCCAATGCCAGTGCGCACCATGCCGCCATTGGCCTGCTTAAAAATACCCATCCTCTCAGTTCAGCACATCATGGCAGAAAAAAATAATTCCAGACCAAAACTGAATTTGTCGGTCCAATATGCCGATACCCGCCTGCAGGAGCTGCTGCCGCGTCCCTTGCTGCGCAAAACGGTGCAGGCTGCATTGTTTTTTCCTGCCGAACTGACACTGCGTTTTGTGAACGCGGAAGAAGGCCGGGATCTGAATCGTGACTACCGCGGCAAAGATTATGCAACCAATGTGCTGACATTTGCCTATACCGAAGACGTTGATGCGGAAGTGACGGAGGCGGATATTATTTTGTGTACCGATGTATTGCAGAAAGAGGCGGCAGAGCAGAATAAGACGGTGCTCGAGCATGCGCAGCACCTGATCGTGCATGGCGTGCTGCATGCGCAGGGATATGATCACGAAAACGATGAGGAAGCAGAGGAAATGGAGGCACTGGAGATTGAAATCCTCGCAGGGCTGGGACTTTCCAATCCTTATCAGGATACTGCCGAATAAGCTGCTGCGACCAGTCACCATGGCTACCGGATCAGACCAGCGATGAACTTTCCGTATTTCCAAAAACAACTGGGGCGCCGCATCAATATCGGCGGCCGGGATATCGTAGCATTTGGCCTGGAGCAGCATGTCTGGCAGGATATTTACTACTATTGCATGACCTCCAGCTGGCCGATGTTTTTCGGCGGCGCAGCCCTTATTTTCCTGCTGTTCAATACACTGTTTGCGGCTTTGTATATGCTGGGCGCCAGTCCGATTGCGAATCTGGCGCCGGATAATTTTCTCGGTGCTTTTTTCTTCAGTGTGGAAACGCTGGCAACGGTCGGTTATGGCGACATGCATCCGCAGACTGTTTATGCGCACTGCATTGCGACCGCCGAGATTTTTGTGGGCATGGCCAGTGTCGCGCTGATCACCGGGGTGATGTTTGCGCGCTTTTCCCGCCCGCGGTCGCAAATCCTGTTTGCAGAACATCCGGTCTGTCATCTGGCGGATGGACGCCGGATACTGGTGATCAGGCTGGCGAATGCCCGCATGAACATCATCAGCGAAGCTTCCGCCAGATTGCGTCTGTTGAGGAATGAACTGACGCCGACGATGGGAAATTTCCGCAAAATCTCCGATATGAAACTGGAGCGCGACCAGCACCCGGTATTCAGTCTGGGGTGGACCATTATTCATGTGATTGACGAGTCCAGCCCCCTGTTTGGCTGCACCGAAGAACAACTGAAAATATCCAATGCCGCACTGATGCTGAGTATTGAAGGTATCGATGAAATGACCAATCAGACGCAGCGGGCACGTCATTATTATCCATGTTCAGCCATCCGCTGGAATCACCGCTACAAGGACATTTTGTCGTATCAGGGGGAGACCCCCCATCTGCATTACGTGAAATTTCACGAATCTGAACCGCTGGATGAGGTCAGCGGCTGAGGATGCCGTGTGGCGGTCATTCCATTTCAGCCTGATTGTGACGTGCGTATGACCAGCATCGCTTCGGGATGAAACACAACGCGGACTCCCGGCAATATTTTGGAAACGGCCTGATTTGTTGTATCCTGTAGGATTGAAACAACGGCGTCATGCCTCTTATGCAAGAGCACTCTAGTAAGGTCAGATCATCTGACCTTAAACCCCACCGGTCATTATTTGAGCGTTTGACCGCCCTCATTTCTCCCGAACCTGAAAATCGCGCAGAATTGCTTGATGTGCTGACAGATGCGCAAGAGCGTCATCTGATTGACGCTGATGCACTGGCGATGATTGAAGGTGTTTTTCAGGTTTCCGATCTGGCTGCCCGTGACATCATGGTGCCGCGTACCCAGATGGATATTGTCGATATTTCCCGCCCGATTGAAGAATGGATACCGGAAGTGCTGCGCGCAGCGCATTCGCGTTTTCCCGTCATTGATGACGACCCGGATAAGGTGGTCGGGATTTTGCTGGCGAAAGATTTGCTCCGCTACTACGCGGAAGAATCCTTCGACGTGCGCGAGATGCTGCGCCCGGTGATTTATATTCCTGAATCGAAGCGGCTGAATGTCTTGCTGCGTGATTTTCGCGCAAACCGTAATCACATGGCGATGGTTGTCGACGAGTATGGCGGTGTGGCAGGACTGATCACGATTGAAGATGTGCTGGAGCAGATCGTCGGTGATATTGACGACGAATATGACTTCGATGAGGAAGAGGACAACATCCTCGCGCTTGAGAACAAGGGAAATGGAAAGCGCTGGCGCATCAAAGGCATTACCGAACTGGAGCAGCTCAATGCCGTGCTGGGCGTGAATCTGCCAGGTAACGACGGTGAAACGATCGGTGAACTGGTCTCGCGTCATCTGGGTGAAGTACCGCATAAAGGGGATGAATTCCAGATCGATACACTGCATTTTGAAGTCTTGCGTGCGGATGCGCGGGAAGTCCAGATTCTTCAGGTAGAACAAAGGCCCGCAGCTCCTGCTCATGAGTAAGTTCAGCCTGTCCGCATATACCGGCTCTCTGGGCTTTTCCACCTTGCTGATGCTGGCAGCGGGCGGCCTGACAGTTTTTTCGTTTGCCCCATTCCATCTCTGGTTATTACAGGTTGCAGGACCGGCGCTGCTGTTTATCCTGTTGCTGCGGCATGACGCGGCGCGTCTGACAAGCGGACGGGCGTTTCTGCTTGGATGGGCGTATGGTTTTGCTGCCCTGTATGCGGCGACGCACTGGCTGCTGATTGCGATGCACCGTTTTGGCGGTATGCCCCAGCTCTTGGCGGTGATTGCCCTGGCTTTCCTGGCTGCTTATCTGGCGCTGTTTTACGGCCTGTTTGCCGCCAGCGCCTGCTGGGTCTGCCGGCGCTGGCATCCTCCGCGCTGGATCGCCGCGCTCTTATTCTTCCCGGCATTATGGGTGGCTAATGAATGGCTGCGCGGATTTCTGTTCACGGGTTTTCCCTGGGCGATTTCCGGTTATGCGCATACCGCCAGTCCTTTGGCCGGCTTCGCTCCGGTTTTGGGTGTGCTGGGTCTGGGCTGGCTGAATGCGGTTCTGGCAGGTATGGCGGCATTGCTGTTCCTGAATCCGGATCGTGTAATCAGATTCGCTGTCCCGCTTGTTGTGACCGGGGTATTGGCGGCTGGCAGCTGGCTGCAGTCGGTCAGCTGGACCAGTCCATCCGGGCAGCCATTGAAAATCAGCCTGTTGCAGGGAAACATAGCTCAGGATCAGAAATTCGATCCTGACCACCTCGAGGCGACATTGCGGCTCTATCACGACATGATTCTGCAGGCAGATGCCGATCTGATCGTGACGCCGGAAACCGCCTTGCCGGTATTGTCGTCGCAGCTGCCGCCGGATTATCTGCCGACGCTGAATGCTTTTGCCCAGCAGCAGCGCCATGCGGTGCTGATCGGCCTGGCGGCGCATGACGGCGATGCCCGTTATGCCAACAGCGTCGTCGGTTTTTCGCCGGATTATGCGCAATGGGCCTACCGCTACGATAAACATCATCTGGTGCCTTTCGGTGAATTCATTCCTTATGGTTTTCGCTGGTTCGTGAATCTGATGCATATCCCGCTGGGAGACTTTACCGCCGGCGCGCCGCTGCAGGCGGCGATGCATGTCCGGGATCAGGCAGTGCTGCCGAATATCTGCTATGAAGACTTGTTCGGAGAGGAAATCGCTGCGCAACTGGCGGCACAGGCTGATGGTGCCGGTGCGGCAACGATCTTGCTGAATGTGTCGAATATGGCATGGTATGGTGATTCGGTGGCGATGCCGCAGCACTTGCAATTTTCCATCATGCGGGTGCTGGAGACCGGGCGGCCCATGCTGCGCTCAACCAACACCGGCGCTACCGCCGCGATTGATGCGGGTGGCAGGCAGATTGCCTTATTGCCTTATCTGGAGCGCGGTATTTTGTCCGCCACGGTTCAGGGACGGCAGGGAATCACACCTTATATCCGCTGGGGAAATCAGCTGATCGCCGGACTGGTGTTGCTGAGTCTGTTGACCGGCTTTGCGCTGACTATCAGGCGACGTCCAGCCGCTGATTTCAACCGCTGATTTCAACTGCATATCCGGGCTGAAGAGTAGTCTGACAACGTCAACCCGGCATGCCGAGCGCAACACACAGCATGCCAGTTACCTGCCTGTGCAGCAGACGCCGGATCAGGTATTGGCGTCGATATCCGCCAGGCTTTCCTGCCCGCGCTGACTGATGCTGATACGGCCAGAAGCAGCATCCGTCGTTACATGCCCCTTTTTTTGTAAAAACGCCATCACCGGTCCCGGCAATGAGGCATCCGGATTCGCCGCAATCGTTCTTAATCCATCAATACATTGTTTGATGAATAAAATTTCCCGTCCGCTTTCGGTGAGTTCAAGACCGCCGTCACGGCGAAAGGCAATCAGCTTGATGCCGGATAAGCGTTTTGCATTCCGGTTAACGCAAGCGTTGGGTTTGGCGCCTTTCGGCATGTTGCTGATAAGCGTCAGCGCATCGTATTCGTCAATGCTGAGTTTGTGATTCATGTCGGTTCCAATTGCAGGCGCCGTAAACTCATGCGTTTACATATTGCCGCTGAAGTCATAAAGAAGTGTGAATGCGGCGAGACTATAGCACAGACGGCAGTCCTCACTTGCCGCCAGAGGGGATTCCGGCGCAGTCGGTATCATCACCATTGACGCAGGTCAGTAATACAAACGATTGCATTTTTAAAAAACTGAGCAATCTGAAAAGTACGTGGAAGTGAAGTAGTTAAATTACATTAAGTAGTCGAACTACATGAAATTTCATTAACAGTGTGGAGGAAATGCAACGTACCTGTGCAAATAAGACGCTAAATACCCTATGGAGTGCATTTTATTTTGTAGTTTCTTGTAGTCTCTATTTGACAGTCCATCTAGTTTTAGTACAAAATTATTTTCAGAACGATAGGTTCTGAGGGTCTTACAAAAAACAAAGTGGTAGTGCTCCAAGGGTGCGGGTTCAATAGGAAAAGAGGGGACAACAAATGAAACAGGCGTCATACATGCGCAATCAGAGTCAGAGTCTGAAGCGCAGCAGTTTTAAATTAAATCCGGTCGCAGCGGGTTGTGCCGTATTGGTGATGGGTTTTTCCAACATCGCTTACGCGCAGGAAGTCGCTGCAGAAAATACCGTCGTCGTGACCGGTATCCGTAAAGGGATTGAGGAAGCGATTTCGGTCAAGAAAAATGCCAGCTCCATCGTCGAGGCAGTGTCTGCAGAAGATATCGGCAAACTGCCGGATACCAGTATTGCTGAATCGATTGCCCGTTTGCCGGGTGTGACAGCGCAGCGGACCAATGGCCGTGCGCAGGCGATCAGCGTTCGCGGTATGTCACCGGATTTCTCTTCTGCCTTGCTCAATGGACGCGAGCAGACCAGTACCGGTGACAGCCGCAGCGTGTATTTCGATCAGTTTCCATCCGAGCTGCTGAGTGGCGTGGTGATTTACAAAACACCGGATGCCTCTCTGGTCGGACAAGGCTTGTCAGGCACGATTGATATGCAGACAGTGCGCCCGCTTGATTTTTCCAAGCGCACAATCGCCGCCAACTATCGCAGAGAACGCCTTGGCGCGGGTCTGGATAATCCCGGTTCCGGCAGCCGTGCGAGCTTCTCTTATATTGACCAGTTCGCTGATCGCAAGATTGGTATCGCTTTAGGTTTTGCGCGTCTGGATGATACTTCCGGCACCAATACCAAATTTGAATCCTGGGGCGGCGGCACCACGACTTATAACGGCCAGACAGTGAATGTGCCGTTTAACGGTTTCAATGCGGAAAGCAATAAGACCGCGCAGACCCGCGACGGTGCGATGGCCGTGATTCAGTTCAAGCCGAATAAAGAATTCTCCAGCACACTGGATGTGTTCTATTCCAAATTTGACAGCACCACCACCAAGAATATTCTGCAGGTTCCGCTGAACGATTCCTGGAATTCCCCGACCGGACAATATGATCATCCCGGCGTGCTGATCAATGCAATCCTGAGTGGCAATAATGTCGTCAGCGGTACATTCAACAATGTCCGCCCGGTTGTGCGTAACGAGCCGGTGATCGACAATGAAACCATGACCTCCATCGGCTGGAATAACGCACTCCAGATGGGCGGCTGGAAAACTACGCTGGACCTGAATCACTCGACAGCAAAACGTGTTGAGCGCGATCAGGAAGTGTATGCCGGTATTCCGGGTGATGCGAGCAAGAGCAATAACATGTTCAGCACCTTCACATTCGATACCAGCAACGGCCGTAAATTTTCCACTAACTTTAATTACGCTGATCCGAACATCATCAAAATCACTGACGGCCAGGGTTGGGGTGGCGGTCCAGGAACACCGCAGGCTGGTTATAGCAAAGGCCCGACCGTCAACGACAAGATTGATTCTCTGCGCTTGAGCGGTAAGCATGATCTGCCGGAAGGCACCTGGTTTACCGATGTGGAAATCGGCACCAATTACTCCAAGCGCTCAAAAGTCCGCGAAGTGGATGAATATCTGCTGCAGGTGGCAAACGGCGCATTCGCCGGACTGGATATTACCGGTGGCTACACAGCCTTTGCCGGCGATACCGGTATTCCTATTCTCGGTTTTGATGCTTCTGGCCGTATTCCCGGTTTAAATTTCGTGACCAAGCAACATCCGGACATCTGGAACAAAGACTGGCGCGTAGATGAAAAGGTATGGACTACACTGGCAAAAGCCAACATGGAAACCCAGATCGGCCGTTTCCCTGTAACGGGTAATGTTGGTCTGCAGTTTATCCGCACTGACCAGAGTTCGTCTGCTTACTCGGTGAATAAAGATGGCGGCACCAGCGATGCCAATCGTCCAGTCGCACCGTACACCGCAGGCAAGACATATAACGATGTGCTGCCTAGCCTGAACCTGTCTGCAGACATGGGCAATCAGACCTATCTGCGTTTTGCACTGGCAAAAATCATGGCGCGTCCGAAGATGGATGATATGCGTGCCAGCAACGGTTTCAGCCTGGATACGACAAAAGGTATTTACGTCGGCAGCGGTGGTAATCCTACGCTCAATCCATTCCGTGCAACCGGTGTTGATATCTCTGTTGAAAAATATTTCGACAAAAAGGGATATGTCAGCGCAGCAGTGTTCTATAAAAATCTGGATTCCTACATCATCAATCTGACGAATCCGAATTTTGACTTTACACCGCTGTTGCAGCCAACCACGCTGAAAGCATCCACCAATATTGGTCAGTTCACATTGCCGACCAATGGCAGCGGCGGCTCGATCAAAGGTTTCGAGCTGGCTGGCTCCCTGCCTTTCAGCATGTTGCATAAAGCGCTGGATGGTTTCGGTGCCGTAGCGAACTTCTCGAATACCGAAAGCTCCCTGGCACCGCCAAACACCACCGATGGCAACTCCGGTGGCAACATGGAACTGCCAGGTCTGTCGAAGAAAGTGGCCAGCCTGACGCTGTACTACGAAAAGCATGGCTTCTCTTTCCGCGTGGCTGAACGCTATCGTTCTGACTTTGTCGGCGAGATCATCGGCTTCGGCGGCGACCGTACCCTGACGTATATCAAGGGTGAGAAGATTATCGATCTGCAGCTGGGCTATGAATTTGATAAAGGCTGGGCAAAAGGATTGTCGCTGCTGTTGCAGGTCAACAATCTGGGTAACACGCCATTCATCCGCTACAAGCAGCATCCTGATGGCTCCAAAGAAGAGATTGAAAATACCAAATACGGTAAGACAATCCTGTTTGGTCTGAACTACAAGCTGTAATTCACAGCGTAGTCATGCGCCTCTTGTTGGTGTCCCCATGCCAGCAAGAGGCTTTTTTTTCGATATTGGTTGCGACCTTTCAGGCATGGCAGCCCATGTCAGTGCTGCATGCAGTCCGGAGTGAGGATGGCGATGGATAATCCGATGGTGAAAGAACTGGTGATCGTTGGCGGCGGAACGGCTGGCTGGATGACAGCCGCAGCACTGGTGACGGTTTTGCGTGGCCAGGTCAGCATCCGCGTGGTGGAGTCGGACGAGATCGGTATCGTCGGTGTGGGCGAAGCCACGATTCCGATGATACAGCGTTTTAACCGGGTATTAGGTATCGATGAAAACGAGTTTCTGAGACAGACCCAGGGCACCTTTAAACTGGGTATTGAATTTGTCAACTGGGGGAAAACCGGCGATCGTTACATGCATGGTTTTGGCAAGATCGGTCAGGATTTATGGACAGTGAATTTTGACCAATACTGGCAAAAAATGCGCCGCTCAGGCAAAGCCGATGAACTGGCGGCTTATTCTATTACCCGCATGGCGGCAAAGTCGAACAAATTCATGCCAGCCAGGCAGGATGTGGAAAACTCTCCGGTCAATGACATCGCTCACGCTTATCATTTCGATGCCAGCCTGTATGCCCGATATCTGCGCGGCATTGCTGAAAGCCGCGGTGTGCGCCGTACCGAAGGTAAAGTCACACGCTGCATCACCAGCCAGGAAGATGGCAGTGTGACGCATCTGGTGATGGAAAATGGCGAACAGATCGGTGCTGAGTTATTCATTGATTGTTCCGGTTTTCGCGGACTGCTGATAGAGCAGTGCCTGCAGACGGGTTATGAAGACTGGAGTCACTGGCTGCCTTGCGACAGGGCGCTGGCCGTGCCGTGCGCACCTGCACCGGCATTGCTGCCTTATACCCGCGCTACTGCGCATCGTGCAGGATGGCAATGGCGGATTCCGCTGCAGCACAGGATCGGCAATGGACACGTATATTGCAGCCAGTATGTCAGTGATGACGAGGCGGCGGCAACGCTGCTCGCCAATCTGGACGGCGAAGCGCTGGCCGAGCCGCGCATGCTGCGCTTCCAGACCGGAATGCGCAAGCTGGCCTGGAATAAAAATGTGATTGCAATCGGGTTGTCCGGAGGATTTCTGGAACCGCTGGAGTCGACCAGCATTCATCTGATCCAGTCTGCGATTGCCCGGCTGATTACTTTTTTCCCGCGCCGGCAGATGAACCAGACCGACGTCGATGAATATAACCGCCAGTCTCGTTTTGAATATGAACGGATCAGGGATTTTGTGATCCTGCACTACAAAGTGAACCAGCGCACTGATGCGGATTTCTGGAAAATGTGCAGCGATATGCGCGTGCCTGAGACCCTTGAACAAAAAATTGCGCTATACCGGAACAATGGCCGCCTGCTGCGTATTGACAACGAATTGTTTGCCGAAGAAGCCTGGTTGCAGGTGATGGAGGGACAAAATCTGCAGCCTGCCACCTATCATCCGTTAGCCGACTTATTGCCGGATTCTGAAACGGAGCAATATCTGCAGAGCGTGAAACAGGTGATTGCGAATTGTGTCGCCGCTATGCCTGATCATGCGGCATATATTCAGCAGCATTGTGCTGCAGCACGCTCCTGAAAACAGGCATACTGAGCAAGGGTTATGAGTCAGAACGAAATTTTCCTGTTGGCGATGCTGCTGGTATTTGTATTGCCATATCTGGTCTGGCGGATAGGCCGTACCGATGATTTCGCACCGCTGGTCGTGGTGCAGATCTTATGCGGTATTGCGTTGGGGCCGGGTGTCGCCGGTCAGTATTTTCCGGAGTTTTACCAGACTATTTTCCAGCCGTCCGTGATGCGTGCTCTGGATGGTATTGCGATCTGGGCTGTGATGCTGTTTGTCATGCTGGCCGGGATCGAACTGAATTTATCCGGAGTCTGGACGCATCGCCGGGAAAGCAGTATCACGGCCGGGCTGGCTTTGGGTATGCCGCTGCTGACCGGAGCGCTGGCAGGATTGCTGCTGTTGAGCATGCCCGGCTGGCGTGGCGCGCATGCCAGCGACTGGCAGTTTGTCCTGGGGATCGGCATGGCATGTGCGGTCACGGCATTACCGATCCTGATTTTGCTGATGGAAAAATTGGGTATTTTGCGGCTTGAATTTGGTCAGCGTATTCTGCGCTATGCCAGCCTGGATGACGTATTGATCTGGGGTGTGCTGGCAGTAATCCTGATGGACTGGAACCGTGTCGGCCGGCAGGCAGTTTTCCTGCTCGGGTTTGCGCTGGCTGCCAGAATGTATCGTAGTCTGATTGTCCGACTGAATGAAAAAGACCGTTACGCCACCACACTGATCTGGCTATTGTTGTGCAGCTTTGGTGCTGACTGGTCAGGGCTGCATTTTATGGTGGGGGCATTTTTGTCCGGTACGGTGCTGGAAGCGGAATGGTTTTCGCGCAGTAAGCTCGACCTGTTCCGTGAACATGTGCTGATGGTATTGATGCCGGTTTTTTTCCTGAATACCGGACTCAAAACCTCCTGGGCGATTGGCGGCGGACTGGTGTTCGTGGCGGCAGGAATTCTGTTGCTGGCGGCAATGGGCGGAAAATTTGCCGGCGTTTCAATGGCCGGAAAAATTCTGGGATGGCGTCCCGGAGAGGCTTCGGCGATTGCATGGCTGCTGCAGACGAAGGCACTGATTATGATTATCTTTTCCAATGTGTTGCTGGAAAAAGGCATCATCAGCAGCGCAACATTTACAGCATTACTGCTGATGGCGGTTGCCAGTACCATGCTGACGGTTCCCGCTGTCCGTCCGCTTTTATCCCGCCTGCGAATTTTGCCGCCGCAGACGCCGGTGCCGTTGGCGATGTTTCCGGAAGCAGGGCATGACAGGTCATCAGTAGGCCAAGAAAGACAGGTTCAGGAATATTGAAAAATCTAAAAAATAAAATCAGACAGATGAGTAATACAAGAAATACAAAAAATATGAAAACGGAGACAGCAGACCATGTATGAAAAAATGAAGAAGCCATCACTGTCATTCTGGCAGTTGTGGAATATGAGTTTCGGCTTTTTTGGCATTCAGTTCGGATTCGCCTTGCAGAATGCAAATACCAGCCGGATTTTCTCCACGCTGGGTGCCAGCCCGGATGATTTGCCATTGTTCTGGCTGGCAGCGCCAGTGACCGGGCTGCTGGTGCAGCCGGTGATCGGTTACCTCAGCGACCATACCTGGCATCCCAAATGGGGGCGTCGCCGTCCATTTTTCTTCATTGGCGCCCTGCTGGCTTCGCTGGCGCTGTTCATGATGCCGAATTCCACGGCCTTATGGATGGCGGTCATGGTGCTGTGGCTGATGGATGCTGCGATCAATGTTTCGATGGAGCCATTCCGTGCATTTGTCGGCGACAAGCTGAACACCTCCCAGCAGACGGCAGGCTTTGCGATGCAGACGTTTTTTATCGGTTGTGGCGCAGTCATCGCTTCTTTGCTGCCAAGTTTTTTCTCCGATATCTGCGGTCTGAACAATGTGCCGGTGAATGGCGCTATTCCTGAGACGGTCCGTTATTCATTTTATGCCGGTGCCGTGATTTATTTTCTCGCCGTGTTATGGACGGTGTTGAGCAGCGATGAACTGCCACCGGAGGATCTGGAACAGTTTCGTGCACAGAAGTCCGCCACAGGCGGTATCGGATATGCTTTTCGCGAGATTCTGGCAGGGTTTGGCCAGATGCCGGTCACGATGGTGCAGCTGGCAGTTGTCCAGTTCTTTACCTGGATTGCCTTGTTTGCGATGTGGATTTATACGACATCGGCGATTGCCGACACGGTATTTGGTACACAGGACGCACAATCTGCCGCTTTTCAGGAGGCGGGCAACTGGGTGGGCACGATGTTTGCCGTGTATAACGGCGCTTCTGCCCTGGCGGCTTTTCTGCTGCCTGTGCTGGCCCGCCGGTTCAGTAAAAAAATGGTGCATCTGCTTTGTCTGGTCATTGGCGGTATCAGCCTGATCAGCATTTTCTTCATCAGCCAGAAAATGTGGCTGCTGTTGCCGATGCTGGGTGTGGGCATTGCCTGGGCCAGCATCCTGACGATGCCTTATGCCTTGCTGGCGGCGGCCTTGCCTGCTGAAAAAATGGGGTACTACATGGGGGTGTTCAATTTCTTTATCGTGATCCCCCAGATTGTCAGCGGCCTGCTGCTCGGCTTTATCACCAAACAGTTTTTCGCGGGCCATACAGTGCAGACGCTGATGACTGGCGGCGCTTGCATGGTATTGGCAGGCTTGCTGACGCTGCTGGTCAGAGAGCCATCCGCCACGGCGCAGTAACTATGGCCATGATTCCGGGTGCTGTTACCGCGCCTGGCGTCACGGTTACCGATATCAATTCTGATGTGCTGATCAGGCTGTGTTCTGCAATGAGACAGTGTTCAGTATGAGGTCACGATGAAAAAAAATGCTTTCTTATCCAGCTCCGTCTTGTCCGGCGTATTGCTGTCGACCGCCTTTTCCAGCCTGACTGCCTGTGCCGGAAACAGCCAGGAGCAATCCGCATTACCGGCAGTGACCGTCCCAGCCCAGACGCCTGCTGCAGCGGGCACGCTGCCTTTTTCCTGGGACAATGCGACGGTCTATTTTTTGCTGACCGACCGGTTTAATAATGCCGATCCGCGCAACGACCTGGCTTATGGACGTAAAGCCGATGCCGCCGAATTGCGGGGTTATATGGGCGGTGATCTGGCAGGCATTACGGCAAAAATCAGGGAAGGATATTTTGATCAGCTTGGCGTGGATGCGATCTGGCTGACGCCGCCGGTGGAGCAGATTCACGGCTCCACGGATGAGGGCAGTGGCGTGTCGTATGCTTTCCATGGCTACTGGGCGCGTGATTTCACCAGTGTCGATGCTAATCTGGGGACGGCGCAGGACATGCAGGAGCTGGTGGATACCGCGCATGCGCATGGCATTCATATTCTGCTGGATATCGTCATGAATCATGTCGGGCCAGTCACACCGCAGGATGCTCCGTGGCCGGCGAGCTGGGTGCGTGATGAGCCGGTCTGCACCTATAAGGACATTCCTACCACCGTCACTTGTGCTTTGGTGAAAGGGTTGCCGGATATCCGGACAGAGAGCGATGCGCAGGTCGATCTGCCAGCATTTCTGGTTGATAAATGGAAAGCAGAAGGCCGTTACGACAAGGAGATGGCTGAGCTGGATGCGTTTTTTACCCGCACCGGGTTTCCACGGGCCCCCCGTTATTTCCTGATGAAGTGGCAGACCGACTGGGTCCGGAAATATGGCGTTGACGGATTCCGTGCCGACACGGCAAAACATGTGGAGCCTCAGGTCTGGAAGGAGCTGAAACAGCTGGCCAGCCAGGCGTATGAAGACTGGAAGAGGGCAAATCCCGCAAAGAAAACCGGTGATCAGGCGTTTTTCATGACCGGTGAGGTCGGATCATATGGCATCGGAACCGGCCAGTATTTCACGATGGACGGCGGAACGAAGATTAATTTTTATAATTATGGCTTCGACAGCCTGATTAACTTCGGATTTAAATACGATGCCGCCCAGACTTACGAAAATCTGTTCAGCAGTTATTCCGGAAAACTGCATGGTGAATTAAGTGGCTATTCGGTTCTGAACTATGTCAGCTCACATGACGATGAGCGGCCGTTTGATCTGCATCGTCAGAAACCGCTGGAAGCCGGCACCCGCTTGCTGCTGAGTCCGGGTTCGGCACAGATTTATTATGGCGATGAAACAGCGAGAAATATTGACGTCGCCACCGCAAACGGCGATGCCAGATTGCGTTCATTCATGAACTGGGATGCGATTGCCGCCAACCCCTTGCAGGGTAACGTGCATGTCGCTGACATTCTGGCGCACTGGAGAAAGCTCGGTTTATTCCGCCACGCGCATCCCGCAGTCGGCGCCGGGGTGCATCAGATGATGGCTGCCCAGCCTTACACATTCAAACGGACGCTGAACCGGCAGGGTCTGCTGGATCAGGTCGTGGTGGCGCTGGATTTACCCGCAGACCGGGATTCAGTGATCACGGTTCAGGGCGCATTTAACGATGGCGTCTCAGTGCGGGATGCTTACTCCGGAAAGACGGCAACAGTCGTGAATGGAAGTGTCCGGTTTGATAGCCGTCTTCCTGTCGCTTTGATTGAACTGAATAAATAATGAAGAAAAAAAATTACCTGAAGTATCTGGGCGGCATCGTCGGTTTACTGGCATTCGCCAGTACGCATGCGCTGGCGCAGAATGCCGGCCGGACAGTACAAACGATACAGCAGCAGCCTGATTCGCTGCGCGTGGTGACGAACGATGGTGAATATCAGTTCCGGCCATATACTGCGCAGATGATAGAAACCAGTTTCATTCCGCACGGTCAGCAGATGCCGGTTCCGGCATCGCATGCGGTGGTGCTGCAGCCGGAAAAAATTCCGGCATTGCTGAAAAAAACGGCAGACGGGCTGGATTATCAGGCTGGCGATATGACGGTCCATATTCAGGAAAGTCCGTTCCAGATCAGTTACCGTTACAAAAACAGATTACTGTTTTCAGAAAAGCAGGGTTACAGCAAAATTGCCACAGGAGAGCGGCTGGATTTCAACCTGACCAGTGATGAAGTATTGTATGGTGCTGGCGCCCGGGCGCTGGGCATGAACCGGCGTGGCTATCGTCTGCCGCTGTATAACAAGGCGCATTACGGTTACGAGGAACATTCCGAGCAAATGAATTTTTCCATCCCTCTGGTGTTGTCATCCCGGATGTATGGAATTCACTTTGACAATGCGGCGATTGGCTATCTTGATCTCGACAGCCAGAAAAACAATACGCTGGCCTACGAAACGATTCGCGGCAGAAAAGTGTATCAGGTGATGGCCGGCGACAGCTGGGAGCAGCTGAGCGCCGGTTACGCCAACCTGACCGGACATCAGCCTTTGCCGCCACGCTGGGCATTCGGGAATTTTGCCAGCCGTTTTGGTTATCATTCGGAAGCGGAGGCGCGTGCAGTGATCGCACGGTTTCAGGCCGAGCAGATACCGGTCGACGCGATTATTTTTGATCTGTACTGGTTTGGAAAAGAGATCAAGGGAACCATGGGAAATCTCGCCTTTGATCCGGATAATTTTCCGCAGCCGGAAAAGATGATCGCAGATTTCCGGCAGCAGGGAATCAAGACCATTCTGATTACCGAGCCATTTATTCTGACTACTTCCGGACGATGGAAAGAAGCGGCTGACGAGAAAATTCTCGCCACAGATCAGCAGGGAAAACCGTTCACCTATGATTTTTATTTCGGTCATACCGGACTGATTGATTTGTTCGATCCACATGCGCGCGACTGGTTCTGGAATGTGTACAAAACATTGAAAGCCAAAGGCGTGACGGGGTGGTGGGGTGACCTGGGTGAACCGGAAGTGCATCCTGCCGCGTTACAACATAAAAACGGCAGCGCAGATGACGTCCATAATATTTACGGACATGAATGGGCCAAACTGATTGCTGAAGGATATGCGCGAGACTTTCCTCAGGAGCGGCCGTTCATCCTGATGCGTGCCGGCTATTCCGGCTCGCAGCGCTACGGCATGATTCCGTGGTCTGGCGATGTCAGCCGCAGCTGGGGCGGCTTGCGCTCGCAGCCGGAAATTGCGCTGCAGATGGGTATGCAGGGCATGGCTTACATGCACTCCGATCTGGGCGGTTTTGCAGGCCCGAATCTGGACGATGAATTGTATGCGCGCTGGCTGCAGTATGGTGTATTCCAGCCGGTTTTCCGTCCGCATGCGCAGGAAGAAGTCGCCTCTGAGCCGGTATTTCGTGAAGCCAAGACCAAAGCGCTGGCTAAAGCGGCGATTGAGCTGCGTTACCGCTTATTACCCTACAATTACACGCTGGCATTCGATAACCATGAGACGGGTTTGCCGCTGATGCGTCCGCTATTCTTTGCTGAGCCGGGAAATCCAGCGTTGAGCGCGGTGGCAGACAGCTATCTGTGGGGCAGCGAATTTTTGGTGCACCCTGTGCTGCAGGCCGGGCAGCAACAGGCTGAAATCTATTTTCCGGGTGAGCGTACCTGGTTCGATTTTTACAGCGGTGAGGCACATGCTGCAGGCAGTTCAGGCAGGGTGAAGGTCGTGGTTGACCATATTCCGGTATTTGTCCGCGCTGGTGCGTTTATTCCGATGGCAAAGCCGATGCAGAATACCCGCGAGTATTCGGGCAGCGAATTTGATCTGCATTATTACCATGACGCCAGTGTCACGCATGCTTCCGGCAAGCTGTTTGATGACGATGGCGAAACAGCCGATTCGGTCGCGCAGCAAAAATATGCCGTGATGTATTTTCAGAGTGAATATGCCAGCGGAACATTACGCCTGCAATTGAGCTGCACCACCGGTAAAAATTATCCGTCCCGTGACAGAAAAACCGCGATCACGATTCACCATATCCTTAGCAGACCTGTTCGGGTACTTGCAGGAAATACGCCACTGGCATTTGACTGGAATGCCAGCACCGGGGAATTGAAAATCATGCTGACATGGAAAGATCAGGAGCGGCCGGAAATTTCCGTGAAATTATCTGATTGATATGCATTGAAAATGGTATCAGTGGTCCGTGCTGTGGTAAATTGCAAAGCTTTTATGTGCCTGTTATCCCGGGTGCGTGAAACCGGATGTCATTGTTCCGGCTCTTATCGGAAAGTATCTACAAAGAACTATGACTGAACAAGCATTAGCAGAACATGGCGGTGCCGGATTTTCCGGCGGCCCGCGCTTACTCGCAGATATTGGCGCCACGCATGCACGCTTCACGCTGGAGACAGCGCCCGGCGTATTTTCCGCCGTGCGGATTCTGAAATGCGACGAATATTCCGGCATCGTGCCTTTGTTGCGCGCTTATCTGGATGCGCATCAGGGAAACCGCATCCATCATGCGGCTTTTGCGATTGCCAATCCGGTGGATGGCGACGATGTGCGGATGACCAACCGTGACTGGACGTTTTCGATTGAAGCTGTCCGGCGCGAATTCGGCTTGTATACGCTGCTGATCGTGAATGATTTTACGGCGCTCGCCATGTCCTTGCCGGGGCTGCAGGCCAGTGATGTGATGCAGGTCGGCGGTGGTTCTCCGGTAGCAAAATCGGTGATTGGCGTGCTGGGGCCGGGAACCGGCCTCGGTGTGTCTGGTCTGATTCCGACTTCCGACGGCTTCGTGACACTTGGATCGGAAGGCGGGCACGTCAATTTTGCGCCATGCGATGAACGGGAATACGCGATCCTGCAGTTTGCATGGAAGGAATGGTCGCATGTATCGACCGAGCGTTTAATTTCCGGGCCGGGACTGGAGCTGATTTACCGCGCTCTGGCACATCGCAACCAGTCCACTACCGGCGCGCTGCTGGCGCAGGACATCATGCAGCGCGGCCTGAGCGGCGCCGACCCGCTTTGCGCAGAAGCACTGGAATGTTTCTGCGGCATGCTGGGCAGTTTCAGCGCCAATCTTGCCGTGACGCTGGGTGCGTTTGGCGGCATCTATATCGGCGGCGGTATTGTGCCCCTGATGGGCGAACAGTTTAAGCAATCTTCTTTCCGCACACGGTTTGAGGCCAAAGGACGCTTTACCTCTTATCTGGCGCAGATTCCGACTTACGTCATCACTACGCCTAATCCCGCGTTTTACGGCGTTTCAGCGATTTTGTCCGAGCATTTACGGGGACGCAGCGGCGACAGCGCCCTGATGGACCGGATACAGCAAATTCAGCAGGAACTGACACCTGCTGAACGCAGGGTCGCGACGCTGGTGCTGGAAAATCCACGGACTGTGCTCAATGAAGCGATTGCAGAAATCGCCCGTCTGGCGGATGTCAGCCAGCCGACAGTCATCCGCTTCTGCCGGTCGCTGGGTTTTACCGGGCTGGCGGATTTTAAACTCAAATTTGCCAGCAGCCTGACAGGAACGATTCCGGTCAGACACAGTCAGGTCCGACGAAAAGCGACAGCACGCATGATCTGAGCGCCAAGGTGATTGATAATACCGTTTCGGCGATTCTGAATTTCCGTGATCAGCTGGAAGTGCATGCGATCGATCAGGCAATTGCTTTGCTGCGCAAAGCAAAAAAAGTCGAATTTTATGCGATGGGCAATGCGCGGGCCGTAGCGCTGGATGGGCAGCATAAATTTTTCCGCTTCCGGATTCCCACGGCCAGTTACGGGGACGCACATTTATTTTCGATGGCGGCGGAATTGCTCAATCCCGGAGATGTCGTGATCGTGGTTTCCAATTCAGGTAAATTGCCGGAACTGCTGCACGCCGTGGATATCGCACTCAATGCTGGCGCAGATGTGATTGCCATTACTCCGCATCAGTCACCGCTGGCCAAAAAAGCCAGCGTTTGTCTGGCTGTGAATCACACGGAAGATAATTCTACTTTCCTGTCGATGATTTCGCGCATTCTGCAACTGCTGCTGATCGATATTCTTGCCGTCGGATTGTCGGTGGATGCCCCCGGCAGCGATGATCTCCGGCAGCAGGAAGTATCGCGCCTGAGTCATTTGCTGATCTCTCATCTGGACAGCTGATTCACTGATCGTGACCTGCCTGTGGTCAGCGAACTGGCCGCAGGCGACATTTCCGGCAGAACCACAAAAAAAGTACAATGCCGGATTTGAGCCTTGTATCTGGAAAACTGCAGCAGCGGTTTCAGTCCTGCCAGAAATTTCTTTATCTTCCTTATGTCAATTTTTGAGCGGTTAAAAAATAAATTTACTCCGGCCTCGCGTGATCATTTGCTGTTCAGGCCGTCAGTCAACAGTGATCCGGCCTTGCTGGCAGCCATGACGACGGCATTGCGCACAGCGGCAATTCCCTTTGAATCAACGGAACAGAATCTGCACGTACGTTTACCGGACGGCCTGATATTTTCCGCCGAAGCCGTGGAACGGGTGGCGCTCGGTGATGGCAGGGTAAGAATCTGCATCAAAATCGCCGGATGGCATGCAGATTACTTCCCGCAAGGAATTGCTGAGTACCAGCATGCGCTGGGCTCTTCTGAAGAGAGCGCCATTCAGGAAGCCTTCAAAAACTGGGTCAATATGGATCTTCCTGTCCTGCAGGATGCCGTCAGCCTGACGCCCTCGGCATGCACTATGATTCAGCTTCAGGTACCTGCCGCGCCTGAAACCATAGCCACTTCCCGGCAAGTGATTTTGGGACCGGTCGCACATCTCGCCAGCAGACCGGCTCAAAGAGCCGAAGAACATCCGTTTTGCCCTTGCTGTCTGCTCACCGAGTGCATGCCGGTGTTGCACGATTTATTGCAGACCAATGCGTTCCTCGGAGTGCGTCTGTTCGTCTCCAGGGATCAGCTGGGAAAGCTGGCGGTGGATTGTCGTGTGAATGGCGAGGATTTTCCTGCAGCAACTGAACCACTGATCGCTTACGCTGCCAAATGGCAGGATCGTGGGCTGGAATTCCGGAAACAGTATCTGATGATCCGGTCGGCGCGTGAGATTCCTGCTGCGACGGTCAGGGATTAAAGCAAAAAGTAATAGGGATGAACGTCAAAAGAGGTCTGCTGGCCGGGTGAATGAATCTCTTACCCTGTCCAGACATGACGTCGATAAGGCGGTTGATATGTGGCCTTGCCGGAAACAGAAAGAGAGACAGCGTATGCAAATGTGGTTACGTTTTACTGCAATATTGATCGCAGCCGGCATGGCCTGGTTTGTGGTCGTATCCCCTTCTTTGATCGTCCAGTATCTGGTGCCGGTCGCTGATACATGGTTCCATCAATTGAATGTACATCAGCAGGAATGGGTATTGATTGTCGTTCGCTGGGTCTTGCCGGCGATTACAGGGGTATGCAGTCTGATTTTGATGATTTCCAATATCCTGGCCATGTGGCGGCAAAGGAGAGAGAAAACTTCCTTTTCTGATAAGCTGTCATAAGTCAATTCAGTATGCGTGCTGTTGACGAAAAACGAGGTAACGGAATATGAAAAAAGCAGGGATCAACCCTGCTTTTTTGTTGGAGATGATGCCGGATAAGCGCATCACTGATGGCAAAGATTACTTCAGGAACTGCTCATTGCCCACCATCCCGATCTTCGTCACCCCCAGCCGCTGCGCCGAGGCCATCACCGCCGCCACCGACTTGTACGGCACCACCGCATTCGGCCTTAAATGCACCTCCGGCTGGTTCGGCTGCGTCGCCACTTCCGTCAGCTTCGCTTCCAGTTCGTTACGGTTCGCCACCGCCGCACCATTCCACAACACCGTCCCGTCAAAGTCGACGTCGATGTTGATCACCACCGGCGGCTCTGTCGGCTTACTCGGTGTGTTGGTCGGCATGTTCAAATTCACCGCGTGGTTCTGGATCGGAATGGTGATGATCAGCATGATGATCAGTACCAGCATGACGTCGATTAACGGTGTCATGTTCATTTCGATCATCACTTCCGGTT
>NZ_JACOGC010000019.1 GCF_014284195.1 Cognatundibacterium griseum
TGCGCCAATGATAGTGCTGCAACCAGTGTGAAAGTAGGTTATCGTCAGGCTTGTAATCTGCGACCCCCCGTTACCCAGTGTAGCGGGGGGTTTTGCTTTTGCGGGTGGCATGTATAACGTCACGTCAATGTGCGAACAGCCACTGCCTGAGTGCTGCCGTTCTCCCGAAACCCGAAACCCGAAAACGTGCAGTGCTCAGACCGGGC
>NZ_JACOGC010000002.1 GCF_014284195.1 Cognatundibacterium griseum
CAGCCGGAGGTGCATTTAAGGCCGAATGCGGTGGTGCCGTACAAGTCGGTGGCGGCGGTGATGGCCTCGGCGCAGCGGCTGGGGGTGACGAAGATCGGGATGGTGGGCAATGAGCAGTTCCTGAAGTGAAGCGATCAGGCAATCAGCAAAGTAAATGCGCGGCAATGGTTTCGTGTGATGTCAGCCACGCTGGTAAACAGATGAAGGCATAGGAAGCGCGGGAGCGGCTCTGAGGCAAGAGGTATGCAAGCTGTGGGTAAAATCAATTAATACCACTTAAATACCTATTGACAACCACTATAAAAAAACTTTACAGTGGCGTGATGACAGTCTAACAGAATTCTGTTCAGTCAACGGAGTGCGCTCTGTTCGCCGGGCATGACGTAGGAAATGAGTAAGAAACTGATGGCACAAGGAAATTCAGCATTATCTGTTGATCCCGGAACTGCGGCAGCAGGTGCAGTCTGCACTTATCTGATCGGCGTTGACGGCGGTGGTACTGGCACCAGAGTGGTGTTGGCGAATGCGGATGGCGTATTGCTGTCGCGTGGAGCCGGTGGCCCATCTGGTCTGGTTCATGGGCGGCAACGCGCCTGGGAGGCAATCCTGACGGCGACCCTGGAAGCATTTGAACAAGCTGGGCTGGTCATGCCTGCCTTGTCGCAGATTGCCATGGGCTGTGGTCTGGCCGGAATCAATAATGCGCAGTGGGCAGCAGAATTTACAGCCTGCAATCCGGGCGTGGCGGCGCTGGCAGCCGAGACCGATGCTTACACTACGCTGATGGGCGCGCACCGAGGTCAGCCGGGCGTTGTCATCGCGCTGGGTACGGGCAGCGTGGGCGAAGTGTTGCAGCCGGATGGTCAGCGGCGCGAAGTCGGCGGCTGGGGTTTTCCGGTCAGCGACGAGGCCAGCGGTGCCTGGCTGGGCATGCGCGCAGCGAATCATCTGCAGCGGGCGCTGGATGGCCGTACCGCGCCGGACACCTTGTCAGCCGCTGTGTTGCAACATTGCGGCGGCGATAAAGATGCGGTGTTCGCCTGGCTCGGTCAGGCCAACCAGACACGCTATGCCGAACTGGCGCCGCTGGTGCTGGCGGCGGCAGACAATTCGGCAGCGGCGTTACGCATCGTGCAGGATGCGGGTCTGGAAGTGCAGGCAATGGCCGATGCGCTCGACCCGCAACACCAGTTGCCGCTGGCATTATGCGGTGGTCTGGCTGCGGTGCTGAAACCTTACCTGCCGGCAGACTTGCAGGCGAGGGCGCAGGCGCCGCTGGGCGATTCTGCAGAAGGCGCGCTGATCCTGATTCAGCGCAGCATGCAGCTGGGCCGGCGGTAGCCGCGGTCATGCAGCACAATCAGCACAATCAGCAAGAACAGGCATCAGGACGTACAGAGTCATTACAAGCAGCAATCAGCAGTCATAACACCGAAGAGAGACAAACATGCTGGCACAACTGACCGATTTCAAACCGGATAGCGAAAGCTCCACGCCCTTGTATCTGCAATTGGCGAACAAGCTGGCGAATGGTATTCACAGTGGCCTGTGGCAACCGGATGAGGCGCTGCCTTCGGAGCGCATGCTGTCCGAAGTGCTCGATATCTCCAGAGTCACAGCGCGCAAGGCGATTGATATGCTGTGCGAACGCGGTTTGCTGACGCGCAAGCACGGTTCTGGCACGTACATCACGCCGAAGCTGGAGCAGCCTTTATCGCGCCTGACCAACTTCAGTGAAGAATTACGCCAGCGTGGTTTCGTGCCGGGCTCGCGCTGGATTTCACGCGAAACCGGCATCGCCTCGCCGGAAGAAATTTTATCGCTGGGTCTGTCACCGAACACCGTGGTGTCCCGGCTCAAACGTTTACGTACTGCGGACAATGTCGTGATGGCGATTGAAAGCACCACGATTCCGGCCATGTATATGCCGAATCCGAAACTGGTGACTGACAGCCTGTATGGTTATCTGGAATCACACAATGTGATGCCGACCCGGGCCTTGCAGCATATCCGCGCGGTGAATGCGACGGCAGAGCAGGCGCGGCTGGCTGATATCAAACAGGGGGCGGCGATGTTGTTCATCACCCGTGTCGGCTATCTGCCCAACGGCAGCGCGATTGAGTTATCGCATTCCTATTGCCGCAGTGATTACTATGATTTTGTGGCGGAGTTGTTCAGATGAGTTTGCAACAGCAATTGCAGGGACAGGTACTGACGCCGGACGGCTGGGTGCACGGACAAATCTGTTTTGATACGGCGAATGGCCGTATTGATCGTATCGACGCCATTTCTTCCGGTGCGCAAGACGCAGGAAACGCACCACAGGCTGCGCATTACATCCTGCCCGGATTCGTCGATCTGCACGTGCATGGCGCGGGCGGCAAAGACACGATGGAAGCCGGTGACGCGGTGCAGGTGATCGCACGCGAACATGCGCGGCACGGCACCACCAGCCTGCTGGCGACCACCATGACCGCACCGATGGCGGATATCGAGACTGCTTTGCGTGCGATACAACCGGTGATTGCGCAGCGCCCGTCCGGTGCGGCGCGTGTGCTGGGTGTGCATCTGGAAGGTCCGTATATCAATCCCGGCAAGCTCGGCGCGCAGCCGGATTTTGCCGGTTTAGGCTCGCTGCAACAGGTGCAGCATCTGCATGGGATTGCGCCGATCCGGCTGATTACGGTCGCGCCGGAAATGCCCGGACATCTGGACCTGGTGCGCGAATTGTCGGCAACCGGCATGCAGGTGCAGATCGGTCACACGCTCGGCACTTACGAAGAAGGCGTGGCTGCGCTGGAAAACGGTGCCAAAGGGTTCACGCATTTATACAACGCCATGTCACGTCTCGATCACCGTGCGCCTGGCATGGTCGGCGCGGCGCTGGCACATGCGCAGTTTTCAGAAATTATTCCCGATCTGCTGCATGTGCATCCCGGTGCCATCAGGGCGGCGATGCGGGCGATTCCGCATCTGTATTGCGTGACCGATTCAACCGCTGCTTCCGGCATGCCGGACGGGCAATACATGCTGGGTCGTCAGGTGGTGCATAAGTGTCTGGGCGGTGTGCGTCTGGAAGACGGCACGCTGGCTGGCAGCACGCTGACGATGGATCAGGCTTTGCGTAATCTGGTCAGCATCGGACTCAGTCTGGAAGAGGCTTCGAAACGGGTTTCTACTTACGCTGCGGATTATCTCGGATTAGCCGAACGTGGCCGCCTGAGCGCGGGCGCGTTTGCCGACCTCGTTGTGCTGGATCGCCAGCTCAACCTCATTGCTGTGTATGTAGAAGGAGAAAAGATTGACCTCGCAAATGCTTAAAGAAGCCTGCGCTTCATCCGAACGCGTCGCCGAACAACTGACGCAGGAACGTGAACGCTATGCGGAACTCGGCGCCCATCTGCGCGACCATCCGCCATCATCGGTGCTGACAGTGGCGCGCGGCAGCTCGGATCATGCGGCCAACTATGCGGCGTATCTGATCATGGCGCGTCTGGGGCGCATCGTGGCATCGTTGCCGATGTCGCTGGTGACCTTGAACAAGGCGCCATTACTGGCCAAAGACGCGCTGGCGATTGCGATTTCGCAGTCTGGTCAAAGTCCGGATGTGGTCGAGCCGATCTCATATTTCCGTGCCGGCGGCGCGACCACAGTCGCCCTGGTGAACGATGCCGCTTCGCCACTGGCAAATGCCGCAGAATGGACCATGCCCTTGCATGCCGGGCCGGAATTGAGTGTGGCGGCCACCAAGAGTTTCATCACATCGCTGGTCGCCGGTGCGCGCTTAGCGGGCCACTGGCAGAACGATGCGGCATTCCTGAGCGCCATCGAACAACTGCCGGAAGCCTTGCACGCAGCAACGCAGCTCGACTGGTCGGCGGCACTTGATGTACTGGTTCCGGCGCAACGCATCATGGTGGTCGGACGCGGCATCAGCTTTCCGGTGGCACTGGAATCCGCATTGAAATTCAAAGAGACATCCGTGATTCAGGCAGAGGCGTTCAGCGGTGCCGAGATCAAGCACGGGCCGATGGCCTTGATTCACGACGGCTATCCGCTGCTGATTTTTGCAACCCGCGGTCCGGCACAGGAAGGCCTGATCAAATTGGCCGAAGAAATGCGCGGACGTGGCGCCAATGTGCTGCTGGCAGCACCGGACAATATCCGCGAACGCAATCTGACATTGCCGGTTGCCGGTACGCCGGATCTCGATCCGATTACCGCGATACAGGCGTTTTATGTGATGGCGGCGCAACTCTCGGTCGCACGCGGATTGAATCCGGATCAGCCGCGCCATCTCAGCAAGGTCACCAAGACCAACTGAGCCGGTCAGGTTCCACGGAATATTCCGCCGATTTTTAAAAAACCTGTATTTATATACTCCTTCCCAGTATCTTAAACAGCCCAATAAAGACAAGGACATCATGGTGTTTTTTGAGAAAAATGGGGGGAGTATATTAAAGACTCAACGCCGGAGCAGCTTTCCGGCACATTCTGCAGGGCAATGGCGAAAAGTATTGATGTCCTGTTTTGTGAATCTGTTGCTGAGTCTGGTGCTCCTTTTGAGCATCGTTCCGGCAGCGCATGCAGTCCAGAAAATCGAATTCTGGACCATGAGCTTAAAGCCGAAATTCATCCCGTATTTTCAGGAGTTGGTGGCGCGTTATGAAGCCGCGCATCCGGACGTAAAACTGGTCTGGGTAGATTTTCCGTGGGATATTCTGCAACTCAAACTGATCACCGCGATTGCCGCCGGTAAGCCGCCAGCGCTGGTCAATCTCAGCGTGCCGTGGGCTGAGGAAATGGCGCGTGATGGTTTGCTGGAACCGGTCGATGCCTATCTGGCGGCACCCGGCAAACCGGTGGATTACACCGATGCCGCACTGGCCGATCTGCGCTTTCAAGGCAAAATTTACGGTTTCCCGCATTACAGTAATGTGAATGTGATCGCCTATAACCGCACGATATTGGCGGCGGCAGGCATCACCAGAGCGCCGCAGAATATGGACCAGCTGCTGGAGCAGGCAGTAACGATTGCGGCCCGCACCGGCAAGCCCGGTTACGCGCCTGCGCTCGGCAAGATCGATGGTTTCCTGATGCAGCAGGGACTGGATCTGATCCGTGACGGCAGGGCGGTGTTTAACTCTCCGGCGCATGTGGCATTGATCCGCAAGCTGGCTGTAACGTACAAAGCCAATGGTTTTTTAAAGGACAAATTGTTTGCGGAAGATAATTTCCCCGCCGTGGTGGATGCCTATCTGGGCGGCAGGCTGGGCATGATGGTCAGCGCGCCGACTGCGATCCGACGCATACAGACCGATGCACCGGACATCTATGCGCAGACCGGTATTTTTCCGATGCCACCGGGGCCGACCGGCATCAATGATGGCGGCTGGATGTTCCATTTTGCGATTCCCAAAGGCGTGAAAGCAGCGGATCTGCCCGCCATCACCGCATTTGCGCGTTACCTGACGGGCGATGCGAATCAACTCGCATTCGCCCGGATTGCCGGTGTGATGCCGACCACGCGGCAGGCATTGGCGAATCCGTATTTCCGCCAGTTGCCAGCATCATCAGTGGATGCCGCTGTCGGTGCCGGTGCCGCAGAACAGGCGCTGATGGTGGCGGCACATTCCATGAACTCGGCACGCAGCCTGTATGTGTCGGGCATCGATGATTATGATGAGTTACGCCGGTTTCTGGTACAGGCGGTGGAAGCCGGTGTCACCGGGCGGCGCGATATCCAGCAGGCACTCGATGAAGCGGTGCAAATCTGGAACCGCAAACTGGCGAAAGGGAAAACACCGTGATGTCCCCGTTCATTGCCCGGTTGTTACAGCCGTTCTCCTTTGTATTTTCTCGCGCCCGTTCGCTGTCATCCGGCTGGCTGCCGTATCTGTTTCTGATGCCGGCGCTGTTGCTGCTGGCGGCATTTTCTTTCTGGCCGGTGCTGTACGGTTCGTACCTGAGTTTCACCGACTTTAGCCTGATGCGTGCCACGCACTGGGTCGGGCTGGACAATTATCGCGCCCTGCTGGACAACGCGATGTTTCTGACCGGCCTGCGCAACTCGTTATTGTTTTTGCTGGTGGTGCCGGTCACGCAGCTGGCGGCGATTGCGCTGGCTGTGCTGGTCAATCATCAGCTGCCAGCCATGCGCTGGTTTCGCGCCGCCTATTACGTGCCGGTCGTGACCACGGTGTCGGTGGTCGGCATCATGTGGGGCTTCATGTTTCATGAGCAGGGCACGCTTAATTATGTGCTGCTGCAATTGCATCTGATCGCGGCGCCGCTGGGCTGGCTGTCGGATGATCATCTGGCCCTGTTTGCGGTGATGTTTGTCTCATTCTGGCGCGGGCTGGGCTGGTATATGGTGATGTATCTGGCGGCCTTGCAAGCGCTGCCTGCGGAAATGCAGGAAGCCGCGATTCTCGACGGCGCCAGCCGCTGGCAGCGTTTCTGGCGCATCACCGTGCCGATGCTGTATCCGACCATCGTGGTGTGCAGCATCATGTCGGTGCTGGCGGCATTAAAAGCGTATCAGGAAGTCGATGTGCTGACGCAGGGCGGGCCGATGAATTCTACTTTCACCGCGCTGTACTATGCCTATGATCAGGGGCTCAAACATTTGAAGCTGCCGCGCGGGCTGGCAGCCAGTTTCGTGGTGTCCTTGTGCTGTATGTTGATCGCGCTGCTGTGTCTGCGTTATCTGAAACCGGGGCGGCACCCATGAGGAATGTATCTATTCGCCACTGGCGCCGCGTTGCGGCACAATTGCCGCACTATCTGTTACTTTCAGTGATCGCGCTGCTGTGCATTTTTCCGTTCTGGTGGACACTGGTGACGGCGCTGTCAACGCGCGGCAATCTGTTTGAATTTCCGCCATCTTTCTGGCCGCGCGGCGTATCGCTGGATAATTTTGTAGAAGTATTTCGCGTCATTCCTATCGTCGCATTTTATAAAAATTCGCTGCTGATTACCGCTGCTACCGTCATCGGCAAACTGGTGATCTGCTCGCTGGCGGCATACCCACTATCGCGGATGCAATTTCGTGGCAGCAAGCTGGTGCTGGGCATTATTCTGGCGACCATGATTCTGCCGTCGGAAGTCAATTTTCTGGTGAACTTCATTAGCATGACGAAGCTCGGGCTGGTCGATACTTACACCGGTGTGGTGCTGCCGAATCTGGTGACGGCGGTATCGGTATTGTTGCTGAAGCAGGCCTTTGATGAAGTACCGCAGGATCTGCTGGATGCTGCGCGTGTCGACGGTGCCGGTGAATGGACGGTCTTTGTGCGGATCGTCTTGCCACTGATCATGCCGTGGCTCGCCACCGTCGGCATTCTGACTGCGGTGGAGGCGTGGAATGACTATATCTGGCCTTCTATCGTGATCGCCAAACCGGAAGATTTTCCTTTGTCGGCAGGTGTGTTGTACCTGCGTGGCACCTATGGCAGCAGCACCCGCGTGATTGCCGCCGGAACGATTCTGACAGTCGCGCCGATTCTGGCCGCCTTTTTATTTACCCAGCGCTTTTTCATGCGCGGTATGGATGGAGCAGTGAAATGACACTAAAAACACAAGAGACTAACGCGGTCATGCCGATCGAGGAAGCACGCCACCTGGCAGGGCAGCTGGTGATGATACGGATGCCCATCACCAGCCTGGATGCGGAATCGGCTGCGTATCTAAAGCAGCATCACATCCGCGCAATTTGCCTGTTTCGCGGCAATATGACCGACGAGCTGCAACTGAAAAAACTGACCGCCGATCTGCGTGCAGTCATGGGGCCGGAAGCGTTGATTGCGATCGATCAGGAAGGCGGCGCGGTGGTGCGCTCTACCTGGGTGCCGCAGCCGCCAGCTGCTATGTCGCTCGGCGCCAGCAATGATCCTGAACTGTGTTATCAGGTTGGCGCTGCGGTCGCGCGCGGCGTCAAGGCGCTGGGTTTTAACTGGAATTTTGCGCCGGTACTGGATCTGAATAATAACGTTGATAATCCGGTGATTTCTGAACGCTCTTTCGGCTCCGATCCGCAACGTGCCAGCGAACTGGCGCTGGCGTGGATGGACGGCAGCCTGTCGGAAGGCGTGGCCTGTTGCGTCAAGCATTTTCCGGGGCATGGCGACACCAGTGTCGACTCGCACCGCGACCTGCCGACTGTCGATAAAACATGGGAACAATTGCAGGCGCTGGAGCTGGCACCGTTCCAGATCGCAGTCAGCCGCAATGCGCCGGCGATGATGACGGCGCATATTGTCTATCCGGCGCTGGATGGTGATAATCCTGCCACCATGTCCAAAGCCATTCTCACCGATCTGTTGCGCCAGCAATGGCAATATCAGGGCGTGGTGATTACCGATGGCATGGACATGCATGCGATTGCCGGTCGTTATGGCGTCGGCAATGCGGCGGTCAAAGCGCTGCTGGCGGGCGCCGATCTGGTGATGGCGCTGGGCACGACCGAGACGCAGCTCGAAACACTGGAGGCGCTGGCAGAAGTGATTGCCAGCGGGCAGATTTCCCGCGTCGAAGTGGAGCAGCGATTGACTCGTGTGCGCCAGCTGACAACGGCTTACCCGTGCCAGTCGTCGGCTTACCAAACCGAACTGGCAGACCGTATCCTGATGTCTTCTGCCTGGAAGCGTGGGCTGACGACCAGCGGTCATCCATTACCGCCTGTCAGAGGCAGTAAGGTCAGGTTGGTGATCAGCGCCGATGTGGTCAGTGATGGCGTGTCGGAAGCTGGTATTCCGGCTGGTAAAGTCAGCGCCATGCTCGCCAGTTTGTATGACGTTGATACCGTGACTTTTGATAACGCAAATACCTTTGACTGGCTTAGCCTGCCGCAGGATGGGCGCTTTGTGATACTGGCATCGACGGTGCGTATCCGTTACAGCCAGCAGGTGCGTGACAGCTGGAAACCCGATCTGCATCTGGTGTTGTGGAACCCGTTCCAGATGCTCGACATTCAGGCGCCAGCGCTCATGACCTATGGCTTTGCACCACCGGCAATCGACGCCGCGCGTGCCTGGCTGGCGGGTGAAATCACGGCCGATGGGCAGATTCCGGTTTCCGGTTTTTCAGTGTAGTTTTCAGCATAATTCAGCATAATTCAGCGTAAAGGCGGCAGCGATGGCAGAGGTGCGTTTGCAAGGGCTGAGCAAATCGTATGGCAGCAACACGGTGTTGCAAAACATCGACCTGCATATCCGCGATGGCGAATTCATGGTGTTCGTCGGGCCTTCGGGCTGCGGCAAATCCACGCTGCTGCGCATGATCGCCGGACTGGAAGAGATCAGCAGCGGCGAGCTGCAGATCGGCGGAAAACGCGTGAACGACACACCACCTGCCCAGCGTGGTCTGGCGATGGTGTTTCAGTCATATGCGCTGTATCCGCATATGACAGTGTTCGACAACATGGCGTTTGCACTGAGCCTGTCCAGACTACCCAAGCCCGCCATTCGCAGCGCCGTTGAACAGGCTGCGGCTTCATTGCAGATCACGCATCTGCTGGACCGCAAACCGAAAGACTTATCCGGCGGCCAACGTCAGCGGGTAGCGATTGGCCGCGCCATTGTGCGTCAGCCAGCATTATTTTTGTTCGATGAGCCGCTGTCCAATCTCGATGCCAGTCTGCGGGTGCAGACCCGGATTGAGCTGAGCCGCCTGCATAAGGAACTCGGCTCCACCATGATTTACGTGACCCATGATCAGGTGGAGGCGATGACGCTGGGACAGCGGATTGCGGTGTTTCACGGCGGGCGCATTGAGCAGGTCGGCACACCGATGGAGCTGTATCATCAGCCGGTGAATCAGTTTGTCGCTGGTTTTCTCGGATCTCCGGCGATGAATATGCTGCCAGTGACTGTGCTGGCAGCGGAGCAACAAAGCCTGCGCGTCAGCCTGCCGGGCGGCGCTGAATTGCGTTTGCCATTGAAGCTGCCCTCTGCGCAGCCTGGTCAGCAGCTGACGCTGGGTGTACGCCCGGAACACTGGCAGCCGGCACAGGCCGGCAGAGACAAACAGGACAGTGTGCAGTGCAGTCCTGCAATCAGGATGGAGTTGGCTTTTTCCGAGCAGCTTGGCGACTGCAATCTGCTGTATGTCAGCCTGCCGGGTCAGGGCCAGCTTTATGCGGCGAAAACGGCGGCAGATGCCCTGCCACCGGTGCGCGGCAGCCTGATGGAGCTGCGTTTTGATTTACGCCATTGCCATCTGTTTGATACGCAGGGCAGGGCAATGCCAAGAAATTTACCTGCCTGAAACGCGGCAGCAACTCTGCAAGGTAGCAACACGCAGAGCCGCTGTCTGTGCATGGCATGACTGGTCAGATGGCGTAATGCGGCAGTCTGGTGATGTTTCTGCCGGGAGGGGCACCGCGGTGCGTGCAAGACGGGCATTTTGCGTCCTGCCAACACCGGGTAAGTTGTTATGCCTGCGATGCGCAGTCGGCTTCAGTCTTGATCTGCGCGGCTTCTTCCTGCACGGCTTCAACTGCCTGATCTGGAATCCGGACAAAGCGGGTCATCACCAGCACCGGAACGGCGCAGGCCAGCACCCAGATGAAAAAGTGCTGATAGCCCAGCGCCATCTGGATATCACCGCTGATCATTTTGAAAAAAACCAGCCCCAGCTGCATTACGCCGGTGCCCAGTGCATAGTGGGCAGTCTGGTATTTGCCGATGGCCACCACCTGCATGATGAACAGGATCAGGCCGACAAAGCCGAAGCCGTAGCCGAACATTTCAAAACTCAGCGCAGTGGCGATCACTGCCATCTGCTCAGGTAATTGTGTGCTGAGAAAAAAGAACACAAAATTCGGCACATTCATTGCCACAATCAGCCACGGCAGCGCCCGGCGCAGACCGAGCCAGGAAGTGAAATAGCCCCCCAGCACACTGCCAGCCAGAAAGGCGACAGTGCCCGCCGTGCCATACACGATGCCGACCTGATCGGTACTCAGCCCGAGTCCGCCGAGTTCGCGCGTATCCCGCAGAAACAACGGGCCGATCGTCTGTATCTGACCCTCACCGGCGCGGAACAGGATGATGAAGGTGATTGCCAGCCAGATGCCGGGTTTGCGGAAAAAATCGATGATGACGCTCATCAGCGTGCTGAATACGCTGCGCATGGATGCCTCAGTCGCCGTATTCTTTGTCCCCGGCAACGCCCAGCTATGATAAATCCCGAGCAGGGTCAGCATGGCGCCGAGCAGGCCGAAAATAATCATCCATGCATGATTGGCGCTCATCTGCTTTTCCAGATGGCCTGCCAGAATCACCAGTCCGCCCAGTGAAATAAATTTGGCGGCGTTGAAAAAAGCACCCTGCCAGCCGGCATAAGCCGCCTGCTGCTTGTGACTCAGTGTTGCGATATACAGTCCGTCGGCAGCAATATCATGTGTTGCCGACGCGATTGCCACAATCGCCAGCAAAGCAATGCTGACCGCAAAATACATCGGTAACTGCAAGGACAGCGCAACCAGCACCAGGCTGACGCCACCGATACACTGGAACAGCACAACGATGAGTTTCTTGCTGCTGGCAGCTTCCAAAAACGGGCTCCACAGACTTTTGAACACCCAGGCCAGTCCGATCAGGCCAGTCCAGCGGGCGATCTGATCGTTTGGCACACCCAGACTTTTGTACATCAGCCCGGCAACCAGTGCGACCGCATAAAACGGCAGGCCCTCCGCCAGATACAGAGTGGGCACCCAGCGCATAGGGTGAGAGGAGGCAGTCTTGTTTGTCGTCATGTTGCGGTCCCGTCATGTTTGGATATGTCCTGCAGCCTTATGTCTGATGGTTGGCGCAGTGATTACAGCTATGACAGAACATACTAGGCGGAATTAAGCTGGTCAACTGGTTTTATATTTACAATGCCACTTGAGTGCCAGTAATATGCGTTGCTGATACTGCACAGGATGCGACAATGCCTGAAGAGCTTTATTTCATCATGATTAGGCAGAATTTTTAAAAAACCGGGCTTGTTGTTGATCAGCTGTTGTATTCCGGGAAAATACCGTACTCAGACTTGACTGGTATGCTTGCCTGCTGCGCGCCGGAGCCGGCCTGATTACCGGCTTTCAGAGATGGAATGAGATGTGATGGCCGGGTGTTTCTACCCGCCGGCGAGGAAGATTCAGAAGGGAAAAAATGCAAAAACCTGTACGTTACTTATCGCTTGATGCCATGCGCGGCTGGACAGTGGCCGCCATGCTGCTGGTGAATAATGCGGGTGACTGGAATCATGTCCTGCCCTGGCTGGAACACGCGGAATGGTCTGGCTGCTCCCCGGCAGACCTGATTTTTCCGCTGTTTTTATTCATCGCCGGTTTGTCGCTGGAATGTTCATTTACACCTGCGCTCGAACAAGGTATTTCGCCAGATGTATTGAGAAAGCAGGCTATCTGGCGCGGTGTTCGTCTGTTTGCGCTGGGCGTGTTCCTGCACGGACTTGCCAGTCTCACCATCGATGGTCGTGCGTTCCGCTTAATGGGCGTGCTGCAGCGTATCGGTATCGTATTTGCGGTTGCAGCTTGCCTGATGCTGCACTGGCGTTCAGAGCGCAGTCGCTGGGCGGTGCTGGTGACATTGCTGACGCCTCACAGCGCATTATTGCTCGCAGGGGGGACGCTGCTACCGCATCAGAATTTGTCTGACAGGATAGACACGGCCTTGCTAGGGACGCTGGCTTATCAGTTCGATCCAGCGACCGGATGGGCGCAGGACCCGGAAGGTCTGCTTTCCACACTGGGCGCAGTGTGCAGCACATTGGCAGGTATTCAGGCTGCCACGCTGCTGCGCACAGGCAGGCTGCGGCAGCTGTTCTGGCTGGCGACAGGCAGTCTGTTGGCAGGCATATTGTTGGCAATGATTTTGCCCTGGAATAAGCAGCTCTGGACCGCTTCTTTCGTCTGCTGGACCAGCGGTTGGGCAATGCTGTTTCTGCTGGCGTCGCACTGGCTGCTGGATATCCGCGGCTTTCCTGCTATCGGCCGCAGTTTCGGCCGCAATGCGATTGCCGCTTATGCGGGATCATGGATCATGGCATGTCTGCTCGCGCTGACAGGCTGGGGGGCACAGCTGTACCGGCTGGTTTTTATTCCTTACCTGGTGCCGTTATTGGGCGATGCCTGGAGTTCTGCAGCGTTCGCAGCAAGCCTGACAGTGGTGTTCGGCGTGCTGACCTGGTGGATGGCGCGCAAAAACTGGCGCATCGTGATCTGACGCTGCCTGAGCAGCATTCGTTGCTGCCAGGGCAGGTTGAGGAATATTTATTCGCGGTATCCGATGCGATCACGCCGTGCCGGATACGGCCTCGCCTGCGGCGGATGGTTCTCCTGAAACGGAGATGCCGGACCGCGGGTGATCAGCCCGGCAAAGACGCGGAATGCAAACAGGGCAATGAACAGGGTAATGATCAAAGGAATCAGACTCAGCATGATCATCAGCGCCAGCAGAATCAGCGCAATCCGCGGCAATGGCGTCCGCAGCGAGGCGAGCGCCGCACGCGAAGCGAATTGCCGGAATTCCTGGCTGAGCTGCCGCAACACGGAGTACATATATTGTCCAAACGGATGTTTCATCTCTGTTCCTTTCTCTGGGTTTGCGATCTGCCGTTGCAGGAGCAGGCCTCGTCACAGACCAGGCGCGATTATGGCAAACCGGCAGTCAGCTTGCCACGGTAAAAAATCAGAAAAAATGCCGAGAAAAACTGAAAACAGTCCCGCATGAATACTGCCTGCGGGACTGTTTCAATAAAGCGTCAATGACTCAACTCATTGATCTGTTGATCCGTCAAAAGCCGGTTAATTGATCACCCCGTCAATGCTACTGGCTGGCTGCAGGCAGCGCCGTTCCCAGATGCTGCAGGAAAAAGCGTTCGTATTTTTTATGCCAGGCCTTCGCCTTGATGGCGCCGCCCAGCGCATGTTCACCGTCCGGATCGAGAAACAGATCGACCAGTTGCTCCTTGCCGTTTTCGAGCAGGGCGCGGTACACGTTGACGGTGTCCTGATACAGCACGTTCGGGTCCTGCATGCCATGCACCAGCAGCAGAGGTTTTTTCAGCCCGGCAGTCAGGGGCAGCAGGGAATACTGGCGCAGATTCGGCTTGCTGCGCTCGGTTTTGCCAATGGTCCGGCCACTGTACCAGCTATTGTAATTTTCCCATTCGGTCGGACCTGCTCCGGCAATCCCGGCTGCAAATGTGTCCGGACTGGTGTACATGGTGTATTGCGTCTGGAAGCCGCCAAAACTCCACCCGGTCAGGCCAATCCGTTTGCCATCCACGCCCAGATGTTGCTGCATGTATTTCGCCAGGTCTTCCAGATCTTCGGTCTGCGGCTTGCCTGCCTGCTCCCAGTTGGCATCACTGAATTTGCGGCCATAGTTGGAATGTCCGCGCGGGTCCACCGCGACTGTCACATAGCCATGTTTTGCCGCCATGTACATGCCGAACAGATACGCGGTCGGCTGGAAGCTGTCTGTCTCCACGATATGGCGGTCGTTCAGCGGGCCGCCATAGGTGTAGACAATTGCAGGGCGCTGATCGCTGGTCTGCCAGTGGAATGGTTTGAATACATACGCCTGAATCTGGTCGCCGTGACGGTTGGTAAAGCTGAAACGTTCAGGGCGCAACAGGTCAATGCTGCTCCATTGCGGATCATGGCTGTTGGTCAGCGTCTGGGCTATGCCGGTTTTAACATCCATGATTTTCAATTCCGGACGGCTGGACCACTGACCTGCAACGCTGGCCACTTTTTCGCCATTCTCGGCAGCATCGCTCTGGCGGTGAAAATCACCTGCTGCACCCAGCGCTTTCATATCGCCGCTGGCAAGATCGGCCTTGAAGACATTCATTGCAGCGAAATCCCCTTTGTTTGCCAGCACAAACATGGCTTTGCTGTCCGGTGTGAAGCCGAGAATATGATGGGCTTCAAAGTCGCCTTTCAGTATCGCTCTGGCGCTGCCGTTTTCTGTATCGATGACATAAGGCTGGCGATAACCCTGCTCATCGAGTACGGCGATCAGTTGTTTGCTGTCCGGCGTGAATCGCGGATCGACGACATTCACGACCTCATGGCCGACGTTGCCGCGGCGCTCGAAAACCATTTTGGGTTTTTCGCTTTCTGCTGCATGGCCGACATAGATGCGCAGCAGATCCTTTTCGCGCTCCCAGGTGGAAAATGTGTAACGGCTGCCGTCTTTTGCCCAGCTGACCTTGCTCATCTCAAACCAGATATCACCGCCATCATTGGTGAATACCGGTTGCGGCTGGCGGGTGTTGGCGTCAGAGATATGCCGGATATACAGCGCCGTTGCGGGAATCCTGCGCTTATCATCCGACACTTCGCGCGGTACTTTTTTGGCGGTGGCAAAACGCTCGTTGTAATTCATGATTTCAACCTGGCGCTCGGAAGACGGATTCGGCTTGCCTGTATCCGGATTCACATCCGGCACGGCGGCAGAGATCGCCATCCACTGTTTATCTTCGCTCAGTACGGTGTCGGTAATGCTGTATTTTTTATCGGCATCGTCAGGATGAATCAGTTCCGGATTAAGTTGGCGGATGACGCTGGAATCAAAGCTGACGCTGTACAGACGTTTGTCATCCATATACAGATAACCCTGATCATTCGCCTGATACGCGACGATGCGTTCCGGTATGCCAGTGCGGGTCAGGCGTTCAATTTTGCCGTTAGCTGCTTGCAGACGGAACAGGTCGCCACGATACTGGAAGATCAGCTCATTCTTTTTGTTCGCCCAGACCAGTTGATCGACTCCGGGATACAGGTCGCCGGGTTTGAGTTTGTTTTTGGCGATTTTCTTTTTCAATTCATCGCGCAATTCCCATAAGGCTTTGGGTTTGTCGTTGTCCGCCTGATTGTCTTTTTTTTCTTCAACCGGTTTGTCGGCGGCTTTTCCGGCAGCAGCTTTTTCCCTGGAGGCTTCAGCATCCGCTTCCGCTTTTTTGGCTGCTTCTTTCACCTTTTTTTCTGCCAGTTCTTTTTGGACTTCTTCCAGTGCGGCAGTTTCCCATTGCATCAGATCGACCTGTTCACCGCGCAGATAGGCTGCCTGCGCCTCAGCTTTGGCCTGACGCTCTGCATCCTCCTGTTCACGTTGCCGGAATTTTTTATCGAATCTGTCCCACACTTCCGGCGCATCAAATGTCTTCATCACGGCAGGTGAAGTGATACGTCTGGTTTCGCCAGTCAGTGAGTCATAGAGATATAAATCGGATCCGGCCTCGCCAAACGGATTCCAGACATACGCCAGATAGCGCGCATCATGGCTGAAGTGAATCAGGCGTGCAGATTGTCCCGCATACGATTTTGCGCGGAACACCTGTTCCAGAGTGAGATCGGCAGGATTTGCTTTCGCAACGATATTGTTGGCCGGTGCTGCATGAGCAGGATATTGGGGCATTAAACCTGCGGACAGACCGCAGCAGATCAGCGTAATACTGAATGTGAGTGATTTTGGGGGCATATTGTCTCTGAGTGTTTGTTATAAGTGGTCAGCTGCTGCATACCGATAACGTCGATGTTGACCGGTGGAAAACAAGCAGCATAGACCGGACAAATTGAGGGATGGTTCCTTACGAATGAAAGAAAATTTTCAGGGAGAAAAGTTGTTTGATAAGTAATTGTCCCAGGCAAATTGCTATTTCCCGTCGCACCAGGGAACAACTTTTGTAGTGGCATTTTGCAGTATTAATTTCATGTTATTTCTGAATAAAAATAAAAGTGTCTTTTATTTAAAAGTTAGTGTTATAGTTAACTAGTACACTAAATCTGTGTAATAAGAAAAATGCATCAAAACAAGTTGTTCTTTTTGACAAAGAGCTTACTCCCCGGAGGGATCAAATCATGAACGCTGACTGGCATGATCAGTCACCGATTTACCGGCAATTAAAGCAGCGCATTCTCATCATGATTTTGGATGGCATCCTGAAATCAGGCGATGCACTGCCTTCGGTTCGGCAAATTGCAACTGAATATCAGATTAACCCGATTACTGTATCCAAGGCGTATCAGGAGTTAGTCGATGAAAAACTGGTAGAAAAAAGAAGAGGCATGGGTATGTATGTGATGGAGGGCGCATTGGATCAGTTGCTGGCCAGCGAACGTCAACGTTTTATCGAACAGGAATGGCCGGCGATGTGTGAGCGTATCAAACGTCTCGGGCTGAATGTGCAGGAGCTTCTGCAACAGCGTCATGAAGGAGAAAAACAATGAATACAGTGGTATCTGCAAACAGACTTAGCAAACATTATGGTAAGCAGCAGGTTCTCGATCAAATGAGTCTGAACATTCCTTCTGGACGCATTATAGGACTGATCGGGCCAAATGGTTCCGGCAAAACGACGACTCTCAAAGCCATACTGGGATTAACTTCGTTTGAGGGCGATATGACGGTACTCGGTCTTGATCCACGTACTCAACGCGATAAGCTGATGCGTGATATTTGCTTTATTGCGGATGTTGCGATCTTGCCGCGCTGGCTGAAGGTGAAGGAAGCGGTTGATTTTGTCGAAGGCGTGCATCCAAAATTTAATCGTGCCAAAGCAGAACGTTATCTTGCGAAGACCAAATTGTCACCGGACATGAAAGTTAAATCTATGTCCAAAGGAATGGTGGTGCAATTGCATCTGGCACTGGTGATGGCCATCGATGCGAAATTATTGATACTGGATGAGCCGACGCTGGGCCTTGATATTCTGTACCGGAAACAGTTTTATCAGGATTTACTCGAAGATTATTTTGATCAGCATAAAACTATCATCATCACCACTCATCAAGTTGAAGAGGTCGAGCATGTTCTGAGCGATCTGATCTTTATCCGTGATGGAAAAATTAACTTAACCATCAGCATGGAGGATATTGAGCAACGCTTTATCGAGGTTGCTGTCAGTCCCATGCATGTCGAACAGGCGCTCGCATTGAAGCCGATTGATCAACGCAATGTGTTTGGTAAGTATCTGATGCTGTTTGACGGTGTACAGCGTGAACTGCTGGCTCCATTGGGGGACTTACGTCAACCCAGTGTTGCTGACCTGTTTGTCGCAACCATGAAAGGAAAAAAATAATGAATACACTGAAGTGGTTGCTGAAACGGGAATTCTGGGAAAACCGCAGCTTGTTGCTATGGCCGAATCTGCTGGTCAGCGCTGTGATGATTTTATTTTCTTTGATTGCTGTCTTTAAAAATTTACACGAGGATCGTTACGCGGTTATCTTGCATCATGGCGTACCGTTGAGCGAAGTGCAATTTTCTGACATGACATCAAGAGTCGCCGGTGGGAGCGGGCTTCTTATGCTTGGTTTCTTTATGCTGGCAATGGTTCTTACGATGTATTCGTATTTATCCGGCGCACTTAGTGATGAAAGAAAAGACCGCAGCATTTTGTTCTGGAAATCCATGCCCGTTTCCGATGCTGCGACGGTTCTTTCCAAGGCGATATTCGGAGTAGTGGTTTTTCCAGTGACGATGATTGTCTTTGCTTTCTCGAGCAATCTGATTTGTCTGCTGATTATCTGTACGAGCTACGCGTTGAATGGGGTCAATTTATTCGTGCCTGTCTTGTTTCATCATGATGCCTGGCAACCTGTTTATCTGGCGATATTCAATTTTCCGATTTATCTTGCGTGGTCAGTGTTGACGGTTGGCTGGTTATTGCTGGTTTCTAGTTCACTGAATAAGCGTGTCGGTTTGTGGGTTGTTTTAGGACCGGTTGGCGTGTTCTTCTTTTTTGTCTGGATGAGCAGTCAATTTGGGCTCGATTGGAATGTACGGCATTTTGGTTATTTTGTTGTAGGGCGATTGATCTTCAGTTTGATTCCTTGTGGCTGGTTATTCAGTAATGAAATCGCACAACAATACCTGCTTATACAGGGACAAAAAGAAAAAATTGAATGGCTATTCCAGATAATGCGTGATCCGCAATGGCAATTGTTTGCTCACTGGAATATCTGGGTTGGGATGATTGTCGGAGCAGGGATGATTCTTGCTGCGATTAAAATCCGGCGCTGGCGCGAATGAGTATTGTCAGCAGACGGGCGCTGCTGGTTTATATTTGTCATGTCCGGATTCAATCATCTGCGATGACATCAGACATGCCCAGCCTGGCAGTGTCACATATTGCGCCTGGCAGGCTGGGTGGGATGTTTTCCCGAATCAGTTTCAGCGTGCCGGCCGTACCACCAGTGCCACACCGGCCAGTGCGATCGCCATTCCTGCTGCTGCAGTTGCGGTGAATTTTTCACCGAACATCAGCCATGCCATTGCTGCGGTGACTGCCGGAACAAGGTACATGTAACTGGTGACTTTGGTGGCCTCGCCATGCCGGATCAGGATGTAGAGGACCGAGATGCCGACTCCGGACAAGACAAATACCGACCATGCCAGCGCTGCGAAAAACTGTGGAGTCCATTGCACGGTCTGGGTTTCCAGCAGCAGCGCAAACGGCAGAGTCACCAGCAGCGAGGCGCCAAACTGAATGACCTGGCCGGTACGCACATCGAAAGAGGGACAGGTTTTTTTCTGATACAGCGTGCCTGTGGTCATGGCCAGCAATGCCATCGTGGCGAGCCCTACACTGACCGGCGATAAACTGACGACGGAGATTTTATTCGCAACCACCAGTCCCACGCCCATGATGCCAAATGCCAGCCCCAGCCATTGCTTGCCGCGGATGCGCTCGCCGATCAGCGGCCCCATGACGGCAGTCAGAATCGGCTGGGTGTTGGCGATCAGTGCCGCCAGGCCTGCGGGCATACCGAGCTTGACGGCGCACCAGATGCCGCCCAGATACATGGCCTGCATCAGGATACCAGCGACCGCAATCTGCGGCCAGGCGGAACGTGCCGGCCAGGGGGCGCGCATGATGACGGCGAGCGTCAGCATGAACAGGATGACGCCAAGGTAGCGCATGCAGAGGAAGGTCAGTGGTTCTGCATAAGGCAGACCGTATTTGGCGACCACATAGCCGGAAGCCCAGATAAAAATGAAGATACCTGGCAGCGAGCGCAGCAGCAGTGAAGATTGGGATTGCATGATTTTCTTGTCTCTTTGATGGCCTGAATTCGTCGTGCCGGAAGTAATTCGCCAAGACAGGGTATTGGCGAAAAAGTACCGGCAGGCGTTCAGTGTTATACGGTGAAACCTGATTTCATCTTCGCATAAACCGGTGGGCCGATAGATGAAAAAAAACCTGCGCTGTCAAAACATGCGCAGGTTTTTTTCATGTGTGCCGGCCGGACGACCGGAACAACGATCAATTATGCCAGGTTGGCGGCAGCAAAATCCCAGTTCACCAATGCCCAGAATGCTTCCAGATATTTAGGACGCGCATTGCGATAGTCGATGTAGTAAGCGTGTTCCCACAGATCGCAGGTCAGCAGCGGCTTGTCGGTCGTGGTCAGCGGTGTGGCTGCATTGGATGTGTTGACGATGTCCAGTGTGCCGTCAGCTTTTTTCACCAGCCAGGTCCAGGAGGAGCCGAAGTTGCCAACGCAGGACTTGGTGAAAGCTTCCTTGAAGGCGTCGAATGAGCCCCATTTTGCATTGATTGCGTCTGCCAGTGCGCCGGCCGGTGCGCCGCCGCCGTTAGGTTTCAGGCCATTCCAGTAGAAAGTGTGATTCCAGATTTGAGCTGCATTGTTAAAGACGCCGCCGGAAGATTTCTTGACGATTTCTTCCAGTGTGGCGTTTTCAAATTCGGTACCTTTGATCAGGTTGTTCAGATTCGTGACGTAAGTCTGGTGATGCTTGCCGTAGTGGTATTCCAGGGTTTCCTGGGAAATATGCGGAGCCAGGGCGTCCAGTGCATAGGGCAATGCCGGTAAGGTATGTTCCATGTTGCGTCCTTTAATTGTCGTCAGTGGTTTCCGTCTGTACAACGGGGAAAACCTGCATTGTAAGCGTTTGTGCAAAAGCTTGCAGCGTCAGGGCAGGAATTTATTTTGTGTCTGGAAGGCTTTGCTGCACGCTGCCTATCGTAATGTCTGCAGTTCCTCTGGCGAGCCTGACGGTCAGTATTGCGGCAGGTTGCAGCTCGCTGGCAGAGCGCAGGGAATGCCCTTTACGGTCGCTCAGAATGGCATAGCCGCGTTCCAGCGTGCGTTGCGGGTTCAGTAATTCCAGTTGCGTCTGTAAAGCCGTTAAATGCTGCTGCCGGGAACCGGACATTTGTCGTTGCGCCTGTTGCAGACGGCGCTGCCATTCGTCCAACCGCAGGTGTGCGGCAGAGGTCTGCGGACGATGGGTCGTGAACTGATTCTGCAGATAGTGCAGCCTTTGCATTGCCCGTTGCAGCGGCAGTGCCGCACTCAGACGCAGACGCTGTGCCAGATGTTGCAATTGCTGATGACGCAGCGCGAGTGTGGCGGACGGGCTCAGCAAGCGTCGCCCCAGCCAGTCCAGATTCTGCTGTTGCTCCTGCACACGGCGGCGCATGGCGCGCTGCATCAGCTGTTGTTGCGCAAGGAGTTGCGCCATCCAGTCACTGCGCGGCGTTGCCGCCAGTTCGGCGGCGGCGGTCGGGGTCGGCGCGCGCAGGTCTGCGGCGAAATCGGCGATGGTGAAGTCGGTTTCGTGCCCGATGCCGGTAATGACCGGAACCGGGCAATGGGCGATCGTGCGGGCCAGGGTTTCGTCATTGAAAGCCCACAGGTCTTCCATGCTGCCGCCGCCACGGCACAGCAGCAGGACATCGCATTCGGCCCGCGCAGCAGCAGTGGCTATGGCCTGCGCGATTTTTGCCGCAGCGCTCTCCCCCTGCACCGGTGTCGGGTACAGAATCACCTGCACATGCGGCGCCCGTCGCTGCAGCGTCGTCAGGATGTCGCGCAAAGCGGCTGCCTGCGGGCTGGTCACGATGCCGATCGTGCGCGGAAAAGGTGGCAGCGGACGTTTACGCGCCGGATCAAACAAACCCTCTTGCGCGAGCTGCGCCTTCAGGCGCAGGAAAGCCTCATACAGATTGCCGATGCCGGCACGCCGGATGGCTTCGACGCTTAACTGGTAATCGCCGCGGGGAGCGTATAAGGAAACCAGCGCCCGGACCTCCACCTTGTCGCCCTCGCGCGGCTGGAAGTCGGCATATTGTGCGCGTCCGCGAAACATCACCGCCCTGACCTGGGCGGCTTCATCTTTCAGTGTGAAATACCAATGTCCCGAAGCGGCGCGGGTAAAGTTGGATATTTCGCCAGAAACCCATGTCAGCGGTATATGACGCTCCAATAACTGAGCAACCGTCTTGTTCAGCGCCGAAACACTGATGACAGCAGGCGTGGTTATTGGGTTTGGTTCAGGAAATTCAGTATTCATCAAGGCTGGCATTGGAAAAGCTGTCCACAGAAGCGCTGGGTCATGGTCAGGACGGTACTCTGCCATATTCCTGCCCGGGAAATGCAAATTTTTTCAGTAAGTCGTTGATTTTCATTATAAAAGCATTTGCAAGTTACTTGTGCAATATGAAAATTTCCTTACAAATCAAGGGCGTTACTCAGTGATACAGTGCTTGTGCACAAACTTATCCACAGAAAAGGTGCATAAGCTGTGAGTATCTTTTTTTACCGGGCTGGCAGGCATGTCTGATGTCTCGCATGTTTTTTCTGATGATTTTTTGAGCACAATCTGAATTGTGAATGAAATCAATCACTTACCGTTATTTCTTTTTCTTTTGCACAATGTTGTCCACAAAAAATGTGCAGAATGTCCCTGAAATCCACAAGAAAATTTCTTCAGATCATCGGGCAGCCGGTTTTGCTGTCTTTTGGATGGCGCGCCTAAAAAACAGGCGGCGATAAATTTTTATTTAAAATCAATGATTTAAGATGATTTTCATTTGCTTATCACACACTTGTCCACAAAAAATGTGCAAAAACATGCCAGATCCGCCTGCCGGACCGGAATTGGCGGTTTTCCGGGACGAATTTAAGGTGTTTTGTGAACGGATTGCAAGTATGCTTATTTTTTAAGCGAAAAATTTTTATCAATATAAATCAAATACTTGAGATTTTTTCTAGGAATTTTACACATACTTGTCCACATAAAATGTGCAGAATCAGGGACTTATTCAGGCAGGAAACGGAGCTGCCCGGATTTTCAGCAAAAACACGGCAAAACGGCTTGTTGCCTATTTTGTTTGCACAAGAGTAATTGTTTTTGAAATCAGTGACTTAATGAATTTTTCTGCATTTGTTCACACGTTTGTCCACACAAAGTGTGTAAAAGAAGCGAGCTACATTTTGTTTTGAAATATGTTTTTTGCAATGAAAATCATTGCCTAATTCTTCAGCGAATCATAAAAAACCTATGATTTCAAAGACTTGGAAGGCATTCATTGGTTTATCCACAAGCTTGCGCACAGATTTTGTGTAAAACGGGGATGAATGCTGAAAGAAACACATTTTCTGCGCCATGCTCTTGCCGGTATGCCTGCAAAGCGCTACATTGCGGGGTTAGATTTCTGAACCTATAAGGAGTGCGCTTTGTTCGCCATCATTCAGGCTGCCGGCTGGCCCATTTATCTGTTGCTGATTGCTTCTGTCATTGCCCTGACACTGATTATTGAGCGCAGTTTTTCTCTGCGCAGAAATAAAATCTTGCCCGCCACCTTACTTGATGAGGTGATCCGCGTTTATCAGTCTGGCAAGGTCAAGCCGGAAGTGATCGATCAGCTGGCTGGCAATTCCCCGCTGGGGCAGGTGCTGGCCGCTGGCTTGCGCAATGCTGCGGCACCGCGCGAAGTCATGAAGGAATCGATTGAAGAGGCGGGTGCCGCTGTGGCGCATGAGCTGGAGCGCTTTCTGACGACGCTCGGAACGATTGCTTCGCTCGCACCTCTGATGGGGCTGTTTGGCACGGTGGTCGGCATGATTGAGATTTTTGGTTCCCAGACTGCCAGTGGCGCAAATCCGGCGCAATTGGCGCACGGTATCTCGGTGGCGCTGTACAACACCGGATTCGGCCTGCTGATTGCGATGCCGACGCTGGTGGCTTACCGCCATTTCCGGGCGCTGGTTGACAGTCTGGTGGTCGATATGGAGCAGAAGGCAGTTAAATTTGTGGATGTTGTACACGGCGCCAGAAAGTAACTCCCATGAATTTTCGTAAAGGTCAGAGCAGGGAAGAGCCGGAAATCAACCTGATTCCGTTCATTGACGTATTGCTGGTGATCCTGATTTTCCTGATGGTGACCACGACCTACAGCCGGTTCACCGAACTGCAGATCACGCTGCCGACGGCAGATGCTGAAAAAGCGCAGGAAAAACCGAATCAGATCGAGATCGGTATTGATGCGCAGGGGCGGTATAAGATCAACAACCAGGCGGTCTCGTTTCTGGATACCGCGACTCTGGCGGATGACCTGCGGCGCACGGTCAGTGCCATGAATGGCGCTAACGGCGGCGGTCAGCCGGACCCCGTCATCATCATCAACGCAGACCGTGCTGCCACGCACCAGTCGGTGATTGATGTGCTGGAGGCGGCGCGCATTGCCGGGCTGGCCAAAGTCACTTTTGCAGCACAGGCTGCGAACCGTTCCAGATAAGCCAGAAACTGTCTTTGCAGGCGAGGCGCGATGACGCCGTCGTGATCTGCACCATGGTCATGGTCTTCGCCTTGGTCTGTTCCCGGCAGATACCGGCATGGTGAAAGTGTGATGATCAACATCGGGGAGGATACGCTCCCCGGTTTTTTTAAGGATGGCTGACAATGCGCATCTGGCTGGAAAACAGCTTGCTACGGGCATGGCAGAAACGGGGCCTGCTGGCATATTTGCTGCGCCCCTTGTCTTTGTTGTTTCAGTGGATCGTGGCATTCCGCTTCGGATTGTTTGTCATGGGCTACAAGGCGCAGACCCGCTTGCCGGTGCCGGTCATCGTGGTTGGCAATATTTATATCGGGGGAACCGGTAAAACGCCGCTGGTGATCTGGCTGGTGCAGCAGTTGCAGAAGGCAGGGTGGCATCCCGGCGTGGTTTCCCGCGGATATGGTGCAGCCGCTGATAATGTGTCGCTGCTTGATGCGCATGCGGATGCTGCGGTAGCCGGTGACGAGCCGGTATTGATTGCGCAGCGTACTTCTGTGCCGGTTGCCGTTGGCCGGGGCAGGGTAGCCGCAGCCCGGGCATTGCTGCAGGCTTTTCCGGATACCGATGTGTTGATTGCCGATGATGGTTTGCAGCATTATTTTCTGGCACGGGATATTGAAATCATGCTGTTTGACCAGCGTGGTGCGGGAAATGGCTGGATGCTACCCGCCGGCCCTTTGCGCGAGCCCTTGACACGGCGGCGTGATTTCACGGTGGTGAATGCGCCGGAACAGATTGCTCTGACGCAGATTCCGGGCGTACCGGCAGCAGCCGTGCGGATGCAGCTGATTGCGCAGGATGCTTATCAGCTGATGCAACCGCAACGGCATCAGGCTTTATCTGAGATGACAAATACCCGGGTGATTGCCGCCGCCGGGATCGGCAATCCGCAGCGTTTTTTCATGATGTTGAAAGCAGCCGGCTTACAGTGTGAAGAAATGCCGCTGGCAGATCATCAGCATTTTCACAGCGGTATTTTTGCCGGGCGCAATGCGGATTGCATTCTGATCACTGAAAAGGATGCAGTAAAATGTCGCCAGATTCCAGCTTTGCAAACGGATGCCCGGATCTGGGTAGTGCCTGTTGAGGCGCAGCTTGATCCTGGTTTTGCGGCTGATTTATTACCTATGATTGCGGAGAAAAAGCATGGACGCACGTCTGCTTGATATTTTGGTTTGCCCTTTGTGCAAAGGCCCACTGGTTTATAACAAAAATGCACAGGAGCTGATCTGTTATGGCGACAAGCTGGCTTTCCCGGTCCGGGATGATATCCCGATCATGTGGGCAGATCAGGCGCGCGCGCTGACCGCAGAAGAAATTGAAGCCCGCTGAAAATACGTTCAAATACCGACACACCGGATCACAGTATGAGTTTTGTTGCGATTATTCCTGCCCGTCTGGCATCGAGCCGCCTGCCCGATAAACCGCTCGCTGATCTGGAAGGAAAACCCATGGTGGTGCGCACAGCAGAGCGTGCGCTGGCATCGGGCGCAAGGGAAGTCATGGTCGCAACGGATCATGCCGACATTGTGGCTGCGTGTGAAGCCTTTGGTATCCCGGTTTGCCTGACCCGCACGGATCATCCGTCCGGCACAGACCGGATTGCAGAAGTGGCTGCCCGCATGGAGCTGCCGGCAGATGCCGTGATTGTGAATGTACAGGGCGATGAACCGCTGATTGACCCTGACCTGATCGCCGCCACTGCAGCACTGATCAATGCCGCCACGCCGATGGCAACTGCCGCGCATCCGTTGCATGAGGCGCCTGATGTGTTTAATCCGAACGTGGTGAAAGTGGTGCTGGATAAGATGCAGCGCGCACTGTATTTTTCCCGTGCCACGATTCCCTGGCACCGGGATGCCTTTGCGCAGCAGCGGGATCAGTTGCCTGCCGGATACCAGCCTTTGCGCCATATCGGTCTGTATGCCTACCGTAACGATTTCCTGCAGATGTATCCGCAGTTACCCGTGTCGCCGCTGGAGCAGATTGAAGCGCTGGAGCAACTTCGCGTGTTGTGGCATGGCTACCCGATTGCCGTGCATGTGACGGCAACGGCACCTGCGCCTGGCGTCGATACACCGGAAGATCTGCTGAGAGTGCGCCGGATTTTTCAGCAAATGCGCTAAAAAATTAACGAACTTAGCCACGAATTGATGCCAAAGCGTCAGGAATAAAGAAATTTGTGGTAAGTTTCGTGAAAAGAAACTGTGTTATTACTACCAGAAGAAAAACAATTCCGCGTAGTCATGCACCCAAACAGGCTGGAAAGATTCTGCCTGCACCACGGTGCCGGCACACAAATAAATTCAAACTCGTCTTAGGAACTAAAATGCGTCTTATTTTGTTGGGAGCACCAGGTGCCGGCAAGGGCACTCAAGCGAATTACATCAAAGAAAAATTCAATATTCCTCAAATTTCCACCGGCGATATGCTGCGTGCCGCGGTCAAGGCAGGAACACCGCTGGGTCTGGAAGCGAAAAAAGTCATGGATGCCGGCGGACTGGTTTCCGATGACATCATTATTGGCCTGGTCAAGGACCGTCTGAAACAAGCTGATTGTGCAAACGGTTATTTGTTCGATGGTTTTCCACGGACCATTCCTCAGGCGGATGCCATGAAGGAAGCAGGCGTGACGATTGACTATGTGCTGGAGATCGACGTGCCGGACGAGGCGATCATTGATCGCATGAGCGGGCGACGCGTTCATCCTGCTTCTGGCCGCACCTATCATGTGAAATACAATCCGCCAAAAACGGCTGGTAAAGATGATATTACCGGTGAGGAACTGATTCAGCGCGATGACGACCAGGAAGAAACCGTCAAAAAACGACTCGCTGTTTACCATGAGCAAACCGAGGTGCTGGTTGGTTACTACGGAAACTGGGCGAAATCAGGCCAGCCGGGAGCGCCGAAATATCGCAAGATTGCCGGTGTCGGTGCCGTGGAGGCAATACGCGATAATGCATTTGCTGCATTGAGCGAATAAAAAAAGCGGACTGATGTCCGCTTTTTTTATTTCGTTATCCGTTAAGAATCAGGACTCCTGCAGCTCAGGGATGATCAGATTGCGAATAAGGTGTACAGGTTTCAGCAGTATCTGAATTGCATGTAAATGGCATGTATGCAGAATTCATCGCATCAGCAGGGTGGAGATGAGTTCTGGTGGTTATTGCAAACAATGTTCTTGCTGTGCTTTGTCGTTTGTCGTCATCAGACCGGACTTACTCATAAGGTGAGCCGGTAATAATAATGGAGGAGTCAACATGGTAGCGAGTCTCTGGTTTGTCATCGCCTGTGGCGTTATTGCGGTCGTCTATGGCCTGATATCACGTAACTGGATCTTACGGCAGGATGCAGGTAATCCGCGCATGCAGGAAATTGCTGCGGCGATACAGCAGGGCGCGGCGGCTTATCTGGCGCGGCAGTACCGGACCATTGCGTTGGTCGGTGTGATTTTGTTTGTGGTGATCGCTGTCATGCCCGGTCTTGGCATGACCACGGCGAGCGGATTTCTGATCGGTGCCGTGCTGTCCGGAGCCTGTGGTTTCATCGGCATGAATGTCTCGGTCCGGGCCAATGTCCGTACCGCGCAGGCTGCCACCAAGGGCATGAATGAGGCGCTGGATGTAGCTTTTCGCGGCGGCGCAATTACCGGGATGCTGGTGGTCGGGCTCGGGTTGCTGGGGGTGGCCATTTTTTATGCAGTGCTGATCACTTCCGCACCGCACGGCATGGGGCTGACAATCAGCCAGCATGATGTGATCAAGCCGCTCATCGGACTCGCGTTTGGCGCTTCCCTGATTTCAATTTTTGCCCGTCTCGGTGGCGGTATTTTTACCAAAGGTGCGGACGTCGGCGCCGATCTGGTCGGTAAAGTGGAAGCCGGAATTCCCGAAGACGATCCGCGCAATCCGGCGGTGATTGCTGACAACGTGGGCGACAATGTCGGCGACTGCGCCGGGATGGCGGCTGATTTGTTTGAAACGTATGTGGTGACGCTGATTGCCACCATGCTGCTCGGTGCATTGGTGGTGACCGGAGCAGTGACGGAAGCAATTATGTATCCCCTGCTGCTCGGCGCGGTGTCCATCCTTGCTTCGATTGTTGGTTGCTCGGCAGTCAAGGCAAAACCTGGCAAGAAAATCATGTCTGCGCTGTACACCGGTTTGTGGTGGGCGGCTGGCTTATCCCTGATTGGTTTTGCCGTCGTGACCTGGATGGTGTGGCAGGATGATGCGATGCGCTGGAAAATGCTCGGCGCAACCGTGGTCGGTATCGTTCTCACTGGCCTGATGGTGTATATCACGGAGTATTACACCGGCACCGATTTCAAGCCGGTTCGTCATGTTGCGGAGGCGTCTACAACGGGCCACGGAACAAACATCATTGCAGGTCTGGGTGTGTCGATGAAATCGACTGCATGGCCGGTGCTGGCCGTTTGCGCAGCGATCCTGATTTCATTTTCCCTGGCAGGTCTGTATGGCATTGCGATTGCTGCCACGGCCATGTTGTCCATGGCCGGCATTGTGGTGGCGTTGGATGCTTATGGCCCGATCACCGACAATGCGGGCGGCATCGCTGAAATGTCCGAGATGCCGGCTTCCGTGCGCGCAATTACTGATCCGCTGGATGCGGTCGGCAATACGACAAAAGCCGTCACCAAAGGCTATGCGATCGGCTCTGCGGGTCTTGCATCGCTGGTTTTATTTGCCGATTACACGCATGCGCTCGAATCCGTCGGGCAATCGACCGTTTTCAGCCTGTCGGACCCGAAGGTGATCGTCGGTCTGTTTATCGGTGGCCTGATTCCTTACCTGTTTGGCGCCATGGCAATGGAAGCGGTGGGACGGGCTGCCGGAGCCGTGGTGATTGAAGTGCGCCGGCAGTTTAAAGAAATCAAAGGCATCATGGATGGCAGCGGCAAACCGGAATACGATAAAGCGGTTGATATGCTGACCAGTTCAGCGATCCGCGAAATGATTCTGCCGTCATTGTTGCCTGTGATTGTTCCGGTGCTGGTCGGTTTGTTGCTGGGATCGGCAGCATTGGGCGGTTTGCTGATGGGAACAATTGTGACGGGTTTATTTGTTGCGATATCAATGACCACTGGTGGCGGTGCCTGGGATAATGCCAAGAAATACATCGAGGACGGGCATTATGGCGGCAAAGGATCAGACGCCCATAAAGCGGCTGTCACGGGGGATACCGTGGGTGATCCGTATAAAGACACGGCTGGTCCGGCTGTGAATCCTCTGATTAAAATCATTAATATCGTGGCACTGCTGCTGGTCCCCCTGCTGCCGGCGGCAAGTGTGACTGCTCATGGTGACAACGGTCCGGTCATGCAGGCTGCACCTATCATTCACTCTGTGCCTGAGCCGGCAGCTGGCGCAGCGGTTAGTCAGCCAGCTGCACCTGCAACAGCATCGGCGGCAAGTGCGGCAGGTGCCAAGTAGTCCGCTGTTTCCGGTAATCTTTGAAAAAATGACCGTTCAGCGAATGGTCATTTTTTTTTGTATCTGAAATTTTGGGATTGAGTCGTGTTTTAAAGTGACGTTTACGTTAACGTTAATTTGAGTCAGAATGATGGAATTGGCTGAATTGGCGGTTGAGCAGACCGATATCTGATTGCGCTGTACAGCCAGGTGCTTTATCTGTGGTTTTTTCAAACTTCTTATTGTCAGACAAACATTAACCAAACACGGGAAGAAACAATATGCAAATCCAGAACGGCGTATTTATTATTACTGGCGGTGCTTCAGGCTTGGGAGCCGCGACCGCAAAAATGCTGGCAGCGAACGGCGGTAAAGTCGTGCTGGCAGATGTGCAGGTTGAAGCAGGTGAGGCGCTGGCAAAAGAGCTGGGTGGTCAGTTTGTAAAGTGCGATGTGACTTCTGAGGCTGACGGTAAAGCCGTGGTCGAAGCGGCAACGGCACTTGGTACCGTCCGTGGCCTGATCAATTGCGCTGGTGTGGCGCCTGCGGTCAAAACGGTCGGTAAAGACGGCCCGCATCCACTGGACGTGTTTCAGCGTGTGGTCAACATCAATCTGGTCGGGACTTTCAATATGTGCCGTCTGGCTGCTGATGCCATGGCAAAAACGGAAGCAAATGCGCAGGGAGAGCGCGGCGTTATTATCAATACAGCCTCTGTCGCCGCTTATGACGGGCAGATCGGGCAGGCTGCGTATGCGTCTTCCAAGGCAGCGGTGGTTGGCCTCACTTTGCCGATGGCGCGCGACCTGTCCCGCAGCGGCATCCGCGTAATGACGATTGCGCCGGGCATTTTTGAAACGCCGATGCTGCTTGGCATGCCGCAGGAAGTGCAGGATGCCCTGGGTAAAATGGTACCGTTCCCGCCGCGCCTGGGTAAACCGGAAGAATATGCCCATTTGTCTAAAACCATCATCGAAAACGTCATGATGAACGGCGAAACAATCCGGCTGGATGGCGCTATCCGCATGCAGCCAAAATAAGTGCAGCAGAATTGACTGTGGATTGTTGTTTTTGCAGTCTGCGGGCACTATTGAGCAGTGCTGCAACATGACAAGCCGGTAACAGGCTAATACACTAAGGCAAATTTCGATTTGCCTTATTTTTTTGGATTCCAATGCGTGATCATGCGGGAACAGGGCTGATACTGACCGGTGGCGGAGCGCGTGCCGCTTATCAGGTCGGCGTCATTGATGAGATTGCACGGATACTCAGACAGAATGGCTGGCCGGCGCAAGAGAATCCGTTTGGCATCATTTGCGGAACATCGGCTGGTGCCATTAATGCCGTTGCGCTGGCATGCCGGGCGGATAATTTTGCCGAAGCCACCTCAGCGGTACTGCATATCTGGGAAAATTTTCAGGCAGCGCAGGTTTATCGTGCTGACTCTCTCGGAGTAATGCGCAGCGGCGCACGCTGGCTGACTTTGTGGTCATTTGGCTGGTTATTGAACAAATGGCGCAAGGCTCCTCCTAATTCTCTGCTGGACTGTTCGCCGCTGGAAGCCTTGCTGAACAGAATGCTGGATTTTCAGCGGCTGGACACGGCATTGCGTGCCGGACACTTGCGTGCACTGGCGGTCACGGCTTCGTCCTATACGACGGGTCAGCATCTGACGTTTTATCAGACGCTGGCGCAGATTGAACCCTGGATCCGAAGCCAGAGACTGGCGCAGCGCGACTATATCACCGTGCCACATCTGATGGCATCGGCCGCGATTCCGTTTGTGTTTCCAGCAGTGCCGCTGAATTGGGGCGGGCAGCTGGAGTATTGCGGCGATGGTTCTATGCGTCAGTTGGCGCCGATCTCACCGGCTATTCATCTTGGTGCGCGCAAAGTGCTGATCATCGGCGCCGGGCGTCTTACCGAGCCGCCAGTAGTCAGTCGTGAAGCTGCCCGCTACCCGAGTCTGGCGCAGATTGCCGGACATGCCTTGTCCAGTATTTTTCTCGACAGCCTCGCTGTCGATATTGAACGGCTGACCCGCATCAACAAAACTTTATCGATGTTGCCACCTCCTTTATTGGAAAAAACACCGTTACGACCGGTGGAGCTATTGGTGATCGCCCCCTCAGAACGATTGGATGAAATTGCCAGCCGTCATATACAGAGTCTGCCCTTACCCGTCCGGACCATGCTGGGCGGTATTGGCGCAACGGAGGTCAGAGGGTCTGCGCTGGCTTCTTATCTTTTATTTGAATCGAGTTATACCAGGGAGTTGATCGCTCTGGGACGCAGTGATACGCGACAGCGGGAGAAAGATGTGTTGCAATTTTTTAACCGCCAAGAGGTACATATCTGAAAATCGGCATCGAGGTCAATTTGACATATTGCCCTGATGCTGCCAAAAGGCTAATCTCTGTTCTTAAAATCTATTGAAATTCATTTAAATCAATGAAAAATACGCAATTTATACGGCAGTGGGCAATGTTTCTGATGATTACATTGCTTGCTTCGATGGCATTTGCAAAAGATAATATCGGAATTGTCCCCGTTAACGAGCTTCCGCAGGAAGCGCAAACCACGTTAGTACTCATCAAGCACGGCGGTCCTTTTCCCTATGAAAAAGATGGTGTCGTTTTTGGCAATTATGAGTCCAGGCTTCCTAAGCAAAAGCGTGGGTATTATCACGAATATACTGTTAAGACACCGCGTGCCCGTAACCGCGGCCCTCGCCGCATTATTGCTGGCGGCGTGCCGGAGAGTTCGGGTGAATACTATTACACAGATGACCACTACGAAAGTTTTCGTCGTATCAAAGAATAATTATGATCTCATCGACTGAGGAAGAGAAAGAGCCGGGTTTGCTGGAAACGGTTGCGCCGAATGTGGTGCAGTCAATCCGGGCTTTCCGTGTTCTGGATTTGCAATCAGAAGCTGCGCATCTCGGGCAGCATTTTTTGTATGCGTACTGTCTCGAAGCAAGCACTAAACAACAGGTATTGGGCAAGATAGCCGCTTCTTTCGGTTTCCCAAAATATTTCGGAAAAAATTTCGATGCATTATCCGACTGCCTGACCGATATGATCTACAAAGCAGGTCCGCAACCCGGTTTCGTGATTGTTCTGGAACAATTGCCCAATACACCTAAATTTGACAAGGAAGCACGCGAAACCTTGCTGGATGTATTCCGTGACGCAGCAGATTTCTGGGCAGAAAAGAAAGTTGCCTTCAGAGTTTTTTATTCATTTGAATAAATTCCGGCCAGTACCGTTTCCTGTATGCCGGTGCTGACCACCGGCACTTTTATTTGGGGCTTCCTGCCTTACAGCGTTACAATGCCGCCATGAAAAAGATCGTTATCCTCATTTCTGGCCGCGGCAGTAACATGCAGGCCATCGTCGAGGCCTGCCAGGCGGAACAATGGCCAGCACAGATTGCCGCGATTATCAGCAATAAAGCCGACGCCAGCGGCCTTGTCTATGCGGCGAACCGGGGCATACCAACTGCCGTGGTTCCCAGTAAGGAATATACGGAACGGAGCGCATTTGATCAGGCATTACTTGAGCAGATTGACCAGTATTCCCCGGACTTGGTCGTGCTGGCCGGTTTCATGCGGATTCTGACACCTGGATTCGTGGCGCATTATGCAGGAAGGATGCTGAACATTCACCCCTCGCTGCTGCCCAGTTTTGTCGGTCTGGCAACGCACCGTCAGGCGCTGGAGGCAGGGGTCAAGGTGCACGGGGCGACAGTGCATTTTGTGACCGCCGAACTTGACCACGGCCCGATTGTCGCGCAGGCCGTGGTTCCGGTTTTTTCGGGGGATACCGAAGACAGCCTGGCGCACCGGGTGCTGGAACAGGAACATCGCTTATATCCGCAAGCTGTACGCCAGTTTGTGGAAAATAAAATCAGCATTATTGGCAATACGGTCCACATCAGCGAGCCAGCATCCGCCAATATGCGCTAATCACCAGGGTCAGATTTGACCTGTCAGGAATTGAAGGAAGCAGAATGAGATTACCTCCCGCCATCATTGGTCATGCAGAAGAAGTTTTGCGTGAAATTTTACGTTTTACCGGACCAGCAGATGGCACATTGTCCCGCTATTTCCGGGAACACCCCCGGCTTGGCTCCCGTGAGCGTGGTGTGATCGCAGAAGCGATCTATGGCTTATTGAGAAACAAGTTGGTCTACACCAGCTTTGCCGAATCCGGGTCTGGTTCTGCCATGCGCAGACTGACTTTGCTGGGACTGGCAGACGCCGTGGGTGTTGACTCACTCGGCGGATTAAGTGAAGACGAAACCGCATGGCTGACCAGAGTTATGCAGATTGACCGCTCTCATTTGCCCTTGCTGATGAAAGCGAATCTTCCGGAGTGGCTATGGACAAAACTCTGCACCCAGTTTGGCGAAGCCGGGGCGCTGACGCTGGCAGAATCCATGAATATGCCGGCAGCGCTTGATCTGCGGGTAAATTCGCTCAAGAGTGACCGCGATACGGTCGCCCAGACATTGGCTGAAGCACCGATCATCACTGAACCGACACCCTATGCCAGTACTGGTTTGCGTGTCCGGAAAAAGCCATCGATACAGAATTTGCCTTTGTTTAAAGATGGGACGATCGAAGTACAGGATGAAGGCAGTCAGTTACTTTCGCAACTGGTCGGTGCGCGTCGTGGTGAAATGGTGGCTGATTTTTGTGCCGGCGCAGGCGGCAAGACCCTTGCACTGGGCGCCATCATGCGTAACACCGGCCGGCTGTATGCATTTGATGTGTCGGAAAAACGGCTGGCAAAGCTGAAGCCGAGACTGGCGCGCAGCGGTTTATCCAATGTGCATCCGGTCGTCATTGCGCATGAAAAAGACGCCAAAATCAAGCGTCTGGCTGCCAAGCTGGACCGGGTTCTGGTGGATGCTCCTTGCAGTGGCCTGGGGACATTGCGTCGTAATCCCGATGTGAAATGGCGCCAGACTCCGGAAGGGGTTGCTGAGCTGAACCAGAAACAGAGTTCCATTCTCGACAGCGCCTCGCGCATGGTAAAGCCGGGCGGACGCCTGGTGTATGCCACCTGCAGTATTCTAGATGAGGAAAATGAAGGAATCGTTGAGGCGTTTTTGAATGCGCATCCTGAATTCTCTCTGGTACCGGTTTCCCGTGTTCTGGAAGAGCAGAAAATCCAGCTGGAGATGGGAGACTATCTGAAACTGTATCCGCATATTCATCAGACCGATGGTTTTTTTGCTGCGGTGCTGGAACGCCAGAAGTAATACCGTCATGCAGGATCAGCGTTCCGGATTGCCGCAAGCGCTGATCTTTTCTGTTTCATGTAACGACTTTCCATGAATAGTTCATTACTCGCCAACTTGTTGTCTGATCTGGCTCTTGATTTTCGGGAGCCGCAATTTTTATGGCAGGTCGGTACGGTTGCATTGTGCCTTTGCCTGGCATGGTTGTTCGCCAGATTTCTGCGTCAGATTTTTGCCCGGAGTGAGCCTGATTCTTCGGTTGTCCGGCTTGGGGCAGAAAGTTTTGGCCGGGTGTTGCAGCCCGCGCTGAGCGTCCTGTTCCTGATGATCGGCAAGTGGATGCTGGGACGCTGGCAGCATACGCATTTGCTGATGCTGCTGTTCCCCATCATTGGCTCGCTTGCACTGATCCGGTTTGGATTTTATGTGGTGCGCCGGACTTTTGCGCGGGATGGCGACATCGGGAAATTTCTGGCGTTATTTGAAAAACTGTTTGCCGGACTGGTCTGGCTGGGTGTTGTTTTGCATTTCACGGGCCTGTGGCCGGATTTGCTGGACGCGTTAGACAGCGTGGTGTTGCCAGTCGGTAAAAATAAAATTACGGTACTGAGCATCCTGCAGGCCTGTATCTCCGTGGCACTGACCATGGTGATTGCATTGTGGGCCAGCGCTGCGCTCGAAACCCGCCTGATGCAATTGCCTACGACACACATGTCGCTGAAAGTGGTGCTTTCGAGGGTTGGCCGTGCTTTACTGATTCTGCTGGCCTTATTGATCAGCCTCACCATCGTGGGTATTGATCTCACGGTATTGTCTGTTTTTGGCGGCGCATTGGGCGTGGGGCTTGGATTCGGTTTGCAGAAAATTGCCAGCAGTTATGTGTCCGGCTTTATTATTTTGCTCGACAGAAGTATGTCTATCGGCGATTTGATTACAGTCGATAAATTCAACGGCAAAGTTACCCAGATAAATACCCGCTATACTGTCTTACAGGGGCTGGATGGCGCCGAGTCGGTTATTCCGAATGAAGTGCTGGTCTCTTCACCGGTACAGAATTACTCACTGACCAACCGCAGCGTGGCAATGTCAACAGATGTGACGGTGTCTTACCGTACTGACCTGGGAGCATTGTTGCCCGTCCTTGAATCGACTGTCGCCAGTGTACCCAGGGTGGCGCAGGAGCCGGCACCTGCTGCTTATCTGATGAAATTCGGGGCGGACGGGCTGGAATTACGGATCGGATTCTGGATTGCGGATCCCGAAAATGGCCGTACCAATGTTTTGTCTGCTGTGAACCGTGCGTTGTGGAGCGCATTACAGATGCACCACATTGATCTGCCTTTCCCGCAGAGAGTCGTCACTTTTGCCGGAGCGCCTGCCAGTGTACCGAGTCAGTCTGTACCTGATGACGGTGATGCAGGAAATTGCAGATAAATTGAGGAAGTAAAGTCAAAAACGCGTACAATGCGTCCCCATATCTTTATCTGTTCTGAGACAGTTAACTTTGCGATATAAGTTACGAAGCGAACATTAACAATGGAGTACATGTTATTTTGAGCACATTTGTTGAAACTGTAATTGATTTTTTGTCTAATGGCTTTACTCGCGCCAGTGGATGGCAGGTATTTATTTTTACAATGGTCGTGACACATATCACGATTGCCAGCGTGACGATTTTCCTGCATCGCTGTCAGGCGCACCGCGCTCTGGAGCTGCATGCAATCCCCAGCCATTTTTTCCGTTTATGGTTATGGCTGACTACAGGTCAGGTAACCAAGGAGTGGGCATCCATCCATCGCAAGCATCATGCAAAATGCGAAACAGAAGAAGACCCACACAGCCCGCAGACACGCGGCATCAAAAAGGTGTTGTTGGAAGGTGCTGAGCTCTATCGTGCGGAATCCAGAAACCTGGAAACCATGCAGAAATATGGACACGGAACACCGGACGACTGGATTGAGCGCAATCTGTATACCCGTTTCAGCTGGGCAGGTATTTTGCTGATGTTTATAGTTGATTTTTTGTTGTTCGGCGTTATTGGTATCACAGTCTGGGCAATCCAGATGATCTGGATTCCGGTGACCGCAGCGGGCATCATCAATGGCATCGGTCACTATTGGGGCTATCGTAACTACGACTGTGTTGACGCCTCTACCAACATTTTCCCGATTGGCATCCTGATCGGCGGCGAAGAATTACATAATAATCACCATACATTTGGCACATCGGCCAAGCTGTCCTCCAAATGGTATGAGTTTGATATCGGCTGGTTGTATATCCGCATTATGGAAATAGTCGGTTGGGCAAAAGTCAAAAAGCTGGCACCGGAACCGAAATTTGCAGAGAGCAAAGCGGTGATTGATATGGATACTTTGCAGGCGGTGATCACGCATCGTTACGATGTCATGGCAAAATATACAAAATCTTTACGTCGTACCTGGCGTCATGAAGTCGCAGTGCTGCGTGAAAAAGCTCAGTTTGGGGCGGCGCATTTAAAGCTCACCAAAAAACTCCTGCAGCGTGAGCCGAACAAACTGGAGGCGCCACAGCAGCAGCAGTTGTCTGAAGTGCTGGCGCACAGCACGGTCTTAAAGACTATGCACGACATGCGGGTGGAGCTGGGATTGATCTGGGAGCGCTCTACCGTCAGCCGTGAGCAGTTGGTGCATCAGCTGCAGGACTGGTGTTTGCGGGCAGAAGCATCGGGCATCCAGGCGCTGCATGATTTTTCCCGCCGTCTGCGGACTTATGCCTGATTGCGGTATCGGTCACAATAAAAAAACGGTGCAACTGCACCGTTTTTTTATGAATAGTGCCGTCTGCGGAAATGATACTTCGCACAAGATGTAAATAAGTGAGAATTTCCGGGGAAATTCTCGATCAATACAATTTGAATAAAATAAAAAAAAGCCTCGCAGAACGAGGCTTTTTTTATGTCCAAAGAAAAATCGGATTACTTGATTTTTGTTTCTTTGTAGATCACATGCTTACGTGCTTTAGGATCAAACTTCATGATCTCCATTTTTTCAGGCATCGTGCGCTTGTTTTTGGAGGTTGTGTAGAAGTGACCAGTGCCGGCAGTGGATTCCAGCTTGATTTTGTCGCGACCAGATTTAGCCATGATATTTTCCTAACAATAGTTTAGCTTAAACTTTTTCGCCGCGAGCGCGCAGGTCAGCCAAAACGGCATCGATGCCGACTTTGTCAATGACGCGCAGACCAGCGTTAGACAAACGCAGAGAAACCCAGCGGTTTTCTGATTCTACGAAAAAGCGACGGTTTTGCAGGTTAGGCAAAAAGCGGCGTTTGGTTTTGTTGTTAGCGTGGGAAACGTTGTTGCCAACCATTGGCCCTTTCCCAGTCACTTGGCAGACACGTGCCATGATTAACTCCTTAATAGTTTCCGAAATTGGAAAAAAAGAGAGTATAAACAAAATTCTTTGAATTATCAACGACTTGTGAAAAACAATTGTGTCTTATTTAAAATTTAAATTTAACAATTTAAATTTTTATACCAGGTCATGCTCTGCAAGTGAATAAACATGCGGGTTTGCAATGATGAAGTGATCCAGAACCCGTACGTCAATCAATGCCAGTGCCTGTTTTAGTACCCGGGTCAGTTCGATATCTGCCTGGCTGGGTTCCGGTGTGCCGGATGGATGATTGTGCGCGAATATGATCGCAGCGGCATTATGCTTTAAAGCAGATTTCACCACTTCTCTGGGGTAGACGCTGGCATGATTCAAGCTGCCGCGAAATAATTCTTCCGATGCGATCAGCCTGTTTTTGACATCCAGAAACAAGGCGACGAAGATTTCATGTCCTTTATTTCCAATCAGTAATTGGAGGTAATGCCTGACAGCCTGCGGGGAGGATAAGGTGGTTCCATTCTGTAATTCTTCTGCAATCGCTCTTCTGGCCAGTTCGGAAACTGCCTGCAACTGGGCATATTTGGCACTTCCCAGGCCATGTATGGCGCAGAACTCTGTCCGGCTGGCGGAGAACATGCGGGATAGCGAGCCGAAGTGCTGGAGCATGTCGCGTCCCAGCTCGACTGCACTTTTTCCGGCCACGCCGGTGCGCAGAAAAACCGCCAGTAATTCTGCGTCGGATAATGCTGATGCGCCTGATTTAATCAGTCTTTCCCGTGGCCGCTGATCTTCCGGCCAGTCCGTAATTGCCATATTGCTCCAGTCTGTCTCTGAGGAGGATCACGTCGAAGTGTTAAAGCTGGCTTACAATACATACTGTTAACCTGCTATTTTTCAGCCATCCATCATGACTACTCCAGCTATACCCGTCGTTACCCCGAATGCTTACCTGACATTGCATTATCGCCTTGCCACCTTGGATGGTGAGGATATTATCAGTACTTTTAATGATAGTCCTGCAACTTTGCAAATGGGGGGCGGGCAATTGGCTCCCGAACTGGAAAGTGCATTATTGGGGCTGGCGGAGGGGACGCATTCCACGCAGGAGCTCCCCCCTGAAAAAGCGTTCGGCGAGCGTAATCCGGAACTGATCCAGAGAGTGTCCGCCGAAACGCTGAAAGAAAACTCTGCATTCGGTGAGCAATATGTGATCGGTGATCTGGTCGATTTTACCGCGCCTTCAGGTGGCCGTTTCGCCGGTATTTTGCGTGAAATGGATGCACAGGGATATGTGTTTGATTTTAATCATCCGCTGGCAGGACAAACGTTGTTGTTTGAAACCAAAATCATAGGAATTCTGTAAGTGATGGATAAGGAAATTGTATTGGCGCAGCCCAGAGGGTTTTGCGCCGGAGTTGACCGGGCCATTGAGATTGTTGAAAAAGCGCTGCAAAAATTTGGTGCGCCAATCTACGTCCGGCACGAGATCGTGCATAACGCGTATGTCGTGAATGACCTCAGGGAGAAAGGTGCCGTTTTCATTGAAAATCTGGAAGACGTACCTCCCGGTAATACTTTGATTTTCTCTGCGCATGGTGTGTCTCAGGCGGTGCGTAAGGAAGCTGAACAACGTGGCGTCCGGATTTTTGATGCAACTTGTCCCCTGGTTTCCAAAGTCCATGTTGAAGTCGTGAAAATGCGCCATGAAGGTCGTGAAATCATCATGATCGGTCACGCCGGACATCCTGAAGTCGAGGGAACCATGGGACAGACGGAAGAGGGTATGCACTTGGTCGAAACGATCGCCGATGTGGCAAAGCTGCAGGTGAAAAATCCCGATTTGTTAGCCTACGTGTCCCAGACCACGTTGTCTGTGGATGATACGGCCGAAATTATCGCTGCTTTGAAACAACGTTTCCCCCTGATCAGTGAACCTAAAAAAGGTGATATCTGCTATGCCACCACCAATCGCCAGGAGGCCGTCAAATTCATGGCGCCCCAGGTCGATCTGGTGCTGGTGATTGGTAGCCCGAACAGTTCTAATTCAAATCGCTTGCATGAACTGGCCAGAAAAATCGGTGTTCCCGCCTTTATGATTGATAACGCGACCCAGATTGATGCGGCCTGGCTGAATGATGCGGTACGTATCGGCGTTACGGCAGGTGCTTCTGCACCGGAAGTGTTGGTCGCAGAGGTCGTGGCGCGATTGCGTGAATATGGTGCAAAAAGCGTACGTACGCTGGAAGGCGTGGAGGAGCATGTGACTTTTCCCATGCCGAAAGGACTGAACAGCGACTGATCTGATCGTTTCATGCCGCATACACACAAGCAGGCAGGAAGGTGAACAAGTATTAAAAAACTGCATTTTCCCAAGTTTTCGATATTTTATTTTGTGGATTCGTGATTAAGATTGCGCAACTCCTTTGCTCTGCGGCATGACAGGGCAAAGAGGGAAGCAATCGAAGTGGCTTTGTGGAAAATACGTAGCACCGGGTGGTTTTTTTACCACGGACTCGATTAAATGCATCGGTATAATCCCGCCCACTTCAATGGCGAACTAAAAGAAGTCACAATATTAGAAAAACTTTTACCAAAAGTTGCAGAGGAGAACTGAAGATGTGTATGACACGCAATATTGTCACTCTCGATATGATGACACGCCTTTTCGGATAGCAGATGACGACAACGTGAGCGGCGCCCAGACATCAGGGTGCCGTTTTTGTTATCAGGAATGATTTTTGCTGACATGTTCCGATGTTTAACCGGTATATTGAGCCGGTCAGCATAAATTTCGATTCGTTTATATAGAGAGATGCAAATATGGATACCTTTATCCAACAAATTATCAATGGGCTGGTGTTGGGCAGTATGTATGCACTGGTCGCATTGGGCTACACCATGGTTTATGGTGTGCTGAATCTGATTAACTTTGCCCATGGCGATGTGCTGATGGTTGGCGCCATGGTCGGGCTGAGTATCATCAAGTTATTGCAGGTCGTGGCACCGGGACTGCCGGGTATCGCCATGCTGCTGATTGCTATTCTGGGAGCGATTCCAGTCTGTATTATCGTGAACATTCTGATTGAGCGGATTGCTTACCGCCGCTTAAGAAATGCTCCACGTCTGGCACCATTAATCACTGCGATCGGTGTGTCTATCCTGGTGCAGACGTTTGCGATGATGATCTGGGGCCGGAGCCCGATTCCTTTCCCTTCTGTGATGCCAACGGTTCCGGTTCAAATCGGCGGAGCGGTGATTTCCCAGATTCAGATATTGCTGCTGGTGTTGGCTACTGCCGCCATGATTGGTCTGGTTTTACTGGTCGAAAAAACCAAGATGGGAAGAGCGATGCGTGCGACGGCTGAAAATCCGCGCGTTGCAGGGCTGATGGGTGTTGACTCCAATAAAGTCATTGTGGCTACATTTGCAATTGGTGCCGCGCTGGCGGCGATTGCCGGCGTCATGTGGGCGGCTAATTATTCCTCTGCGCAGTTTGCGATGGGCTTTGTTCCGGGTCTGAAGGCGTTTTCCGCCGCGGTGCTTGGGGGAATCGGCAACATCTATGGTGCGATGGTAGGCGGGATTTTGCTCGGGCTGATTGAAAGTCTGGGTGCCGGTTATATCGGCGATCTGACTGGCGGCATTCTGGGCAGTCAGTATCAGGATATTTTCGCTTTCATCGTATTGATTATTGTGCTGACATTGCGTCCATCCGGCATCATGGGTGAGCGTGTGGCTGATCGTGCTTAAGGAGAAAAGCCATGTCAACGATATTTGATGTAAAAGCCAATCCTCAAAAAGCCTATGCCAGTTTTGCTGTGCTTGGTATTGTGCTGGTGCTGTTTCCATTTGTTGCTGCTAATTTCGGTAATTCCTGGGTCCGTATTATTGATTTCGCGCTGCTGTATATCATGCTGGCGCTGGGGCTCAATATTGTGGTCGGATTTGCCGGTCTGCTTGATCTGGGATATATCGCGTTCTACGCAGTAGGTGCTTATCTGGCGGGTATTTTCGGGTCTCCTCAGTTCGCCACGATCCTCGAGTCGTTTGTGGATAATTACCCGACCGTCGGGAATTTTCTGGTCACTGCTTTCGGTCCTGAAATCGCACAGAAAGGTATTCACCTGTCTGTCTGGATTATCATTCCATTTGCGGCAGCCATTGCCGGAATGTTTGGTGCTCTGCTCGGTGCGCCGACGCTGAAGCTGCGCGGGGATTACCTGGCAATCGTGACACTGGGCTTCGGTGAAATTATCCGTATTTTCATGAACAACATGAACTCTCCGGTGAATATCACGAACGGTCCTCAGGGAATTAACATGATCGACCCTGTGAGCGTCATGGGAGTTTCACTGGCCGGTGAGTCGGGTGTGGTGCATATCGGCGGTTTCAGCATGCCATCGGTCAATGCCTATTATTTCTTGTTCCTGGCATTGTGCATCCTGATTATTTTTGTTTCCACCCGGTTGCAGCATTCACGTCTGGGGCGGGCATGGGTTGCTATCCGTGAAGACGAAATCGCAGCCAAAGCGATGGGCATCAATACACGGAATATCAAGCTGCTTGCATTCTCTATGGGGGCTTCTTTCGGAGGCGTTTCCGGTGCCATGTTTGGCTCGTTTCAGGGTTTCGTTTCACCGGAGTCATTCTCCCTGATGGAATCCATCGTGATTCTGGCAATGGTTGTGCTGGGCGGTATCGGGCATATTCCCGGGGTTGTGCTGGGCGCTATTTTGCTGGCGGCTCTTCCGGAAGTTTTGCGCCATGTCGTGGAGCCGGTTCAGATGCTGATGTTTGGCAAAATCTGGATTGAGGCGGAAGTTCTGCGTCAGTTGCTGTACGGTCTGACCATGGTGGTCGTCATGTTGAATCGTCCGGCCGGTTTGTGGCCAGCGCCAAAGCATGAAGACCGAATCACCAAAACCAACGATGCCGCAGCCTGAGGAAAACAGACATGAGTGAACAGACAATGTTGAAAATCGAGGGTGCCAATAAGCGTTTTGGTGGCTTGCAGGCACTGTCGAATGTAGGAATTGATATTAAAAAAGGCCAGATTTATGGTCTGATTGGCCCAAATGGCGCTGGAAAAACCACGTTCTTTAACGTCATCACCGGTTTATATCAGCCGGATACCGGATCTTTTGAACTCGATGGCAAGCCATATTCTCCTTCTGCGCCGCACGAGGTCGCCAAGGCAGGGATTGCACGTACTTTCCAGAACATCCGCTTGTTCGGAGAAATGACCGCGTTGGAAAATGTCATGGTTGGCCGGCATATCCGTACCCACCAGGGTGTCTGGGGGGCGGTGACCAGAAATGCAGCCGCACGCAAGGAAGAAGCGGAAATCCGCAGCCGTGCGCAGGAGCTGCTGGACTTTGTCGGTATTGGTCAGTTTGCTGACCGTACTTCCAAATACCTGTCGTACGGCGATCAGCGTCGTCTGGAAATTGCACGTGCGCTGGCCACGGATCCGAAATTGCTGGCGCTGGATGAGCCGGCGGCAGGGATGAATGCGACTGAAAAACTGGCGCTGAGGGAGTTACTTGTCAAAATCAAGGCTGAGGGAAAAACAGTCCTTCTGATTGAACACGATGTAAAACTGATGATGGGCTTGTGTGACCGCATCACCGTGCTTGATTACGGCAAACCGATTGCAGAAGGTCAGCCGGCAGATATCCAGAAAAATCCGGCAGTCATTGAAGCATACTTGGGAGGGGGCCACTAATGGCTGAGAACGTATTGAAAATCAGTAACCTGAAGGTTGCGTATGGCGGTATCAAGGCAGTTAAAGGCATTGATCTGGAAGTCAACAAAGGTGAGCTGATTACTCTCATTGGTGCCAATGGCGCTGGTAAAACCACCACCTTGAAGGCAGTTACCGGAACGTTGCCAAGCTGTAAGGTGGAAGGCGACATTCTGTATATGGGAAGCTCTATTCGCGGGAGCAATTCTTTTGAACTGGTGACACGCCATCTGGCGATGGTACCGGAAGGTCGTGGCGTGTTTACCCGCATGACGATTCACGAGAATCTGATGATGGGCGCCTACACCCGTAACGATAAAGGCGGGGTTGATGCGGATATCGATAAGTGGTATTCGGTATTTCCCCGTCTGAAAGAGCGTTCTGCGCAGCTGGCGGGCACACTTTCCGGAGGCGAGCAGCAGATGCTGGCGATGGCGCGTGCTTTGATGAGCCATCCCAACCTGTTGTTGCTCGATGAGCCATCCATGGGTTTGTCACCCATCATGGTGGAAAAAATCTTTGAAGTGGTGCGGAATGTTTCTGCGCAAGGTGTGACGATTCTGCTGGTTGAGCAAAATGCGAAACTGGCATTGCAGGCAGCGCATCGGGGCTATGTCATGGAATCCGGTGCGATCACCATGAGCGGTTTGGCCAGTGATATGCTGAATGATCCCAAAGTCCAGGCAGCATATCTGGGCGAAGCCTGACGCTTTATTTGCTTCGGTATTTTTTAATAAATGTTCAGCCAATAAAAAAGCCCCGGATCGGGGCTTTTTTATTATGTTCTGCTGCCTGGTCCGGACACTTCATGAGTGATTTGCCAGGCATTACGCCGCCAGAATTACTTCTTGGCTGCTGCGCGTGGAGCAGCTTTGGTTGTCGCTTGCGTCAGTTGATTGACTGTGTTGTTCATGTTTGCTTCGATAGCTTCAACCGCCTGTTTGGTGGTCTTGCTTAATTGCTCGTAGCCGCTGTTGGCGTTGTTCATCGCTGTCTTGAAAAAAGACACGATTTGCTCTGTGCCGGCAGGTGCATTTTTAGATACTTCGTCGAACAGGGACTGGATTTTACGGTTATTCTCCAGAATCTGCGCTTCTGCGGCATGGGTGATTTCAGCCTGTGCTTCGGAAGCAATGGCTCCCAGGTGACGGCTGTATGCGAGGAATTTTTCCGCATTAGGCTGTGTCTGGGCGCTGCTCAATGTGAAGAATTCCTGTGGGTCTTTGGCTGCCAGCAACTGTTTGGTGTGTGCTGCAGATTCTTCCAGCGAGCTTTTGACTGCATTCAGGTTCAGCTCGATTAATTTCTCAACACCCTCAAATGCTTTGCCGCTCAGAGATGAAAACAGAGCGAGTTGTGCATCAAAATTAGCTTTAGTAGCGGCCGAAAATTGTTCTGGTACGGAAAACATAGCAATCTCCTAAAAAGAGGAAGTAAGCAAAGATGAAGCTGGTTTATCCAATAATTAAAAGTAAATGTTTTACATTAAATTTGTGCGATGCGTCATTTCTATTATATTGATTTGTAAGACTAAATCAATCATTGATTGTGCGTTGCAATTTATTTTGACGCATTTACCTGTGTCATCAGTGAAATTTAATTTTTATGAATTTACTTGAAGAAATGTAAATTTCTCCGACATCCATTGTCGGTCAGATTTATGACCACTGAATGAATTGAATCGCTTATGTTAGACTTTTAGTTTGATTTTCTCTCTGTGGTACCTGATCCACATATTCCGATGAAAATACAGGCAAAAAAACGGTGTGAATTTGGCTATTTTCACGACATCACGACCCGCTGGATGGATAACGACGCATATGGACACGTGAATAACGTGGTCTATTACAGTTGGTTTGACACCATCGTGAATCAGTTTTTGATCAGCAACCAGGTGCTGGATGTGGAGAAAAGTGAAGTGATCGGGCTGGTGATCGAAACGCAGTGTAATTATTTTTCATCGGTCGCATTCCCTGAAAAGGTGGTTGCCGGAGTTGCGGTGAGCAAGCTGGGAAACTCCAGCGTCCGTTATGAGGTGGGTATCTTTAAGGAAAATGAAGACATCGCTTCAGCGCAGGGGCATTTCGTTCATGTGTATGTTGATCGCAGCAACCGTCGCCCGGTCCCGATACCTTCTGCATTACGTCAAATATTGGAATCTATACAGAGAGAGGCAGCATGATAGAAACACCGGCTCAGCAATGCGTTGATCAGATTATTACCGGACGTCGCTCAATCCGGGCGTTTTTAAAAACGGAAATCGATACTGACGATATCCGCTCCATCCTGACGGTCGCATCACGCGCGCCTTCGGGTAGCAACACACAGCCCTGGAAGGTGTATGTGTTGCAAGGCGAGCGTCTGAAAAAATTATCTGAGTGCATTTTGCAGGCACACCATCTGCCTCTTGCTGAGAATGGTCACCGCGAGGAATACAACTACTATCCGGTAAAGTGGGTCACGCCTTATCTGGAAAGGCGGCGCAAGGTCGGATGGGATTTATATTCCCTGCTCGGGCTGGGACGGGACAATAAGCAAGGCATGCATGCCCAGCATGGCCGTAACTATGCGTTTTTTGATGCGCCTGTCGGTCTGATTTTTACGATTGATCGTGTCATGGAACAGGGTTCCTGGCTGGATTACGGAATGTTCTTGCAGAATATTATGCTGGCGGCAAAGGCCAGAGGGCTCGATACTTGTCCTCAGGCAGCATTTACCCAATATCACCAGATTATTCGCGACGAACTGATGTTGCCAGAAAATGAAATGCTGGTTTGCGGGATGGCGCTGGGTTATGCAGATATGTCGAAAATTGAAAACAGTCTGGTGACGGAGCGCGATGACCTCGCGACTTTCGTACAGTTTTTAAGGTGAACCGGGACTTCAATACATTGCGCTAAGTCTTTAATTCGCTTGCGATATTTCATAAATTTGCTACACTGCACTAAATTTTTTGGCACATTTTATTTGAGGAGTTGTAGACAGTGAAATTTGCCCATCAGGCCCGCCAGGCTCTCATTGTTTCTCTGATCGGACTGTTGCCCGTATTGGCGCACGCAACGGACAGTCAGCCGGCACAACATAAAAAACGTATCGTCCATAAACACGTGACGCATGTGGCAGCCAAGCCTGCCAGACATTATGTGACGGTGAATGGTAAACGCCGGCTGGTTGCCGGTGCAGCGATTGCCGCTGTCGCGCCGATCGTGGTCGAAAAAGCCAGTGTCGGGGATACCGTTGGCTTAAAACATACGCATGATCCTCTCGCGCTGCAGTCCAACGTGGCGTATGTGGTGGATCAGGCCAGTTCAAAAGTTTTATTCGAAAAAAATCCGGATGTTTCTTTACCGATTGCATCGATTACCAAGCTGATGACCAGTCTGGTGGTGGTGGAAGCCAATCAGGACATGAATGAACTGATTGAGGTCACTACGGATGATATTGACAAAGAAAAAGGTACAGGTTCGCGTCTGAAAATCGGTGCCAAATTGTCGCGTGCCGATATGCTGCATATTGCGCTGATGAGTTCCGAAAACCGGGCCGCCTCTGCGCTTGGCCGTAATTATCCGGGCGGCTTGCCAGCGTTTGTCAACGCCATGAATGCCAAGGCCAAACAGCTCGGTATGACGGAAACGCATTACGTTGATTCCAGCGGATTGTCCAGCCAGAACCGCGCCAGCGCCAAAGACCTGGTGCGGCTGGTGAATGCGGCTTATCAGCATCCTGTGATTCGTGAGTATTCGACGGATTCCCGCTATACGGTCAATCCGGGCGGCCATCAGCTGGAATATGGAACATCGAATAAACTGGTTTCGAATCCTGCCTGGGAAATCGGGTTGCAGAAAACGGGTTACATTACTGAGGCGGGTCGTTGTCTGGTGATGCAGGCGATGATCGAGGGGCGTGCGATTGTCATGGTATTTCTGGATTCCAAAGGCAAATATTCGCGGCTGGCCGATGCCGGTCGTATCAAGAAGTGGCTGGAAACAACGATGACAGCAACGGCGAAAGCGCCACCGCAAATTTAAGCGTCATTATCAGTCTGTTGCGCGGGGAAGTGATTTCGTCTTCGCAAAAAAAGCCGGATCATGAAATCCGGCTTTTTGTTTTGGCGCATCCTTGTGCTGCCATGACTCATGGTGAAAACGACGGTAGCTGTTGAGCGGTTTTGATTACCGTTGGTGCGCCTGCATGTCATCCAGATGGAAACAGACTGGCCCATAATTGCCGGGTTGCTCCGGCCTCGTGGGTCACGCGGGTGGTGGCAACCCGCGCACGGTCTGCCCCCTGCAGCCGGATACCGTGCTGCAGCTTGCGGAACCAGCGGTAAGCACGCGCGGTTTTTTCTGCCAGTTCCGGATCGATCAGTTGCAGTTCGCCGCATCGTTGAAGCAGGGCTATATTGCCGATATTGGCTGTCAGCTGCGGGTATCGATGCGCATATTTGAGCACCAGGTATTGCACGATGAATTCAATGTCAATCATGCCGCCGGCATCATGTTTCAGATCGAATAAATCACTGCGGTTCAGATGCGCATCGTGCATTTTTTTTCGCATGCTGATGACTTCCTGCGTCAGCGTCGCCGGATCGCGCTGCTGGCATAATACGTCGCTGCGGATTGCTTCAAACGCGGCGCCGATTGCGCTGTCCCCTGCGCAGAAGCGTGCCCGGGTCAGTGCCTGATGTTCCCATAACCAGGCAGATTTTTCCTGGTAGCGGGAAAAAGACTGAACCGACGACACCAGCAAACCGCTTGCACCGTCAGGCCGCAGTGCGATGTCGATATCAAACAGGATGCCTGCCGGCGTATGGCTGGTCATCCAGGTGATGAAGCGTTGTGCCAGTTTTGCGTAATTGGCCGGCGCCTCCTGATCTTCGTCGTCGTAGAGGAAAATGACATCCAGATCGGACGCGTAACCCAGTTCTTTGCCACCCAGTTTTCCGTAGGCAATGACCGCAAAACGGGGGATGTCGCGGTGGCGGCTGGCGATGGTTTGCCAGGCTGCCTGGATGGTGGCGGCAACGATCAGATCCGCCAGCTGAGACAGACCATCTGCCAGGTGTTCCACGGTCAGCTCGCCCTCCAGATCCTGCGCCAGTAAGCGGAATTGCATGGCATGATGCATTTCACGCAGTGTCTCCATTTGTCTTTCGGTATCGCCCTGATGATGTTGCAGCTGGCGCTGCAGTTCCTGCTCGAAGTGGCGCCAGTCGGGGCGCTGATGCAGGACGGATTCATCCAGCAATTCATCGAGCAGGATGGGGTGGCGGGTCAGAAACTTGGCGGCCCAGTCGCTGGCTTCCATCATCCGGATCACCCTGGCCAGCGCATGCGGGTATTCCGTCAGCAGCGACAGGTAGGCGGAACGGCGTGCGATGGTTTCCATAAAGTCGAGCAGGCGATTCCAGCAGGTCAGCTGATTTTCCGGTAGTTTGCCGACCAGTCCGGAGGCCTGATTCAGCAGCATGACCAGCTTGTTACGGCTGCCTTCCGATAAGGCTTGTATCCGCGGCGATTGCCAGCTTGCCAGCAGACGTCGGGCTGCATCCTGCGCTTCCTGGAAGCCGGCGCTGCTGAGTTGCGCTGCCAGCGCATCAGTATTTTCAGCGGCATCCAGATGATTGCTGAGCAAACCGGAAGTCTGATCGGCGGCAGAGCCGGATTTTTCCTTGAAAATGGCATCAAACTGCTCGGCCACAAACTGGCGGTGGTGGCTCAGTTCGTTCAGCAATTGCTGCACAGTCTGATAGCGCATCATGACTGCAATGCGCTGCTGATCTTCCGCCGCAGCCGGAAAAGTGTGGGTCTGCGCATCGTCCAGATATTGCAGGCGGTGTTCCAGATTGCGCAGAAAGGTATAGGAATTCAGCAGCCCCTGTACGATCTGTTTGTCCAGGATGCCTTTGGTGGCGAGGGTTTCCAGCGTATGGCGGGTTGAGCGGTCGCGCAGCTGCAAGTCGCGTCCGCCACGGATCAGCTGGAATACCTGCGCCAGAAACTCGATTTCACGGATGCCGCCGCGTCCCAGTTTGACATTATTACTGCGTTCCGGATGACGGGTTTCCTGACGCACGACTTCGGCCCGGATTTGCGCATGCATAGAGCGCAATGAGTCGATCGCGCCGTAATCGAGATAACGCCGGTAGACGAAGGGCCGGATAATTTTTTCCAGCGCTGTAATTTCATCTGCCTTGCCGGTCATGGCGCGCGCCTTGACCCAGGCGTAGCGCTCCCATTCACGCCCCTGAATCAGGAAATATTCTTCTACCATCGCGAAGCTGGCGACCAGCGGACCGGATGCGCCGTTCGGACGCAGCGCCATATCGACCCGGAAACTGAAACCGTCTTCGGTGATTTCAGAAATAGCCGCAATCAGTTTCCTGCCAAGGCGGCTGAAATATTCATGGTTTGACAAACTGCGCTGGGAGTCATCGGTGGTGCGGGTTTCACCATCTTCGGCATAGCAGAAAATCAGGTCGATATCGGAAGAAACATTGAGTTCATAACCTCCCAGCTTACCCATGCCCAGCACGACCAGTTCCTGTGCCGTACCGCTGTCCTGTCCGATCGGGATGCCGTACAGTACCTGACACTCGGCATCGAGCGCCGCCAGATGCTGTTGTACGACAAAGTCGGCGAATTCGCTGATAGTCGTCACCACTTCATGCAAGTTGGCCGCTCCGGACAGATCGCGCCGTATCAGGGTGCAGATCACCAGATTGCGCAGCCGGCGCATGGCTTTGTTCAGACTGGCGCCGCCGGAAATTTCTTTTTGTAAAATCTGAGCAAAAATCGCCGGGCTCAAGGATAATTCAGAGATTGTGTCCAGCACCGGTTGGCGTTCGTCCGATGCTTGCAGCCAGCGTTGTAAAAAACGGGAAGTGAGAAGAATATCGGTGGTTGATGTCATGTCAGGGCAGGCCGGCAGCTGCAGAATAAGATGAAAACTGATTCTAAGGCATATGGGCGTTGCTAGCAGGATTTTACGTCGGGTTTTCTGACGGGACGATAAGGTGAGTGAAATATACTCCGGGGGAGTATGTTTGCCAGCCCTTCATTGGTGCGGATAATTGGCTGAAATTTTAAAAAATACAGGGGAGTATGTTGAAAGCAGTGGTTTACTCAGCAACGGCAGACGCCGGATTGTTGCTGTCTGATGTGCCCCGATAGCATGACAGAAGACGCATCTTCCCCTCGCAGCACAGAACAGGCCGCCTGCCCGCCGGTATGGCAGCGGGCGGGCACACACCTGTGGTTTGCCTGCGGTGGCTGCCTGCGCTGGTGCTTGCGTCTGGCGCTGGTGTTGTATTTTTTATTTGCCGCGCTGGTTCTGGTGTCCCGCTACGTTCTGCTGCCCCAGGTCGCCAATTACAAGCCGCAGGTGGAGCAACTGGTCAGCCGCAGCATTGGGCGTGTCGTCACCATTCAGGCATTGCAGGCTTCCTGGCAGGGAATGAATCCGCAGCTGGCGCTGGAAAACGTGGTGCTGCACGATCAGAACGGTCAGGCCGCGCTGGCTCTGCCGGAAATCCGGACGACCTTGTCCTGGTGGTCGCTGATGGTCGCCAACCTGCGGTTCAATCGTATTGAGCTGAATCGACCTGTCCTGAATATGCAAAGGGATGCCGGCGGGCAGATTTACATCGGCGGTTTTTTGATCGACTCCCGGCAAAGCGGTGATGGCAAAGGACTGGACTGGGTGCTGGAGCAGCATCAGATTGTGATCCACGATGGCCTGCTGCGCTGGAAAGACCAATACCGTCAGGCGCCTGAGCTGCAGCTGACGCAAGTAAATCTGCTGTTGCAGAATCAGTGGCGGCATCATCGCTTTGCATTGCGTGCCACGCCGGCAGCGGGGCTGGCTGCGCCGCTGGATATCCGGGGGGATATGCTGCATCCGGCGTTTACCCGGAAAATTTCCGATTTCAGCACCTGGGCCGGGGATCTGTATGTCGATCTGCATCAGACGGACCTGAATCAGTTGAGTGCGTATGTGGATTACCCGGCCCTGATCCATCGCGGTTTTGGCTCGGTCCGTTCCTGGCTGCGCTGGGAACGCGGGCGGGTGGCTGATCTTACAGCAGATCTGAAACTCAGTGATGTGCAGGGAAAACTGGGGCGCGATCTGCCCGAACTGGACATGAGCGAAATCAGCGGGCGGGTGATTGCCAGCGAAAAAATCGATCTTGGCAAAAAATACCTGCCGTCGATTTTCGGCAAGGCAGGTCACACCATTGCGCTGGAAAATTTTTCCATGAAAGGCCGCGATGGCATGAGCATGCCCGCCACCACCATCAAGGAAAGTTTTACCCCCGGCAGCAATGGGCAGCCGGAGCGGGTTGAGCTGTACGCCAAATTCCTTGATCTGGAGATGCTCGCCAATTTTGCCGAGCACCTGCCGCTTCCGGCAGACCAGCGCCAGATGCTGGCGGACTTTGCGCCGAAAGGTCAGTTAAAGGAATTTTCCGCCAGCTGGCAGGGAAGTTACCCGGAAATCGCTGCCTATAAAGTCAAGGGGGAATTTATCCAGCTCTCGATGGCGCCGCAGGCAGCGCAGCTGGCCCATCCTAAGACGGCGCGCAGCCCGGCGAAGGCGGCGGTGCCCGCCATTCCTGGATTTGAAAATCTGTCCGGCACGATTGATGCTAATGATCAGGGCGGGCATTTCGCGCTGGATTCACGCGATCTGTCGCTGCGGCTGTCGAGCTATTTTGTCGATCCACTGATGCCGTTCAACCGGCTGCAGATGCAAGCCAGCTGGAAATTTGACAAGGATGACAAACTGCTGTTCCAGATCGCAAAAATGGACATGGTGCAAGGTAGTATGCATGCCAGTCTGAGTGGCAGGCATGTGCTGCCGATGCGGCAGTCAGCGCAGCCGCAGCCCGGAGAGGTCGATCTGAGCGCGCATATTCAGGGTTTTGATCTGAAACAACTGGATCGCTATATCCCGGCCGTGGCCGAGGAAGATTTGCGGCACTGGCTGACCCGGGGGATTCTGGATGGCCGCGCCGATGATGTCAGTGTCAGGGTCAAAGGCGATCTGACCTATTTTCCGTTTTCTGCCAGCGATGCGTATGCCCGCAGCAAAGGTGAGTTTCTGGTGAAGGGCAACCTCAGCGGCGGCAAACTCGATTTCACCGCCGGCGCGTTATCCGACAACGGAAAAACGACGCTCTGGCCGGTGATAGATGATATCAAGGGCAGTTTTATTTTCGATCGCGCCCGCATGGAAATTCATGGCGATACAGCGAAATCGCAGGGCGTTGAATTGCGCAAGGTGAAGGCAGTGATTCCCGATCTGCTGACCAGCGGCTCGGTGCTGAATATTGAAGGCAATGTCGGCGGCAGCCTGCAGAACATGCTGGGGTATGTGGCAGCCAGTCCGGTCAGCGGCTGGCTGGGGCATTTTCTGGATGAAACAAGAGCCGGTTCTGCTGCCGCGCTGAGTCTGAAACTGCAATTACCCTTGCAGCACCTGATCGATGCCAAAGTCCAGGGGGCGCTGCAACTGATGAACAATGAAGTTGCGCTGCAGCCGGGTATTCCTGTGGTCAGCGCTGCCAGTGGCAGGCTGGAATTTAATGAGCGCGGCGTGAATCTGGGAACGCTGAAGGGCTATGCGCTGGGCGGCCCGGTCGTGATCAGCGGCGGGTCGCAAAAAGACAGCAGTATCCGCATCCGGCTTGACGGCAGCGCCACAGGCGAAGGTTTGTCGCAGTTCCTGCCGGCAGCTTACCGCGAGCAGCTCAGTGGCCGGGTCAGCGGCACGACAAGGTATACCGCCAGTATCAATGTGAAAAAACAATTGCCGGAAATCGTGATTGAATCCGGTTTGCAGGGACTGGCGCTGAATTTTCCTGCGCCGTTAAAAAAGAACAGTGCCGAATTGCTGCCGTTGCGCATCGATATCCAGCCACAGGCTTCTGCAGACAGCAATGTCTGGCAGGACGAGCTGCGGGTGAATCTGGGGAGCTTGCTGCATGCCCGTTACTGGCGGAAAAAAGCCGCTGACAAAACCGCCAGCTGGCAGGTGGTGCGCGGTGGGATCGGCGTGAATGCCGCGGCACCCGAACCGGCTGCCGGCCTGGTCGTGAATATCGACACGCCGGTTCTGCAGGCCGATGAATGGCGGGCACTGACCGGTTTGTCGGCGGGCAACAATCCGGCTGGCGACAACCGCAGTACCGGTGCTGCCAGTCTGGATATCCGTCCATACATCGACGCCGGCGTGATGGCGGTGCGCACCGGGCAACTTCACATTCTGGGTAAGCAGCTGGATCAGGTGGTACTCGGCGTTTCACATCTGAACGATACCTGGCAGGCCAACATTGATGCCCGGCAGGTATCCGGCCACTTCAGCTGGACTGATAATCCGGCGCGGCCCGGTCCCGGCAATATTTCAGCGCGGCTCAGCAAACTGATTATTCCGCATTCCGCCGCATCGGAAGTCAGCGACCTGTTGGAAGGAAAAAACGCCGGAACGCAAATTCCCGGACTCGATATCGTTGCCGAGCAATTTGAACTGCTGGATAAAAAGCTGGGAAGGCTGGAACTGCAGGCCAGCAATCAGATGAATGCCGGTGCCAGTGAATGGCTGCTGAACAAAGTCTGGCTGAAAAATCCCGATGCCGAATTACGCGCCAGCGGCAAATGGAGCAGTCGCAACGACGATGGCAATACCCGGCTTGATTATGTGCTCGATATTGCCAATAGCGGTCAGCTGCTGGAACGGTTTGGCTTTCCGCATGTACTGAGCGGTGGCCACGGTCGTCTGGAAGGCGATATCCGCTGGGCCGGATTGCCGTTTGCGATGGATATTCCCAGCATGAACGGCAAGGTGAAACTGGATCTCTCGGCAGGGCAATTTCTGAAAGTCGATCCGGGTGCCGCCAAATTACTCGGCGTGCTCAGCATGCAGTCATTGCCACGTCGCCTGACGCTCGATTTCAGGGATATTTTTTCAGAGGGGTTTGCTTTTGATGCCATCACTGGCACGGCCCAGATTCAGCAGGGAATTGCAAAAACGGATAATCTGAAGATGCGGGGCGTGAATGCCACCGTCGTGATGAGCGGGCAAGCCGATATTGTGCGCGAATCGCAGCAACTGCACGTGGTGGTGATTCCAGTCATTAATGCCGGTGCGGCTTCGGTGGTGTACGGACTGGCGGTCAATCCCGTGATCGGACTGGGAACCTTTCTGGCGCAACTGTTTCTGCGCGAGCCGCTGGCGAAAGCATTTACTTTCGAATATCTGATCAGCGGTCCGTGGAAGGACCCGGTGGTCAAAAAGCTGGAACGGTTTGACAGCGGAGAGCTTGCCGCCACGCATGGGCAGCCGGCTATGAATAAGGGGGATGAATGAAAATTGCAGCGATCCAGATGATTTCCGGTGCTGATCTGGAGCACAACATCGCCACGGCCCGCCGCTTGCTGACCGAGGCAGCAGCAGACGGTGCGCAATTATTGTTGTTGCCGGAATACTGGCCATTAATGGGATTGCGTGACACCGACAAGCTTGATATTGCCGAGCCTGCCGGAACGGGGCCCATGCAATCATTTCTGGCGGAGATGGCGCGAACACTGAAGGTCTGGCTGATCGGCGGTACGATTCCCCTGCAGTCGCCGGAGCCGGGTAAAGTATTGAACACCACTCTGGTCTGGAGTCCGGAAGGCACAGTCTGCGCCCGTTACGACAAAATGCATTTATTCGGTTTTACCAAAGACGAAGAATCATACGAGGAATCGCGCACCATTACCCCCGGCCATCAGGTCGCCGCATTTGATCTGGAGCTGGGGCAAGTCGGATTATCCATTTGTTACGACCTGCGCTTTCCCGAGCTGTACCGCGCCATGGGGCCGTGTGCGCTGATCGTCGTTCCGGCAGCATTTACCTATACAACCGGACAGGCGCACTGGGAGATTCTGCTGCGTGCCAGAGCCATCGAAAACCAGTGTTATGTGCTGGCTTCCGGTCAGGGTGGGGTGCATCAGAATGGTCGCCGCACCTGGGGACACAGCATGCTGATCGACCCGTGGGGTAAGGTGCTGGCGGTATTGCCGGAGGGCGAGGGATTTGTCAGCGGTGAGCTCGATGCGGACGTGATCAGGAATATCCGGCAGAGCCTGCCGGCGCTTCAACATCGTCAGATATGGTAAGGAATCATGTCCCGGGTTGCAGGGTGTTCCGTATCGACGGCCAGCGTTTTCCAAGTTGCTTTACAATGCAAGTCTTGAATCATTTTGTGTGAATAATTTATGATGTTTCCCGTTGACCCCGCCCTGAATCATCTTGCCATCGCCAGAGAAATCTTATTGACGCCGTTTGGTCTGGATGAGAACCGGTTGTTGAAAGTATTTGGCTCCATGCTGACCCATCGTGTCGATTATGCAGACTTGTATTTTCAGTTTACCCGCAGCGAAGGCTGGAGCCTGGAGGAAGGCATCGTCAAGACCGGCAGTTTTTCCATTGATCAGGGCGTGGGGGTGCGTGCTGTATCGAAGGACAAAACCGCATTTGCCTACTCAGACGAAATCTCTGAAAAAGCGTTGAATGATGCCGCCATGGCTACCAGAACGATTGCTGCGCAGGGCGCAGGCAGAATCAAGGTGGCATCCTCCATGCGCGATGTTCAGGGACATCAGCTCTATTTGCCGGATGATCCTTTGAACTCACTCGACGCCAATCAGAAAGTCCGCTTGCTGGAACGCATAGAAAAAATCGCCCGGGCCAAAGATCCCCGTATCGTGCAGGTGATGGCTGGACTGGCAGGAGAATATGATGTGGTGCTGGTCGCGCGCAGCGACGGTGTGATTGCGGCTGATATCCGCCCTCTGGTGCGGGTCTCGCTGACAGTCATTGCTGAACAGAATGGCCGGCGCGAAATGGGTTCCAGCGGTGGCGGCGGCCGTTACGATTATGCTTATTTCACCGATGCATTGCTGGAGCAGTATGCGGAAGAAGCCGTGAAGTCGGCGCTGGTCAATCTCGAAGCTCGTCCTGCGCCGGCAGGCCCGATGACTGTGGTGCTGGGGCCGGGCTGGCCGGGTGTTTTACTGCACGAAGCGGTCGGGCACGGACTGGAAGGTGACTTTAACCGCAAAGGTTCGAGCACGTTTTCCGGTCGTATCGGTGAACGTGTGGCCGCCAGAGGCGTGACGGTGGTGGATGACGGCACCATGAAGCAGCGCCGTGGCTCGCTGAATATGGATGATGAGGGCAATCCGACCCAGTGCAATACCCTGATTGAAGACGGCATCCTGAAAGGTTATATGCAGGATACGATGAATGCCCGCCTGATGAAGATGGCGGTAACCGGTAATGCCCGGCGCGAATCGTTCGCGCATTTGCCGTTGCCCCGCATGACCAATACTTACATGCTGGCCGGTGACAAAGATCCGGAAGAAATTCTCGCTTCGGTCAAGAACGGTTTGTATGCAGTGAATTTTGGTGGTGGGCAGGTTGATATCACGAACGGGAAATTCGTTTTTTCTGCCAGTGAAGCATACATGATTGAAAACGGAAAAGTGACGTATCCGGTCAAAGGTGCGACACTGATCGGCAACGGCCCGGAGGTGCTCAATCATGTGTCCATGATCGGTAACGATTTACAACTCGATGCCGGTATCGGTGTCTGCGGCAAGGAAGGACAGAGCCTGCCAGTGGGCGTCGGACAACCAAGTTTGCGGATTGATAGCCTGACAGTGGGCGGTACTGCCTGATCTGATGAAAAAATTTATTCTGGAAAATTACCCATGTTTGTAATCGCGGTCGTTTCCGCCAAAGGCGGTGTGGGTAAAACCACCTTATCTGCCAATCTCGGGGTGGGAATTGCCCAGCGCGGCTATCCCGTGCTGATTGTGGATCTCGATCCGCAAAATGCGATGCAATGGCATCTGGGTGGGCTGGATCAGAATGATTGTAAAGGAATCAGCGCCTTGACCGGTTCGCGGACAAGGCTGGCGGGTGTCATGCATTCCAGCCCTTATCAGGTGAATTTTGTGCCTTTTGGTCATGGCGGCGAAGCGCAGCGGTTACGGTTTGAAAATGCCCTGGAAAGACAGGACGACTGGTTATATAACAAATTACTGAGCGCAAACTTACCGGACAATACGGTGGTGCTGCTGGATACGCCACCTGGGCCGTCTGTCTATCTGAAGCAGGCGATCCGTGCTGCTGATTACCTGTTGGTTGTGTTGCTGGCCGATGCCGCATCGTATTCCACCGTGCCGGAAATGGAAGAGCTGATTGCTGCCTACGGCAGCCGCCCGTCCGGGCAAGTCGGGTCGGCCTATATCATTAACCAGACCGCAGAGCGTCAGCTGGCGCAGGATGTGCTGACATTGATTGCTGATCGCCTCGGGGCGCGGATGGTGCCTTATGTGGTCCAGGAAAATCCGGAAGTGGAAGAAGCGCTGGCCCATGAACGGCCGTTACTTTCGTATCGCCCGGAAAATCCCGCTGCGCAGACTATCCGCTCTATCGCCGACTGGATTGCGCACCGCCTTCCGCCGTCACGCTGAGGCGGTTCAAGGTCTGCTTAGCTGCTATGTGTTGTTGGGGTGACCTGTTTGAATGAATCCACAACCCATTAAAATAAAGACCCAGAAGTTTTGTAGCAAAATTGTATCTGCCGGATTTCTCGGGCGCTCGGTCTGTCGCTGCATGCAGTGACACATAAGTCAGCCTCAGTCATTGATGGTCTGTTTCTTGCATTCTTCTCCGTTCATGCCGGATACGGGGATTTTCCATGATAAAACCCGCATTTCAGGTGAATAGTAAAAAGAGGTGAGATTGTTAAAATTTCCTTGTGGAAATATTAATGCTTGTTTCGCTAATTAACTTCACTGTTCCGGTTCTGTGCACTACGGGGTGATCGCTTGCGATCCCTGATTTTGCGTATAGATTGTTGACATTTGTCTATGATTGAGTGCTGGACTGCAAATAAGCCCAAGTGGTAAAGTTGTAACGAATCAAGCCGTTTATGTAACAAATACCCGCTGACAAAATATCAGTACAGTTACTTAGGGAAGTCTTCAGCATGTTCAAAAATAACGCGCAATACTATGAAGCGCAGCAATGCCCGCCGCAATGGAAGGCATTTTTGGCTGCTTTTTCAGCAGAATTTGCTTCGAAAGGCGAGACCCGGGATTTACGGGCACTGATGCATCAGCTCGGGCGGATCATGGCAAAGCAATGGCAGACACTGGATGGCAGCAGCCTGCAAGCGCTGGAAGACGGTATCAACGCTATCTTGTTTCAGATGAACTGGGGATGGATAGAAATGATGGAAGAGCGCGAAAGCCTGATCGTGGCACATCATGCCTCTCCGTTAAAAGTTGCTTTTGGGGCAGAGGCATTGCCCTGGTCCCCCGCATTGCTGGAAGGAATCTATGCGCAGATTTTTGAGCAACTCGGCATGGACCAGTCGCTGCGCCTGTCTCAGCGCGGTGAACCGGCGGAAGACGGTCAGCTGTTTGTATATGAACTCAAAAAACAGCAGGATGAATCCCACTATTTTGCGCGTCGCTGAAACGGTTGAGAAAAATCATGGATGATGATGTAAAAAATCTTTTTCAGAAATTCGGACATACCGGGCCAGGCTACCAGGAAATTAACCGTGAAACCGAAAGTGAGCAGGCCAGACAACGCTGGCCTTTGCTGCGCGATGTGCGGGTGTATGCAACGCCAGATCACTTCTCTCACGCAGATACCAGCCTGAACGGCGCTTCTGAATCACATCCCGCGCACCCTGCTGTTGCGATGGTGAGCAACGCACCTGTTCCCGTTGCAAACACCCGGGAATTACCCGTGTTTCTGAAGCGGCAGACAACTGAAGATCAAATTCTTCGTGCTGACCAACCACAAGTTGCAGTCGCTGCCACAGGCACACAACGTCGTGGCGAAGTCAGTCAAAATCAGTCTTTTATAGCTCAGGCACTCAGCAAGACAGCAGAAATCACGCATACCAATAGCGCCGGTAAAAGTACATCGACAGAACCGGCCTATTCGAAAGAACATTCCGTCAGCGAGGTGTTTCAACGTCTGGCCAACAAGCCGGAGCCTGTGCGGGATGAGCCTTCACCGGTCAATTCATTCTTCAAAAAAATCTTTAAATCATGAGGATTGTTGCTGTTATTTCTCCGAAAGGCGGGGTAGGAAAAACAACAGTGACGGCAAATTTAGCGGCATCACTGGTACGCTTTGGCGGCAAGGTGATGGTGCTGGATCTGGACCCGCAGAATGCTTTGCGCTTGCATTTCGGGATGTCTTATGAAGACCCTGCCGGGATGTCTGATCATGATCTTGCCGGCACCGGGTGGCGCGGGGCGGTTTGCCACAGTCAGTATGGAGTTGATTTTTTGCCTTATGGAAATATCGACGAAGAACAGCGCAGTATCCTGGAAGAGCGTATCAAGAATGATCTGCTCTGGCTCAGCAGCCGTCTGCAGGAACTGGCGTTGCCGGAAGAGCAGATCGTGCTGATTGATACTCCGCCAGGACCGAGTATTTATTTACAGCAGGTGTTGAGCGTGGCGCATGTCGGCCTGGTCGTGTTGCGGCCTGATGCGGCGTCTTATTCCACCGTGCCGGCGATTGAATCCCTGGTGCAGTTTTACACGAAAAAGCGTACCGATTTCCTGGGATGCTGTTACGTCTTGAATCAAATGGATGCCTCTAAGCAATTATGCCGGGATGTGTACGGTATGTTGCGTGCGACGTTTAAAGAGCGGTTTGTCGCATCTGCCATACACCGGGATGAAGCTGTCAGCGAAGCGCTGGCTTGCCAGGCTCCCGTGTCTTATTATGCTCAACACAGCTCGGCAACGCATGACATACAGCAACTTGCAACGTGGCTGCAGAAAAATTTCGGATTGATTGATTAATGCGTTCCATACTTAATTCCAGATACTTATATGGCCGGCTCAACGAGGTTGGTCGCCAGCTGGTGAAATGGTCTGGATGGAATTTGCCATTGTCACGCATCATTGCGCTGGTCGTTGCCGCTTTTTTTTACTGGTTTGCCATCAGTATCCCGCTGGATTTGCCGTTGCAGGCTTTTTTTTCCACGGCCGTATTTTTAACTGCCTTGTATTTGCGGCGATATACCGGAACACTGATTTCACTGATCATGGTGATGTTTTCCGTCAGTGCCACCAGCCGCTATATTTACTGGCGCATTAATTACACCATCGATACCGAGAATCTGCTGGACCTGTTTTTCGCACTGGTGCTGATTGGTGCGGAGATTTACGCATGGCTGGTGTTGCTGCTGGGGTATCTGCAGACAGCCTGGCCGCTCAAACGCAAGCCGGTGATTCTCCCTGCCGACACGTCCACCTGGCCGGTGGTGGATCTGTTTATACCCAGCTACAACGAAGACCTGAGCGTCGTCGCGCCGACCGTGATGGCAGCCCTGGGCATTGACTGGCCCAAAGATAAGCTCAATGTGATTATTCTGGACGATGGACGCCGCCCTGAATTTGCCGAGTTTGCTGCAAAAGTGGGTGTTCAGTGTTTTACCCGGCCGGATAATAATCATGCCAAGGCCGGGAATATTAACGCTGCGCTCAAGAGAACATCGGGGGAATTCGTCGCTATTTTTGATTGCGATCACATGCCGACCCGCTCATTCCTGCAATACACCATGGGCTGGTTTCTGGTAGATCCCAAACTGGCCATGGTCCAGACGCCGCACCATTTTTTATCGCCAGATCCGTTTGAGCGAAACCTGCAGACTTTCCGTAATGTTCCGAATGAGGGTGAACTGTTTTATGGCTTGATTCAGGATGGCAATGATTTATGGAATGCGACTTTCTTTTGCGGATCCTGTGCTATTTTGCGCAGACATTGCCTGGAAGAGATTGGCGGCATCGCTGTTGAAACCGTGACTGAGGACGCGCATACCGCGCTGAAAATGCAGCGCCGCGGCTATAACACGGCTTATCTGGCGTTGCCACAGGCTGCCGGGCTGGCAACGGAAAGCTTGTCCGCCCATGTGGGGCAGCGTATCCGCTGGGCACGGGGAATGGCGCAGATTTTCAGGGTGGATAATCCCTTGCTCGGAAAAGGGCTCACTTTTGGCCAGAGACTGTGTTACAGCAATGCGATGCTGCATTTCTTTTATGGCTTGCCGCGCATGGTTTTTTTGCTGGCGCCCATTTCCTATCTGTTCTTTGAAGTGCATATCATCAAGGCATCGGCGCTGACGATTGCGGCTTATTCCTTGCCGCATCTGCTGCATGCCAATCTGACCAACTCCCGTATCCAGGGCGCACACCGGCACTCTTTCTGGGCTGAAGTGTATGAGGCAACGCTGGCCTGGTATATTTTCCGCCCGACACTGGTGGCGCTGATTAATCCCAAGCTCGGTAAATTCAACGTGACGGCCAAGGGTGGTCTGGTTGAGCAGGAACACTTTGACTGGGTGATTTCAAAACCTTATCTGGTCATGCTGGGACTGAATATACTGGGTTTCCTGATCGGCATCGGCCGGGCGCTCTGGTGGAACACCTATGAAATGGACACCGTGATTCTGAATTTGCTGTGGACGGTGTACAACCTCGTTATTTTAGGGGCCACGCTGGCCGTGGCAACGGAATCCAAGCAAGTCCGCCGTTCACACCGGGTCCGTGCAACTCTGAGCGCCATTTTGCGTTTGCCGAATGGCCATTCGATTGTCTGTGAAACGGAAGATTTTTCCATGGGCGGCATGTCATTGAGAGTGCCGGAAGGCGTTACCGCGGCAAAGGGTGACGATGTGATGATCTCTTTGTATGGGACGAATGGCGAATGCCCGTTTCCGGCAAAGGTGGTGTTTTCCAAGGAACGCCTGCTGAGCATGCAGTTCGGTGAGCTGAATATGGAACAGCAGATGAGCCTGATCAATTGCACGATCGGACGTGCCGATGTCTGGCTGAAGTGGTCGGAGGATCGCAGTATCGATCATCCGTTGAATGGGTTGAAGGAAATTGCACACCACAGCATGCGGGGGTTTGCACGATTTGGATCAGGAATAATGCAGTACTTGAAGAAAAACGCCGGGCATATGAATACAACTAACAAAGCTGATACCGTGAAAAAAATAATCGCCAAATTACCTTGGAAGCGTGCCGCGAAATCAACGCTTGGACTGGCAATGATTGCCGCGCTGAGTCTGGCCGGGCATGACAGTGTGCAGGCGAAATCGAAGCGGACTAAAGCCGAAGCTGCGACGGAGGAAGTGATCAGTCCGTCGCAGTCAGATGCAGCGGCGAACAGCAATCCGTCCGGACAAAAAACCTATAACGTCAGCCTGAAGCAGATGGGGCAGATCGGCAGCGTCGAGTTGCGCGGTGTCGAGGGGGAGCGGTCTTTTCCTTTTACCGTTCGCAGCGATGAAATCATTACTGCCGCCAAACTTCATTACGGTATCGCTTACTCGCCATCGCTGATTCCTGAGCTGTCCCATATCAAGGTGCTGGTGAACAACGAGCTGGCAAGCGTCGTGTCTTTGCCCAAAGAAAATACGAAAGGCATTGTCAGGGACGATACGATTGATCCACGTTTTTTTGCTGATTTCAACCAGCTCAGTTTCCGGTTTATCGGCCATTACACCCGCGATTGTGAAGACCCGTTCCATTCCAGCCTGTGGTCCCGGATCAGCGATACGACTTATCTTGAACTGACCGTGAATCAGATTGATCTGGCTAACGATCTGTCATTATTGCCAGCGCCTTTCTTTGATCGCCGTGATTCCAGACTGCTGGAGCTGCCATTCGTCCTGCCGCAATCTCCGTCGCTGGATGTGTTGCGCAATGCCGGTGTTGTCGCTTCCTGGTTTGGTCATCTGGCGTCTTATCGCGGCGCCCGTTTCCCTGTGGCGGACCAATTGCCCAAAACGCATGCGATTGTTTTTGCCACCAGCAAGGAAGCGCCTGCCGGCATTTCGCTGCCAGTTATTAATGGTCCTACCCTGACGGTGATTAACAATCCTCAAAATCCAAAAACTAAATTATTGCTGGTACTGGGGCGCGATCAGGCAGAATTGAAAATCGCCGTTACCGCGCTGACGCTCGGACAAACCGTGTTTGCCGGACCAAGTGCCCTGATTCGCGATTTCAAGGAACCAGCTGCCCGCAAATCGTATGACGCACCGAACTGGATACCGACATCCCGCCCTGTAAAACTGGGCGAGCTGGTCAGTATGGATAGCCTGCAGGTCAAGGGTCTGACTCCCGACCTGATCCGCATCAATATGCGTATGGCGCCGGATTTATTTACCTGGCAGCACGACAGCGTTCCGCTGGATTTACGTTACCGTTACACGCCGCGCCCGACGCTTGACAAGTCCACGCTGAATATCTCCGTCAACGACGGTTTTGTGCGTGCACTGTCTTTGTCGGGGATGGATGCTGAGAAAAATAAAATCAAGGAATCCGTTCTGCAGTTTTTCAAGGACAAACATCGTTTTGCCCAGGAAGAAATTCAGATTCCGGCCTTCAGGATCGGTGCCGAGAACCAGTTGCAATTCCACTTCTTTTACGATTATCCGAAGCAGGGTGCCTGTAAGGATGTGTATCTGGATAATGTGCGTTCCGCCATTGATCCTGACTCCACGATCGATTTTTCGCAGATTCCGCATTACGCGACCTATCCGAACCTGGCATATACCGCAAATTCCGGTTTTCCCTTCACCAAATACGCTGATCTTTCTGAAACCGCGATTGTGATGCCGGACCGTGCCAATAATCAGGAAATCAGTACTTATCTGAACCTGATGGGACGTATGGGCGAGTCAACAGGTTATCCGGCATTGAATCTGAATGTGATCCGTGGCGGTGATACCGGAAAATTCAGCGATAAAGATCTGATCGTGATCGCCAGTGCCGGTAATCAGCCACTGTTGCAGACATGGGAAAAATACATGCCCTTTGTCATGAACGAAAAAGGAAACCGTCTGCAGCTGCCAACCGGCTTCCTGCGTTTTCTTGCGCGCTGGGAAGGTAAAGACCTCGATAATATGGAGCGGCGTTCCGGCGAGATGCTGGCGGCAACCGGTAATGCATTTGGTGTGATGATGCAATTTGAATCCCCCTTGTCGTCGAGCCGCAATGTGGTGGTGCTGACTGCCGGCACGCCGTCTGCGTTGCTGGATATTACCGATGGTCTGATCAAGCCGGATATCCGCAGTAAATATCAGGGCGATCTGGTGCTGGTGAAGGGAGATAAGGTATTGAATGCACTGATTGGCGACACCTATTATTCCGGCAGCCTGCCATTGTGGACTGCGATCAAATGGAATCTGTCGAGCCGTCCGGTGATTCTGATTATATTTCTGATGCTGGCGTCGCTGATCGCTGCAACCTTGTTATTCCGCTTCCTGAAGCGGAAAGCAGCCCAGCGCCTGCAAATCGGCGAAGGGCATGAATAAATACCAGTAGCCGTGCAGCTGTTCAGATAACGCCGGCTGCTGCGCAGCAGCTGGCACACGTCAAAACAATATTGTTTTTGCGGAATATGGACTGCTCATGTAAAACAGATATCGTTACAGAGTTCAACAGGGGATATAGCAATGGAGTTAAAGAAAAAAGCGGTTGTGCTGGCGCTTTTTGCGATGTTTGCGGAGAGCGGCGCCGCTTTTGCCAATTCCCCTCTGGAGCAGAAACTGATCGACCAGGCGCATTTCTGGGAGCAGCGCGGCCGCAGTGATAACGCTGCCGATGCCTGGAGCAAAGTCCTGAAAGTGGCGCCAGCGAATATTGATGCACTGATTGCGTTGGGAATCTACGAAGCGCGCAGCGGAAATACCGAAATGGCGAAAGTCCATCTGGCGAAGCTGCGCGAATTGCGTGCCAGCGGAGCGCAGACGAGGCCGGTCGAGGAAGCAATACGGCGCGGCCCCGGCGGCGCTGCCTCACCGCTGGATGACGCCCGGCGGCTGGCGCAGCAGGGCGATCCGGAGGCTGCCGCGCAGACTTACCGGCTGGCGGTCGATCCTGCTAATCTCAGGAGCGATGCTGCGTTTGAATATTATCAGGTTCTGGTCGGTACCAAGACCGGCTACGCAGAAGGTAAGCGCGGCCTGGAAAAACTCACTAAAGAGAATCCGGATAATCCACGTTATGCACTGGCTTATGCGCTGGCGCTGACCTATCGCGAAGCAAGCCGGACAGAGGGTATCGCTGCACTGGAGCGTCTGAGTTCGCGTCAGGAAGTCGCGAAACAAGCCAATGACGGCTGGCGTCAGGCATTGAGCTGGATGGGCGCGCAGCCCGCCAACATCCGGTATTTTCAGCGTTATCTGGAAAAACATCCGGATGACAAAACTATCCAGGATAAATTAACCAGTCTGAACCGTCCTGTGAATCAGGACGTGAAGGAAGAAAGAAAGACAGTTGCCAAGCCAAGACCGGAAAATCCTTTGATCAAGGGGCAGACGGCAGGTTTCAAAGCACTGGACGGTAATGATGTTCCGGCAGCAGAAAAGGAATTTCAGGCGCTGATCAAATCCCATCCTAAAGATCCGGTCGGCTATGGCGGCATGGGGCTGGTCAAAATGCGGCAGGAGGAATTTGTCGAAGCCCGCAAGCTGTTGCAAAAGGCAATGGATCTTTCTCCCGCAAAAGGCAAAGCCAACTGGAAGCAGGCTTTCGAGGGCGCGCATTACTGGGCTCTGATTGAAGAAGCCAGAACGGCATTTGAAGACGCAGACAGCCCGAAAGGCATTGGTTTGCTGCGCCAGGCCATCGCGTTGAACGACAAGGAGCCGTCCGGTATTTTACAGCTGGCAGAAGCGCTGCAGGCCGATAATGACATGGCGGGCGCAGAGGAAAATTATAAAAAGGTTTTTAATGCAGATAAGACCAATTTGCGTGCGATTGACGGCCTGATCGGTATCTACGTGCTGCAAAAGCGCTTGCCGGACATGGAGGCGCTGGAGCCGTATATGCTGCCACGCCATCTGGCGATTCTGGCGAATATGAAAGCCGAAGCGCTGGCTACCAAAGCGAAAACCCAGGAAGCCGCGGGCGATATCGCCGGAGCGCAGCGTAGCCTGGAAGATGCGATTTTCATCAAGCCGGAAGATGCCTGGCTCAGAATGGCGCTGGCCAGACTGTATCTGAAGCAGAACATGGCAGGGCAGGCGCAGGCTTTGCTTGATGCGCTGACGAATGTGGAAAAACCGGATTCGGAAGCCTTGTACGTCAGTGCCTTGCTAAGCCAGATGCAGCAACTTTGGTGGGAGGGGCTGGCAACACTGGAACGAGTACCGGCCAACGCGCGCAAACCGGAGATGTATGCGCTGCAAAAGCAGTTATGGATACGGGTGCAGCTGGACCGGATTGATATTCTGAACCGGCGAGGACAGAGCGATCAGGTCAGATCGATTCTGGACAGCATTGAAGCAGCGGCTGGCAGCGATCCTGAATTTGTCGGCACCGTCGCCGCGCTGTACATCAAACTGGGTGATACCGAGCGCGGTTTCAACATGATCCGGCAGGCTGTGCAGAACACCAGGCAGCCGTCTGCCAGTCTGTTGCTGCAATACGCCAGCATCCTGATGCAAATGAATCAGGAAGCCGAGCTGGAAGCAGTCATGCGCCGGGTTGCCGCCATGCCAAAGCTGGAAGAAGACGAAATCAAATCCTTCAAGCAGTTGCAGAAAGCGCTGGCGATGCGCTATTGCGAGCGTTTCCGCGAGGCGGGTGACTATGCCCGTGCCTATACCTACATTCAGCCAATGCTGATCGAAACGCCGGAAGATAACCTGCTGTTGCTGGCGCTGGCCCGCATTTACGCATCGGCCGGTGATACCGATGCCGCCCGCGAACTGTATAACAAAGTGCTGGAAACGGACCCGGATAATCCGGAGGTCTTGCAGGGACTGACTTTCGCAGCGATGCAGATCAAGGATTTTGCCGGTGCGCAGACTTACCTCGACAAACTGATGCGTCTCCAGCCGGATAATCCGCGCTTCATTGCGCTCGCAGGAAATGTGGCGCGGGCTCAGGGACATAACAGTACCGCACTGGGGTATTTCAAAAAAGCGCTGGCGCTGGAACAGGCGCAGCGGCCGCTGGCAGGCGCGGGTGCCAGCGGCCTGCGCCTCGTAACACCGGCTCCGGTCAATGCAGTCAATGATTTCAGCGTGAATCCGTTTGCTGCCCGCAAGGCAGATCCTGCCAGTCGCAGCATTCCTGCCCCGGCCCTCAAAGAAGTGCCGCAGCTGGGGCCGCAGCATGTGCTGCCGGTATTACCCGGCAGCATCAGCAAGCCGGCAGTCAGCCCGGCGCCTTCCGGTGCGTCGGCCAATACTGTCGTGACTGCTGTCCCGGCACCGTCATCCGCAGCACCGGTAGTGCCATCATTACCGGCGAGCATCACCAATAGCGTCAATCCTCCCCCGGCACAGGCTCCGGCCAGTCGCCCTGTACTGACGACTTCCGGTGGCGGGGCTGCTTACAGCGCCGGCACGGTGGCGCCGGTACTGAGTGCGGTGGCAGCAGCTCCTGCTGCAAAGGGGAGCGTGACGCTGGCGACAGATACCCGCAGTCTGGCAGCAACGACAGCCATTGGTAAAAAGACAGCAGGCAATGTCGTCGCAAATCCGGTCATCAGTCCGGAAGAGGCGGCGCTGATGAAAGAAATTGATGATCTGAATGCGCTGAACCGCTCCGAAGTCACCATTGGCGCCACCGCCAGAGCGCGCAGCGGGCAAAGCGGTTTATCGCAGCTAAAAGATATCGAAACCCCGATTGAAGCGCATATCACGACTCTCGGCATGGGCCAGTTCGGGCTCAAAGTGATTCCGGTGATGATTGATGCCGGCACCCTGCAGTTGAATGACACCAGCGTGGCAGGACAATTCGGACGTAATACCATCCTTAACGAACGCGCCAAATACGCAAAAACCACGCTCCCGCAAGTCGCCCGTGAACGCGGCCTGTCCGATGTGGCTGCGCTGGATCAGGTTGCCAAAGGTGTGGCCTTGAACCTGAGCTACGAACTGGCAGGTTTCAAACTCGACGCTGGTTCCAGCCCCATGAATTTCCCGATTCAGAACGTGGTCGGCGGGCTGCGCTGGAGTACCCAGACAGACGGCATCAGTTTCAGCGCCGAACTGGCGCGCCGTTCGGTGACCGACAGTTATCTGTCGTATGCCGGCGCTAAAGATACGCTGTATGGACTCAGCTGGGGCGGCGTCACCAAAAACGGATTGCGCCTGGACGCCTCTTATGATGGCGACGAGGGCGGCATCTATGGTGGATTCGGCGTGTACGGGCTGACCGGTAAAAACGTCGTCCGCAATACCTCGGTTGATGCCGGTGCCGGTGTTTACTGGCGTGCTTACCGCACCAAAGACATGATTGTCACGACCGGACTGGGACTCAATTCCATGTTCTTCAAAAAGAACCTGCGTTATTTCACCTACGGTCATGGCGGCTATTTCAGCCCGCAATCTTATGCCGCAGTGAACCTGCCGCTGGAAGTGGCCGGACGTTACGGCAAGCTGTCTTATCAGGTTGGCGCATCGGTCGGCGTGCAGCATTTCCGCGAAGATGCGACGCCGTATTATCCGCTGCAGAGCAGCGATCAGGCAGAACTGGAATTGTTTGCCGCTGCGAATCCGTCCATCAATATCCCGACCAGTTACCCGGGGCAAAGCCATACCGGCTTGCAATACAAGATTGGCGGCGTGCTGGAATATCTGCTGACGCCGAATTTTTCGATCGGCGGCAAATTTTCTGCGGATAATTCAGGTGACTTTACCGATGCTTCCGGCATGGTTTACCTGCGTTACACGTTTGAGCCGAGACGCGGGCAGGTATCATTCCCGCCTGTCACGCCAAAACCTTATTATTCGGGAAATTAAGTCATGAAAATATGTCCTTATTTTCTGCTGACGCTGTGCATGCTGGGCTCTGGCGCGGCCGGGGCAGCGGATCTGCAGAGTGAAGGCAGGGTGCTGATGTCCGAGGGGGAGACGAGTGCCGCCAGCAAAAAATTTGCCGAGGCAGCCAGAATCAATCCGTTTGATGCTTCTGCGCTGAATAATCAGGCCGTTGCGTATGCCGCGCAGGGAGAAAATGAAAAAGCGCTGAATCTGCTGGAACGGGCCGTGAAACTGGCGCCCAACCGGAATGATATCGCTGCCAATCTGAGCGAAATGCGCAATTGGGTTGCCCGCTATGCGCCGCAAATCAAACTCAAAGAGCCGTCACAACCGGTGATCAATGTGTATCCGCAGGCAGATATTCCGCCGGAACCACCCGCCTTATGGAAAAAATAAAGGAAATCTTGATCTGCAGGGCTTGCCAAGTGCTGAAATTTGATGCAATATGAACCTTGTACTTTATCCGTTTTTTCTGAATAAAATATATCGATTCAGCGCAGATACCCAATTTTTATGAAATTCACGCACTTCTTTTTCTTTTTTTATTTTAGCTATTCCAAGCCACAGGCGGTCGGAAGAAGGTAAGCGCACAAAGAAAAAGAGCTGAACCAGAATTCAAAAAACCGCCAGATGTGGCGGTTTTTTTTTAGCCGGAATTTTTTTAAATGCCGGGTACTGACACCGGATACGCAAAAAACATTGAGTCCTTGACATTTACATCTGATATTTACATCTGAACCACACAGGAGAGAACATGCAACGTACCGACGATTTACGCATCCGCGAAATGAAAGAGCTGGTTCCACCCTCACATCTGATCCGTGAGTTTGCCTGCTCCGAAAAAGCTTCAGAAACCGCCGCCAATGCGCGTCACGCGCTGCACCGCATTCTGCATGGACAGGACGACCGTCTGATGGTGGTCATCGGACCATGCTCTATCCATGACACCAAAGCCGCCATGGAATATGCGCACCGTCTGGCGGCGGAACGCCAGCGTTTTGCCGGCGAACTTGAGATCGTGATGCGAGTGTATTTTGAAAAGCCGCGCACCACAGTAGGCTGGAAAGGCCTGATCAATGACCCGTATATGGACAACAGCTTCCGCATCAATGATGGGCTGCGCATTGCCCGCGAATTGCTGTTGAATATCAATGAACTGGGTCTGCCTGCCGGTACGGAGTATCTGGATGTGATCAGCCCACAGTATATTGCCGACCTGATCAGCTGGGGAGCGATCGGCGCGCGCACCACCGAATCCCAGGTGCACCGCGAACTCGCTTCCGGCCTGTCCTGCCCGGTGGGATTTAAAAACGGTACTGACGGCAATGTCAAAATTGCGGTGGATGCGATCAAGGCATCATCCCAGCCGCATCATTTCCTGTCGGTGACCAAAGGCGGCCATTCCGCGATTGTTTCAACTAATGGCAACGAGGATTGCCATATCATCCTGCGGGGCGGCAAGACGCCGAATTATGATGCGGCCAGCGTCGATGCAGCCTGTAAAGACATTGCCAGTGCAGGACTGGCGTCGCGCCTGATGATTGACGCCTCGCATGCCAACAGTTCAAAAAATCCGGCCAACCAGATTCCGGTCTGCGCCAATATCGCCGAGCAGGTTGCGGCAGGTGATACCCGGATTGTTGGCGTGATGATTGAATCGCATCTGGTGGCTGGCCGTCAGGATCTGGTGCCGGGCAAAGAGCTGGTGTATGGTCAGTCGATTACCGACGGCTGCATCAACTGGGAGTCCAGCGTGCAGGTGCTGGAAAATCTGGCAGCCGCAGTCCGTGAGCGTCGCGTGCATCAGTCCAAGGCGGCGTGAGCCTGCGCTGAACCAGAGAAAGAAGCTGGCGATTCAGAAACGTTTCGTCAGCGTCATCTGGTCTCCTGAACGGCGCATTTCCATGCGGTTCAGGAAAGACATACCGAGCAGGGGGATATTGAGCCCGCTTTCAATCACTGAGGCATCAACCTGATGCAGTTCAATCTCGCCGATTTTGACCGTATCGAGCTTGATGAGGTAAGTGTTGACTATCCCGCCGGCGGTGCTGGCACGACCCGGCCGGCCAGATTTGTAATTCAGGCCGAGGCGGATGGCTTCGCTGGCGGGCAGAGCGATCAGACTGGCGCCGGTATCGACCATCATCCGGATGCTGACGCCGTTGATCATTGCCGGAGCGATGAAGTGGCCGCCTTCGCCAGCCGTCAGCACCACATTGCTGTTGCTGCCGGCAGGTGCTGAACGACGCGCGCTTTCCCCCATTGCCAGCACGTAGCGTTTGCCATTGGTGGTGATGGTCGCGCCATCGCGGTCGGCATCGACCAGCCTGGTATCCTCGCTGATCATGCTGCCGACAGCATAGGCTTTGGGGGGCGCTCCGTCGACCACCAGAATCGCCTTACCGGGAAACAGGCCGACCACTCCGACATCGGTGGCAGCCGCGTCGCCACCAGCAAAAAAAACCGGTAACAGCAGGCAGGACGTCAGTCGGGAGAGCAGGCGCATGGCAGTACCGGGTCAGTCGCGGAAATTGTTGAATTCCAGCGGCAGATCCTTGATCTCCTTGCGCAGCAAGGCCATCGCTGCCTGCAGATCGTCGCGTTTGGCGCCCTGCACGCGAACGGCATCACCCTGAATGCTGGCCTGCAGCTTCATCTTGCTGTCTTTGATCGCCTTGACAATCTTCTTGGCATCTTCGGTCTCGATTCCGTTTTTGACTTTGATGACTTGTTTGACTTTGTCGCCGCCGATTTTCTCGACCTTACCCATATCGAGGAAACGCACATCGACCTTCCGTTTTCCCATAGTCTGGGTCACCTCGATGATGATCTGTTCCAGATGAAATTCCGAGTCGCCATAGATAATGATTTCGCGCTCTTTGTCTTTCAGTTCGACTTTGGCGCTGGTGCCTTTGAGATCGAAGCGGTTGGTGACGACCTTGTTAGACTGAACGACGGCATTTTTTACTTCTTCCATGTTCGCTTCAGAGACGGTATCGAATGAGGGCATAGCACTTCCTTGCAGAAAAATTAGATACGCCATTTTAGCAAATGCACAGCCGCCACCGGGCGCGGCAGTTATAATTTGCGGCTTATGACAACGAATCTCCCTCTCTCTGCCCATGCTTCGCTGCAGAAGCTCAATACTTTCGGCATCGCAGCGCAGGCGCGCTGGCTGCTGACACTCACTGACAGCACGCAATTACAGACACTGCGGCAGGATGCCGCGCTCAGCGCCTTGCCACGCCTGATTCTGGGGGGCGGCAGCAATCTGGTGCTGTCGGATCAGCTCGATGCGCTGGTGATCCATGTCTGCCTGAAAGGGCGCAAGCTGCTGGCGGAAGATGCGGAATTTTTTTACGTGCAGGCTGCTGCGGGCGAAAACTGGCATGCGTTTGTGCAATGGACGCTGGCGCAGGGCTGGGGCGGGCTGGAAAACCTGTCGCTGATTCCCGGCACGGTGGGCGCTGCGCCGATACAGAACATCGGCGCCTACGGTGCCGAAATGCAGGATTGCTTCCATTCTCTGCAAGCCTTTGATTTTGCGACCGGCAACATCGTCACGCTGGATAAGGCGGACTGTCAGTTCGCCTACCGCGACAGCGTGTTCAAGCATGCTTACCGTGACCGCATGTTGATTCTGAATGTGAGTTTTGCCTTGCCCCGGCAATGGCAGCCAAAGCTGGATTATGCAGATCTGGCAGCCCGATTGCAGCAGCAGGGGATCGTGCCGACGCCGCAGGCAGTCAGTGCCATAGTGATCGCGATACGCCAGTCCAAATTGCCCGATCCGGCAGAAACCGGCAATGCAGGCAGTTTTTTCAAAAACCCGGTGGTCAGCGCCGCGCAGCGTGCGGCTTTGCTGCAAGCCTATCCGGGGCTGGTCAGCTATGCCCAGCCGTCAGGACAATTCAAACTGGCGGCGGGCTGGCTGATCGAGCAGTGCGGCTGGAAAGGGCGCAATCTGGGCCGTGCCGGCGTGTATGAGAAGCAGGCGCTGGTGCTGGTGAACCGCGGCGGTGCCACAGGCGCCGAGGTGCGGACGCTGGCGCAGGCGGTGCAGGCCGATGTGCTGCAGAAATTCGGTGTGCAGCTCGATATCGAACCGGTTTTTTTCTGATACGGCATCACCTGAATGTGTCGGGCCGGCCGATTTGCGGGAGAGGGATACATGCAACCAGTATGCGTCCCTGCGATCAAGGCAAGTGAGGATGTAAGTAAGTCAGATACTCCACCCTGTTTTTCATAAAAGCGAGCTGACGTCAAAATAAAGTAAGGGTTTTAAAATATACTGGGGGGAGTATATTTTTGCTGCGCAAACCCTGAAACGACCTGTACCGATCCGGTGACCATCTCAGGCAATCGCCATTATCGGGCGCATCGTTGCTGCATGGATCTGAAACTGTGGATGCGCCGGTTTGCGCGGTGACGGGCGTATTGGCATCGCAGATGTTCTGAACCTGCGGCTTGCAAAAACAACTTGCAAAAACAATTGGCAACATGAGTGCGTAAAATCAGTTTGCCGTTCCGAGTCTCGGTTATCTCCGCAGGTATCTGACGGTTCAGCGGGCGTTGCTGCAGCCCAGGTTTTTCATTTCTTTTTCGGTATCGCGCCGCATCGTTTTCATGCTCTCCATTTCCTCAGCATTACCGCCGCTGCGTTCGCCGTTTTGCATCTGACCCAACACTTCCCGTAATTGTTTGCACAGTCCCTGAGTACGGGTCGCATCGCTTTTGCCGGTATTGGCGCTGGCGGCGGCCGAGGCACTGGCTGCATCGCCGGTGGTTTCCGGTTTCGCAGCGGGATTGTTGCCGGTACCGGATTTTTGCGGCGGGCGGTTGCGGTTTTTTTCTTCCATGCAGTCTTTTTCAACCGCTGCCCGCACATCTGCTGAGTTGCCGCGCTGCGCATAGATGTCACCGATCAGCTTGCGCCGTTCTTCGCTGCCGCCGTCTGCCAGCAGGCGCTCCTGCGTGGCGCCGGCTTCACGCATCCAGATAATCTTTTTCGCTTCTTCGCCCCGCTGACGGCAACCGACATCGATATTGGCGGCAGGGTTTTCCAGTGGTGCATGCAAGACGCCGATCACCCGTTCTTGTTGGCCTTTGCCGCACGGCTGATCCTGATAGGTATTGCCGCAGCGATAGAGTGTCTGCGCCGGTGTGGCGACTGGCCAGAGCAGCACCGCCAAAGTGCCGAGCAACGCCAGTTGCCGGCGGGTTGTCATCCTGCGTGTTTTCGGCATCTGGTCCTCATTTCTGACGGTGCGTGGTTTGTGTGGCGGCATATGGTTGCGTGTGGTGGCAGCTCAGGTCTTGGCTCTGGCTTCCAGCTGTTCCCATTTGTCCAGTGCTTCCAGCAGCGCTTCATCGATTTCGGCAAAACGTGCATTCAGCCGGGTTGCTTCGTCCGGGCCGTTTTTATACAGATCCGGATCTGCCAGCCTGCCCGTGATCGATGCCTGTTCCTGTTCCAGTGCGGTAATCTGCGCTGGCAATTCCTCCAGTTCGCGCTGTTCTTTATAGCTGAGTTTTTTTCCTTTAGCAGGCGCGTTGCTGGCGGTGCTGCTGGCTGTTGTTGTTGCTTTGGCGTTCGTTTTGGACTCGGCGCGGGAATCTGTCTTGGAGGAAACCTTATTGCTGCTGACGGTATCGCGGTAACGCTCCCAGTCGGTGTAGCCGCCGATGAATTCGCGCCACTGACCAGCGCCTTCCGCCACGATCACCTGCGTCACGACGTTGTCGAGGAAGGTACGGTCATGGCTGACCAGGAAGACGGTACCGGTGTAATCTTCCAGTAATTCCTCCAGCAATTCCAGTGTGTCGATATCCAGATCATTGGTGGGTTCGTCCAGCACCAGCACGTTGGCCGGTTTGGCAAACAGGCGTGCCAGCAGCAGCCGGTTGCGTTCGCCGCCGGACAGCGATTTCACCGGCGAGCGCGCACGCTCCGGCGCGAACAGGAAATCTCCCAGATAGGACATCACATGCTTGCGCTGGCCATTGACTTCCACCCAGTCGCTGCCGGGGGAAATGGTGTCGGCCAGACTGGTGTCTTCATTCAACTGGGCGCGCATCTGGTCAAAATAGGCTACCTGCAGTTTGCTGCCCTGTTTCACGGTGCCGCTGTCCGGCGCATCTTCGCCGAGGATCAACTTCAGCAATGTAGTCTTGCCCGCGCCATTCTGACCAATGAGACCGACTTTGTCGCCGCGCAGGATGATGCTGGAGAAATCTTTGACGATGACTTTGTCACCAAACGACTTGCAGACGTTGTCCAGCTCCGCCACGATTTTTCCTGAGCGTTCGCCGGTGGTGACGTCGAGTTTCACCTGACCCTGCTGTTCGCGGCGGGCGCTGCGCTGCAGGCGCAATTGTTCCAGTCGCTTGACTCGGCCTTCGTCGCGCACCCGGCGCGCTTTCACGCCCTTGCGTATCCAGACTTCTTCCTGCGCCAGGAATTTATCAAACTTGGCATTTTCCACTTCTTCAATTTCGAGCTGCTCTGCCTTGCGGGTCTGGTAGGTGGAAAAATTACCGGGATAAGAAGTCAGCTTGCCACGATCCAGTTCGACGATGCGGGTCGCCACATTGTCGAGAAAACTGCGGTCATGCGTGATAAACAGCACGCTGCCTTTAAAGTCTTTCAGCAAGCCTTCGAGCCATTGAATCGATGAAAAATCCAGATGGTTGGTCGGTTCGTCCAGCAGCAGCACATCGGGGCCGCTGACCAGCGCGCAGGCCAGTGCCACCCGTTTTTTCATACCGCCGGACAGCGTTCCCATCAGCGCGTCTTTTGCCAGATTCAGCTTGTCGAGCGTGGTCTCGACCTTGTTCGACAGGCTCCAGGCATCGGCGGCATCAAGCTTGGTCTGAATTTCATGCATGCGCTCCATCAGCGCCTCATCATTGTCGCCGCCGAATTGCCCGGTCAGGCTTTCATATTCCTGCAGCAAAGCGGGTAATTCACCCAGACCGGATGCGACAGCATCAAACACGCTGATATCCTGTGCAAACTGCGGTTCCTGTTCCACATAGGCGATGTTCAGGCCCTGCTGCATAACCAGCAGTCCGTCGTCGATTTTGGAGGTGCGGGCGATGATCTTGAGCAAAGAAGATTTGCCGGTACCGTTGCGCCCGATCAAGCCGACGCGCTCGCCGCTTTCGAGAGAAAATTCTGCGTGATCCAGCAGCGCAACGTGACCGAATGCGAGCTGTGCATCGCTTAAAGAGATAACTGCCATAAATTCCTGAGCTGTCTGCGGCCGGAATGGCCGGACAAAAATGAAGAAAACCCGTATTGTACGCGAGAGCACCGCGCCGGCGATGGCGGATTACCCAAGCGTGCTGAAATCCGGCAGGGCGCTTAGCGGTACTTTCTTTCAATCGCGGCATTGGTGCCGTCTTTTTCCATGCTCTTCAGGATCTGATTCCATTTGTCGATCTTTTCCTGCGCCATCGTCAGATTGCAGGCCAGATACATATCGACCTGATTGAACGAAAACAAGGGGACGATCATTTTGCTTAGTCCCTGTTGCTTCAGGATATCCATGCCCAGCAATTCTCCGCTTGCCCAGAAATCGAAGCGTCCGGCCAGTAGTTTGCGCGGGTTGTCTGAATCCGTGTTGGCGAGGTCGGTGACGTAGCCTTTCAGCGAAAAAAACTCGGAAACCGCATCGTTGCGGTAACCGCCGATGACATAGGTGCGCAGGTCTTCGAGCGACTGCGGATGACGGGTATCGTCGGCACGGGCAAAAATCACCCAGTTATTCCGGACCAGCGGTCCCACCCATTTGTAAAGCAATTCGCGACCCGGTGTTCTGGAGGTGGAAAAAACGCAGGTATCGGGATTATTCTGCGCCATCTGGATGGCGCGCGACCACGGAAAGACGCTGATTTTGTATTTTTCGCTGGCACGGTGCATCAGCTCCTGGACTTTTTCAGTGGAAATTCCTGTGACTTCCCCGTTTTTGGGATTCATCATGTTGAAAGGCGGATAGTCTTCCGTGACCAGTGTCTGCACCTTGCCGGATTCGGCCGCATGCGTGATGCCAGCTGTGAGCAATGTCACGGAAATGGCGAGCAGGCGTTGCAGGATAGTCATGACTGTCTCCTGTGGGCATCAAGCTGTGTGGTGGCACGAGCCCTGAATTTTTTCTTTCAGGATAGGATAATTCCAGCTTTCTTCAATCCAAAGCGTTCCTTTGTCGGGATGTTGCAATGTGGCTGCAAAGTCAGTTTGACGAGGAGAATAGGGGGAAAGTTGAACCAGAAATGAAAACAGGCAGCCGGAGCTACCTGTTTTGTCTGGTGCACAAGCGACGATCACCATATTGTGCGATGGTTGCCTGGTGTCCCCACCGGGAATCGAACCCAGATCTGATTCTTAGGAGGAACCTGTTCTATCCATTGAACTACAGGGACGGCAAGCCCGCTACTATAGCATCAGAACAAGCGGCTATACAACACAAGAACCGGGCAAGCCGCGAGAGCAGCAGATCGCCTGACGACGGTCTGCCGGCAGTTAGTACGACCGGCGGCGTTATTTGCCCTTGAGACCGCAGGTATTCAGACCCAGAATCGAGTACAGCGGGCAAAAGCCAAACAGGCTGGTTGCCAGCGGGACAATACCTATCCATGCCCACAGCGGGCCACCGGCCAGTGCCCAGCCGATCAGGGCGAGGCCCACGATGATTCTCACAATACGGTCAATGCTGCCAACATTCACTTTCATGACGGACTCCTTGAGTTGATGAATCGGATAAGTATTACAGCACGTCTGCAACACTTTGTCTGTGATCTGCATCGAACTCTGTGCGAACACTGCAGACAGATTGCCACTGGAATCGGTATGCGGTGTGCTGGCGGCTCAGGTCGCGCTGCCGGCGTATTTCAGCGCTGAGACAGCGCCAGACGCACCGCCAGCGCGGCGAATACCACGGACGCGCTGCGGTTCATCCAGCGTTGGGCCGTGGCTGAATGGCGCAGTCGCTGCCCGGCGGTGGCCGCAAAATAACTGATGCTGCCAAATGCCAGCAAGGTTGCCAGAATGAAGATTCCGCCCAGCTGGAAAAACTGGAAGGCAATCGCCCCTTTTTCTGCCGAGACAAACTGCGGCAGGAAAGCGAGGAAAAACAACACCACTTTAGGATTCGTCAGATTCATCACAATACCGCGCAGATACAGTTCCCGTGCCTGCAGTCTGACTGCGCCCTGGCTGTCATCCGCGTTGCTGACAGGTGCCCGGAACGCCTGATAGGCGAGGTATAGCAGATAGGCCGCGCCGATGAATTTCATCACAATGAAAGCGGTGGCTGACGCGGCAAACACGGCGGCTAATCCCATCGCAATGGCGGTCGTGTGGACGATCAGGCCGCTGCAAAGGCCGAGCACCACCAGCATGCCAGCCTTACGGCCTTGTATGGCCGACTGCATGAGGACAAACAGATTGTCTGGCCCGGGGGATAATCCGAGCAAAATGGAAACGCCGAAAAAGCTCAGTGCAGTCTGAAAACCCAGCATGATGTCCTCGCAGAGAAAACTGCATTATCGGCGATCTGGCAGCGAATAGCAGCCCTGCCTGAACGGTGTTGATTGCTTCAGCCTGAAACTGTCGGTCGGTGAGAGGTGTTCAGGCCGGATTGCGCCGTTTACCGGGGCGGCTCAGTACCCGCTGGATGATGCTGGGTGCAACACCATGCGATTGCAGATATTCCAGCGCGCAGCTGGTGCCGTGGGAAGATTGCAGGCTGATGCCGGTGTCAATATAGGCCGCAATGATGTCTTCAGTGCGTCGTTGCGCCAATATGTCTTTGGTGATTACGGGGGCGATACTGAGATTACTCGGAACCATGTCAAACTCCATTCCAGACCTGGCAGCCATTGTAATGCGGCATTACTGAACTGCCGCGCGCTTGTCCCGGTCACTTGCGATGAGATAAAAATGTCTCCTTGTTTCACTCCCGATTATATGCCGGGACAGGTGGGTAAACTTGTCCGGCCTCAATAAATTTCATGCATAGGGGATAAAAGAAAAAATAATTTAATGTTTTGATATGTTAAAAAAGTATTTATTTGTAATTGTGGCATGCTGCAAATGAATGGTTTGACATAAAAACGCTGAATCTGGAAGTCGCTTATGCGTCACTTATGTCTTAATGACCGGGTGCCGCACCTGCTGTGTGCTGTACCCGGCCGGTTTGGGCGGGATCAGAGTTCGGTACGCAGGGCGAACAGCTCAGGAAACAGCACCACATCGAGCATTTTGCGCAGATAGCTCACCCCTGCGGTGCCGCCGGTACCGGTTTTAAAACCGATGATGCGTTCAACGGTGGTCACATGACGGAAGCGCCAGATGCGGAATGCGGTTTCCATATCGACCAGTTTTTCTGCCAGCTCGTATAAAGACCAGTGTTGCTCAGGCGCTTGATACACCTGCAGCCATGCTGCTTTCACCGAGTCATTCATGGTGACTGGCTGGGTCCAGTCACGCTGCAGGCGCGCAAGGTCAATTGCAAAGCCCTGGCGGGCCATCAGCATGATGGCTTCATCGTAAATCGACGGCGTGCGCAGGGTGGCCTGCAGACTGGCGTGGATTTCCGGCTTGCTTTCATGGACGGCCAGCATCGCAGCATTTTTATTGCCCAGCAGGTATTCCAGTTCACGGTACTGATGCGACTGGAAGCCGGAAGACGCCCCCAGGTACGGACGGATAGCGGTGTATTCGCTTGGCGTCATGGTGGCCAGCACATCCCATGCATGAACCAGCTGATCCATGATGCGGGCCACACGTGACAGCATCTTGAATGCCGGCGGCAGGTCATTCAGATGAATCTGGCGTCGCACCGCATGCAGTTCATGCAGCATCAGTTTGATCCATAATTCGCTGGTCTGGTGCTGGATGATGAACAGCATTTCATTGTGATTTGGCGACAGCGGATGCTGCGCACTCAGAATCTGGTCCAGACCCAGATAGTCGCCATAGCTCATGGATTCCGAAAAATCCATCTGGGCGCCATGCCATGACATCGGGCATTTGCCCGGTTCCTGCGGATTGCTCATCATTATTCCTTTGTATTGTCTGAAGTGTTTTCTGGGCAGGGCGGTGTCGGGCTGATGGTTTCAGGTGACCGCATGACGTTGTTCACTGGCGTCGTAATCCTGATTGTCCAGAACATCGCGCAGGGCTTCCACCGCGTCCCAGACATCGGTAAAGCCGATATACAGCGGCGTGAAGCCGAAGCGCATAATCGCCGGTTCGCGGTAGTCGCCGATCACGCCGCGCCGGATCAGCGCCTGAATCACGGCATACGCATGCGGATGACGGAGACTGACCTGACTGCCGCGCTGCGCATGATCGCGCGGTGTGACCAGCTCCAGCGCATGCTGCTGACAGCGCTGTTCAACCAGCCGGATGAACAGGTCGGTCAGCGCCAGTGATTTGCTGCGGATAGCGTGCATGTCGGTTTTACCGAACACATCCAGCCCGCAGCCAACCAGCGCCAGTGACGCGATCGGCTGCGTGCCGCACAGCGCGCGGCGCACACCAGCGACCGGCTCAAAGCCAGGCTGCATGGCAAACGGATTCGCATGACCCCACCAGCCGGACAGCGGATGCCGGAAAATTGCCTGATGCCGTTGCGGAACCCAGATAAACGCTGGCGCACCCGGACCACCGTTCAGATATTTGTAAGTGCAGCCAACCGCCAAATCAGCGTTTGCGGCATTCAGCGCCACCGGCACCGCGCCTGCCGAATGGGCCAGATCCCACAGCATCAGTGCGCCGTGACGATGCGCCAGCGCAGTCACGGCGGCCATGTCATGCAGATAGCCGGTGCGGTAATTCACGTGCGTCAGCATCACCAGCGCTGTCTGCGCATTGATCGCTGCGGGCAGCTGTTCCGGCGAATCAATCAGATGTATCCGGTAGCCGCGGTCCAGCCAGCGCGTGATGCCTTCGGCCATGTAAATATCGGTCGGAAAATTGCTGCGCTCGGTGATGATGGTATGGCGCTCCGGACTGGCTGACTGCATCTGCAGGGCGGCGGCAATCGCTTTAAACAGGTTCACCGAGGTGGTGTCGGTGACCACGATTTCACCTGCATCAGCACCGACCAGCGGCGCCAGCTGGTCACCCAGTGCCGAGGGCATCTGAAACCAGCCTGCCTTGTTCCAGCTGGTGATCAGGTCTTGCCCCCATTCCTGACTGATGACTTCCAGCGCACGTTGAAGGGAGGCTCTGGGGCGCGCACCGAGGGAATTGCCGTCGAGGTAAATCACGCCGGGCGGCAGCAGAAATTCGTTGCGCAGCGCGGCCAGCGGATCTTGCGCGTCCAGCGTTGCGCAGTGTTCGCGGGTGAGTGAGGGGAGTGTGGTCATGGTCAGTCTCCGGAGTTTGTTGGTGTAGGTATCCAAGTTCAGTGATCAGGAATGGGCGCATCCGCTGGCAGACGGCGCATCGCAGGATGGCAGCGCCCTGAGAATGGCGCGTACCGGGCTGGCATCGAGCCCGGCGAGTTTCAGCGGCAGGCAGATCAGCTCATAATCGCCGGGGGCGACATCATCCAGCACAATGCCTTCCAGAATCGCCATGCCGTGTTTTTTCATGCAGAGATGCGCATCCAGGGTTTTTGATTCCTGTGGGTCCAGCGAAGGGCTGTCAATCCCGATCAGTTGCACGCCATGCTGCGCCAGCAGTTCTATGGTGGTGCTGGCAATGCTGGGGAAATCCGCATCCCACGCCATTTGTGGCGCCTGCTGATAAGTACGGAACAGCACGCGCGGCGGCACCGACTGCAAAGAGGCCTGCACATGCTCCGGCAGCACCTGACTGACGCCTGTACAGTGAATCACGCGGCAAGCACCGATGTAGGTGGACAGCGCCACTTCGTCGATCGCCTTGCCTGCCGGATCGTAATGCGAAGGTGCATCGCAATGCGCCCCGGTGTGTGTGGACATGGTGATCTTGCTGACTTTCACCGGACAGCCATCGGCGATCTGCCAGGTGGTTTCGGCGCTGTATGCGCTGTCGCCGGGCCAGACCGGAATCCCGGGGCGAATGGCGGGCGTGATATCCCAGAGTTGCTGTGTACCGGACATGCTGGCTCCTGTTGCGTGAGTGCGGATGCGTGTGATCAATACAGAGATTTTATGCCGGAATGGCTGACAATTTCTTGCAAAGTGATTCGATGAAATGTTGATAAATGGAATTTGCTGCGATAATGTTGATATTTATTGAAATAATCTGCAATGATGTATTTGTGCATTGCAGCTATCTGTCATGATGGAGTCATTCATGCAACTGGATCCGGTCGATTTTAAAATTTTGCAGCAATTGCAGAGTGACGGGCGCATCAGCAATCAGGAGCTGGCAGACAAGGTGTTTCTGTCGCCATCCTCCTGCCTGCGGCGGGTGCGCATGCTGGAGGAGGCGGGCATCATCCACCATTACTGCGCCGTGGTGGATGCTGAAAAAGTCGGCTTGGAAGTGGATGCCTTTGTGCAGGTCACGATGCGGCGCGATGTCGAGCAATGGCATGAAAATTTTTCGCAAGCCCTGCAACAGTGGCCGGAGGTCATCGGCTCTTACATCATCACGGGCGATGCCAATTACCTGCTGCGCGTGCGCGCCCGCAATCTCAAACATTACTCCAGCTTCGTGCTGGAAAGACTGTACAAAACCACTGGCGTGCTGGACATCCGTTCCAATATCGTGCTCCAGACCCTGAAAGACACCCGTCAGATTGCGACTGAGTTGATGACGGATCAGCAGCGCTGATTTGTACTTTGAGGGGAGTATCCTATTTTTTCGGCCTGATGCCCAGATAATCAAAGGGGTTTCAAATATACTCAGAGGGAGTATATTTGAGGATGGAAATGCCCTGAATACACCCGGAAGGTTTTTTTGCCGTCTATGGCGGCAGCATTATCTGGTTTCGATCAGCGCCTTCAGCAGCGGTGCGGCCGGCCCCTGATTGGCCCAGGTCTGGGTCAGATCGAGGTCGCCGTTGGTGCTGACCAGAATCAGGATATTTTCCGTCTGCAGATCAATCAGGTTCAGAATACGTACTCCGGCGATCCAGCCCTGGCGTTCGACAATCACGGTGGGGCTGGTTTCGCTGGCGCCTTTGAACGGATAAACCCAGACGCCGAGCGCGCCGCCGGTGGCATTGGGACGGGTCATTTCAGCGCGCGAAGCAGCCGACAGCAGCTTGCCGCGGATAAATGCGCGGTCAAATGCCAGCAGGTCGCCCAGCATGCCGTAGGTGGAACCTGCCGCGCCATAGCTGGCGAGATTGACTTCCGGTTCCGGCTGGCCGCCCAGCGTGCCGTGCAGATGCGCCGGATTATCCGGCATGGCTGCCTGGTACAGACCGGCAGAATTCATGCCCGCCGGTTTAAAGATGCGCTGCTCCAGCAATTGCACAAACGGCTGGCGGGTGATTTTTTCAAGCAGGGCGCCGAGCACCAGATAATCACAGTTGTTGTAATCAAAACGGCTGCCGGGCGCACTGTTCATTGGTCCGGCGCAGATGCCGGTGGCAAATGCCTGCATGTTGTCGCCATTATTGGCATTGAGCATGTGGAATGTTGGTACCGCGTTTTCATTGAACAGGCCGGAATAATGCATCAGCAACTGGCGCAGGGTCGCTTTGCGCGCCGCCGGATTCGGATAATCAGGCCAGTAATGACTCAGCGGCGCATCAAGCTGCAGGCGGCCTGCCTCGACTTCCTGCATTACCATAATCGCGGTCATTTGCTTGGTGACCGAGGCGAAGCGGAAAGGGCGCTTCAGATTGCCAGCGGTTCCCAGACTCTTTTGCAGATACACGTGGTCACCGCGTGCCGCCAGCACTATGCCGCGGAATCCGGATTGCTCCAGCTGGCTGGCGGCAGTCTCCAGCGCACTGTTTTCCTTTGCCTGCAACGGCTGGGACGGGATGCTGCCTAATATCAGCAGCCAGGCCAGCAACAGCGGCAAACGGCCTGCGCTGCGCCACAGCCGTCGCTGCAGTGATTGCCGCAGCACTGACACAGATGAAAAAACAGTCTTGGAAAAATCTAACATCGGCAGCATCAGCGGGCTCCTGGCAACATTCGGACGGTGTGAGGATAACCTGTGCAGGTTGTGATGCGCAGTGTAGCAAAGGATGATGCCGGGCGCTGCATCGCCTTTCCTTGTTACAGCATTTTCCTGCCGCTGACCCGGCGGTCGACTGAGTTAACCGCAGCGTGTCGGGCTATAATGCCGCACCATGAATTTATTAAAAACCCTTGCCTCCATCAGCGGCATGACTATGCTGTCACGCATTACCGGTCTGACCCGCGATATTCTGATCAATTCGCAGTTTGGGGCTAATGCCCTGTCCGATGCCTTCAACATTGCTTTCCGCATTCCCAATCTGCTGCGGCGCCTATTTGCCGAAGGCGCTTTTGCCCAGGCATTCGTGCCGATTCTGGCCGAATATAAAACCCAGAAAGGCGAAGCCGCCACCAAAGACCTGGTCGATCATGTCGGCACGCTGCTGACCTGGGCGCTGCTGCTGACCTGCGCACTCGGCATCGTCGGCGCACCGGTGATCCTGTATGTGGCGGCCAACGGCTTGCTGGACCGGCCAGCCGTGTTTCACGCCAGCGTGGTGATGACGCGCATCATGTTTCCTTACATCGGCTTTATGTCCATGGTGGCGCTGGCTGGCGGCATTCTGAATACCTGGCGGGAATTTAAAATTCCGGCGTTTACCCCGGTTATTTATAACCTGAGTTCGATCGCCGGCTCACTCTGGTTGTCGCGTTATCTGGAGCAGCCGATTTACGCGCTGGCGATTGCCGTGTTTGTCGGCGGTGTGTTGCAGATGGCGATTCAGGTGCCGGCGCTGATCAGGATAGGCATGTTGCCACGTATCGGCTGGCGGCCCGGCACTGCCTGGCAGGATGAAGGTGTGCGGCGGATTGTACGCAATATGCTGCCTGCGATTCTGGCAGTGTCGGCATCGCAGATCAGCATTCTGATTAATACCAGTCTTGCTTCCAAAATGGTGGAAGGCAGTACCAGCTGGCTCGCGAGTGCCGACCGCCTGATGGAGTTTCCGACCGCATTGCTGGGCGTGGCGCTGGGCACGATCCTGTTGCCGGGTTTGTCGAAGGCCAATGCCGATGGCGATACGGAAGAATATTCGGCTTTGCTGGACTGGGGTCTGCGCCTGACCTTTTTACTGGCGATGCCGGCTGCGGTGGCATTGGCAACGATCCCCGAAGCGCTGACTGCAACCCTGTTCCATCATCAGAAGTTCGACGCCCATGCGGTGCAAATGACGTCCAAAGCGCTGGTTTCCTACGGTATCGGACTAATCGGCCTGATTGTGGTGAAAATTCTTGCGCCCGGCTTCTATGCCCGACAGGATATCCGCACGCCGGTCAAAATCGCCGTCAGCGTCATGATTGCAACGCAACTCATGAATCTGCTGTTTGTGCCGTGGATCGCCCATGCCGGGCTGGCGCTGTCGGTGGGCCTTGGCGCTTGCGTGAATGCATTGCTGCTGTTTATTGGCCTGCGCCGCCGCGGTATTTTTCACCCGAAAAAAGGCTGGGGCATGTTCCTGCTGAAGCTGACGGCGGCATTGTTGCTGATGGCAGCTGTCTCGTCGTGGATCTCGGACCAGTTTCACTGGCTGGAGATGAAACATACGCCCATATTGCGTGCCGGAGCACTTGCGTTGCTGATCCTTGCTTCTGCCGCAGCCTATTTTGCCGCATTGGGCGTGATGGGATTCCGTCCGCGTGATTTCAAAAAAACGACCAAAGTCTGAGCTGTCTGCCTGTCTGTTTTTTATTTGTTTGCCGGCCTGTTTCTGACAGCTTTGCCGTACCGTATTAAAAAAGGGATGCATCGCATCCCTTTTTTAATCAACCGGTGGCGGTCGTTACGCCATCGTCAGACTTTTTATCCGCGCTGATTCAGCACTATTTTGTACTGTTATGCACACCGTTTTCAGGCGACAAAATGGCATACATAGTCCAGCGTTTCCAGCGTCTCAATCTCAAAGCTGGAATTGGCTGGCACGCTGAATTGCTGCCCGCCTTCATAGCTGTCCCAACTGTCGCTGCCTTTGACGCGGATGCGGCATTTACCTGCGTTCAGTTCCATGATTTCCGCTGCAGCGGTGTTGAATACCAGGCTGGATGGAAAAATCACGCCGATGGTTTTTTTGCTGCCGTCGGTCAGTAACACGGTATGGGAAACGCATTTTCCGTCAAAGTAGATATTGGCTTTTTTGACGACGCTGACCTGATCGAATTGAGTGCTCATAAAAATATCCTGAAATATCCTGAAAAAACGGCCCGCACATCATCTGGCAGGCCGTGTTGGTGTGATGCTGAACTGGGGGGTTACTGACCGCGTTTTGCGCGGGCGTTGGCTGCAATGCGCATCCGTAAGGCATTCAGCTTGATGAAGCCACCGGCATCCGCCTGATTGTAAGCGCCGCCATCTTCATCGAAAGTTGCAATGTTCATGTCGAACAGGGAATCTGTTTTGGAGTCACGGGCGACGGTGATCACATTGCCTTTGTAGAGCTTCACGCGCACCCAGCCATTCACAGTCTGCTGGGTATGGTCGATCAGTGTCTGCAGCGCGACGCGCTCTGGCGCCCACCAGTAGCCGTTGTAAATCAGGCTGGCGTAACGCGGCATCAGATCATCTTTCAGATGCGCGACTTCGCGGTCCAGGGTGATCGATTCGATCGCACGGTGAGCACGCAGCATGATGGTGCCGCCCGGGGTTTCGTAGCAGCCGCGGGATTTCATGCCGACGTAGCGGTTTTCCACCAGATCCAGGCGGCCAATACCATGCTTGCCGCCCAGTCGGTTCAGCTCGGTCAGGACAGCGGCTGGTGACAGGCGTTTGCCATTCAGTGCAACGATGTCACCGCGTTCAAATTCGATGTCCAGATATTCCGGCGCATCCGGTGCCTGTTCCGGGCTGACGGTCCAGCGCCACATGCTTTCCTCTGCCTCAGCGCTCGGGTTTTCCAGGTGACGGCCTTCAAAGCTGATATGCAGCAGGTTGGCATCCATCGAGTAAGGTGCGCCGCCGTTTTTGTGTTTCATGTCGATGTCGATGCCGGCATCTTCTGCATATTTCAGCAGTTTTTCACGCGACAGCAGATCCCATTCGCGCCATGGGGCGATGATTTTGACGTTCGGCATCAGTGCATAGGCACCGAGCTCAAAACGCACCTGATCATTGCCTTTGCCAGTCGCTCCGTGGGAGATCGCGTCGGCACCGGTTTCTTTGGCGATTTCGATCAGGCGTTTGGCGATCAGCGGACGGGCGATCGAAGTGCCGAGCAGATATTCACCTTCATAAATGGTGTTGGCGCGGAACATCGGAAATACGAAATCGCGTACGAATTCTTCACGCACATCGTCGATGTAAATATTTTCCGGCTTGATGCCGAATTTGATGGCTTTGGCGCGTGCCGGTTCCAGCTCTTCGCCCTGACCGAGGTCGGCCGTAAAGGTCACGATTTCGCATTGATAATTATCTTGCAGCCACTTCAGGATTACCGAGGTATCCAGGCCGCCGGAATAGGCGAGGACGACTTTCTTAATATCGCTCATGATGTTCTTTCAGAAATTGCAGTGGGACTAGTATGAAATCAGTATCGGGTGCTTCAATAACGGGTAGTGAAATTATAGCGGTGCGTGACAGACCGCTTCGATATTATGTCCATCCGGATCCAGCACAAAAGCGCCGTAGTAATCCGGATGATAATGAGGACGCAGCCCCGGGGCGCCATTGTCGCGGCCGCCGGCTGCCAGCGCGGCATGATAAAACGCATCGACCTGAGCGCGGCTGCCGGCGCGGAATGCAAAATGCACCGGCTGCTGGTGCGCGGGCTTTTCCGGAGTGGCTCTGGACAGCCAGAAATCCGGTTTCGGCGCTTCACCAAAACCGGCGACATCCGTGGTGCCAGTCACGGCTGCCGGCACTTCAACCAGCAACTGGTAGCCAATGGCACCCAGCGCCTGGGTATAAAACGATTTGCTGCGCGGATAATCGCTGACGGTAATGCCGCTGTGATCAATCATCGTATTTCCCCTACCACAAGATATTCCAGCAATGCTTTTTGTACGTGCAGGCGGTTTTCTGCTTCATCCCAGACCACGGATTGCGGGCCATCGATGACGCCAGCCGATACTTCCTCGCCGCGATGGGCGGGCAGGCAGTGCATGAACAAGGCATCGGGATTGGCGCGCGCCATTTTTGCCTCGTCCACGATCCAGCCATCGAAAGCTTTCAGTCGCGCCTGATTCTCCGCTTCGTAGCCCATGCTGGTCCAGACGTCGGTATTGACCAGATCAACACCTTCGCAGGCATCGGATGGATTGTCGAACAAAGTGTAATGGCGGTTATCCGCAGCCACCAGCGACATATCCATGTCGTAACCCTTCGGGGTTGAGACATGCAGATGAAAATTGAATACCTGCGCCGCCTGCAGCCAGGAATACAGCATGTTGTTGGCATCGCCGACCCAGGCTACTTTTTTGCCGGTAATCGAACCGCGGTGCTCTATATACGTAAAGACATCGGCCAGCACCTGGCAGGGATGATGCTGATTGGTCAGGCCGTTAATCACAGGCACGCGGGAATTCGCCGCAAAACGTTCAATCATTTCCTGTTCAAACGTGCGGATCATGATGATGTCGCACATGCGGGACATGACCTGACCTGCATCTTCCACCGGTTCGCCCCGTCCCAGCTGGCTGTCGCGGGTATTGAGGTAGATGGCGGCGCCGCCGAGCTGGTGCATGCCTGCTTCGAACGACAGGCGGGTGCGGGTGGAATTTTTTTCAAATACCATGACTAGTGTCCGGTCCAGCAGCGGGTGATAAGTCTGGTAAGCTTTGAAACGTTGCTTGATGATGCGGGCACGCTGCATCAGATACTCATATTCAGACAGCGTGAAATCGGAAAATTGCAGGTAATGTTTGATAGCCATAAATAAAACGGGCAGCAAGATAGCTTGCCGCCGCCTGTCATAACTGCTTCATTATAAGGGATTGCAACTGCTCCCCCATATTAAATTCAGGGGAAGTACTCTTTGTACAGGATATTACGATGTTTTTCAAAAAAAGATCGGACAAAAAGAGCGGAAAAATGGTTTTTGGGAAACGGGCGCGTTTTGGCTTGTTCAGACTTGTTAATTTTTGTGAATTTGTAAAAAAAAGTAATTCAACTTGAAGAAGTTGTTCTTCTGTCAGTATCAAAAATATGCTTCCTACTTATAATGCAATCTTGAAACAATTACTTGCTGGACAAAAAAAGTGTTCCGCCGGCCAATCAGGTATCTGTTCTGCGGCTGACGGAATGAGTACAACCCCCATTATCCGAGTTTATCTATCATGAGCGCACTTTTAGCCGGACTGACCGTACTGATCATTGGCGACAGCCACATGTCAACACCTGATTATCTGATCACCACCCTGCATGACGACTTGATGAATAAGGGCGCAGTGGTGTATTCGTTTGGAGCCTGCGGTGTTGCCGCCGGTGAATGGATGGTGAAGACACAGTCTTCCTGTGGCGGAGCAGTACGCCTCAAGGATGGTCCGGTGGAAGTGAAGACCGGTCAGGATGCCATGACCCGGCCATTTAATGAACTGATCAAGACCTACAAGCCGAATCTGGTGGTGGTGGTGAATGGCGATACGATGGCTTCTTACAGCCAGCCGGAATTACCAAAGACATGGATCTGGCAGCAGGTGAGCCGCCTGACCAAAGGCGTGAAAAATAACGGTGTTGCCTGTGCCTGGGTTGGCCCTGCATGGGGAACTGAGGGCGGTAAATTCAATAAGACTTTCGCACGTGCCAAAGAAATGTCCGGTTACCTGTCCGAAATCGTTGCACCGTGCACTTATGTCGATTCCCTGACGCTCTCGAAGCCGGGTGAGTGGGGAACAATTGATGGCCAGCACTTTGACAATGCCGGCTATAAAGCATGGGGTGCTGCCATTGGCAATGTTATCAGTTCGCCGGCATTGCTGAATACGGTCAAACGATAAGCCACACTGACTGTAAGGGTGCCGGCGGCGGGCATGATCTGCCGGCATCTCAAAAATGCTACACATCTGAACCTGCAACTACCGACAATAAAAATGAAAAAGCTCATCCTGACTGCTCTTGTCTCTGCGATTTCTGTGACTGCCCACGCCGATAATCCATTGTATGAAACCGGCCCGGGACAGGATTCGTCCTTTGTGCGTTTTCTCAATGCCAGTCAGGATAAAGTGACGGTCGTCAATGGCAGTGCCAAAGTCAGTCTGGATAGTAAAAATGATGGCCGTGCTTCCCGTTTTTATCCAGTCAAGGCGGGCGACAAACTGCATGCGACAGTTCAGTCCGGTAACAGCAAGAATTCCGTCGAGCTGGTAGCCAAGCCTGGTGAATTTATTACCGTCGCGGTTGTCAGCAAATCCAACGGCATCGACAGCCTGCTGGTGCGGGAAACACCGACGGACTTTAACGCAATGCGATCTTCCATTTCCCTCATGAATCTCGATGACAGCTGCGCTACGGCCTCGCTGACCGGCGGTGCCAAAGGTGCCATGATTTTTGAAAACGTGAAACCTGCCGCATCGCAGCGTCGCCTGGTCAATCCGGTAGCGCTGACCGTGCAGGCGCATTGCGGTGCGGATCTGGCCGGTGCTGCCGTGGATATGTCGCAATTGCAGGCCGGAGAGCGTTACAGTGTGATTGTGATTCCAGCTAAAAAGGGCAGACAGGCATTTTTCGTCCGCGATACTACTTCCTGATTTGAGTCAGAGCTGTTGCCATGGTATTTGCCTCATTAGAATTTCTGACCTTATTCCTGCCGCTGTTTTTTGCGCTGTATCTGGTAACGCCCCAGAATTACCGCAATCACACTCTGCTGGTCGGCAGCTGGTTGTTTTATGCCTGGTGGACACCTAAATTCCTGTTGCTGATCATTGCGCTGACCATCCTCGCCTGGGGTGCTGCGATACTGATCGACCGGGCACGCGACGAAAAAATCAAGACCCGCCTGATGGCCGCAACGATCGTGTTGAATCTGGTGTCGCTGGTCTGGTACAAATACACCAACATGGTCGTGGCCTCACTCAACACGATGCTGACGGGCAGGCAGATGCCGGTCATTCCGTGGGAAAACCTGATGCTGCCGATAGGCCTGTCATTCACTGTGCTGCACGCGATTTCCTATATTGTCGATGTCCGGCGTAAAACAGTGCCTGCACAGTACAGCTTCATTTCCTTCAGCGCCTATATGGCGATGTTTCCGCATCTGATTGCGGGGCCGATCGTCCGCTATAAAGTCATTGACCGCGAATTGCGCGAACGGGTCTTTTCTTTCGATCAGTTTACGCTCGGCGCGCGGCGCTTCATGATCGGTTTCTCAATGAAGGTGCTGATTGCCGATACGTTGTCCCCTCTCGTGGCGCTGGTATTCGGATTGAAGCATCCCGGCTTTTACGATGCCTGGGTTGGGTGCATTGCGTATACGCTGCAGCTGTACTTCGATTTCGCCGGTTACAGCGCCATGGCGATCGGGCTCGGCCTGATGCTGGGTTTTCGTTTTGAAGAAAATTTCAATCATCCCTATCTGGCGGTATCGATACAGGATTTCTGGCGCCGCTGGCACATGACATTGTCTTCCTGGCTGCGGGATTACCTGTATATCAGCCTTGGCGGTAACCGTCACGGACAGACGCGCACTTACGTGAATCTGATGCTGACCATGGCGATCGGCGGTTTGTGGCACGGCGGCGATAACTGGAATTATCTGATCTGGGGCTTCATTCACGGTGCAGCACTCTGCTGTGACCGGGCGTTTACCCAGCGCGGCTGGTCCATGCCGGATTTTGCGTCGCGCACGCTGACCCTGCTGGCGGTGATGTTTGCCTGGACGATCTTCCGCGCAGCCGGGTTTGATAATGCGCTGACGATGTGGTCAGGACAGCTGGGGCTCAATGGCATGGCGATCGGAGATGAAGTGATTCTCGCGCTGCGTCCCAGCATCCTGCTGACCTTTGCACTGGGGCTGGTCTGCGTGCTGTATCCCGCCACCCGAATCGCGAAACGTGGCGGTCTGGGAATCATGAGCTGGAGCATGATCTGGCCGGTGATGACCTTTACCTATGCAGTGATTGTGCTGGCCGGGCAGAAGGCGATTCCATTTTTATATTTTCAGTTCTAAGAGGAAAATATGAGTGAATCTTTTTCCTTTGATGCAAAAAGTGCCGGTATCTGGCGCTTTATTCCGGCCGGTTCTTTTGCGCTGATCCTGATAGCCGGGTTCGCCGTCACGACATGCTCATTGCGCGAAGTTCCTGCCGCCAAATGGGCGGAGATGGCGCATCTGAAACCGATTCTTCAGGGAGAATCCACACGCCGCTTCACCAGTCAGCTGAATGAGCATTTTTTGTGGAGCAAACCGTTCGCCCGAATCGAGCGCGCCGTGAACTGGAAGATCGCCGGAGACACCGGCCCATCCGTCCGTACGGGATGTGAAGGCTGGTTTTTCCTGTCGGAAGAATTAACGACCTTTGATGGTGGCTCACAAAATGCCAATGCCCGTGCCTATATGGTCGGGCAGGTTGCTCAGTTGCTGGAGAAAAAAAATATCCGGCTGGTGGTTGCCGTCACACCTGACAAGTCCCGGATCGAGCAGGAGCATTTATGCGGCCTGCACCGGCCAGCCGGATTCACCCAGAGGGCGCAGGACTGGATGAGTACCGTCCGTTCCCGCCAGGTGGACGTCATTGATCTCAGCGTGCCGCTGACAGCATTCCGTGGCGAGCGCTATTACCGGACCGATTCTCACTGGAATGAAGCCGGTGCCAATGCAGCAGCAGCAGCGATTGCTGCGCATCTGGCGCAGTTGCAACTGGTGGACAAGCCTGCCCACGGCATACCGGCGGATGCGGTCAAAACCAGTATCGCAGAGCGTATGGGGGATTTGTTCCGGGTATCCAATCTGGAAGGTCTGCCGGAGTGGTGGCGGCCTGCCATTGAAAAAACGGCGACCAGCGTGGTCGCACCGGTGGTCAGCCAGAGCGATGATCTGTTTGGCGACACAGGTTTGCCGGCTGTTGCGCTGATCGGCACATCGTTCAGCCTGCGCGGCAATTTTGTTCCCATGCTGAGCCAGCATCTTGGTGCGCCGGTTGCCAATCTGGCCAAGGATGGCGGCGATTTTGACGGTTCTGCTACGGCATATTTGCATGGCAAGACTTTTCAGCAGGAGCCGCCCAAGGTCGTGGTATGGGAAATTCCGGAACGCATGCTGCAAAAGCCATTCAAACCGTCTGAGCGGGTCTGGCTGGAAGACCTGAAGCAGGGCCGCCTGTAGTAACGGCTCTGCTGACTTCAATAACCGATGGTTTGAGCGGATTCATGCACCAGCTGCTTAAATAGCTGGTGCCGCATCGCTGCAATCTGGCCGTTGCCGACCGCCGCCAGTACGGCGCAGCCGGGCTCGGCATGATGATGGCAATTGTAGAATTTACAGTGTCCCAGGTGAGGTATAAATTCCGGAAATGCCCGTTCCAGCATACCTTCCGTCAGATGATGCAATCCGAACTCCTGAAAACCCGGTGAATCAATCACCAGTGAATCCTGATCCATCTGATACAAACGGGTAAATGTTGTGGTGTGCTTCCCGGTATCCAGCGCAGCGGAAATTTCCCGTGTCGCTATTTCTGCATTCGGTATTAACAAATTAATCAGCGATGATTTTCCCATGCCTGACTGGCCGATCAGGATAGTGCTCTGATGCTGCGTCAGTTGTATCAGCAAGGCGCGCGTCGCTTCAGGCTCCGCCCTGACCGAGACTTCGTGCACCGGATAGCCCAGGTTCGCATACAGGCCGACCCGTTCACGCGCCTTTGGCAAGGCGGCGCTGACATCGGTTTTGTTCAGAATCAGATGTGGTTGTATGCCTGCAGATTCGGCAGCGACCAGCGCCCGTGATACCAGATCATCACTGAAACTGGGTTCTGTGGCGACGACAATCAGCAGCCGGGTCAGGTTGGCCGCCAGCATTTTGGATTTGTATTGATCCGAGCGGTACAGCAATGTCCGGCGCGGCTGAATCGCTTCAATGACGCCCTGATCCTTTGAGGTCAGGGCAAAATCTACCAGATCACCGACCGACACATCACTTTTTTTGCCGCGCGTGACACAGTGCAGTTTGCAGGAAGCGCCATTGATTTCGGCCTGCACCAGATAATGCCGCCCGTGAGCCGCAATCACCAGACCCTGTTGCAGTCCCATCAGGAAAAACTCTGCTCAAACACCGCATCCACTTTAGCGGCGCAGATGAAATCATTTTCTGAAATGCCGCCTTTGCCATCATTCACCGTGTGGGTGTCAAAACGGATCACGCAGCGATTGTAAGTAATGGTCAGCTCCGGGTGATGATCTTCCGCATGAATGACATAAGCGATGGCGTTGATGAATGCCAGCGTTTCATAATAATTTTTGAACTGATAGGTTTTCACAATACGCGGGCCATCCTGCGTCCAGCCTGGTGTGGCCGCAAAATATTCAGCGAGAGCCGATTCCGGCAATGCCGTTTCGGTGTGTTGTGATTTGCGGGACAGCAGATCATTCGTGTTGAGCATGATTATTCCTTGCATGGTTACCATTTACGCTGCACGGGCGGGCAGCAGATGCTGAATCCTGACGGATGCAGGAGGGTGTGAATCATAAAATGCAGAATGCAGCGGGTCCGGGGTCAGCGTCGAGGCATTATCTTCGTACAGTTTGACCAGCGCGGTGATCAGGTCACCGGCATTGGTATGTTTCGCTGCGAACGCATCGGCTTCAAATTCATGTTTGCGCGAGCTGAGTGAACTCAGTGGCGAGAACAGAAAGGTGAATACCGGCAGGGTCAGCATAAATAGAATCAGCGCCATCGCATCATTTTTCGCCAGCAACAGGGGATCCACTCCCAGACCGGTATAGAACCAGACTTGCTGTTTCAGATAGCCGAGTAGCGCCAGGAACGCCAGCGACAGGATAAAAATCACGGCCATCCGTTTCATGATGTGACGCAGTTTGAAATGCCCCAGTTCATGCGCCAGCACAGCTTCTACCTCTTGCGGTGCCAGGCGTGCGATCAGCGTGTCGAAAAACACGATACGCTTGGCTGCGCCAAAACCGGAGAAATATGCATTGCCGTGCGCGCTGCGCTTTGAGCCATCCATGACAAACAGTCCTTTGGACGCAAATGCGGTTCTCTGCATCAGACCTTCAATCCGGACGCGCAGGTTGTCGTCTTCCAGCGGTGTGAATTTGTTGAAAAGCGGTGCAATCACACTGGGGTAAATCAGCATCATCAGGAGCTGAAAACCGGTCCAGACCAGCCAAGCATACAGCCACCAGAGTTCACCCGCTTTGTCCATCAGGGTCAGCACAACCCAGATCAGCGGCAGACCAATCGCGGCGCCCAGCAGCGTGCTTTTCAGAAGGTCGCTGAAAAACAGTGCCGGAGTCATTTTATTGAATCCGAATTTCTGTTCCAGAACAAATTGAGAATAATAGGAAAACGGCAGCTCCAGCACGCTGCTGATCACTGCAAAACTGACCAGCAGTGCCAGCTGGTAAATCATGCCGGGACCGGTCAGCGCCAGAACGTTCGCCGACAGCCATTGCAAGCCGCCAAACAGGGTAAAACCGGTCAGTATCAGCGCATTGAAGATCAGCAGCACCAGAGATAATTTGGTTTTGGCGATCGTGTAGTCAGCTGCTTTCTGATGTGCTGCCAGCGGAATACTGGCAGCAAACTGGGCGGGAACTTTAGCACGATGTTGCAGGATATGGCGGATATGACGGGAGGCGAGCCAGAACTGCACCAGCAGCGTCAGTAGCAGAACGGTGATGAAGAAAACCGAAAAGACGTGGGAATTCATGGGAAAATGTGACATTCGTAAAAAAGCTAAGGAAGAATTATGTCACAAGCGACCGACCTGCAAACAAACAGCACTCCGCCAGCACGTCCAAACGAGATGAATCTGATCTGGGTTGATCTGGAAATGACCGGGCTGGACCCCGATAATGACCGGATTATCGAGATTGCCGTGGTGGTCACCGATTCGCAACTGAATATCCTGGCCGAAGGACCGGTCTTTGCGATCCATCAGTCCGATGAGACGCTCGATAAAATGGATGCCTGGAACAAGGGAACGCACGGACGTTCCGGTCTGATCGACAAGGTCAAGACATCGACGGTCAGTGAGGCAGATGCCGAGCAGGCGTTGATTGCTTTCCTGAAGCCGTATGTGCCGGCAGGAAAATCGCCGATGTGCGGTAATTCCATTTGTCAGGACCGTCGCTTTATGGCACGCGGAATGCCGAAGCTGGAAGCATTTTTCCATTACCGTAACCTGGATGTCTCGACGCTGAAAGAATTGTGCCGCCGCTGGAAACCTGCGATCTCAACCGGCTTTAAAAAACATCAGAAACATACTGCGCTGGCCGATATTGTCGAATCTATTGAAGAGCTGAAGTACTATCGTCAGCATTTCATTCAGGAATAATTCCCTGAAATTTTCTGAAGCTCTCTGAAATAGAGAGCGCAATAAAAAAACGGCAGAGTGTGCCGTTTTTTTATTTGTACTGTCATGAACTGACGGCACCGCGATTCACGTTTGCAAGCCTGCCTGTTCGCAATGTTTTACACACCCAGCAGCTCTACTTCAAAAATCAGGGTTGCATTCGGTGGGATCACGCCGCCAGCGCCGCGCGGACCATAGCCCAAGCTGGAAGGAATGGTCAGGATGCGGGTGCCGCCGATTTTCATGCCCTGCACGCCTTCATCCCAGCCTTTGATGACGTGACCGGCACCGAGCGGGAAGGAAAACGGATCGTTACGGTCCTTGCTGGAATCAAATTTCTTGCCTGCGCTGCCATCCTGATTTTGCAGCCAGCCTGTGTAATGAACGACGACGTGATGACCTGCTTGCGCTTCGGCGCCTTCACCAACGACTTTATCTTCATACTGCAGGCCGCTGACGGTAGTGATTGTGCTCATGAAATTTCCTTTCAAATATTCAAATAAATGTCACAAAGTGGCGCAATTGTAAAACATAAGTGCCATTTCAGCGGATATTGACTGAAACTGCGACGCGCCGCCGTTGTCTGCCCGGATGCGAAAGTTAATGTTGTCGCAGCGTGCCGGTGCTTTGATTTGCCTCAATACCGGTAGAAAAGCGGAAAAACAATAAAGCGAAACAAAGCCGGTCCGGAAGAGGCACGGTAGAATGCAGTCTTGATTTATTTATTGGCGGTTTTCTTTCATGCGTAGTCGTTTCCTGGTGGCATCTTTATTGTTGGGCTTTATTTTTCCGGCGTTCTCGGCAGCGACGCAGGACAATGTCGTGGTGGTACTGAATTCGCGGGATGCGACGGTGAGCCTGCTGGATCAGCAGACCTACAAAGAGATCAGTACTTTTCCGGTCGGTAAAGAGCCGCATCACCTGATGGCGACACCGGATAATAAATCGCTGATCGTGGCAAATGCCGTTGGTGATGAACTGGTGTTCCTCGATCCGAAAACCGGACAGATCCAGCGCCGGGTCAAGGATGTGGCAGACCCTTATCAGATCGGTTTTTCTCCTGATCAGAAATGGTTTGTTTCCAATTCGCTGCGCCTGGACCGGGTTGATTTTTACCGTTTTGATGGCACTGACCTGAAAATCGTGAATCGAGTTCCCCTGGCGAAATTGCCCAGTCACATGGCATTTGATGCGGCCAGCACGACGGTTTTTATTACGCAGCAGGGCAGCGATCAGGTCTCGGCGATTGATCTGGCCACGCAAAAAATCAAATGGACACTTCCGGTTGGCAAGTTGCCTGCCGGGATCGCCATGACTCCGGACGATAAATACCTGCTGGTCGGCATCATGGGCAAGGATTATGTGGAAGTGATCGACTGGCGGGCGCAGAAAACCGTCAAACGTATCAAGGCCGGCGTGGGCACACATAATTTCCGCGCTCTGGGTGACCGGCGACATATTTTCGTGTCTAACCGCACCTCCAATGAAATCAATATTCTGGATCAGCAGACACTGGAAATGGTGGGCAACATTGCCGTGCCCGGCGGTCCGGACTGTATGGAGGTCAGTGCCGACGGCAAGACTTTGTGGGCGACTCTGCGCTGGATTAAAAAAGTCGCTGTTGTCGATATTCCTTCCCGTAAAGTGATCAGGCTGATTCCTGTCGGCCGTTCCCCGCATGGTGTGTTCTTTGCAAATCGTGCGCCGAATATGTAAACAAGCGGTCGCTGCGCTATGGCTGGCCAGTGCCTTCTGGCCAGTGCAACAGAGCGCAGCCGCACCGGCAAAGGCTACTTCTGGCTGCCAGGGTACGGTGTACCTGACCTTCGATACCGGCAGCCAGTCACAGGCAGCTTTCATCGCGTCTGTATTACGCCGGCATCATATCCGGGCCACCTTTTTTCTCGCAAATGAAAAAACGGTGAATCAGGATTATTCGCTTGATCCCACCTGGGCTGCCTACTGGAAAAGTCTGGTGCAGGACGGGCATGCTTTTGGCACGCATACGTTTGATCATGTGTATGTCATCCGTGACCTGCCGGACGGGCGGATTCTGGTGAAACCGCAATTCGGCGCGCACGCCGGTCAGCCCCAGAGCTGGACCGCGCAGCAGTATTGCGAGGAATTACGCCGCGTCGATGAACGTTTCAGTGCGCTGACCGGTCACAGGCTTGATCCCTTGTGGCGCGCGCCCGGCGGCAAGCTCACGCCGCAACTGCTCAAAGCGGGCGAAGCCTGCGGTTATCGTCATGTCGGCTGGTCTCCTGCCGGATTTTCCGGCGATGAATTGTCTAGTGAAAAATTTCCTAATCCGGTGTTGTTGAAAAAGCTGCTTGACCATCTTTCGGACGGTGACATTTTCATGGCGCATCTGGGGATCTGGTCGCGCCGGCAAGCCTGGATGCCAGAAAATCTGGAGCCGCTGATTACCGGGCTGGAGCAGAAAAATTTTTGTTTTGCCACATTACGTGAGCATCCTTCTTACAAGCTGAAGCAATGATGAATTTACCCGATCTACTGGCGAATCTGCAGGCATGGATTTTTGAAAGCATCGTGCAGCCTGCGATGTTTTTTCTCGGACTGGGCGAGTATGTCGAAGACTCATTTGAGGGTGTGGAATGGTTTGTGCTGGGTGTGCTGCAATTGATCATTCTGCTGATTGTCCTGCGTCCGCTGGAGGCCTGGATTCCGGTGCACCCGGTCACGGACCGCACTGCCCGATGGAATGATTTTCTCTACACAGCGCTGCACCGGCTGGGAGCATTTTCACTGGCAGCTTTTTTTATCCTGACACCCGTGTTCGATACGGTGACAGGCTTTTTGCATCTCGAAGGTCTGAAACCATTTAATCTGGAAGATTTATGGCCGGGTTTTCTGACGCATCCCGCGCTGCTGTTTCTGGCATATCTGATCACGCTGGATTTTTTCGATTACTGGTATCACCGGGCGGAGCATCAGTTTAACTGGTGGTGGGGTCTGCACAGTCTGCATCACAGTCAGCGTAATCTGAATCTGTGGAGCGATAACCGTAATCATTTGCTGGATGATTTACTGCGCGGCATTTACATGGGCGTGATCGCTCTGGTGATCGGCATTGAACCAGGGCAATATGTGTTGCTGGTGATGGCAACGCAGATGCTGCAGAGCCTGCAGCATGCCAATGTCCGCATCCACTTCGGGCGTCTGGGGGAATACCTGCTGGTGTCACCGCGCTATCATCGCCTGCATCATGCCATCGGATTGGGACATGAAGCTCATGGCAAAGGCACGCTGGGCGGGCATAATTTTGCGGTCTTGTTTCCGGTCTGGGATGTCTTGTTCGGCACAGCGCTGTTCAGCAGGGAATTTGTGATGACCGGTATTCGTGATCAGCTGCCTGCCCCCGAGGGTACCGCGCGCGACTATGGCAAAGGGTTCTGGTCGCAGCAGTGGCTGGGCTTAAAGCGTATGCTTGGACTGGATCGGGCGGTCAGTAAGGGGGCAGAATGAATTTCGCTGCAGTAGGAATCGCGTGGGGGCGGGCGGTGGCAGCACAATTGCACATCCGCATGCTGCTGCTGACATTCGCACCATTTCTGGCAGCATTGCTGATCTGGAGCGTTGCCATGTGGTTTGGCCTGCAGGCGATGATCGATTACATCCAGCAGTGGTTTGCCGCGCATAACAGCTTTCAGACTGCCGGTGATGTACTGGGCATGCTGGGTCTGTTTGCGTTCAAGGCGATGGTGGTGCCGCTGGTGGCGATGTGGCTGCTGTTACCGCTGATGGTGTTTACCGCTTTATTGTGCATTGGTTTGTTTGCGATGCCCGCGATCAGCCGGCATGTCGGTATCCGTCATTATCCGCAGCTGGAGCAGCGTCAGGGTGGTTCCTTACTGGGCAGCCTGGGGTATTCGCTGATGTCATTCATGATTTTTGCCGTGCTGTGGCTGCTGACGCTGCCGCTGACCCTGTTCCCGCTGGCAAGCCTGGTGATTCAGCCCTTGTTATGGGGCTGGCTGACCTATCGGGTGATGGCTTATGATGCGCTGTCGGCGCATGCCGACAGGGAAGAGCGTATTGCACTGATCCGGCAGCATCGCGGTGCTTTGCTGCTGATGGGAACGATCGCCGGGCTCTTTGGCGCAGCGCCGGGTTTATTATGGCTGGGCGGCGTGTTGTCCGTGATGTTTTTGCCGGTGCTGGCAGGATTGGCTATCTGGCTGTATGTTCTGGTATTTGTGTTTACCGGCTTGTGGTTTCAGCATTACTGTCTGGCAGCGCTGGCTAAGATGCGGGTTCGGACCGAACCAGTGTCGCAAGCCGCCTGACGATCTACAAGCTATCTGACTCTGGAGAATGCGGATGGGAATTGGTTTAATCATTATCGGTGACGAGATATTGTCCGGAAAACGACAGGACAAGCATTTGCCGCAAGTGATTGCTACTTTGCATGAGCGCGGATTACAGCTGGACTGGGCCGAATATGTCGGCGATGACCGCGACCGCATCACGGCGGTGCTGAAACGCAGCTTTGCCAGCGGCGATATCGTGTTTTCAACCGGCGGTATTGGCGCCACGCCGGACGATCACACCCGGCAGTGTGCAGCGGCCGCGCTGGATTTGCCATTGCAGTTGCATCCTGAAGCGAAACGGCTGATACAGCAGCGTATTCTGGACATGGCTGCCGAAGCCGGCAAGACGGTGGATCTGGACAGCGAAGATAACCGGCAGCGCCTGAAAATGGGTGAGTTTCCGCAGGGAGCAGAGCTGATCCCGAATCCCTATAACAAAATTCCGGGCTTTGCCATTTCCAGTCATTATTTTGTTCCCGGATTTCCGGTCATGGCCTGGCCCATGATCGCCTGGGTGCTGGACACGCATTATTCCCATCTGTTTCATCAGCAGCAGCGTACCGAAAAATCGGTGCTGGTCTATGAAGGCATTGAGTCTGCGCTGACGCCGCTGATGGAAGCGCTGGAAGCGGAATTTCCACTGGTTAAAGTATTCAGCCTGCCGAGTGTCGGCAGCGCCACGCAACGGCGTCATATCGAACTCGGCGTGAAAGGAGAGCCGGCACAGACCGGAGCCGCCTTTGTCAAAATGTGTGCAGGGCTGGATCAGCTGGGTTCAGAATATGTTCCGGTTACCTTGCCGGCTGCGGACTGATGCAGAAGATTAAATTCACGTTGTTTTCCCTGCGCGACCTGATCGTGGCGTTTGGCCCGGTGACGCTGATGGTGCTGATCGTTGGCGGCCTCGGCCTCTGGCTGGTTGATCCGGCGCCGTCGCGTGTGATTGATATGTCTACCGGGCCGGAAAACAGCGGCTACGAGCGTCTGGCAAAACGCTATGCCGAAGAGCTGGCAAAAAATCAGATTACCCTGCGCTTTCATACCTCTCAGGGCTCAAGTCAGAATCTGGAGCGCATCAGCGATCCGGATTCGGAAATTGAAGCCGGATTTGTGCGCAGCGGTTCAACCGATCCGGTACAGGCGTCAGAAAAAGGGCTGGTTTCTCTGGGCAGTCTGTTTTACGAACCGATCTGGATTTTTTATCGCGATAAAAAAGAGCTGACGACCATCAGTCAGTTCCGCGGAAAACGCATCAATATCGGTGCCGAAGGCACCGGTGTGCGGCGTATCTTTGAGCAGATACTCTCCGTCAACAGCATGAGTCCGGAAGACGTCAGCCTGCAGCGGCTCGAAGACACGCCGGCAACGATGGCGTTTCTGGATGGGAAAATGGATGTGCTGGTATTCAGTACGGCCAGCGATGCACCGCTGGTGCAGATGCTGTTGCAGACACCGGGAGTCCGGCTGTTTGATTTTGTCCAGGCAGAGGCATACACCCGGCGCTTTCCTTACCTGTCACAAGTGGTGCTGCCACGCGGGATTGTCGATATCGGACTGGATATTCCTTCACGCGACTACCACCTGATTTCACCCACTGCCACGCTGGTGGCGCATGAAAGCCTGCATCCGGCGCTGATGGGGCAGTTGCTGCAGGCAGCGCAGCGAATTCACAGCAAAGCGGACTGGCTGAGCCGGCAGGGAGAATTTCCTTCCGATCGCTACACAGAAATTCCGGTGGCTGCGGAAGCCGAAAAATTTTATAAAAACGGCCCACCGGTATTGCAGCGTTATCTCTCGTTCTGGATGGCAAATTTTGTCGAGCGCATGTGGGTGGTGCTGGTGGCACTGGGCGCTTTATTGCTGCCGCTGTCAAAAATTATTCCGCCGCTGTATGTCTGGCGTATCCGTTCCCGTATTTATCGCTGGTATGGCCAGCTCAGAACGGTCGAACAAGTGATTGATCATCTGAGCCCGGAAGACAAAATCCCTGTGCTGGAAAGGCAATTGCGCCGACTGGATGAGATTGAAAACAAGGTCAACCACATCAGCGTTCCCTTGTCTTATGCCGAGGAATTATACGGCTTGCGCAGTCATATCCACTTTGTGCGCAACCGAGTGCAGAGTCTGCTTGTTCAGCAGGGTGTGCAGAACCCGTAGGTCTTCTATGGACCAGCAGAAGACCGGTTACTGTGCCTGATGTGCCGCGCTGCCGACAGCCTCCGGTATCAGAAATTGCGTTGCTGTATGCCTGACCGTAACCGGTCCAGCCCTTGCCGGATCACGGTATCGCTCAGGTGCAGTAACTGATCCCCGACATACCATTCAAACATGCTGTAATTGGGCAGGCTTGCGTGAACTGCCTGATTGAACAGCCAGATACCGTGTTCCGCCGCAATCTGATTGCGCAGCTGGATTGCCGTATCTTTATCCACCGGGAGATGCAGGTGAAACATATTCACCTGCGGCGCAGCCGGGTTGGTCCGGAACTCTGGGTAGTCCTGCAAAATTCTGAATACATCCCTGGTTCTGGCGAGACAGGCGGGCATCTGTGCCAGTTGCTGGTCAAACTGCATTGCCGCAGCGACGACATAATGGGTGCGCCGGAACACATTTCCTCCTTGCCGGTGCATCCAGACTCTGGCTTTGGCGATCAGGTTTTTATTCCCCAGCAGCATGGCACCGCCCAAGCCACCTATCCCTTTGTAAAACGACACATAAACACTGTCAAAACCGGCGGCAATCTCCGGCAGACTCTTGTTCAGGCCGGCACTGGCTTCCCACAACCGGGCACCATCCATGTGCAGATGAATATTCTGTGTATGGCAATAAGATTTGATGGCTTCCAGACTGTCCCAGTCCGGAAGTTGTCCGCCGATTTCGCGCATTGGCAATTCATATTGGGCAGCAGCGATCTTTTCAGCTTGTTTCTGTAAATCGGTCACATCCCACGGGTGGTGCGGATTGCCAATTTGCAGTGCGGTGAAATGGCCAAGTGCCTGAAAATTACTGCGTTCATGCAGCAAGATATGCGAGGTCGGGTGCAAAGCTACCAGCGGGCTGCCACGTTCGGTACAGGCCAGCCTTAAAGCCGTTACCTGTGCCAGCGTACCGGTCATGCAGAACACGGCAGCCTCCATTCCCAGCAGCGAGGCGATCTTCGTTTCAAATGTCTGAATGAACTCACCTTCGCCATACACATCGTGCTGAACCTGCTGTTGCGCGCACCACTGCGCCATTCTGGAAAAACTGTCTGCCGGACTGAGCAGTGCATGGCCGGAGAAAATACTGTGGCAGGACTGTTTTAATTGCAGTAATTCGGCATCCGTCATATTGCACTCCATAAGTCATTATCCCGTGCAGTATGCCATGAGATATCAGCTAGAATCTCTGCTTCTTTATTCCACGCGATTATTCCCATGATCACTCCGACTTCTCATCCGCTGCCGCTCACACCGTATGAATCCGGCAACCAGAATCAGACCACGACCTGGGTTGAGTGTATTGATTTTTACCAGAGACTCGCTGAGCAGTTTCCCCGGATACTCCACTTCGCGGTGATCGGTCATACTGATGCCGGCAGGCCTTTGCATGCCGGCATTGTGACCGCAGATGGCGTGTTTGACCGTGAACAGATACTGCGGGAAGGGCGCCCGGTATTTTTTAATAACAACGGTATTCATCCCGGTGAGCCGGAGGGTGTCGATGCCTGCATGGCGCTGGTGCGTGATTTTTGCACTCAGCCAGAACGGCTGGCAGCTCTGGGAAAGACAGTTTTTCTGTTCATTCCGCTGTATAACGTCGATGGCAGCCTGAATCGCCAGAACACTTCCCGCGTGAATCAGGACGGTCCTGAATCTTTTGGTTTTCGCGGCAATAGTCTGCATCTGGATCTGAACCGGGATTTCATCAAATGCGACAGCCTGAACGCACAGGTGTTCAACCGGTTTTTCTGTCAATGGAGCCCGGACGTGATGGTGGATACGCACACTTCCAACGGTGCCGATTACCAGTACACCATGACCCTGATTCAGACCCAGACCGATAAACTGGGAAATGGTCTTGGCCCTTATCTGCGTGATGTGATGCTGCCGGAGATTTATGCCGGAATGGCGCAGCGTGGCTGGCCAACCTGTCCGTATGTGAATCCGGTCAGCGATATTCCCGATCACGGCATTGAAGATTTTCTCGAAACGCCGCGTTTTTCTACCGGATATGCCGCCTTGCATCACACGATTGGTTTCATGCCTGAAACGCACATGCTGAAACCATTTGCTGATCGCTATGCGTCGATGCGGGCGCTGGTGGAAACGGTACTCGAGCTGACTGTCAGAAATGCACCAGATATTCAGCGTTTGCGCCAGCAGGCACGCGCCGCCGCAAGCGCTCATCGGGAAGTTGCCGTCAGCTGGAAGGCAGACCGGGATCAGCCTTCCCATTTCCTGTTCAGAGGCTATCAGGCGGTGTACCGTCCCAGTCAGATCGGCAGTTACACCCGTCTGTCTTATGACCGGCATCAGTCCTGGGAAAAAGAGATTCCTTACTTCAATCGTTTCGTTGCCGATATTACGGTTCAGCAGCCGCAGGCTTATCTGCTGCCGCAGGCATGGCGCCATGTCATTGAACGTTTGCAATGGAACGGTGTTCAGATGGAACGTCTTGAAAACTCACGCACGATACAGGCCGAAGTTTACCGGATTCAGTCGGTGCAGTCGCGTTCAGGTGCGTATGAGGGGCATTTATTTCATGACCAGATTCAACTGACAGCCAGCAGCGAGGCAGTGCTCGCCGAAGCCGGGGATTATCTGATCCGGCTGGACCAGCCACAGGCGCGTTATGTCATCGAAACGCTGGAACCGCAGGCGCATGACAGTTTTTTCCGCTGGGGATTTTTCAACAGTGTGCTCGAAAAGAAAGAACACTACTCGGACTACGTGTTCGAAGACACGGCAGCAGAAATCTTGCGTGATGAGCCGGATACCCGCGCAGCCTTTGAACAGTGGAAACAGGATAATCCGGCACTGCTGACTCGGCAGGATGCCGTTCTGGATTTCATTTTTGCACATTGCCAGCGCTTCAGAGAGCCGGAATGGCTGCGTTATCCGGTGTTTCGTATCATGAAGTCTCCGGTCTGAGAGCTGATCTATATTCCGTTTGGAATAAACGACCGGATTGAGTCAGCCGTGCAAAAGGCGGTTGGCGAGATTTCAGACCAGGCGGATGTTGCGTTAACAATCGCGGACTGATTTGCAGCGCACATGATTGAAAGAAACAGTCGGATACTGAACGATTATTTTTCCTGACGGCGTAACGGCAGCAGCAGGCTGCGCAGATCGTTGTGATCGATCTCGTACATCAGTTCCAGCAGTCTGCCGATTTCGCCTTTGGGAAAGCCCTGGCGGGCGAACCATCCAAGATAATGCCCGGGCAAATCGGCCATCAGTTTCCCCTGATATTTACCGTAGGGCATTTTTAACTCCAGCAGGCGCTGCAAATCATCGTTTTGCATCGGCTTGCCGAATGGTTTGTGCAGATCGTTCATGCAGATCGCCTATTGAGCGACATCATTTTTTCGCCCTGCGCCGGCGTCCGTCTTTTCAGGATTGACGGAGACGGTTTCCGCATTGCTGGCATTGTTCGCAATGGCGGCGGCAGGTGTTTCGGAGCTGCCTTCTTTTTTGCTGCTGTCTGTATCTGCCGGAATCTGGCTCACATCCAGATAGCGCTCCACCAGATCAAAAAACTGGTTATAAAACTGACCGGTTGGTATCGTTTCGCTGGCGACTTTTACCAGCGCATCATCTGTCGAGCCGAAGGGCAGCGATACTGAGCCGATGGCGCTGACGCCGATGCTGGCGGACGTGTTGCTTTTCTTGAGCGAGTAACGGTCGCGCACGGCATTGGCAAACACGGTGGTACTGTTGCTGCCCTGGCTGTTGGCAACGCAAACGACATTGAATTCAATTTCTGCATGGACTTCTGCATCATGCTGATATTTGCGGCGGCCTTTGATAATCGCGGGTTTCCAGTCGCTGATGACATAACCCTGACTCAATAGCGCGCGCCGTGCTGCTTCACAGGCGGCTTGTTCGGTGCCGGGAAAGCTGCGCGTAAACACGCCGCTTTCTCCGAATTCCTCATGCTGCAGGGCGGACTGAGGGCGGGTGGTGCTGCAGCCGGCGCACAGCAAGGCCAGCAACAACGGGAAAGACAAAAGTCGACGGCTCATTTTCTTTGACTGAATGTTTAATACAGATTGGTCTGATAGTTGGGCTGATGCGGATAATGACGCTGAGCAGAAATAACGTTTTGCCAGTGAATCGCGATGACAGCAAAGACGCCCGCAGTTCATTGCGGGAGGGGGCTGTAATCCGGTCAGCTTTGCCGGATCAGGCCAGTGCTTCCTTCGCAGCTTCTTGCGGCGTCAGCCCGTCGAAAAACAGATCAGTAAACCACTCAATCTGTTCTTCGATATGTGTCTGCGCCTGATCGCGGGTGGCGCCGCCGGCGACTAAAAAACCTTCGACATCCGTACACCAGGCGATCAGTGCCTCTGTTTCAGGATCAAGATCATTCTTTTTGGCCATGGCGTATCCTTTTTTGAAGTTGCAGTGCGTATTTTAGCCTGCCCGAGCACAAGGTGCTGTGACAAGCCTGTTACCGGCATTTTCCCGGGGTTAAAAACTGCCGGCGAACTGGTAATGTCTGCCGGGATGCCACATCGTCACGCTGGTGGCGATTTTTCCTTGCGAACGCGTTTTTCTCCTTAATACCAGGCAGGCTTCCTTGATGGAAATATGCAGCATGTCGGCAATCTGTTTCGGCGGCAGTGTGGCTTCGATCAGATAATCCACACCCTGCAGCGGTGCGACGGCGACCAGATATTCATTCGGCGTCATCTTGCTGAAATCCTGCACCAGGTAATCCGGCGTCACGCTGGAGTTGACCCAGCGGTCCTCCACCTGTATCGCCACGTCATTTTCAAAGTGAACGATCACCGAATGAAACAGGCGGTGTCCGGGTTTGACCAGAAATTCTGCCGCAAGTTGCTCATTGGCGCTTTTTTCGCTGAGCTCGTGTAATTCACTGCGATGGACGTGTCCGCGGGAGCGGATTTCGTCGGCAATGCTTTTAATCTCGACTAAGGTTGCCTGATATTTTTGTTGCGCAACGTAGGTGCCAGAGCCCTGAATCCGGTTCAGGATTTGTTCGCTGGTCAGCTCCCGCACGGCGCGGTTGACGGTCATGCGTGACACTGAAAATTGCTCTGCGAGCATGGCTTCCGAGGGAATCGCCTGACCTTCTTTCCAGGTGCCGGACTGGATTTCCCGCAGCAAATAATCTTTGATCGTCTGAAAGGCGGGGGCGCTGGCTTGGGAGGTGGACACGTGATTCCTGCTGAAATAAATAAATTCTGAAACTGGCTCACACGGAGCTATAAACGGGCACGGCATCATTTTCTGCATGTACAGAGATGCGCATTGTCGCATGTAAATTCCGCTTGCAAAAGTTGTATATACAACTTAAACTGATCACACAACAATTTACAGCCATACACAGCCATACTCAGCGGGCGGCTGAGGACCGGACATTTCACCCTGACAGGAGACAATTCATGACGACCCAATTGCAAAACGATCCACGCTGGGATGCCAGCCGTGTTATTCACGCACCGCATGGTGCCGAAAAAGTCTGTAAAACCTGGGTGGCTGAGGCTGCCTATCGCATGATTCAGAATAATCTGGATCCGGCCGTTGCTGAAAATCCCAAGCATCTGGTGGTGTATGGCGGCATCGGTCGCGCTGCGCGTAACTGGGAGTGCTATGACCAGATACTGGCTTCACTCAAGGCGCTGGAAGCTGATGAAACCCTGTTGATACAGTCCGGCAAACCGGTAGGCGTATTCCAGACCCATGAAGATGCACCACGTGTGCTGATCGCGAATTCCAATCTGGTGCCGAAATGGGCTAATTGGGAACACTTTAATGAACTCGACCGTAAGGGCTTGTTCATGTATGGGCAGATGACCGCAGGCAGCTGGATTTACATCGGCACTCAGGGCATCGTGCAGGGTACTTATGAAACCTTCGCCGAAGCCGGACGCCAGCATTACAACGGTGACTGGGGTGGGCGCTGGATACTGACCGCCGGTCTCGGTGGCATGGGTGGCGCGCAGCCGCTGGCGGCCAGCTTTGCCGGTGCGGTGTCGCTGAATATCGAATGTCAGCAAAGTAGTATCGACTTCCGTCTGCGTACCCGCTATGTCGATAAACAAGCGAAAGACCTGGACGATGCGCTGGCGCTGATACAGCAGCATTGCGAACGTAAAGAAGCGGTTTCCATCGCCTTGCTCGGCAATGCCGCTGAAATTCTGCCTGAACTGGTTAAGCGCGCCAAAGCGGGCGGCATGAAACCGGATCTGGTGACCGACCAGACGTCGGCTCATGATCTGATCAATGGCTATCTGCCGATAGGCTGGAGCGTGCAACAGTGGAAAACCGCCCAGCAAGACCCGGCGCAACATGCGAAGCTGACGGCCGATGCGGCTCAGGCTTGTGCCGTGCATGTACAGGCAATGCTGGACTTCCACGCGATGGGCATACCTACTGTTGACTATGGCAATAATATCCGCCAGGTCGCATTCGATACCGGTGTCAAAAATGCCTTTGATTTCCCAGGCTTTGTACCGGCATATATCCGTCCGCTGTTCTGCGATGGTAAGGGGCCATTCCGCTGGGTGGCTTTGTCGGGTGATCCGGAAGATATCCGTAAAACCGATGCCAAAATCAAGGAGCTGTTCCCGCACAATAAAGGTGTGCATAAATGGCTGGACATGGCAGGTGAGCGTATTGCGTTTCAGGGCTTGCCGGCACGTATCTGCTGGCTGGGTCTGGGCGAGCGTCATATCGCCGGACTGGCATTCAATGAGATGGTCAGAAACGGCGAACTCAAAGCACCGGTGGTGATCGGTCGTGATCATCTCGATACCGGTTCGGTCGCCAGCCCGAATCGCGAAACAGAAGGCATGCGCGATGGCACCGATGCCGTCTCTGACTGGCCTTTGCTGAATGCCTTACTGAATACCGCCGGTGGCGCCAGCTGGGTTTCTTTGCATCACGGTGGCGGCGTTGGTATGGGTTATTCCCAGCATTCCGGTATGGTGATTGTGGCCGACGGTACGGATGCCGCCGCTAAGCGTCTGGCACGCGTGCTGGTCAACGATTGCGGCTCCGGCGTAATGCGCCATGCGGATGCCGGCTATGAACAGGCCGTCGCTTGCGCCAAGCGCGAAGGCCTGAATTTGCCCATGATTAAATAACGGGTTTGACACAGAATACCGATCAACAGATTCGCCGGCACTGAGTGATGTTGAATCAGCATACTCAGTCAAGCCAGAAAAAAAGAGAGATTAACCATGACTAATTGTTTTGAAATCCAACCGGGCGAGTTCAGCCTGTCCGATTTGCGTGCTATCTGGAACAAGCCGCAGACCCTGAAGCTGAAGCCATCTGCGTATGCTGCGATTAACGCTTCTGCCGACACCATTAGCCAGATCGTCGCCAAAGGCGATGCGGCTTACGGTATCAATACCGGTTTTGGCAAACTGGCCAAGACCCGCATTCCTGATGAACAGCTGGAGTTGCTGCAGCGTAATCTGATTTTGTCACATTCCGTTGGTTCGGGCGAACTGATCTCGGATGAAGTGGTACGCCTGATCCTGATAATGAAAATCGCCAGTCTGGCACGTGGCGTGTCTGGCATCCGCGCCTCGGTGATCGACACCATGATCGCGATGGTCAACGCTGGCATCATGCCGGCGATACCGGTCAAGGGCTCGGTCGGTGCTTCGGGCGATCTGGCGCCTTTGTCGCACATGACGCTGGCATTGCTGGGTGAGGGTGAAGTCAGGGTAAACGGACAGTTGCAGCCTGCGCGCGAGGCACTGGACGCTGCAGGTATTACGCCGGTGGTGCTGGCCGCCAAGGAGGGGCTGGCGCTGATCAATGGTACCCAGGTATCGACCGCACTGGCTTTGCACGGTCTGTTTTTGGCAGAGCGTCTGTTGGAGGCTGCGACGATGACCGGCGCTTTGTCGGTCGATGCTGCCAAAGGCAGCGATGCGCCGTTTGATGCACGCATTCATAGCAGCCGTGGTCAGCCGGGGCAGATCGCGACTGCTGCGATTTACCGTTCGCTGTTGGCAGGCAGTGAAATCCGTCAGTCCCATCTGGTCAATGACGAGCGCGTGCAAGACCCATACTGCCTGCGCTGCCAGCCCCAGGTCATGGGCGCCTGTCTGGATATCATCAACAATGCAGCGCGTACTTTGCTGATCGAAGCCAATGCGGTCACCGATAATCCGCTGGTGTTTGTCGAAACCGGCGAAGTCATTTCCGGCGGTAATTTCCATGCCGAACCGGTCGCGTTTGCGGCCGATACGCTGGCACTTGCGATTGCGGAAATCGGCTCAATTTCCGAGCGCCGTATTGCGCTGCTGATCGATGCGTCTATCTCTGGTCTGCCGCCTTTCCTGGTGCCATCTTCGGGTCTGAATTCCGGTTTCATGATTGCGCATGTGACTGCTGCTGCGCTGGCGTCGGAAAACAAATCCCACGCGCATCCATCCAGCGTCGATACGATTCCGACTTCGGCGAATCAGGAGGATCACGTCAGTATGGCGACCTATGGCGCGCGCCGTTTGCATGAAATGGCGCATAATACGGCGACCATCGTCGGGATTGAATTACTGGCCGCGGCGCAGGGCGTGGATTTTCATGCACCGCTGAAGACCTCTGCTATGCTGGGCAGCGTGCATCAGATACTGCGTGAGCAGGTCAGTTTTTACGACAAAGACCGTTTCTTTGCGCCGGACATTGCTGCTGCCAAAGCGCTGGTGCTGGATGGCACGCTCAGCGCCGGACACAGTCAGTTATTTCAACCGCTTTATCAGGACTGAATATGGCATTGACGCACCGCTGGCATACCGCAGACTATCAGACCATGCCGTGGAAAAATGGCGGCGGTATCACGACTGAACTGGCGATCTTTCCGGTGGGTGCGCGTCTGGATCATTTTATCTGGCGGCTCAGTACCGCCAGTGTTCATGCCGATGGTCCGTTCTCTCATTTTCCGCAAATTGACCGCAGCCTCGCAGTACTGGAAGGTGCCGGACTGGTTTTACATGACGATGACCCGGCGGTTCCGCCGGTACAACTGACGACAGACAGTGCGCCTTACCGTTTTCAGGGCGAATCATCCATCAGCGCATCACTGCTGGATGGACCAATCCTTGATCTGAACATGATGACGCACCGTGCCGTGTGTTCGCATTTTATGCGTCAGCTCACCGCGGGTCAGCACGATATTGATGCGGCTGATGCCCAGCAGGTATTGCTGTACTGTGTGTCCGGCCAGGCAACGCTGGGGCAGGGGCACACCATGTCGCCGGGTGATTTATGTCAGTTTGAAGAAGAAAGAGATGGTCATGGTGTGCAGTTCCAGTGCCATGCCACGGAAGATGCTCTGCTGTACCTGATCACCCTCCATTTTTTGAACCGGGGGCAAAGCTGATGATGGTGTGGGACAGTTTATGGACCAATGTCCATCTGGCGACAATGCGTAGGGGAGATGGTGGCTCGTACGGCGAAATACCAGACGGTGCACTGGCGATCCGCGACGGCAGAATCGCCTGGTTGGGGCGCCGTGCAGAATTGCCTCAGGATTTCCGTGTAAAACAGCATTGCGATGGCGGCGGTGGCTGGATAACGCCGGGGCTGATCGATTGCCACACGCATCTGGTGTATGGCGGTAATCGCAGCAATGAGTTTGAGGCGCGTCTGAATGGCGTTTCCTATGAAGAGATCGCGCGGCAAGGCGGCGGGATTTTATCGACAGTCCGGGCAACGCGTGCTGCCAGCGAAGAGGAATTATTGACGGCAGCACTGCCGCGTCTGCGCGCGTTGCTGGCAGAAGGTGTCACAACGCTTGAGATCAAATCCGGCTACGGGCTGGATCTGGAGACGGAAGCCCGGATTCTGCGGGTTGCGCGGCGTATCGGACGCGAGTTTCCGGTGCGTGTCAGAACGACCTTTCTGGGGGCGCATGCCTTACCGCCCGAATATGCGGGCCGTGCTGATGACTATATCCGGGAGGTGTGTGAAGTCATGTTGCCCGCTCTGCTCGGAGAAGGGCTGGTGGATGCGGTTGATGTTTTTTGCGAAAAAATCGGCTTTACTCCGGCGCAAACCGAGCGTGTTTTTCTGGCAGCGCAGACGGCAGGCATTCCCGTCAAATTGCATGCGGAGCAATTGTCCGATCAGGGCGGTGCGGCATTGGTCGCGCGTTTCCGGGGATTATCTGCCGATCATCTGGAGCATTTGTCTGCAGATGGTATCAGCGCCATGGCAGCGCATGGCACGGTTGCGGTGCTGTTGCCCGGTGCTTTTTACTTTTTGCGGGAAACCGTGCTGCCTCCGGTTGCCGCATTGCGTGCTGCCGGTGTTCCGGTGGCGCTGGCGACCGACTGCAATCCCGGAACCTCGCCATTGACCTCTCTGTTGCTGACCATGAATATGGGATGCACCTTATTCCGCATGACACCGATGGAAGCCCTGCAGGGCGTGACCTGCCATGCAGCGCAGGCACTTGGCCTGCAGCAGGAAACCGGTACGCTGGAAACCGGTCAGGCCGCCGATTTCGTGGTGTGGGACATTACCCGGCCTGCCGACCTCGCGTACCACATCGGCGCCAACTCCTTGCGTCACGTCGTCTTTGCCGGCCAGCCCCGGCTGTAAACCGGCAGATTTTTACGGATTTCCGGCAATACCTGCAAGCCTGGCGACCTTATCCGGCTGGCTGTCTTGTTTTTTATCTCATGCCAGCGACGTATAATGTCAGTGTGCTTGTGCATCAGCAGAAGCGACGTACGGCAAAACCAACCCGTATTTGGAAATATCAACAGACAAGCGGCCGTTATCTGGCTGGCAGAGATGTCCCGTGTGATGGCTGTTCTGCGCTTGTCATGTGTTTTTACTCAGGCAGAGGCATATCGTGACCACATCCGCACCACAGACACCAGAACCGGTTCAGCGCAGATACCCGACTGGCAGGGCTGGCCGCTATGTTTTCAGTCTCGCTGGTATCTTGCTGTTGCTGGCCGCCCTGAGCTGGCTGTTTTTACCGGGATATGTGCAGCGTCTGGCGACTGAGCAGGTGCAGCAGCAGACCGGACGTAAACTGGAAATCGGGGCAGCACATTTTTCCCCCTTCACACTGGCATTGACGCTGGAGCAGGTACGATTACTGGAAGCCGACGGAAAGACGCCTGCGCTGACCCTGAACAGCCTGAAATTGAATCTCTCGCTGAGTTCGCTGCTGCATCAGGCACTGGTTCTCGATGAACTGCAGCTGGATACACCGGTGCTGCATCTGGTTCGCCAAACGGCAGTGCCGCATGGCAGGTACAATTTCAGCGATATGCTGGACAAGGTTGCCGCCACGCCTTCCAGTGGTGCGCCGCTGCGTTTTTCTGTGTCGAATATACAGATCCAGCACGGTGAGATTGTGCTTGACGATGCGGTCCAGCAGCATCAGTTCAAGATTGAAAACCTCGATATCGGCGTTCCGTTTATTTCCAATTTTCCGAAAGCGGTCAGCAGTTTCGTGGAACCCCGGCTGTCAGCCCGGATCAATGGTGCGCCATTTGTGCTGAAGGCCAGATCTAAACCGTTCACCGAGCAATTGGAAACCAGTCTTGCGATTGATCTCGAACAATTTGATATCACGCCATTTCTCGGTTATATCCCGGTTGCCTTGCCGCTGCAAATCGCCAGCACCAAAGTCAGTACCAGGCTTGATCTTAGCTTCAGCCGCAAAAAACAGCAGCCGGAAATCCTGCTCTCCGGCGATCTGCAGTTAAAGGATGTGGTGCTGAATGATCTGCATTCCCAGCCTTTGTTGAAAATGGCGGATTTGCAGGCAAAAATCAAACAGTTCAATCTGCTGACAGCTGCTGCTGAGTTGCAGCAGCTGAGCCTGTCTGCCCCGCAGGTCTGGGTCAGCCTCGATCCGAAACAAGGGCTGAACTGGGCGCATCTGCAAACCCCTGCCACCGCACCTCACAAGACAGCCGAAAAAAATCCGGCGCCAGCTGCTGCATTACCACTGGTGCTGGTGCATCAGATACAGCTGAAGCAGGGGCAGATCCATTTTTCGGATGCCGTATATGCGCATCCGGCACAGAAACTGGATTTCACAGAAATCGCCTTGCAGACGCAGAATATCTCGACCGCAAAAGAAGCAGTGCCCTCGCCGTTCAAACTGAGCGTGACCGGTGCAGTTGATGAAAAGCTCCAATTTGACGGCGAGCTGCAAGCGTTCGCCACCTCGCTGAATGGTCGCCTCGAACTGGCCGCACTGTCGCTGGAGCATTATCAGGCATGGCTGAATCCTTACCTGAATGCGAAGCTGTCGGCAAAACTCGATGCCAGCTCCCAGATTCATCTGAATCAGGGGCAGTGGCAGTTGCAGGATGTTTCGTTGCGCCTCAGCGATTTCCTGGTCAAGGGAAAAACAGAAGATGGCAGTGCCGGATTTCACTCGCTGGCACTCGATAAAATGCAGCTGGATAGTGCCAGCAGGCGCATCCAGCTTGATTCTGTGGCGCTGGACGGCATGGCGCTCGATATCCGCCGCAATCAGGCATCCGTGTTCGGTGTACAGAACTGGTTGCGCAGTTCCTCCTCTGCGCCGTCAGCGTCTGCTGCGGCTGGACCTGCAGGAAAAAACAATCCTTGGAAAATCAATATCGGCCATGCCGCGCTGAAAAACAGCGATATCCGTTTTGGCGACCAGGCGGTCAGCCCGGTGGTGAAACTCAACCTCACCGGCATTGATATGGATGTCGCTCAGTTCAGCAGCGACTTGTCGCGTCAGGCACAGTTTCACTGGCAATCCCGGTTGAACCAGAAAGGCCGGCTTGACCTGAAGGGCAGCGTCTCTCCGGCATTGCGGCAGATTGGTGTCACGCTGGCGGCGGATAATTTGCCGGTGGCGACGCTGTATCCCTATTTTTCTCAATTCCTGAATGTGGAAATTACGCAGGGGGTTGCCAGCGCCAAAGGCAAACTGACAATGAATAACCTCCTCGATTCCGGACGCCAGATTGCGTATGACGGCAACCTGAATCTGAATGATTTCCAGATTTTTGAAAATGGGTCAGACGATGATTTTCTGGAGTGGAAAAATATCGGCCTCGAAGGTATTCGCGCCAGACTGGGCACGGCTCCGCCAATTGTGAGCATCGGCAAGCTGGGACTGAATCATTTCTTTGCCAAAGCCGTGCTGTCGGATCAGGGAAAATTAAATCTGCAGAATATTATCGCCAGTAAAAAGAGTGATGCAGCGTCCAGTGCCGCACCGGCCAGTACGGTAGTGCCGGCCTCAGCTCCGGTCGTCACACCTGTCACCACAAGCGCGGCAGCGGGAGTGGCTGCAGCTTCTGCAACGGCAGTGAATGCCGCTAGTGACAAGCCGGTGATCCGTATCGCGCAGACGGTTTTCCGTGACGGAAATGTGAATTTCACCGATAACTTTATCAAGCCGAATTATCACGCAAACCTGACCGGGATCAGCGGTAATATCGGTATGCTTGCATCGGACGATCCGCAGGCCGCGACGCTGGAACTGAATGGAAAAATCGATGATGATGCGCCGGTGCTGATTTCGGGGTCGCTCAATCCGTTGTCTACACCGGTTTCACTGGATATCAAAGGCAGTGCGAACGGGATCGAACTGACCCGTCTGACCCCCTATGCCACCAAGTACGCCGGTTACCCGATTGAAAAGGGCAAACTGTCGATGCAGGTCAGCTACAAAATCGACCATCAGCAGCTCAAGGCTGAAAATAACATTGTGCTGGATCAGCTGACATTTGGGGAAAAAGTCGACAGCCCGACCGCCACCAAGTTGCCGGTGATGCTGGCGGTTGCGCTGTTACGGGATAACGACGGCAAAATCAATATCAATCTGCCGATTTCAGGTTCCTTGTCTGATCCGCAGTTTTCTGTCGGCGGTATTATTTTCAAAGTATTTATCAATCTGATCACCAAGGCCATCACGTCGCCGTTTGCTTTGCTGGGGTCTTTGTTTGGCGGTGGCGAGCAACTGGCTTATCTGGAATTTCCCCCCGGAATTGCTGAACTGGCACCGGCAGGCAAGGAAAAACTCGATACTCTGGTCAAGGCGCTCAAAAATCGTGACAGCTTACGGCTCGATATTATTGGCCGGGTAGAGCAGGTTTCGGATACCGAAGGTCTGCGCCGACAGGTTCTGGAAAACCGCCTGCGGGAGGCGAAAGTGCGCGATCTGAACAAAAAAGACCGTCACGCCAAAACAGAAGGTGTGATCGTAACAGACGATGAACGGGCAAAATACGTGCAGACTGTTTATGACTCTGAAAAATTTTCCAAACCCCGGAATATGATCGGCCTTGCCAAGACCTTGCCGACCAAAGAAGCAGAGGCGCTGATTTTGCAAAATATTAAAATCAGCACAGAAGATTTGCGGCTGCTGGCGCAGAAGCGGGCTGATCTGGTACGTGATTATCTGGAGGATGTGGGCGGGATAAACCGTGAGCGCCTGTTTCTGATTGCACCGAGAATGAATGCCGATGGCATCAAGGATCAGGGCGCTCCAAACCGGGTGGATTTCTCGCTCAGGTAGCCAGATTGCTGTGGCAGGAAGGGCAAAGTTTTGTATTGTTTGCTACTAAATTTTATGAAAAATCAATTTCTGTCTGAGAACCGATTGTTTTGGCTGTCATCTTGAATTATGCTGGATTTCAGACAGTGCGAAGACTTTGCTTAAGGAACAGTAATGACATCAGCAAGCCTTGCCAACATTTTGTATGTGGAAGACGATCAGGACATTCAGACAGTCGCCCAGATTGCGCTGGAAGTTGTCGGCGGGTTTGTCTTGCACAGCTGCAGCTCTGGCCAGCAGGCATTGTCCGAGGTGCGGCAGGGATATCAGCCGGATTTGTTGCTGCTGGATGTCATGATGCCAAACATGGACGGGCCAACCACGCTCACCGAACTCAGAAAATTGCCATTGACGGCCAGTACGCCTGTTATCTTCATGACTGCCAAGGTGCAGTCTGCAGAAGTCGAATTTTATAAATCACTGGGAGCAATCGGTGTCATCGCAAAACCGTTTGATCCGATGCAACTGTCAGAACAAGTCAGAAAACTCTGGCAGGAGAAGAAATAAATGCTGGATAAACAAGATAGTCTGCACGAAAAACTCCGGGCACTGGAGCAGGTTTTTTTACAAAAACTGCCGTCCAAGTTTGATGAGATATTCGATGCTTTGAATCAGTACATTGCAGACGCCAAAAATAAAGAAGCACTGGGTCTGCTGCACCGCCATCTGCACACCATGGCCGGTTCTGCCGGTACTTTTGGTTTTGAGGCATTGGGAGCGCAGGCAAGAATATTTGAATCCCGCCTCAAACCCCTGCTGAAAGATGCTACCTGGAGTGATGCAGAATTATCGGAATATGCACACGATATTCACGACTATTTTTCCTCGGCATTAAGCAATCTGGATAAGGATGCCCCGGCAGCAGAACAGCATCATGGACAGCGGAAAGACCCGGTTCATGAATCCGATCACAGCCAGCTGATTTATCTGGTCGATGGTGACAACGGGCAAAATCAGGCGATCGTCACCCAGCTTGAGCATTTCGGCTACGAGCCGGTATGTATTGAGCAGCTGAAAGACCTGGCGATTGCTGTTGCCACACGCAGGCCGGATGCGATTGTGATCGAACTGAGTTTCCCGGAAGGGAAAAATGCCGGCATCGATGAAATCAAAAAAATCGAACAGCTCCAGCGTTTACGGATTCCGACGATTTTCGTTTCTAAATCCAGCAGTTTTGAATCGCGCCTGCTGGCGGTGAAAGCCAAGGGCGACGGCTACTTTACCAAGCCGGTGGATGTGGTGGCGCTGACCGAGAGAATGGATGCCTTGTTGCAGCGTGATCAGAATAAGGGATACCGGATTCTGATTGTTGATGATGATGTGGTCACCTCGCACTACTACAGCGAGGTGCTGCGCAATGCAGGCATGACGGTCTGTTTGCTGAATGACCCGACCCAGATTTTATCGGTGATGACGGATTTTCGGCCGGAACTCCTGCTGCTTGATATTTACATGCCGGTCTGCAGCGGCGTGGAGCTGTCGCGCATGATCCGGCAGGATAATTCGTATGTGGATGTGCCTATCGTCTTTTTATCCAGTGAAAATGATATGGCAAATCAACTGGATGCGGTGCGGGCCGGGGCCGATGATTTCATTATGAAACCGGTGGCGCAGGAATATCTGGTGTCTTCTCTGTCAACCCGGGCTGAACGTTACCGCTCCCTGCGCGCCCTGATCATGCGGGATGGCCTGACGGGTTTGTATAACCACACCGCGATCAAAGAACATCTCGCATCCGAAATTCTGCAGGCCAAGCGGACACAGACTCCGCTGGCGCTGGCAATGATTGACCTCGATTATTTCAAACGGGTGAATGATCAGTACGGCCATGCGACCGGTGATCAGGTATTGCGCACGCTGGCGCGGATTTTACGCCAGCGTCTGCGCCGCAGTGATATCGTCGGCCGTTATGGCGGAGAGGAGTTTGCTATCGTATTTCCTGATACCGATGCGGCGACGGCCCGTCGTGTGCTCGATCAGGTACGGACTGCCTTTGCCAAGGTCAGCCAGCATGCGGAAAATGAAGAATTTTTTGTTACTTTTTCAGCCGGCGTCGCTGATTTAAAGAATACCGTTGATCCGGATGACTTGTTTGATACCGCAGATAGTGCGATGTACAGCTCAAAGCAGGCAGGGCGCAACCGGATCACGCTGGCCGAATCTGTGCAGATGACAGGTAATTCTGCTTATAGCTAATCACCTTCTCAGATTGCAGTACCGAAAGGCAAAAAAGCCGGGCAGATGACCCGGCTTTTTTGCTGGATGCGCGAGCTGTGCGCCAGGCGGGGCGCGTCAGCTGATTGGCTGCAGCTGGCTGGCTTTGATTCTGGATTCCAGTGCCTTGCCTTTTCGTGCCCGCTTGTTGATGTGTATGCTCAGTGCGCCGGCACTCAGGGTGACTTCCTGGGCTTTTCCGCCACGACCGGTACCGGAGATCCTGACTCCTTTCTGGCTGATTGCCTGGGCTGCCAGCAGGGTTTCCTTCTCCTCCAGATCCATCAGGATCACGCCGCGGCCACCGCTGGATAATTGCTTGATCTCGCTGAGGCCAAATACCAGCAGACGGCCATTCGCAGACAGGCAGGCGATGGCGCTGGCATCATCCCTGACGATGCCGGGCGGCAGCGGGACGTCATCTTCTTCCAGCGTCATAAAGGCTTTGCCGGCTTTCATTCTGCCGACCATGTCGCCTGCTTTGGCGGTGAAGCCATAGCCTGCGCTGGATGCCAGCAAGAGCCCGGTCTCGTTACTGCCGGCAAAATAATGCAGGATCTTGCTGCCAGGCGCCAGATCAATCAGGGTCGTGACCGGAACGCCGTCGCCGCGCGCGCCCGGCAGGGCGGATACCGCCACCGAATAAACACGGCCATTGGAGCCGAACACCAGCATATTGTCTACCGTGCGGCATTCAAACGTACCGTACAGACTGTCACCGGCTTTAAAGGTGAACTGGGCCGCATCATGCCCATGCCCGCTACGTGCGCGTACCCAGCCTTTTTCAGAAATCACGACAGTCACCGGTTCATCCACCACCTTTTGTTCGACTGACGCTTTTGCTGCTTCTTCAATCAGGGTACGGCGCGCGTCGCCAAACTGCTTGGCATCACTGTCGATTTCCTTGATCAGCATTTTTTTCATGGAAGCCGGATTGTCCAGCAAATCATGCAAGGCCGCTTTCTCTTTGCGGAGTTCAGCCAGTTCTTGCTGAATTTTGATGGTCTCCAGACGTGCCAGCTGACGCAGACGAATTTCCAGAATATCCTCAGCCTGGCGCTCAGACAGACGAAAAGCCTGAATCAGTGCCGGTTTCGGTTCGTCTGATTCGCGGATGATGCGGATGACCTCATCAATGTTCAGCAGTATGGCTTCGCGGCCTTCCAGAATATGAATCCGGTCATCGACTTTTTTGAGGCGATGCTGGGTGCGGCGGGTCACGGTGCTGAAGCGGAACGCGATCCATTCATTGAGGATATCGATCAGCCCTTTCTGGCGCGGGCGGCCATCGCCGCCGATCATCACCAGATTCATTGATGCCGAGGTTTCCAGTGATGTATGCGCCAGGAGCATCTGCATGAACTCGGCCTGATCCTGATTTTTGGACTTTGGCTCAAATACCAGTCGTACCGGCGCATCCTTGCCGGACTCGTCGCGCACGGTATCCAGCACCGACAGGATCACCTGCTTGAGCGAGACCTGTTCCGGCGACAGCGTTTTTTTACCGGCTTTGATTTTCGGATTGGTGAGTTCTTCGATCTCTTCCAGTACCTTCTGGGACGAGGTGCCGGGCGGCAGTTCGGTGACGACCGCCTGCCATTGTCCGCGTGCCATGTCCTCGATTTTCCAGCGTGCGCGCACTTTCATGCTGCCGCGTCCGCTGGCATACATTTCCGCAATGCTGGCCGCAGGTGTGATGATCTGGCCGCCGCCGGGGAAATCCGGGCCGGGAATGTACGCCATCAGCTCGCTATGTTTCATGCCCGGATTGCGGATCAGGGCGACCGCTGCTTTGGCAACCTCGCTCAGATTATGCGACGGGATTTCCGTCGCCAGACCGACCGCGATACCGGAGGCACCATTGAGCAGGACAAAAGGCAGACGCGAGGGAAGCAGCCTGGGTTCTTCGGTCGTACCGTCGTAGTTAGGCTGGAAATCGACCGTGCCTTCGTCGATTTCATCCATCAGCAAACGTGAAATCGGCGTCAGGCGGGCTTCGGTATAACGCATCGCCGCGGCGCCGTCGCCATCGCGCGAGCCAAAGTTGCCCTGACCATCGATCAGCGGGTAACGCAGCGAAAAATCCTGCGCCATGCGTACCAGCGCGTCATACACGGACTGATCGCCATGCGGATGCAGCTTACCCAGCACATCGCCGACCACGGCCGCCGATTTACGCGGTTTGGCACTGGCATTCAGACCCAGTTCATTCATTGCGTACAGAATGCGGCGCTGTACCGGTTTCTGGCCATCGCAGACGTCCGGCAAGGCGCGGCCTTTCACCACCGAAATCGCATAATCCAGATAGGCGCGTTCGGCGAAGGTCGCCAGAGTCAGTGCCTCACCATCGCCGGGGGGCTGGGTTTGTTCAAATAAGTTTGCTTGTTCGCTCATAGCTGGCTGTCTGATTGGATTCCGGTCTCGGGGTTGACCGGAATATTCAAAAAATTAGGGGGTATATGCGTTTTCTGTCTGATCATCAGCATCAATACTGGGCTTTAAAATATACTGGGGGGGAGTATATTGGACGCCATATAATCGTCTGACAGGCTCAAATATCGGCTTCGACGGCATTTCCGTGCTCTTCTATCCATGCGCGGCGGGCGGCGGCTTCGCCTTTTCCCATTAGCATGTTAAAGCGTGCTTCGGAAAAATCCTGATCAAATTCTCCCAGCGATACCGAGAGCAGGCGGCGCGTATCCGGATTCATGGTGGTTTCCCACAGCTGCTCCGCATTCATTTCACCCAGGCCTTTGAAACGGGAAATGCTCCATGCGCCATCTTTCACGCCATCTTTACGCAGTTTGTCTTCAATCGCGATCAGCTCGCCATCATCCAGCGCATAGATTTTTTGTGCCGGTTTTTTACCGCGGGCAGGGGCATCCACCCGGAACAGCGGTGGCCTCGCCACGCAGATATGACCGCGTGCGATCAGTTGCGGAAAATGCTTGAAAAACAGTGTCAGCAACAGCACCTGAATATGTGAACCATCGACGTCCGCATCTGACAGTATGCAGATTTTGCCGTAGCGCAGATTGGACAAATCGGGCTGGTCATTCGGCCCATGCGGATCGACGCCGATGGCGACGGAAATGTCGTGAATCTCATTATTCGCAAACAGACGATCACGTTCCGATTCCCAGGAGTTCAGGACCTTGCCGCGCAACGGCAGAATAGCCTGAAATTCTTTATCGCGCCCCATTTTGGCAGAGCCGCCAGCGGAATCGCCCTCGACCAGGAACAGCTCATTACGGGTGATGTCGTTCGATTCGCAGTCGGTCAGTTTGCCCGGCAATACGGCAACACCGGAAGATTTTTTCTTTTCCACTTTTTGCGCCGAACGCAGGCGTGACTGCGCCTGCTTGATGACCAGTTCCGCCAGTTTTTTGCCGTATTCAACGTGAGAATTGAGCCAGAGTTCCAATGGCGGTTTGGCAAATGAGGACACCAGTCGTACCGCATCCCGGGAATTCAGCCGCTCTTTGATCTGTCCCTGAAATTGCGGGTCCAGCACTTTCGCCGACAGCACGAAAGACACGCGGGCAAAGACATCTTCAGGCAATAGTTTCACGCCTTTCGGTAGCAGCGAATGCATCTCGGCGAAGCTTTTGACCGCGCCGAACAGACCGTCGCGCAAGCCGGATTCATGGGTGCCGCCAGCCGGCGTCGGAATCAGGTTTACATAAGATTCACGTACCACATTACCTTCCTCGGTCCATGCCACGACCCAGGATGCCCCTTCGCCTTCGGCAAAACCTTCGCTGTCCGAACTCGCAAATTGCTCGCCTTCAAACAAAGGAATCAGAGGTTCACCGTGCGAAGATTGCGCCAGTGCTTCGGTCAGGTAACCGCGCAGACCCTGGTCATATTGCCAGACCAGAGTTTCACCGGTTTTGGCATTCGTGAGCGTGACTTTAACGCCAGGTAACAGCACGGCCTTGGAACGCAGCAGGCGCTGCAATTCACCCAGGGGAATGTTGGGAGAGTCGAAGTATTTGGCATCCGGCCAGATCGAGACCCGTGTGCCGTTTTTTTTATCGCCGCGCGGAATGGGCTGGCTGCGCAAAGGCTCGATGACATCGCCGTCGGCAAATGTCAGCTGATGCAGGCCGGCCTCGCGCCAGACCGTGATTTCAAGACGTCTGGACAGCGCATTGGTTACGGAAACCCCGACCCCGTGCAGACCGCCGGAGAACGCATAAGCGCCGCCTGAACCCTTGTCGAACTTACCGCCGGCATGCAGACGGGTAAACACGATTTCCACCGTAGGTACGCCTTCTTCGGGATGCAGACCCACGGGAATGCCGCGGCCGTCATCTTCCACGCTGACGCTGCCATCGGTGTGGAGGGTGACCTGAATATGTTTACAATGACCACCCAGCGCTTCATCGGAAGCATTGTCGATGACCTCCTGGATGATATGCAGCGGGTTTTCTGTCCGCGTGTACATGCCCGGTCTTTGCTTGACGGGTTCCAGTCCTTTCAGAACTCGGATCGATGATTCGCTATAGTCAGTCGTTACTGTATTTTTTTTGGTTGCCATGCGAAGTGAAAATTGTTGTTTTGGTTGAAATATAATAATGTTTTGCAATTTCTTCGTCAGGGTGGCGCAGAATAGAGGTATTCTTGCACCCGTTTTGGCAGCTATTGTAGCTGTATTGTGTAGATGGATAAACGATGCCACAAAAAACAGCCACCATCGCAATCCGCTTGTTAGGCTTTTCCGCGAAAGAGGAGGAGACATTTTCGACCGTTCTCGCCGTCGCCCGCGAGAAAGGCTATCTGTACACTTGCCTGAAAAACGGCTGTGTGCAGGATCCGGATATGTATCTGGTGAACGCCGAGAATATTCAGGCCATTGCAACCCTGTCGGATCTGAATCCCGGCGAGGCATTGCCTGTCTTGCTGATTGGCCAGCCTGAAATTGATCTGCCTTACGAAGTCATGCCGCGTCCGATACGCTGGCGTAATATTTTTGGGATTCTGGATGGACTGATCGACCGGCGCGATTTATTGCTGACGACGCTGGCCGCACATACTTCGGTGACGGTGCATGAGCGGCGACGCCATAAGCGTCTCGACCTGGACCTGACCGATCCGGTTGTGTACCAGAAATTACGTCAGCGTCCCATGGCCAAAGGCGGTATTCTGGTGATTGATAAAGATACGCAATTCCGCGAATACGTAGCGATGATGATGGATCGTTACGGCATTACCGTGACGCTGGCTTCGGATGAGCGCAGTGCCTTGCTGCTGGACAGGAATAATCAGCATGCACTGACTCTGATTAACACGTCGACCCCGGGCGTTGATCCTTATCGTCTGTGTGAGGCACTGAAAAAACAAAATCAGGGCCACAAAACTTCAGTGATTTTTCTGCTCGACAAAGGGCAGGAATATAAACAGATCATGGCGGAAAAGGTCGGATGCGACGGCTATCTGATAAAACCGCTGTCACGCCACGTTCTGGTGCGAACAATTAAAAAATTCCTTCACATATTCAGTGATCTCTCTGTCCGCAAGGAGCATGGCTGAGGGCCACACGCCGATTGCTGTGCTTTAGTTGCTGCGCAGCGCGTATGCTGACAGCATTATTTGCTCAGCAGGCGCATACCGCGCTCCAGTCCTTCCAGCGTCACTGGAAACATCCTGTTGCTCATCAGCTGGCGCACTACAGAAATCGATTGCCGGTATTGCCATAAACCTTCCGGTTCGGGGTTGAGCCAGATGTATTTCGGAAACGTGTTGGCAAAACGTTGCAACCAGACCGCACCGGCTTCTTCATTGTTATATTCCACAGAGCCGCCGGGTTGCAGAATCTCATAAGGACTCATCGTGGCATCGCCGACAAAAATCAATTTGGTGTCAGGCGGATATTTGCGCAGGATGTCCCAGGTCGGAAATTTTTCCGCATGGCGGCGGCGATTGTTTTTCCACAGATAGTCGTAAACGCAGTTGTGAAAATAAAAGAATTCCATATTTTTGAATTCAGTTTTGGCTGCAGAAAACAGCTCCTCAGTCTGGGCAATGTGGTCATCCATGGTGCCTCCCACATCCAGCAGCATGAGCACCTTGATATTGTTTTTACGCTCAGGCTGCATCTTGATATCCAGGTAGCCTGCATTATTAGCCGTTGCCTTGATGGTGGCATCCAGCGCGAGTTCTTCTTCGGCTCCTTGCCGGGCAAATTTACGCAGGCGGCGCAGCGCAACCTTGATGTTGCGGGTGCCGAGTTCGCGTTCTGCATCGTAGTCTTTGAATGAGCGTTCTTCCCATACTTTGACGGCACTGCGGTTGCCGCCTTTACCGCCAATCCGCACGCCTTCCGGGTTGATGCCACCATTGCCGAATGGCGATGTGCCGCCAGTGCCTATCCATTTGCTGCCCCCTTCGTGGCGTTCCTTCTGTTCGTTCAGTAATTCCCGCAGCCGGTCCATCAGTTTGTCATAGCCAAACTTTTCGATCGCGGCTTTTTGTTCATCCGTCAGTTCTCGCTCCAGACGCTTGGTGAGCCAGTCCAGCGGTATATCGGGACGTTTTTCAAAAATAGTCTCGATGCCCCGGAAATAAGCGCCGAATGCCTTGTCGAATTTATCGAAATGTGCTTCGTCCTTCACCAGAATGGTACGCGCCAGAAAATAAAAATCATCCAGCGACATGCTGATCAGACCCTGTTCCAGCGCTTCCAGCAGCATCAGGAATTCTTTAATAGAAACCGGGACTTTGGCATCTTTCAGTGTAAAAAAGAAATCGATCAGCACTTGTTTTATTCTCCATATTGATTTTGCAGATACTGCAAATTTCTTTTAACCCCGGGCCATTCATTTTGCAAAATGCTGTAGACAACAGTATCACGAATGCGCCCATCCGGCAGTACCATATGGCTGCGCAGCACGCCATCGCGCTTGGCGCCCAGCCGTTCAATTGCTGCCTGTGAACGGCGGTTGAACCAGTCCGTGCGGAATTCTACTGCGATGCATCCCATCTCCTCAAATGCCGTTGTCAGCAACAGCAGTTTGCATTCCGTATTTACACCGCTGCGCTGCGCAGAACGGGCATACCAGGTGTAGCCAATTTCGAGCCGCCGGTTCTGGTGATCCATATTGCAAAAGCGGGTGCTGCCGATAATTTTCCGGCTGTTATTATCCCTGACTGCAAAAGGAATCGCTTTTTGTTGCGTCTGCATGTCGAGCGCCAGTTGCAGCCAGTGTTCGGTATTTTCCGGTGCCGGAACCGATGTGAAAAACAGCTTCCACAGTTCGCCGTCCTGCGCTGCAAGCCGGATTTCAGGTAAATGTGCCGCATTCAGGGGTTCAAGAGTGACCAGATTGCCGGTCAGGTTAACTGGTTCGTATTGCATATCAATCCTTCGTGAATGAAACGGTCAAAGTGCAGGTATAGATTGACTGTCCCATAAAATGGTGGCCAGCGTCAGCAGCAGAGCAGGTAAAAATGATCCGTAACAGAAAGAAGTTCGGCGTTATAATACTAAATTCACTCAAAACAACAGCGATGCTTGCTAACGAAAATAAAAGACGTTATACTGCAAAGCTGTATAGAATTTTGCGGCGTGGCATTTAATCAACTTGCTTTGACCTCGTCGCTTTGACCACGTTTAGGAAATCTCATGGCAAATACCGCACAAGCACGCAAACGTGCTCGTCAAGCAGTTAAACAAAATGCACACAACTCCAGCCAGCGCTCTGCGTTGCGCACAGCGATCAAGGCTGTCCGTAAAGCGATCGAGGCAGGTGATAAAGCCGCTGCTGCGACAATCTTCCAGACATCTGTTTCTACAATCGACAGTATTGCTGACAAGAAAATCATTCATAAAAACAAAGCTGCACGTCACAAGAGCCGTCTGGCATCTGCGATCAAGGCACTGGCTTAATTGCTGCTTCTTGTTTGAAAAAAACCGCAGATATCTGCGGTTTTTTTTATGGTCGTTCAATTGCTGAGAAATTCCTGACCTGAGTTACTGAGCGTGAGCGTACTCAGGTCGGTAAATGTTCAAGTGCAGAAGCCTAACGTAACGGCAAGCCTTCAATCTTGCTGCCAGACTTGATATTTTTTTGTTTGAACCAGCCCTGATTCATTTCCAGTGCGTAGCGCACGGTTTTATTGGCGCAATGCGAATCGGTGGTTTCCGGCTGCATATCCTCGATATTCACGATTTTCCCATCGCTATCAATAAATGCCACCGACAGTGGGATCAGCGTATTTTTCATCCACATGCAGACGCTCGCCGGTGCGCCGAAATCAAACACCATTCCTTCATTTGCGCCCATCTGGGTACGCAGCATCAGACCTTGCTGACGCTGGGCCTCGCTGGCGGCAACCTCAGCTTTGATTACATAAATGCCTGCAGAGAGTTGTGTAACAGGGAGTTTTCCCTGTGCAGAGCAGGTCAGGGTTGTCAGTGAGAGAACGGTTATGCCGACCAATTGCTTGGCGGAAGAAAAAAAAGTATTTTTCATGAAGAAATAGTCAACAGAATCAATTGAGCCTCATATCCTACCGGAAATAAAAAAGGCAGGAATCAATCCTGCCTTTTTTGTCACACTTTGATTCAAAATTCTTTATTTTGCCGGAGCAGCCGACGCAGCAGCTTCAGCTTCTGCTTTTTTCGCTTTTTTGGATTTCTTGGCTTTTTTAGCTGGCTTTGCGGCTGCCTCTGCAGATGCAGCAGAAGCGGAGGCCGGAGCGGAAGCAGCAGGTGCTTGTGCAAATGCAACTGAAGCAAACAGACCAGCAATCAGAGCGGCGATCAATTTTTTCATGTCAACTTCCCTTAAATAATGTTTTATAAAAAATGTTTTCCAGTCAGTGATTCCATCGAATCAGGGGGAATAACGGTGGCCGGAGAGAGCGGGTTGACATGGAAAGTAAAATTATTTTGGCATAGATGTCGGAATGTCAACTTCCTGCCATTCCCCCGGCATCAATGGGTGTGTCTCCAGCGAAAATCCACCGATGGCAATCCGCACCAGCCGCAGCGTGGGTAAGCCGACCGCTGCAGTCATGCGTCTGACCTGACGGTTTTTTCCTTCCGACAGAATCAGGCATAGCCAGCTGGTCGGAATGTTTGCCCGCTCGCGCACGGGAGGGTGGCGAGGCCAGATCCAGTCAGGAGGCTGAATATGTCTGACGATGCATGGCTGGGTGGTGAAGTCGCCCAGATCAAGCGGTTGAGCCAATCGCTCAAGCATCGCTTTGTCCGGCGTTCCTTCAACCTGAACCAGGTAAGTTTTCGCCTGTTTATGATCCGGGTGACTGATACGGTTTTGCAGCCGGCCATCGTCTGTCAGCAAAATTAATCCTTCGCTGTCCGCGTCGAGGCGACCCGCAGGATATATATTGGGAATGTCCAGATAGTCGGACAGGGTCTCCCGTGTTGGATGCGCCGAAAACTGGCACATCACATTGTAAGGTTTGTTGAATAAGATGAGTTTCATGGCAATATGGTACCTGCAATTGGGAAAACTGATGGCATCCAGTAAAATACTAGTGCATAATACGAAATGAAGGTCTTGTGTCTTATAGAAGAGTTAATAGCGATATTGACCGTTGTGTAGCCAACAAGGCATCTTATGAGCAAAGCGCGACCCGCTTGATCGCCTAACTACGGAGAAAACGATGTATCAACATATTCAAGTTCCTGCTGAAGGTAAAAAAATTACCGTCAATGCCGATTTCTCGCTGAATGTTCCTGACAATCCAATTATTCCTTTCATTGAGGGTGATGGTACTGGCGTGGATATCAGCCCTGTCATGATCAAGGTGGTTGATGCTGCTGTTGCCAAAGCATATGGTGGTAAGCGCAAGATCAGCTGGATGGAAATCTATGCCGGTGAAAAATCGACCAAGGTTTATGGTCCGGATGTCTGGTTGCCGGAAGAGACATTGAAAGTCCTGAAGGATTACGTTGTTTCGATCAAGGGGCCTTTGACAACGCCGGTCGGTGGCGGCATCCGCTCCCTGAACGTGGCATTGCGTCAGGAACTGGATCTGTATGTTTGTCTGCGTCCTGTGCGCTATTTCAAAGGCGTACCATCCCCAGTACGTGAGCCGGAAAAAACCGACATGGTCATCTTCCGCGAAAACTCTGAAGATATTTATGCCGGTATCGAATTTGCAGAAGGTACTGATCAGGTTAAAAAACTGATCAAGTTCCTGCAGGATGAAATGGGTGTGAAAAAAATCCGTTTCCCTGAGTCTTCCGGTATCGGCGTGAAGCCGGTTTCCCGCGAAGGTACAGAGCGCCTGGTGCGCAAAGCGATCCAGTACGCGATCGACAATGACAAGCCATCTGTGACGATCGTTCACAAGGGCAATATCATGAAGTATACCGAAGGCGGTTTCCGTGACTGGGCATATGCGCTGGCACAAAAAGAATTCGGTGCAGAGCTGATTGACGGCGGCCCATGGTGCAAATTCAAAAATCCGAAGACAGGCAAAGAAATCACTGTCAAAGATTCCATCGCTGATGCATTCCTGCAGCAAATCCTGTTGCGTCCGGCAGAGTACAGCGTGATCGCGACACTGAACCTGAATGGCGATTACATCTCCGACGCGCTGGCCGCACAGGTCGGCGGTATCGGTATCGCTCCTGGTGCCAACCTGTCTGATTCCGTGGCAATGTTTGAAGCAACACATGGTACAGCGCCGAAATATGCTGGCAAAGATTACGTGAACCCGGGTTCGCTGATCTTGTCTGCTGAAATGATGCTGCGTCACATGGGCTGGGTAGAGGCAGCAGATCTGCTGATCTCTTCCACAGAAAAAGCCATCACTGCGAAGAAAGTGACTTACGACTTTGCGCGCCTGATGGAAGGGGCTACTCAGGTATCGTGCTCCGGATTTGGCGATGTCATGATCGACAATATGTAATTCCCAGTCTTTACACTGTAAAAAAACCGGCTTTTGCCGGTTTTTTTATTGGTTGCGTTATCTTACCGTCAGGTGCGGCTGGTAATCTGCAAACAGCAGTTACGACGCCGTATTGCTCAGTGCATAGCGGATCAGATCGGCCTGTCCTTCGATATTCAGTTTGCGTTTGATATTCAGCCGGTGAGTTTCCACTGTCCTGACGCTCAATCCCAGTTCATGGGCAATATGCTTATTGGATTTACCAGTTGCGATACTGTTCAGAATGCATTGTTCCCTCTGTGTCAGCAGCGGGGTGGCTGTCGTGCTGGGTTGCTTCAGACCAGAACTGAAATAATTTCCGCCCGCTGTCACCGTTTCAATCGCATTGATGATGTCTTCCGCCGGTGCATCCTTCAATACATAAGCGCGGGCTCCGGCCTGTATTGCCTGAGTGACGTACTCGGCCTTGTCGTGCATGGAGAGCATGATGATGGCAATATCAGGATAATCCTGAGTCAGCTTTCCTGTCAGGTTGATGCCATTCATACTGCCCAGATTAATGTCCATCAATATCAGATCAATCATTTGGGACGCAATGATTTTTAATGCTTCCGTGGCATTGCCGGCTTCTCCGGCAATATGAAAATGTGGCACTGATTCGAGCCGGGCGCGCAATCCATCGCGCACCAAGGGATGGTCGTCAATCAGTAGCAGATGGATCTTTTTTTTCTCTTCCATTAGAGTTCTCCGTTGGGGATGGTGGCAATAACACGGGTTCCCGATATATCCGAGCGAATGTCGAGGTGTCCACCTGCGGTTGCCAGACGTTCGCGCATATTACTTAACCCGATGCCGCGCTTGGGATGATTGGCAATGCCCTGAATATCAAAGCCGGTTCCGTTATCTTCGATAATAAGCGTAATATCACGGGCAGTTTCGATCAGCTGCATGTTGACGTGACTGACTTTCTGGGCGTGCTTGTGAATGTTGGTCAATGCTTCCTGAGCTACCCGGAATAAAACGGTATTGCTGATTTCGGACAGTCTGTTGAAATTTCCTGAGGCAGTAAAACTGACAGGTAATTCTGATGCATTCTGAAATTCACCTGCCAGATGTTCAAAAGCAGCCACCACACCGAGATCATCCAGCATGGCGGGGCGCAGATCATGAGAAATACGCCGGACCTCACTGAGCGCCTCGTTCAGCTGCTTGGTGGCACGGTCAAAGGAATTGCGCGCGGGTGACGCTACTGGCAGTGTGGTTCCAAGTTTTGCCAGACCAGATTCAATCTGCAATTTAATCGAAACCAGTAACTGACTCAGTCCATCATGCAGATCGCGCGACAGGCGGGCTCTTTCGTCTTCCTGAGAGCGCACCACGCTGCGCGCCAGCACTTTCAATTTGGCTTCTGCCAGGCGTGATTCGCTGATATTCAGTACCAGACCGGAGAGCGCCGTCAACAGGGCGCAAATCAGGGCGATGCCTGCCATCCAGAACAGCGTGCTGTGGATGTTTTTTTCAACCTGAACGTCAATTTTTGCCAAGGCCGTATCGACATCATCAAGGTAAATACCTGTGCCCAACATCCAGCCCCATTTGTTGAGCGGAATAACGTAACCAAGTTTGGGGGCAATCTGACCTGATGAGGGCTTTTCCCATAAATAACGTACGGCGCCACCACCATTTTTTGCGGTATTGATCAGATTCTGAATGGTCAGGTTACCTTTTGGGTCAGACAGATTCCAGAGGTCTTTACCGACCAGATCAGGCTGGCGTGGATGCATCAGATTTTTTCCCTGCATGTCATACACGTAAAAATAGCCATCGTCACCAAAATCCAGGGTTGACAGGATTTTTTTTGCTTCCTCCTGATCCTGGAGCGAATTCCCTGATTTTTTGTATAAATGCAGAATTGCCGATTTACCGAGCGTGACGTAATGTTTTAACTCAGTTTCTTTACTGGCTATGTAGGCCTGTTCGATAGTATTGCGCTGCTGCTGGGCCAGAATGGTTGCCTGATAAAACACCGCTGAGGCAATCCCTGCAAACGACAGTAGTAGCGGGATGATGGCGAGCAGAATGAATTTATAGCGAAGTTTCATGCAATCACCGTTATGCAGAAAGACGCCAGGTTACAGCTGGCAATAAAAAAAACCCCGCAACTGCGGGGTTTTTCAGAAAACCATAATCAGTGATTAAGGGTTTTGGATGTTAGAAGCTTGCTTGCCTTTAGGGCCTTGCGTGACTTCGAACGTTACTTTTTGACCTTCTTTCAGGGTCTTAAAGCCGTTCATTTGGATTGCGGAAAAGTGGGCGAACAAATCCTCACCACCGTCGTCCGGAGTGATAAAGCCGAAGCCTTTGGAATCATTGAACCACTTGACGGTACCTGTTGCCATAATGCATCTTTCAAATAGAAACTAATCACACGAGCCGTAAAAGCAAGAAATCTGACGGAATGTCAGCCCTCCCTCAACTTGCCCACTTCATGTTGACGAATGGTTACTAGTGTTGCCAACAAATGTCATTCTTGAGGGAAAAAAAACGAAAGTCAAGAAACTTTTGGATACGTGCCTGCCATTGTTGTATTTTTAAGTAAGAAGGGATAATCGTCGGTAAAAATGCCTTCTAAACGTGCAAAAGAAAATCAAATGCCTGAACAAAACTTGATCTGGAAGAAATGATCACCATCTGCGGAAATGAGCGAAAGCAGGTAACATTTGAGCAGGGTGGAAATAAGGCCCTTTTTATTCGCTTATTATTTGCCTTTGTCACGAATCAACGTACTAGAATAGACGTATGGGAAACAAGCATGAAAACGGTACTATATTGGAGCGGCAGGCGCAAAAGCTCAAGCCGCCCTCTATGTATCAGGTCATATTACTGAATGATGATTACACTCCGATGGAGTTTGTTGTGGCCATTGTTCAGGAATATTTTAATAAGGATCGTGAGACTGCGATGCAGATCATGCTGAAAGTACATCGGGACGGCAAAGGCATTTGTGGCGTCTATTCAAAGGATATTGCCCTGACAAAGGTTGAGCTGGTGTTGACGCATGCCCGTAAGGCAGGACATCCCCTGCAATGTGTGATGGAGGAAGTATGATTGCGCAAGAGTTAGAAGTCAGTTTGCATATGGCGTTTGTCGAAGCTCGACAAGCCCGTTACGAATTCATCACGGTGGAACACCTGCTGCTCGCATTGCTGGATAACCCTTCTGCAGCTGAAGTGCTGCGCGCCTGTGCTGTGAATATTGAAGACTTGCGTAAAACACTCAACAATTTCATCACAGACAATACGCCAACTGTACCGGGAACCAGTGAAGTCGATACTCAGCCGACACTGGGTTTCCAGCGCGTGATACAGCGCGCCATCATGCATGTGCAATCCTCATCGAATGGAAAAAAAGAAGTTACCGGTGCCAATGTGCTGGTGGCTATTTTTGGCGAGAAAGATTCGCATGCCGTGTACTATCTGCACCAGCAAGGCGTGACCCGGCTGGATGTTGTGAACTTCATTTCACATGGCGTCCGTAAAGATAGTCTGAACGAACCGCAAAAGTCTCCAGAGGGCAGCGAGGAAGGGCATACCGATGCACAGGTCAAGGAAAATCCTCTGGACCAGTTCACCCAGAATCTGAACAAGGCAGCGGCTGAAGGAAAAATTGATCCGCTGATTGGGCGTGATGCCGAAGTGGAGCGGGTCATTCAGATTTTATGCCGCCGCCGTAAAAATAATCCCTTGCTGGTGGGTGAGGCCGGCGTCGGCAAAACGGCGATTGCAGAAGGCCTTGCATTGCGCATTACGCAAAGCGATGTTCCCGATGTGCTGCAGAACGCAGTCGTCTATTCGCTGGATATGGGGGCATTGCTGGCCGGAACCAAATATCGCGGTGATTTTGAGCTGCGTCTGAAGGGCGTGTTAAAGCAGTTAAAAGACACTCCGAACGGTATTCTGTTCATTGATGAAATTCACACTATCATTGGTGCCGGATCAGCATCCGGCGGTACGCTGGATGCATCGAATTTGCTGAAGCCGGCCTTATCGAGCGGTCAGCTCAAATGCATAGGCGCGACTACTTACACTGAATATCGTGGTGTGTTCGAGAAAGATCACGCTTTGTCACGCCGTTTCCAGAAGATCGATGTGAATGAACCAACGGTTGAGCAGACCGTGCAGATTCTGCGTGGTCTGAAAGCGAAATTCGAAGAGCACCACAATGTCAGATATTCTGCATCTGCCTTAACGACAGCCGCCGAATTATCAGCACGTTTTATTAATGACCGTCATTTGCCCGATAAGGCGATTGATGTCATTGATGAGGCTGGCGCTGCGCAGAGAATTTTGCCGAAATCCAAACAGAAAAAAACAATTGGCAAGGCTGATATTGAAGACATTATCGCCAAGATAGCCCGGATTCCGCCGCAAACAGTGAATCAGGATGACAGAACCAAATTACAGACAATCGACCGTGATCTGAAAAATGTGGTGTTTGGCCAAGAACCGGCGATTGAGGCGCTGGCTTCCAGCATCAAAATGGCGCGTGCGGGCCTCGGAAAAACGGATAAACCTATCGGTGCCTTCCTGTTCTCGGGGCCAACGGGTGTGGGTAAGACAGAAGTGGCAAAACAGCTGGCCTTCACGCTGGGCATTGAACTGATCCGTTTCGATATGTCGGAGTATATGGAGCGTCACGCCGTCAGTCGTCTGATCGGTGCGCCACCTGGCTATGTCGGTTTTGATCAGGGGGGATTGCTGACTGAAGCGATTACCAAAAAGCCGCACGCTGTGCTGTTACTGGATGAAATCGAAAAAGCGCATCCGGATGTATTCAATATCCTGCTGCAGGTAATGGATCACGGCACGCTGACGGATAACAATGGACGTAAAGCGGATTTTCGCAATGTCATCATTATCATGACTACCAATGCGGGGGCGGAAAGTTTGCAGAAGCGCTCTATCGGCTTCAATGATCATCGTGAGGCTGGCGATGAAATGGCCGATATCAAGCGGATGTTTACGCCGGAGTTCCGTAATCGTCTGGACGCGATCATCAGCTTCCGCGCACTCGATGAGGAAATTATTCTGCGGGTCGTGGATAAATTCCTCATGCAGCTGGAAGAACAGTTGCACGAGAAAAAAGTCGAGGCGACTTTCTCGGATGAGCTTCGCCATTTCCTGGGTAAAAAAGGTTTTGATCCCCTGATGGGCGCCCGCCCGATGGCCCGTCTGATTCAGGACATGATCCGCAAGGCATTAGCCGATGAATTGTTGTTCGGGAAGCTGGTTTCTGGCGGCAGGGTGATCGTTGATATTGATGAGAAAGACCAGATCAAACTCGAATTTCCGGAAGGTGACGCCACACCACCGGAAGCTTCACAGGAAATTGTCGAGGTAGAATAAGCGTTCGCCGATTTCTCTGTAGCGTGCTGTGACCGATGGAGACAAACCATGCTGAAAGCACCACTGTATGTACTGGAATACACTCCCAAAACGATAGAAGCTGTTTTATCTTCATCGGCTTTGGAGGGCAGGGAAGTGGAAGTCGATGTGTACGATAAACGCGATGCTGCAAAAAAACACACGGCGATCGGACATCGGCTTGCTGCTCAGGGGGATGTGTTCCGGGTGCGGGTTTTGACGGATAGCGGCATCCATGAAGATGAATGGAATTACGCAATCCTGCGGGAATCTGCAGGTCGTAGTCGTAAAATGAAAAAATAGAGTATTTGATGTGTAAAAAAACCGGTTGTGTAACCGGTTTTTTTACGTCCATGTAGAAACGGCCAGATGTTTTTTCTGCTTCAAGTGCCTGTGACACGTATCCATATAACTGTGGTATTTTTTTATTTCTTTCCCAGCCAATACGACAGGTTTTTTTCGGGATGGTTCATTACCGATTTGCATAGACCAGCGTATTGATAAACCAGGCGATCCATGCCTTCTGCTTCCATCGTTTTAAGCCGTGATTGCATGAACAAGTCAATTTTAGATTGCATGTACTTTTCAGGCTTTTCACACATCATGAACCTGAAACGTGCCAAGGTGAGCCTTCAGCACCTGACGATAATGCTTGATCAATTGACTGACCCGTTGCTTATTTTTGAATAGATCGGTATGCGCTGCCAAAATACAATAATAGGCAGTACATATGTGCCATGTAGTCAGTTAGGTTATTGATTGCATCGACTAGCTCATAAGAGTACGGATAAGAGAAAACAATTCAATTCGCAAATCAAATTTTAAGGCTTGCATTAAGTCGGCTTCCTGAAGAAGCGCAAGCAAGTTCTTAAGTGCTTGCAATGCTCCAGTTTGTTCGATGTGAGGTGTTTCCAAACTTTTGTAAGTCGATTTCACATGAAAGTGATGATGTAAATCTGCTGGAATCGTTAATCTGAAGTACAGCATACCGTTCCGGTTACGCTGAAGATTGGATGTAAATTGTATAGCCATTTTTTGCCCAGTTGTGACACCGACTTGTGACACCTGACAAAAATCGCGAGTAGAAATAAAAAAACCTCTTGAAATTCGTTTTGCTATTAATAAATAAAATAAATTGCAAATATCTATGTTGGATGCTTCGCAAGAAGAATCATAACGTGTACATTTCATTGTCAATGCTGTCCACAGAAATTTCAGAGAAAATGCCTAATAGTGACTTCAACAATAAATTTGACAATGAAATTGAGTATGTTCGTTTATCACATTGGTATAGGCAACAGATGTCCACTGGAGTCTTTAAATTTAGTAACCAACGTGTTGAGATAGCGATTGGAGAAATAAAACAGCTCCCAGCCGAGGTTATTTTGAGAGGCTTGCATATTTCAAATTCTCAGCACCAATATAGTTTTGGATATTGCGCTGAGGTGTTCGAATTTTTTGGGCATACACATGAATATAGAGAGTTAGGATTGTTTTTATTGTTAGCAGTCTTGAATCCAATCGGTGTGGACCGAGTGATTCATCTCTCCAACGAAAGTTCTGAAATCAAAAAGATACGCATTATTGATAGTTCATATTGGTCTGAAATTGAGGATATAAAACCTTTAGGCGAGGACCCAATTGAATTTCAACTTAATTTGCTTCATAAACACCCTTGGCTAGAGCAGGGGCTCGGTGCATCGGATTTTCCGGTATTCAATCGTTGCAATGAGCTTGATATATATCGCAATGTAAAAGATTGGCAGGATAGGAATATTTTAGTGTTGGCAGGAAGACCTGCGGCAAATATTCGGCTCGCGCACTTGTTACTGGCATTAAGTAATCCTCAAAATAGATGTCTTGAAGTGGCATTAGAGGTGGAGGGGGGATTTCGTGGCGTTGGACCGTTAAGTGCAGAGGCACGGTTCTGGCTGCCGGGTAGCTTCGCTTGGGATTAGTAAGTTTAACGCGGTGGAGGCCATTTCATTAAGGTGTCTTCGCAAAAAGAAGTGACCTACAATGCGAAACTGAGGTCCCCTCGATATTTCGTCTGTCATCAGATGAAGCACATGCTGCCAAGTTTCTCTGATTTTGCTCAATTCTCCAGCGATTGAGATACTCAATTTGAGACCGCCCCCCAGTGTTGAATGTTTGCTGGCCGCTGGCATCAATTTTGGAACTGCTGGCGCCTATGCTGGATTCTTTTTTTGCAATGTCACAGGTATGCAAAATATCGACGGGCATCTGGCCTTGGGAGGCAATCTGAGCACCAATGCCGCTAACATCGGCAACCAGATTCCCGCGAACGAAGTGGACCTCGCCCTCATTGTTGGCGGCTCCATTGTGCGTTTCGATGGTGGTTGGGTTGGCAGCTATGACTCTAACAACAAATACGTGATTTATGGTGTTAGTAAAGACAAAAACATTGGTGCCTATCTGGACTTCAGAAAGAGCGATTTTATTCCGATCGACTTCGTCGCCGAACGCACCTACCTGCACACTAGACCAGGCAGATACATGGCTGTCCGAAGATATTTTGTTTGCGCAAATAGCGGTTAACCGCTTAGTTACAGTACAGCTTGTCGTTTTATTTTGGGTCAAGCGCGGGTAGTCAACAGAAGGACGTTTTGCTGGCTAACAGTGTTCCGGCTAAAGTGGATAATTAGTATTTTGCGGAACTAAGCCTTATTTGCGGAACTAAATTACCCTAAAATAAAAACGGCTTACATCGCTGTAAGCCGCATGAATATTGGTGGTGCGAGAGCCGGAATCGAAAATTGCCTTGAAAGTGTTTGTGGTGTTGGATTTTTATAATTTAATTCTCGAAAATACCAACATAAATACCAACAAATAAAAAACAACACTTTTTGGGTAAGAATTTGCGAGTGATAACGCTCGATTGTCATGTCCATCGGTCAATTTCCTCATCGAGAAGTTAATAGGCCGTGGACATTTATGCAGGCTTCTAACAAGAAATTATTTGCATTGGTTTTTCACTTGAAAAGTTTTACAAATATTTGCGTAGGTACCAAAGCCGGTGCCGCAATCGCCCCAGTCAAATTAGCTACCGCTTCAACCTGTATTTCGATGTTTTCGGCAAACGGAAATTTCCTACGATTCTCCCCAGTGAATCGCCAATAGGCGAATCCTTGGTCAAGCCTGATCGATACGGTTGCACCTGATGTGAAATGCAACTTCAGTACTCGTCCATGAATAACGTTTGAATTTGTGCCGCCAAGATGAACCTCGACTTTTGGGTCTAAGCCACAGTAGCTAATCGCGTTTTCAAGTACTTGATCTCGTACTTTCTCGTCTTTCCAATCGTCCCAACAGTTTGTAGAGGGGCGGGTATCTATTTTGTTTGAGCTTACGGTTGTGACTCCTACTTTTATGGTTGCCACCTCACCAGACGGAAATTGCTTTAGTTCGTTTATGGTTTCGATTAATAGCGCAATCATTAATGGATTGCGTAAATATCGATCGCTATATTCGACAACTTCTAACACATCACCTTGGCTATTGAGTAATTCGCTTAGCTTCGCATTTTGCGAAATTAGATGCGTCCAGAATCGTTTTCCAAAACCGATTATCGGGCCATTAATTTGATCAAATATTTCAATCTCTGTGTCACCTGTGGTTGGGATAATCTCCGAATGAGAATACGTCCTTTTTGCTTTGATCTGTGGATGCATACCTTTTACATACATAGTCGTCGCGTCTCTATCGCACCAAGAGTTATTGGGTAGTAAATTTTCCTGGCTTGAGCACGCCCATGTCGTTATCTGATTGCTTGTTTCAACCTGTGCGCAAATATACAAGTTGAAATTGATCAAGCTCATTTCATTGGCATCGACTTCCCCATACGCAACACCCATAGATACTAAAGAGGCGAGCTTGAATCTCTCACTATCGGCCAGTTTGGAAAGTAGACCTATCGAACCAATAAGCTCTACTTTTACATTTTGATGAACACAAGCGACTAGTAGCGAATTTAGCTTCTCTGCAGACGGGAAATCCCAGTTCTCTATTGGATCGTGCAGAAAAAGTCTAACCAATTTTGTCGACAGCTTAGATATCTCTGGGTGGATCGCTTCCGCTACGTCAAATGATTCATAGCGAGTGGATTCACCGAAGCCGCATTGATTCGCAGGTATCCGATACGAATCAATCCATTCATCTGTTAAGAAGCTTAATGCAGCGTGGCGGTTGAGTTTCTCAAATGAAAAACGTGTATCGTAACTGAGCAAGCAATGCTGGCAAGCTGCGCCACAGTCTTCACGACACATTAATTCAGTGCGAACGGCTTCCCAAAAATCACGAGATAAAAGGATTTCATTCGCCTGTGAGCAGTAACCACCACTTCGATTATCAAAGATTTGGATCACTGAAACGACTTGACTAGTGTCTGCCACACGCTGCTCCCGTGATGCGCAACCTAATTCTTCGACCTGTATTCCTATTTTCGCCGCTAGTGCCGCTCTGATACCGACAGCTAATGAATACGCCACGACGTCATCATGAAGTGACAGACCTGTTTTCGGGTCACTCAAAATAAGTTCGATAGCATCGGTCTTCGAATCGTGTCCCAAGTTGACGGATTGCTTAATCTTCCAAGCATTTTCGCTTCCGGGGCATATCGTTTCACCTTTTTCGTTTTTACCTCCCCTTAGGCGTGAATGGGTCTTATTTTTCCGGAAAATCGTAGGCAAAAATTGTTCGTTCAAATTTGCTTTGGGATCTGCAATAGATAGCATCTGTTCCGTACGACCACATTCAAGGCAGATCGCAAAGCCATTTCCTGACGCACCACTCGTATGGTGGAAAAGATGTGCGGAATTACTTGTGCGAAAACTACCATTTGCCACGTTTGTAAGTGGCATCCAGCTCGACGCTAGGCTGAGCCAAGGTTGTTGAACAGGAACAAAGGTTGGTGCGCTCACATCGTTATGTGGCGGCTCACCATAAAATTCGACGGCGAATCCTGAGGGAACGAGATATTCTTTGACCCGTTCGCGAAGAAGTTCTTTGCCACAGCAGTCGCAGAAATCAGGGCGAACACCCATCGCACTTCCAGCCGCACCGCACTCCTTGCAGTGCCACGCAAATTTGAATAGCTGTGCTTCCTTCAAATCAGTTTCACTTGCCGGAGCATGCCAATTTAAAGTGATCCCAGACGATTTATAGACGAGACCATCAATCACCAACTCAGCGCCCGGTGCATATTCGCGGATACCGGTTGCCCTATCTCTCGATGGAAGTTGACGGAATTTTGCCCGATTATCATCACGATCTTCAGAATGTGCGTCTTTAAAATTCGTAATGTTCTGATTGTCAAAGGACACTAGTCCGGTTGGAAAACCGTATCCTGGAAGGAAATGTGATTCAGCAAGTTCACGCAACAGATACTCGTCTTCTAAACGTTTTCGTTGAAGTGATAATGCCTTGAATGCTGGGTTACTCTCCTTGGTTCCTGCAAATACCTTATCTTGCTGTTCGATCATGATTGCAAGTGTTTCTCGCCATTCCTTTTGAAGGATCTCAATCTGCTCTTTGGTTTGGTGGACAATTCGTGATAGGTCATCTCTTGAGAATGGTGTGTTTTTGATGAGGGAGAGCAGCGCCTGAGTGGTATCTGCGTCCTTGCTCAAATTTTTCGAGATCGAGTGACACCACATCATAAATCTACCGCATACGGAAATATTGTCGACCGCGATAAAGAACGCACCGCATTTGAGTTTTAAGGCTTCTGTATCTTTGACAATCAATTTGAGCCAACGTGACAGCAAATAGGAATTGATATGACGTTGCAGTAAATCTTCACTTCGCAGAGAAACTTCAGGAACCGTAATCTTTGTTTTAAAGGGCCAAATCGGGTCTTTGAATACACTTTGATCATGCGGTGTTTGTTTGCACACTGTCATCGCAACAGATCGTGTTTCATTACGGCGGCCTGCACGACCAGCGCGCTGCAAATAATTGGCAGGATGAGGTGGTACGTTATTCATCGCTACTATAGTAATACCGCCAATATCGACACCCATTTCCATGGTAGTGGAGCAGCTGAGTAGATTGATTTTTCCAGCTTTAAACCCGTCTTCATATTGTTTCAAGCGTTTTTGAGACTGTTGTGCCGAATGTTCTGCCGTTCGGAAAAATTGAACCCCTTCAACGATGCGATCATGTAAATCACTCCAAAGACCATTGTCTCGTAAAGATAGGACATCCGTATCTGTTTCCAACCAGTTGCGTGCACGTTGAATATCTTCTTCATTCAAATTGAAGGCGTGATCATAAACGGGAATAGTGAAGAATTCTGTGACAGTCGCTAGCCTCTTGCTCACGCCCAGGTAAGGCGTCAAGTTCATGAAGTCTGTATCAAGAAAGCGTCTGGTGAAAGGGCAGAGTCCAGCCTTTTCAATCAATTGGAAATGCACTTCGTCGAAGGAGAGGCTGTAACCATCATCGTTTTTTTTGAGCAAGCCATAATTGTTTAGATCATTCCACGCGTCGGTTAAGATGCGATTAACGATACGAATTTTCTCCGTATTGGGTTCCCAGTTAAACGCATGGAGTAGCAGGGCAATAGGCCTAGCGTAGCGAGATTGTCCTTCTTTTGCTTGCGGCCATCTCTTTACCCTAGACGTATCTGTATCTTGAGATGTCGGAGCTAACAAATGTTTGGGGCGAATCCTAGCACCCATAAGGTGCAGGAATTGTGGAGGCACTGATACAAAGCTATTCTCCCGAATGTAGAAATCCAGAAGAATCTTTAAATAACCTCTCCAAGTATTGATGTCTGCATTGGGCCAATCTGCAGGTAACTTTGTAATGGCGTTTAGTTGAGGATAAACAAGTCGTACGATCCCCATAGACTCCAAACTGTTTTGATGCTTTGGACGCCGGGCAAATTCTCTGAGCAAAAATAGCTTGGCTAGCGTATTCGCGCCAAGACCATCCCTAAAATTTTGAGGGGATATTTTCTCGTAATAGTCCAATATAAAATGCTGCAGGCTATTGTCGATCGATAACTCTTGTACCATATCGCCCCATGCGATAGTCCTTGATTTCCCACTGCCAGCCTTTACAAGCAGGTCGGCGTACATCCGTTTTTCTGGCGGACTTAATGCTTCCTTTTTCTCTTCTTTTTGTTTGAAATAGTCTAGGAATTCAGAGTCCTCGGATGTTAAATTATTTCCGCTTTGAGCAGAAAGCAGTCGATGATAAATAAATGAACGCACCTTTCCACGTTCTGAGTCTTGTTGGATTTTCACAGCCGTTCGCGCAGTACCCTGACGACTGTCAGTGAAAGAAATCATCTTTCTTCCGCCTGAAGGTAGCACATTGGCGTTGTCTTTGTCTTTTGGGCAAAACTCAAGCAGTCCTGCAATAACTGTACTAAGAGTGAACGGTGCCCCTACAGCAATCCTTCTGTATTGACGTGCGTGTTTCTTTTCTCCACAGCAAGGACAACTGATGTCGTCCATTGGAGTAAATAGATTAATTGAAACCGCAAGTTCACTGAGCGGCTTATCCGAGAGCTTCTTAGAGTTTAGATCGAAATATGCATTCTGTACCAGATCGGAGTGCTTAGCATTGCACAACAAAATTTCGTTTTTTATGTCAAATCGCGATTCCGCTTCGTCATCAATCTCGTCAGAAACATCAACGTTAAGTGCGAACTCATCCTCATCCTGATCAACCGCAGCACGAAGTTCGTACGTTCTTGTAGAAACGTAGCCTTTTAAAAATGGTTCAGCACAGTCGGTGCATTGAATCAGGGTCAGCACCGGTGAGCTACATTTGCATTTGGTACTACCGTCCGTATAAATTGCTCCAAATTGCCACTCAGGATTTTCAATAAGGTCAGAACCACGTTCACTGCAATTGACGTTGACGCATGCGCCAACCGACGAAAGGACATTGTGGAACAGGTGAATTCGTAAAGGTAAGAATGGCGTCCCATCTTGAGCTCTAGTACCTGAGAGTAGATCCAGCCACTGAATCGCTGTATCAGTATCAAGCACTTTCTGTGTAACTAGTGACCTCAACCTAGACAGGCTCTGAGGCGCACAGTGATTGTTGGACCCTAAAAAAGAGGCACGAATTTGTCGAGCGACTTGATTGTTCACTAGCTTGGTAAATCTCGCATTGCTGGTTTCATTTTCTGTATCGATTTGCGATAGCTCTAGTATATCTAGCTCATTGGGTAAGTTGGCATCAGGTAAGGATGGAACTTTGCGTTTGCCGTATACGACCTCGACTTGGCTGGTGTCGATGCCAGCCATGTCTGCAAGAAAGCGTTGAAGTTTTGCAGCAGTGTCGTTGTCTTGGCTGAACGTTGCCGATGTAGCGATGAAGCGTACATTTTCCGGCTTTACCCCAAACGCGATCATGGTTCGTCTTAAAAGTAAGGCCATTTCAGCTGCCTGCGAGCCAACATAGGTGTGAGCTTCATCAAGTACAATCCACTCTAATTTCCCTTGAGATTGCACTAATATCGGCTCATCCTCTTTTCTGACCAGCATATATTCAAGCATGGTCGCATTAGTGATTAGCATAGGAGGTGATGATGACCTGAGGCTCTTCCTGTCGATGACTTGCCCTTGATATTCCTTGGTTCTACCTCTCGCTTGGTCCTCAAGTTGCCCAGTGTAGAGACAATATCTGAGATCCCCTTTGAAACCATCTGTCCATGCATCAAGTCGATTTTGCTGACTAGCGATAAGAGCATTCAAAGGGTAGATAAATAACGCCCTAACTCCAGTAAGTACTCCCTCGCTATCCGATTGATTTGCCAGCCGATTTAAAATCGGGATCATAAAACACTCGGTTTTACCGGAGCCCGTGCCGCTCGTCACTACCAGTGACTTTGGTTCCGGCTTTGACAAAATTTCCCAAGAACTTAATTGATGTGTAAATGGGTGACGCGAGAGCGGGAAAGTATATTCGTCTTTCAGTTTGTCGGGCGGAGAGCTGAGTGAATTCACTAATCGTTTATTTAGGCTAGTGCCGTTCAAAGACTCCAAAGTGACATCACTCTCAGTCCAACTAAACGTGGGCTCAAATACGGGATCAGCAAGTAAGGATCCAGATGAGCCTGGTGCCCCACCTAAACGATTCGCAAGAGTTGTGCGAAGTGGTTTATTGAGGATTCCCAGCAAACTCAATACGGATCTAACACCGCGATGTTGTTGTTCACGAATAAGTGGGCGAATATACGGACGGTAGGCAAGTTGACTCATGTGTTGATTAATCCTTTGTTATAAGCGCAGGCCATAGCGACCTTATATGCATCATCAAACCAAATTCTGTCGAAATCTCGATACTGGCGTAGTGCGTTGAGTAGATTGAGGTCTTTGCTCCAAGTTTCAGCTTGTCCTCTCGCAATATCAAAGGCGATCATGATCGGAGCAACAATCAATGAATGTTTCCAGTCACTGACATCGATCAGTTTGCCATGCCCAAATAATTCTTTGCCGTGTTCTGAAATTACGAATTGCTGAGTGAGCTTCTTAAGCTGCGTAGGAGCAGGTAAATCGATGCTGCTGTTTTGTGTGGCGCGTCTTACGAATTCTGCAGCAGTATTATTTTCTGAAAATAGAAGATTTGATAGCCAATTTGACGCGATCATATCTGGATAGCTAATTAAGATGTTTATGTCACGGTCGTTGGTCAACCCAAGACTCTTTGTTTTGGCAAGTCTTACTGAAATGTCGAGCCCACTTTGCCGCTCGAAAATCCATTGAAGTCGATATTCAAGATCGTACTTCAATACGCTTAAAGCTCGCTCATCGTCGCTTACTGTTTTACTCAAAGCTTGAATATTATCAAGCCAGTCTTGAGGGGAAGTGAGCAACCAATCGAAAGGCAATTCTTCGCTCAGTCTGGGTGCAATTTTTTCGATAAAACCTTCAAGTTTTAAGTGTGCACAAACGACGGCTTTAGGGACCCGGACCATACCAACCCATATGTCCAAACTCGGTAAGGGTAAATGAGAAAATTTTTCAATCATCGACTGAACAAAATTCCAGTCTTTACTCGCAATATCGTCCGCGATCAATTTAAAGACGGCTTCAATTGCGTCTAATCGTTCATCTCTGTTGGGCAGTGACATAGCTTGGCGTAAACCATGCAAAATGGGTGCAGGTTTGGCGTATCGTTCTGGTACAAACCAAAGTAAGGCACGAGGGTGGACGGAAGATTCTTCAGATGGATAGACTAACCACAGACCGGGTTGCTTGAGCTCTGGCTCAAATGACCAGTTACCAGTGTGTGTACCTTCAGTGGTAATCTTACTTAGTCCTCTTGGTGCTTGGTCGCACTCCAATAAAGGGACAGTGCGCAAACTGATTTTCTCTAATAGTTCAGTTGCAATGACCTTGGTGCTGGCATTGTCGATGGTTACCCATCCCTTGCCCATGTCTCGATCCAGAAGATGACTATATCGAGCAACTTGCAAAGATGCCTTTGATACTTCGCCATATTCAAAATTAATTTGAACGCGAGCATCCAAATCATCGCACAAAGATAATAATCGACGCACTTGTTCACGAAGATCATACAAGCGCACCATGCTTGTGTTTTCCTGTGATTTTCTACAACGAATCAACTGCATGGGCGTTTGAGCAAAAGCTTTGGTGCCAAGCAGTTGCAAGCGAATTTGCCAGTTACGCGTTGATTTTCCACGTAAATTTACATGTAAAAAATTGAGTTCGTGTAAAGAAATGATCGCTTTTTGGTCAATCGGCTGATTACTATCGTCCACGATAAATGCACCTTCAACAGGGAAGGGCATAGAGATCACTTGAGTTTGGCCATCATTCCAGGTGAGATGTAGATCAATTGTTAGTGGCGGTGGGGCGATATCTGAGGTGACATCAATGACCCACCCATCATGGACACGATCGCACTGAATATAAACGTTCTCTGATGCGCAAGTGATCTGCGCGGCCGGCCATCCATTCAATCTGATTTGACCACTTGTTCTGCTATTGTCTAGAAACTTGATATCTATTGGTGGAGTGATGGCAGTGCCATTGCTGCTTTTGGATGCGGGTAGGCATACTGCACGTTGACGTAGCATAACTTTGCCTTGCTGACGCCAGTAGATCGTGCCAACACCAAATGATCTGATTTGATCGATTGGTGATTCGTTTTGTCGGGTGCGCCAAAATAGTTCATTGTTTGGAACCAACTTACGTATTCCTTCGCTATCAATGAGCTCTAAGCGTGGCTTTCCGAGAAAAATATAGGATGGATTTGATTCAATAAAAACGCGATTGCTACCCCAAATAATGCTATTTGAAGTTTGATATGTATTCGACCCGCAGATTACCTCGTAGAGCTCGTTGTTACACTCTATTTGTGCTGTGCCTTCATTTATCTTGATTAAAGAGCGGTGGCCATAAATGGTGACGAAGTTTGCATTGTCGTTGCCACCCTTGAGGCTCGCAGTTTCTGGAATCAACAAATAGCAAGATGAGTTGGCCAAGCGGCGGCTACCAGCCCATATCAAACGTGGATAAGGCGCATTATCTTCAAATACCCACGGGACCTCTGGATCTGGAGCTTCACTCGATTCTAATTCGATGCTTCCTAGTAGTTGGCCAAAGCGTGATGCTTCCAAGCGTAAACTTTGATGGAAAAACGTTTCTGGTAGGGTAGGGTGTGAGAGTTTGATCATGTAATCACTATCACGACGATGCAATTGGCCAACCGTTATTGAGCTTCTTTCACCTGTAATGACCAAGTCGATGGTAACCGGCAGATCGAGTTCATCTCGCTTTAACATTGCAGCCAGTATTTGCGCCGAAAAGCGTGGTGATGCCTCAATACGGCATTCAAACTGCCACTCACTTGCATCAGCATTAAATCGCAAATGTCGTGCGACGGTAAACTGTTGCTTAATCTGTTTAGGATTGGTTACCGCTTGTCGAATCAGTTTGACCAATAATTGGCGCGCGGCGTCCGAGTCAATTTGTAGGGGAAATTGTGTCAGCCAGTCTGGGTTTTGGGTATCCAGTTGACTGACCGGGTCAACTTCAGAGTTGGCTGGTAATAAATTTTTGAGAGCCAACACAGTGTTGATTACTTGTGCAAGCAGGCCATAAACGGTAGGTTGGCGATAGCTTTTCGGAAGGTAACTACTTTGTAGCTCAATCTGTGTCAGCAGTTGTACACTACTAAGTGGCGAAGTCGATCTTAAAGCTTCGCCCAGAGTCGCGTGCAAAATACCATACAACTTACCATCCGCTTCTTTAATCAATTTCAGTGGTAGTCCGCCATTGACGACGACTTTCCCTAGGAAGCGCTTACCGCCTAATGTCTCATCTTTTAATCGCCAAAATTTAGATGCCTCTTCGACCCATTCAGTACGTTTCAACGACTCCAGATCGTCAAAGTTAATCGATTGAAATATTGGTGTCCACGACCATGCACCACCCGAGTAGCAACGTTTCCACCATTCAGCTGCATACATAAACCAGCAGGTAAGGAAGTGATCCTCTTCACCCATTAATTCAATATCTCGATGGTCTTTTCTTGTTAATAATTGTTTGAGGCTATCAAATTCTGTATCCGAAAGGCGATAGGCGTAAAGAGGACGGCCATCAGGTTGCACTAAATTGCGCGTAATTAGAAGATTTTGTATCCAAAGCCGATATGTCGTGAGAAGCATAGCCATCGATTTCCCTTATTATTTTTATCCTTGAATTTGAGCAAGATTTTTCCATTGAGATGGCGACTTCACTGTATGAAAATTCGCGCATGTAGAAATTCATGGATAGAGTTATTCAACTCAGATTAACTTCATGACTATCTATTCAGACCCGACTACAATTAAATCGGCCATCGTGGTCTTCTTAATATACAGAGCGGTGCTTCCAAGTAGTTTGAGCCCTTCCTGGTCAATTTTTTCAATGCTTATTCCAGGTTGAACAATAACAACATGAAATCTGATTGGGGTAGTTCTTGCTCGCTCTTTGATTTCCGCTAGCTTGCTAATATTTCCTTTTAAGAAACGTGAGTAACCTCGCTCACGCCACCGCTCTTCTCTTTTCTTTATGTGTTGATAGAGATAGTTAAGATTGAGATGCTTCCAGCGAATACTTCGTTGTGCTTGTCCACAGACTTCGTATAGGTCTTTAAGTCGTGCACCAGCTTCGTCAGCACCAGAAAATTTGCAATGTACTAGCGTGAGCGAGAGAGAGTCATCATTGATTTTTAAAGCGACAAGGTCAGCAGATTCTCCGCTACCATCATCGTTGATCACGACATCATATTCACTTTGAATATGATCAAACCATCGCCATTGTATGGACGTTTGAACCTTTGATTTTCTAAATAGTAGTTTGCGTACTGCGTTCTCAGCAATTCGAGATGTCGGTGCGAGTCTCTCTGGTAGCATGATCTGAATTTTCAAAGGTTCAAACAAATCCATGAATTAGTTGCTCCTATAATTGCCCTGAAAAGGCTTTTTGGCTTAATGACTGAAATAGAGCGTCCATTTCAGCGTGTGTGTCAGCCATTCTTTTCTCATGTGCGCTGACAGCAGAAGTTATGGCTGCAAATTTATTCTGTAACTCAATCGGTGGAATACAAATCTTTATGTCTTGTAATTCTTGCGCATTAATATTGGCCATTCCAACGATGGATTTACACATGTTGAGAAGTGTCATTTTTCCATGCGCTGAATTGAGGTAAGCAGCAATATAATAGGGATTCGCAAGCTCATTCGTTCTGAGACGAATTAAATAACCTGCATATGCCATGGGTACTGTGCGTTCATACACAGCAGTTTTTCCCACAAGTTCCTTACTGTTGGTTCTGTTAAAAAGCAAGTCGCCAGGGGAAACCAAATATTTCTCTTTTCCTTTTTCATCGAGATCGATGTACTTTAGTGAAATGAAATCCCATTTCCCTTCATAAGTAATATTCATCATTCTGAGGACTGGAAATTCACCTATGGTTTCATGTGCTTTTTCAGAAGTGCCATAACTGACGCTAGATGCTAGCTCTCGAATGCTACCAATCGGCCATCCTTTAGAATTAGTAACAGGATCGCCGAACATCTCTAAGAACACGGCGCGCAGGAATTCGTCGGCGAGCTTGATGGCTTGCTGGCGCTTGCGGCGCATGCTGTCGGCTTTGTCGAGAATGGCGGCGATGCGTTTTTGTTCGGTTAGTGGAGGAACTGGAATTTCTAATTCTTTAAATCTATGTACGTCAAGATTCGAAATATTTGTCGTCTGCCTTCCACATAGGCGAATCTGCAATTGAATTTTTGGTGCCGTTATCCAATGGTATAGATATCTTGAGTCAATTTTCAGATCTATCCCCCTTACAATGGAAATGAATCCGCCTGCAGTCGATTTGTAGCCGAGATCATTCACATAGCTAGTTTTTCCTACTAATTCAAAACTATTTGCAGAGGACATTAATAGGTCACCGGGACGCAAAATTTGCTCTTCTCTTCGAGCGAATGATTCGTGTACAGCAATCAAATCGTCAGTGTCCAAACCGTTAACTTGAATGTTCTTAGTCCTCATTACTATTACTGAGTTAGCGCTAAATGGTTTGACAGTATCCTCAGGTTTAAATGTTATACCCCTGATGAACTCGATAACTTCACCTAACTTTGCTATTGGAAAGCTCACAGCATCGCCTCCAAATCAGACAAATCCTTTAGAATGTCTTGCTCCATTTTTTTCAATTCACTCAAAAGCACTTTTGGTGAAATATAGATTTCTTCCGCATATACAACCTGTTTGTAGCGATTGATGCTTAGGTCATATTTTTGCGTGGCGATATCTTCTTTATTGACGAAGAAAGCCTTTTGCGTTTTATCTTGCCACTTCTTTGTTGTCTTACCGCTGATGCGAGTGCTGCGGTAGTCTGCATATTGAGTGAGTAAATCGGGCAAGTCGTTATCTTTGATTGGTGTTCGCTTGTCGTCTAGGGTGTAACCGTCGGCTTGTAGATCGTAGAACCAAACTTGATCGGTGGTGCCGCCCTTGGTGAAAATGATGATGGCAGTTGATACGCCCGCGTAGGGTTTAAATACGCCGGATGGTAAGCTGATCACGGCTTCTAATTGGTTGTTCTCAATCAGTTCGCTGCGTAATTGTTGATGTGCATTCGATGAGCCAAACAAGACACCATCTGGCACAATCACGGCGGCACGGCCACCGAGCTTAAGCGCTCGTAGTATATGTGCGACAAAAAGTAACTCGGTCTTTTTGGTTTTGACCATACCGAGTACGTCGGGGTTAGTATTGACCTCATCGAGCGAACCTTTGAAAGGTGGGTTGGCGAGGATGACGTCAAAAAAATCTTGCTCTTGTGCGGGGTAGTTGTCTTTGACCGATTTGTTCAAGCTGTCTTGGTACAAGATGTTCGCGCCGGATACTCCATGCAGTAGCATATTCATGCTGGAGACGCGCAGCATGGTCGTATCAAAATCAAAGCCCCAGAACATATTGCTATTGATGTGCTTACGATGCGGTTCTAGCAAATCACCGGTGTAATGAATATTGCCTTCTTCATCGGTGAAAGTACCTGCCTCCGACGAATTCACACGATTTAGATATTCCATGGTGCGTGCTAAGAAGCCAGCGGTACCGCAAGCAGGATCACAGATGGTTTCGTCGGCTTGTGGTGCGAGTAGCTCGATCATGGCGTCGATAATATGACGCGGGGTGCGGAATTGACCGTTGATGCCAGCAGTGGTGAGCTTGCTTAATAGGTATTCGTAGATGTCACCTTTGACATCACTTTGTGTGAGCGGTAGCTTTTCTATCATCTCGACTGCGGCGACTAAGACGGATTCGTTTTTGATTTCTAAATCTGCGTCTTGCATATACGCGCCGATATGCGCCAGTGCATTAGCTGCACCATCGTGTTGGCTACTGCCCAGGGTCGCAAAAAATGGAAAGACATTTTGTTTGAGATGCTTGAGCATCTCTTTGCCTGCCATGTTTTTAAAATTTTTCCAGCGCAGTAATTGGCCTTCGGGCGTATTCGGGAAGATACGGTCGAAATCCTTATTGCCACGTGCTTTGCGTTCGCTGGCATCATCTTGCATGTCCAACATACGCGCGAACATGAGATAGCTGATTTGTTCAATCACGGTCAAAGGATTGGCGATGCCGCCAGTCCAGAATTTTTCCCAGAGTTTGTCGATGTCGTTACGGATGGTGCCAGTTAGCATTTAGTTTGCCTCTTCTAGTGAATGGTGTGTGTTTGATGATTGCTCAGCATGGTTTGCGTTGATATCTTGTGCGTCAAATGTCAATCCGCTTGGTATGCTGGCTTCAGTATTGGGTAGTTGTTGATTTGCCGGGATGTAATCAATCTCTAATGTCGCTTTATCAGTGAAATAGCTGGGTAACTCTGCCTTGATCGCTGGAGCGAGATTTTTAAAATCACCGACTTGTTTCACCAAATTCCCTTTGCCGCTAATAAGCTGGTTCTCTGCTTTCGTGTATGCGTCGTTGGCTTTTTCTAATCCTTTCTTAATGCCTTCAAAACTATCTAAGAAAGTATTGAGTTTCTTGAACACGTTTTCTGCTTTGCTCGCGAGCAAAGCGGTGTGCTTGTTTTGGTCTTCGTAGCGCCATAATTGACGGACGATATTCAGACTGGTGAGCAGCGTGGTTGGTGTCGCAACCAAAACGTTTCGTTCAATGGCTTTTTGAAACAGGGTTTCATCCGCCTTGAGCGCTTCAACAAATGCGGATTCAATTGGAATAAACATGAACACGATTTCGGGTGAATTCAGCCCAGGTAGTTTGTAGTAATCGCGGTCGGCAAGTTCAGTGATGCGTTGACCTATTGCTTTGACGTGTTCAGCCAGCGCGTGAACACGTTCGGCATCGTCTGTGCTGTTGACAAAGGTAGTATACGCATTGAGCGAAACTTTGGCGTCAATGATAAGGTGTTTATTTTGGGGTAGATACACGACCACATCAGGACGTTGGCGTCCGTCTTCGGTATTGATGGAGACCTCGCGTTTGAAGTCTTTATTCAATACTAAACCAGAGCGATCGAGCACATTTTCTAAGATGAGTTCGCCCCAGTTGCCTTGGAGTTTTTTCTGCCCGCGCAGAGCAGTAGAGAGCTCGTGTGCTTCAGTAGTAATTTTTTGATTGAGTTCTTTTAAAGATTCGAGTTCTTTACGCAGTTCACCTTGCTGTGTGGTTTCGCGATGGTGGATTTCTTGGACTTCTTTTTTGAAGACATCCATTGATTGCTGGAAGGGACTCATGACCGCTGTCAGCGAGAGTTTATTGCTCTCTTGTAGTGAGGCGGCTTTAGTTTCAAGAATATCGTTGGCCAACAGTTTGAATTGTTCGCTCAAGGCTTTCTTCTGCTCGTCGAATTGTGCCAATTGGTGAGCATGCCCCTTGTCGCGTTCTTCCAGTGAGATTTTCAACTCTGCATGTTCTTTGGTGATAGAGGTTAGCGATCGATGTAGTTCATCAATCTTTTGGTTGCGCTCGTCAATTTGCTGCTTTTGTTGGGCGTGGCTTTGGTTACGCTCTTCTAGCGACGCTTTCAGACTGCTGTTGTCATTGCTGATATTGGCGGCATTGTCTTGCAAGGTATTGAAACGTGCTTGAAGTGAATCTAACGCTTGTTTTGTTTCTTGGTACTTCGACGTGATCTCTTGGGCAAGAACTTGTGCCTCTTTGGTTTGCGTTTCAAGTTGCGTTGATTTTTGCGCTTGTTCTTCGTAACGCTGACGTTCACGCACTGATTCTGCTTGCGCAGATTCTAAACGCTGGATTTGTTCTTGATATTTTGAACCAACTTCTTGCGCAATGATTTGTGATTCTTTGGTTTGTGTTTCGAGTTGTGCTGACTTCTGCACTTGTTCTTCATAACGAGCGCGTTCACGAGCTGCTTCGGCTTGAATTTGTTCTAGTCGAAGATTGAGCGCATCGAGCGTTTTTTGATTCTCTTGAACGGTTGTTTCTGCACCGCGTCTAGCCTTGTCGGATTCATGACGCGCCAGCATAGTTTGCTCTAATTCTTGGCGAGCTTCTTCAAATTCTGTTCTTAGAAATTTATTGAGAGTTGTGGCAGATTCATTCTGCGCTGTTAGTGTTGCTTGTTGGATCTCAATTGCACGATACTTGGCATCGACTTTGTTCAATTCTTCTTTTGTCGATGCGGCTTCTTGTTGAAGTTGTGTGACTTGTGTTTGCGTATTTTGTAGATTGAGTTCTGCTTCAACTATTTTTTTTCGTGAATGGAGTACCGAAAATAGATAGCCGATGATGAGGCCCAGAGTGAGCCCGACGGATAGAATAAGGATGGTTTCGATAGTCATAGTTCTTTCTTAATGTGTGTTCGTCGATGATTGATCTGATTTGAGGAAAGGCTCAAGCACGGCGAATAGCGTATCGACATCTGCTGTACCAAATACACCATCAATGCCTTCGTGCGATAGATGCGTGAACGGTGCCTCATAAAGTGTATTAGCAGTTATCGTGCCATGTTGAGCGATAAAGTTTTTCAATAGATTCATGAACTGAACTTGTTTCGCGGTGAGAGTCGGATGTTGATGTAAGAAATCGGTAAAGTGTGCTTCGACGGCTTGCGGATTGAGACCGATCAATTCACGAATGGTGATATGTAATTGGTCTGCCGTGCGACCATAAAATTCATTCAGCACTTGGATGCTTACCCCTGGGTGGGCGGTAAGTATGGTTGATGTAAGGCTGTCTAACTCCACCGTTGCAATAGGAAGGCCTTGATAAATCTTTTGCAGAATTGGGTTGGCATTGAGCATTTCGTCCAAGATGGATTTCAAACGACGACGATAGAGCATCGCTTCGTCTGCGCCAGCAATGACTACTTTGCGTTCGGTGTCGATGACGCCACCATCGGCAGTTGAGGTCGCGGGTGTTTGCCATCCTGGGATAGTCGATTTTTGACGGTACTGCATAATGCCGCGCAGTTCGAGGCGTGCCATCTCTAATCTGGCAATGCTCGCATTTTGCCAAAAATCTGCGCTGCGGACTTCTTGAATGACGTCGTCTTTTTGCCTTACCGCCTGAATATTGACGGCGAGTTTATCCAGCTCGCGTAACAGCTCGTCACGGCCTTCAGTGAAGCAACTGGCTTTTTCAACAAAGCAGGTTTGTATTGATGCAATCAATTTGTCTAACTGGGTTGCGTGTTTGTCTTTAAGTACTCGTGCTGACATCAATGGCGCAACTTTTGTAGCGAGCAGGTGCTGAGTTTTTGCGTCAAGCTGTTGCAGTATTCCCGTTTGTTGCAGTTCATGTACTAGGCGTAGCTCACGCTTTACGGCAATACTTGCATCGGGTAGATCGTTGATATCGGCACGCAGGAGCGCTATTGCTACAGCAAAAGCAGGAGCGTGATTGGCTTTGAGTGCAGCTTGTGCCAGCATTAATCGTGTTTCAAAAGTGGTTTGAAGTAAAGATTTTCCACCTGTGTCCTCCGGTTCTTCATATTCCTCTTCAAAGAATTTGAAGTTGCTGTAATGGTCGAAGATTAGGAATTCGGATTTATCTTTACCAGGCCCGAAGAGGTTTTTACGTAGTCGTGTACCACGGCCTATCATTTGCCTAAATTTTACCCAGGACATGACAGGTTTCGCAAAGACGAGATTGACGACTTCCGGTACGTCGATACCTGTATCAAGCATATCCACTGAGATGGCGATACGGAATTCGTTGTTTGGCTTTTTGAACTCTTTGATCAGACTTTCTACTTTGGGAATGGCATTGTGAATCACTTTGCAGACTTTGGTGCCGTATTGCGGATATAGCTGGCAAAACATTTTCTCTAAATGTTCGGCGTGATCTTGGCGTTGGGCGAAAATAATTGTTTTGCCTATTAAGGAGCCAGTTTCGTCTTTGATGCCGTTATTGATCAGGTTTTCTAAGATCAATTTATCAGTATCTTCACTAAAGATTTTTCTTCCAATGTCTCTACCGGCTATCGTCGTATTCTTGGCTTCTGCTTCGCCTAAATCTTCTTCGAGTTGACGTTGCTGATCTGGATTGAGTTGATTGTAGTGAATGCCATCACGTAAGAAATCTGTCGTGAGATCTTTGACTTTAAACGGTACTAAGTATGGTGGATCGTTATTGATGGCTGCATCTAAGCCAAATTCAAACGTCGGATTGGTTGTCTCGCAGTCAAAAATATCAAAGGTATTGCGACTGATGAATTTGACTGGCGTGGCCGTCAGACCAAGCTGTAAAGCATCAAAATAATCGAATAGATCACGGTATTTATTGTAGATACTACGATGCGATTCATCTGCAATGATAAGGTCAAAAAAACCAACATCTAACTGCGCGAAACGATTCATCATCCCTGGATAGGTCGAAATATAGATGCGGGCAGATTGATCGATTTTTCCTGTCTCACCAATAATGCAGCGCGGTTCACTGGGCATGTTTTGCATAAATGCGTCGTCCGCTTGTACTCGCAACTCTTTGCGATCGCACAAGAATAGTATGCGTTTGGCCCAGTGGGTGCGTAGTAGCAACTCTGCAATGGCAATGGCGACGCGTGTTTTTCCGGTCCCGGTTGCTTGGATGATGAGTGCTTTGCGACGTTGTGACTGGAAGTGCGCAGCGACAGTTTTAATCGCTTCGATTTGATACGAGCGATCTGCAATACTGAGGTCAGGATTATGTTTTTCCAATTCGCGGTCGCGGTATTGACGTTCGAAAATCAGTTGTTCAAGACTGCTCTTACTATAGAAGCCGTATATAGGGCGATAGGTATTGTATTGTTTGTCGTCCCAAATAAATGTTTCATAGCCATTGGTATAGAAAATCACTGGGCGAACATAGCCCATTTTCTCTAGAGCATCGGCATAAAGACGTGCTTGTTCGCGGCCGGCTTGCAGGCTGGTGTTGCCAGATTTTTTTGCTTCGACAACGGCAAGTGGCTGACCGTTGTCGCCCCAGAGTACATAGTCTGCGTAACCTTTGCCACTAGCATTGTCTGCGAACTTAACTTCAAATTCTAGGCTGACGGTTTGTTTGTCATGGACGTCCCATCCAGCTTGTATCAGCATGGCGTCGATGAGCAAGGAACGCGTTTTTGCTTCACTCCATTGCAAGGAATCGGCCACGCTCTGACTGGCATTCTTGCGCTGATGTTGTTGCTCGGTCGTGGGTTCTTGCGCTTGGCTGGCCTTCTTGAGTCTTTCTTTATCTAGTTCTTCAAGAATAGCAGTGAGCTGCTCTTCTTTTAACTTTAGCTCATATTCGTACGTCTTAACGGTATCTTCTAGTTGATTGACTTTAACGCTAGGACTTTGTAACTCTTTAAACGTGGAGATATCGTTTTTAGCCTTGCCGTAATACCGAATACCCATATACATGGCTAGTTGATGGGCGATGCCGAGTGCGACCTGGGTGTTTTTTGCATCGCCTTCACCACCGTGCGCTGTTTCATTGCCTTGAACGCGCAAGAAGTTAATTTGATGTATCAGCGACTTATTGACGCAGCTTTCAAATACTGAGCTTTTGATGAGTTCATAAAAAGTCGCCTGTGGAAGGCGTGGTAATTTTTCTTCTTTATAGATCGCCTTGGTGACTTCCTCCGCAAATCCGCGTAATCGTGTGAGTGCGCTGCCCGGATCAATAAAGGCAACAGCTTCGGCTAACGCAGCCAAATTAGCCAAATTATCGTTTTCTGGTCTGAGAAACTCAAAGTTTGTCGATTTCATATAAAGAATTTTTTCCATGACATCACTTCAGCGAAAAGCGTGCCAGTTCTGATTAGTGATCGTGATTGTCAAATTTGTCGTCTAGCGTGATGCCTAGACGCGCCATACGATTTGTTAGTGTCTGATAGTTAGAGATGCCTAATAGTTCTGCCGCTGATTTCTTTTTTCCCCTGACCTTTTGAAGTGCCTTTTGAATATAGTGTCGTTCGACTTGATCTAGCAAAAGTTGTAAATCAAAACCTTGGTCTAACGTCTGTTCGAGTACGTTTTCTGAGCGTTTTGGCATTGAAAGTAGGTTGCGCTGGATATCTTCCTCAGAGATTTCAGCGTGCCGAGACCATATTGCTGCACGAAGCAAGGTATGGTGAAGTTCGCGCACGTTTCCAGGCCATTCATATTGAAGGAGAATATTTTTAGCTTTTGGAGAAATTATTTTATGTTGCCACTCTGGTTGGTCTTTGCCGTCGGCGTTGATGCGCGCCATACTGTGCTCAATAAGTAAATCGATGTCATTACTTCGGGCGCGTAAAGGTGGTAACTGAATGATGCCAACCGCCAGACGATGAAATAAATCCTCTCGGAAATTGCCTGATGAAACCTCGGTCATTAGGTCTTTATGGGTTGCGGCAATGATTCTGATGTTAATCTTGATCGGATTTGTTTCGCCTACAGGTGTAATTTCACCCTGCTGCAGTACTCGTAATAATTTAACTTGCGCATCAAATGGTAGGTCGCCAATTTCATCTAGGAAGAGGGTGCCGCCGTTCGCTTCTTGAAAAAGCCCTTTGCGGTGATTGTCTGCGCCAGTAAAAGAGCCTTTCTTGTGCCCGAACAGTTCAGAGTTGATCAAATCTTTAGAAATGGCACCGCAATTAATGACGATGAAGGGCTTCTCTTTTCGCCGACTAGTTTTGGCTATGGCCTCAGCAAAGAGCTCTTTGCCAGTGCCGGTCTCGCCGAGAATCAGGACGGGAACGTCATGCGCGGCAATGCGACGTGCTAGGTCAATTTGCTCGGCCATTGCTTGGCTTCGATGGATGATCTTGTCGAACTCTGGCGGTGATTTAGGGAGGTTGAGATTTAGCCTTTCGATGCGGTCGTCGCTGCGCTGAAGATATTCTGGCAGGAAATCATTGGCAAGATCAAAGCTGAAGTCGACCGTTTCAACTTGAAAGCGACCGTCATTGCTGGGTGAATTCGATTTTGTTGACTGAAGAAGCGTTGCAGGGAAACGTGTCTTCGCAAGCATAATCCAAATCGCAGCCATCGCTGGAGTGCCTGGGCTTAAGTGAAAACTTAGCTCAACGTCCGCACGAGGGAGTTTGATTGCTATGAGCGTATCGCAAACGTTTTGATAGATTTCGGCATAGTTAGTTGGGCTACTTAATTCGATGTCCTGCAAATCAATGTCTTTGTAGTTGGCTTTTTTCTCAAGCCAATTGCAAAATACGACACTACGTTCGTGTGGGTAGTTGGTGAGCAAGAAGACTCGGTCGTAGTGCGTATTCCCAAGGAGGGCGTTAGCGATCGGGCCATCACCCTCTGTCAGTGTGCCTTCCGAGGCCCTGTGATCGCTTTCGCCGATCCAAGAGATTAGCCAATTTTGTTTTGTATTCAACTTGTCAACTTTTCTTGCTTAAAAGTATGGCGATCCCAAAACGAGTTAATCATCTCCATAGTTAATTAATATATGGAGATGGCATAAATGATAACATTGTAAGGAAAATTATGTTTGGATAATTTTTTTTGTAAACTGATCCCATATTTTCTATTCGAACATCACTTAGTAGGCAAAATAGGGGAAAATTGAACAGAAATATCAAAGGCATTTGCAGCATCCCAAAGTCCCTGTATCTAGGTTCGCTGCTGCATCGTTAGGGGCATATTCAGGATGGATTCCGACTTTCTGCGGTGATGTATGCAGGTTTGGCAAAGAGGTTATATCGCGTGGTTTGCAAGGTATGTTGGACGGTGTTCGATGGATGTTTAGCGGTGCTGGTTTTGAGTACGACATGGCGCAATAAACTCATCAGGTTGTAGGTAATCATGACTGTATTCATGGCCGTTTCGGTCGCCCAGAGTTCTTGCATCGCGAAGCTGTCCGCGGCGAGGTCATACTTCAATTCCTTGATCCGGTTTTCGCAGTTAGTACTACCCAGGTAAATCCTCCAGATGAGCGTGGCAGGTAAGTCCAAATCGATCACCAGAGTCGAGAAGTGGTATTTGCTGATCACAGGATCATCGGCAAATAAGTTCATGGGTTTGCCTTTTGCAGCAGTTCGTTGTTCAATATGCTGGCGGATGCCCGCTACCGTGTGTGGCTTTGACCAGGTCGTGGCCTGATAGCTGAAACGGCAGAGTTCAATGCCTTCAACACGATGTCCCCTTGTTCATCCAGCAGCGTCCACCATCCCCGCGCATCGACCAGAGCTCTTTGTAATGGATGGGTCTGCAGTAAGGCGATGATGTAATTGAGGTTTTGCCACTCAAGATTCTCCAGAAAGGCCCGATCAGGGAATCCACTGTCGGCCCGTAATAACGCGACTTTTTGCGTACCCAGATGGTGCAGGGTGTTGGCAAGGAATCCTTGCACGTTGTGGCTGGAACTCCTGTTGTCTGGGAGTAGCTAGCAATAGGCAATCATGCTGGTATCGGCGACAAACGCCTCAGCGGATGATGGCTGAGGCGGCCGTGTTTGCCTGGATCGTAGCTAAGCGCGGCGCTTTCCTGCATGCCATAACTGGTCATCACGGTGGAGTCCAGATCCAGTGTGATGCCGTTAGTGTTGATTTGGTTAAATAGCCATTGGTACAGCGCTTCCATTACGGATTCATTGGTCGATTGCGTGAATTTTTTGAACCGCCGCATAACGGCCTTGAAATTCGCCATTCGGGTAAAGCCAAAGACCTGTCTTAAGGCAAGGCCATGTCGCGTGACTTCGCCATGTTCGAAACGATTCGCACCACACCAGGCAGAGAGCATGAATTGGGTCAGGAATTGTTCTGGTCGGTAGCCACGATTGCTGCCCTGTTCCGGCGAACCACAGCTTGCGATGGCTTGATCAAATTTCAGGTGATCAAGCATGCTTTTCGTTATCGCCATTCCACTCCAGGCGGTAATTTCTTTATCCCTAAATTGCAGCTCAAGTCCCACCATCGATCCTCACGGAAATCGTGGTGGCTTAAAGTAACCTGAAATTACCTTATGTTTCAATGAAATCAATAATTTGCTCTATTGTCTAAACCAATGCAAAGCCAGATAGTGGTAATGGGTGATATGAGCCTCGGCGGTACCATTACCCCTGCCCGAAATTTAGCTGAAACACTGCAAGTGGCGTTCGATGCTGGCGCAAAACGAATACTGCTCCCCATGTCCAGCGTGATAGATATCCCCTCGGTACCAGGTGAGCTATTTGCCAAGTTCCAGACCAGTTTCTTTTCTGATCCAGTTGACGCAGTTTTTAAGGCGCTAGGTGTGGATTAATACATCGGACTTTACTTTATTCATTGAAGCTATTTCGAAAGCGGGAGATGGCGCTGTTATATGCATTTCCGCATCTGACATGCTAGCGGTTGTTGTGTGCGATCGATATTCGGCCGAACATGTATTTTTTCCACAACGGTACCCGAAAATATTTTTCTCAATCTTGACTTTTTTTGAAGCGAGGCCGGCATTGCTTCTTTTTCGGTTAGATTTATGTCGTTATTGTTTTCTAATTTTTAAAAAAATACTGCTATTCATTTTTTGAATTTTCAATTTTTTGAAAATTAAATTCAGCAGGTAATTCTTCTAAATTTCATCATATTTGACGGGAAAATCGGCATCTAAAAATTCATATTTATTCAGTATTTTTCCTGAATTTTCGGAAAAATGGTGTTGTCTGTTGGCTCGCGATGATTCAAAGTGACCTCACTTTCAACAGATTGAGACGAGAAATAAATATGAAAAATCGAGTGATTAGGCTGTCGGAATTGGTCGATATTTTGGGGGTCAGTAAAGCGACAATTTGGCGTCGAATAAAATCCGATTCGAATTTCCCGAAATTTATTCGGCTTGGCGGCAGTAAGAGTTCAGCAATTGGATTCATTGAAAGTGAGATTGATGAGTGGATTGATGAGCAAGCGCGTAAGCGCGATGAAATTTCAAAATAGAATATGAGGCTGTGAATGAAATCAAATCATGATTCTGTCAATCAGACCTCAGGACGAAATTTGGCGGAAGAACAAATATCACGAAAAAAATTAAAGAGCGCAGAAATTCCGCCAGAAAAAATTCTTGCTAGAGCAACTACCAATTTAAAAAAGGAAAAGGCGGATACGCATAATTTAGAAGCAATCAATCTAAAAAGAAAGGTAGTTTTTTTGTCCCGGGCAATGTTGTTTTCATCGATTCCGCATTCAGAGGTGTCCGACTCATTTTTTGTACGAGACAATGGTATTTGTCTGATAACTATGCAAGTGAAAAACGGACAAATGTTACCGTTCGGTAGATTGCCACGGTTGATACTATTTTGGATTTGCACTCAAGCTGTTCGATGTAAAAATCGAGAAATAAGTATAGGAAGAACTATTACCGATTTTGCAAAAAAATTAGGTCTCTCTGTGAGTGGTGGGGTACGTGGTGACGTAACACGCTTGCGGTTGCAGCTCCAAAGATTATTTCTGACATCATTTACTATTAGCTCAAAGAAAACTAATGAGGTTGAGTTTAATGACGTGCGTATATTGGACGATGGCCAGTGGCAAAGTCATGGAAATCTAAAATATTTTTCAGAGAAAATTTTACTGTCTGAACCTTTTTATGAGGATTGTATTTCGCACGCAATTCCGCTTGAATTTGAGGTTTTAAGAAATTTAAGATCTGTTTTCGCGCTTGATATTTACTGTTGGCTAACTTGGCGTATGAGCAGCTTGAAGAAAGTTACATATATCCGCTATGAATTTTTGAATTGGCAGTTCGGCGCGAATTACTCATCGGCGGGGTATCGGCACATATTAGACTTTAGAAAGGCATTTAAATCCAACCTGAAAATTGTGATGCTGCATTATCCGATGGCCAAAGTACGTATAGAGAAAAAAGGAATAAGACTTTGGAGGAGTGAAACACATGTCCACTCAATTTTCTCTAAATCGTTAGTAGAGAACAGCAATTGTCACAATCTGGCAGGATCATGAAAAAGCAGGAATTCACAATTCTAAGTCGTTTGAATTTGTTGATTAATTCTTGCAAAGACATAGAGAATCAATCAAAAAAAAACTTTAATTCGAGTTCCAATATTCCAAGTGAAGCGACTTTAATTGAATATCAAAGGTTAGGTCGATTGCTATTGCAGAGAGCCTTTACAAAAAATGACGGAGATTTATCTAAAACGATAAACGATACAAACAGTACGCGTACATTTTACAAGCGCATTGCAGCGATTCGGTATTTTTTAGTTAGCTATTTAAAAATGATTATGTCGGATTTTATCAGTGCAAAAGAAATCTCAGGATCAGAAAAAGAAAAAAGGGTAAACGAAGTCATAAAACATATCGAACAGCTGGAGCATGTAATACCTCAGTTTTCAAAACTGATTGAAGTTGGATTTATAGGGATTAGAAAGCGAAAAGAATCAAAAAGATCGGCGTTGGCAGGGTTACCTTTTGATTGGCGTGAGCGAATTTGTGAGCGTGCAAAATACGGAAAATATATAAATGCTCTTCGATTGAGCGCAATTACCGGGTTGCGACCTACTGAGTTAAAAAATGGTGTTGATCTCTGGCTCGATAATGATCCATCCCTTGAATGCGAATGCTTGTTTATTTCCATTCTTGGCGCAAAAGTTAAAGAAGGGCAAGGGCAGCCGCGCAGACTTCTAATTTTTAAATCTGCAACTGAAAATAAAATTATTCAAGACTTGGTTGATCTTGTTCAGCATCAATTTAATAAATCATTTCGAATTCAAATTGAAAACACTGCAAATTTTACGTGTGAAATTCGACGGCTAGCAAAAGATCTTTGGCCCACCCATAAAAAGGCGATCACAGCATATTGTTTCCGTCATCAGTTTTCTGCAGATATTAAGAAGCATAGGGATGCTGAAACGGTTAGCGCCGCGCTTGGACACATCTCTTCAAGATCGCAAAAAAGCTATGGGCTTGCGAGCCAAAGTCGATCCTCGTTTTTACCAAACAAAATTGAATGTGTACTTAAAATTCATTTGAAAAAAATTACAAAAAACCAATTAAGCTTAAGCGACTAACCGTAACTCGCGAAGTATTACCAGGCGAATCAGCACCCATGTGCTTCAGCATCCATGAGTTCGATACCCGAGGAGTTGAAGGTGTTCTCTTTACTTTATTTACTGTGTGGAGTGGTCTGAGGGGAATGGGTTGTATGTAGCACAATATTCAGGATGAGCATAGCTTTCATTACAAAGTTCAACTTGAAATCAAATGGCATGTCCGTATTGAAATTTAGGCAGCAGTCCCAATATCTATTTCTCGGGTACGGCGCGCGAGAGGATGAGTTCGGCCGATTGCCGACCGTGGAACAAAAGCATGAATCGCCAGCGGGCGGCAAGGGAAGATATGGCTAAACGGACTTGGAATGAAGATGCGGCGAAGTCACGGATCGCGACGCGCCTGAAGGAAGTCAGCAACGTCGTCATCAAGGACTATGTGCGGGATACGGACCTAACCGGCATCGGGACCAGCATCGCGTATCGAGTGGATGGTGTCCACCTATACATTGACATCATCAACATCAATGAGTTGCTGGAAACAACTGCCGCCGATGGGGAGCGTGCGCACAAGCGTGCGTTGAGGTTTCTTAACAACCACTACCGTGCTGTGTGCAACATTCTGTTGGATGTTGATGCCATCCAGGTCGACTTCCATAACCAGCGTCTGCACGCTGTGTTCGCGAAACCGTACAACGACGAAGCCGCACGGGTTCACAAGGCGGTGGCGACCGCCCAGCTCGTTCGCGCTGTCCTGGCCAAAATCGGCGAGAACGAAGACGATCCATTGCCCACCGCCAAGACGCGCGTCGGTATCGACACTGGCAAGGCCCTCGCTGTCAACAACGGCCGTCGCCGGAGCCGTGAGCCGCTATTCCTGGGTAACCCAGCGAACCAGGCTGCGAAGCGGGCTGGCCACGATACAGAGGTCGAAGGCATCTTCATCACCAACAACGCACGCAGTGCGGTCGGCTGGGATAAGGTGCTAAACGACTTCTCGACTGCGCTAACTGACGAACAGATTTCGAAGTCCCAAGAGAAAGCGGATCTCACCATGACGGTGGACAAAGTCGTCAAAGACTGGGAGACGGATCTCAAGAACAATCCCATCGGCAAGTTCGAGTTCACACGTCACACGCCCCCATATCGCGACCTCGACTTGGAAGAACTGACACCGCGCAATTCCCGCCGACAGGAAGCCACGTCGATCTACGCTGACATCGACAATTTTACCTGCTATGTTGCAGACCGCATCGATGATAACGATGGTGCCGTTGACGTAGTTAAGACACTCCACGTCCTGCGTAGCGAGTTGGACGCCGTCTTGTACGAGGATTCCGCTGGCAGGAAGGTACGCTTCATCGGCGACTGCATTCACGGTATTCTGGTCGAAGGGACTGCTGCGAACACGGACGACAAAGAAACCGCAAAGAATGCGATGATCTGTGCTGCCGCTATGCGCAGCAGCTTCGCCGTTGCTTTAAGAGAGCTTAAGGCCGAAGGCATCGATGTCGGTGATCTCGGTCTCGCTATTGGTCTCGAACACGGTTTCGTTGCGGTGACCAGGTTGGGTATGAAGAGCGAGATGATCCGCTGCTGCATCAGCCGGTCAGTGTTGGCGTCCGAAGCCGAGCAACTGAGATGCAATGGCCGACAGACCGCCATCGGCCCGACACTCAACGAACATGCGCCACCGCAATTTCAGGATTTGTTCAGGAATGATCGCAGGCGTTCCGACTTCGACTATGACGCGGCCATGGAAGCGTTGAATACCAAGGATGACAGCAAGAAGGCCTCGGCCTCCGGCTCACTGCTCAAATCCGCTACAGCCGCATCAGCTGGTTTTTCGTTTGGCACAGCGGCTGAACCTTCGCGTAATCTCGCCGGCTTCTCGTGACGGCGTGGTTTGAGCGGCGCCCACTCCGTTTGGACTACGAGCGCAAAGTACTTGAATCCTTACGCCAGGAAGGATGGGTCAGGGCCATCGACTGGATAACCGATGCCGAGACTGGTACCGTACACGTCGATATCGACTTTGAAGCCGGTGGGCAGGTCAGACAAGCTCGTCTCGAGTACCCGTTCATCTACCCATCTGCGCCGCCACGGCTGGTACCCCGGCAATTGGGAAAGCGATGGTCTCTCCACCAGTGGGGCTCGGGCGAGCTATGCTTGCAGATTCGCGCGGACACCTGGTTGAAGTCGTTTGACGGCGCAGACATACTCCGGAGCGCGCGGCACCTTCTCGACACAGAAGGTGCCTATGATGAGTCTGGGCGTCCTGGAGAGGTTCCTTCCGAGCATCGATTTACCGAAGGCCAATTACTTCGCTGGGAGCATGCGCGCCTGGTGCTGAACGATGAGCTGTTGGCCGAAGCACAGCGTCGGGGGCCGGGCGTCTGGGTACTGGATATCCAGGCGAACGTCTTCGACAATTCGTGTGTCTGCATAGGCGTAGGCATTTCCGGTTCATCTGAATATGATCGATGGACAGATCCAGCCATTCCAAGTTCTGTGGGCGTTCCACGTTACGGAATTGGTCGTATTGCAATCGTAGAGCCTGGCGACCCAAGATTTTATGCGTTAACCAGTAAGGACATGTCGTGCGAGGAGCGCTGGGCGGCCTTTTCCTCGATTCCATTCAATGAATACGGCATCATAGTCGGCTTGGTCAATGGACGTGTCATTGCCAAGTTCCTTGATTCTGACAACCATACCCTCGATATCATCAACATTCTCATGGACAAACAGCAGCGGTCGCCGGCGCGCGATGCAATTTTAGCGGAAAAGCGGGTTGCAATACTGGGATGCGGGTCAATGGGCAGCAAGGTTGCGGCGTCCCTCGCCCGTATGGGGGTTGCTGACTTCTTCCTCGTCGATTCCGATGTTCTCAAGGTGAACAATATAGTCCGAAATGAACTGGACTGGGAGGGAGTCGGCGCACACAAAACCGACGCTTTGGCACAGCGGCTGAAGCGCATCAATGCGCAGGCCAAAGTCAAACAGTGGACCAATCAACTGGGTGGACAGACCTCAGTCGACACGTTGATGGTCTGTTTGACTACCCTGAAAGAATGTGACCTTGTCGTCGAAACCACCGGCAGCGGACAAGGGTTTGTCTATGCCAGTTCGGTGTCGGAGAGCGAAGGTATTCCCATGGTATGGGGGCGAGTGTTTGGAGGTGGATTTGGTGGCTACATCGCACGGAGTCGCCCCGGGATCGAAGCTTCAGCACTGGATGTACGTAATGCTATCTACCGGTGGTTTCAGACGCCCGGCTTCCCTGAACCTCCCGCCGATGTAGGGATTGACTACGGCGCAGGTCCTGACGACCAGGCTCCCATGATCGCGAATGATGCGGACGTCTCTGTCATCTCAGCACACCTCACCCAATTTGCAGCCGATGCGTTGCGGGGGGCGGCGGACTCAGAATACCCACATTCAGTGTATGTCATCGGTCTGCGGAAAGAATGGGTGTTCGAGCAACCCTTCGATACTCAGCCAATCGATGTATCGGGTGTCAGGACGAGCGACATTGCTGAAGGATATGAAGAGGACAGACTTGCACAGTTTGGCGAGACCGGGTCATGATTGACGTCGTCCTCAACAGTCACTGCATTCGTGTACTGAGGCGTGAGCTCCTCACCGCTGGATCGAATGAAATTGGTGGTGTCCTAGCTGCAGAACAGGTTGGAGATGGGCGTTTCATAGTTGTTGACTTGTCCGTGCAGCGCAACGGTACGAGCTTGCACTTTGTGCGTGACCCTGTTCAGCATCGAGAGTTCATCAGAAGCTTCCATGAGCGTATGGGAAACCAGCCAGAGCGCTTCAATTATCTGGGCGAATGGCACTCTCATCCGAATTACATGGCGACTCCGAGCGGCGAAGATTTTAGCCAAATGCAGGAGCTTGTCGAAGATGAAGAGCAGAAGTCCACGTTCCTGGCGTTGATGGTCGTTAAGCTAGGTAAGGGCAAAAAACTTCGGGGATCTACATACGGATTTCGGTCGGGGTGCATCCCTGTGCGCGGCCGGTTGCAAGGCATTGAGGTAGGGGCTGTCGAGGAAGAGTGCGGCCCCCTGATATTGCTTTTAGGAGACATTGAGGGAAAATATGACACTGATTGATCGATTCCAAAACAAGGCTGTCCTCATCGAGGCCCTACTGGCACAAGTGATCGTGCAAGGTGACCGTGAGGTGGCTACAGCCCTTGCTGAGTTGGGTCAGGTAGTTGAGTTCGCTGCTGGCGAGGTGCTCATTCATGAGAATGCCGTCGACCGCGACATGTACTTCCTGCTGTTTGGAAAGGTGAGCGTCTCCGTCAAGGGTAAGTATCTTTATCCCAGGGAGAAGAATGTGACCGTGGGTGAGATGTCTGCGGTGAACCCGCTCATCACACGTAGCGCAACCATTACTGCCATGGAGCCGACCATCACGTTGAAGGTTTCTCCAGAAATCCTTGACCAAGTTGCGATGGTGCAGCCCCGTGTGTACCGACTCATCGCTGCGGAACTGGCGTTTCGAGTGCTGCAGCGCAACTCACTTATTCGGCCACCCAATGCACGCCCTCGCGTCTTTTTTATCAGTTCTAAGGAGAGTCTTCCAGTTGCGAAAGCGATCCGGCACGGGCTCAGATACACGGACGCGGATTCCCTAATCTGGTCGGATGAGGACATGTTCCCGCCTGGTTCGTATCCGCTGGAGGTGCTCGAGCGAGAGGTGGATCAGGCAGACTTCGGGGTCGCCATCGCGCATCCGGATGACATCATTCGTTCAAGGCGGAATCAGTCGGCAGCCCCGCGCGATAACGTCATCTTCGAACTCGGCTTTTTTATGTCGAGGCTCGGCCGCCAGCGAACATTCCTACTGGTGCCTCAGATGGAGGCTGACCTGAAGCTACCGTCAGATTTCAAGGGGCTTACACCCATCGTGTATCCACCACTCACGGGCAAGCCGGGAGAGGTCGCCGGTCAGGTGTTGACTTCTCCGATCTACGAACTCGAACAGAAGATTCAGCAGTTGGGTTGTCGTGAACTGTAAGTCTTCAAATTGAGTGTTCCGCGGTGTAAGCTTGTAATGACCAGCAGTTTCTGTACGAGTCTGGCTACTAATTGTTGGTAAACCTGTACCGGCGTCTTCAGGTCCAAGGTTTGATGAAAACGTCGGTGGATATAAAAGTAAATCCAGTCTGCAATCACTCGGCTAACCTTGTCGTCGAACTCCGTCCAAGCCGTCAATGATTCACTGACTGTAGATGATGCAACAGGTTTCCCACTTTCAAATGAGGGCTGGGTATCTGGGTATTTAGTGAAGACTTCCAGCCAACGAGACGACGCTAACTGCTGGTGAAACGTTGATTCGCGATGACTCAATAAGGTTGTGCATCAGGGGAAAAATGGCGAGAGCTGAGCGAAAGCCCGGTTACACAAAATTCCGTCCCCCCCTGATTCCACCATTTCTCCGTAGTTTTCACACCGTCTTTTCACTAAGTCAATAACTTGCAAACCACCATTTCACCATATTTTTGCCACATTCTGGCCATTCTCATTACGTCATTAAATCATAGTAATCACACGTTATTGCCACCATAAAACCATCTTTATTGGACGCAATGAGCAATAAAATACATGTTCCCAAGCTTAAAATTGACATTCTTTGTGCTGTCGATTTTAAGCACAAAGAATGTGGCCTGTGTACGAAATTTTAGTCAAAAATTTCGGCGCGTAGCGAGCAGGCATTGGGAACAAATTAAGTGAGTTGCGTCCATGCTAGATCGATCGGTGGTTAGCAAAATTCAATTTTGAAACCGAAATTATGAATGATTGGTGGCAAGTTTTATCGCGGATTCTTTGGCTGATGCGCCACTTTTTAAAATGATCACAATTTAGCCAGCAATGTTGGCGACATACACTCAATGGCATACAGCGCCGCAATCCGACGCACAGCTTCGCCCGCCGCCGGTGACGGATGTGATTTCGTCAATTCATAGAACTTGCGTCTGGCATGTGCCCAACAGGTTGCTTGCTGCCGCACAGAGCCATACAAGGCATCGTATCCGGCAAATGGATCCGCATGGATGATGCCCTTAAATTCGCTCAGGTGTTGCTGCGGATGTTCTCCGCGCCGGTCCGGCGTGAACGCCATCCATAATGCGGAAGCATGTACTGAACCTGCGGAGCGTTCGTCATGAACATACACCCATAGACGACCTGTCACTGTCTTACCTTTACCCTGCGATTTGAGAACTAAAGTTTGCACAGCGCCAGTTATCTCGTTGTCGATATAAAAACAGATGCAACTCCGAGAGTAAAAAACATCAATCATTGCTAAAATAGCTATTTTTACTATTTTAATTACTATGACAACATCATCTCTATTTAATTGGCTTATCGTCCTTCAAGGTATCTTTGTTTTAATTGTAATTTCACTAATTTACTCCCGTTCATCGTTTCGGTGGAAAGCGAATCCCGAAATTCCCTATTTTTTTGGAGTGACTTTACTCTTCCTTGCTTTTATCGCGGACGTTTATCTTATGTATATGAGCGATCAAATGAAATTGCCACTAGGAGAAACATCAAAGAAATTTTCACATGAGCTTATTCAATTCTTTTTTGATAATCAAAAATCTTATGAATTTCAATCAAAATTTATTGAAATAGTGTTCATACCTATTGCGATTTCTCTGATCTTACTTGGAATTGCTGGTAAAGCGGATTCTGATATGGAGCAAGAAAAACTAGGAACGAAAGAATTTGCTGATCGGTATAACAAAAGAGTTGAACAATATAAAATGCATTCTCAAAATTTGGCCGAACGTGTTCGAAACGGTGAGCGAGGCCAAGTTATGATTGATGATTTCGACAAATTGCAATATGAGAGTATTGATATAATGGAAATGCGGTTTGATCTAAGAAAATCGTTGGATCAAATAAACTCCAAATCTTTTACGAAAGAAATTTCCGACTTTACGGGAATTTAGCACCAGAATTCGTTAACCAGTGGGTCAACAGATGACAGATCTGTAAGGAGTTGCCGATCCATTGGTTAAAGTGTATATCTACATTCCATATTCATTTTCGACATGATTCAAGTTAGACGATCACTGTCTCAAAGGAATTGCGCGTTAAACGCGCTCTTGAAGCTCTGCAATTAGTTTAATGACCTTGCTCTTATCTCGAAAACCTAGCCGATGAAAATCAACCAGCAACTGGGCGAGCATATCGTTATCGGCGTAAAAATAAGCCATGGGCACATTCAGCGTCTTCGCAATATTCGTCATGATCTGGAGATATCCGGTACGTACATGCCACGTTCGTACTGGTTCATTCTGGCCGGTGCCGAATTCTCATCAATGCTGGCGGCAATGCCTAACGCCATTGGTGCAATGATCGCTATTTAAGAAAAATTACTCAATTAACAATCAACACACATAAGCAATTCTCAGCTCCATAACTTATTTGGTTTGAGTTCGATACGCTTCAACTCGACCAGCTATAGACCAGTCTATGCTCGACACTGAGACAAGCTTTCGGACATTCGATCTCAATTCAGAGCATATTCCTTTCCCTTAAGTTATTGAATTTTTAATAATTTTATCAGAAAAGCGAAAATGTAAAGAACTATGGGTAGTAGGTTTAATAAATTACGCTGTGTGACATCATGGCCACAATTTTGAATTACCTTCAGCAGCACGGCCCATCTCGTTCCTCTGATATTGTGACTTGGCTTACGCATGACCAAAAAATTTCCGCAGAAGCTGCGAGGAAGCGCATTTCTCAACTGCAGGAACCGCTGTTTAAGTTTCCGGTTCATCTACTCCCCAAAGGTGAAAGTTTTATATATCACGTAGACCATCGCAAGACAGAGCGATTCTGGGTTCAATTTTTGGATGCGATGCGTACAAGCCGATCTGCCTTTGGATCCACGATTGATGCCATTCTGCACGTGGTGGCTTAGTTATCATTAAAGAACAGGATATTCATTTCAAAGACAGGGTGGTCTTTTACAAATTACAGCACCTGCCAATGACTGCTTATACCTCAGTCTTAATTGTGCAACAGCTCTAATATATCAACGCCAAGTGCGATAGCCAATTTTTCTAGGCCATCAATCGAAATATTTGTAACGCACCGCTCAAGTTGCGAAACATAGGTTCGATGAAATTCGGCACGTTCAGCCATATATTCCTGACTCCAGCCACGTTCTTTACGCAAGCGCTTCAAATTTGAAGCAATACGTTGTCTCGCATTTTCATGAGGTATTTTTCTCTCTTTCATAGGAAAGAGAGATTGAACCTCTACTGTCTTTCTATCTACAGCTCATAACTCTACTGTTTTTAAATCTCATTTTCTAGTACTATGTTTCCGAGCTATTTTGCCAATATTTAATTAGCGGCGTTTAAGCTCTTTGCTTGAAGCGCTATTTCATCAATCAAGACTAAATTCTCGAGTTCAGGAAAAAGCTATGCATGGGATTGTAAAAACCGTTGGCACCTCAGTATTCGGCGCGTTTGCTATTCCTGTGGCTGGAATAGCCGGTCTGGGTGCAATCGGATCATTGCTTGCATGGATATTTTCAGCGCAGAACAGGACTGGTGGCATGTTTCTGTTTTTTGTCGTTGCAAGCACGACATGTTTACTGGCAATACGCTTTCTCGCCGCGCTACATAAAAAAGCACAAAATTTAGTCGATGATATAAATCGGCAATCGAATTTAAGCTTCAATCCAAGCAATCTCTTGGGCTATCCGGCTACGGTCTTTCTTGTATTTGATAAGTCAAATCGGAAATTGGCAGTTTGCAATAGCAGTACAGGGGATTTTCAGATACACGACTTAGCCTACCTGCTAGCCTGGCGTTACGAATGGAAGAATAAGCAGAGCATGGAGTTGTCCGGTATCGGCCGACAAATAGACGGTACAAACATGCATGCACCTTCCTTCGAGCGCGTGGAGCGGCGCGAAAGCTTCGCACTAGTGCTTGAATTGGCAAATGAAAACAATCCAGTCCTGAAATTTCCCATGAGTGAGCGTGCAGCGAAAGAATGGTGTGCAAAGCTGAATGCAATCGTCAACGGGTGACTAAGAATAGAATTTTTTCGACAATGCTAACAATCTATCTCGCTGATCATTTGGATTTGGCATACCAAATGCCCATGGAATACACCAAAGAAAACAAGAAATGAAATCGACGCTAAAACTCACCTTGATCGTAGCAACTCTTTCTCTCACAGCATGCGGTGGCGGATCGACTTCGGCACCAAGCAATCCACCTGTAAGTCAAACGTGCGCTAACGGCGCTGCCGATTGGCCGACTTGCACTCCAGCAGTGACGCCAGCAAATTTGCAAAAAGAAGCGCCTGCACCAACGTATGCTTCTGGCTCTGTGCAATTACAAGTGTATAGCGAGCTGGCGGCAGTTCGCCAGGCACTTAAGCTTGGCCCCTTATATCAAAACGTCAAACTGGATTTGTCTACATCGAACCATGCTGGTTTTATCGACGTAAATATCGACACCAATCCTACTGCATTCAGCCACAGTGAAGATGCCGCGTTACCTGGATTTACAGGAGTGACTCCGGCAGATCGCGGTGTATTTGCAGGGTATGGAAATGCGGTTGCTGAAGACGTTGTGAGCAATAACTACAGCGGTGCAATTCAGTCTCCTGTCCAAGCTTTGTTGGGTAGCGTGTATCACCGTGCATCGATCTTGGGACAATGCTTCAAAGATGTTGGCATCGGGTACAGAAATCACGTAACACCAATTGGCGTGATTATTAATCCAGTCGTCATTAACCTGGGCTATCAGACAGGCTGTCAAACCAATGCATCGGATTTTACTTACAGCTATCCAATGGCAAATCAGACCAATGTGCCGCTGTCGATGGTTCCAGAAGCTCCGCTGCCATTCACTGATATGCCTAAAGATCAGTTCGGTAATTTTGATTGGAAAAATGGTACGTCTTACCCGATCACGATTGGCGTGGCCGCTGGCTCGGTATTGATAATGGACAGTATGACTGTAACGGAGCAAGGTTCGACTGCCGCTTTGGATATGCGGGTGTTAACTGCTGCGAATGACGCGAATAAATTCTTGGCTTCTTATCAAATCACGTTTGTAGGCAAGTCCCCATTTAAACCATCGACAACATACAACGTGCTTTTCAAAGGTGCTTCGAATGGCAGGGCATTTACCAAGTCATTCACGATATCGACAGCAGCAAGTAATAACTGATTTGAATGGAAATTTAATTTTATTTCTTTATGCGGAAAAGTTGCTTGTCAGAGTATCGTATCAGTAACTGCCGATTGAGATAAGGCGATTTATATGCGAAAAATTATAGCCCTGGATGCCGACGGTGTTCTATTGGATTATCACGCTGCTTATCGTCATGCCTGGGAAAAAGCATTCGGTGTGCTACCAGAATTGCGTGATTCTGAGGCGTATTGGCCCATAGACCGATGGGATGTTCAGAAGCTGTCTGGCGCAGAGTTAGCGAGTTTTCGAGCCTGTTTTGATGAGGAGTATTGGGCAAATATTCCTCCCATTTCTGGGGCTGTTGCCGCCTGCCAGGATTTGTCTGACGCAGGTTATGAATTGGTCTGTGTATCCGCAATTGAATCTCAATTCGAAACGACTCGACTAAAGAACTTGCAGAACTGCGGTTTTCCCATTACGCGGGTCGTTGCAACGGCAAATTCTTCGGACGATGGCATCAGTCCGAAAGCTCAAGCACTTCAGGTGCTTAATCCACTGGCCTTTGTCGACGATTTTGCGCCGTATCTCCTTGGTATTCCAGGGCACATTCATAAAGCTTTAATTTTGCGCGAGCCGAACGGAAGCCCAAATGTTGGTGAAAATCTTGCTTTAGCTGACTCTCGCCATGCAGACCTTATGGCATTTTCCTACTGGTGGATTGTACAAGCGAATAATTAACTTAATAGCATGGGAGCGGATGGATTTTCTTGCGTTGAATCTTTTAAGCGTTAGTCTTTACTGAAAATTCCGGACACACTCCTCCTGGGCTACTCAGTGCCCAAAAATTACAGGATGATGAAATGTTATCTGTTCATTTCGATCAAAATATAAATACAGTTTGAATCAACGCAGGCAGGCAATCAATCGGCCAGGTAAATGTTGAAAATATTTATCGACACAGAATTCACAGATTTCATTGACACTCATTTGATGAGTCTTGGCATGGTCACGGAATCAGGGAAGGAGTTTTATGCCGAGGTTCCGTATCCAGATCACCTTTGCTCTTCCTTCGTCAGAGAAGCAGTCATTCCTTTATTGAGGAAAGAGCCGCAATACATTTTTTCAGTTGATGAATTGTGCGAACGCATGCTGGAGTGGCTGTCAGCGGTGCGCAGGAATAACGAAGATGTTGTGATCTGTTTCGACTATCAAACGGACTGGTGTTTATTTGCTGATGTGCTCAATTACTCAATTCCAGAATGGTGTAGACCACGCTTGATTTCACATCAAATTAATGAAGTTTTACGATATGAATTTTACCAAAAAAATCGTCTGCCCTTGCATCATGCTTTATATGATGCAAGGGCTAACCGCTATGCCTTCTGTGAGTAAAGAAATAGGTGGCAATACACCCAGAATACTGGTGAAAGTATTGCTTTAGAAAATTCTTACCATGCAGGTCTCAATAAGTTTTCGGTTTGATGGCTTGCGCATTCGAGTATTTGATTTCGTACATAAGTGCGTGTGGTTTTTTTTTGATTTGAATCCTATTGACGTAGTTATTCACAAAAAAATACGCTACTTGTTTTTAAATACTTGAAGGCTACTTGAATAGCTACTTGCAGAACCAATCCACTCGCTAGAAAGTCGCGCCAATCAAGGATTGAGGGTAATTCATCGCTGATTTTTTGAGATTCATTCAGCATTTGCTTGAGTGTATTTCAGCGGAAATTTGAGCGCGTTTCATCGTTGGTAAATTCGCAAATTTGTTGTGAAAACCTTTGTGTTTGCTTGCTTTTAGCACGATTCTAGGTTTTGGGAGTCTTTCAGCGAACGTAATTTTTACTTATCCACAGACTTAGCGACTGTCATTTTCGAATGAAACTAAGCCTTGGCCAAGAAAGGAATAACGGTAGCTCCTGCGCACAAACCATCCAAATAGTCTGCCCATCTTTGCATCATCTCTCGCCGTGCCGGCAGGTGAGCGGTTCGGTTATATGCGCGACCGTTGGGATCTTTCACTGCATGGGCAAGTTGATGCTCAATTAGGTCAACGCGCTCGCCTAATACTTCATCCATGATCGTGCGCGCCATTGCGCGAAATCCATGGCCTGTCATGACATCTTTGCTGTAGCCCATGCTACGGAGAGCTGCATTAATTGTGTTCTCGCTCATTGGGCGTTCTTCTGTGCGAATTGATGGGAAAACGAATTTTCGCGTTCCGGTAAGTTTATGAACGGATCTTAATATTTCGACCGCCTGCGTGGAAAGGGGAACAAGATGGTCAACTCCCATTTTCATTTTGCTGCCTGGAATGCGCCATTCTGCATTGTCTAGATCAATTTCTTGCCACTCTGCCGCTCTCAATTCACCTGGGCGCACAAATACCAGTGGGGCCAGCTTTAATGCGGCCATCGCATAGGCATGCCCGGTGTACGCGTGTATTGAACGCATGAGTTCACCTGCCTGTTTGGGTTCTGTGATGGCCGCATAATGAACTTTGACCGCAACAGAAATTGCGCCTTTGAGGTCTGCTGTGACATCACGTTCGGCCGCACCCGTTGCGACCGCATAGCGGAACACTTGCCCGCAGACTTGCTTAACGCGATGAGCTGACTCAATCGCACCTCGGTTTTCTATTTTCTGGATTGCTGCCAATACGTCGCGTGGGGTGATTTCAGAAATCGCCATTTTGCCAATTTGTGTGAACACGTGATTTTCTAGCCAAGTGGTGATTTTCTCTTGCGTGCTTTCGGCACGTGATGCAGCAGTTTTTTCTAGCCAGGAGCGGGCGACTTTTTCAAAGGTATGGTTAGCGGCGGCGATCTTCGCGATTTTGTCTTCACGTTTTGCTTGCCCAGGGTCTTTTCCATCAGCCAGTAGCTCACGTGCTTCTTCGCGGCGCTTACGTGCTTTGGCAAGCGAGACCTCTGGGTAGACTCCCAGTGCTAGCGTTTTCTGCTTATCCGCATAACGGTAATTGAAGCGCCAATATTTTCCAGCAGCTTTAACAAGTAGGAGAAGCCCCTGGCCGTCGGTGTATTTGTCACCAGCAGGTGATCCCGTGTGTTTAACTTGTCGGATGAATGTATCGGTTAACGCCATGTTGCACCCCAGTGTTGGTACCTGAAATCCAGGATTCAAAGAATACCAACACAGATACCATCAAAATGTTGGTATGTCATGATATCGGGTGCAATAGCTTGAGACAACAAAAAACCCGCTATGCGTGCAAACATGCGGGTCTTGAGTCGATTTGATACTGTTTTAAACTAGTGCTTGGTGCCGAGAGCCGGAATCGAACCGGCACGCCTTGCGGCGCGGGATTTTGAGTCCCGTGCGTCTACCTATTCCGCCATCTCGGCAACGCATCAAGAGATTATGACAGGAGACGGCGAAGAATGCAATATCCGCCGTTTGTCAGGTCGTGCTGGATTGCTTGTTGTCAGATGATTTTTTTTTGCAGGAAGGCCAGATACAGCCAGAGTGTGACTGCAGCCAAGGCGATGCTGATGGTATTTGCGAACCAGAATCCGGTTGCACCATGCAGTTCTGCCGGGATGATCTGAGGAGGATTGAGTCCGATCAGGTATCCTCCGCCAAGTCCGCAGCCCCACAGCGAGAAAGCATATAGCAGGGTTGGGATGACCGTAATTTTATAGGCCCTCAGAATGAACGCGACGACCACCTGAATCGCATCAAAAATCTGATAAAAGGCAATAAATCCAAATAGCGGAATTGCTGCTGCAATGATCGTTTCATCGGGGGTATAAGCATGCAGTATGTCGGATTTTTTATACCAGATGATCAGCGCAAGAGGGAGTGCAAAACTGATTGCAAGCAGTATGCCGGCGTGGCTGATTTGCCTGGCTTTTTGTGTTTCTCTGGCGCCGATAGCTTGCGCGACCAGAGTGCTGGTTGAGCTGGCAATCGACAATGGCAGCATGTAGAGGATTGTGCCGAAATTGGCTGTCAACTGATGGCCTGCTACTGCAACAGCGCCAAGCCTGGCAATGAACAGTGCCATGAATGCGTAGGCGGTTACTTCGATGAGATAGCTGAATCCCATTGGAATTCCTAAGTGCAGCAGCGCTTTGAGTGATGGCCAGTGCGGGGGTACCCAGCCACTGCCAAACAGGGTGAATAATTGATAGTACCGAACCCGGTGCAGTATCAGCCAGGCTGTGATCAGCATCAGCCAGGAGATGCACGTCGTTGCGATAGCACAGCCCGGGCCACCCATTGCTGGAATACCTAAACCGCCGAAAATAAATAAGGTGTTCAGCGGTATTTTTAATGCCAGAGAGATGAGCTGTATCGCCATCACCATTTTGGTTTTTCCAACGGCATTATTCAGGGCACTGTAAATCCGGAATCCGAGTGTTGCCGGTAAGGCGCAGGCGAGAATCCCCAGATACAGTGTTGCCTTGCTGTTCAGCATGCTGTCTGCCTGGGCGATATTCAGCAGCGGCTGAGGATGAAGCAGAATGCCGCAACCAATTAATGCGAGAAATAGCGCCAGCCAGACTGCCTGTTTGACCTGGCTACCGATTTCCCGGAATTCTCTGGCACCGAACAACTGACCAATAATCGGGGAGATGGCTTGCAGAACCCCATTGAGCCCGACAAAAATACTGACATAGATAGACACACCGAGAGACAGGGCTGCCAGGTCTGTGGCAGAGAATCGGGAGGTCATCGCGGTGTCGATGACGCCATTCGCAACGACGGCAAGCTGGCCAATCAGCATCGGCCAGGCAATACCGGTAATCCGTCGTGCATGCTGTAAAAAAACGGAGGCTGATGCCGGAGACATTACATTTTCCGGCGGTACAGGGTAAATATTTCATCCTTGTCTGCTGCGCGGTGACCAGACCAGACCTGATCCCATTGTTCGGGCTGATAAGGCGCAGGCAATTCGGTTTTGAGTATGTGTCGCCGGCTGCTCTGCAACAGCATATATCCACACTCGTGGTCGGAGAAGGTGGCGAACTGTATTTTTCCGAAATAGGCAAAAGAGCTGCGTTGCGAAGGGCCGATAAACGCTTCGATGCAATAGCTCTTGTTGGGTAATTGCTGTGCCAACTCTTCGGCAACAGGAGCGTAGGTGATCCGGTGATTGATCCAGGGCAGCCAGAGCGTCAGCAGCAGCAGCCAACACAAAATCACACCACCGCTGGACAAGACGACGGCGCGCCAGAGTACAGACGGCTGACGGGAAATACGCCAGTAAACCAGCAAAAACCAGGCGATGGTGGCAGCCAGTGCCAGCACAAAAATAAATGGATTAAAGCTGGCAGAAAATCCCGGCGCCAGATGCAGGATTTTGGCGCCCAGTTTGACTGGCCAGCCAGTTTGCTCGGCAATCCATCCCAGCCAGATAAATCCGGCTGTGGCGGTCAATACTGTGACGGCGAACCAGTCTACGGCATTGATGGCGCTGCGCTTCATGGTTGGCAGGCCAAATGCTGCCAGAATCGCCAATGGCGGCAGGATAGGTAATAGCAGGCTTTCTTCTGAAAAGGGATTCATCAACGCCAGCAGGACGAAACAGAGAAAGAAGGCCGCTGGTAATGAAATATGCAGTGCCTTTTCTTGCCTGCGCCAGGCATAAATAGCCCAGCCTGCAAAGGGCCAGGCTGGCCATGCAAACCAGATGCCATATTTAAAAAAGTAGCTGACGCTTTCCACTCCCGGTAAATCTAACTGACGGTAATTCCACTCCATCCAGGCAGGTATTGGACTGCTGTCGTATGGATGAACCAGATGGATGGCAAGGATCCAGCAGGCCGGAAGAATCAGTGCGACCGGGATGGCTAATCCTATCAGCCTGAGTAAGGACGTCTGCTGGCGGTACAGGCTCAGTAAAATCAACGTCAGAGCAATGCTTGCTGGCGCAACCCAGCCTTTTGTCAGCACCAGCAAACCAAGGCTGACGCCGAGCTGCAGCGCCAGCCGTATTCTAGGGGTGTCGAACAGCCGCACGCTCAGGTAGAGAATGAATGCGGTTAGGGAAATCTGCAGCGTTTCTGCACTGGTTTCATGGCTGCGGATCAACAGTCCGAGACAACCAAGATAAATCAGTAACGCACCATCGGCCAGCGTCCGACCAAAATCCCGGGCTTCCGGCTGACCGCCAAAAGCGAGCTTCAGTGGTTGCGCTTCTGTCCGGCGACCCAGCAGGTAGGTGGCATACCAGACCGACACGGAGCCCAGTAAAAAAAAGACGCCCGTAGATAAACGGGCTGCCATGGGTTCTCCCAGTATGCCGCCAAAGATTTTGATGCACAGCGCACCGATCCAGAATGCCAGCGGTCCTTTGTCTGCCATCGGCAAGCCAACGATATGCGGCCATAACCAGTCAGCCATTGTACCGTGCGCCATGGTCCACATGATGCCGAAGCTGGTTGCATCATCGCCTTTCCAGGGATCGCGGCCAATCAGTCCGGGCAGGATATAAAGCAGGCATAAGGCGACAATTCCCCAACGGGGGAGTGCAATGGTTGCAGCAGCGGGTAGACGGACTGGTTTCATATTTTGATTCAGTGGCCGGGAGCGTGCCTATTGTAAGTAAAGCGGCAGTAAAAAAGGCAGCCTGAGCTGCCTTTTTTGTACAAATCGTTTTGCTGATTAGTTGGCAACGGATGTCTTGGATCCGACTTTGCCGAACTTCTGGCGGAATTTTTCAACGCGACCAGCAGTATCCACGATCTTGTGCTTACCTGTGTAGAAAGGATGGGATTCCGCAGAAACCTCGATCTTTACCAGCGGGTATTCTTTACCTTCAAACTCAGCTTTTTCTCTAGTCTGAATTGTCGAGCGTGTAATGAATTTGAAATCGTTAGAAACGTCGTGGAACAACACTTCACGATAATTTGGGTGGATGCCGTCTTTCATGCTTGCCTCAAAAATAAGTTAGGTAGCCAATCCGCACTTCGTCGGTCGCCCAGCTTCTTGACCCGATTGCGTACCACTTGCCAGAGTTAATGTTAAATATTGGATTTTTGCATCTGCAAAACGCCAAGCCCATGATTATACAATGAAAAATTATCGTGTTGCACAGGCTTTTTGTTCCTGACTTTCTTTATCTGACTTTGTTTTTTTGTAAAAACAGCTGATCGCATCGCAGGCGTATCATTTCCGCCGTTACAATATCTGTCAGTCTTGAAGTGAAAGAAGAGGGGAATGTGAGTTATCTGGGAATGAATGCGATGCTGCACACCATTGAAGTGGCTGGCATCATTGCTTTTGCGAGTTCGGGCTTTATTGAGGCCCGGCGCAAGCGGATGGATATTGTCGGGGTATTCACCGTAGCATTCATCACGGCCTTTGGCGGCGGCACACTACGTGATTTGCTGCTCGACCGGCGCCCTTTGTTCTGGGTGGAAAATCAGGAGTATCCGATACTGATCTTTGTACTGGCATTAATTGCCATGCCGTTTTTGCGTCATCTGCGCCATGCCGTGACGGAGAGCGTGCTGGAATGGGCGGACGCGCTTGGGTTAGGGTTGTTCAGCGTGACGGGAACCTCGCTGGCACTGGAAGCCGAAATGCCGGTTTTTATCTGCGCCATGATGGGCGTTATCACCGGTATTTTTGGCGGCGTGTTAAGGGATGTTATTTGCAATGAAATCCCTCTGGTGTTTCGTCGCAGCCAGTTGTATGCCACTTGCGCATTCAGTGGTTGCTGGGTATTTTTATTCCTGAACTGGTTGCAGGCTTCGGAGGCATTATCCCTGCTGGCAGGTATTTGCACGACGTTTGCTCTGCGTATTCTTGCGATTAAGTTTGACTGGAAATTACCCGCCTGATCAGCTGCTTTCCTTTGATTTCTTTTTCAACGGCGGGCGGGCGAATAGCCCGGCCAAAAACATATCGATCATGTCTTCAGCATGGTCAGCCAGCGAATAAGCTGAGGGATCTTCCAGCCACTCATGAACAATGCCTACCAGAAAGGCATGGTTTGCCTGCATTGCAATCCAGCTGTCGGTATCCGGATGCAGCTGACCGATCCGGACGGCATGCTGAATGATGGACTCCACTTTGGACAGGCATTCCGTGCGTTTTTCCTGCTCCGTTTCAAAAAAAGGGAGATCAAGATTTTTTTCACAACGGTGAAAAATAATGTCAAAAACCCGGCGTTGCTGCTGGTCGCCAGAGACCAGTTGCAAAAAGTGCAGATTCAGTTCCCGTAGGGCGGTGATCGGATCGGTTTGCGGGGTGCCCGCGATTTCATTCAACAAGCCCTCCATTGGCAAAAAAGCGCGATCGCACATTGCCTGAAACAGGGCATTTTTGTCTTTGAAATGCCAGTAAATTGCACCGCGTGTCATGCCCGCTGCCTGCGCCACATCGTTTAATGTGGTGTTGGTCACGCCTTTGGCAGAAAAAACCTGCTCCGCTGCATTCAGCAGGGCAGTATAAGTTTCCTGGGCTTCTTCTTTGGTTTTCCTGACCATTTGAATTCTTTCTTGCAATATAGGTATTATAGGTATGCATGAAAACCGGAAGCGCATTGCTGTGCCGGCAAATTATTCACTGCATTATTTTCATTTGGCGGTATCTTAAAAGTGCTCCCCGGATACTGCAATCCCGGTCTGACGCCAGTTGTCCCGCATAGTTTTGCCAATAAAACCAAAAACCTTTTATCTTTGTATAATGCAATGCGCAATTCAGCTGATTCCCTGACCCACATGACTTTTCAGGATTGAGTTTGATGATGAATGTTATTTCCGTTATTGGGGTGTATCAATACCTGATGGATTTGTAAGGCTGTTATAAAAGCTGATTTACAAACATTCGTGAATGTATATAATAGCACGTCCTCCTTCCCTTTCGAAGAAAGAATTCCTATGCGCTCTCCAGACCGCTCAATTTCCTCTGTTTCCGCTGTTAATAATTCTCTTTCGCTTCAGATCCGCCGTTTATTCAGTCGTCATGCCGTCCAGCGCGTGCTGATCAGTCTGCCGGTGGCGGCGTTGGTTGCCTGCGGTAACCAGGCCGCAGGAGGCGCTGCTGGCGCGGGTAAAATGCCGCCGCCGGAAGTCAATGTCGTCACGGTGAATCAGCGTGATCTCGCCGTGGACTTTGAATATGTTGGCCAGACTGCCGGCTCCAAAGAAACAGAAATCCGGGCGCGGGTTCCCGGTATTCTGGAAAACCGCTTGTATGAAGAAGGTTCCCGTGTAAAGGCTGGCACCGTGTTGTTTCAAATTGATCCGGGCACCTATCAAACCCAGCTGGCCTCTGCCGAAGCTGCGGCAGGCGTGAGTGAAGCGAAGCTGAATCAGGCTAAGCGCGAATATGCGCGTCTTGCGCCGCTGGCTGCTGAGAAAGCGATCAGTCAGAAAGAATTTGATGATGCCAAATCGAATCTGGAAACTGCAGAAGCGAGTTTCAAACAGGTCCGGGCGCAGGTCAACGAAGCCCGCCTGAATCTGGGCTATACCCGCGTGGTGGCACCGATTGATGGTGTGACAGGTATTGCGGCAAAATCAAATGGCAGTCTGGTAACGACGGCAGACAGCCTGTTGACGACCATTGTTCAGACTGACACGATTTATATCAATTTCAGCATTCCCGAAGCGGATTATCTGAAAGCGGTGAAGGAAGTACGCAGCGGCAAAATTGCGATGCCCGGACAGCGTGCCAGTAATGGCAGCCTGGGTTTTGATGTACGGTTGAAACTGGCTGACGGCAGCATGTTCCCTGTTGCTGGAAAAATGAATTTTGTCAGCGAAAAAGTGAATCCGGCGACGGGCGGCTTTGATGCCCGGGCACAGATTGCGAATCAGGACGGCAGTTTGCGTCCCGGTCAGTTCGTGCGTGTGATGCTGGCTGGCGCAAAGCGTAGTTCCGCGCTTGCGGTGCCTCAGCGTGCAGTGATTGACAGTCCCATGGGTAAAATGGTTTTCACCGTTTCGCCTGATAACAAATTAGTCCCTAAACCAGTTGAGCTGGATGGCTGGTCGCATGGTGAGTGGATCGTCACCAAAGGTTTACAAAATGGTGACCGGGTCATGGTCGACGGTGTGATTAAAGCCCATGAACCGGGTATGACGGTCAAGCCAGTCGCAGTCAGTGCACAAGATGCAGCACCTGCGGCAGGGGTTGCGCCAGCTGCTGTTGCGGCAAAATCACCTGCGTCTGCGGCGGCGGGTAATGCTGCCAGTGGCGGGGCGCCAGCCAAACCATAAATCACCTGTATTTGTTGTGTCAGTCAGTATTCTTAATGAACATCCTGCTGCATAGTCAGCACAGGCGACAAGGAATTTTTCATGTTCTCTAAATTTTTTATTAACCGGCCGATCCTGGCGACTGTGATGTCGCTGATTATCGTGCTGGCAGGCCTGGCCGCGTTGCGTGTCCTGCCGATTTCACGTTATCCGGAAATTGCTCCTCCGGTTGTCAACGTTACTGCGTTTTACCCCGGCGCTTCTGCTGAAGTGGTGGAGCGCACCGTAGCTGCACCGATTGAAGAGCAGATCAATGGTGTCGAACACATGCTGTACATGGATTCGGTTTCTTCTGCCGATGGCCGGGTTTCGATTAATGTGACTTTTGAAGTCGGCACTAATCTGGATATTGCTGCGGTTAACGTGAATAACCGGGTGCGTCAGGCTGATGCGAAATTGCCTCAGGAAGTGCGCCGTCAGGGGGTGACGGTTGCCAAGAGTTCCTCCAATTTCCTGGTTGTGGCAGCGTTGTTCTCACCGGATAACCGTTACGATGCCCTGTATCTGTCGAATTATGCGACGCAGAATGTACTGGATGCGATCAAGCGTGTTCCCGGCACCACCAATGTGCAGATTTTCGGTGCCAAAGACTATGCAATGCGTATCTGGATGCGTCCGGACCGGATGGCACAGCTTGGCGTGACTGTGAACGATATCTCGAATGCGGTATCGGAGCAGAACGCACAGTATGCAGCTGGTAAGGTTGGCGCACCGCCCAACAATACCGAAGAGCTGACCATGACTGTGACGGCGAAAGGGCGTTTGCTGGAGCCGGCCGAGTTTGCCAATATCATTGTTAAATCTTCCAAAAATGGCGGCACGGTCCGCATCAGCGATGTGGCACGGGTAGAACTCGGCTCGAAAGACTACAGTCTGTATGGGCGTGTTAACGGCCATCCTTCCGCCAATATCGGTGTGTTTTTACAGACCGGAGCGAACGCACTGGAAACCCGGAAAGCGGTGGAGAAAACGCTGCAGGAACTGAAGGCCAAATTTCCGGAAGGAATGGAATACACCACGCCTTACGACACCACGCCATTTGTGACGGAGTCGATTGCCGAAGTGCTGAAGACGCTGGGTGAAGCGATGGTGCTGGTGTTTATCGTGGTATATCTGTTTTTGCAAAGCTGGCGCGCGACCATCATTCCGACACTGGCCGTACCGGTTTCTTTGATTGGCACGCTGGCAGGTCTGCATTTGCTGGGATACAGTATTAACACCCTGACCTTGTTTGGAATGGTGCTGGCGATCGGTATTGTGGTGGATGACGCGATCGTGGTGCTGGAAAACGTGGAACGTCTGATCAATGAAGAAGGCATGACACCGAATGCGGCTGCGATTGAAGCGATGCGTGAGGTGACAGGACCAGTGATCGCGATTGTACTGGTGCTGGTGGCAGCATTTGGTCCGATTGCTTTCCTCGGTGGTTTGGCCGGTGAATTGTACCGGCAGTTTTCTGTCACCATCTCGCTGGCAGTCGTGTTGTCCGGTATCGTTGCACTGACACTCACACCGGCCTTATGCGCATTGTTGCTCAAGCCTGGCTCGGAAAATCATAATCGCTTTTTTACCTGGTTTAATGCGGCCTTCCTGAGACTGACGAAGCGCTATACCAACGGTGTTTCGTTTTTCCTCAAACGTGCTGTCCTGGGAACCTCCCTGGTGATCGGTATGATACTGATGACGGGCCTGCTGTGGAAAAATGTTCCCGGCGGTCTGGTGCCGGACGAAGATCAGGGGTATTTCCTCGGTGCTGCAATCATGCCTGATGGCGCTTCGCTCGACCGTACCAACAATATGGTGAAACAGGTCGAAGGCATCATGCAGACCAATAAGAATATCGATACGACTTTTGCACTGGTTGGTCTTGATTTTCTCGGTGGTGGTGGCTTGAAATCATCGGCAGCAACAATGTTCTTCCCCTTGAAGCCCTGGGATCAGCGCAATCAGTCCGCGCAGCAGATGGTGGGCGAGAGCTATATGAAAACCGGCCATATCAAAGAAGGCTTACCGCTGTTTTTCAGTCCTCCTGCAATTCAGGGGTTAGGGCAGACTGGCGGTTTTGAGTTTTATCTGCAGAATGCCGGCGAAGGTGGCGTCAAGCGACTGGCTGAGTTGTTACCCCTGTTGATTGCCGAAGCCAATAAGCAACCTGAACTGGCCGGCGTGAAAACATTATGGCAGGCTAATTCGCCGCAGCTGTATGTGGATGTGGACAATGAAAAAGCACGTTCTATGGGCGTGACTTTATCCGATGTCTACAATACGCTGGCCGCGACCATGGGCAGCTATTATGTGAATGACTTTAATAAAAACGGACGCATCTACACGGTCCAGTTACAGGCTGAAGGTCAATACCGCGCCAAACCAGATGATATCGGTGGCATGTATGTGCGTTCGGCAAGTGGTGCTATGGTGCCAGTCAGAGCGTTCACGACGATTAAATTCATTACCGGGCCGGATTCTGTGCAGCGCTTTAACGCATTGCCAGCAATTAAATTGCTGGGAGATGCCAAGCCGGGTTACAGCTCGGGTCAGGCGATTGCGGCCATGGAGCGGGCTGCCAAAAATATTTTGCCGGCTGACGTTGTCTATGACTGGGGTGGCGCCTCGTTCCAGGAAAAACGCAGCAGCAATGCCGCAGGGCTGGCACTAGGCGCTGGCGTGCTGATGATTTTCCTGATTCTGGCGGCACAGTATGAAAAATGGTCGCTGCCGTTTTCCGTTCTGCTGGCAATGCCGTTCGGTATTTTCGGTGCGTTGCTGGCGGTTTATCTGCGTCATTTCAATAACGACGTCTATTTCCAGATTGGTCTGGTGACTTTGCTGGGATTATCTGCAAAGAACGCGATTCTGATCGTTGAGTTCGCAGTGATGAAAGTGCATGAAGGCTATGCACCGGTAGCCGCGGCAGTGGAGGCGGCACGCCTGCGTTTCCGCCCGATTCTGATGACCTCGATGGCATTCATTCTCGGTGTGGCGCCGCTCGCGTTTTCTCACGGCGCCGGTGCTGCTGCCCGTCAGTCACTGGGAACGGGTGTGTTTGGCGGCATGCTGGCAGCGACATTCCTGGCGATTTTCTTCGTGCCATTGTTTTTCAAACTGATTAACGACAAGCGCTTTAAAACAACGGAAGAGGATTTTAAACATCCAGCTCCCATTTTGCCTCCGGCATCCTCTGTTGAGGCGAAGGAATAAGTTATGTTGAGAACACCATTTATATTCAGCGCCATTACTGCCAGCCTGATTCTTGCTGGGTGTGCTTCCGTCGGCCCGGATTACCAGCGCCCAGCGCTGCAGCTTCCTGCCAGCGTCGGCACTGTTGTCACCAACAATAAAACGACCGCTACCGATTATGTGAGCTGGTGGAAAGGTTTTCAGGACCCTGTCCTGAATCAGTTGCTGGAAGAAGCAGCGGCGAATAATCAGGATCTGTTGCTGGCTTCCGGGCGGATTGAAGAAGCGCGCGCGCTGGCCACTTCAGCCCGTTCGAGCCGCTTTCCTTCTGTTGATGCGACGCTGGGCGGTACGAAAGCCAGAACGAGTCAGAATTCCGGCAAGCTGCCTGCTGGCGCTGCACTGATCAATACCGATTACCAGCTTGGCCTGAGCGCTTCCTACGAAGTCGATTTGTGGGGTAAATTATCCCGGGCAGACGAGGCTGCGCGTGCCCGTTTGCTGGCGCAAGAAAACAACCGTGCAGTCGTGCTGTCTGGCTTGTACAGTAATCTGGCGCAGACTTATTTCACCCTGCGGGCTGGAGATGCCCAGCTGGCATTGGCGCAGGCGACACTGAAAACCCGCCAGGAAAATTTACGCTTACAACAAAAGCGTTTTACTGCCGGTGCGATTGGTGAACTGGATCTGCATCAGGCGGAATCAGAGGCGGCAGCCGCTGAAATTTCCGCGGCTCAGGCACAGCAGCTGGTTGCCATCACAGAGTCTGCGATGGCGGTATTGCTGGGCCGGGCTCCGGATGCCATTGCGCATCCGAGTATTCCGCGCGGTAACACGATTGGTAATTTGTACCAGAATCTGAGCATGCCAAATGATTTGCCTTCGGATTTGCTGAACCGTCGCCCCGATGTGCTGGCAGCGGAGCAGGCTCTGATTGCGGCAAATGCCGATATTGGACAGGCTAAATCACAGTATTTCCCCAGCCTGAAGCTGACGACAGGCGCTGGTTATGAATCCAAAGCCTTTCATGACCTGGTTAATCCGGCATCCTGGCTATGGAATATCGGCGCGAATCTGGTTCAGCCGGTATTTCGCGCAGGAGCTATCGGAGCAGTCGTATCCGGTGCCGAGGCGCGTAAAACACAGGCTATGGCGCAATATGTACAGGCTGTGCAGTCTGCCTTCCGTGATGTTCATGATGCATTGAACAGTGCCGCATCAAATGAATTACAGTACGTCGCGAACCAGAAGCGCGTGATGGCATTGAAAGACAGTCTGCGACTGACCGATTTACGTTACCGGAATGGTTACAGCAGCTATCTCGAAGTCCTGAATACCCAGCGTGATCTGGCTCAGGCCGAAACCGCGCTGATCGATATGCAGCGTGCGCACCTGAGCGCTGTAATCGGTTTGTACAAGGCAGTCGGCGGCGGCTGGAGCAAGACCGAACTGGGTGGCTGAAATAAGTGATTGGACGCATGCGATGTCCGCAGGATATCGCATAGTTTTCTGATCAATAAGCTCCGGATTATGTGTATTAGAAAGTATTAAATAATGCAGATAATCTGAGAGCGATCAGTAATTTTGATGCCGACAATAAAAAAGCGCTGGGAAGGATTCCCAGCGCTTTTTATTGAACGGAAAATTCATCCCGGATAATCCGGTGAATTAACCACCACGACGCATCATCTCAAAAAACTCTGCATTGTTCTTCGTGGCTTTCATTTTGTCGAGAATGAATTCCATCGCCTCGATCTCGTCCATTGAGTACAGCAGCTTGCGCAAGATCCAGATCTTTTGCAGCTGATCCGGCTTGATCAGCAATTCCTCGCGGCGGGTGCCGGATTTGTTCAGATTGATTGCCGGGTAGACGCGTTTCTCAGCCAGGCGGCGTTCAAGGTGAACTTCCATGTTGCCGGTACCTTTGAATTCTTCGTAAATCACGTCATCCATACGGCTGCCGGTTTCGATCAGCGCGGTGGCGATAATGGTCAGCGAGCCGCCTTCTTCGACGTTACGGGCTGCGCCGAAGAACCGTTTAGGGCGCTGCAGCGCATTCGCATCAACGCCGCCGGTCAGTACTTTGCCGGATGCCGGAATGACGGTATTGTAGGCGCGTGCCAGACGGGTGATCGAGTCCAGCAGGATCACGACATCTTTTTTCATTTCGACTAAGCGTTTGGCTTTTTCCAGCACCATCTCGGCAACTTGCACGTGGCGGGTGGCTGGTTCGTCAAATGTTGAAGCGACTACTTCACCGCGTACCGAGCGTTGCATCTCGGTCACTTCTTCAGGACGTTCGTCGATCAGCAGTACGATCAATGTGACGTCAGGATGATTAGTGGTAATTGCGTGTGCAACGTGCTGCAGCATCACGGACTTACCGGATTTGGGCGATGCCACCAGCAAACCGCGCTGACCACGGCCGATAGGGGCAATCATGTCAATGATGCGACCTGTGGTATTTTCCTCGCCGCGCATATCGCGTTCCAGATTCAATACTTTGTTCGGGTGCAGTGGTGTCAGGTTTTCAAACAGGATACGGTGTTTGGATGCTTCCGGAGATTCTCCGTTGACTTTATCCACTTTGACCAGAGCAAAATACCGTTCCCCGTCTTTTGGTGTTCGGACTTCCCCTTCAATGGAATCACCGGTATGCAGATTGAAGCGGCGGATCTGCGAAGGTGAAATATAAATATCATCTGTCGATGCCATGTAACTCGCATCGGGAGAGCGCAGAAAGCCAAAGCCATCGGGTAATACTTCAAGCGCGCCATCGCCGAAAATCTGCTCGCCTGCTTTGGCTCGCTTTTTCAGAATCGCAAACATGAGTTCTTGCTTGCGCATGCGCGCTGCATTGTCGATGTCGAGCCCTACAGCCATTTCGAGCAAAGCAGATACGTGCAGGGCCTTTAATTCAGATAGATGCATGGTGAATGTCCCGGACTGGGGAATATGAGGTGGGGGAGTGAACGGAGGAACTACGGAATAAACAGAATCGTTACAGGTCTATTACTTGTCTCTGATGACCCTTGGCCGTTTCAACCAGGGGATAATGGTTTTGCTGCGTCAGCTGCATCAGCAGATTGTGATTGTACACCATCTTGGATGCAGGCTGACCGCCAATTCACGCGCGTCAGATATTGCTGTCAATGAATGAAACGAGCTGGCCTTTGGCAAGAGCACCGACCTTTTGAGCCGCTGCCGCACCGTTCTTAAACAGAATCAGGGTTGGGATGCCACGAATACCAAATTTGGCTGGTACTGACTGGTTTGCATCGACGTCCATTTTGGCGACAACAATCTTGCCGTCGTATTCTTTCGCGACTTCTTCCAGAATCGGCGCAATCATTTTGCATGGACCGCACCATTCAGCCCAGAAGTCAACCAGTACCGGTTTTTCAGATTTTAATACATCAGCTTCAAAAGAAGCATCGCTTACATATTTGATGTTTTCGCTCATGGAATCCTCATTGAGAGGGAAAAATTAAGGGGTAGTAACAACGCCACAGATATCGGTCAGGTATATTGGAACTCGCCATTTATCCAGACGTTATCTGGTGGCGACTGGCTGCAATTTCAATGGTGCCAGATGGGTATTGCACCATGACTGTGCCAACAAGTGTCAAGCGTGGTTAGCTATACGCCAGATAATAACCTATTTTTAAAAAAATTGTGATGCCGGATGCGATTTTGTTCCCTGACCGTTTTTTTTGCGTGAGCACGTCTTTGCTGACTCTTGCACGTCGAATTTGTTGCATGGTTCCCTGCGCATGTTTCAAGCAATTTGGGCTAAGCAATAAAAATCAGGAAGAATTTGTGTTTTTAATTACGGATGGTCACTGAGCTGAGAAAATTTACTCGTATAATAAGACTCCGGATTTGCTGTAGAACAATACATTTATGATGATTTCTGATTTTGAGTTGCTTGCCGAAAAAGTGGCGAAACTTGCTGAACTGACGCACTCCCTGCGCACGGAAAACGCGGGATTGCGCCATGAACTGGCATCGCTGAATGCGGACAATCAGGAGTTGCGATCACGTATGCAACAGGCGCACGACCGGGTGGCGGCATTACTGTCGCGTATGCCGGCAGAAGTGATTGCTGATGAGGACGCCGCATAATGGATAAAAAAATAATTCAGGTCGATGTCTCCATCATGGGACAAGGGTACAAACTCTCTTGTAAGGAAGGCGAGGATCGTGCTTTGCGCGAAGCCGCCGCCTTTCTGGATGCCAAGATGTGTGCGATCCGTGATTCATCGAAAGTCAAGGGGACAGACAGAATTGCGGTCATGGCGGCATTGGGGATGACCACCGAACTCTTGGCAACGAAATCGCCAGAGGGGCCTTTGTCCGGTATGTCGCTTTCTGAGGTGAACCAGAAAATGCAGGCCATGCACGATGTGCTGGATCAGGCGTTGACGCCTCAGGAAAAATTGTTCTGAAAAAAGCTATTCTGAAATTTAGAGTTATTACTTAATTCAATCAGAATTTGATGAAATCGTTTACCGGAAAGCATGGTTTGGGAGTAAACTTCAGTTCCCTGCCGTGTTCGCCAATGTCATATATTCCTTGAACCATTTATGTGCATAGGCCGCAGAACATTGTTCGATGGGCGTGAGCGTCGCTAGTCCGATGAACCCGAAATTGAACTGACTGCAGCCAACTTGAACCGCCAGGTTCAGGATGCCGGCATAGCGGCATCGGTGGGGACTCTCTTTGAACGGCTGCTCCGGTGAGCAGCCGTTTTTTATTGGGGCGCCACATGCCCGATCCATATCCGGTACCTGTGCTTTTCGTCACCTGCTAACTGACGCTGCCGGAGTCGACGGAATATGGCAGAGTTATGCGACAATCCAATTTTAATCAAGAGGGCGGCTATGGCTTATTGGTTGATGAAATCAGAACCGGATGAGGTCAGTATCGATGATGTGATGGCGGCATCTTCTATCCCCTGGTTTGGCGTGAGAAATTATCAGGCCAGGAATTTCATGCGGGATGCGATGCGGATTGGCGATGGCGTTCTGTTTTATCATTCGAGTTGTCCTGCGCCCGGTATCGCGGGTCTGGCAGAAGTCGTCAGCACGGCTTACCCGGATCATACGCAATTTGACTCCTCCAGCCACTATTTTGATCCGAAGGCGACGCCTGAAAACCCCCGCTGGATGATGGTGGATGTGAAAGGCGTACGTAAAACCCGCTTGCTTAGTCTTGCCGAATTACGTACTGTGCCGTCGCTGTCGTCAATGCGAGTGCTGCAAAAAGGCAGCCGGTTGTCTATCACCCCGGTCACTGCCGACGAATGGCAGCAGATTTTACAACTGCTGGATCAACCTTATCCCTGATTGCACATGAGTAAACATGAGTAACAACGAAGACCAGATACAGTTTCCGGCAGCACGGTTTATCAAGGAAATCGGGCGCGGCAAAGATGGCGCCAGAAGCATGTCCATGCAGGATGCTGAACAGCTCTATCATGCCATGCTCGCCGGACGTGTTTCCGCGCTGGAGTTGGGGGCGATTTTATTATCGATGCGGATTAAGGGTGAGTCTGTCGATGAAATTGCTGGCTTTCTGGCGGCGGCAAAGTCTTTCCTGTTGCCGTTGCAGATACCTGCAGATAGTCAGTATGCACCTGTGCTGATTCCGACTTATAACGGTGCCCGTAAAAAAGCCAATCTCACGCCTTTGCTGGCGATGTTGCTGGCACGTCGCGGTGTGCCGGTGCTTGTGCATGGCGTGCAGACGGATGCTGGCAGGGTAACGACGGTTGAAATTTTTGAGGCAATGGGCTGGCCGCTGGCAGTTGATGCTGCTCAGGTGCTCGCACAGATGACGGCCGGCCGGCCGGCGCTGATGTCAATTGACTGCCTTTCTCCGGCGATGGCGCACTTATTGTCCTTGCGCCAGATACTGGGGGTGAGAAATTCCACGCATACGCTGGTTAAGATTTTGCAGCCATTTGATGTGCCTGCGCTGCGGCTGACTTCTTACACGCATCCTGAATACCGTGAGATGCTGACTTCTTATTTCACTCACAAGGTATCTCCGCAGGAAGGCGATGTTTTTCTGATGCGTGGAACCGAAGGAGAAACGGTGGCAAGCACCGGGCGCATGCAGCAGATAGACTGGCTGCATGCGGGGGAGTGTACGACGCTGGAGTATACGCATCAGACAATTATCGGCGCCGTTACGGAAACACCGGATCACATCGACGCAAACAGTACCGCTGCCTGGATTGAGCAGGTGCTGGCTGGAAAAATCGAGGTACCGCATAACATCACAGCGCAAGTGGAGCACTGTGTTGCCGTTGCGCGCCTGATCCGGCATCGCTCTTTTGCCAGTTAAAACAGAGAAAGCCTGAAACGCATAAAAAAACGCACCGGCATTGATGTCCGGTGCGTTTTTAGTTTTTATTGAATGAACGAAATTAATGCACGAAATTAAGTATCAGTTCTAAAGCGTTCAGTTCGCAGGCAATCAGAAATTGGCTTTGAATTGCACACCATAGCTGCGTGGCTCGTTCAGAATACCGGTCAGGTTATTGAAGTCGATTGCAGCGATGACTTGTTGCTGATTGGTGATATTACGACCGTAGGCAGCCACTTCATATTTGCCATCTGCCCATTTGTAGCCGACGCGCAGGCCGCCTTCCAGCAGGGATTTGGCTTTGTATTCCTTGGCTTCGTACAGGAACATGTTGTAAGTGTCTTTGTATGCCCAGTCCGTAAAGACATACATCTCACCATTAGCGATCGGCGCAGTATATTTCAGCGTGAAATTTCCTACCCATTTCGGCGCACGTGGCAAAGGATTGCCGCCAATCAGTACTGTGCCTTTTACCGGACCGGCAGGATTCGTGACAGTACAGCCGTTACCGCATGGGGACACAAACAGGTTGGCATCCTTGATTTCGGTATCGTTGTAACTGACGCCTAAGGTGGACTTCCAGTTACGGCTCAGATTGGCTTGCAGATCAACTTCAAAGCCCTGACCAGTTGCCTTGTCAGCATTGACCAGACGGTTTTGATTAACTGAGCCGCTACCTGCAGTCAGCTGCAAGTCTTTGGCTGTGTACTGGAATACGGTTGCCGTGATACGGGCAGTGTTATCCAGAATATCTTTCTTGACACCGGCTTCAAACGACAAGGTTTTTTCTGAGTTGGCAACAGAGATGCTGTCGCCGAACAGAACGCGACCCTGAACGCTCGGTGCGCGATAACCGGTTGCAATTCGTCCAAAGAAGTTGGTGCTGGCGTCAGCCGCATAGTTGGCGCCCAAGTCCCAGCTGACATTGGTTGAACTTGGATGCGTGGTCAACAGCGGTGTGGTATTGACGCCGGGAGCGGAGCCAGGAGTCCAGGTGCGTTGTGCGTCAAAGTCTTTTTTGTCGCTGGTATAACGTACCCCGCCGCGTATTTTCAGTTGGCTGTTGACGGCATAATTCAGTGAGCCGAATGCTGCCCAGGCTTTGGCGTGCTGATGCTGCACAGCGTAGCCATCCTGCACATTGCCACCTAAGGAATTGAAATCGAAACTGTCGACTTGCAAGTCTTCTCTGAAATAATAGACGCCGGCAATCCACTGCAATGGATCTTTGGTGTTCGATTGCAGACGTACTTCCTGGGTGATCTGCTTCAGATCAGGGACGCCGTCGGCGGTTTCTGCAGGGAATGGAATAAAGCCTGGTCCCATTGGCGGTGCGAACGAAGCACCGTAGCCGCCATCAACGTCTGCGCGGCTGTAGAATTTTGCCTTGTCGTAAGCCGTAATCGAGTACAGCGACATACCGTCCCAATCCCAGCGCAGACGCATGCTGGCGCCACTGGAGGTCAGGGTCTGGGTGTTGATGCCATCCGTCGGGTAGCTGCTGTAATTGAAGCCCGGCACCAGTTCATTGGTGCCTTTCTGGATGATGTTGGCGCGGAACAGGGTCGCATTGCCTGACATATCGCGGCCATGAACGTTAAACAGCGCGCTGAATCCGCCGTTTTTGTAAGCCAGCTGAATACGGCCGGCTTTATCCTGATAGCCTTCAAAATTCTTGGTGCCGGTGCTGCGTGGATTGGTCACGCGGTCATCGCGGGATTGAGACTGACCAGACAGGCGCAATGCCCAGTCGCTGTTCAGCGGAATATTGATCGCGCTTTCCAGATTCACCGCGTTGTAATTGCCGTAACCCAGATTTGCATAGCCTTCCAGCACATTGCTTGGTTTGGCAGAGTCAAATTTGATCACGCCGGCCGGAGAGTTACGCCCGAACAGGGTCCCTTGCGGGCCACGCAATACTTCGACCTGATCGACGTCAAATATCGGGAAGCCTTTGAGGATCGGGTTTTCCTGCACCACATCATCATAAATCAGGCCGACTGGCTGGGATGCGTTCAGGTCAAAATCAGTATTGCCGAGGCCGCGGATATAAAAGCGCGGGAATGAACGGCCGAAATCGGATTCAATATTCAGACTCGGCACGCGCGACGCCAGGAAGCGGATATCCTGACCGCTGGTGTTGTAGGTGTCGAGCGCATCGCCTTTGATGGCGGAAATCGACATTGGCACTTCTTTGATATTTTCTGCCCGGCGGTTCGCCGTCACGATCACGGTTTCGAGCTTGGTGGGATCGTTTTTGGCGGCGTCCTGTTTGGCTTCCTGCGCCCAGCTGGCCTGCAGCGGAAAAGCAGAGGTGATGGCGAGGGCAATCAGTGTGCGGCTCGCCCCTTTAACGAATGGAGAATAAAGAGAAAAATCAGACATGGCGTTGATCCTGTTGTGAATGTGAGCGTGTTTTATTTTGGTGCAATGCGATTTTGAAACCCGGATTAATCATGATACTGCTCATGAAATCACGGGTGCGCAAACGTTTGCTATTGCTGTTGTCAGTTATCGCTTCTTGGGATTCTGAAGTCAAGAACAACCGCTTTGATGGCATCAAAAAGAAACGATATATCCTGAAAATGTTGTGGATTTTTCACAGCAGTTTTTTTGTTTGTCTGCAGGTTGTGCCGTAGGGAAAGAAATGTTGCATCGCACGGAAACAGGGCATGATCGATTGCAGTGATGTTTTGCGACCAGATGTGTCCATGACTATGCACTGGATTGAGCGGATATGTACTGCGTCATCCGAGATAACGGGCGCTTCCGGTACCGCAGTTGTCGGGGGAGGTACAGATGCACTGAATTTGCCGATCCGGTTACCAGTTACAATCCGGTCTGCATTTTTTTAGGATGGTTATGAATAAACAATTTGATGTCGCTGTGATCGGGGCAGGTGCTGCCGGCATGATGTGTGCGGCAGTGGCGGGGCAACGGGGTAAGCGGGTTATTCTGATTGATCATGCCAGCCGCCTGGCTGAAAAAATCCGTATTTCTGGCGGAGGCCGGTGCAATTTTACGAATCTGCACACCAGCGCCAGGAATTTTTTATCGGACAATCCGCATTTTTGCAAAAGCGCATTATCGCGTTTTACGCCGCAGGATTTTCTCGAAAAATTGAAGCAGCATGGAGTTGCCTGGCATGAAAAACATAAGGGACAGCTGTTTTGCGATGACAGCGCCGAAGATATTATCCGGATGTTGAAGGTGGAATGTGATGCTGGCCGGGTGCAGTGGCGCATGGGTGTTGCCGTGGAAGGCGTGCAGCAGGAACCGGAAGGCGGATTTTGCCTGCAGACGGCTCAGGGTCTTGTTCGTGTGGGGCAGGTCGTGATCGCCACCGGTGGTTTGTCGATTCCCAAAATCGGGGCGACGGATTTTGCATTCAGCGTGGCCAGGCAGTTCGGACTGAAGGTTATCGAAACCCGGCCAGCACTGGTGCCGCTGACATTTGATGCCACAGCCTGGGAGCCTTTCGTGTCTTTATCCGGTATCTCTCTTGAAGTGGATATCGAAACGGGGGAAAAGAAAAATAAAATCGTTTTCCGCGAAGATTTGTTGCTGACGCATCGTGGTTTGTCCGGTCCCGGTGTGTTGCAAATCTCCAGTTATTGGCAGTCAGGCACAGCGATTCGAGTGAATCTGCTGCCGGAGATTGATCTGGCTGACGAACTGGTGAATGCCAAAACGGTGACCAAAAAGAATCTGGATAATTATCTTGCCCAATATCTGCCGGCCCGGTTGGCTGAGGGGCTGATCAGGGCGCATGGCTTCGATGGCAGTCAGAAACTGGCTGATATGCAGGATAAACGTTTGCGTTTGCTGGGGGAGAAAATTAACCGCTGGGAGTTGTTTCCGAATGGTTCTGAGGGATACCGCAAGGCAGAGGTCACGCGCGGTGGCGTGGATACCCGTGAGCTGTCGCAGCAAAGCATGATGAGTCACCGGGTCTCAGGCTTATATTTTATCGGTGAAGCAGTGGATGTCACCGGATGGCTGGGAGGCTTTAATTTTCAATGGGCATGGGCGTCAGGCTATGCTGCCGGACAGGCGGTGTAGTGAATGCCATCATTTTCGTACTTTTGCTGCTGTCGTTTGGATGCGACGGTATATAAGGTTATGGTATCGGCGATATTGGAGGCGATGGAAACTGTGTTCAGTAGGAGATGAGAATATACTGAGGGGGAGTATATTTTGACATCCTTTAAATACATAGATGTTCGGCGTATTTTTGAGGATACTCCCCTGATTCTGTGTGGAAATAATCTTTTTTGGAATCATGCTGCATCAGGCGGTGCATTTCCGGTGAGATAAATTTGCGTAAGATTTAATCATCGTTCTTCCCATAATTGAAAAAGCCTGTTAATATCTCGTTCTTCTATAAATCTTTCAATTGGTTTGAACTTACATGACCACAATTCGCCTTAAAGAAAACGAGCCGTTCGAAGTCGCCATGCGCCGCTTCAAGCGCACTATCGAAAAGACCGGTCTGTTGACCGAATTGCGCGCTCGCGAGTTCTACGAGAAGCCAACTGCAGAGCGCAAGCGCAAGCTGGCAGCAGCAGTTAAGCGTCACTACAAACGCATTCGTAGTCAGCAATTGCCTAAGAAAATGTATTAATTCCGGGCGTGTATCTGGCACTGTCAGATGCGCTCAGTCTGTTATTCCTTAGGTGTGCATGCCCGCTCCGGTAGTCCGCAGCGGGCTTTGTTGTTTTTATCTGTTTTTATCCAGGGGTAAGTAATGAGCTTAAAAGACCAAATCACCGATGACATGAAAGCTGCGATGCGCGCCAAGGAAGCTGGCAAGCTCGGCACAATCCGGTTGTTGACTGCCGCGATGAAGCAAAAAGAGGTGGATGAGCGGGTCGAACTGGATGATGGCATGATTCTGGCGATCATCGAAAAAATGATCAAGCAGCGTAAAGACTCGATTCAGCAGTTCGAAGCTGGTGGCCGTCAGGATCTCGCGGATATCGAAAAAGCAGAGCTGGCTGTATTGGGTACCTATATGCCAGCGGCATTATCGGATGATGAGGTGGCTGCTGCGGTGGCTGCTGCGGTGACAGAAACAGGCGCTGCCGGGCCGCAGGATATGCGCAAGGTGATTGATGTGCTGAAAGCCAGGCTCGCAGGCCGTGCTGATATGGGGAAAGTATCCGGACTGGTCAAGGCTGCGTTGACGCGCTGATAGAGATTCGTACTCTGTGAATACCCATTTCCACCTATTGACTGATTTTTCATTCCGGACTTGATACCTCAAAGTTTTATTCAGGACTTACTTGCCCGCGTCGATATCGTTGATGTCGTGGGTAAGTACGTTCAATTGAAAAAAGGCGGCGCAAACTATATGGGTTTGTGTCCGTTTCATAACGAAAAGTCCCCCAGTTTCACTGTTAGTCCCACAAAGCAGTTTTATCATTGCTTTGGGTGTGGTGCGCACGGTAGCTCCATTGGTTTTCTGATGGAGTATTCCGGCGTCAGTTATGTCGATGCCATTCGTGAACTGGCGCAGGCAAATGGCATGATTGTGCCGGAAGAGGATCGCATGCTGCCGGCGCAGCGGGCCGAGGTGCAGGCAAAAACTTTGGCTTTGTCAGAGGTGATGAGTAAAGCCGGCGACTACTACAAGCGGCAATTGCGTGGTGCGCCAGCAGCCGTGGCATATCTCAAAAAACGCGGACTGACAGGAGAGATTGCTGCCCGTTTTGGTTTGGGCTTTGCGCCGGATGCCTGGGATGGATTGCGCTCAGTTTTTGTCGATTATCAGGCGCCTGAGCTGGTGGAGGCGGGACTGGTCATTGATAAGAGTGATGAAGCCAATGCGGGGCGGAAGCGTTACGACCGTTTCCGTGACCGGATCATGTTCCCGATCCGTAATACCAAAGGTCAGATTATTGGTTTTGGTGGGCGGATCATGGAGCAGGGTGAACCCAAATATCTGAATTCTCCTGAAACACCGTTGTTTCAGAAGGGTTATGAGTTGTATGGTTTATTTGAAGCGCGCCAGTCGATTCGTGATGCAGGCTATGTATTGGTGACCGAAGGGTATATGGATGTGGTGGCGCTCGCGCAAATGGGGTTTCCGCAGGCTGTGGCAACCCTGGGAACTGCGTGTACACCGACGCATGTGCAGAAATTGCTGAGACAAACTGATCACGTTATTTTCAGTTTTGACGGCGATGCTGCCGGACGCCGGGCAGCCAGGCGCGCGCTCGATGCCTGTTTGCCGCATGTGAATGACGATAAATTTATTAAATTCCTGTTTTTGCCGGCCGAGCATGATCCGGATAGCTATATCCGCGAATTTGGGGCGGATGCTTTTGCCCGGGAAGTGCAGGAGGCGATGCCTTTGTCACAATTCTTTATGCGGGAAGTGATGGCTGATCACGATATGGGATCTGCAGAGGGCCGTGCAAAAACACAATTTGATGCTAAGCCACTGCTGCAGCAGATGCAGCCATCGGCTTTGCGGTTGCAGATGGTTCGCAATCTGGCGCAGCTAACGCAAAGCACTCCTGCTGAAATTGAAACGCTGTTTGAACTGGCACAGCCCGTTTCCCGTCAGAAGGTCGCACCGCCAAAAGCACGGCGCAGTGCGCCAGTTGGGCTGGAGCGGCAGATTATGCGGATACTGGTTGCTTATCCTGCGCATGCTGTGTTGCTGGATCAGCAGGCTTTGCAGGAGGCAGCTCAGGTGGCACCGGATGGTGCGGCGATGTTACGTCAGCTGGTGGGTATTGCGCAGGAAATGGGCGCTGAAGCGCAGTTCGTCGCGCTGGCGGAACGTTTGCGGGAAACTGGTGCCGACTTCGATGAGTTGATTGCCGAAGTGGCGGGGCAAACCGACCCTGATCCTGAATTAATCAGGCTGGAATTGCAGGGAGCAATACGGCAGATCCGCTCTCAGGCACTCAAAATGGAAGCGGATCAACTGGTTGCTGGTGGGCTGGGGACTGAGACTGAGCGCGCCCGGTGGCGGGAAATTATGCTCTTACAAGATACCTTACGTCAGCAGGCGATACAGGAAGCTGCTGCCCGGTAAATTCTGATACTGCTTGCCGCAAAGAGATTGCCTGGAAAATAGAAAACTTAACCAGAAGTTAATTTGCCTAAATTTTTATCAAATTACTTGTCTTTATACGGGTTTCGGGGTAGAGAAAAGACGGTCGTCATGGTATAATTAAAGGCTTACGATTCAAGGTCTTAGGTTGTTTCATTCTGTTCGGAAGCGTGTTGTCGCCGTATTGCGATAAGCGGATTTCGTCCGGAATGTGTTGTTTAGGCGAGCGTAGTGCTCCTCCGAGTAACCCAAAACACTGGCGCTGAGACTCGGGAAGTCTGAAGCAAAAACAGTTGGCACCGTATGCAGGCCACCAGGTCTGGCGGCAGCTTATTTTCTTTTTGCGTTAGTGACAGACGACTTCCTCAGTTCCGGATGGTTTAATTCAATGGCTGACGCAATGAAGAAACCCGTAAAAAACCTGATGCCTGCAACGGTAAAAAAAACTGCGACAAAGACATCCAAAGATGCTAGTACCGCTGCAGCAGCGAAAACGTCGCGTCAACCAGCAGCCAGAGCAACCACTGCAACTCCTAAAACACAATTGAAACCTACTAAGAAAACTGCTGCTGCTCCGGCAGCAAAAGCCAGCACAGCAGCCAAAGTCACGGCAAAAACGAAGTCGGCACCAGTCAGGGTTGCCGATAAAAAAGTGGTTGCGAAAGATGTTAAAGCGCCTAAAGTGAATAAGGCAGCTTCGCCGGCATCTGCGCGTACTGCAACAAAATCTGCAGCTAAACCGGCAGCTAAACCGGTGGTTAAGCCAACCGTCAGAACGGCAGCGCCGTCAGCGGCAAAGAGTGTGAGCAAAGCAGGAGCAAAAGCGGTCTCTCCAAAAGCAATTGTTCAAAAGGTCGTCAGTCCGTCATCGAAGAAACCGGCTGCTCAAGAAGTGGCAGTAAAAGAAGTAACGGCCAAGTTGCCACCGAAAACCAGAAAGAATGATGTCAAGCCCGAGGAAGTCATTGCGCATCAGGTCGCCGGAAAAAACAATCGTGCAAAAGCAGGAGAAACAGTTGAAAAACAGGCTGTTTCCGCAGTATCGAAAGCTTCCGTGACAACTAACAGAACCGATTCAAAAACAGTGACTAAGCCTACCAAGAAATCAACAAAAGCGGCGCCTGAAATTCAGGAAATCAAGACCGGTGCAGCACCGACTGTCAGTCAGACGACGGATGCTGCGGTGCTCGCTGCGATTGACACCTCCGGTTATGTATTACCGGGGGTAAAAGTGCCGGGACGTCGCGGACGCAAGCCGAAAGAATACCAGCCTGAGAATGATGAAATCGCTGCATTGAATGCGGTAGAGCGTGCTGAGATGAAGGCCATTGACAAGGCCAAGGCAAAAGATCGCAAAGCGAAAGAAAAAGCATTGTTGAAAGACGCGTTTTCTTCTGATCCGGAAGCGACAGAAGAAGAACTGGAGCGTCGCCGCCAAAAGCTGAAAACACTGATCAAGCTCGGTAAGGATCGCGGCTACCTGACTTTTGCCGAAATTAACGATCACCTTCCTGAGAATGTGGTTGATCCTGAAGCAATTGAAGGCATCATCGGCACATTTAACGATATGGGCGTGGCTGTCTATGAACAGGCCCCCGATGCCGAGACATTATTGTTGTCCGATAATGTGGTGACGGTCACCACGGATGATGATGAAGTTGAAGCAGCGGCAGAAGCTGCCCTGTCAACTGTCGATTCAGATTTTGGTCGCACAACAGATCCTGTGCGCATGTATATGCGTGAAATGGGATCAGTCGAATTGCTGACGCGAGAAGGCGAAATTGTTATTGCGAAGAAAATCGAGGAAGGCCTGAAAGACATGATTCAGGCGATTTCCGCATGTCCGACCACGATTGCAGAAATTCTGGCAGCGGCAGACAAAATTGCCTCCGACGAAATCAAAATCGATGAAATCGTTGATGGCCTGGTTGATCCGAATGCATCGGAAGATGCTGCACCGGTGGTTGCTGCCGCATCAGATGAAGAGTCTGACGACGAAGAAGACGAGGACGAGGAAGACGAGGAAGAAGAGGAAGATGGCGGCGCTGCAGGTGCAGCTGCAATCTCTTCTGAGCAACTTGAGCAGATGAAGCGCGATGCGCTCGCCAAGTTTGAAATCATCGCTTCCAATTTCGAGAAAATGCGCAAGTCCTTTGAAAAGGAAGGCTATAACTCGAAATCATATGTCAAAGCGCAGGAAGCCATTTCTAATGAATTACTCGGCATCCGCTTCACCGCTAAAGTAGTTGAAAAATTATGCGATACGCTGCGCGGTCAGGTGGATGAAGTGCGGCACATTGAGAAGCAGATTCTGGACGTTGCTGTGAATCGTTGCGGTATGCCGCGTTCGCATTTCATCAAGGTTTTCCCCGGAAATGAAACCAACCTGAGCTGGGTTGAGGGTGAAGTCAATTCTGGTCATGCATACAGTGCTGTTCTCGGGCGTAATGTGCCTGCAGTCCAGCAATTGCAGCAGAAACTGATTGATTTGCAGGCACGGGTCGTTCTGCCATTAACTGATTTACGCAACATCAATAAAAAGATGTCTGCCGGTGAAATGAAGGCACGTAAAGCCAAGCGGGAAATGACCGAGGCGAACTTGCGGCTCGTGATTTCGATCGCTAAAAAATATACCAACCGTGGTTTGCAATTCCTCGATCTGATTCAGGAAGGCAATATCGGTCTGATGAAAGCCGTGGATAAATTTGAGTATCGCCGGGGCTACAAGTTTTCGACTTATGCCACCTGGTGGATTCGTCAGGCAATTACCCGTTCGATCGCAGATCAGGCACGTACCATCCGTATTCCTGTACACATGATTGAAACGATTAATAAGATGAATCGTATTTCACGTCAGATTTTGCAGGAAACCGGTGTGGAACCGGATCCGGCCACGCTGGCGATCAAGATGGAAATGCCGGAAGATAAAATCCGCAAGATCATGAAGATTGCGAAAGAACCGATTTCGATGGAAACACCGATCGGTGATGACGATGATTCGCATCTCGGGGATTTCATTGAAGATAATCATACGCTGGCACCGGCAGATGCCGCATTGCATGCGTCAATGCGCAATGTCGTGAAAGATGTGCTCGACTCCCTGACGCCGCGTGAAGCCAAGGTTCTGCGCATGCGTTTTGGTGTGGAAATGTCGACTGACCACACATTGGAAGAGGTCGGAAAACAGTTCGATGTGACCCGCGAACGGATTCGCCAGATTGAAGCAAAAGCACTGCGGAAACTGCGCCATCCATCGCGTTCCGACAAGCTCAAGAGCTTCCTCGAAGGCAATTAATGGTATACAATGGGCGCTGATTTTTTTCGGTGCCCGTTTAATAAGTTGTGCTGATTGTTCGGCGCAATATTTTGCAGGCGGCAGCATCAGGTTTTTCCTGCAAAGACTGAAGTCAGCATCCAATCCTGGATTCACCTCAGATTACCGCAGGCAGAGCTTGCAGAAAGAATTGGGCCTCTAGCTCATGCTGGTTAGAGCAGCGGACTCATAATCCGTTGGTACCGTGTTCGACTCACGGGAGGCCCACCATTCAATTATCATGACTGATACAAAGTCCCAATCCAACTCTTCCGCAGACACCACTGGTTCAGACGTCAAGTTTGACGATTTTGGTTTGTCTCCCGATATATTGCGCGCATTGTCCGAGCAGGGCTATGTGCATCCGACACCAATTCAGGCGCAGGCCATTCCCGTTGTCTTGCAAGGCAAGGACGTGATGGGCGCAGCTCAGACCGGAACTGGAAAAACGGCAGGTTTTTCCCTGCCAATCATTCAGCGCTTGCTGGCGCATGCCAGCAGCAGCGCATCACCTGCACGCCATCCGGTTCGGGCATTGATACTGACACCGACCCGTGAGTTGGCGGACCAGGTGGCAGACAATGTGAAAGCGTATTCACGTTACACGCCATTACGCTCGACCGTCGTATTTGGTGGCGTTGACATGACACCGCAAACAGCAGCATTGCGTGCGGGTGTGGAGATTGTCATTGCCACGCCTGGCCGCTTGCTGGATCATGTTCAGCAAAAGACAATTAATCTGTCCCAGACACAAATTCTGGTCATGGATGAAGCGGATCGTATGCTGGACATGGGCTTTTTGCCCGACCTGCAACGCATTATCAATCTGCTGCCCAAGAGTCGGCAGAATCTGATGTTCTCTGCGACTTTTTCACCGGAAATTAAAAAGCTGGCAGCCAGCTTTCTGAATCAGCCGCAAACTATCGAAGTTGCCCGCAGCAATGCGACTGCCGATAATGTGACCCAGATTCTGTACAAAGTCGCTGAGGATGAAAAAAGGGATGCTGTCTCCTTCATTATTCGTGAGCGTGGTCTGAAACAGGTGATCGTTTTCAGCAACACCAAAATCGGCGCTTCACGGTTGGCTGTACACCTTGTCAAACAAGGTGTGAAGGCGGCAGCTATTCACGGCGATAAATCCCAGAATGAACGTATGCTGGCACTGGATGATTTTAAACGTGGTGAAGTGGAAGTTCTGGTGGCAACGGATGTTGCGGCACGTGGACTCGATATTTCGGAAATGCCATGTGTGATCAATTTTGATCTGCCATACAACGCGGAAGATTATGTACACCGGATTGGTCGTACAGGCCGTGCCGGCGCCAAAGGTGACGCCATCTCCCTGCACACCGATCAGGATGAGCGTTTGCTGGTCGATATTGAAAAACTGATTAAGCAAAAGATTGTGCGTCTGAGTCTGGCAGGGTTTGTTGCCACATCGGTTCATCAGCCTGAGCGCGCACGTTCGCATCGTGACAGAAACGACTATCCGGATCGCAGCGAGAAACGTGGTTATGCCGCACCCAGAGAAAAAATCGACCCCTGGTTTTTGAAGCCGTACGAACCAAGCGTCGCGGCTCCTGTCGCCACGCATTCAGCAACCATGGGCAGCAAAACAAAATCTGCTGCCGATGATACAAAGCCAGTGCGCCGTGCTGCCTTGCTGGGCGGCTTGCCTAAACGCTGATTTTCTCCGGAGCTGGCGTACTATTCTGCCTGCCGCGCAGGATGTTGATTCCATACCAGCTCGGCAGCGCATAAGTCTTCGATGGCGGTACCGACTGATTTGAACAGTGTGATATCCCGCCCTGGAATTGATGCCGGTATTTTTTTACCGGCACACAATTCACTGAGTTCTGCCAGAATATTCTCACGAGCGATAATTCCGTTTTTAATTGGCTGAGTTAAATCACCGGCTTCAGACAATGCTCCGGAATATGTATCTACCGCGATCCGGCTGCGGTCGACAGCGGCATCATCCACTTCCCGCATGTCCGGTCGGAATCCACCAACAAGATCCAGATGCGTACCGGGTTTCAGCCAGTCTCCATGGATAATCGGTGCGCGGCTGGTCGTCGCACAACTGATGACATCTGCCTGGCCCGCTGCGTTAGCTAAGTCGGTGGCGACGATGACTTCCACATCGGATGGAAAGTCCGGATTATTTCTGATATTCATCGCGCATTGATGCGCTTTTTTTTCATCACGTCCCCAGATTTGCACCTGTCTGAGCGCGCGGGTAACAGTATGCGCAGCTGCCAGTGCCGGAATCAGTGTTCCTGTACCAACCATTAACAGTGTACGGCTGTCGGGCCGGGACAAATAAGAGGATGCCAACGCTGATGCCGCAGCCGTTCTTCTTAACGTCAGCTCTTCGCCATCCATGATTGCCAGTGGAACTCCGGTCCGGCAATCTAACAGGATAAAAAGCGCATGTACGGATGGTGCCGTTGTGTTTTCCGGCGCTACGGTCACCAGTTTGACGCCGGCTTTACCACCTTCCTGCCAGGCGGGCATTAATAGCAGCGTACTGATTGGTTGCTCTGAAATCGTGTGGACATGACGCTGCGGGGCCTGAATCAGCTGACAAAACTGTTCGCCCAGTGCGCTGATCAGTTTCTGATATGGCAGGGCTTGCCGGATTTGTTGTCTGTCAAAATATGGAATCATTCATACTCCAGTGTGGTGCGGAAAAATTCCCAGTGGAAGAGCCATTTTCTGATTGTCGGGGGGAATTTTGATCGGGATGTATGCGCTCCTGATGGAAAGCAGTTTGATGCTGGCACATATCCTATTTCCCTCAAGTTTTGTGTTCTTCTGATTGAAATATATGTTCTATCGGTAATTGAAACAGGCGAGAAATGGCAAAGGCAAGGGGCAGGCTAGGGTCATAGCGATCAGTTTCAATCGCGTTGATCGTTTGGCGTGACACCTCCAGGTGATCCGCCAGTTCTGCCTGGCTCCATTCCTTCTGCATTCGTAATTCTCTCAGGATATTTTTCATGAATGGCGTTCCATCCATTTACGAATACAGCTGATTCCTCCCCAGGAGCCTAGCAGGGCCGGCCAAACCCAGAACATGCTGATCAGGGGAAAGTTGGCCGATTCCATAAAGCCATAGGTGAGTGATAAAGCGGCGGTCAGACCGGCGGCGATACCGATGTTTTCCAGCGACCATAAACGCAGATAAGCGTCCATTCGTTGAAATTGGCGCACTATCGCCCATAGCGTAGCCAGCGAAGGAATGATCGGACTGATGATAATGAGTGTCCGTGATAAACCGTGATCCATACTCCGCGCAAAACTGACGGAGGCAAACAGAATGATGCAATAACCAGCAATACTGATCCATAATTCACGTTGGTATTGGTGATTCATCTCTTTTTCGCGCATGTTACTCTCCTTTTTTGTCAAGTAAGCTTGACATCGCTGGTGAAGAAAAAAGCAGGGAAAATAATTTTCCTGCTAAGTCTAAGGGGTTGCTTGATCATGAAATATTATCATGTCAAGCATGCTTTACATAATAGTTGATAAAACTATCTTGTCAAGTACGCTTTACAGAAAATTATCCAACAATGCGGATAATTTTCTGTCACAACGTGGAGATGCGCTGAGATGGTGGGGATTGCTATGCTCAGAGAACGTTGAGCTGCACGTCAATATTGCCTCTTGTGGCATTGGAATAGGGGCAGACTTCATGTGCTTTTTGTACCAGCGCAGATGCGGCAGCTTTGTCCATGCCGGGAAGGGAAATATTCAGTGTGACCTGAATACCGAATCCACCTTTTCCATTTGGTCCGATACCTACTTGACCGTGAACGGAAACATCCGCCGGCATAGGGATTTTTCCGGCAGCAGCAACAAATTTCATCGCACCAATGAAGCAGGCTGAGTAACCAGCAGCAAATAACTGCTCAGGATTGGTGCCATCACCACCAGCGCCTCCCAGCGCTTTAGGGGTGGTCAGTTTTACCTCTAATTGCTGATCGTCTGAAATAGCGCGGCCATCACGCCCGCCTGTTGCGGTGGCATTGGCAGTGTAAAGAATCTGCATGGTAAGGCTCCTTAAAAAATAGTAGAAACAATCAAAAGACTGTGTAATTATTTTAGTGTGAAATTTAATTGTGTGCAATATAAATGGCGATTGAAATTTTCTATGAGATGTATTGAAAATTTATTCCTGGCGGCTTAGCTGTTCGTTTAACTGATCGCGTAAGGCAGATAGTTGCTGTCGTAAACCGGCGACGGAGTCTCTTTGCAAGCCACTGGCACACATGATTTGAAGGGGGACTTCCCGGGCAGCTTTCTTGAGATGTTTGCCTTGCGTGGTGAGCGTGATTCTCACCTGACGTTCGTCCGATGCATCACGGTTTCTTTGTATAAATCCTGCCGCTTCGAGCCGTTTCAGCAGCGGTGTCAGTGTGCCAGAGTCGAGAAATAACAGGTTTCCGATTTCTTTTACTAAAACATCATCCTGCTCCCACAGTACCAGCATCACCAGATACTGGGGGTAGGTGAGACCAAGTTTATCCAGTAAAGGTTTGTATGTTTTGGTTAATGCCAGTGATGCGGAATAGAGCGCAAAGCAAAACTGGTTATTCAGTGCCAGTACATCAACATCGGATTCCGTGGAAGATTTTGCGTTCATGAATGTGACCGGTGAATTCCAGAAAAATGAAGGATGTCGCTATCATAATAAAAAGTCGCTGTTCTGCCAGCAGGTTTCGCATCAGACAGGGCAGGTATAATGACATATTTCTGAAATAGCGCATTTTCGGGCATTATTTCTCATTACTCCTCAAGCATACAGATGCTTTTTAATACCTAAGGGTTTGTTGTGACATTTACAGAGAAACTCAATACCGCATGGCGCGGCAATCAATCCTTGCTTTGCGTGGGGCTGGATCCGGACATCACGCGTTTTCCTGCAGAGCTGCAAGGAAAAGCAGATGGAATTTTTACTTTTTGCAAAGCGATCATTGATGCTACTGCAGATGTGGCATGTGCATTCAAACCGCAGATCGCGTATTTTGCCGCTTTGCGGGCAGAAGATCAGCTGGAAGAAATTTGCCGTTATATCAGAACAACTTATCCTGCCATTCCTGTCGTGCTCGATGCAAAGCGCGGAGACATCGGAGCGACAGCCGAACAGTATGCCCGTGAGGCGTATGAACGTTATGAGGCAGATGCCGTTACCGTGAATCCGTATATGGGATTTGATTCAGTGGCGCCCTACCTGGAATGGAAAGACCGTGGCGTTATTATATTGTGCAGAACTTCGAATGCCGGTGGTTCAGACCTGCAATTTCTGGATGTTGGTGGTAAGCCGCTTTATCTGCATGTCGCTCAACTGGTAGCAGATAAATGGAATCTGAACGGGCAATGTTCGCTGGTTGTCGGCGCCACTTTTCCTGGGGAACTGGCGCAAGTGCGGCAAGTCATCGGCGATATGCCTTTGCTGGTACCGGGTATCGGCGCCCAGGGGGGAGATATCGCTGCGACAGTCCATGCTGGTCAGACGACAAATGGCACAGGTATGATGATCAATTCATCCCGCGCTATTTTGTATGCAAAACAGCTTGAATCTGAGACATATGCGGCAGCAGCCAGACGGATTGCCGTTGAGACGCGTGATGCGATTAATCGCTACCGCAAGGTCACCGGCTAATCTCATTCCGCCTGAAGTCACTGTTCTTAATTTAACCCAGTAAAGACCTGACACGTTCATAGCCGGAGCGGCTGACAGGAATCTTCACGCCGCTTTTGAGGCAGGCTGATTGCGAATCTTTACTGGAGCGCTCAAAGCCGGTCAGCGCATGCAATCCCAGCAAATAAGAACGGTGTACCCGGACAAATTTTGCTGGATTCAATTGTTTTTCTATGTCGGACAGGCTCTGGGTTTTCATCCATGATTTCTCCCCCGAATGAATGACGATGTAGTCATCCTGCGCCTCGATATAATCAATATCACTGAGTGGCAAGGCATGCACGATACCGCGATCCCGGATCAGCAGTCGCTGCGATGCTTCTGTCGCGGCTGCCAGCACCTGCTGCAAATTGTTTTGTGTACTGGCAGCAGTTTCGTTCGCGGTGTAATTACCGGCAGCTGTATTTCTGATGGTTTTTTTTGCTTTTGAAACAGCCTCATCAAAACGCTGCTGTGAAAATGGTTTGAGCAGGTAATCAACAGCATGCAAGTCAAAAGCTTTGACAGCATACTGATCGTAGGCGGTGGTGAAAATAACACCGTGCCGCCGCCCCGTAATTTCCAGTATATCGAGGCCAGTCATTTCTGGCATCTGAATATCGAGAAAAATCAGATCCGGTTGTAATGCTTCAATCTGTATCACGGTGTCTAGGCCGGTTTCAGATTCACCGGCAATCTGTAAATCGTCGTGTGAGCGCAGATACTCACGGATCAGCCTGCGAGCCAGTTCTTCATCATCAGCGATTAACACATTCAGATCAGATTTCATCTTGCTTCAGCTCCAATGGTAAGGCGATTTCAAGAATGAACTGCTGTTCCTTTTTTTCCCAGTGTACCCGTGCCTGATCCCCATACAGGGTGGCCAGTCGCTCGCGGATATTCAATAAACCAAGCCCATTTCCTGTTGCTGGCGAGGTATTGCTGGTGCACGGATTTTCTGTGCGGATATGCAGCCAGCCATGATGCTGCAGTATATGCATGGTAATGGTGCCGCCAGATCGTAAATGGCGTATTCCGTGCTTGATGGCGTTTTCAAACAGCGGCTGCAGCAGCATACCCGGTACCAGTGCATCGGCAGCATCGACTGCAAGTTGAATATCCGTCTGCAGTTTATTGCCAAAACGAATTTTTTCGACTGCCAGAAAATGCTCGCACAATTCAAGCTCGGCACGCAGCGTTACCTTTTCTTGCTCTGCCAGCGTCAGAGTCTTTCGGAAAAAATCCGCCAGTGCAATCGTCATTTCTCTGGCAGCAGCAGGATCAATTACGGTTAATGCGCTGATGGAATTCAGGCTGTTAAATAAAAAGTGCGGATCAATCTGTGAGCGCAATACCTGTAGTTCAGCATCTCTGGCAGCCAGCTTGGAATTGGTTTCGCGGCGTTCGGCTTCGCGCATCGTTTGAAAGGCAATCAATACGTCATAAGCCAGCAGCGACAGCAGGTACAGGGTGAAACCGAGAATCAGTAACAGAACATTCAGATATTCCGTCATTTGTAAGGCATAAATACTGCCGGTGAACAATGCCAGTACCTGATTCCAACCCTGGCACAGACCCAGCAATATCGCCCCGGAAATCAGGGCGCTGCTGCCGAAAATCGCAATCGCAATATAGAAAGGTCTTTGATTGACCGGGAATGCACGACAGATATAGTAGGCAGAAGTGGCAAAAAAACTGAAAACAAAAATGACCGGCAGTGTCAGCAACAGGGAATAAGACCAGTCGCTCATGCCCGCTGTGACCAGAAATCTGGCAAACAGAATTCCAGTCAGCAGCCATGTCACGACATACCAGAGCAGGCGGCGAAAATCGGACAGTACCGGATGCATTATGACTCGGAATGGTCAGTTTTTGATTTCAACGCCACCCATGATGGCATAGCCCTGCAGGTACAATTTTTTGTCTCTCTGCATCGGCGGAACGGTCTGGTCATCAAAGCCGCCAAGAATCGGTACTCCCTGAGAAATCACGGTCCAGTCATTCGGAATTTTCAGTGTAATGCCACCCCACATGGCAAAGACATTCAATGTTGCTTCGCTTTGGATGGAGGCATTGCGCAAATCGAGTTCGATCCCTCCCATGACGGCGGTTAATTCTCCGCCACGAAAATCCTGAGTGGAATTTTGTAACTTGGCACCACTCATGATGGCCGACACATTGCTTTCATTACTGCTCAGATTCTCTGTCCGGTAAGGATTCCATTCTCCCTGTCCGTGCATTTTGTCTTTAAAAATAATCAAAAGACCGGCTCCGATCATGAAAACAGGCCATAAATCGCGCATTCTGAAATAAACGATCCCCAGGTGTTGAAGCGTCATTGTGGCACCAATGACGATGAAGATACCGCCGATGAGATGACCGGCAACGTTTTGGCTGCGGGAAATTTTCAATAATCCAATTAAGATAAATACGGTTGGCCAGAACTGTATATATTGCGTAAAACTGAAAATGTTCAGATTGTCGACCATTGCCAGTACACCGAAAATCAATAGCAATGCACCGAGAAAGATTCTGGTCTGAGGTTGGCGGTTATCCATGATGTTGGCTCCTGTTTGAAAGCGTAATCGTTATTGACGGTTTGAGAGAATACCGGCGATGATGCTTTGTATGCCCCAGGCAATCAGGATCACCGGCCAGCTGGAATGGAAAGTCCATCCCCATAAATGTTCGATGGAGGCATACAGCCAGAACGCAAAGATGATGCGAAAAACACCTTTCGCGATCAGGTCGGGATGACTGCTGCTGAAAATGAGGATGATGCCTGACAAGGCAATCAGCGCCGGGAACAGATACCAATAGTCGACCGCATCGACCCAGTGCATCTTATCCATCAGAAATAAACTCCCGATGACAACCAGCACCAGACCGAAACTCACATTTTTTCCATTCCTGTATTTTCTTTTATCCTCATCGATACTCATGGCGACTCCTTTTATTCTGAAACGAATGATCTGCATTCATTTTTCTGATGGTGTGAAGATAAGCGACAGACGGCATTTTGTCGCTCTGAATTCGGTGAGTGGCGGAATATAGTCGGTGAATGGCGAAAAAATGAAGCTGCTGCCCATTTTCGGATGAAATGCAGCAGTGAAACAGTGAGCAAGACAAGCGGTTTCAAGAGATATGAAATCAGCAAACGTCAGCAGAAACCCTCATGCAGTCGGTGCATTTGCAGCAGCATGCAGGCGACAGCTTGCTTATCTGCGTATTCGCCGCAGGCTTAGCTGAGCAATTGATTGAAGTGATCTGCCTGACGCACGATCCGCTTTGATTCTGTACCGAAAAGATCATGCGTTTCCTGCACGATATATTCGTTTGATCCTTTGGTGCAATACAGCAGTCCGCGGAAATTTGTGCCCAGATAAGCGAAGGGAGTCAGCTTTGTTTTGACCGGAACATCACTGTTGATCAGCGCGCGAAGTTTTTTTTCTATCTCGTACAGACTGCCTTCTTTGAGCGAAACCATGCCGCCTTTGGGGGTGGGAAAAGTGGTTTCAAACAATGGTTGCTGCCCCATCGGATTTTTGAACGCGATTTTAATTCCCAGTTTCAGGAATTTGGCGACTGCAAAAAAGTCATTGTCATCGTACATAGCCCTTCTCCTTACGCTTCTTTATTTTTGCTGCTTTTTAACAACTTTATACCTAAGCTTGCCAGAAAGCTGTTGCTCTGACAATTCATGCAGCAATGACAATTGCCATAAATTCAGAAAGTGTTGTTTGCATTCATTTCAGGCGATTTCTGTCGGCCGCAGCAGCTTGCCCCATGGCTTGTATGCTGGCTTTCCATTCGGCATAAGTGTGCGGTACCTTCACATCGTGTACCAGCACCGACCGCAGAGACATAATGATGGGCATGAGATTATCCGGATCAGTGTGGTGCTGAATCAGGTGGAATGTTGCCAGCATTTGCTGTAAAGGCAGCTCGGGGAATTTTTCCTGACACAGTTCCAGATGCTGCAGCAGCATGTCATCCGATATCGTGTGGCGGGATACAAAGACCAGCAGGTTATAGCTGTCTTCTGAGCGTATCCAGCGCACAGGTTGTTCAAATTGCCGGTGCAGGCGATACAGCATCGGTGCGACAGCACTGGGTTTGCCCCAGATATTGGCAACCAGCACGCCATCTGGAGACAGGCAACGCTGGCAATCCGCATAAAATTCTGTACTGTTGAGCGCCGGAACCGGCCCCTGTTCGCTATAGGCATCCAGAAAAATGACGTCAGCATTTTCCTGATGATCGCGCAGCCATAAAGCAGCATCGGTGTGAATAACGGTCAGCCGGTCACCGTCAGGCGGCAGATTGAACTGATCCCGCATGGCGATGACGTCAGCACTGATTTCAAGCGCAGTAATACGACAGGCAGGAAAATGGTGATAGCAATATTTGACTAAGGATCCGCCACCCAGGCCGATTAAAATAATGTGTCGTGGTGCCGGATGAAATAATAAAAATCCCATCATCATTCTGGAATATGCACACAGCAAACGCCCGGGTTCAGAGCGTGACATGGCACTTTGCATGCAGTGAGGCGTCAGGTACATCATACGCAGATCACCATCATCAAACAGGAACGGGCGACCTTGATGGACTACCGATAGCTTTTCCAACTCCTGCAGATGCATTTTTTCCTGCGGCGAGGGTTTGTTCAGGAACAGGCTGGATAGACTCTGGCGGCGTGTCGGCATAAATATCCTGAAATCGGAAACAAAAGCTGGGTGCAGAAAAATGCGCTATGACGGACTTGGAAGTTGAATCTTTCGCTGATATCTGATGCGTTGACGTTCAGTCTGTCGTGCAGCTCGCTGCTGCGGAAAGTCTCAGATTCAATTGCTGGATTTGTGCATGTAATGCAGAGTTTTCTTCTTCAAGTATCTGAATTTTCTGAAGCAGGTGGTTGATGTCAGACTGTTCTGGAATTTCAGGTATCTGTTCACGGGGTATTTCCGTGCCATCTTGGTCAGCCGGGGAAGATGCAGGTGTTTTCCGGGGTGGTTTTTGTTCGCGCTGTTTCTCCCGGACCTGGCGCGCCAGTTGTTGCAACTCTTTGCGTCCACCGGCGACGGCGCTGGCCTGCTCCTGCTCCGGAAGGCTGGCAATGGCTGCCGCGGCACTGATGGAGATTGTTCCGGCGCGGACTGCCTGCACCAGCTCTGGCGCGGCAGCACGCTGGATTTTTTCGATCTGTACGACAGCATGACTGCTGATGCCAGCCAGCCGCGCGATTTCCTGGCGGCTCTGTGTCGGTTTGATAACAGGAGCGACTTCTTCAGCTGGTTCCGGAGCGCTTGTCGCGACGACGGTCTGGCTGGTGGATTGCTGACGTGAGATCAGAATTTCTTTTTTTCGTAATGCCAGCATTCCACGCTGAAAATCGCTGACGCTACGCCGGGCCAAATGATTTTCTATCATCCAGAGCTGCACATCCTCGATGTTCTGAAACTGTCCGTTCTGGACCGTTTTAAACGGTAGCTGATGCTTTTGGCAGATGGCATAGCGATTATGTCCGTCAATCAGTACATCTCCCCACAGAATCAGCGCATCCCGGCAGCCTTCGGTCAACAGGCTGCGCTCCAGTGCGGCGTATTCATGCTCTGTCAGCGGATCGATATAAGCGCGCAGTTCGTCGTGAAGAATGATGTTCATGGCAGTGTGTGCAGATGGAAATGCAAGAGCGCGCATTGTAGCCGACAAACGGGTTTTGTCCGCACCGGCGCATCAGTATTCGTCAGTCAGGGTATGCAGCCGTCAGGGAGACGCACTGTTAAAATATGATTTCAACAATTTTCCCCGGAGCCGTGTTTATGATCAAAGGCAGTTGCTTTTCTCTCCGTCATGTCCGCAAAGATGATGTGTCGCAATTGGTTGAGCTGTTGAATCATCCCGACTCAAAGGGTGATTATCTGTCACTGGAATTAATGTTGCCAGGCGTTGCAGAGAAAAAATATGAAGAAGAATCGCGCTCCAAAGAGTTCAGTGAGACATTCCTGATCGTGGACCAGAACGATGAAATACTTGGACGTGTGTTTCATTTCAAGACCGTACCTTATTTTAATGCGCGCGAAATCGGATACGGATTATTTGCCAGGCACTTACGAGGCAAAGGGTTGATGACGGAAGCGGTGCAATTGCTGACCGATTATCTGTTTAAGACGACCTTGTTAAACCGTCTGGAAATACACATGAATACCGATAATCTGGCTTCGGAAAAAGTAGCCATTCATTGCGGTTTCACGAAAGATGGCATTGCGCGGGGTGCTGTGTTCTCACGCGGCAAGCATGTGGATATTGCGATGTACTCATTGCTCAGGACAGACTGGGAAGCGCTGCGCGGCTGAGCCTGTTGCATCGGTGGCATAAAAATCCGGTGCCGGCAGACGACTGGCACCGGAAAAAATGGATAAATCAGGCACCAGGTGTTGACGCACGTTTTTTGACGGCGCCAGATCTGCTCGATGTTGGTTTGTTGTTTGCATTGGCATTGGCAGGTGTGCTCTTTGCCAAATTTTTCGGTGCCGGAAACGGAAACTTGGCGCCTGGTTCTTTTGCTGCCACCGCTTTGGTCGCAGGAACTGACGGGGTTGATGCCGGTATTGTGTTTTGAACTGGTGCCGGCGTTGCGGCTGGCGCTGCTGCACTGACTGGCGCGGGGGATGCAGGTTTTCCGGTTCTGGCAGCGGTGACAGGTTTAGCTGTTTTTGCGGAAGCGATCGTTGCTTTTGCCTTCGCAGCTGGTTTGGATGTTTTTTGTGCTGTGTTCGCTTTTACCGGTGATTTGGTGGCGGGTACACTGGCTTTTTTTGTACCGGTATTGACTACGGGAAGCAACAGCTGCTGCGGGTGATCGGCTTCCGGCGCAGCCTGAGCTTTGATAACGGGTGCTTCGGTGCGGTGTACTGGAGTTGCATGTGCATGCGGTGTGGCGGAAGTTTGTGCGGTTCTGACCGTTTGCAACAGGTTTTCCCGGGTTTCTTCAGAGATGGCTGCGAGCTGTCGTCCATAAGCCAGCAAACGCTCTACCTCAGGCTGGCTATGTGTCTGCGACAGATGGAGCCAGTCTTGTGGCGCTTTGACTGACCATAGCTGCAGGGAGCGCGCAGTTGCCTGAGAAACGGCTTCTTTGACAGCGGATAAATTCAGTGCGAGTATTTTTTTCAGACCTGCCAGCGTGGTGGATGACAGCGCCTGGAACACGGTAATCTGTTGCGCAAGCTGCTCTTGGGCAGCGGTGGATATCTGTTGTTGTATCAAAGGCATGAATCTCTCCTAAAGGTGGGACAGAATATTTCAGGCAATGGGAAATCAGAAATTGACGCGATGCAGCAATGCTGATTGTAATCGCTGGTATGGTATTGCTGCAAAATATATTTGCAATGCAACAAATCCGGCGTCCCAAAAGACAGGGATACAACATCTGCAATCGTGATTTTTTTTTAAATGTTAAAGGACGCGCGTATCACTATGGAAACTTCGTCATTACCAATGCAAAATTTGGAAGATGTCCGGGATCGTCTGCGCGACTTTTCTGCACAGAGAAATTGGGCGCAGTTTCACACACCTAAAAACCTGGCAAGTGCATTGATCGTGGAAGCGGCTGAATTGCTGGAGCCGTTTCAATGGCTGCAACGGGGAGACAGGGAGGAACTGGGGGAGCAGCAATGGCAGGCAGTCCGGCATGAAATGGCAGACGTCCTGGCTTATCTGGTGATGCTGGCAGATAAATTAGAGATTGATCTGATCAGTGCCGTGAATGAGAAAATGACTTTGAATGCGCTGAAATATCCCCGCCATATCGTTCATGGGGATGCGCGCAAATATGACCAGTATTGAAACAGAGCGTCACCTGATGATAAAGCGTCCAGCCCGTGGCTAAGCCACTTTAAAGAAGCTGCTATGCGGATCGCTTTCTAACTCTATCCTGACTTTTTCGATGAAGGCGTGGTGCGGGTATTCCTGAATGGAGAGTGGAAATCCTTTTGAGGTTAACCAGGCGCAGGCTTCTTCGGTGGTTTCGCAAACATGAAAACGCTCATCGGGATTGACCCCGGCATTACGTTTCATAATATCCAGATGGAATTTGCTTGGGCAGACGAAAACCACATACTCACAACCATGTTTCCGGACCCATTGCAGCATGGAGCTGTAGGATTTCAGGGCAGCTTCCGGCGCCATTTCCCAGTACTGACCTTGCGCCATGCTGGCCCACGGCCGCCCTCTGGGTGCGATGGCTTTGAGTTCTTCAAATAAAGCGTTGAATCCCTGTTCATTAAACGCACCCGCAAAAGTGCGTATCACAATGTTACGGACTAAACTGATTTCCCACTCACCATGTATTTTCATTGGATCACCTGCAAAACATGTCCAGATTTTAAGCGCTGGCGTGAATTTGTGGTACTGGTAAAAATGGAAAATATTGTGAACGACTGGTTTTATTACACGAATAGATACAAGCGGCGCCAGATGTCATCGGTTAATGCTGGCCTGTATTCCGGTACAGATCCGGTATTTTCCTGTGACTGAGCAAGACCATTACCAGACTGGCTAATGCCAACAGCAGCCAGTTCAGACTTGGCAAGTGCCAGCGTTGCGCCAGATCGAACAGAACACCGCCAGTCAGGCTGCCAATCATACTGCCCATGCTTTGATATAGCATTTGCTGCGACATCAGTTTTCCCGTGTCGGCAGAAACCTTATTGGCAAAGCGCGCAGTCAGTACATCGAGAGACGGGCCGTAAAAAACCTGACCAAATGACAGCAATGCCGCAGAGGCAATCACAGCCGCCGCGGAATGAGGCAGCCCTACCATCAGGGCAAAGCTGGCAAACAGGCATGCATAGCCGATCTGCAGAAACAGGAAATGATCCCGGGTACGGATTGCACGCTTTGAGACCGGGATCTGGAAAAAAATGATCACCAGTGCACCTAACCAGAATGGTGTAGATACCGGAATTTCGGGGGTGAATTTTGGAATGTGCAGGCTGAATCCGATCATCGGCTGTACCGCAAAGCACCAGAATACGGCATTCGACAGATAAAACAGCAGCGGTAATTTTGTGACTTGCGCTGGGGATGCCACTCTGTCTGTTGCATAGGTCGCAGAGGCCGATGTGCCAGTTTGTCCGGATAGCGCCTGTTGCGACAGGTATTGCTGCTCATGCTCTGCAATGGAGCGCATGGCTACCAGCATAAAAATACCATAGGCAATGAACGTAATGAGCACAATCAGAAACACCAGTTTCAGGCTGTCATGCGGTACCCAGCTTGCCGTCAGATAGCCACCCACCAGGCCGATACGGATTGCAAACGCCAGACGGCTGAAGAGTGAAGACTGATCCAGTTCGCGCAGTTTCAGCAGATAATTTTTCAATCCCGGAAAAGACAGGCCGCTACCCAGTCCCGCCAGTAATGCAAACAGCGCCAGCATCCATGCCTGCGGAAGAAAAGCCATGCAGTACAGGGCAACACCTTCCAGCAGGATATTGCCAGAGACTGACCAGGGGTGATTGGCCAGTGTTGAATATTTACCGCCCAGATAGGAACCGATCACGCGTCCCAGATTCAGTCCAAATAAGATCGAAGCAGCCCAGAATCCGGAAAAATGCTGGCCTGTTTCAGAAACAATCAGAGGGGTGTAAAGGGCGACTCCGCCGGACGCAATCGCGACACCGATATAAATCAGATAGGCGTTAAAAACGGGATTAAATTTTGGATTTTGCATAGGCGGACAGTTCTGATGCCGGCAGGTAAGCGCATCGTGATGTTTCTTGCATTCAGGATTACCCGGGATGCGGGATCGTCTGAAGAAACACCAAATTATTTTTTTAGAATGATTACATTGTACGCTGACATCACGGAGCTTGTGCAGAGCACAGGAAGGGCGGTTATTTCCCCAATCATGTATCTTGCCCGACTTGCTCTTATCAGAGGTATTTGGGAATGGATATCTTCCAGTGAGCAGAAAGCTATTCGCCATCAAATGCGCCAGATGTTTCGCGCAAACGAGAACGCGTTGGTGCAGGTGGTCAATGAGAGGTGCGGTGTGACCTGCAGATCTGATGCAATATTCGTTCATCAAATTTTGTAACCGATTGAAAGGTAGCGTATTGCGGTACCTGCTGTTTCACTGAGGGGTGCCTGGGGATTTTTTGTTTTCAATGATGCGTCGCAGTGCCAGACTTGATTCAAACCCGAGGCCTAAGCGGCATTCTTCCTGAATGCCAGCAACTCCGGGTTCTGCCTGAATAGCTGATGGAGCTGTCAGGGTATTTCATGAAACAAGGAGAACATCATGTTGAGAAATAAAATCATTCTGGCTGGTCTGATGGCAGTAGCCATGGTCAGCGGATCTGCATTTGCTCAGGTGGCACAGGTGCCTCAGGTATATATGGGCGCAACTGTCGGTAAAGGGCAGTGGAGTGATGATTGTAAAAACGTCGTTTCCTGCAGCACAAATTCGGATACTTACAAAGTATTTGGCGGCTACAACATCGATAAGAATTTTGCAGTCGAAGCCAGTTACTTTTCTCTGGGCACGATTTCTGCCAACAGCAGTGCAGGCGGAGTGAATGCAACATCAGAAGTAAAAGGAAAAGGTTTTGAACTGGCCGGCCTGTATAAGCATGAATTCACCCAGCAGCTGAGCGGATTTGCCAAACTGGGTATTGCCAGCATCAAAGCAGAAGGCAGTGGCAGCGTGGCAGGTGTTGGCGTATCCAATGGCAGCACGACCTCGACCCAACCTGTATTCGGGCTGGGCGCGACCTATCAGCTGACCAAAGAACTGGCTCTGCGCGGTGAATTTGAAACACGCAAGATCAAATTCAATGGCGACAAAGAGGCTGTGAATAACGTTTCTGTCGGTTTGCAATACAGCTTCTGATCTGTGCCGGCTCTCGCCGCACTGCTTGATTCCGGTGTGGGCTCCTCACTTTGTCAGGGCTGAATGAAAAAGTGAGTGCACCGGAAATTCGCTGGAAAATCATTATCCGGCACTCATCACGCCATCTGACTATCTGTGCCGGAGCAGTCAGCAGATTTTTCCATAATGCTGACTGCCCTATATGTACTGCTTGATTGCCGGTGCGGTTTCCTCAGTACTCGTGATTCATCTGGCGATGAACAATACCGGAAATATCACGCATCACATGAGATACCACGAATTCCTGCGATACCGGTAACAGTAGTTATCAGCTGCTTTTCTGCAGCACTGGAAAGAAGGAATTGCTTAATCAGGACTATCTGCCACATTTCCTGACCGGGTCAATATCCTTCCGATTTACATTTACTTACCAATGAAACACAGATCCAGTCAACTGTATGACGGCGTGAACCGTTTTTGGATTACATTGCAGTCACTCTTTTTTGAAAGGAAATACATCATGGCCGAGACAACAAATAAACGTATTCATCCACTGGTTGCAGGTGCAGCAGCTTCCGTGATTCTGGTGAGTCTGGTTGGCGTTGCTGCGATGACCGGTTTATTCCCTAACTCAAACAGCACACCGAAGGCAGATTCTTTATTGGCCGCTGCGCCAGCATCTTCCGTGGCTGAAACAGATGCCGGAATAAAAGGCAATAACACCAGAAATAATGTTGCTACATCCAACTCCACATCAACACATGAACAACCAGCGCGGACACATTCTGGTGGCAGCTATCAGAGCGTGCATCAGCAGACACATCAGGTCTGCGACAATTGCGGTGTGGTCGAATCTGTCCGTGCCGTAGAGCAGCAGCCAGCACAGGGCAGCGGTCTGGGTGCGGTGGCTGGTGCCGTTCTCGGTGGCGTCCTGGGGAATCAGATCGGTGGTGGCGACGGGCGTAAATTAGCAACAGTCGCCGGTGCTGTCGGTGGCGGTTTTGCCGGTAATGCGATTGAAAAACGGACGCACACGACAACCGTCTATGAAGTCCGGGTTCGTATGGAAAATGGGCAATTGCGCACATTTACACCGTCTTCCCAACCCGGCTGGCAATCCGGTGATCGTGTCCGGGTGATTAATGGCAGTCTGCAATCTGCCTGATCCGCACTCGATGATCTGAGCGATATCAGATATTGGAAAAAAAGCCCGCTTTCTGCGGGCTTTTTTATTTCCCCGTTGTAATCAGGCATGTATGAATCCGGTCTTGCCACGACGTTTTTTTGGGGTTTGATTTGCATCAAATGCCGGTAGTGGAGAATTGGTGATTCTCCGGAAAATTTCTATACTGGACTACTCATTAGGTGAGGTTTTTTGGAAACCAGTTCATTTTTGAAAAGGAGAAGAAAATGGGTGCATTAAGTAATCGTGGTGGTTTTTTTGATGATTTTTTCAGGGATTTGAGCCCCAGTTTTTATGTCAAACCTCTCCACGGCGACCCGCTGCCACATCCTTCCCAGATCAAGATTGATGTGAAGGAAACCGATGCCGCTTATACCGTGAATGCGGAAATACCCGGTGTTGCGAAAGACGATATTCATGTTTCTCTGGACGGCAACGTCGTGACGGTGCGCGCTGAGGTGAAGCAGCATGACAGCAGCGAGACGGAGCACAAGGTGCTGCGGAGCGAGCGGTATTTTGGGGAGATTTCGCGCAGTTTTCAGTTACCGCTGGATATTGAGGCCAGTGATGCCGGCGCGAAATATGACAATGGTATCCTGACGCTGACCTTGCCTAAAAAACGGACAGCGGGCGGGGTACAGAAGCTGAAAATAGACTGATCCGGCATATCAGCAGAAACCGCAATTCTGAAAACCGAAAATGCGGTTTCTGATGACTGATCAGATATTCACGATTCGGTTTTGTTATCCCACTGGTCGACAAGCAGCATGCCAGCCAACATAGGCAGGATGAATGCAGCTCCTTTGAGCGGATCAATGCTGATGACCACCAGGGCAGGTCCCGGACAAATTCCTGCCAGCCCCCACCCTGCACCGAATAAGGCACTGCCGGCAATTAACCGCCCTGTAATCCGGGTCAGTATCGGTAATTGCATCGGCGTATCCAGCAAGCTGCGGCGGCGCCTGCGCGCCAGATAAAACGGCCACAGCGCGATGCCGATTGCTCCGGCCATCACCATGGCCAGTGACGGATCCCAGTGTCCGGCCAGGTCGAGAAATGACAGCACTTTGGCAGGATTGGCCATGCCGGCAATGATCAGGCCGGTGCCAAACACCCATCCGCTGATCGCGGCGATGATTATATTCAACATCCGTGAACTTTCTCAGAAAACGTGCCGCAGCACAAAAACAGTCAGGAAACCGGTCAGCATAAAAGTCAGTGTGGCGATCAGGGAGCGCATGGACAGGCGCGCCAGCCCACAGACGCCATGACCGCTGGTGCAGCCATTACTGAGCCGTGTGCCGATACCGACGATGAATCCCGCCAGAATCAATACACCCCAACTGGCATCGATACGGATGGCAGGCAAGGGAGCAACAATCCGGTATAGAAAAGAAGATAAAAACATCCCGGCGACGAAGGCCAGCCGCCAGCTCCAGTCACCGCGAACCGGCGTGATCAGGCCAGCGACGATACCGGTTATTCCGGCGATGCGTCCGAGGCACCATAACAGCAGGATACTGGCGAGGCCGATCAGTATTCCTCCGGCGAGCGAAGAATACGGTGTAAATTGTTCCCAGACGATATGCATAAAATATGAGCGAAAGTTTCAACAGGCAGGTGAATCCATGGCATTGCTGCCTGGCATGAGGTCAATCAGGATAAGTGACGGCAGGATATTGCCATTAATCCGGAATGCAGAAGTGCAGGGATGCTGCCATTTCAGTGTTTGCCAGTATTGTGTACTTGGCGGGTGCTGAGGACAAAGTCCTCATGAGGGTAGTCCGCAATGGTAAAGGGAAAACCGCGCTCTGTCAGCCAGTCGCATGCTTCTTCCATGTTAGAAAAGTAACGCACCAGATTTTCAGGCATGTGGCCGGTCTGACGCTGATGGATCAATTGTCGGATCTGGCTTGGAACAACCACGGCAAGGCACACGCAGTTGTTCTGAAACGCCCATTCACGCATTTTGGGGAAAGATTGCAACGCTGCGGCATTCGACATTTCCCAGTTGGCCGCATTCGTGAGACCAGCCCAGGGTTTGTCGACGGGGGCTTTTTGCTGTGTTTCTGCAAAACATGCTTGTGTCCCGGCTTCATTGAAACTGCCGGCCGTGGTACGGACAAGCACATTCCGAACCAGCGAAATTTTCCAGAGGCCATGTATTTTCATGGATGATCAAGTCAGATTCATTGCAGAAAATAACATTTTACCGGATTTTACGAATTATTTTTCAAAGCACGTTGTATTGTCCGCACCCGAAAAAAGGCGGGTGCACTTTAGTGCTGAGTGCGGAGATAAGCCAGTAAATCAGCAATTTGCTGTTCATCGCTGATACCGTAAAAACGCATCTTATTTCCGGGAATAAAATCACCCGGCGCACGTAAAAACGCCGCCAGATTTTTTTCCGTCCAGATAATGCGTGCATTTTTCATTGCAGCCGAATATGAAAAATCAGTCGTACTCCCAGCCGTCCGGCCGATAACGGCGTTTAACTGTGGTGCGAAACCGCCTCGTGCCGAAGGACCAAGCTGATGGCAGGATGCGCATTTACGAAAGGCTGACTGGCCGGCAACCGCATCACCCGCCGCCTGAGCACTGCCAGCGGACAGCAGCGCCAGAACGAGCAGGAGTGGATATGGCGTCATGCTCATTTGACGGGAATGCGTTCCAGTACTGCCAGCAACAAGGTCCAGTACTGGCCGACGGTTTTAATATTCACCATTTCATCGGGACCGTGCGGATAACGGATAGTCGGGCCGATAGACACCATATCCAGGTCAGGATAATGCTTTTTGAACAGACCGCATTCCAGCCCCGCATGGATCACCATGATCACCGGTTCTTTGTGATAAATGCTTTGATAGGTGTCTTTGACGATCGCCATGACCGCTGAACTGGTGTCGGGCTTCCAGCCCGGATAGCAGCCGGAAAACGTAATCTGCGCTCCTGCGAGGTCGCTCAGCGATTGCAGGGTGCTTTCGATATTTTCACGACCGCTGTCAATCAGCGAACGGATCAGACACAGGATTGTCACTTTATCTTGTGCGGTGCTGATGACGCCGACATTCAGCGAGCTTTCTGTCACACCGCTGATTTCGTCGCTCATGCGGATCACGCCATTCGGGCAGCTGTTGATCAGGTTGATCAGCATTTTTTGGGTTGCCGGTTGCAATACCTGCGCCGGCAATGGCGTGCTTTGCAGACTGAGTTTTAATGCGGGCTCCACGACAGCCAGCTCAGTCTGTAATATCGCCTGATATTGTGCGATGCGTTGCTCCAGTAACGGAAGCTGTGCTGCATCCAGCGCAAAGCTGCACTGCGCTTCGCGCGGAATCGCATTACGCAGCGAACCACCTTTGATCTCTGACAACGACAAGCCGAGTTCTGCCGCGTGTCCTGCAAGGAAGCGGGAGATCAGCTTGTTGGCATTGCCCCGCCCCAGATGGATATTCACACCGGAATGGCCGCCCTTGAGACCGGCAATACTCAGCGTGTATGCCACTTGCTGCGCCGGTGCCTGCCACTGCAATGGCAAGCTGATTTCAGCATCGACGCCGCCAGCGCAACCCATATAGATTTCACCTTCCTGCTCAGAATCGGTATTGATCAGGATGTCGGCATTCAACATGCCCGCCTGCAAGCCGAAAGCGCCGGTCATACCGGCTTCCTCATCCACTGTCAGCAACACTTCCAGCGGGCCGTGGCGGATATCCTCAGCCCCCAGTATCGCCAGCGCAGATGACATACCAATACCGTTGTCTGCACCCAGCGTGGTACCGGTTGCCTTGACCCATTCACCGTCAATCCACGGCTGTATCGGATCGGTCGTGAAATCATGCACTTTATCGGCATTCTTCTGCGGCACCATGTCCAGATGCGCCTGAATCACCACGGTCTTGCGGTCTTCCATGCCAGCAGTGGCCGGTTTGCGGATGATGAGGTTGCCGACGTGATCGACCACCACCGGCAAGCCGCGCTGCTTCGCCCACTGCTGAATATGTTCGCTCAATGCGGCTTCATGTTTAGATGGATGCGGGATGGCGCAGATTTGCTCAAACCATTGCCACAGCGGGCGGGGAAATAACTGATTGATCTCAGATGCAGTAGTCACGATAAGTATCCTGTAAGACCCGTATTGCCTGGATAACGCGGTGCGGGCAGAGGGCGGCAAGTTTACCATACCGTCATTCGGAGATCGTTCCCCGCATGTCTCGTAGGTTAAGTCGCTGACAGAGTCAGACGAGGTATCTGCTATGCCGCATACGCCAGTGTGACGAAGCGGGCGGGATTTGTACTGCAACCTATCTTGTGCGGCTAAAAGAACGGATAATGGCGCCTGATTTACTTTTAACGCGCTTTTGGCTGCTTTTTTGGAATACTCTCATGGAAATTAAGGTCAACTTTCTCGATAAGCTTCGTCTGGAAGCCAAGTTCGATGATTTCACGGTAATCGCTGATCAGCCTATCCGCTATAAAGGCGATGGCTCAGCGCCCGGGCCTTTCGATTACTTTCTGGCATCGTCTGCTTTGTGCGCGGCGTATTTTGTGAAGTTGTACTGCAATACACGCAATATTCCGACCGAGAATATCCGCCTCTCGCAAAACAATATCGTTGACCCGGAAAACCGTTACGCGCAAATCTTCAAGATTCAGGTTGAATTACCCGCTGATATTTCTGATAAAGATCGTCAGGGTATTCTGCGTTCGATTGAACGTTGCACCGTCAAAAAAGTCGTGCAGGAAGGCCCGCAGTTCGTGATCGAAGAAGTCGAAAGTCTCGACGCCGATGCGCAGGCCTTGCTGACCCTGAATCCCGATGCGGACGCTGCCACCTACATCCTCGGTAAAGACTTACCGTTAGAGCAAACCATCGCAAATATGTCCGGCTTGCTGGCGGGTTTGGGCATCAAAATCGAAATCGCATCGTGGCGCAATATCATTCCGAATGTGTGGTCGCTGCATATCCGCGATGCGCATTCACCGATGTGTTTTACCAATGGCAAAGGCGCGACCAAAGAAAGCGCGTTGGCGTCGGCTCTGGGCGAATATATTGAGCGCTTGAGCAATAATCATTTTTACGCTGGTTCGTTTTGGGGTGAAGACATCGCCAATGCGGAGTTTGTGCATTACCCGAATGAAAAGTGGTTCAAGCCGGGTAAAAAAGACGCGCTGCCAAAAGAGATTCTGGATGCATACAGCCTGGCGATTTACAACCCTGATAAAGAACTGCGTGGTTCGCATCTGATTGATACCAATTCCGGTAATGCAGAACGTGGTATCTGCTCGCTGCCGTTTGTGCGCCAATCAGATGGCGAGACCGTCTATTTTCCATCCAACCTGATCGAAAACCTGTTTGCCAGCAATGGCATGAGCGCCGGTAATACGCTGGCCGAAGCGCAGGTGCAATGTCTGTCTGAGATTTTTGAACGCGCTGTGAAACGGGAAATTCTCGAGGGCGAAATCGTCTTGCCCGACGTGCCGCAAGACGTGCTGGCAAAGTATCCCGGCATCGTCGCTGGCATACAGGGTTTGGAAGAACAAGGCTTTCCGGTGCTGGTCAAAGACGCTTCGCTCGGCGGGCAATATCCGGTGATGTGCGTGACCCTGATGAACCCGCGTACCGGCGGTGTGTTTGCTTCGTTTGGCGCACACCCTAGCTTTGAAGTTGCGCTGGAACGCAGCCTGACAGAATTGCTGCAAGGCCGCAGTTTTGAGGGCCTGAATGATTTGCCGCAACCGACCTTTGTCAGTCAGGCTGTGACGGAGCCGAATAACTTTGTTGAACACTTCATCGATTCCAGCGGCGTCGTGTCATGGCGCTTTTTCAGTGCCAAAGCCGACTATGAATTTGTGGAATGGGATTTCTCCGGTCAGGGTGAAAACTCCAATGTCGATGAAGCCGCGACCTTGTTCGGCATCCTCGCCGAGATGGGTAAAGAAGCTTACATGGCGGTGTACGACCAGTTAGGCGCCACCGCTTGCCGCATCCTGGTGCCGGGTTATTCAGAAGTGTATCCAGTCGAAGATCTGATCTGGGATAACACCAACAAAGCCTTATTGTTCCGCAACGATATTCTGAATCTGCATCAGCTCGACGATGATGCCTTAGAAGCGCTGCTCGATCGTTTAGAAAATAACGAACTCGACGATTACAGCGATATCGCCACCCTGATCGGCATCGAGTTTGATGAAAATACGGTGTGGGGACAACTCACCGTGCTGGAATTAAAACTGCTGATCCATCTCGCTTTAGAGCAACTCGATGATGCGCAGGATTTGACGCAAGCCTTCCTGCAATACAACGACAACAGCGTCGAACGTGGCTTGTTTTATCAGGCGCTGAATGTAGTGCTCGAAGTCACGCTGGACGATGAACTGGAGCTGGACGATTACGAAACCAATTTCCGCCGCATGTTTGGCAATGAGCGTATGGATGCAGTGATTGGATCAGTCAACGGCAGCGTGCGCTTCTATGGTTTAACGCCGACGAGCATGAAACTGGAAGGTCTGGAGCGCCACCAGCGCTTAATTGATAGCTACAAAAAATTGCACGTGGCGCGGGCTAAGGGAAGAGATCAATAAATTATCATTAGAGGTAGGGTGCGCCATGCGCACCAATCTATCCTCAGCAAATAGTTACTCTCCGAAGTCCCCGGCAACATCGGCACCAATCCCCCAATCCTGCGGCAACATCTGTTGCGCCACATAGCGATGAAATGTCGAATGTGGCCAATCACCCGCACGCGCAACCAGACCATGCTTAACCGGATTCCAATGAATATAATCGACATGCCGCGCAAAGTCCTTGTCGTCACGGATTTGATGTTCCCAGAAACGTCGTTGCCAGATACCCGATTCTTTTCTTTGCGTTCGTGAAGTGGACAAATCGTCCACGCCAAATTCCGCCGCGCAAGCTTGCGAGACCATGCGTTTGATCATCGACCAGCGCACAGAAAAATTCGCATCATGCTGCGGCAGCGTCCAGATGCAATGCAAATGATCCGGCAGCAGCACCCATGCATCAATCTCAAACGGATGTGTCAGACGCGTTTTTTGTATCGCCAAACGCAAAGCATCACGTAGCGACTCGGGAGTCAAAATCGGCCGCCGCCGAAAACTATTCACGGTAAAGAAATACGTGCCACCAGCGATATTCGAACGTCGATAGTTTGGCATGAGAAAGGCGCGAGAAATAAAATCACAGCCTGCCTTGAACACGATAATCCGTCAATATCCACAAAACCCTTCCGCAGCAAAGACACGCCTCGCGGCACAAAAACACGCCACAAGCCGCACAAACATTGCGTAGGGTGCGCCATGCGCACCAATGATGGAAAAACGAACGGCTTAAAAATGAGGATATCCGGTGAAATGGTGCGCATGGCGCACCCTACGGCAGTACGCACGCTACGCTTGCTGCCTCGCAATCGACACTCCGTCAATATCCGTAAAACGAACCCTCAATAAATACGCGCCTCGCAGAACAAAAACACGTCACAAGCCCGACAGATATTGCGTAGGGTGCGCCATGCGCACCAATAAAGGAAAAACGAACAGCTTAAAAATGGGGATATCCGGTAAAACGGTGCGCATAGCGCACCCTACGGAGGTACGCACGCTACGCTTGCTGTGGTGAACGTAGGCTACGGATGATTGTTTCTTTGGCGTCGTACCAAATTTTATGCGACATTTATGCTCTTAATGATTTAATTAAGCTTCCTAATTGTTCGATTCCATCAAACGTTGATGGAAGTTTTTCATCGTCAGACACAATTCCAGAAAAAATTATAGACTCAAATTTTGCTAGAGACTCTTTGTCTTTTTCTTTTAGTTTTGACGAGTAGTCAGCATAGTGCTGTATAAATCTACACAAAGTTTTTCTAAGTTCAATTTGCAGTAATTGTGATTTAGTGGACTTGTAGTTTTGTAAAATAATTCGAAAAAAATAAACTAATATCGCAATCAACGATGCCGTTGGGAGTAATGAAATTCCTAAGACAATTTTTATTTGTTCGAAATTTGAAACGTGAAAATATAAATAGATAATTTCTGAGATCAATGGCGTAACGATTGCGATACCAGCAACTTTTATCCAAAAAAGAAGATTGGTTTTTTCCAATTCCTTTTGTTTTGATAAATCGTCGAAGCCTTGAAATAAACCAACAAAATTAAACCCTGATTCATACGTTGCTAGAGACGTTTTTATTGCTTCTACTCTGATTTCTTTATTTTTTAATTCGGTTTCCCATGCATCTTGTTTGTCTTTGATAATCTTGTGTAGATTATTGAAATCTTTAATACTGCCTATCGATTCGCTAGCTAATAAATCTTTTAGCATACTGATAGGCATCTCCCTGATAGCATATTCGACTTGTACTTTTGCTGTAGCGGAAAATTCATTTGTGTTCTCAACCGCAAAATTTCTTGCATTATTTAGTTCAGTAATAAGTTCCGTTTTTGTAGATAAATAAAGCTCAAATAAGAATCTGAAGCACATCGAAAACATGTCATCCAAATGTTCTGTTGTGAGCATTAAATTTTTATCTGAAATGAGATCTATAAATGTATTACCAATCCACTTTATCGTAATGCCGCATTTAAAGTCCCACTCATCTGGAGTGGCCAGCATCGAATTTATGATGTTGTTCATGTGCGTATTTCGAGCGGACTCAAAATTGCTTTTTGATTGAATTTCATTAAGTCTAGATTGAAATTTCCTCAGAATTGCTTGGTTATTCGATGCTTTAAAAAATACCAAATTCTCGGTCATTTATCTTCCAATCTAGACTTACTATTTCTTTTTAAATTACATGCAGTACTTACTTTTCAGGAGCAACTAAAAGTATCCAGCATTACTTGGCACTTAGGTTATGTCACTTCCCCCACGAATCCTTCAAAGTCGTCACCCGGTTAAACACAGGTTTTCCCACAGCAGAATCCACGCGATCAGCAACAAAATAGCCGTGGCGTTCGAACTGTAAACGCGTATCTGGCGTGACGTCTTTCATGCCTGGTTCTACATAGGCTTTGACGATTTCTAATGCGTTTGGATTGAGCAGTGCCATGAAGTCTTTGCCGCCTGCATCCGGGTTGGCATCGGTGAACAAGCGGTCGTACAGGCGCACTTCGGCTTCTAAGGCATCGGCGGCGTTGACCCAGTGGATGTTGCCTTTGACTTTGTAATTGGCGCTGCCCTCGGTGCCGGATTTACTATCGGCGAAGTAGTTGCAATGCACAGCAATCACATTACCGTTTTCATCTTTATCGCAACCGGTGCATTCAACGACGTAGCCGTAACGCAGGCGCACTTTGTTGCCTGGGAACAGGCGGAAATAACCTTTGACGGATTCTTCCATGAAGTCTTCTTGTTCTATCCACAGTTCTTTGCCGATGGTGAATTCGCGGTTGCCGCGTTCCGGGTGGTGCGGGTGAACGGGGGCGGTGCAGGCGACATTCTCATTTTCCGGGAAGTTGTCGATGATCAGTTTCAACGGGCGCAGCACGGCGGTGGCGCGTGCTGCTTTCGGGTCGAGGTCTTCGCGCAGACAGCCTTCGAGTGTGCTGTAATCGATCCAGCCATCAGAGCGGGTCACGCCTATGCGTTCACAGAAAAGCTGGATGGATTCTGGTGTGTAACCACGGCGACGGATGCCGACGATGGTGGGCATGCGCGGGTCGTCCCAGCCGCTGACGATATTTTGTTCGACCAGTTGGCGCAGTTTGCGTTTGCTGGTGACGACGTAGGTTAAGTTCAGCCGGGCAAATTCGTACTGGCGTGGTACGGGTTGTTTGAAGAAACCACCTTCGGCTGCGCGGGCGATGATCCAGTCGTAAAACGGGCGGTGATCCTGAAACTCTAAGGTGCAGATTGAGTGCGTGATGTTTTCGATTGCGTCTTCCAATGGATGTGCGTAGTCGTACATCGGGTAGATACACCATTTGTCGCCGGTACGATGATGATGGGCGTGACGGATGCGGTAGATCGCCGGGTCGCGCATATTCATGTTGGGTGATGCCATGTCGATTTTGGCGCGCAGGATGTGTTCGCCGCCCTGGAATTCACCAGCTTTCATGCGGCGGAATAAATCCAGAGATTCGGCAGCCGTGCGGTCGCGGAAAGGCGAATTCACGCCGGGCCTGGAGAAATCACCGCGATTGGCAGCCATGTCTTCGGCAGACTGGCTGTCGACGTAGGCGTATCCGGCGTTGATGAGGTATTCGGCAATTGCGTAGAAGGTGTCGAAATAATCGCTGGCGTAGTAGAGATGGCTAGCACCGCCCTGTTCGGGACTATCGTTCCAGTCGAAACCTAACCATTTGACGCTGTCGATGATGGTGTCGACGTATTCCTGATCTTCTTTTTCCGGGTTGGTGTCGTCAAAGCGCAGATGGCAACGGCCAGCGTAATCGCGCGCCAGACCAAAGTTCAGGCAGATCGATTTGGCGTGACCGATGTGCAGGTAGCCGTTGGGTTCTGGCGGGAAGCGGGTGATGACGTTCGGCATGCCGTCGCGGTGGTAAGTGCCAGCGGCATTATCGTTGTCGATGATGGCGCGCAGAAAATTAGAGGCTGGCGCTGCGGTGTCGGAAGTTGCCGGTGCTGTGGCTTTATTTTTGTTGTCGTTGCTCATATCAGATAATGGGTCGATGTGTGTTGATGTTGTGCTGCGATGCCGGAGCACTCTGCGGCGCAGGGGGGAAGAATAGCAAAGCCGGATCAGAAAAACTGTCAGTTTGCTATTTTCCCGGAATCGCATCATTTTACCGTAGCGCAGCACAGAAAGCGTATTTCTTGTACGGAAGGAGCAGAGGGAGGACGCCCGGTTTAGCTATCAGATGCTGACGGGGCAGGAAGGAAAAGCAGGGTGATGACCTGAACAATCATCAAAATCATCACCATCATCAGAAATCTTTGAATTCAACCCGGTTTCTGCCGCCGCGTTTGGCATGGTAGAGCGCATTGTCTGCGCGTATCATCATTTCCAGAATACTGTCCGGATAGCGGTAGGCGGTCACGCCGAAGCTGGCAGTGATTTTTCCGGCTTCGCCAAAATCGTATTCCATAATGGCGTGACGTAATTTTTCTGCGATGGAAACCGCGCCATAAGAGGCGGTTTCGCGGAAAATCACGAGGAATTCTTCACCTCCCCAGCGTCCTACGGCATCAAGGCTGCGTACATGGTTGCGCAGGATCTCGGCAATGCCGATCAGTACCTGATCACCGGTCTGGTGGCCGTACGTGTCGTTGACCAGCTTGAATTTATCGACATCGACAATCGCGATCGCAAAGTTGCCGCCATAGCGCTGGCATCTGAGGTGCTCTTCCTCAAGAATATTTTCGAGTTTGAAGCGGTTGTAGAGACCGGTCAGGCGGTCGGTATTGGAGAGATGTTCCAGTGCCTGATTTTTCTGCTCGAGTTCACGGGTCCGGTCGGCAATCATCTTTTCGAGATTGGCATTAATTTCCAGCAATTTGTCGTGACTGCTCTGTATTTCTTCCGCCATCAGGTTGAAACCGTTTTCAAGTTGTTGCAATTCGCCGCCAGATGCAGCGGGAATGCGGACGCTCAGCTCGCCTTTTGCCATTCTGTGCACGCCATTGATCAGGCGCGATAGCGGGCGACTCAGGTCGCGGCTCATACCCAGGGCCAGTATGGATGCAGCGGCAGTGCCAATGATGCCGATCAGTAATGTGCTCAGCATAAAGATCGCTTTACTGTGCTTGCTGGCTTCAGTACTCAGCTCCAGATGCACATAACCCATCAGTTTGGGCTGGGCAGCAGTTACCTGGGGCGAACGGTCAAACAGGTCGTATTCCTCGTCTTCCGGTTTGCCCTGATAAACAGGAGCACCAAAAATCAGGTTGCTGTGTTTTCCCTTGAGTACCTTACCCTGTAGTGCCGCCTGGATGTATTCGGACCGCAGGGTTTCAGGTTTTCCGCCATAGGCAAGAATGTGATGTTCATTGTCCGTAATAATGACGGCTTTTGCATCCTCTTCACGCATGACGGCTTGTGCCAGCCCTTCCAGCACGGTGCGGTTTCCGGAAAAGACGCCGTACTCGCAGGCTGGCGCCAGATGACGCACGATCAGCGCGCCGCGGGCATGCAGGGCGCCATCAATTTCGGTGACGCCGACGAGCATGACCATCATCGTCAGCAATAGTGTGATGGTACAGACCGGCGCAAGCGCCAGAAACAGGATACGACGGGAGAGTTGCCAGTCTTTCATTGCACCTGCTCCGTTTGTTGTCTTAGCTGGCGTTGCAATTCTGCTTCCGGTTCGATATTGAGACTCAGCGACCGTGCAACCTGCGGATTGGTATTGACTGAGAAATAGCGTGGATACTGTGGCGGCGGCAGGCTGACAGTACCAGACAGGCTGGCGATCAGTTCGGCAACCTGCTGACTGATTTGCGCAGGCTGGCTATATACGGCGGCCAGTGCACCGGCTTTCACATACGAGGGCGAAAAGCCGAATAGGGGAATCTGTTGCCGGTAGCTGGTCAGCAGGATACTGGGCAAATTATTCCGGTTGTAGATGTGCGCATCAGGCACCGCGAGAATGGCGTCGCTGTTGGCGAGCAGCTTGCGCAGTGCATTGAGCAACTCTGCATCATCGGTCACGGTCTCTATATGCAGACTCAGTTCCACTTCTTTGGCAGCGCTCTGGATGGCGGGAATATATTCGGTGGATTCTTTTCCTAGCAAAATACCAACGCGAGTGCGATGCGCGAGACTGATGCGGATCAGGCGTAATTGCCGGGTCCATGACTGATCCATGAAAACGGCTGAAAAGCGCCGGCTGTCTTGCTGCCGGTTATATTGACGGGCGGTTTTCATAAAACTGGCTCGTGGAACCAGTACATTGAGCACGGCCAGATGCGCCGGTTTCTGCGCCATCACCACCATCGCGGGGGTGCCCACGGCAATGAACAGCTGGTTGCCTGCCTGCCGTGGCAGATCGTCGTTGCTGAGATTGTTGACATGAATAATTCTGGCACTGGTTTTCTGAGTATTGACCAGGGTATTTTGCAGGTGTGTCGCAAATTCGGAATAAGCGCCGCCTTCCTCGCTCAGCACGATGGTGACGCTATCGACTGCAAAACAGGAGATGCTGAATGCACACAGAAAAAACATGGTGAGCATACCCGACAGATATCTTGTCATCTTGCGATAAGGATTCTGTATGTTCGGAAAGCTCAGACAGGGCATGGGCTAAAAATCCAGTTTGAAGTTCAGTCTCGTCAGCCGGCCGGGAAATTCATTATCGTGCCGGTATTCAAAATAATGGGCATTCAGCATATTTTGCACAACCAGTGTGACTTCCGCATGTTTTCCTGCCAGCAGGAACTGGCGGCTCAGGCGCCCATCCAGACGACGGTTTCCATCTACGTAATAACCGCGATTCTGAGTCGGGTTGTAGTCTGTTGCATTGAATTTGGTTTTTGCAATCTGGTAGGCGACCAGGCTGCCTTGCCATGATTCGCTGAACGAATGACTTAACATCAGGCTGTGATTGTATTTTGGTAAAGAGTCGCTGTAAATCACACCGTTGATATTGTCACTTTTGACTCCGCCGCCGGACAGGCCATAGATGACGCGGGTTTTGTCCGACAGGGGAGCTTTCAGCTGCAATTCATAACCCCGCATCAGCGCGCGCCCCGCATTCAGATTGCCGCTGGCAGCCGAAGCTTCCTTGCGGACATCGATCAGATCGTGGTAATCGTCATAAAAGATACGGAAATCAATATCTGCCTTACCCATTTTTCCCATATAGCCGATTTCAGTGGACTGGACGCGTTCTGGCCGCAACTCTGGCAAGGCCGGGTAAAAATCCGGACCCCGCCAGTAGGCTTCATAAACTTTTTCATAAACTGAGGGAGAGCGGGTTGCTCTGGAATGGCTGATCCGGAAAGTATGTTCGGGGGTCACATGCCAGTTTGCGGCGATACGCGGCGTCACATCGTTGCCGGTGTAGCTGTTATGTTCAAGCATCGCTCCCGCATTGATAATGACATCGGGCCGCACGCGCCATTCGAGATTACCAAACAGACGCTGCAGATGAAATGGAAACTCACCGTACAGATACTGGTTGTCGCCGACACCGAGATAATACGGCGCATAGGTTTTGTCATAGCGCACGCTGCCGCCCCAGACCAGACGGCCATCCTGAAAAGGAGAAAAGGTATGCTGAACTTCCAGGTCAAACCGGTTGAAACGGGTATCTCCGTCGCTGATGCCATCTGAATCCCTGAGCATAGCGTCAACTTTTTCTGCGGTATGAAATGCCTTGATGGCGAGTTCTCCGCCGCCATCCAGCGCCCGTCGCCAGTTCAGCATTTCAAAATGATTTTCAGCCTGGCGGGTAATGGCAGAAACATTTTTATATTCTCCCACTTCGCGCGGACCACCATTGAATCCGAACTGGAATTCCAGCGTATCGCTGGCATTGATCTGATAATCGGTGCGCAGATTAAAAATCTGCATGGTTTTGTTATCAAATTTATTCAGTGTCCAGAACGTATTCTGGGACGTGGGATTATGAATGTAATCATCTTCGCCATTGTCTTTGCGCAGGCTGGCGGTGATGCGGTAACTGAGGTCACCGCTTTTCCCGCCATAGCGGAATACGCCTTCTGACCGGCTTCTGCCGCCGGTCAGAGATACGGAACCTCCCTGAGATTCAGCGGCATGACGTGTGATGATATTGATCACACCCAGATAGGAATTGGCACCGTAGCTGGCCGAATCGGGGCCGCGTACGACTTCGATGCGTTCAATATCGGCGATCACGATCGGCAGGTCATTCCAGTTTACACCACCGAACAATCCGGCATAGACCGAACGGCCGTCAATCAAAACCTGCATCCGGTCAGAAGTGGTCGTGGTGACCATGCCGTGATAGGCAACGGTACTGTCGCCAGAAAAATAAGGGTCGGCATGGTACGCCACATACATGCCAGGTACCAGACGGAAGATTTCTGATAAATCCCAGGCTCCGGAATCGCGGATCATCTGACGATCAATGATGGTGACCGCAACAGGTGCTTCATTGATTGGCTGAGACAGGCGTGAAGCAGACAGCACCACAGGGATATCATCGAGAAAAATCGCTTCTTCCCTGTCGCCCGGCGCAGATGCCGTGGCGGCAAAGCAGGGGAGGAACAGTGCAGCGCCCCAGAAAGTTCTGCAGCGGTGCCGGAGATTGTCAAGAAACTGGGGGGACACACTGAACACAATAGACTCCGGGACGACATTGGTACCAGTTGAGCGTAACACAGAGCAAGAACCAAAATGTCTCGGTCGCGCAACTTGCAGCTTATTTCATAGCAAGCTTTCCTCTGATTTTTGCGAAACCGCATCTGACTTTTCAGAATCATGACAAGGGCAGGGAGAAAGCTTGTTTTTGTATTAGGACTTACGCAAAGCCGCCCCGGCGGCGTTATGGCTCCTGGCCGTATATGCGTACTGTCTTCGCCGCCATGCCTTGCCGGGGCGGCTTTGCGTGAGTCCTGTGTATTAAATGAAGTGTATTTTTTTCTATGCAGATATACATTTTGATAGAAATTAGTTCACACCGGGACTTATGAATGCTCACTCCTACACGGTAGAATAGCGGGATGACTACAGAATTAACACTATCCTCCGCGGCAGGAGCAGAAGCAGCGCACGCTTTGACCTGTGACCCAAAATTTGTCCATTTGCGTGTTCACTCCGAATATTCAATTGTGGACGGCCTGGTCAGGATTGATGACGTGATCAAGATGGCTGCCAAAGACCGGCAGCCTGCCATGGCAATGACCGATCTGGCCAACTTGTTTGGCATGGTGAAATTTTATAAGACGGCACGCGGCAAAGGCATGAAGCCAATTGCCGGCTGCGATGCCTGGATCACCAATGATAATGACCGCGATAAACCCTCGCGCTTGTTGTTACTGGTCAAAAATCGCCGGGGATATCTGCAGTTATGTGAGCTGCTGGCGCAGGCATGGCTGGCGAATCAGCATCGTGGCCGGGCGGAAATCCGGTTTGAATGGCTGCAGCAATTGCATGAACGCGGCGAGGGAGGCGGGCTGATCGCGTTGTCCGGCGCGCATGCAGGGGATGTCGGTGTTGCTATTGATAATGGCAATCTGGAGCAGGCAGAACGTTGTGCGCAACGGTGGGAAAGTATTTTTCCAGGACATTTTTATATCGAAATACAGCGTGCAGGTCAGCCGAATATGGAAAGTCATATCCGGCAAGCGGTGACGCTGGCAAAGAAATTGCGGTTGCCCGTGGTCGCTACCCATCCGGTGCAATTCCTCAAAAAAGAGGATTACACAGCGCATGAGGCTCGCGTGTGTATTGCCGAGGGCGATATGCTGGCCAATGCGCGGCGGGTCAGGCGCTTCAATGATCAGCAATGCTTCAAAACCCAGGACGAAATGGCGGCCTTGTTTGCCGATATGCCAGGCGCACTGCGAAATTCGGTTGAAATCGCCAAACGCTGCAATCTCACGCTGGAGCTGGGTAAGCCCAAATTACCCGACTTTCCGACACCGGACGGCATGACGATCAATGATTTTCTGGTGTTTGAAGCAAAGCGCGGTCTGGAATTCCGTCTGCAACATCTGTTCCCGGATGAAGAAAGGCGCGAGAAAGAGCGCGCCCGTTATGAAGCGCGGCTGAAGTTTGAAACCGATACCATCATCAAGATGGGTTTTCCGGGTTACTTCCTGATCGTGGCGGACTTTATCCAGTGGGCGAAAAACAATGGCGTGCCGGTCGGCCCCGGCCGCGGTTCCGGTGCGGGTTCGCTGGTGGCCTATTCGCTGCTGATTACTGACCTTGATCCGCTTGCCTACAATTTGCTGTTTGAGCGCTTCCTGAATCCTGAGCGCGTTTCCATGCCCGACTTCGATATCGATTTTTGTCAGGAAGGGCGCGATCGCGTGATTCAGTATGTGAAGGATCGCTATGGGAAAGAGGCGGTATCGCAAATCGCCACTTTCGGTACCATGGCAGCCAAAGGCGCGATCCGCGACGTTGGGCGTGTGCTGGATTTCGGCTATAACTTCTGCGATGGCATCTCCAAGCTGATTCCTTTTAAACCGGGGAAGCAGGTGACGATTGCCGAGGCGATCGTCGAAGAGCCTTTGCTGGCAGAGCGTCAGGAAAACGAAGAGGAAGTCAAAACCCTGCTCGATCTGGCGCAGCAGGTCGAAGGCATCACCCGCAACATCGGTATGCATGCCGGTGGTGTACTGATCGCACCGGGTAAACTGACGGATTTTTGTCCTTTGTACACGCAGGGCGGCGACTCCGGCGTGGTGTCGCAATATGACAAGGACGACGTGGAAGCGGTCGGCCTGGTGAAATTCGACTTTCTGGGGCTGACGACGCTGACGATTCTTGACCGTGCAGTGCGCTATATCAAAATGCTGGATCCGGCGATGGCAGATTTCGATCTGGCCAAACTGCCGCTGGATGACCGGGCTTCTTACGAATTACTGACCAAAGCGAAAACCGTCGCTGTATTCCAGCTGGAAAGCCGCGGCATGCAGGGCATGCTGAAGGATGCGCGGCCCGATCGCTTTGAAGACATTATTGCGCTGGTGGCGTTGTATCGTCCTGGGCCGATGGATCTGATTCCGGATTTCTGCAAACGTAAACACGGTGAGAAATTTGATTATCCCGATCCGCGCACCGAAGGTATTTTGTCGGAAACCTACGGCATCATGGTGTATCAGGAACAGGTGATGCAGATGGCGCAGGTGGTCGGTGGCTACTCGCTGGGTGGTGCGGATTTGCTGCGGCGTGCGATGGGTAAAAAGAAGGCCGAAGAGATGGCGGAGCATCGTCAGATTTTCCGCGATGGTGCCGCCAAAGATGGCCTGCCACAGGAAAAAGCGGACGAGATTTTTGACCTGATGGAAAAATTCGCCGGCTACGGTTTTAATAAATCGCATGCCGCTGCTTACGCCTTGCTGTCATACCACACTGCGTATCTGAAAGCGCATCATCCGGCCGCCTTCATGGCAGCCAATATGTCGCTGGCGATGGACGATACCGATAAAGTCAAAATCTTAGTCGAAGACGCGATCGATATCTGCAAACTGAAAATGCTGCCGCCGGATATCAATCAGTCGGACTACCGGTTTATCCCGGTGGGAGAGCCGGGGAAAAAAGCTACCCAGATCCGTTATGGACTGGGTGCGGTTAAAGGTTCCGGACAGAATGCGATTGAAAACATCGTTGCTGCGCGGGAAGCTGGGGGCGCATTTAAAGACTTGTTTGATTTCTGTAACCGGGTTGATAAACGACAGGTGAACCGCCGGACGATCGAAGCCCTGATCCGCGCCGGAGCCATGGATTGTCTGGGGAAAGACCGCGCCATTTTGCTGGCAACAGTCTCTCTGGCAGTGGAGGCGGCGGAACAGGCAGATGCCGCAGCGAATCAGGTCAGCCTGTTTGGTGATGATGAAGATCTGATTCCGCCACCGGAATACATCAGTGTGCCGCCCTGGTCAGACAAACAGCGTTTAACAGAAGAAAAGCTGGCGCTGGGCTTTTATCTGTCCGGCCATCTGTTTGACGCTTACGCACCGGAAGTGCGGCAGTTTATTAAAACCACTCTGGCGAAAGTTGAGCCATCACGCGATCCGCGCATGATCTGCGGCATCATCACTGGCGTGCGCACCCAGATGACCCAGCGTGGCAAGCTGATGATCGTGACGCTGGATGACAGTACCGCTGTGGTGGAAGTGACGGTCTACAGCGAACTGATGGAGGAATTCAAGAATCTGCTCAAAGAAGATGAGTTTCTCGCAGTGATGGGGAAAGTTTCTGAGGACAGATTCTCCGGCGGCTTGCGTATCACTGCTGAAAAAGTCATGGATATCGGCCGCGCCCGGGTGCAGTTTTCTCAGGGACTGCGCCTGAAATTAAGCGCTGCCACCGATACCCGGAAGTTACAGGATTTGTTAAAGCCGCATCTGAACCCTGCAGGCTGTCCGGTGCTGATTCAGTATCAGAATGATGACGCCTGCGTTGAGCTGTATCTGTCGGACGAATGGCGGGTCAATCCCGGCGATCATTTGCGTGCAGGTCTGAGCGAATGGCTGTCTCCGAACAACGTATCGATTGAATACGCCTGATCAGATGACTCAAGACAGCGCATTTTATTCTTCACTTACTGCGTTACCGGATCAGTCTGGCAACAGCTGGCGGCGCACTTCGCCGCAGCAGGTCATGGCCTGGCTGCCGGTGACATTATTTTTTCCGGTCGGGATCATGTATGCCGGAATGCTGCTGTTTTATATCGCCCTGATTGTCGCAGGCGGATGGCGAGAAAACTGGCTGCGTTTGCAACAGCATCCTTTGCTCAGGCCGGTGTTGCTGCTATCTGCGGTCAGTCTGACGATTGCTGTGTTTCAGCCCCGGCCTGCGGAAATCGAAAATGAATTCTGGCCGGGACTGGGGCATTATCAGACCTATCTTTTCCTGTTGCCGTTTTTGATGCTGCCGGCAGGTGCCTGGCAACGCCGGGCGGTCAGGCTTTTTTTTGGCGCTGCAGTGGTGGCTGCCACTTTATTCGTGCTCAATTTTTTCCATTTGCTGCCGGATAACCGCTTGTTTCACAGTTATGCCGTGTACCTGGGAAATAAGTCTATTTTGCTGGGGATTTTATTAGCGATTGCTGCGGCCTGGATGTTGCATGAACTCTTTCTTTATAAGGAGCATCGCTGGCTTCGTATCCTGATATGGCTGTATGTCGTGGCGGTGCTCATTTTTTTATCCAAAACCCGTACCGCCAGTCTGATGTTCGCATGTCTTGTGCTGCTGATGATTTGCCGTAATTTCCGCTGGTCCTGGCGCGGCGTGCTGCTGATCGGCTTGCTGGCGACCGGGCTGGCGGCTGGCTGTAAGCTGGCAGCAGGATTGCCACGGCCTGCCAGCTGCGTTATTAATCAGGTGCAGGCACCGCCATGGGAACTGGCGCAAATCCGGATGCTGTGCACCATACAACAGGTCAAGGATTTTTCCGAAGGCCGCAAATCAACGGATGATGATGGCATGCGTGCTGAAATTTACCGCATCACAGCCGGATTGATCATGGAAAAACCGTGGACTGGTCATGGTATTGCTTCCTGGGTTCCGAATTACCGGCAAAGAGCGCAGGGTCTCAGCAGTGCCAGCATGACGACGCCGCATAACGACTATTTGCTGTATGCCACCGAATTAGGCATGCCTGGCGTGCTGGCATTGCTCTGGATCTGGATCCGGCAACTGCTGATCGCGCGTGGCATGCGGCATCATCCTGATCCGCATGTCAGGGGAAAAGCTATGTTGTTAGCCATGCTGACAGTGGCGATGATGGTTGGCGCCATGTTTAACGCGATACTGCGTGATGCGGTGTTTGGCCTTGCATTCATGATCTTGCTGGCATTGCCGCTGGCCGGAATCCGGGCTGAAAAAAACTGAAGGTACTGATCCTGACCATGTCCAGGTTACCTCGCAATGCATGACCTGCGCGGAGCAGGCAGCTTGCTATCCGCAGAATAATGATAAAAAATTGAAAAAATATGAGTCTGATTAACAAAGAAACCATTGCTGTTTTCCGGCGATTATGGGGTGCAGTCCAACCATACCGATCCCGCATCTGGTGGGCCTTGCTGACGATGCTGGGAACTGCCTCGACGGAAGTCATGTTCCCTAAGGCGCTGGGATATATCCTGGATCACGGCTTTAAAGGGGATGCCAGTCATCTGGCGTTGTGGAAAGTGCCGGTCGCTGTCATCGGGATTTTTTTGTTGCGCGGAATTTGCACATTCAGCACCAGTTATCTGATGAGCTGGGTATCAACACGCTTATTGAATGAACTGCGAGCCAAGATTTTTGACCGGATATTGAATGTTCCCATCAGTTTTTATCAGGCAGAGTCGAGCGGACGTATCATTAACACTATCATGTTTGAAGCCCAGCAGATTGTGGAGATGCTCAAGGTGTCTTTAACGACGCTGTTCCGTGATTCTCTGACGGTGATGGTGCTGCTGGCCGCCTTGTTATGGCGTAACTGGGAGCTGACGATGATTGCGCTGATCCTGATGCCAGTCATGGCCTGGCTGGTGCGGGGAGTCAGCAAGCGTCTGCGCAAGCTGAATCAGAATCAGCTGGATGTGAATAATGAGCTGACACAGGTCATTGAAGAAGCGACCCGCGCCAGCCAGGTGATTCGCATTTTTGGCGGGCAGCGTTATGAACAGCAGCGTTTTGAAGCGAAGAATGAAAAATTGCGCGGCTATTCCATGCGTACTACGGTGGCCGTTGCTTCCACGACACCATTGACGCAGCTGGCTGCAGCGGTAGCTGTTGCGGTCGTCATTATGTTTGCTGTGTCGCAGGCGAAGGAAGACGCCACCACAGTCGGACATTTTGTCGAATTTGTGAGCCTGATGATGCTGTTGCTGACACCGCTCAAACGCCTGGCCGACTTAAATGGCCCGATGCAGCGCGGCATGGCGGCAGCTGAGTCTGTGTTTGCGCTGATCGATACGCCGGCTGAACGGGATTCAGGCAAAACATTGACGCACCGTGCTGTCGGTAAGCTGGATTTTGTCGGCACCAGTTTTTCTTATCCTGGCCAACAGCAGGAAGCGCTGAAAGACATTTACCTGAATATCGCGCCGGGAGAAACGATTGCGCTGGTTGGCATGTCAGGCGGTGGTAAAACCTCGCTGGTGAATCTGGTTCCGCGCTTTTACACACCGGATTCCGGGGAGATTTTGCTCGATGGTCAGCCGATACAGGAGATTGCCCTCTCCAGCCTGCGTGAACAGATCGCCATGGTGAGCCAGAACGTGGTGCTGTTTGACGATACGCTGGCGGCAAATATCGCTTATGGTGAAACTCAGCCTGACATGGCGCGCATTTTAGCCGCGGTGCAGGCGGCGCATCTGACAGAGGTAGTGCGCGATTTGCCGGAAGGGCTCAATACCGTCATCGGTGATAATGGCAGTCGGTTGTCAGGCGGCCAGCGGCAGCGTCTGGCGATTGCCCGCGCTATCTATAAAGATGCTCCGATTCTGATTCTGGACGAAGCTACTTCGGCACTGGACACTGAATCGGAACGGGCGGTGCAGGCTGCGCTGGATGAGCTGATGCAGGGACGCACCACGCTGGTGATTGCACACCGGCTTTCCACCATAGAAAGAGCAAGCCGGATTGCAGTGCTGGTGGATGGCCAGATTGTCGAAATCGGCACCCATGCCAGTCTTCTGGCACAGGAAGGCGTTTACGCCAATCTGTACCGCCTGCAGTTTGCCGATTAAAAAGCTGACGATAAAAACTGACGAACTGCCGCAGAAATCAGACTGACAAAGGAATTTTATGATGAATCCCATATCGCGTTTTCCTGTGCCTGAATTAACCGCATTACCGGACGATATCCGCGAAAAAATCCTGGCGGTCCAGGAAAAAGCCGGTTTCGTTCCGAATGTCTTTTTGACGCTGGCGCACAGACCTGAAGAATTCCGTGCCTTTTTCGCTTACCACGATGCCTTGATGCTCAAGAGCAGCGGTAATCTCAGCAAGGCTGACCGCGAGATGATCGTGACGGCGACCAGCGCCCGGAATCAGTGTCTGTATTGTGTGGTGGCGCACGGTGCACTATTGCGGATTTACGCTAAAAAACCTTTGCTGGCGGATCAGGTTGCAGTGAATCATCACAAGGCCGATATCAGTCCGCGCGAGCAGGCGATGCTCGATTTTGCACTCAAAGTCTGCCAGGAATCACACAATGTGGGCGATGCTGATTATCTTGAACTCCATGCTCACGGCTTTGATGACGAGGATATCTGGGATATCGCCGCGATCACGGCATTTTTCGGTTTGTCGAACCGGATGGCGAATGTGATCTCAATGCGGCCGAATGATGAATTTTTTCTCATGGGACGTACCCCGCGATGACGCACGGTGTTTCATCCCCGGTAACAGACGTTTCTGCAATAACTGCTACAAATGGTGTTTCCCGCCTGCTGGTGATTGCTCCCAACTGGATTGGTGATGCAGTGATGGCGCAGCCATTATTGCGTCTGCTGAAACAGCAATATCCGCAAGCCGCAATCGATGTGCTGGCGCCGGCCTGGGTTGCGCCGGTGCTGCGTGCGATGACGGAGGTGGATACGATTCTGGAGACGCCGTTCCGCCATGGCGCATTGCAATTGCGCGAGCGCTGGCGTTTTTCGCGTTTGTTGCGTGAGCGTGGGTATATGGCGGCCTATATTTTGCCCAACACGCTGAAATTTGCCTTGCTGCCCTGGATGGCAGGTATTCGCAAACGTATCGGCTACCGGGGCGAGAGCCGTTATGGGCTGATTAATGTCATGCATTATGACGACAAGAACAAGCCGCGGCCGATGGTGGCGTTTTATGCAGCGCTTGCTTTTGCGCCGTCTGAAGGCTTGCCTGCCGGCTTGCCGAAGCCGGTGCTGACGGTCGTGCCGGAACAGCGTGATCGGGCCTTATCCAGCCTGGGGCTGAGGCAGGATCAGCCGCTGATCTGTTTTGCACCGGGAGCCGAATTCGGCACGGCAAAGCGCTGGCCACCCGGGCATTTTGCACAACTCGCGCATCATATCCTGCAACGGCATCCGAATGCCCAGATTGTGCTGCTGGGGTCCGGCAAGGACAGCGAAGTCTGTGATCTGATTCGCAGTCTGTGTCCGGCGGTTCATCATCTGGCCGGAAAAACCAGTCTCGATCAGGCGGTTGCACTGATGTCGGCAGCCACGGCGATGGTCAGCAATGACTCCGGGCTGCTGCACATTGCCTCGGCGCTCAACCGGCCGGTGATTGCGATTTATGGTTCTACCGATCCTGATCACGCGCCGCCGTTTTCAGATATCGCCTGCTCGCTGTCGCTGAAACTGGAATGCGCGCCTTGCCGGCAAAGGGAATGTCCACTGCAGCATCACGATTGCATGGAAAAACTGTTGCCGGAAATAGTGTGGCAGCCGTTACAGCGCATGTTGCCAGCACTTGCCGGGCATGCGCTTGAGCATGAAGGAAAGTAAGTGGCAATGAAGCAGACAAAAATCATGCTGGAAAATTTTGCCGGCATGTCGCTGCCGGGCTGGGACGTGCTCACGCCGTCTTATCAGCTGCGTCATTTCGGTAAGAACGAAAATATTTTCACGGTGGGCGAATGGCAGCCTTATGTATATGTTGTCCGCAGCGGCATTGTCAAGCTGACTTATCTTAGTGAAAGTGGTGAGGAATGGATCAAGTCGTTCATCAGTGAAGGTGATTTTTTTGCCTGTCCTAACGTGCTGATTACCGGACTGACAACCGATTATTTCGCCACCGCCGTCGATGCCTGTGACATCGAACAGGTTGATTATGCCGCCGTTAACCAGCTGACGGAACAATATCCGGTGTGGCAGCGGGCGATCCGTCAGTTGCTGGCCCAGCATATCGTACGCAAGGAACAGCGAGAGCGGGAACTGCTGACCATGGCGCCCGAGGCGCGTTACCAGTCTTTTCTGAAAACATATCCGACCATTGCAGCACGTATTCAGCTGCGCGATGTTGCTCATTATCTGGGCGTCACGCCTGAAGCGCTGAGCCGTATCCGCAAGCGGATTGCATCAGACTGACTCAGATTGATCTGACTGGCCGGATATAATTTGGCCAGTCAGCGCTTGTGTTCACTCTTCAAAAATATATTTTCCCGGAGCAGCACCCAATGCCGGATCGTCATGCGGATGCGGGGCCTTGATTTTGGCAGCGGATGAATGCTGAGTCAGCCATTGCTCCCAATAATTCCACCACGAGCCGGATGTTGTTTCTGCTTCCTGCAGCCAGATTTCCGGATCATGGTAGCTGAGCATGCGATGTCCGGCAGGCAGATGCTGGTAGCTGCGATGGGCGTGACCCGGTTCCGATACGATGCCCGCATTATGCCCGCCTGAGGCCAGTACAAATTCGATTTTGGCATCGGTCAGTACATGAATCTTGTACACGGAACGCCACGGTGATACGTGGTCTTTTGCTGTTCCCACCACAAACATCGGTGCCTGAATATCACGTAACGCGATGGCATGTTGATTGACTTCGTAATGCCCTTTCGCCAGATCATTATGCAGGAACAGATGTTTCAGATACTCGCTGTGCATGCGATACGGCATGCGGGTGGTATCGGCATTCCAGGACATCAGGTCGTTTGGCTGGGTACGCAAACCAAGCATGTAGTCGCGCATGATTTTTGACCAGATCAGATCACGGGAATTGAGTAGCTGAAAAGAGCCGGACATCTGCTTGCCATCCAGATAGCCTTGCTTCCACATCAGGGCGTCCAGCATTGCCAGCTGACTTTCGTCGATGAACAGACCGAGTTCCCCGGGTTCGCTGAAATCTGTCTGTGCAGCGAGCAGCGTGATACTGCGGATTTCCACCGGATGAGGGATTTCCTGACGCGCAATCTGACCGGCCAGCGCCGCTGCTCCAATCGCCAGCAAGGTACCGCCCAGGCAATATCCCACCGCATGTACCGGGCGGTGGAAACGATGATGAATGTCATTCAGTGCGGCAAATAGCCCGCTGCTGAGATAATCGTCCATACCCAGATCACGGTCATTTTTATCGGGATTGCGCCATGAGATCATGAAGACCGTATGCCCTTGCTCCACCAGAAACCGGACCATGGAATTATGTGGCGACAAGTCAAGGATGTAATACTTCATGATCCAGGACGGAACGATCAGGACAGGTTCCGCGCAAACGGTGGCGGTTTGCGGAGAATATTGAATCAGTTCGATCAGATGATTACGGAACACTACTTTTCCCGCTGTCAGGGCGACATCGCGACCTGGCTGGAAAGTTCTGACCGGATGATCATCCTGATTGCAGTGATCCGGGAGTTCACAACCCACGTCCTGCAACCAGTGCAGCCAGCCTGACAGCAGATTTTTACCGCCGCTTTGCTGTGTGGCATCGATGATTTCAGGGTTCAGCCAGCCGTAATTGGAAGGTGACGTCACATCAAGCAGCTGGCGCGCCATGAACTGCACCACATCTTCGTGATGCGCGGTGACACCGCGTATGCCGGTGGTGGCGCTCTGCCAGAAATCCTGCGTTTGCAGAAAAGCTTTGCTCATGGCATTGAATGGCCATTGAGCCCAGCCGGGATGAGAAAAGCGGTTATCCGGTATGGCGCTGTCTGCTGCCGGTGCTGCGCCCGGATTCGCGGAGGGTGTCGCTGGCGTCGTCATCTGCGCCAGATTGTTCCGCAAGAAAGCAGGCCATTCTGCTGCCTGCTGCTGCCACATGCCGATCAGATCGAGTTGCTTACCGGGGGCGGTTGCCAGATGCATGGCCCAGTCCATCCATGCCAAGCTGACACTGGCCGGAGAAATCCCACCGGTCAGTTTGGCGATGTGGTTCTGCAGGGCCATATCCAGCGGGCTGACTGCCGCTTCTTTTCCGGTCAGATAACAGATCGGGGAATGCGGTGTATTTTCTGCTGGCGTGCCAGGGCCGGGCTGGCTTTGCTGAATGACGGTATCGGGCGTCTGGGCAGGTTTGGTCTTGCGCATCGGAGAATCCTCAGGTGATGGGCTCAGGTCGTGATTTTGATTGTCACAAAATGCAAGGTTGTTCGAATTGATTCGAATCAATTTGATTGTGCACTCACAGCAATACACTACGATGACTTATGCCTGCTGTCGCGCAATTCAACATGGTTTATACATCAACAGCAGGGTATGATGTGATATTTTTATTGCTTAATTGATCATTTTTGTCTGACAACCACGCCGGAAAATGACTGGAAAAGTATGAAAAACAGGATATTTCCAATTTATTTGATCTGCATCAGTCTTTTTGCGATGAGCTTGCCTGTCAACGCTGCGGAAACACTGGAACAGGCCTGGAGCATTGCTATGCAGCGCGATCATCAGCTTTTTGCGGCACAGCAAAAAGAGTTGGCGGCACAATCCATGACTGGTGCTGCGCGCGCAAATTACCTGCCAAAGCTGACGCTGGAATCCGGTTATCTGCGGACAGAAACCGAACCTGCTGCAAAAATCAGTATTCCCGCCTTACCTATGCTCAAAGGAGCCAGCCTGCCGTTTGCCCAGGATGCCGCTTATTTTGGCGGCGTCACCATATCGGCACCGCTGATCACTAGCGGAAAAATTGCATCCGGCGTGGCTGCAGCCGAAGCACTGAGCGAGGCGGCAGCTGCACAAACCACATTGACACGCAGTGAACAGAAACTGGCTGTCGCATCATCTTATATTGCGGTACTACGCGCTGAACATGCGGTCGCCGTGGCACAGAGTCATATTGACGCAGTCAGCAAGCATGTCAGTGATGTACAGCAGCTGGCAACACAAGGATATGTGGCGCGCCATGATCTGCTGGCCTCCGAAGTGGCACTGGCGAATGCGCGGCAGCTCGGCTTGCAGGCCAATAATGCGCTGGAACTGGCGCGGGCAGCTTACAACCGCTGGCTGGGACGCAGCTTTGAACAACAGGTGGCGCTGGCGGATCTGGCGCTGTCTGCCGACAGTCAGACAGAAACAGCGCTCGCTACCTTATTGCAAACAGCCAGTACGGAGCGCCGGGAGCTGCAGGCGCTCGATCGTCAGAGCGAAGCTTACCGCCAGCAGGCATCCGGCATCCGGTCCGGACAACTGCCACAGCTTGGTATCAGTGCCGGTTACAACAAACTGGAAAACCGGTATCTCGCTGCGGATAAAGGCTGGTGGGTCGGGCTGGTCATGAAATGGGAAATTTTTGATGGCGGACTGATCCGTCATCAGGCCTCCCAGTTATCGGCCAATGCGCAGGCTATCCGCGAGCTGGAGCAGGATGCACGGGAAAAAATTGCCTTGCAGGTCAGACAGTCATGGCTGAACCGCCAGGAAACCAAAGCGCGCCTACAGCTGGTGGCAAAGGCTGTCGAGCAGGCAGATGAAGTGTTGCTGCTGGCGCGAGAACGTTACCGCGAAGGGCTCGCACCGAACAGCGATGTGCTGGATGCAGAAACGCGGCGTCTGCAGGCGTATTCCAACCGCGATAACGCCATTTATGACAATGAACTGGCACGTTTGCAATTACTGCATGTCACCGGTCAACTTTGATGGATGAGTGAAGAATGGAAAAGAAATCTCAATTATTGGGGCCAGCATTAATTGGTGCAGCTGCTATTGTGATTGTGGCAGGCGGCATGTACTACCTCGCCGGCAGCCGGCAGCTGCCGGAAGGGCTGATTGCCGCCAGCGGACGAATCGAAGGTGAGCGCATTGTGGCGGCTGCTAAGTTTCCGGGACGGATTCGTCAGATGCTGGCAAAAGAAGGAGATGCGATTGTTGCCGGTGCAGTGGTGGCGCAACTGGAAGATGACAGTTTTCTCGCAAAAACCGAGCAGGCAAAACAGGCATTGAATGCCACTGAAGCGCAGCTGGGTGCCGCCCAGGCGAGTCTTGAGATTGCGCAGAAAGAAGTACCGATCGGCGTCAGTGTGGCCGATGCAACGCTGAGTCAGGCACAGGCGGCGTTGCAAAAGGCAGAAGCGGTTGAACAGCAGGCGGCACGCGATGCGCAGCGGCATAAAGAACTGTTTGAGCGCGGCGTGATTGAGCGTCATCGCTATGAACAGGCAGATCTCGGATGGCGTGTGGCCAGTGCCGATGTCAGCGCTGCGCAGCAGGCGGTGAGCCGTGCCCGGCAGGGCGCTGCGCAGGCGGGTCTCGGCAACGATAAAGTCAAGGCGAAGCAGAAGGAAGTGGATGCCTTGCGTGCGCAAAAAGATCGTGCCGCTGCGGCGGTCAGCGAAGCCAATTCGGTTTTGGCTGACCTGACGATTAAAGCGCCGTCGGGAGGTATCGTCCTGACACGCCTGCGTGAGCCCGGTGAAGTCGTCATACCGGGAGGTGCGGTGCTGGAAATGGTGAATCTCGATAATCTGTATCTGAAAGTGTATGTGCCCGAATCACGTATTGGTCAGGTCCGTCTGGGTTTGCCGGTACGGATTTATACCGATGCGCAGCCGGATAAATATTACGAAGGGAAGGTCAGCTATATTTCATCGCGTGCAGAATTTACGCCGAAAGAAGTGCAAACCACCGATGAGCGGGTCAAGCTGGTGTACGCAGTCAAACTTGCCATTACAGGCAATCCGGGACATCAGCTGACTCCGGGGTTACCGGCAGATGCCGTCATCCGCTGGAAAGACGGTACCGAATGGCAAAAGCCACGCTGGAAATAATGATGTCTTTGACGATGCAGGCGGCTGAACCGGCGGAAAAAATCGTCGTTGATGCGCAGGAATTGGGCAAACGTTATGGCAGCCAGATTGCTATGGACGGGGTAACGCTGCAGGTCAGGGCGGGTGAAATCTACGGGTTGATCGGCCCCGATGGCGCAGGAAAAAGCAGCTTATTGAAATCGGTTGCCGGTGTCCTGGCGCATGACAGCGGGCGTCTGCAGATATTCGGGCAACTGGTTGATTCTGAGGCAGCCAGCGAAACGGTCAAAGACCGCATCGGCCTGATGCCGCAAGGTCTGGGACAAAACCTGTATGGGGATTTGTCGGTGGAGGAAAACATCGACTATTTCGGTGGCCTGCGCCTGTTAAGCCGGGAGGAGCTCAGTGAGCGTAAAGAGGCATTACTAAAAAGCACCCGGCTGGAGCGCTTTCGCGACCGGCCTATGAAAAATCTCTCCGGCGGCATGAAACAGAAACTCGGACTGGTGTGCACACTGATCCACGAACCCAGACTGGTGATTCTGGATGAACCTACAACGGGAGTTGACCCGGTTTCCCGCCGCGAATTCTGGAGCATTCTGGCACGTTTGCTGAAAGAAAAAGGCATTACTGCACTGGTATCAACGGCATATATGGATGAGGCCAGCCGCTTTCACCGCGTATCTCTGATGCACGCCGGAAAAATCCTGGCTTCCGGCGAGCCGGAAAAGATCCGCGTACTGGCTGCCGGAAGCATTGTCGCCGGAGTGTGCGCAGACGCCGGGCAGCAAGTCTTGGCCGCGCATCGTTTGTCTGCGCAGTTTCCACAAATGGAAGTGCTGGGCCAGGAAATACGCGTGTTCACCGATACAACGGACAGACAGCAGGCCAGGGCGATGGTGCTGGAATGCCTGCAGGAAATTGCCTTATCCGCTTGTGAAGTGCTGGAGCCTGAACTGGAAGATGTGTTCATTGCCCTGTTGCGGCAAAAAAATCTGGTACGTCAAGAAACTGAAGCCGGCACGGCACAACTGCCGTCTGACGGCCCGCGCTGCAGCACGCAGGGGCTGGCAATCGAAGCGGAACAGCTGAGCCGCACTTTCGGAGAGTTCAAGGCAGTCGATCAGGTCAGTTTTCAGGTGCCCCAGGGGGAAATTTTTGGCTTGCTCGGCGCCAATGGTGCGGGCAAGAGCACCGTGATTAAAATGCTGACCGGCATTCTGAGTCAGACAGCAGGAAAAGGCCGGGTTGCCGGTGCCGACGTCCGTACCGGAGGTCGCCAGATCCGTGAACGCATTGGCTATATGTCGCAGGCATTTTCCCTGTATCTCGATTTATCGGTGCTGGAAAATATCCGCCTGTATGCCGGTATTTATGGCCTGACAAGGAAAGAAACGGCTGCCCGTATGGACTGGATACTCGATATGGCGGGTCTGCGGCCTTTCGGACACAGCCTGACAGCCAGTTTGCCCATGGGGCTGCGGCAGCGGCTGGCGTTAGGCTGTGCCCTGATTCACCGTCCTCAGGTTCTGTTTCTGGATGAGCCGACTTCCGGCGTTGACCCGCTGGGGCGGCGCGCTTTCTGGGATGTGCTGTTCCGGTTGTCGCGGGAAGAAAATGTGACGATTCTGGTAACCACGCATTACATGTCGGAAGCGGAGCATTGCGATCATATTGCACTCATGTTTGCAGGCCGGGTCGTTGCCGATGCGTCACCGGAACAACTCAAGCTGGATGTGGAGCAGCAGGCTGGAAAACTGTATGAAATTCATTGTCAGGATGCACCGGCGGCAATGCTGCAACTGCAGGCTGCAGGATTTCTGAACGCAGCATTGTTCGGATCTCGGATTCATGTCCTGCTGCCATCGCCTGAACGCGATTTACAGCAGATAACTGCCGTGCTGGGGAGTAGCGGAACAGTCAGTATCCTGCCGCGACGCTTATCGATGGAAGATGTATTTGTGCATATCGTGACCAAACTGGAGGCGCAAGACCGGCATCCGGGGGGAGGACAGTCATGAATTTACGACGTATCCGGGTAGTGGCATATAAGGAATGGCGCGAAATCGTGCGCGACAGATTATTCTTTATACTTGCCTTCGTTGTACCTTCTTTGCTGATGCTGCTGTTCGGTTATGGATTGTCGCTGGATGTGGAAAATATTCCGTTCGCGATTATTGATTACGATCAGTCATCCCTGTCCCGTGATTATGCGCACCGCTTCACGGATTCCCGCTATTTCTCATTTCAGGGCTATGCACAGCGAGAGGCCGAGGTGGAAAGACTGGTCATCGATAACACGCTGCGGGCAGTCATCATTATTCCTCCTCGCTTCGGTGAAGATCTCAGAGCGGGACGTGCAACCGATGTCCAGACCTGGATTGACGGTACTTTTCCATTCCGCGCCCTGACCACGAAAGGATATGTCACGGCCATTAATGCTGCTGTTAATCTGGAAAACCTGTCGGCCCATGTGTCGGCACTCAGCGGCGTCCGGCAGGAAGATATTCAGTCACATTTGCAGCCTGTACAGCTGGAAACCCGCTATCTGTATAACCAGGAAGTGAAAAGCATCTGGTCGGTTGCGCCGAAGCTGATCATGGTGATTCTGATGCTGTCACCGCCGTTTCTGACCGCGCTCGGTGTGGTGCGGGAAAAGGAATCCGGAGCGATTTACAATGTGTATTCTTCCACGCTGTCACGGGGGGAATACCTGATCGGGAAATTATTACCTTATGTCGGTATTTCAGTCATCAATGCCTGTGCGCTGACGGCGTTTGTGTTATTGCTGTTCGGCGCACCGTTCAAGGGCAATCTGCTTTTCTTTCTCCTTGCTACGATTTTGTATGTGATTTGCACGACCGGTATCGGTTTGCTGGTATCGGTGGTGGTCAATACTCAGGTGGCTGCCATGGTGGGAACAGCGATTGTGACAGTGGTGCCTGCCGTACTCTATTCCGGAATGATTATTCCGATTCCTTCCCTGTCGGCGGTCGCGGCTGTGATCGCGCACCTGCTGCCTGGAATGTATTACGCAGAAATTGTGATCGGCAGTTTTTTGAAAGGTGTTGGTTTGATGGCCCTGTGGCCGGATATGCTGATTCTGGCAGCCTATGCCGCCGTGCTGTTCAGTGCCGGTTTTCTGGCATTTCATAAACGTCCGCGTTATTGATGCCGCCGAATCACCTGATGCTCTGGAGCCCGACGTATGTTTTTATTTGACCGTATCTGGTGGAGCCGCCTGCAGGCGATGACCTGGAAAGAGTTATTGCAGTTATTCCGCGATCCGGTGCTGCTGATTTTTGTGCTGTACGCATTTTCTGCCGATATTTATAACGCTGCGTCCGGCGTGTCATTCCAGTTAAATAATGCGGCATTAGTCTTGTCGGATATGGATCGCAGTGCGGCTTCCCGTGAACTGGCCGGACGTTTCATGCCACCAGAGTTCCGTTGGGCGGGCACGATCAGCCATGCTGCGCAGGGGCAGCGGCTGCTGGATGATGGAAAGGCGATGGCTGTGCTGGATATTCCGCCTGGCTTTGGTGCCGCTTTAGCCCGTGGCGAAAAAGCGGCAGTGCAATTGCAGATTGATGCTTCCAATTCCGTGCAGGGTTTTCTCGCATCGGTGGATGCGACGCAGATTGTGGCGCGGTTCGGGCTGGAGCAGATCGCCGGGCAATGGGGCATCAACCCGGGCGGCGGAAATGCAGCAAGGGATTTGCCGATGATCCGGAGTCACACGCGGGTCTGGTTTAACCCGAATCAGAACGATGCCTGGTTTATGGGAATCTCGGAATTACTGAATGTGGTGACTTTATTTTCCATGCTTTTGCCGGCAGCCGCCATGGTGAGGGAAAAAGAACGCGGAACGATCGAACAGTTGCTGGTATCGCCACTGTCACCGATGCAGATCATGGTGCCAAAGATGATAGCGATGGTGGCCGTGATTCTGGCAGGAACCGCACTGGGGCTGTTTGGCATGCTGATTCCGGTGTTTTCGATTCCGGTTAACGGCAGTCTGTTGCTGTTTTTTGCGCTGACAACCTTATACGTCAGCACGCTGGCAGGAATAGGAATCCTGATTGCGACCGTGACCAGAAATATGGCGCAGGCAGGCATGATGGTGATTCTGATTCTGGCGCCGATGATGTTTTTATCCGGAGCCTGGACTCCGCCTGAGGCAATGCCTGCCGTGATGCGTTTCGGGATGTACGTGTCGCCTTTGTATTACTACATCAATGCCAGTTATGGCATTCTGATGAAAGGTGCCGGGATCGTCGTGCTGTGGCCGATGTTTCTGGGTATCTTCTGTATCGGCGTGCTCGTCAGTATCAGTACGATACGGCGTTTTCATCGGCAGTTTGCCTGAACCTGCAGTGCCATCAGAGATGTTTTAAATGGAATTGACTATGACGCCGGAATCCTTGTTTTCATTAGCAGGCAAACGTGGTGTGATCATCGGGCTGGCAAATGCGCACAGCATTGCGTATGGCTGCGCTGCCGTTGCCCATGCGCTGGGGGCGCAGATGGTATTGTCCTGCCTGAACGATAAAGCGCTGCAGTTCGTGGCGCCGCTGGCGGAGCAGTTGCAATCACCGCTCTTGGTATGCGATGTTGAAAAGGAGGACGAGCTGGAGCGGCTGATTCAGTTCGCTGCAGACAGAATGGGTAAAATTGATTTCCTGATTCATTCTGTTGCCTGGGCTCCGCTGACCGATTTGCATGGACGTGTGCTCGACAGTTCCGCGCAGGGATTTTTGCAGGCGATGAATATTTCCTGTCATTCGTTTGCGCGGGCTGCCCGTTTATCCGAGCCACATCTGGCACCGGGAGCCAGTCTGATGACCATGAGCTATCTCGGTGCAGATGAAGCGGTGGCGCACTATGGCCTGATGGGGCCGGTCAAGGCGGCGCTGGAATCGCTGGTGCGGTATCTGGCTGTGGAGATGGGACCGGCCGGAACGCGGGTGCATGCGATTTCACCCGGACCGGTACCGACCCGCGCTGCATCCGGTTTGCAGGAATTTGATGTGCTGATGGAAAAAGCAAAGACGAATGCGCCATTAAAGCGCCTGGTCACTCTGCAGGAGATTGGTCAGCTTGCCGCCTTTCTGATCAGCGATGCCGCATCGGGTATGACTGGCCAGACCCTGTATGTGGATGGCGGTTACCATATTGTGAACTGAGCGTGCCGTCTGATGGCGGCCGGCAGATAAAGATTAACAACAAATCCGGCAAGATCCGTCACCTTGTCTGTTTCAACCTGGGGAAGTCAAAATGAATGATCCTGTTTATCCTGTGCATACACAGCAGGGACTGATCTCGAATGTCGTGTATGACGATATCCGGATCGGGCAGAGTGCGAGTTACACACGAACGCTGAATCAGGCAGATATTCAGGCATTTGCAGCCGTTTCCGGCGATGTGAATCCGGCGCATCTTGATCCTGAGTATGCCCGGAATACCTTGTTTCATGGTGTGATTGCGCATGGTATGTGGGGGGGGGCGCTGATTTCAACTGTGCTCGGAACCCAGCTGCCCGGACCGGGAACGATTTATCTGGAGCAGAATCTGCATTTCTCCAAACCGGTACGTATCGGCGACACCCTGACTGTCACTGTCACGGTGCTGTCCAAAGATGACGAGAAAAAACGGGTTACTCTGGACTGTCTGATTAAAAATCAGCAGGACATCATCGTTGTGTCCGGTCATGCACTGGTAATTGCGCCGACGGAAAAGGTCAGCCGGCAACGTATGCAGTTGCCGACCGTGGCCATGTTTGAGCTTGGCATGCGGCAGAAAAAACTGCTGGACAGTGTCAGCGCACTGGAGCCAGTGCGTTGTGCCGTGGTTCATCCCTGTGATGCTGATTCACTGGCAGGTGCGCTTGATGCCGCACGTCAGGGATTGATTATTCCCGTGCTGATTGCACCTGCTGAAAAACTGCGTGATGTTGCCCGGTGCGCCGGACTCGATATCAGTCAGGTTGAACTGATCGATGTTCCTCATAGCCATGCGGCGGCAGATCGCGCGGTTGCGCTGGCGGAAGGCGGGCAAGTTGAAGCGCTGATGAAAGGCAGTCTGCATACCGATGAACTGATGGGAGCGGTGGTGCACAGCACAGCGCTGCGTACCAAGCGCCGCTTATCGCATGTCTTTCATCTGGATGTGCCGATGTATCACAAAGTGCTGCTGCTGACAGATGCTGCTTTGAATATCGCACCGGAGCTGGCGGAAAAAGCGGATATCCTGCAAAACGCCATTAATCTGGCACACGCATTGCAGATTGCCCAGCCCAAGGTGGCACTGCTGTCTGCAGTGGAAACGGTCAATTCTAAAATGCAGTCGACACTGGATGCTGCCGCATTGTGCAAGATGGTTGAGCGCAGACAGATTACCGGCGCATTGGTCGATGGCCCGTTGGCGTTTGATAACGCAATTTCTGCAGAGGCAGCGCATATCAAAGGGATCGATTCTCCAGTGGCTGGTGATCCGGATATCCTGATGGTACCCGATCTGGAGTCCGGCAATATGTTGGCCAAGCAGTTTGAATATCTGGCCGGAGCGGCCACTTGCGGTATCGTGCTGGGCGCGCGGGTTCCGATTGCGCTGACCAGCCGTGCCGATGGTGTGGCAAGCCGTGTTGCCTCGGCCGCACTGGTGAAATTGCTGGCGCATGAATACAGAAAAAACACACCATGACCATAACCCACAGCATTACCGCAGAACGGCAGCCAGCGATCCTGTCGGTGAATTCCGGTTCCTCGACGGTGAAGTTTGCTTTATACCCGCTGCACGATCAACTGGTGGATGCTGCTGTTGTCTCCGGCGTGGTGGAAGGGCTGGAGCCGGGTGGGAAACCTTGTATCTGCCTCAGTGACCAAACGGGGCGCCAGACTTTTCCACTGACCACCGGCGTCACCGGAAGTGACGCCTTTACGGCAGCATTGACCGAATTGCGTCGCCTGATTGCGTCGTACGGCAAGGATATTGACGTAACTGCGATTGCGCATCGGGTTGTGCATGGCGGCGAGCAATATGCGGCCTCGGTACTGATTGATCGCGCTGCGGTGAGTTACCTGCAAACCCTGAATCCACTGGCACCGCTGCACCAGCCGCATAATCTTGAAGGTATTCTGGCGTTTCAGCGTGCCTATCCGGACATTCCCCAGATTGCCTGTTTTGACACCGGATTCCACGCAGAATTGCCGGTGTGTGAAAAAACGCTGGCTTTGCCGCAATCATTGCGCGATGCCGGAATCCGTCGTTATGGTTTTCACGGGCTGTCTTACCGCTATGTCGCGCAGCGACTGGCAGAATACAGCAGCAAAGCAGCGCAGCGTGTCGTCATGGCACATCTGGGTAACGGTGCCAGTGCATGCGCCATGTTGCAAGGAAAGAGTGTCGCTACCACCATGGGCTTTTCGGCGCTGGATGGCCTGATGATGGGAACCCGGTGCGGTGCGCTGGATCCGGGAGTTTTACTGTATCTGATGCAGGCAGGATGGGATGCGGCCAGACTGGAAAAGACGCTGTATAAAGAATCCGGTTTGCTGGGTGTTTCCGGGCTTTCAGCCGATATGCGGACATTGCGCCAGAGCGGTTCACCGGCGGCACAGGCTGCAATTGCCTTGTTCACATACCGGGTCATGCGCGAGTGTGCCGGCCTGACCGCTTGCACCGGCGGGCTGGACGTGCTGGCTTTTACCGGCGGGATAGGAGAACATGATACGGTATTGCGCGGACAGGTTGTGGAGGGCTTGCATTATCTGGGACTGAAGATCGATCCGGAAAAAAATGCTGCCGCTACCGGCGATCAGACTATGGCCATTCATGCAGCAGACAGCCAGGTCGAAATCTGGGTTGTTCCGACGGATGAAGGCCGGATTGCTGCAATGGATGCTTCTGCGATTATTGGCCCTAAGCGGGTCTGTCCGGCTTGAAAGAAAGCCAGGCCGGAGGTCTGAATAAATACTGCAGCGGTCGCCACACCGGTTGTTGTGCCAGCCGGAAAACAAGCACGGGAAGCAGTATTCCCGCGGCGCAGCCTGCCAATAAATGCAGCCAGGCTGAATCAATATGCAGAAATCTGCTCAAAACAATCCGCATGCCGCTGCCCGCCAGAATATGCATCAGATAAACCGGCATGGAGTAATACCCCAACGTTTCAAATATCTGCAGCCAGCGTATGCCTGACCGTGCCATTGACATCGCCAGACCACTGACCAGCATGATGCCGCTGCAGGCCAGCAACAGGTTCAACGGAGAATGATCGCTGAACAGCAGCCGCAACGGCGCATGAAACAGCCATTCGGCACTCACAAACAGCACTCCTGATGCGATCAGCAATGGTATCGCGTAAGGTGCCAGATAGCGATGCAGTTCGTCTTTCCAGTAAAAGCCATAAGCGCCCATCAAAAAGAAAATCAGATATCCGCCCAGGAAATCAAGCGGAAAAGACAGCGCCAGCCATACAGACAAACACCATGCGGCCAGTGCGCCGCCCACAGCCAGCAGCGTTGTGCGGCCAGTCACAGGCTGATGCTGGCGCAGCGTGACTGCCATGAGCACAAATAAGCCGAACAGGACATATAAAAACCAGAACTGCGCGCGCGGCTGCCAGAGCAGCGACAAGACTTCCGTCATGTTTGTCTTGGCAGTGGTGAAACGTGACAACAGCACTTCTGTGCCGCCCTGCAGCAGCGACCAGAGCAGGTAGGGATAAAGAATGCTGTCGATCTTTTCTGCAATCAGCCCGCGGCTGCCGTATTTTTTTAGGCCGGGTAGCAGGAACAGACCTGACAGGAAAAAAAACAGCGGCATGTGAAAGCTGTAGATCACACTGTCGGCCACTGTAAACCAGGCCAGATCCACAGCCATGCCTGCATTGACGACGCCGCGGCTCACATGGCCGTATACCACCAGCAAAATGCCGATTCCCTTGGCAAAATCAACCCAGTTTTCGCGCTTTTGCTGCATGGTTGTCACATCAGGATAATATCGTACTGCTCCTGATGGAACATGTTTTCCACTTGCAGGGAAATCGGTTTTCCGATGAAATCACCCAGCATGGCCAGATGCTGCGATTCTTCTTCCAGAAACATATCCACCACGACCTGCGAGGCCATGATGCGGAATTCGCGCGGATTAAACTGCTTGGCTTCCCGCAGCAGCTCACGCAGTATCTCGTAGCAGATGGTACGGGCGGTCTTGACCTGTCCTTTGCCGTTACATGCGGGGCAGGTTTCGCACAGGACGTGGGCCAGTGATTCGCGGGTGCGTTTGCGGGTGACTTCAACCAGGCCCAGAGCAGAGAAGCCAGATACTGACAATTTGGTACGGTCGCGAGACAGTGCTTTGTTCAGCTCCGACAGCACAGCGGCTTTGTGCTCATCATTTTCCATGTCGATGATATCGAGAATGATGATACCGCCCAGATTGCGCAGGCGCAGCTGACGGGCGATGGCGTGCGCCGCTTCCAGATTGGTTTTGAAGATCGTATCGTCAAAATTGCGACCAGCGACGAAGCTGCCGGTATTGACGTCGATCGTCGTCATGGCTTCGGTCTGGTCGACAATCAGGTAACCGCCGGATTTCAGATCGACGCGGCGACCCAGCGCCCGTTCGATTTCCTCTTCGACGCCATACAGGTCAAACAGCGGACGTTCGCCGGTGTAATGCTGCAGCTTGGTCAGCACGGAAGGCATGTAGCGGTTGGCGAACTCCTGCAGCATCAGATAATTCTCGCGGGAATCCACCTGAATACTGTCGGTTTCTTCATTCACGAAATCACGCAGCACGCGCTGCGCCAGATTGAGATCCTGATACAGTAATGTGGTTGGCGGCTGGGTTTTTGCCAGTTGTGTAATGGTGGACCAGGTGCGCCGCAGATAATCGATATCGGCTTTTAAATCTTCGTCGGAAGCGTCTTCAGCCATTGTCCTGACGATGAAGCCACCTTTTTCATCTGGCTGCTGCAGTCCCTGTACTTTGCTGCGCAGCGCTTCACGTTCAGCTTCGTTTTCAATTTTTTGCGAGATGCCGATATGCGAATCCTGAGGAAGATACACCAGCATGCGCCCGGCAATCGAAATCTGGGTCGAAAGGCGGGCACCCTTGGTGCCTATCGGGTCTTTGATCACCTGCACGGTGACTGACTGGCCGTCAAACAGCAGTTTTTCAATCGGAATCAGCGGTGCGTTCGCATTGCCTTCTTGTGGCCGGGCATCCCAGATGTCGGCGACATGCAGGAAAGCGGCCCGTTCCAGACCGATATCGATAAATGCAGATTGCATGCCAGGCAGCACGCGCACGACTTTACCGAGATAAATATTCCCGACCAGTCCGCGGGACAAGGTTCTTTCTATATGCAACTCTTGTACTGCTCCCTGAAAAATCAGGGCGACACGGGTTTCTTGCGGAGTAATGTTAATGAGGAGGTTTTCGCTCATGAATATCGGAAATTAAGGAATAAAAATGCCGGACTGACGTAATGCCTGACAGGTCTCGAATAAGGGTAACCCCATAATGCCAGAATAACTGCCATTGATGTGTGAAATGAAGCGGGCGGCAGCGCCTTGTATGCCGTAGCCGCCTGCTTTGTCGTAGGGTTCCTGGGTGCTGCAATAGGCAAGAATCTGTTTTTCAGTCAGGGGGCTGAAGGTGACTTCGGAATGCTGTGTCATGCTGATCTGCCCGTTCAGGTGCTGTACCGTGAGGCTGGTCAGCACCTGGTGGGTCTGACCGGCCAGCATCGTGAGCATCTCGATGGCTGCTTCCCGGCTGGCCGGTTTTCCCAATATCTGATTTCCGTAAACGACGGTGGTATCTGCCGCCAGCACCGGACGTACCGGTAATTTGCGCATGTGCATGACTTTCCATGCCATATCGGCTTTTTCTTTTGTGACACGGCTCACATATGCCTGCGGCAGTTCGCCCGGCAAGACGATTTCACTGACATCCGGGCCACGTGGCGATGCATCGCGTAACCGCAGCAATTCAAATTCGATGCCAACTTGCGAGAGCAATTCTCTGCGGCGCGGGCTTTTGGAGGCGAGGTAAATTTTGTTATCAGGCAGCATGTTTGTCGAAAGTGAGATTCAGACGCGGTGATAAGGATGATTTTGCGTGATGCTCCATGCGCGGTACAACTGCTCTGCCAGCAATACCCTGACCATACCGTGCGGCAGGGTCAGGCTGGAAATTCTCAGCAGGGTGTCTGCGTTGGCTTTGAGTCCGGCATCGAGACCATCTGCACCGCCGATGAGAAATACGACATCGCGCCCGTCTTGCTGCCACTGTGTCAGGTTCTGAGACAGCGCAACGCTGGTCCAGTCTTTGCCCCGTTCATCGAGCCCGATAATCCGGGCATTTTTGGGGATCACAGCTTCAATTCTGGCACGTTCCAGCGCCATGACGGTTTCGGCCGTTTTACTGCCGGAACGTTCCACCGGTTTGATTTCCTTCAGGGACAGCCGGCATTCCGGAGGCATGCGCTTTGCATATTCATGAAAACCGGTTTCTATCCAGTCTGGCATTTTGTGGCCAACGGCAACGATAATTAATTGCATACGGAGTTTCAGCGAAATATATACGTAAACTGCTTTCTAAAAAAATGGCTGCGCAAGGCAGCCATTTCTTCAGCATCATTCAACAATGGAGCAACCGGTTTATTCGGCAGCTTTCTTGCGCGCAGGACGTTTGGCCGCAGCCTCTTTTGCTGACGCGATGGCTGTTTTGGTTGCTGCAACTTTAACCCGTGCACCAGTTGGAATTTTGGCTGGCTTGGCTGCTGCGCCTGCTGCTGCCGGTTTGCGCGCCGGTTTGACATCGCCGTCAGCCGTCTTGGTGGTGCGCGGCTTGCGTGTCGTTTTTTTCGGTTCGTCATCCAGCGTGGTCTGGATTGCCATCATATCCGGAGTCACTTCCAGCGGCGCTGCCTTGCCGGCTGGCTTGCGTGATGTGCGTTTCGGTTTATCTGCAACATCATCACTTGGGCTGGCGCTCTTTCTTGCAGTACGTTTGGCGGCGCCCAGTTTGACCGGCTTGTCTCCCCAGATTTCTTCCAGACGATAGTAGGCGCGGATCGCCGGTTGCATGATGTGTACGACCATATCACCCAGATCAACCAGCACCCATTCGCCGGTGACTTCGCCTTCCATGCTGACGATTTGACCGCCGTTTTCCTTGACCTTGTCGCGCACCGAGGCTGCCAGCGCTTTGGTCTGACGATTGGATGTCCCTGAAGCAATCAGGACGCGATCAAATAGGCTGGTCAGATGGGTCGTGTCGAATAACTGTATATCCTGGCCTTTAACGTCTTCGAGAGCGTCGACGACCAGCGTTTGTAATTTTTTAATATCCATTTTTAATAAATTGAATGTTGTTGTATGTAGTCTAGCACCTTGTGAGGGACTAGCAATCTCATTGTCGGGTTATGCTGTTTCAATCCTGTGCGCAGTTGGGTGGCAGACACATCCACCGCCAGCTCCGGTTCTATACAGGTGCCGCCATAAGCCTGTCTGCGCATGACATCCGGCGTTACTGCACGCCGGTACCACTCGGCGGCCACTGCTGGTGCGGCGATGTCCAGACTGAAGCCCGGTCTGGCAGCAACGCACAAATTGGCCACATCAAAAAGGTTGCGCCATTCATGCCATGTATGCAGATTTTGCAGCTGGTCGGCACCCATCGCAAAACAGATGGATACGTCATCACCCCATGTGCTGCGCAGTGCACGCAGGGTGTCTATGGTATAAGTCGGCTGGCGCTGGCGGGTTTTTTGTATCTCCTGTTCGTCAATACAGACCGGGCAGTTTGCCCAGTTTTCAAATGCCAGTCTCAGCATACTTACACGTTGCTCTGATGTAGCCGTCAGAGCGTTTTTTTGCCAGGGTTGACCCGCGGGAATAATGCGTAATTCATCTGGCCTCAGCATGTTGGCCAGACTGCGGGCAAGGGCGACATGACCTGCATGAACCGGATCAAAACTGCCGCCCAGAACCAGTATGCAGCGTGTCGCGGTGTTTACACCCATTCCTTGTGCACCAGAAAGTCTTGCGTCAGTGCTGCTTCCGGAGTGCCGGCTTCCGGTGTCCAGTTATAGCGCCATTTTACGACAGGCGGCATCGACATCAGGATGGATTCAGTGCGACCGCCGGATTGCAAACCAAAATGGGTGCCCCGGTCAAAAACCAGATTGAATTCCACATAGCGTCCGCGCCGGTAGGTCTGAAAATCACGCTCCCGTTCACCATAGGCGAGGTTCTGGCGCTTTTCAAGAATAGGGCGATAAGCGGGAATGAACGCATTACCGACAGCCTGTGTCATGGCGAAACTGCGCTCAAATCCGAGCTCATGAAAATCATCAAAAAATACGCCACCGACACCGCGAGCCTCCTGACGGTGTTTCAGATAAAAATATTCGTCACACCATTTTTTAAAACGGGGATGCAAATGATCGCCAAACGGTGTGAGCGCATCTTTACAAGTCTGGTGGAAGTGACGGGCATCTTCTTCAAAACCATAATAAGGCGTCAGATCCATGCCGCCGCCAAACCACCAGACTGCTTCGCCGTCAGCTGCATGGGTCGTGAAAAAACGGACATTCATGTGCACTGTCGGCGCATAAGGATTGCGTGGATGCAATACCAGCGACACGCCCATCGCTTCCCAGGCTCTGCCTGCCAGTTCCGGTCTGCTGGCGGCGGCCGATGCCGGTAGTTGTGCGCCACGGACATGTGAGAAGTTGACTCCGCCGCGTTCAAATACCTGACCATTTTCGATGACGCGCGAAATCCCGCCGCCGCCCTCGGGACGCTCCCAGCTATCGCTAATGAATAGCTTTCCGTCTGTCGCTTCCAGCGCCGACACAATATGATTCTGAAGTCCCAGAAAATATTGTTTGACTGCCTGAGTATGTGTTATGTCCGTCATGCCGTTGCTTTCTTCAAAAGCAAGACGGGCTGGACAGCGTCCAACCCATCACGATTACAAGGAGGCATCCACCTCCCACCTGCCGATTAATGTTTGCGGTTCAGCGCGCGCCAGCCTATGTCGCGGCGATACTGTGCGCCATCGAAATGAATTTTTTCGACCGCGTCATAAGCATGTTTTTGCGCCAGCTTCACGGTGTCACCGAGACCGACAACGCACAGCACGCGGCCACCGTTGCAGCTCAGTGTCTTGTCAGTCAGCGTTGTACCTGCATGGAATGTCACACAATCCGCCGTCTCTGCCGGAATGCCGGTGATTTTATCGCCTTTACGCGGGGTATCGGGGTAGCCGGCCGCCGCCATCACCACACCCATGGCCGTGCGTCTGTCCCATTCCAGTTCGACACTGTCGAGGGTGCCGTTGACTGCATGTTCCATGACCTGGACCAGATCGGTTTTCAGCCGCGCCATGATAGGCTGGGTTTCAGGATCTCCCATACGGCAGTTAAATTCCAGCGTTTTAGGATTACCCTGATCGTCGATCATCAGACCGGCGTACAAAAAGCCTGTGAAAACGATCCCGTCTTTTGCCATGCCTTGCACGGTCGGGACGATGATCTCGCGCATGACCCGTGCATGCAGCTGCGGTGTGACGATCGGGGCAGGGGAGTAGGCGCCCATACCGCCGGTATTCGGACCTTCATCATTGTCCAGCAGGCGTTTATGGTCCTGACTGGTTGCCAGCGGCAGAATGTTCTTGCCATCGACCATGACGATGAAACTGGCCTCTTCGCCAGCCAGAAACTCTTCGATCACGACGCGCGCACCGGCATCACCGAGCTTGTTGTCAGACAGCATCATATCGACAGCTGCATGGGCTTCGTCCAGCGTCATTGCCACTACTACGCCTTTACCGGCAGCCAGCCCGTCGGCCTTGATCACAATCGGCGCACCTTTGGCATCAATGTATGCGTGTGCGGCCCTGAGATCGGCAAAAGTCTGATATTCCGCAGTCGGAATAGCATGGCGGTGCATGAATGCTTTGGCAAAATCCTTGGAGCTTTCCAGTTGTGCAGCCTCTCTGGTCGGACCAAAAATTTTCAGGCCGCGGTCGCGGAAAATATTCACAATACCGGCGGCCAGCGGGACTTCAGGGCCAACCACGGTCAGGCCGATATGTTCCTGTTCTGCAAAATCAGCCAGCGCTGCAGGATCCGTAATCGGAATATTTTTGAGACGGATATCGGTTGCTGTTCCACCGTTGCCCGGCGCCACAAAGATTGTCTGCACGCGTTCAGACTGAGCGAGTTTCCAGGCAAGAGCGTGTTCGCGGCCACCTGAGCCGACAACGAGAATTTTCATCTTATTCTTCTATGATGGCGTTGGTATAAACTTCCTGTACGTCGTCCAGGTTTTCCAGCGCGTCGAGCAGCTTTTGCATTTTGACTGCATCGTCACCGGTAAATACGGTTTCAGTCGCTGGTTTCATCGTCACTTCGGCCACTTCCGGCTTGAAGCCTGCGGCTTCCAGCTTGGCGCGGATATCCGACAGATCGAACGGCGCGCACAGCACCTCAATTCCGCCTTCCTCATCGGTCACGATGTCTTCGGCACCGGCTTCGAGCGCCGCTTCCATCAGCGCATCTTCATTGGTGCCCGGTGCAAACAACATCTGGCCGCAATGTTTGAACATGAAAGCGACAGAACCTTCTGTACCCATGTTGCCGCCGAATTTGTTGAATGCATGACGTACTTCTGCCACCGTGCGAACCCGGTTGTCGGTCATGCAGTCGACGATCAGTGCCGCACCGCCGATGCCGTAGCCTTCGTAGCGGACTTCTTCATAGTTCGCACCTTCCAGAGTGCCGGCACCGCGCTGTATGGCACGCGTGACGTTTTCTTTCGGCATATTTGCGTCAGCCGCTTTATCGACAGCCAGGCGCAGGCGGGGGTTGGAATCCACATCTTCGCCACCCATGCGTGCCGCAACGGTAATTTCTTTAATCAGCCGGGTCCAGATTTTGCCGCGTTTTGCATCAGTCGCGGCTTTTTTGTGTTTGATATTGGCCCATTTACTATGTCCTGCCATGGTCGTTCTTTCCTGAATCGGCGCTAACGGATGATTGCTAACCGCTGTCCTGCCTAGCTTGGTTTGATATTGAAGACGCGCATTTTACCATATAGACATGACAGAAATCCGGCAGGAGCCATGCCTCAGGTCATGTAAATGCAGTTCGATGATACAGATCAGACAGATGAAAAAAATTGTTACGCGGGAAGAAAATCGCGGGATTGCGTACAATGGATTGCAGATGGCATGACAATACCTTTTAGCTAAGTCGTGCCACGCCCGGTCAGATGCTGCTCAATAATATAAATTCTTTCATGGATTCTCCCGTTCCGACTTCACGTGCCCGGCAACATTATCTCAGCGGTTTAATGATCGCTATTGCCGGGGCAGTCCTGTTTTCAACCAAGGCCATTGTTGCCAAACTGATTTATCGCTATCACGTCGATGCGGTGACGCTGATTACGTTCCGCATGGCGTTTTCCCTGCCGGTGTTCGCTGGTATTGCGCTGTGGCAGATGCGCCAGTCAGCTGCTTTGCCAGCTGCAGACCGCTGGCGTTTAGTGATCCTTGGTCTGATGGGATATTACCTGTCTTCGTTTCTGGACTTTTTGGGTTTGCAATACATTACTGCCGGACTGGAGCGTCTGATTCTTTTTCTGACACCTTCTTTCGTCCTGCTGATGTCGGCAGTGTATTACCGCAGATCGGTCTCCCCGCTGGAATGGGCTGCCCTGATTGTCAGTTATCTGGGCATCGTGCTGGTTTTTCTGCATGATCTGAAATTCGGTGGTGCGGATGTCTTGCTGGGTTCCTTGCTGGTATTGGGGGCTGCGGTATCCTATGCGGTATATCTGATTCAGTCCGGACAATTGGTGATGAAGATCGGTTCGCTGCGGTTGGTGTCTTACGCCATGTGCGTTTCCAGTGCCGCCTGCATCGGGCAGTTTTTCATCCTGAGACCCAGCAGCATGTTATGGCAGCCGATGCCGGTTTACTGGCTGTCACTGGTGAATGCGATTTTTTGTACGGTGCTGCCGGTTTTCATGACGATGATTGCAGTAAAACGGATCGGCGCGGCAACGGCTTCCCAGGCAGGGATGATCGGACCGGTCTCAACATTGTTTTTAGGTGCATTTTTCCTGGCCGAACCCATTACCGGCTGGCAGCTTGCCGGTACGGCGCTGGTTATGGGCGGCATGTATCTTTTATCGAAGAAAAAAATCTAGGAGGCATGATGGTGAAAGCAGTCAGAATTCAGCATACCGGCGGGCCGGAAGTCATGGAATACGTCGATGTCCCAATCGGCGAACCGGGACCGGGGGAAGTCAGGGTCAGACATCATGCATGCGGCCTGAATTATATTGATGTGTATTTCCGGACTGGCCTTTATGCCCAGCCTTTACCAGCCGGATTAGGGATGGAAGCTGCTGGTGTTGTCGAGGCGGTCGGCTCAGGGGTCGGCCATTTGCGCGTTGGCGATCGCGTGGCCTACGCGGGGCGCCCGGTGGGCGCTTATGCCGAGGCGCGCATCATGCCTGCTGACAACATCGTCAGATTGCCAGACAGTATCTCTTTTGATACGGCGGCGGCGATGATGCTGCAAGGGCTGACCGTGCAATATCTGTTTCACCGGACATTCCCTCTGCGTGGCGGCGAAACCATCCTGTTTCATGCCGCAGCAGGCGGGGTTGGTCTGATTGCCTGTCAGTGGGCGCGGGCAATTGGCGTCACCATGATCGGCACTGTCGGTTCGGATGCAAAGGCTGAACTGGCAAAAGCACATGGCTGTGCGCATGTAATCAACTACAATACAGAAAATTTTGTGCAACGGGTCAGGGAAATCACCGGAGGCAAGGGCGTTCCCGTGGTTTACGATTCGATTGGCCGCGATACTTTCACTGGTTCACTCGATTGCCTGTCGCCCATGGGGATGATGGTCAGCTTCGGCAGTGCTTCCGGTCCGGTACCGGCATTCAGTCTGAACGAGCTGGCATCGCGCGGCTCATTGTTCATCACCCGGCCAAGCCTGATGAACTACACGGCAAAGCGCGAAGACCTGGAACAGATGGCGGCACAGTTGTTTGCAATGGTGGAAAGCGGAAAAGTGAAAATTGACATCCGTCAGCGTTACCCTTTGAGCGAAGTTCAGCAGGCGCATCGCGATCTGGAAGCCAGAAAAACAACAGGTTCCACCTTGTTGATTCCATAAAGCAACAAATAAGACCATAAAATATGCGTGAATCTGACAATAATTTTCCGGTAACGGATGACGGCACGCCCAAGTTCGGGCGTTTGTTAATCGTTCTGTTTTTTGCAGTGATGCTGATTGTGCTGATTACGGTGGCGACAGAAGCTTATTACAGTCCGTAACAGGGGTGGCTGAATCTGGTGCAGCGGATTATCATTCCGGAAAAATTGTCTGAAAGATTATTGATAGGCGCTGAAAACTGGGTAATGGATACAATTCCTTTAAATACTGCCAAAAAGCATGAGTTTTCCAGCTCCGGGCGTCTGCTCATGTTGCAGAGTCTGGTGCCGGTGGCAACCAACCTAATTTCATCTCAGCTGGAGGCATTTTCGTCGCGGCTGACAGAGGCTTTGTTTAAAGTCTCGGACCAGACTGTCCAGCCGGAAGAAGCAGCAAAAAGCTTTCAGGCTTATCAGTTGCTCAAGCGCAACCCTTCCACGTTTTATCGCTTGCTGGCATCCCAGATCAGCGCTGTCCTGACCAAAGAAGTCAGTATCATCAATACCCGCAGAAAATATACCGAAACACCTGGCGCCAAAGATTTTTCTCTGGTGACGTTTGAGGAAATGGAAAACAAGGTATTGAGCAATAACCTGATCAAGGCCTTGGAAGTGAATAATGCCGAGAAGCTGGTGGAGCTGAATTCCCGGATTGGGCTGGCACTGAACCGCACTCCGATCAGCGTCTCCCAAAACCCGTTCCGGCCTGAAGTTTTTGTAAACGCCGTCGTCCAGTCGTGGCAGGAATTTGAATCGGTACAGGAAACGCCCCGGCTGATCTTGAGCCTGATGCAGCCTGACCTGTTTCTGCAGTTAGGAACTGTGTACCAGGGACTAAACGATGCTTTGCATGAGCGCGGTGTTGTTGTCGATACCGATGCAGTCAAGCGCGAAAACAAAAAACGTCATACTCCGGTCCGTGACCGTCAGCATGAGTCGGGCGACCCGTATCTGGAAAACAAGCTACGCAGTATTTTTTCTGCTAACGCACAGAAAATCGGGCAGACAGGGCAGGGTGCTGCGGTCAGAAATGCTGCTGGTGAAACAGGAAGCGGACAACCAATGTCCTGGTCGGGCTCGTCGTTTGCTGGACCAGGAGACGAAGGGATGGTGGCAGCACCAGAGATGGTGACGATCGACCGGCGTTTTTTTGACTACCTGACTGGCTTGCAGAAACAGTTATTCCAGAATCAGCCCGCGGATGACCGCACCTATTTGCGGCGTCTCAGTCAGGAAGCGCCGGCAGCGGAACTGACGCACATAGATCAGAATACCATTGAACTTCTGGCGCGGATTTTTGATTATGTGTTCAATGATCCGAGCATTCCCGAAGAAATCAAGTCTCTGATAGGGCAGCTTCAGATTCCGACATTGAAAGTGGCTTTGCTGGATAAGGATTTCTTTTTCAAAGAGAGCCATCCGGCCCGGGTACTGATCGATACGCTGGCAAAATCAAGTGTTTTTCTGGGGCAGGATGCCAGTAATGAAGATCCGTTGTACCAGATGATCGAAGGTATTGTTGACCGGGTGCAGCAGGATTTCGACCAGCAGATTGAGTTGTTTTCTAATGTGGTCGCCGATCTGGAAGCTTTTCTGAAGGAAGAAGAGCAGCAGGCAGAACAGGCGATTTCCGAACCGGTTGCGCAGGCGCTGCAGCAGGAAAAGATGCGCCTGGCGCGGGAATTTGCCGAAAATGATGTGGCTATCCGCGTTGAAACCGGAGAGGTCGCCGGATTCCTGGAGGAGTTTTTACGCAATCAATGGATACGTATTTTAACGATTGCGCATAACGTCAAGGAAGAAAAGCCGAATGCGCTGGAAAATGCGTTGCGGACGATGGACGACCTGATCTGGAGCCTGAAGCCCAAGAATAATCCGGAAGAGCGGAAAGAGCTGGTCAGCAAGTTGCCAGCAATGCTGACATTGTTGAATGCCTGGCTGAATGCAATCAAATGGGATGAGCCGGAGCGGGTCTTGTTTTTCTCCAAGCTGGCAGAACGCCATGCAGCTATTGCCCGGGCACCGCTGGAATTTTCACCGCGCCGGCAGTTGGAAATAGCGGTCAACATTGCCCAGCGCGCAAGCGAGAAAAAGCTGAACCGGCAGGTGACCGATCAGTCGGAGCAATTACCCGATCCCTGGCTGCCCGTGCTGGATAAAATGGAGCGTGGCATCTGGCTCGATTTTATGAGCAGCAGTGGCGTTATTAACCGCTTTAAACTGGCCTGGGTCAGCCCTAAACGGACACGCTACATTTTCACTAACAGGAAAGGGTATGACTCCTTTTCCATTTCCAGCGAAGAGCTGTTGGCGCAGTTGCGTACCGGTGATGCCGTGGAGGTTTCCGCCAGCTCGATTGTGGACCGCGCTCTGGTCGAGGCCCTGCGCGATCCACCGGCCTGATTTCCTTGTGTCCGCAGTGGGTTAATTTTTATTAAGCGGAATTTCAACGTTGGTTGTGCTGCCGTTTTGCCCAGGGAAATTTTTCAGGGCGCTCTCGATCAGATAGGGCATGCTTTCCGTAATATTTGGATTCAACTGTTCCGTGCTGGCTTTGATATCAGCCAGCTTCTTGCCATTGGAAAAATCACTGATGCTGATTTCCAGCTGGTGCAGGTAATAGCGACGTACCGTCACATCAGACGTTCTCAGCATGTAGAAAGGGCTGCCGAAATAGTAGGGCGAATACGGATAGAACTGATATGCCCGACTGAAGTGAAGTCGCCAGTAAGGATCCATCATGGAAGGGCCCCACGGCATCGAATACTGGATTTCGCTTGGTGATGTCGCATATTGCATGTTCACTTTCAGCGCCGGCGTCGCGCCCGCTGCGACTTCCTGAAAACCATGCAAGCCCAATTGCTGTCGCAATTCCTCTTCATAAACTTTGTATTCCGGATTATTTTCCTGTGCCGGTAAACGCTCGACAATGTAGCTGGTCGACGATAGTTGTTGCGGCCACTCGTGGAAAGTCGTGACCTGGCCGGTAAAAGTAGTTGCGCATCCAGACAGCAGCATACCTAAAGAGATGGCAGTAGCGGATAAAAAATGTCTCATGATTGACTCCTTACTGAAATAATCGGACATATCGGGGCTGAAACCGCAATGTGGGCTGACCTGAATTCAGATGTCACGCCGATATGCCTGTTCATGTATCTATGATAAGACGAAGTATTGCTGATTTCCATTTCGGTATGTAACTGTCTGATTGCTTATCTGCCGCGGGGTTCCCCGATAAGTGGTTCTGCTTCGTTCATTTTTCCGCATACAGACATATCTGTGAGTGCATCGTTTCGTGCCTGCAGGCGCTGGTATTGGTAGAATGACGGTGTAGGAACATATTGAATTCATCTTGACTCATGAATCCGTGCATTCCGGTCAGGTTCACAAGATTCTGACCACTTCCCTCATTTTTCATTCAGCGAGACATCAGGCTATGCGTAACGATACCGCACCAACACCTCAAGCCATTTACCGTAAAGACTATGTTGCCCCCGGTTATTGGGTAGATACGGTAGAAATGGGCTTTGATCTGGATCTTGACCATACCCATGTTGCGACCAGACTGACCATGCGCAGAAATTACGACAGTGCGGAAAAAGATCTGGTGCTGTTTGGCGCGTCACTCAAGCTGCTGCAATTGCGGATGAACGGCGTGAATCTCAAGAAGTCCGCCTATACGATTGATGGCGAAATCATGCGGATCCCCAATGCCCCTGATCAGGTGGTGCTGGAGATTGAAACCCGGATTCAGCCGGTAAAAAATACTTCTTTGTCCGGTCTGTACGCATCCAACGGCAACTTCATCACTCAGTGCGAAGCTGAGGGTTTTCGCAAGATCACCTGGTTCCCGGATCGCCCGGATGTGATGGCGAAGTACACCGTGATGCTGCGCGCTGATAAAAAGAAATTCCCTGTTTTGCTGGCAAACGGCAATCTGATTGAAGAAGGTGATCTGGGCGATGGCCGCCATTTTGCAAAATGGGAAGATCCCTTCAAAAAACCGTCTTATTTGTTTGCCCTGGTCGCCGGGAAGCTGGTATGCCAGGAAGAAAAATACAGGCTGCAATCTGGCCGCAAGGTACTGCTGCAGGTATGGGTGGAAGACGGTAATCTGGATAAAACCCAGCATGCCATGGATTCGCTGAAAAACAGTATCCGGTGGGATGAAGACCGCTTTGGTCTGGAGCTTGATCTGGATCGCTTCATGATTGTCGCGACCAGTGACTTCAACATGGGGGCGATGGAAAACAAGGGGTTGAATATTTTCAACACCAAGTATGTGCTTGCCAATCCGCGTATTGCTACTGATGTCGATTACGCAGGTATAGAGTCCGTTGTCGGACATGAGTATTTCCATAACTGGACTGGTAACCGGGTCACCTGCCGTGACTGGTTTCAGCTGTCGCTGAAAGAAGGATTGACTGTCTTCCGGGATCAGGAATTTTCTGCTGATCTGGTCGGCACGGTGACCGGCCGTGCGGTGAAGCGGATTGAAGATGTGCGGGTATTGCGTCAGGTGCAGTTTTCGGAAGATGCCGGGCCGATGGCGCATCCGGTGCGTCCGGATTCTTTTGTTGAGATCAACAATTTTTATACTGTAACGATTTACGAAAAAGGCGCCGAGGTTGTGCGTATGTACTACACCTTGCTGGGGCATGATGGCTTCCGCAAAGGAATGGATCTGTACTTTGCGAGACACGATGGTCAGGCGGTGGAGTGCGATGATTTCCGGGCTGCGATGGCGGATTCCAGTGGCCGTGATCTGACGCAGTTTGAGCGCTGGTATAGCCAGGCCGGAACCCCGCATGTCAAGGTGCAGACTGCGTATGATGCAGCGGCCCAGATATATGAAATCACATTGACACAATCCTGTGCAGCGACGCCGGGGCAGGCAGAAAAATTACCTTTCCACATCCCGGTGGCGATGGGACTGCTGGACAGTGCCGGACATGATATGCCTTTGTATTGTGACGGTTACGAGAATCAGGCCGGAGCAAGCAATCTGGTACTTGAACTGACTGACGCCACGCAGACTTTCCGCTTCAGCCAGGTCGGAAGCCTGCCAGTGCCTTCGCTATTGAGAAATTTCTCTGCACCGGTGATTCTGGATATTGAATACAGCGATGATGATCTGAGCCATCTGCTGGCGCATGACAGCGATCCCTTCAATCGTTGGGAAGCAGGACAGCGTCTGGCGTCCCGCCGTCTGGTTCGCCTGACCAAAGCGGTGCAGCAAGGTGAGAAACTGGAGCTCGACCAGCTGTTTATCGAGGCATGGCGCAGTATACTGAACGATGAGTCGCTTGATCCTTCATTCCGCGAACTGATGCTGACTTTGCCTTCCGAAGCGATGATTGCCGAAGAATTCAGCGTGGTTGATCCGCAAGCGATTCATACCGCACGCCAGTTTGTTCGTGCCACATTAACGCAGCATTTACGTGCAGATTTGCTGCGAACCTACGAAACTTATCTGACACCGGGAAAATATAGTCCTGATGCAGCGTCGATGGCAAAGCGCAGTCTGAAAAATCTTTCCTTATCCTATTTGCTGGAATGGGTCGATGACAGCACATTGGCGCTGGCGCTGACGCAGTTTGATGAGGCTGAAAACATGACCGACCGGCTGGCTGCGCTGACAGCGCTGACCAATTTTAACGGCAGCGGCAAACAGATCAAGCAGGCAGCCAAGGCGCTCAAAAAGTTCTATAAAGAATTTAAACAGGAAGCGCTGGTCATCGACAAATGGTTCATGTTGCAGGCCACTGCACACACGACCGATGTGAAGACTATTTGTGAACTGATGGAGCATCCCGCATTTACATTGACGAATCCTAACCGGGCGCGCAGTCTGATCTTTGGTTTTTGCAATGCCAATCCATCCCGTTTCCATGCTGCAGACGGAAGCGGCTACATCTTGTGGGCGGAACTGGTGATTGCACTTAACAAGATCAATCCGCAGGTTGCCGCCCGCCTGGCGCGCAGCCTGGATCGCTGGAAAAAATACCCCGAGCATCTGCAGAAAAAAATGAAAGCGGCGCTGGGTAAGGTCGCTGCTGCCAAGAATTTATCCAAAGATGTCGCAGAAGTTGTCAGCAAGGCGCTGGCAGCATAAGCAAATGGCCGCCGGACCGAACTGGATATCGGCGGCCGCTGAAAATTTTAATGAAGAGGAGCATTATGAAACGTGTTAGTCTGACCCAGTATCTGGTTGAAGAACAACGTCTGAATAATTCGATTCCGGCAGAGTTGCGTCTGCTGATCGAAGTCGTCGCCCGGGCCTGCAAAACCATTAGCCACGCCGTTGGCAAAGGTGCACTCGGCGAAGTGCTGGGTAGTGCAGGCAGTGAAAATGTTCAAGGCGAAGTTCAGAAAAAGCTCGATATCCTGTCCAACGAAATTCTGCTGGAGGCTAACGAATGGGGCGGCCATCTGGCTGCGATGGCATCCGAAGAAATGGAAACCATCCACCAGATTCCCAATCGTTATCCGAAGGGCGAATACATGCTCTTATTCGATCCGCTGGATGGTTCGAGCAACATTGACGTCAATGTTTCTATCGGCACGATTTTCTCAGTACTGAAAGCGCCGGAAGGCATGACTGAACCGACCGAGCAGGATTTTCTGCAGGCAGGCAGCAAACAAGTTGCCGCTGGCTATGCTGTCTATGGTCCGCAGACGGTGCTGGTACTGACAACGGGTAATGGCGTAAACTGCTTTACGCTGGACCGTGAAATGGGCTCCTGGGTTCTGACACAGCGCAATATGCAGATTCCGGAAGATACCAAAGAATTTGCGATCAATGCATCGAATACCCGCCACTGGTATCCACCTGTTACGCACTATGTCGATGAAATGCTGGCTGGTAAAACCGGACCGCGTGGCAAGGATTTTAATATGCGCTGGATCGCTTCCATGGTTGCCGATGTGCACCGCATCCTGAACCGTGGCGGGATTTTTATGTATCCTGCCGATCAGCGTGAGCCGGATAAAGCCGGCAAGCTGCGCCTGATGTACGAGGCTAATCCGATGTCTTTCATCGTTGAACAGGCAGGTGGCGCATCAACCAATGGCCAGCAGCGCATGCTCGATGTTCAGCCCACTTCGCTGCATCAGCGGGTTGCCGTGTTCCTGGGGTCAAAAAATGAAGTAGAACGGGTTACGTCCTATCATCAGCAGTGATTTTCCTCACTCTCAGATCATACGGGGCGCTCAGCCCCGTTTTTTTTGATCTTCGATTTTTACAGATTGGCAAAGATCAGATCCGGATACCTTTGATGAGGCGACATCCAGAGAAAAACAGGCTTGCTGCATAGTCATGCAGACAAGCCTGAAAAGGGAAGCACAGTGGGGAAGCAGTTGCTGTTTCAGCGAAAAACATTTCCTGCACGCAGAAACTGCCATTGCAGTGTTGCAGATAGCATCCATTATTGCTAATTGAAAATCAAAAGCAGCGTCATCTGCAACGGACAGTGCTGTTTTGTGCTCCCTTGTACCGGAAAACCTGGTCGCTTTCCGGTATCAGGCAAGGTGTTTGGATGGCTCAATAACCCACGGTAAAGCGCTGGCGTGAATGGCTTGGTTGTTCCAGTTCATCGATCATGGCGACCGCATAATCCTCTACAGAAATGTGGCTCTTACCGTTCGCTGAAACAAGTAACTGATCCGTGCCCAAGCGGAACTGACTGGTACGCTCACCCGGGGCGATCATGGCGGAGGGGCTCAGCATCGTCCAGTTCAGTGTCTTTTCTTCGCGCAGCATCTGCAGCGCTTCACGAGCACCTTCGGCTGATGCCCGGTAAGCGGCAGGGAATTCCGGCGTATCCAGCAGTTGCAGTCCGGGTGCGATCTCCAGAGAGCCGGCACCGCCGACCACCAGCAAACGTGGTACGGCTGCTGCTTTGCTCGCATCGATAATGTGACGGATGCCTGAGCGGTAATAAGCCAGAACATCGCCATTGGCATGACCGCTGAAAGCGCTGATGACGGCGTCAAAACCGGCAAGCTGGCGTGTGAGCTGAACAGGGTTCTGCACATCAGTGGCCACTACGCTGAGTTGCGGAGGATTGGCTGCCAGCCGCTCCGGACGGGATACCAGTGCGGTGACCTGATGATGGCGGGATAAAATTTCTTTTAATAAAGCGGAACCGATAAAGCCGGTGGCGCCGATCAGTGCAATTTTCATAATCAGTCCTGTATCTGTGGTAAATAAAATAGTCTGGTCACCGTGTGACGCATGCCTGGAAGTGTGACAGGATTCATTAGTACGATAAATCGTGTAATTCATAATTAATTGTTTTAAAATCCTTATCAATTTAAGTTTGAATGAGGAAGTACAAATGGCTGCGCTGGATCAGATTGATCTGAATGCCCTGACAATTTTCGTTGCGGTGGCCGACAGTGGCAGTTTCACGGCAGCGGCAGAGCAATTAAATGTGGCCAAGGCCAAAGTCAGTATTCAGATTAACCGGTTGGAGCAGCAGCTTGGCACTGCATTGTTTACCCGCACCACGCGAAAGGTGGCGCTGACGGAGGCCGGGCGCTATTTGCAACAGCAGAGTCAGCCGCTGCTACAGGGCTTGCAGGATGCACTGATCCAGACCGGGAATGAACGCACCGCCGCGCCGGGTGTGCTGACTGGGAGCCTGCGGATTGCCGCGAGCGTGAATCAGGCGAGTTTGTCCGTGGCGCCGGCATTGGCCCGTTTTGCCGGTTTGCATCCCAGGCTCAGGATTGATCTGCGCACAGGTGACAAAATCAGCGATCTGATTGCCGATGGCATTGATTTGTCGTTTCGCATGGGCTGGCTGCGCGACTCCAGTCAGCGCGCTGTCAAACTTGGAGAGTTTCGTCAGTTTGTCGTGGCAGCTCCGGCTTACCTGAAACAACACGGTTTACCTGCACATCCCGAAGCGTTGAGCGGGCATGCCTGGATCAGCTTGTCTTTGTTGCCTGCACCACTGACCTGGGCATTTACCCATACAGATGGCAGCACGCTGACAGTGCAGATGAAATCGCGCTTTCAGGTTGATGCACCGAGTTCGCTGCTGGCACTGTTACGGCAGGGGGCAGGTATTTCGGTCATGGAGGAATTGTCATTGCAGGATGCATTGCGCAATGGTGATCTGGTGCGTATTTTTCCGGAATGGAGTTTGCCGTCCGGCGGAATTTATGCGGTATTGCCGCCGGGGCGTCATATTCCGGCAAAAGTTCGTGCGTTTATCGATTTTTATCGTGAATTTTTACAGAACTCAACGTGTGCCGGCGCTATTACCTGATATGTGGGCGGGCAGGAAATTGTCACAGTGGGTTACAAATGCCGGATTGGCTTTTCTCATACAGAAATCGCTGAGAGGTTTATAATTTCACCTCAGGCAACATTCAATGAATGGCGCCTCTGTTGTACCATTACCCATTTCCGGAACCATGTCCGTGTTGGCGAGTCCAAATCTGTTATGAATTCAGTTTCTCTTCCGGGATATCCGCGGTCACCGCAGCGACAGTCCGGTCAGTGGCGCTCCGTCGCGCTGGCGGCTCTGGTGCATATTTTACTGATCGGTTTTCTGTGGGTGGGAATCCGCTGGCAAAATAAAGAATCGACTGCCGTCGAGGCAGAAGTCTGGGATATGACGACCCGTGAAGCCGCGCCTCAGCCGGTGGCCGATATCTCACCGCCGCCTGAACCGGTTTTGCAAAAAGACACTCCGCCGCCAGTCATCAGGGAAGAATTACCCAAAGAAGATCCTGAAATTGCCTTGCAGCAGAAAAAACGTCAGCTCGCCGAGCAAAAAAAAGAAGAGGCGCGCCAGCGTGAGCTGGAAGAAGAAAAAAGACTGGCTGCAGAAAAAGAGCAGCAGTTGAAAAAAGAAAAAGAGCGTGAGAAACAAAAAGAGCTGCAACGCGAACAAGACCGCCTGAAAGAAAAGGAGCACGACAAAGAGCGCGACAGAGAGAAGCTGGAAAAACAGAAACTGGCTGATCAGAAAGCGCAACAAGCCAAAGAAAAAGCAGCCAGCGATAAGCTCTTTAAAGAAAATATGCAGCGGCTGGCAGCGCAGGCTGGCGTGACCGGCAGCGGTGGCAGTGGTACAGCTGTCAAGTCCACCGGTAATAATCGTGGTGATCCGAGCTATGCTGCCAAAATTGCTGCTAAAGTGCGGTCGAATACGAATTTCAGCGGTATGGAAAATATAGCGGGTAATCCTGCTGTGGAATACCATATTGACTTGTTGGTCGATGGTTCGCTGCGTGGCCCAATACGCAAACTGAAATCATCCGGTGTGCCCGGTTTTGATGAGGCCGTAGCCAAAGGTATTGAAAAATCTGCGCCATTCCCACGCGACAAAACGGGCTTTGCCCCGCCAAGCCTGGAACTGGTTTACAAAATGAAAGAAGAGTAATTCTGAATGAGTTCTGTATTCAATAAAATTATATTCAGTGCCGCATTGCTGGCGATGGGCAGTTTGCTGCACACACCGGTGCAGGCCCAGTTACGGGTGGAGGTATCGGGCGTCGGTTCCAGCCAGATTCCGGTGGCGATTGCCGCTTTTGCGGATGAAATACTGGCGCCGCAGCAGATCACTTCTATTATCAAAGATGATCTGAACCGCAGCGGTTATTTTAAAATTATCGATGCGGATGCGGTGATCACAGAAACGGCGTCCGTGAATTTCGATGAATGGAGAAAGCGTGGTGCAGAGGCGCTGGTGGTCGGCAGTGTGCAGCGACTCGCAGATGGTCGTTTCGATGTGCGTTATCGCTTGCTCGATACGGTAAAGTCCGTGTCGCTGTCAGGTTTTTCTGTCGCCACTCCACCCACCAACACCCGTCTGACAGCGCATAAAATCGCTGACGATATTTACGAAAAACTTACTGGCGTCCCCGGCGCATTTGCGACCCGGATCGCTTATGTGACTAAAGCCGGCAATGAGTATCGTCTCGAAGTGGCTGATGCCGATGGTGATGGCATCAAGGTCGCCCTGCGCTCCAATGAACCGATCATTTCTCCTGCATGGTCTGCTGATGGCACCAAGGTTGCGTACGTCTCTTTTGAAGCCAAGAAACCCGTCGTCTGGGTGCAGAATCTGGTAACGGGCGAACGACGTATCGTGGCTAATTTTAAAGGTAACAATTCGGCTCCGGCATGGTCACCGGACGGCAGCCGGCTGGCTGTGGCACTGTCACGCGACGGTCTGACACAAATCTACACGGTGAACGCAGATGGTTCCGGCTTGCAGAAACTGACCAGCAGCAGCGGCATCGATACTGAGCCGCAGTTTTCAGCAGATGGGCAATCCGTATATTTCCTGAGCGACCGCGGCGGCAGTCCGCAGATTTACCGGATTAATGCGAGCGGCGGCGAGGCAAAACGGGTCACATTCAACGGCAGCTATAACATCACGCCGCGCATTTCCCCTGATGGCCGCACACTGGCCTATATCTCGCGACGTGATAACAAATTCCAACTGTATGTGCTGGACCTGGCAACAGGGCAGGAGCAGCGTTTGTCTGATACGACCAAAGACGAATCCCCGAGTTTTTCACCGAACGGCCGTTATATCATGTATGCAACGGAATCCGGGCGCCGGGGTGCGCTGGCCGTGGTGTCAGTCGATGGCAAGGTGAAACAGAAATTGACGGTGCAAGCCGGAGATATCAGGGAGCCCACCTGGGGTCCCTTTATGAAATAAATGATGGGCATTGAACGTTATCGTTGATAGTGTAATTATTTTTAATCAGGAGAAAAAATGCGACTCACTTCCCAATCAAAAACACTGGCATTAATGATTTCCAGTGTCGTGCTGATGTCAGCATGTGCTTCTAAAGTACCGTTGCAAGAAAAGGCGAAGGTTGAAGAAAAGCCGATCGCGACGACATCCACACCTGCTGATCCGAATGCAGTGAAAACCGTATCAACCGGCTCTGTTGATCCGCTTGACGACCCGAAAGGCGTGCTGGCAAAACGCAGTGTGTATTTTGATTTTGACAGCTATGTCGTTAAGGATGAATACAAATCTGTTGTCGAGGCACACTCCAAATATCTGACTTCCAATAAGCGCAAGATCCTGATTCAGGGAAATACGGATGAGCGCGGCGGCAGCGAATATAACCTGGCACTGGGCCAGAAACGTGCTGAGGCCGTGCGCAAGTCCATGAATCTGCTGGGCGTGTCTGATGGTCAGATGGAAGCTGTTTCCCTGGGCAAGGAAAAACCAAAAGCAGCAGGGCATGACGAAGCTGCATGGGCAGAAAACCGCCGTGCTGATATCGTTTATCAGTAATGACCTGACAGGACTGTCGTCATGACGGTCTTACCGTGTATGACGCCGGGTTCCCTGTCTGGGTGATCCGGCGTTTTCATTTTTCTTCTGAATGCTATGAAATTAATTTCTGTCCGCCACTCTGTTGCCATTGCAGCCCTGTCTGTGTTGCTGGCTCCTTCACTTGCTTCTGCCGGTTTGTTTGATGACGATGAGGCGCGCAAGGCGATTCTGGATTTGCGCAGCAAAGTCGATGCGCTTAATACCCGCCTTGATGCGAAACTCGATACCAAGGCAGATAAAAACACCGCGCTCGATCTGGCAAATGAAAACGAGCAGCTGCGTGCGGAAATGGCGAAACTGCGCGGGCAACTGGAAGTGCTGGCCAATGATGTCGCCAATACACAGCGTCGTCAGCAGGATTTTTATGTGGATCTCGATAATCGTCTGCGCAAGATCGAGCCTAAACGCATGACAGTGGATGGCAAGGAAACGACGGTTGAGCCGACCGAGCAGCGCAACTATGATGCGGCGATGTCATTGTTCAAAGCGGGTGACTATAAAAATGCGGTTACAGCATTTTCCGGATTCCTGAACGCTTACCCGCAATCGGGATATGCCGGTTCTGCGCAATACTGGCTGGGTAATTCTTATTACGCGCAGCGTGATTGCAAGAACACGGTTCCGGCGATGCAGCAGTTGGTCAAAACTTATCCCGATCATCCTAAAGCACCCGATGCGATGCTCAACATTGCGGGATGCTATACCGAGCTGAAAGAAAAAGCTGCGGCCAAAAAAACGCTGGAAACATTGATCAGCCAGTATCCTGATACTGAAGCGGCGCAGGCTGCCAAAAATCGTCTGAGCGCAAAATAGAATCACGCTATTAATCCTGCGGCACCATTGACAGCCGGCCCCGATCGTTCTATAATCTCGGTCTTTCGGGTCGTTAGCTCAGCTGGTAGAGCAGCGGACTTTTAATCCGTTGGTCGCAGGTTCGAATCCCGCACGGCCTACCACGAATACCAAAAAGACTTATGTCGTACCAATAAGTCTTTTATTTTTTAGCAAGTTTTGGGTCGTTAGCTCAGCTGGTAGAGCAGCGGACTTTTAATCCGTTGGTCGCAGGTTCGAATCCCGCACGGCCTACCAAAACAAAGGACGCAGGTGAAAACCTGTGTCCTTTTTTGTTTTTGGCGGCAGCTTGCGCATTGGGGAATGATGAAATTTCTGATGTTCCCCGCGCAGTTCGCCAGAACCAGCGAATTGGAATTATCATTCCGATTCAGTTACCGGATGCGCCACCATGAAAAAATCTGCCAGCAAACCAGCCTCACAGAATAAAGAAGGACTTACCGGGGAAAAGCATGATATCCGCCCGGGGCAGTCACTGGAGTTGTTGAAGGAGTTGCATATCCTGACGCGGGATGGCAGGCTGAATCAGGACAGCCGCCGCAAACTCAAGCAGGTCTATCACCTGTACCAGTTTATTGAGCCTTTGCTCAACACCTTGCAAGAGGATCATACTGATATCTGTCTCGTCGATCACGGTGCCGGAAAATCCTATCTGGGATTTATTCTCTACGACCTGTTTTTCAAGGCCGGGCAGACAACAAGCAAAGCGCATATCTACGGAATCGAAACCCGCGACGAACTGGTCCAAAAATCAGCAGAGCTGGCGCAGCGCCTTGATTTTCCGGGCATGTCTTTCCTGAATCTGTCGGTGGCGGATTCGATCACTTCCAGAGAGTTGCCGGAACAGGTGGATATGGTGACAGCACTGCATGCCTGCGACACGGCAACTGATGATGCGATTCAGTTTGCCCTGAAAAAGAAGGCGCGCTTTATGGTGCTGGTGCCGTGTTGCCAGGCCGAGGTCGCGGCAGAGCTGCGCAAAAATAAGGGTGATGCCGTCCGTCATAATCCTTTGTCTGAAATGTGGCGGCATCCGATCCACACACGTGAATTTGGCAGCCAGATCACCAATGTACTGCGTTGCCTGCAACTTGAAGCGCACGGTTATCAGGTCCGGGTGACCGAGCTGGTGGGATGGGAACATTCCATGAAAAATGAACTGATTATTGCTGAATACAAAGGTTTACCCGCCAAACGACCTGCGGAGCGTCTGGCTGAAGTATTGAAAACGACAGGGCTGGAATCTTTGCAAAGACGTTTTTTTGTCACACCATAAAACAAGCGTCACCTGCTGGTCACAAAAAATGATTAATATCATTTTTCAGCACCATGCAATGCCGTTTTATCTGTGACTTCATTCACCGTTTGACCGAGTTTGATAGAAAAGGAAAGAAAACATGCTGGCCGCCGTTGATCTGGGTTCCAACAGTTTTCGTATGCATATTGCGCGTCATGAAGGGGATGCGATCCGTGTTGTCAAAAGCGCCCGTGAACCGATCCGGTTGGCAGCAGGGCTGGATCAGGACGGTAATCTTACCCCTGAGGCCATGCAGAGTGCAATCGATTGTCTGGCGCGTTTTCGCGAAATCCTGAACGCCTATCCGATTGACAGCCTGCGGGTCGTGGCGACCAATACCATCCGTATTGCAAAAAATGCCGATCAGTTACTGCCGCGTGCCGAAGCGGCGATCGGTCATGCGATCGATGTGATTTCGGGCGAAGAGGAAGGCCGCCTGATTTACATGGGGGTGGCCAATGCTGTGGCGATACCGGGAGAACGCCGGCTGGTAATGGATATCGGTGGCGGCTCCACAGAAGTGATTCTGGGCCGTGGCCATGAAATTGTGAAGGTCGAATCGTTCAGCATCGGAACGGTCAGGCACAGCGCCAGTTTTTTCCCGGATGGCCGCCTGACGGAAGCGGCGTTTGAAGCAGCAGTACTGTCGGCGCGTTCCATGTTTGAAGATGCGGCGCCGCCGTATCAGCCACAGCACTGGCGCAAGGCATATGGCTCATCCGGTACCATGCGGGCGATTGCAGATGCGATTATCAAAGGCGGTCTTGGCGACGGCAAGCTGACGCTCAACAGCCTGAATGCACTGAAGCAGTATTGCGTACAGTGCGGGCAGATCAGCGATCTGGAGCTCAGCGGCATTAAACCGGAACGGGTGGCAATGGTCGTGGGCGGGCTGGCAATTCTGATCGGTCTGATGACAGAATTCCAGATTGAAGTGCTGATTCCGATTGAAGCCGGTCTGCGCATGGGCGTCATGTGGGATCTGCATTTGCGTGCCAACAAACGCGATCGGCGTGAAGTGGCGGTGCAGCACGTGGCGCAACTGTTCCACACCGATATGTCGCGTGCCAACCGCGTCGCAGATATGGTGAAATCGCTGTACCTGCAACTCAGACCTGCTGGCGACGAATACCTGCGCCTGCTGCAATGGAGTGCCACGCTGCATGAAGTCGGCATGGTGGTATCCCACACCGGCTATCATAAACACGGCGCCTACATGATTGAAAATGCCGATATGGCCGGTTTCACGACGCGCGAACAGCGCATCATGAGCAAATTTATCCTGAGCCAGAAAGGCAACCTCAGAAAGGTGGCGGAAGGTCTGTCCGATTCCGACTTTACCAAAGCAGTGCTGGCGTTGCGGCTCTCCGTCATGCTGATGCATTCCCGTGCTGAGATCGAGTACGAAGACATGCGTCTGAAAATGAAAAAAGCCATCGAGCTCGAAATGCGCAGAGACTGGGTTTCGGGACATCCGACAGTCGCTTACTGGCTGCAGAAAGAAATCGAATGCTGGCGTGAAATCGGCGTCGATTTTTTGGTCAGAACCAATGTCTGAGCTGGCTGCAAAGATGAGTCAAATTATCCGTTAATGGGGAGTATGGGGGAAAAACACCCTGTTCTCAATATTAATAAAGGATTGTTCAAGATACTCCGGGGGAGTATCTTGTGTTTTCCCCGTAGTATGGCAAGGAAAAAAATGGTGCTCACCGCAATACAGACGCTTTGCGGTGATGGTGTCATGTATCGCCCAGGGCAGGTCTCCGGCCCGACGGCGTGATTTTCTGAGGATGCGCTGCTGAGTGGCGGGAAGCAAGGCGTAATAAACACAGATCCGTTTGCTTCCGGCGTTTGACCATGGTTCAGCCGGCAGGGAACAGCATCAACAATTCCAGTCCGTTCATTCCGACTTTCCCTTCACGCAGTACAGTGCCGGCATCCGGATTGGGGTAGTGCTTTTGCAAAATGGAAAAGTAGGCAGCATTGCGTATGCCATTCAGTTTGCCATCGTTGCTTTGATAGTAGGGAAAAGTATCCGGGTAACGCGTCCAGCTGGCGGCCCTGGCATAGGCCAGTCCCAGTTTTCGCCCGGCTTCACTTTGGTATACATCAAAGCCGCGAAGGGTCAATATTTCAGCTGCAATCGTGGTGGGCAACAGGGTGTAATGGGTGTAACTCAGACCGTTGATTCCTTTATCTGCACCACCGCAGTAATTGCTGGTATTGCTGCGACATATTTCGAGCGGCAGAGAACCATCATCGGCGACCTGACTTTGCATCAGCGCCTGCCAGCGGCGACTCGCCTTTGCCAACTGCTGAGTATCCCCGAGATAGGCCGCGATACTGGCATCCAGTAATACCCCCCAGTTCCCATGATTATTAGTTTTATCCGCATGTGTCGTGGCGGCAGCTTTATCTGCGAGCAGGGTTCTGAATGCCGTGTCATCCCATTGATTCACATGCCGCACCAGGCTTGCGCCGATAATGATTTGCGGCATATTAAAATTAAAATCGGATGCTCCCTGTCCCTTGCCAACGGTTTTGACAGTCTTGCTCCAGGCATCAATCATGGTTTGGGCATGACTGGCGTAGGTACGGTTCGTTGTCAGCTGATAGCAGAGGGCTGCGCGATAAATAATACCGGCATCGGAGCTGAGATTTTTGGCGGTTGTGTCGTGCGTGACTCCCGTTGAGGAGTAGTGTGGTGGCGGGCTAAAATCGGCGACCGGCTGTGCTCTGGCATCGAGCTCGGCATCACAACGCTTCTGCAAGGCTACCCACCGTTCGGGTTGCTGTTGCAGTGCCTGAATCTGTGCTGGTGTAATGAACAGGAGCTGATCTGATGGCATCTGCGCATGAGCGAACACAGCGGCACCCAGAGACAGGATCGTGACAGAGATTTTCTGCAAAACGTTATGCATCATTTTCTCGTTGTGGTGAATTCTTGGCAGTAACGCCGGACAATCAGCCACGCGAACCAGGCGAATCACGTTGGACGTCAAGTATAGTACAGGCCGGTATGCTGAAGCCGCCGGCCTGTACTGGTCACAATGCTGTCTTTTTCTCAAAAATCAAACTGTGCCGACAGGCGATAGGTGCGTGGTGCGCCGGGGAACAGGTAGCCACCGAGTGCCTGTGTGGCATCGCGCCAGTAGAAACGATCAGCCAGATTATCGATATTGACGCGGACGGTGGTAGTGGTTCCGGCGATTTTTGTGGCATAGCGCGCACCCAGATTCCAGACCTGATAACCGGGAACGATGATGCTGTTATCCGGTGTGTAGGCTTTGTTGCCGGAATACTGCCAGCTGCCGTTCAGACTCAGTCCGCTGATTTGCGCGACGGTGTAATCGGCGTAGAGGGTGGCTTTTTGTTTCGGGACGTTCAGCACGCGCTGCCCATCGAGCGCCGGATTGCCGGTGTCCTGCTGTTTGGCTTGCAGAGCGCTGATGCTGGCGCCCAGAGTCCATTGTGCTGTCAGCCTGCCCTGAGCGGACAGCTCCAGCCCGGTGTGCTGCGCTTCTCCGTTTTGCACATAGAAATTGGCATCGTTGATGTACTCCAGCGGTTTGGTGATGCGGAACAGGGCTGCCGACACGCTGAGGCTGCGGTTCAGTTCTGCCTTGATGCCGGTTTCAATCTGCTTTGAGCGCGCCGGGTTGAGCATCTGATTCTGGTTCAGGGTACCGAATGGGGCGACGCCGCCGTGTTCCAGCCCTTGTGCCGCGGAAACGTAAGTAGTGATGTCTGCCCGTGGTTTGTACACCAGTGCGGCATTGGAAACCCAGTAATTGCGGTCATAACCCGCCGCATCGACCTGATTGCGGGCAATGTGCAGACGGCGGATGCCAGCGTGGAATTGCCATTGTTCGCTGAAATGGATCACATCCTGCGCCAGCAGCGATTGTTCACGATCGGTGCGGCGCAGGCTGGCGACACCCGGCTGATTTGGAGAGGACGGTACAGCAACCGGACGGAACAGGTTGCTGCTGCCGACGTAGTCGTACACATAGTCGCCGAAATAATCTTCGCGGCGGGATGTGGTAACGCCCAACACCAGCTGATGGCGGATCAGGCCGGTGACGATCCGGCCGCTCAGCAGCGCCTGGGTGCCAAGCAGCGATTTGGATTCGTTCAGACTGCGGTAATCGTAAACGTCATAATCGCCATTCGCGCAATAGCCCGGAGCCAGGTTGGCGGCGCTGCAACCGTAAGGAAAGGCAGTGTAGTCGTCGCGCCGGAAACGGTGCTGATTGGCGGCCACGCTGGCATTCCAGTCGGTAGTGAGCTGGTATTCAAAGCGCATGCCCAGATTGCTGTCGCGGGTATCCACCGGCTTGGCCCAGGGCTGCTGGTTCAGCATCATGTCTGCCTGTACGCCAGTTGGCAAATCGGTGCCGTTAAACAGCTGAAAGCCGGGAACTGATAATTGTGATTTGTGCTGGTAATCAGCATCCAGTTGCAGCAGCGCTTGTGGCGACAGATGCCAGTCGAATGCGATGGAGGCAAACTGGCGTTCGCCGTCGGCACCTTTGACGTAGGAGCGCAGACGTTCTCCGGCGGCATTGATGCGGTAACCGAATTGCCGGTCGTTGCTCAGGTCGCTCAGATCAACGCTGCCGTACAGTGTGCCGCGTTCAGAAATGGAGGTGCTGATGCTGCGCACGGGGGCGGCAGCCGGGCGTTTGGTGACGTAATCAATGATGCCGCCGGGCGTGGCAAAGCCAGACTGAAAGCCGGAAATGCCTTTAAGAATTTCAATGCGCTCTTTGTTTTCCAGCGGGATGGAAGCATCGCCCGGAATGGCGAAACCGTCTTTGCGGTAGCTGCTGTTATTATCCAGCGCGAAACCACGGATGGAAAACTGTTCGGCGTAACCAACGGCGTTGTAGGCGTCATTCACGCTGGCGTCGTATTTCATTGCATCGGTGGTCTGGCGTATCTGCAGGTCCTGCAATTGCTGGCTGTTCCAGCCATGCACGGAAAAGGGGGTGTCGAGCAGCAGGGCTTCGGTGAATCCGGCGGCTTTACTGCGCGCGTCCTTGTTGTCCTGCGGCTTGATACCGCTGACGATCACTTCCTGCGGGCTGGATTCGCTGCTCTGGGCGTATGCTGTGGCGGCGAATGCCTGCGCGATGGCGATGACCAGCAGGCTGCGGTGAAAAGCGGGAATGGAATGTGGTGTCATGGTGCTCTCGTTGTGCTGATGTCAGCGCGGGAGCAGGCAAAGCGGAGAGGGAACTGGACGTGGACTTTGCGCTTCCCTTCGCTGGCATTATCCAGATCAGGTAGAAGGGACTCTCTCACCCGGAACAATGCTGCTTGATGCTGCTCTGTTCCAGGACCCCTAGCGAAGCCGCTACTTTACCATGTTTCGGTATGTCCCGGCCTAAATCAGGGAGGATGGCATGCCGTGAATTACCAGTACCCGCCGTCTGTGCCGGACTGCGTTGACGGGATCATGAGCAGGCAGCGGGGCGTGTCGGCAGGGATATACTGGGGGGAGTATTTTAAAAAGACCTTATTTTATCTGGACTAACAGCCGAAAAATACAGATACTCCCCTGTATTTCATGATATCAGGCAGATTTTGGAGTGCGGAAACTGAGCCACAGGCCTTCTGCCGAATAGATCACCAGCGCTGCCCAGATAGCAATGAAGCCGAACAATTTATGCTGGTCAAATGCTTCGTGAAACAGCCACACGCCGAGCAGCAATTGCACCATGGGCGCAATGTATTGCAGTAAGCCGAGCGTGGTCATCGGGATTCTGCGTGCGCCGGCGGCAAACAGCAGTAAGGGGATGGCGGTCACCGGGCCGCTGAGCGCCAGCAGCATTTGGATATCCGTCCCCTGCGTCAGCAGGGCATTGCCACCATGCAGACTGAGCCAGCACAGATAAGCGGCAGCAAACGGGAACAGCAGCGCGGTTTCCAGCGATAAGCCCTCCAGTGCACCGAGCGCGGAGGTTTTACGCAGCAGACCATAGGTGCCGAACGTCAGTGCCAGCGTCAGGCCGACCCAGGGCAGGCGGCCAGTCTGCCAGGTGAGCCAGCCTACGCCCAGCGCGGCAAATGCCACCGCCAGCCATTGACCGTAACGCAGGCGTTCCCGCAAAAAGACCGAGCCGATCAGAATATTCACCAGCGGAGTGATGAAATAACCGAGACTGGCATCAATCACATGGCCGTCGTTCACTGCCCAGATATACACGAACCAGTTAGCCGATAACAGCAGGGCGCTGAGTGCAAATCCGCCGATCACTTTGGGCTGGCGGGCTGTCTCACTGATCCATGACCATTGGCGGCGCCATGCCAGGACACCTGCCAGAAACAGTAGCGACCAGAGCATGCGGTTGAGCAGAATTTCCAGTGCCGGAACACTGTGTAATGCCTTGAAATACAGGGGAAACAAACCCCAGATGGTATAGGCGGAACCCGCCAGTAATGTGCCTTTACGCATCAGAAAATTCCAGAATGATAGCTGCCGGTGCAGCTGAAGGCATGATTATCCCCGCAATGCTGATTTTCTGCTGAGAAAGACCTGATTAAATGCGGGGAGGCAGGGTGAAACAGATGAAGTATCAGCGGGCGCGGGCTGCGGCAATTGCTTTGCACAGCGCTTCGGTGCCGTCCAGAATGCGGGGGCCGGCACGATTGAGCCAGTCTGCCGGAATCGCATAAAAATGCCCTTTCTTGTTGGCATTCAGCACACCGAAACTGCGCCAGGATTGCAGGCTGTCGGTATTGTCACCTCCCGTGATGATGGCATCCGGATTAGCTGCCAGCACGGCTTCAGTAGTCACCGTAGGGCTGATTTCTTTCAGATGACCAAAGATGTTTTGTCCGCCGCACAGACGGATGGCCGCCGAGACCAGATGTGAATCATTGAGTGTCATCAGCGGCTTGTTCCATACCTGGTAAAACACCCGGACCGGTGGAGTCGAAGCCGGTTGCTGATAACGTTGCTGAATCATCGCAAGCCGCTGGCGGAATTCCTGTGCTGCTGCTTTGCCTGTGGCGGTAGTCCCTGCCAGCACGGACAGGCGCTCGATCGAACTGGCCACCATCTCAAAATCACGCGGCTCGCTTTCGAAGACCGGCAGGTGCTGATCGCGCAGTTTGTTGGCCAGTGAGCGGGCATTGCCGGTACCCCAGATCACGATCAGGTCAGGCTGGTATGCCAGCAATCTTTCCAGATCCAGCGCAAACACATTACCGACAGATGGCAGGGTTTTCGCCGCATCCGGGAAGTTGCTGTAATCGCTGATGGCCGCAATCTGTGATCCGGCACCGGCAGCAAACAGCAATTCAGTCGCATGCGGCGCCAGGCTGATGATGCGACGTGCCGGCTGGTTCAGTGTTACATTGCGCTGCGCATCGTCCTTCACGCTGACAGCTGCATGCGCTGGCATCGCCAGCAGGCTCAGGGCCGCAGCGGCAACGGCGGCGACGCAGGTGGCAGCACGGTACAGACGTGCTGGCAGATGCACGTGCAGGCGCATCAGATTTCCAGATTGTCGATCAGACGGGTGCCGCCGAGTTTGGCCGCTGCCAGTACCACCATCGGGACGCCCTGCGCCAGATCACCGGCAGAAGGCGGTTGCAGGTCGGCCTGTTTGCGCACGGCGATGTAATCGGGTTTCCAGTGGCGTTCAGCCAGCTTCGCCATGGCAGAGCGTTCCAGTTCAAACATATCGAGATGTCCGGCGCGAACTTCTTCCGCCACTTCATGCAGTGCACGGTACAGTGCCGGCGCTTCGGCGCGTTCTTCGTCAGACAGGTAACGGTTACGGGAAGAGAGCGCCAGGCCATCTTCCGCCCGGTAGGTTTCGGCGGCGATAATCTGGGTCGGCAGGGCAAACTGCTTACTCATATTGCGCACGATCATCAGCTGCTGATAATCTTTTTTCCCAAACACTGCCACCCGCGGCTGTACGCAGGAAAACAGTTTCAGAACAACCGTGGTTACGCCGGTAAAAAAACCAGGCCGGAATTCACCTTCGAGGATATTACCCAGATCGTCTGGTGGACGGACACGGTATTCCTGCGGCTCAGGGTACATATCTTTTTCAGTCGGTGCGAACAGGATGTAGACGCCTTCTTTTTCCAGTTTTTCGACGTCGGCCTGGAACGTGCGGGGATATTTATCGAAATCTTCGTTGGGGCCGAACTGCAGGCGGTTGACGAAAATCGAAGCAACGACAGGATCGCCATGTTTTTTTGCAAGCCGCATCAGCGACAGGTGGCCGTCGTGCAGATTGCCCATGGTCGGGACGAATGCGGTGCGTAACTGGCCACTCAGATGGTCGCGCAGTTCTTCGATGGAGGAGATGATTTTCATGAGTGTGTCAGCGATATCAATGATATTGGGATAATGAGCGGCAGATGTTTCTGGTGATTCTGTTCTGCACCGGAAGCGGGTCAGACTGGCGAATAGGCCAGTCGTACATAAATCGGAGCAAAAGCCTCTGCCTGTGTGATCTCGATCAGCGTTTCTTTGGCGAGTTCCAGCAGCGCCACAAAGTTCACCACCAGCACCGGTGCGCCGCGCGACGGATCGAATAATTCAGAAAATTCGACAAAGCGTGCCGACTGCAGCTTGCGCAGAATGCCCGACATATGTTCGCGCACAGACAGTTCCTCGCGGCTGATTTTGTGATGTGCGACCAGCGTCGCGCGTTTCAGAACATCAGCCCAGGCCGCCTGGATGTCGGCGATTTCAACGTGTGGCCAGTGCAGGACAGTATTTTGTTCGATGAATACCTGCGCACGCAGAAAATCTCTGCCAAGCTGAGGAATGGCATTCAGGTCATAGGCGGCGAGCTTCATCTGCTCATACTCCAGCAAACGGCGTACCAGTTCTGCGCGCGGATCTTCCGCTTCTTCGCCCTCGGTGGTTTTGGCTGAGGGCAGCAGCATGCGAGACTTGATTTCAATCAGCATGGCCGCCATCAGCAGATACTCTGCCGCCAGCTCCAGATTATGTTTGCGGATCTGATCCACGTACTTCAGATATTGCAGCGTGACTTGCGCCATAGGAATATCCAGAATATTGAAATTCTGTTTGCGGATCAGGTACAGCAGCAGATCCAGCGGCCCTTCAAAAGCTTCCAGAAAAACTTCCAGCGCATCCGGAGGGATGTATAAGTCGTTGGGCAGCTTGAACAAAGGTTCGCCATACAGCCTGGCGAAAGCCATGCCATCAATGACGTCCGGGGTGCTGTCAACGGCACCCGGAGGTAATTCGATCGGAGGAAGCTCTGTGGAGGTCACCAGCGTTGCGCCTGTGCAGGTCAGCCTTTAGTCTGATACACGTAGGGCTGTTGTGCCACACGGGATTCCAGAGTACGTTTTTGCTGATCCAGGTCAATCGGCGCTTTGTCCCAGAGCAGCGCACGTCCGTCGCGCTGGCTTTGTTCGAGTTTGGGATTGGCGCTCTTGAGGCTTTGGATAAAGTTCGTAGCTTCGGATTCGTACAGGGAAAATTGCTTGGAAAATTTCATGATGTTGAAATGAACACGTAAAGGAACGGACGAAGCGGCATTTTACTCTGTATTCAGACTGATGCCGCATTTCCGGCTGAATAGAAGCAGGATAAGAGCAGGAGCGTTACTGTAATCCGACAGGCGGGCACAGCTTATAAATCGCGGCTTTCGACCCATTTGCGGACATGCACCGGCTGATAGGTCAGGAAATGCTGCAGCAACTGCAACGGATCATCGCTGGCAAACAGCAGATCCAGATGCGCCGGGCGCATGAATCCCTGTTGCTGGGTATGATTCAGAAATTGCAGCAACCCGTCATAAAATCCCGCCGGATTGAGCAGGCCCACAGGTTTTTCATGAAAGCCGAGTTGCGCCCAGGTCATGACTTCAAATAGCTCTTCCAGTGTTCCGATGCCACCCGGCATGGCAATGAAAGCATCGGACAATTCAGCCATCATGGCCTTGCGCTCATGCATATTGCTCACGATGTGCAGCTGCGTCAGTCCGTGGTGGCCGACTTCCTTATTCATGAGTGCCTGTGGAATCACGCCGGTCACATGGCCGCCGCAGCGCATCACTTCATCCGCAATGATACCCATGAGTCCGACGTTACCACCGCCATAGACCAGATTGAACTGCTGGCTGACCAGCGTGCGGCCGAGCTGTCTGGCGGCATCGGCGTAGATCGGAGAAATCCCCGGGGATGAGCCGCAATACACGCAGATATTCTTCATGCCGGATTAATTTTGCGCAGATAGTCTTGCGACAGTTTTTCAAACACCTGTTTGGTTTCACCCCGCAGATAGGGGCTGATGAGCACGATCACCTGATAGCAGCCGCGTGCCAGCGATTCGGACATAGTCTGTAATTCGGTATATTTGCGCGGATTACGGACATATTCATAAGACAGCCAGTAGGTGGCTACCACCACCATATTGGTGGCCAGCGCATCAATATCCATGTCCGTGGCTTCGAATTCTCCGTCTGTGCGCAAACCGATGCAAAGTTCGGTGGCGACTTTGATTTTATGCGACAGGATTTCCTTGAAATTCAGTTCCAGTTTGCGGTTGCGCGACAGCAGGTCATTCAGGTCGCGGTAAAAGAAGCGATAACGCCAGACCAGCTCAAAAGTCAGATGCAGGTAAGTCCAGATATCCTGAATGTTGGCTTTGCGCCCCTGGGGGAAGGCGAGTTTTTTGTTAATTTCCGCTTCAAACTGTGTGAAGATGGAATTAACAATGTCGTCTTTGTTTCGAAAATGGTAATAAAGATTGCCGGGGGAAATATTCATTTCTTCGGCGATGACCGTCGTGGTGATGTTGGGTTCACCAAATTCATTAAACAGTCGCAGGGATAATTCGAGGATGCGTTCCCGAGTACGGCGAGGAGCTTTGTGTTGCATGTCATTCTTCTCGGTAGATTATTTCATAAGAATAACATCCTTCAGCGCAACAGCAAAACTGAGCTATGCCTGTGTTGTCAGTCTGGTCTCTGCCGGAACATGAATCAGTCGGGTTTTTGCCAGCCTGTCATGCAAAAACTGTCCATCCTTGTCCATTCTGGCTGTCAGCGCCCAGCCCGCGATGCCCAGAGCCACGACGATGACCATATGCCATTCTTTGAGTCCGAACTGATAGTCCAGCGCCATGGCGGGCAAAAACCACACCCACGACAGGCAATAACGGACAACAGCCTTTATCACCGGCACGCGGCTGCCATCGAGATCAGTGACCCGGATGCGCCAGGTCTGCATCGCCAGTGTCTGTCCGGAACGGCTCCAGCAAAATACGAAATAAGCACCGATCACGAGAAACAGCCAGAATTGCCTGAGGTGCCGCAACATCAGCGCGTGCCTGCTTTGGGTAATCACATCGAAAATAAATCCCGAAACAAAAACGATGCCAAACAACAGCATCGCTTCATAGACCATGCAGATCAGTCTGCGGCGTAACAGTGGTGCTTGCAATCCGGTCAATTTATTTACTTGTCTGAGTGGATGATGCAGCAGAGTCTGCAACGGGGTCTGCCGGCGGAGCTGGTGGTGTGACGGCAGGCAGGCTGGCTGCCGCATTGCTTGCCGGGGCAGGAGCAATCACCGGTTGTGGTTTGATGACCGCTGGTTTGTGTACTTGCTTCAGTGGCGGCAATGCCTGCGGATTTCTGATCGATTCAGCTGATAAATTAGTCAGTCGTTTCTTTTTTTCGTGCTCATCGGCAAGGCGTTTTTTTTCTTCCGGACTTAACTGCTGATATTGTTGCCATTGCGCTGATTTTTGCTCAGGCTTGACTTGTGTTGCCTTGGCGTAATTTTCCCTTGCTGCCATCCGTTGTTCCGGTGTCAGTTTCAGCCAGTCGCGCATTCTTTCCTGCATTCTGGCTTGCTCATCAGGTTTCATGCTGGCATAGCGGGTGGCGATTTCCAGCCACTTTTTCTTGCGTTGCTCAGTCAGCTTGTCCCATTCGCCAGCTAAAGGAGTCAGCGCCTGTTTTTGAATGGGGGTTAGTTCCGACCAGGATGGATGTGCGGTGGAAACGGCAGCCGTTGCAGGCTGCGCGGCGCTTCCGCCGGCATTCGCCACCGGAAGGAAGAGAGAAATAATGAGAAAAAGACCGATCTGACGCCAGCTTTTGAACGACACGCTTATTCCTCCGCTTTGTTCAGATATGCCGTGAAGCCTGTATCCACATAAGCAGCCGGAGGCAGCTCATCAACCAGTACTGCTGTATCAATATCAGCGAGTTCGTTGATATTTTGCTGCTGTTCGTATTCGTAAATACCTATCAGGCCCGCAATCAGCACTAGCAATGGCAGCAGCATACCGAGGCGGCCAAGCCATGAACCGGGGCCCTGAAACGATAATCCGTTGTTACCGGCAAAAACACTTTTCAGTGCCAGCACTGCCACCGGTGCTTCCTGCTTTTTACGGGACAGTGCCAGTTTGCGTGCCTGTGCCAGTCGCTCCAGAGCCGGAGCGGGGATGTTTTCTGCTGATTCATTCAGCGCCCGCCTTACTTTGTAAGCAAAGTCGAGATCTCTGGATTCTTTTGAGTAGTTCATAGCTGTATTCCTTTAGCCTTGAGTGTTGCGGCCAATGCGTGAGTTGCACGGGAGCAATGCGTTTTGACACTGCCTTCAGAACAGCCCATTGCCGCGGCTGTTTCCGCCACATCCATGTCTTCCCAGTAACGCATGAGGAAGGCTTCCCGTTGACGCGCAGGCAGTTTTTTTATTTCATCGTCAATAATATTGAGAACTTGCTCACGTTCTATCTTGTCCGCTGTGGATTCGGCTGCTTCAGTGCCTTCTTCAGCGGCATAACTTTCCAGCAAATCAAAGTTATCGTCTTCCTGATTATTCGCAGGGGTAATGCTGGAGAACAGGCTGACCCAGGTATTTCTGACTTTTTCCCTTCTGAAAAAATCCAGAATCGTATTTTGTAAAATGCGCTGAAAAAGCATGGGCAGCTCATTGGCAGGTTTATCACCATATTTTTCAGAGAGTTTGATCATCGCTTCCTGAACAATATCCAGGGCGGATTCTTCATTCCTCACAGTGTAGACGGCGTGCTTGAAGGCGCGTCTTTCTACATTTTCGAGGAAATTTGATAATTCTTTATCTGTAGCCATTGTTGGCGATCGTCTTTATTTACTTACCCAGCCAAGTTTAAAACGCAGGCCGGAATATTGCCGTTGACGGATGCTGGTATTTAAAATTGCGCATATGCTAGCAAAAATACCTTATTGTGTCCCCATTTTTGTCATCCTGAAACATTTGCCGGTCAGATTTTTCATCAAATCTGAAATAATTCCGCTTGACCAAAATGCTGCGACGCAGTACCGTATGACCTCGCCCCAAAATCTCGGGGCACCAATACCTGACTGACATAGCCCACAATGCTATACCCGGCAGGTGCGCTTTAATTAGCTGTTTGTTCTGACCCATGCCATAAGCGTGAGAAGTCTGTCGTTGTAAAGCCTTACCACTGATTGAACGAGTGCTTCAAGTATTGTCTGGAACCATGTCCAACGGATGTGTGAAGGAGAATATGCCCGCACAAAAAGGAATATCAGTTTACCGGCCTGATAACGTGATTTCGCAGGAAAGAACATCCGATCAATTTCCTATGGACCTTGAAAGGACAACATAATGAGTTCAGAGTTAACAGGCGCAGAGATACTGGTAAAGTGTCTGGCCGAAGAGGGTGTTGAGCACGTTTTCGGATATCCGGGCGGCGCAGTACTCTACATCTACGATGCAATTTTCAATCAGGACAAGTTTCAGCACGTGCTGGTTCGCCATGAACAGGCCGCAATTCATGCTGCTGATGCTTATTCCCGTTCTTCCAGTAAAGTCGGTGTCGCTATTGTGACATCCGGACCAGGCGTCACCAATGCAGTGACGGGCCTGGCAACGGCTTACATGGATTCTATTCCTATGGTGGTGATTTCCGGACAAGTGCCAAGCGCCGTGATCGGCCAGGATGCTTTCCAGGAGTGCGACACCGTCGGTATTACCCGTCCTTGCGTTAAGCATAATTTCCTGGTCAAAGACGTTCGCGATCTGGCAGAGACGGTTAAAAAAGCCTTCTTTATCGCGACAACCGGCCGTCCGGGGCCGGTGCTGGTGGATATCCCGAAAGATATCAGTATGCACAAGACCACCTACCACTATCCGAAGGAAGTGGAGATGCGTTCTTACAAACCGGTAGACAAAGGTCATGCAGGACAGATCCGCAAGGCGGTGCAATTGTTGCTTCAGGCTGAGCGTCCGATGATTTACACCGGTGGCGGCGTGATTCTGGCGCATGCTGCACCGGAATTGAATCAGCTGATTGATATGCTGGGTTATCCGTGCACAAATACGCTCATGGGGCTCGGTGCCTACCGCGCCAGCGATGAGAAGTTCGTTGGAATGCCGGGTATGCATGGCACTTACGAAGCCAACATGGCGATGCAGCACTGTGACGTGCTGATTGCAATCGGTGCCCGCTTTGATGACCGCGTGATTGGTAATCCCAAACATTTCGCGTCTCATCCGCGCAAGATCATTCATATTGATATTGATCCGTCTTCCATTTCCAAGCGGGTTAAAGTCGATATACCTATCGTCGGTAATGTGAAAGATGTGCTGCAGGAGATGCTGTCGCAGCTGAATTCTGTTGAAACTCGGCCAGATCAGAAGGCGCTTGCTGCCTGGTGGAAGCAGATCAACGAATGGCGCGGACGCGAGTGCCTGAAATACAGCTTGTCGGACGATGTGATCAAACCACAGTCTGTTGTCGAAAAAGTCTGGGAGGTGACGCGCGGCGACGCATTCGTGACTTCTGACGTTGGTCAGCACCAGATGTGGGCAGCGCAATACTATCGCTTCGATAAACCACGCCGCTGGATCAATTCTGGTGGACTTGGAACCATGGGCGTCGGTTTGCCGTATGCCATGGGTGTGCAGATGGCAAATCCCGGCGCGACCGTAGCCTGCATTACCGGTGAGGCTTCAATCCAGATGTGTATCCAGGAGCTGGCAACCTGCAAACAGTATCATCTGACACCGAAAATTATTTTGCTGAATAACCGCTTTCTCGGCATGGTGCGGCAGTGGCAGCAGATTGATTATGGTTCACGTTATTCGGAATCGTACATGGATTCCTTGCCTGACTTCACCAAGCTGGTTGAGGCTTACGGTCATGTTGGCATGAAAATCGAAAATCCTGCTGATGTGGATGGTGCTGTCCGTGAGGCTTTCGGTATGAAAGATCGGCTGGTATTCATGAACTTTATTACCGATCAGACCGAAAACGTCTGGCCGATGGTGAAGGCAGGAAAAGGTCTGACTGAAATGCTGCTCGGTTCGGAGGATCTGTGATGAGACATATTATTTCCATTCTCCTTGAAAATGAGGCTGGCGCTCTGTCGCGTGTAGTCGGTTTGTTTTCTGCGCGAGGCTATAACATTGAGACTCTGACGGTTGCACCGACCGAAGATGCAACACTGTCCCGCATGACGATCGTGACCTCCGGTTCCGACGACATCATTGAACAGATCACAAAACACCTGAATCGCCTGATTGAGGTAGTGAAAGTGGTTGATCTGACTGAAGGCTCTCATATCGAACGGGAGCTGATGCTGATCAAGGTCAGGGCAGTAGGCAAGGAGCGTGAGGAAATGAAGCGCACGGCAGATATTTTCCGCGGTCGCATCATTGACGTCACCGAAAAAACCTACACCATCGAATTGACAGGCAACAAGAGCAAACTGGATGCTTTTATTGACTCGATCGATCGTACTGCAATTCTCGAAACAGTCAGAACCGGTGGTTCTGGCATCGGGCGTGGTGAGCGCATCCTGAAGGTGTAAGCAGTGCCGGGCTGGCTCTGGCAAACAACGATGCAGCAATTGCCAGCCAACAAAAATTATCAGAATGAATTCAAATAAATTATTTAACGGACAGGATATAAAATGAAAGTTTTTTACGATAAAGATTGTGATCTCTCCCTGATCAAAGGCAAAAATGTCACCATCATCGGCTATGGCTCACAGGGGCATGCTCACGCGCAAAACCTCAACGATTCCGGTTGTAAAGTGACCGTCGCTCTGCGTAAAGGCGGTGCTTCCTGGGATAAGGCAAAAAATGCTGGTCTGAATGTCGCTGAAGTCAATGAAGCGGTGAAAGCAGCTGACGTCATCATGATTTTGCTGCCAGATGAAAATATCGCTCAGGTCTACAATGAAAACGTTGCTCCGCACGCCAAGCAAGGCGCAGTGCTGGCATTTGCGCATGGTTTCAACGTGCATTATGGTCAGGTTGTTCCCCGTGCTGACCTGGACGTTATCATGATTGCGCCTAAGGCCCCTGGTCATACTGTACGCGGCACTTACACACAGGGTGGTGGCGTGCCTCATCTGATCGCTGTGTATCAGGACAAATCCGGTTCTGCACGTGATATCGCTTTGTCCTACGCGATGGCAAATGGCGGTGGCCGCGCTGGCATTATCGAAACCAACTTCCGCGAAGAAACTGAGACTGATCTGTTTGGTGAGCAGGCAGTTCTGTGCGGCGGTACAGTTGAGCTGATCAAAGCTGGTTTCGAGACACTGGTTGAAGCCGGTTATGCGCCTGAAATGGCCTACTTCGAATGCCTGCATGAACTGAAGCTGATCGTTGATCTGATTTATGAAGGCGGTATCGCCAACATGAATTATTCAATCTCCAATAATGCAGAATACGGTGAATATGTGACCGGTCCACGTGTCGTGACTGAAGACACCAAAAATGCGATGCGCCAATGCCTGAAAGACATTCAGACTGGCGAATATGCAAAAAGCTTTATTCTTGAAAACAAGGCTGGCGCTCCTACGCTGATCTCCCGTCGTCGTCTGACTGCTGAACACCAGATCGAAGAGGTCGGTGCTAAATTGCGCGCAATGATGCCCTGGATTGCTAAAAACAAACTGGTGGATCAATCCAAGAACTGATCAGTTCCTGCGATATGTGTTTTGTAAAAAAACCGCCCTATACGGGCGGTTTTTTATTTGATTGTTACTAAGGGGTAGGCACTAGGAGACAGGCTTTAATGAGCTGAATGCATGACTGAATTGCCGATATGCTCTGAAATTGTCTGTATGAGCAACAAATATCCCATGCAACTTTGCCTGGAAATCATTGTCTGATTAAAAATTCTATTCACCGTATCAGGAGTCAGTGATGAAAAAAATGATTTTATTGACGGGTAGCCTGCTGTTTGCATTTCCCGTGTTCGGACAAAACCTGACTGGTGCCGTAGTGACGGTGACGGGTAGTGCAGAGCTGAAAATAGACAATGATCAGGCGACGGTCAGTTTCTTTGTCGAAGAGCAGGATAAAGACAAGGCTGCAGCGGCATTGCGGGTCAACCAGAAAATGAAAGCTGGTACGGAAACAATCCGCAAGGAAGATCCGCAGGCATTGCTGTCGACGAAAGGCTATTACAGTTATCCGGTTTACAGCGAGGATGCGGCAACGCCGGCCGGGCAGCCGCGTAAGCGTGTGCTGACAGGGTGGCGTACCGGACAATATCTGGAAGTCAGGACAGCGAATTTAAAACAGTTGCCAGCCACCGCTGCTGCTGCCCAGAAAATCATGGCATTGAATGGAATTCAGTTCGGTTTGTCGGACGCGGCGATTGCCCGGGCTGAGAAAGAAAGAATTCAGGCAGGCTACCGGAACTTCTCCGAGAAACTCGGTGCGATTACCGAAACAATTGGAAAGCAAACGAGCGACGTGGTGATTGATTCTCTGGATTTTGATGGAGCGGCGAATGAAATCCAGCGTTATGCGGCAGCTCCGGTGATGCTTAGGGCTTCGCGGGCGGAGGCGACGGTGAGTGAGCCAAGTTTTGAACCGGGGATCACCGCATTAACAATCCGTGTCACTGGGAAAGTACATTTCAGGTAATCGTTTTCCAGCCGGCGTTTGTTTTCCAATAATCTAAACACGGTTATACTTCCTCGCTAATGTTGCTTTTTGCCCGACACGTTCGGGCTGTTTTTATTGAGTGTATCCGCATGCCATCTTTTAACCGACGTCAGCCTAAAGGCAGTTTCAAACTTTTTCCGAAAGGTGTGCGCAAACCGCATTTGCGCGTGGACCCTGACGGAAAGGTTTTGCCGGATCAGCCGGTAAAGCGTGCACGCGGGATTTATCTATTACCCAATGCATTCACTACCGCTGCACTTTTCTGCGGCTTTTATGCGATTGTGATGGCGATGGATCAGCGTTTTTCCCAGTCCGCACTGGCAATTTTTATTGCGATGGTGCTGGACAGTCTTGATGGCCGCGTGGCGCGTATGACGAATACACAAAGTGAGTTTGGCGCGCAATACGATAGTTTGTCAGATATGATTTCTTTTGGCGCGGCGCCGGCATTGGTCGTGTATGAGTGGTCGTTGCGTGGCATGGATAAACTGGGATGGCTGGCTGCGTTTATTTATTGTGCCGGTGCGGCGTTGCGTCTGGCACGGTTTAATACCAATATCAGTATTGTCGATAAACGTTATTTTCAGGGATTGCCCAGTCCGGCTGCCGCAGCCCTGGTCGCTGGATTTGTGTTGCTGATGGACGATTTACATTTTGCAGGATCTGAACTGCGCTGGAGTGCCTGGAGTATTACACTGTTTGCCGGGCTGACGATGGTGACGAATGTTCCATTTTACAGTTTCAAAGACATTAATCTTAAAAAGAGTGTCCCTTTTATGGCACCGTTGCTGGTGATGCTGGTGTATGTGATCGTGGTCAGTGATCCGCCTAAGGTATTGTTTGGATTGTTTGTTCTGTACGGTCTATCCGGTTATGTCGTTCTGTTATGGCGTTGGCGAAAAGGACGTCCGGTCAGCATTATCCAGACGAGTGAAGAGGGGCATCAGAAAAAATAAAATTCTGTTTTTTCTGATGCTATGCCACGTAGTGCCGAACACTGCGTGGCTTTTCTTTTTTTATCAGCATTTAATTCAGAATTTGCTGCCATAAAATCTTGCACTTTTCCGTGTTCGCGCTTATAGTCATGAGCATGAACTTTACAGCCAATACCATCCGTGCAGCATCTTCAGCAGACATGTCTCGTCTGCTAGTGCTATTGGCTTTCCTGCTAGTGCGGTAACGCGCTAAATTCCCCATTCCCACAATTCGAGTAGTCTCCCCACCCGTGTGCGTCTTGCAAGGGCTGGCCCGGGAATATTCAGAATTTTTCACTCAGCACGTTCAGTTTCGGCAAATAACTTCAGGAGAAAATCATGGCAGATAAACTCATCATATTTGATACTACATTGCGTGACGGCGAGCAGTCTCCGGGCGCGTCCATGACCAAGGACGAGAAAATCAGGATTGCGAAACAGCTGGAGCGCCTGAAAGTGGATGTGATTGAAGCTGGTTTTGCAGCCGCCTCTCCGGGTGATTTTGAGGCGATCAAAGCGATTGCGGCAACGATCAAGGACTCCACAATCTGCTCGCTGTCACGGGCAAATGACCGTGATATCGCAAGGGCTGCGGAGGCTTTACAGGCGGCGCAACGAAAGCGTATCCATACGTTCATCGCAACCTCCCCGTTGCATATGGAAAAAAAACTGCGCATGAGTCCTGATCAGGTATTGGAGCAGGCGATTCAGGCAGTCCGCTTTGCCCGGAATTTTACCGATGATGTTGAATTCAGTCCCGAAGATGGCAGCCGTTCCGAGATGGATTTTCTGTGCCGGGTGATTGAGGCGGTGATTAAAGAGGGTGCAACAACCATTAACTTTGCCGACACCGTCGGATATGGTGTGCCAGAGTTATACGGAAATATGCTCAAGACTTTGCGCGAGCGGATTCCGAACTCCGACAAGGCAATCTGGTCTGTGCATTGCCATAACGACCTGGGAATGGCAGTTGCCAACTCTCTGGCAGGTGTGATGATCGGTGGTGCGCGTCAGGTCGAGTGCACCATTAACGGTTTGGGTGAGCGGGCCGGCAATACCGCATTGGAAGAAATTGTGATGGCGGTCCGTACCCGTAAAGATTACTTTAATCTGGAATTGGGAATTGATGCCACGCAGATCGTGCCGGCATCAAAACTGGTTTCCCAGATCACGGGCTTTGCGGTTCAGCCAAATAAGGCAGTGGTCGGTGCAAATGCGTTTGCCCATGCGTCCGGAATTCATCAGGACGGTATTCTCAAGGCGCGCGATACCTATGAAATTATGCGGGCTGAAGACGTGGGCTGGAGTGCGAATAAGATCGTTTTGGGTAAATTATCCGGCCGGAATGCCTTTAAACAGCGTCTGGAGGAGTTGGGGATTGCGCTGGATTCTGAATCTGAGGTAAACGCAGCTTTTGCGAGATTCAAAGAACTGGCAGACCGTAAATCTGAGATTTTTGATGAAGATATTCTGGCGCTGGTTTCCGACGAAGAGCAGGCCAGCGGAAGTGATGTGTTCCATTTCGTATCATTGGCGCAACGTTCTGAAACCGGAGAATTGCCGGCCGCTAAAGTGGTTTTTTCCATGGAAGGGGAAGAAGTCAGTTGCGAGGCTAACGGTAATGGTCCCGTAGATGCGATTGTGAACGCGATTGAATCGCGTGTGAGCAGTGGTGCTGAGTTATTGCTGTTTTCCGTCAATGCGATCACCACAGGAACGCAATCCCAGGGTGAGGTGACGATGCGCTTATCTAAATCCGGCCGGATCGTGAATGGCGTTGGTGCTGATCCGGATATCGTGGTCGCTTCGGCCAAAGCCTATCTGTCTGCATTGAATAAGCTGGAATCTAAAGCTGAGAAACTGAACCCGCAAATTTGATCTGGTTTGATTTTTCATGTTATGATCTCGGGTCCCGTCATTCCGGCGGGATTTTATTTCACGATAGTGAAGGTTGCTGCTGAGGCTTCTGACTCTTGCTATCGCATGTAAAGGAAAAAAATGTCTATCGAAAAAAATACAAAAGCCGCGATTGTTGCGGACAATGCCCGTGGTCAGAACGACACCGGTTCTCCGGAAGTTCAGGTTGCCCTGCTGACAGCGCGTATTAACGACCTGAATGGTCACTTCAAGGCGCACGCCAAAGATCATCATTCCCGCCGTGGTTTGATTATGATGGTTAACCGTCGTAAGAGCCTGTTGTCTTACTTGAAAGCAAAAGATCTGAACCGCTATCGCGCTCTGATCGAAAAGCTTGGTCTGCGTAAGTAATTCTTGCTGAACCTGGCAAAAAATTTATAGTAAAAAGCCTGCGTCAGTTTTCTGTCGCAGGCTTTTTGCTTATCTGAGCGTTATTGATTTTGGCAAAATTTTCGGCAAATCCGCTGAAAATCGGCAAAAAAGCGATCCAGCAGGATTGCTTGTGGTGAGGTGAACGACAGCGCCTGAAAATCTGTCGGCAAAATAGAAAGGACACATTGTGTTTAATAAAGTTACCAAAACCTTCCAATATGGTCAGCATACAGTCACGCTGGAAACTGGAGAAATCGCACGCCAGGCTTCTGGTGCTGTACTGGTGTCGATTGACGATACCGTTGTATTGGCAACAGTTGTTGCTAAAAAAGATGCTAAGTCTGGTCAGGATTTCTTCCCTCTGACTGTTGACTACATGGAAAAAAGCTATGCAGCTGGCCGTATTCCAGGCGGTTTTTTCAAACGTGAAGGACGTCCTTCAGAGAAGGAAACGCTGACGTCACGCCTGATCGATCGTCCGATCCGTCCGTTATTTCCTGAGGGATATTTGAACGAAGTGCAGGTGATCGTGCATGTTTTGTCGGTTAATCCTGAAATTGATCCGGATATCGCTTCCATGATCGGTGCCTCGGCGGCGATCTGCTTGTCCGGAATTCCGTTTAACGGCCCGGTAGGTGCGGCCCGTGTCGGCTATATTGACGGACAGTATGTCCTGAATCCGACAGCGACACAGTTGAAATCTTCCCAAATGGATCTGGTGGTTGCCGGTACCGAAGCTGCCGTATTGATGGTTGAATCGGAGGCGCAGCAGCTGTCGGAAGAAATTATGCTGGGTGCGGTAGTGTTTGGTCATGAGCAGATGAAGACCGTGATTGATGCCATTCATGATCTGGTCCGTGATGGCGGCAAACCTGAAGTGGAATGGTCGCCAGCGCCGAAAAATGAAGCGCTGATTTCTGCTGTGACTGCAGTCGCCGAGCCACTGTTGCGAGCTGCTTACCAGACAAAAGAAAAGCAGGCCCGTACTGAGCAACTGAAGGCGGCAGCGGGTACTGTCAGTGCGGTGTTGGCTGAACAGGCTGCTGCGCAGGGCGTGGCTGCACCTGATAGCGCTGAAGTTGGAAATATTCTGTTTGATCTGGAGTCGAAAATTGTCCGGTCGCAGATTCTCGAAGGTGAGCCACGTATTGATGGTCGCGACACGCGTACCGTGCGTCCGATTACGATCCGTACTGGCGTGTTGCCACGCACGCATGGTACTGCACTGTTCACCCGTGGTGAAACTCAGGCGTTGGTCATTGCGACTCTGGGTACGGCTCGGGATGAGCAGAAGATTGATGCTCTGATGGGTGAATATTCTGACCGCTTCATGCTGCACTACAATATGCCACCTTTCGCTACCGGTGAGACTGGTCGTGTTGGCACACCGAAGCGTCGCGAAATCGGTCATGGCCGTCTGGCTAAGCGTGCACTTCAGGCTGCTTTGCCTGAAGCTGATGAATTCAGTTACTCCGTTCGTCTGGTTTCTGAGATTACCGAATCCAACGGTTCTTCATCCATGGCGTCTGTTTGCGGTGGCTGTCTGGCATTGATGGATGCCGGTGTGCCGATGAAGGCGCATGTGGCTGGTATTGCTATGGGTCTTATCAAGGAAGGCAATAAGTTTGCTGTCCTGACGGATATTCTGGGTGATGAAGATCATCTGGGGGATATGGACTTTAAGGTTGCCGGTACTGCCCAAGGTATTACCGCCTTGCAGATGGATATCAAGATTCAGGGGATTACCAAGGAAATTATGCAGGTTGCTCTGGCGCAAGCTAAAGAAGGCCGCGTTCATATTCTCGGTAAAATGCAGGAGGCTGTCCCAGTTGTTCGCACTGAATTGTCTGACTTTGCACCACGCCTGATTACGATCAAGATCAATCCGGAAAAAATCCGCGATGTGATTGGTAAGGGTGGCGCTGTTATCCGTGCACTGACTGAAGAAACCGGTACTCAGATTGATATCAGCGATGAGGGTGTGGTTACAATTGCCTCTGTTGATGCTGCTGCAGGTCAGGAAGCGAAGCGCCGTATCGAAGAGCTGACTGCTGAGGTTGAGGTTGGCAAGATTTACGAGGGAACAGTACTGAAATTGCTGGACTTCGGTGCCATCGTGCAGATCATGCCTGGTAAGGATGGTTTGCTGCATATCAGCCAGATTGCTAACGAGCGCGTCAATGCCGTTGCTGATTACCTGAAGGAAGGTCAGCAGGTTCGGGTCAAGGTATTGGAGACCGATGATCGTGGTCGCTTTAAATTGTCGATGAAGGCTGCATTGACGGATGGTGAAGGTCAGCAGCAACAACAGCAGCAATAAGCATTATTCCGTATTTCGGATGAAAAGCCTGCGCATTGCGCGGGCTTTTTTTTATTAACATAAAATGTCGTTTTTTCTCAGGAGGCCATCATGCGGGCGATCGAAATCAGTGCTTACGGAGCACCAGAAATGTTACGTCTGTGTGAGCGGGATATCCCAGTCCATCGACCTGGAGAGGTCTTGATCAGGGTGCATGCAGCCGGTGTCAACAGGCCTGACGTTTTGCAGCGGCTTGGATTTTACCCGGTCCCTGCTGGTGCCTCGGATATTCCCGGACTGGAGGTGTCGGGTGAGATTGTTGGCGGAGACCTGGAGGGTTCCGGGTTTGAATTGGGTAGCCGTGTTTGTGCACTGGTGCAGGGTGGTGGATATGCAGAGTATTGCGTCGCTCCATTAGAGCAATGTCTGCGGATACCTGATGGTTTGAGTTTGCTTGAGGCGGCATCGCTGCCGGAAACTTATTTCACTGTCTGGAGTAATGTGTTTGATCGTGCAGGACTTGCGCCGGGACAAACTTTGCTGGTTCAGGGTGGGACTTCCGGCATCGGTGTTGTTGCCATTCAGATTGCAAAAGCAATGGGGCACCGGGTGTTTGTGACTGCAGGAAATGATGAAAAATGCCGTGCCGCTGAAAAACTGGGGGCGGAGCGTGCGATTAATTATAAAACTGAGAAATTTCCGGAGGTGGTGAAAGAGTTGACGGCCGGCAAGGGGGTTGACGTTATCCTGGACATGGTTGCCGGGAGCTATGTTCCCCAGGAAGTTGATTGTCTTGCGGATGATGGGCGGCTGGTGATTATCGCGCTATTGGGCGGCTCTACTGCGCAAGTTGATCTGGGACAGGTTTTGAGGAGAAGATTGACAATTACCGGTTCTACGTTGCGCCCACGTCCTCCTGCTTTCAAGGCTGCCATTGCTGCTCAATTGCAGTCCCGGGTCTGGCCTTTGCTTGAAAAAAAGGAGATTGTGCCTGTCATTCATCATGTTTTTCCGTTGGAGCGTGCTGATCTGGCGCACAAAATGATGGAAGAGGGTGCGCATATCGGAAAAATTATGCTGCAGGTCAGTCCGGTATGAAGGGATGAGTCCGTTTTTCCTTTGATGTGAGGTTCATTTATCGGGTGTCGATTGTCGTTCGTGTCGGTGTTGGTATATTGTCTCCTTGTTTGACCGTCTCCTGTGCGGCGCGATACAATAGACGGTTATTTACATTTGGCTTACTATGCGACGCAAACTTATTGCTGGTAACTGGAAAATGAACGGCAGCTTTGCCGCAAACCGTTTACTTCTTTCAGAAATTTTAGCGGGAATATCGAATACTCCTGCATGCGACATTTTGGTGTGCGCGCCTGCGCCATATCTGTCTCAGTGCGCCGAAATGCTGGCGAAAAGTGCTGTTGCCTGGGGCGCGCAGGATGTATCCGCTCACCCGCAGGGGGCTTTTACTGGCGAAGTGTCGGCGGCAATGCTGGCAGACTGCGCTTGCCGGTATGTGATCATCGGCCATTCTGAGCGGCGCGCATATCATGCAGAATCTGATGAATTGACGGCGCAGAAGGTGTTGCAGGCGTTTGCTAATAATCTGACGCCTGTTCTGTGTGTCGGAGAAACGCTTGAGCAGCGTGAAAGTGGGCAGACGAATTCTGTGGTTGCAGGGCAGTTGCGTGCTGTGCTGGATGTTTTGGATGCGGGGCAGTTGTCGCGTCTCGTTATTGCCTACGAGCCGGTGTGGGCAATCGGTACAGGGAAAACTGCGACACCGCAGATGGCTCAGGATGTTCATGCATTTTTGCGTCAGCAGATAGCCGTCAGGGATGTTGCTGCTGCAAATATTGTGCGTATTTTGTATGGTGGCAGTATGAAGCCCGATAATGCTGCCGAGCTGTTGCGTATGGCGGATATTGATGGCGGGCTGATTGGCGGCGCTGCATTGAAGTCTGCGGATTTTCTGGCGATTGTTGCGGCAGTCTGACTGATGCTGTTTTCTTTTGATTGATTAAATTTTTAGGTGTTGGAATGCAAGCTTTTTTTACTTTGATAGTTGTTGTTCAGGTTTTGTCTGCTCTGGCAATTGTTGGTCTGGTTTTGTTGCAGCACGGTAAGGGTGCGGACATGGGGGCTTCGTTTGGTTCTGGTGCCTCTGGCAGCTTGTTTGGGGCAACTGGTTCTTCAAATTTTTTGTCTCGTTCCACAGGTGTGGCAGCAGTAATCTTTTTCGGTGCAACTCTTGCGCTGGGTGTGGTCGGCTCTGGTAAAAAAGCGGCGGGTGGTGTCATGGATAATTTGCCGGTTTCCGCCAAGCCTGCAACAACGGTTGCGGCTCCTGCATCTGCTCCGGTTGAATCAGGTGCTTCGATAAATCAGATTCCAAAATAAATTTATTGCCCGGTAAAAAAATATTGGATATCCGCAATTGTGCGTTGAACAATGAGGTTAGACATAGTAGAATATCGGGCTTATGCCGACGTGGTGAAATTGGTAGACACGCTATCTTGAGGGGGTAGTGGCGAAAGCTGTACGAGTTCGAGTCTCGTCGTCGGCACCAAAAAAATAAGCCAAAAATTTTATGGCTTGGTCGAGGAAGTGGCTGTTTATCGTGAATGTAAATCAGGAGTAAACAGTGTGCTTCATATGGCGTTCAATTACAGGTAGCCTAACGTGAACCTCGAAAATTATTTCCCAGTTCTTCTCTTTATTCTGGTTGGCATCGGAGTTGGTGTGGTGCCGCAATTGCTGGGGCGGATTCTTGCTCCGTATAAACCGGATTCTCAAAAAACATCTGCATATGAGTGTGGCTTCGAGGCATTTGAAGATGCGCGTATGAAGTTTGATGTTCGCTATTATTTGATTGCGATTCTGTTTATCTTGTTTGATCTTGAGACGGCATTTTTCTTTCCCTGGGGCGTTGCGATGCGCGATCTGGGATGGTCTGGTTTCTTGATCATGCTGGGCTTTGTGCTCGAATTTGCGGTTGGTTTTTGGTACATCTGGAAAAAAGGCGCTCTGGATTGGGAGTGATTGATTATGGCTATTGAAGGTGTATTGAGCGAAGGTTTTGTTACTACGACTGCTGATAAGCTGATTAACTGGACGCGTACCGGGTCAATGTGGCCAATGACTTTTGGTTTGGCATGTTGCGCAGTCGAGATGATGCATGCGGGTGCATCTCGTTATGATCTTGACCGGTTTGGCGTGGTGTTTCGTCCCTCGCCTCGGCAGTCTGATGTCATGATTGTTGCGGGAACTCTGTGTAATAAAATGGCGCCTGCTTTGCGTAAAGTTTATGACCAGATGGCTGAGCCGCGCTGGGTGATCTCCATGGGATCATGTGCGAATGGCGGTGGTTATTATCATTACTCGTATTCGGTTGTGCGTGGTTGCGACCGGATTGTTCCGGTTGATATTTATGTGCCGGGATGTCCGCCGACAGCTGAAGCGCTCATTTATGGCGTGATTCAGTTGCAGAATAAGATTAAACGTACGAATACTATCGCGCGCTGATCGTCAGATTGTTAGGGTAGCCTTTTATTATGACAACCAAATTAGAGAAGCTTGAGGCAGCGGTGGCGTCAGTCTTGGGTGATCGTATTCTTGAGTCGAAGAATGCATTGGGTGAGCTGACTATTGTTGTTGCTCATACTGACTATTTGTCGGTTATGCGTGACCTGCGCGATCATTCGGATACCCGTTTCGAAGAGCTGATTGACCTTTGTGGTGTTGATTATTCCTCATATGGTGATGGTTCTTGGGAGGGTGCCCGCTTTGCGGTTGTATCCCATTTGTTATCGATTGAGCATAACTGGCGTTTGCGTGTCAGGGTTTTTGCTGCTGATGATGACATGCCGTTGGTTCCGTCTGTTTGTGATGTCTGGAATGCGGCAAACTGGTATGAGCGTGAGGCATTTGATCTCTTCGGTATTTTGTTTGATGGTCATAGCGATTTGCGTCGGATTCTGACGGATTATGGCTTCATTGGACACCCTTTCCGTAAGGATTTCCCTGTTTCTGGTTATGTTGAGATGCGATATGACGCTGATCAGAAGCGTGTTGTGTATCAGCCGGTCACGGTTGAGCCGCGCGAAAATACACCACGTGTTATCCGTGAAGAAAATTACGGGATGAAATAATGGCTGAGATAAAGAACTATACGCTCAACTTTGGGCCTCAACATCCTGCTGCTCACGGCGTTTTGCGCCTGGTTCTGGAGCTTGATGGTGAAGTTATTCAGCGTGCCGATCCGCACATTGGTCTGCTTCATCGTGCGACTGAGAAACTGGCTGAACAGAAAACTTTCCTGCAGTCCGTGCCTTACATGGATCGTCTGGATTATGTATCAATGATGGCTAATGAGCATGCTTATGTCATGGCTATTGAAAAGATGCTGGGGTTAGAAGTTCCATTGCGTGCTCAGTATATCCGTGTGATGTTTGATGAGATTACGCGGTTGCTGAATCACTTGCTTTGGATCGGTGCGCATGCGCTTGACGTTGGTGCGATGGCTGTGTTTTTGTATGCTTTCCGCGAGCGCGAAGATCTGATGGATTGCTACGAGGCAGTTTCAGGTGCCCGTCTGCATGCTGCATATTATCGCCCTGGTGGTGTTTATCGTGATTTGCCTGAGCAAATGCCACAGTTCACAACGTCTGCCTTGAAGAATGAAAAGGCAATGCGGCAGATGAATGAGAATCGCCAGGGTTCTTTACTCGATTTCATTGAAGACTTCACAAACCGTTTCCCGGGTTACGTAGATGAATACGAAACCCTGCTGACCGACAATCGTATCTGGAAGCAGCGTCTGGTTGGTATCGGTGTTGTTTCTCCTGAGCGTGCCAAGGCAATGGGTTTTACTGGCCCTATGTTGCGTGGATCGGGGGTTGAATGGGACTTGCGTAAAAAGCAGCCTTACGAAGTTTATGACTTGCTCGATTTTGATATCCCGGTTGGCGTCAATGGCGACAGTTATGACCGTTATCTGGTGCGGGTTGAAGAGATGCGTCAATCGAACCGGATTATCCAGCAATGCGTCGAATGGCTGAGAAATAATCAGGGGCCGGTGATCAGCGGTAACCATAAGGTTTCGCCGCCTCATCGTGTCAACATGAAGTCCAATATGGAAGAGCTGATTCACCACTTCAAGCTGTTCTCGGAAGGCTTCCATGTTCCGGCGGGTGAGGCGTACGCTGCTGTTGAGCACCCTAAAGGTGAGTTTGGTATTTATCTGATGTCGGATGGTGCGAATAAGCCTTACCGTTTAAAAATCCGTGCACCTGGGTACGCGCATCTGCAAGGTCTGGATGAGATGGCAAAAGGTCATATGATTGCCGATGCTGTCACCATCATCGGTACTCAGGATATTGTATTTGGTGAAATTGATAGATAAAGACGTGATTTCGCGTCGATTCGAGGCATTGGCTATGGTGTTATCAGAGCAGGCATTTAAAAAAATTGATCGTGAACTGGCAAAGTTTCCGGCAGACCAGCGGCAATCTGCTGTCATGGCTGCTTTGGCTATTGCTCAGGATGAGACTGGCTGGGTTTCCCCGGAGGTCATGCAGACTCTGGCAGACTATATCGGAATGCCTGCCGTTGCAGTTCAGGAGGTCGCGACCTTCTACAATATGTACAGCACAAAGCCGGTTGGAAAATTCAAAATTTCAGTTTGCACGAATCTTCCTTGCGCCTTGTCCGGTGGTGAGCGTGCAGCACATCATCTGAAACAAAAATTAGGTATTGATTACAAAGAAACTACAGCTGATGGGCATTTCACCCTGGTTGAGGGCGAGTGCATGGGCGCTTGCGGTGATGCTCCCGTGATGCTGGTGAATAATAAGCGTATGTGCAGCTTCATGTCGAATGAGAAAATTGACAGTCTTGTCAATGAGTTGAAAGAGGCAGGTAAATAATGACGAGTCTGCATAATCGCCATATTAAGCCTTTAATTCTGGCAGGCTTGGATGGTAAAAACTGGCATCTGCAAGATTACGTGGCCCGTGGTGGGTACGAATCTTTAAAGCGCATTCTGTCCGAAAAAATCCCGCCTGAGCAAGTGATTGCCGAGCTAAAAGCATCTTCATTGCGTGGACGTGGTGGTGCGGGTTTTCCGACTGGATTGAAATGGAGTTTCATGCCTCGCCAGTTTCCGGGGCAGAAATATCTGGTCTGTAATACAGATGAAGGCGAGCCGGGCACATTTAAAGACCGGGATATTATTCGCTACAATCCGCATGCCCTGATCGAGGGGATGGCGATTGGTGCATATGCCATGGGTATCAGTGTCGGTTATAACTATATCCACGGTGAGATTTTCGCTGAGTATGATCGTTTTGAAGAAGCGATTGAGGAAGCGCGTGCTGCAGGGATGTTAGGTAATAATATTGCCGGCTCCGAGTTCAATTTTCAGTTGCACGCATTTCATGGCTATGGTGCCTACATCTGCGGTGAGGAAACTGCACTGTTAGAATCCCTGGAAGGGAAAAAAGGCCAGCCACGTTTCAAGCCTCCATTCCCTGCCAGTTTTGGTTTATACGGCAAGCCAACCACAATCAATAATACTGAAACTTTTGCAGCAGTTCCATTTATCCTGGCGATGGGTGGTGAGAATTATGCTGCACTTGGTAAGCCGAACAATGGCGGCACAAAAATTTTCTCAATTTCCGGCGACGTGGAACGTCCTGGAAATTACGAAATACCTCTCGGGACACCATTTGCCACCTTGCTGGAACTGGCGGGCGGTATGCGTGGCGGTAAAAAAATCAAGGCAGTGATTCCAGGTGGATCTTCCGCGCCGGTGATTGTCGGCGACGTCATGATGAATACTGATCTTGATTACGATTCCATTGCTAAAGCAGGTTCCATGCTGGGTTCCGGAGCTGTGATTGTGATGGATGAAACGCGCTGTATGGTGAAATCCCTTGAGCGCTTATCATATTTTTATTTTGAAGAGTCTTGTGGACAATGCACACCTTGCCGTGAAGGAACTGGCTGGTTGTATCGCATGGTGCACCGTATTGAGCACGGACAAGGACGTCCAGAAGATCTCGATATGCTGAATGCCATCGCTGATAACATTCAGGGCAAAACAATTTGCGCTTTGGGTGATGCGGCAGCAATGCCAGTGCGTGCATTCGTCAAGAACTTCCGCGAAGAATTTGAATATCACATCGAGCATAAGCATTGCTTGGTGCCCACTTACATGTAAGCCAGCTTCGGTTAGCACACTCAGAGTAGACCATGGTTGAAATCGAAATAGACGGCAAAAAAGTCGAAGTCCAGGAAGGCAGTATGGTGATGGACGCTGCCAATAAGCTTGGCACTTACATCCCTCATTTTTGCTACCACAAAAAATTATCTATTGCGGCTAACTGCCGCATGTGCCTGGTTGAGGTTGAGAAAGCACCGAAACCATTACCTGCCTGCGCCACTCCGGTGACGCCGGGCATGATTGTCCGTTCCTCTAGCGACAAGGCTGTCAAGGCGCAAAAAGCCGTGATGGAATTTTTGCTGATTAACCACCCGCTGGATTGCCCGATTTGCGATCAGGGTGGCGAATGCCAGTTGCAGGATCTGGCGGTCGGCTACGGTGGCACTGCATCCCGCTATCAGGAAGAAAAGCGAGTCGTATTCCATAAAGATGTCGGCCCGCTGGTCTCGATGGAGGAGATGAGCCGTTGCATCCATTGCACACGCTGCGTTCGCTTCGGCCAGGAAATCGCTGGTGTGATGGAACTTGGCATGCTCAACCGTGGTGAGCACTCTGAAATTACTTCTTTCGTCGGCAAAACCGTCGATTCCGAATTGTCCGGCAATATGATTGATCTGTGTCCGGTCGGTGCGTTGACTTCCAGGCCATTCCGCTACTCCGCACGTACCTGGGAATTGTCGCGCCGTAAATCGGTCAGCGCACACGATGGCCTGGGTTCCAACCTGATCGTTCAGGTCAAGAACAATAAAGTCATGCGCGTGGTTCCGTTGGAAAATGAAGAGGTCAACGAATGCTGGCTGTCGGATAAAGATCGTTTTTCTTACGAAGGGCTGAACAGCGAGCAGCGTCTGACCAAGCCGATGATCAAACAGGGCGGCCAGTGGCAGGAAACTGATTGGCAGACTGCGCTCGAATACGTAGCGCATGGTTTGCGTAATATTCGCCATGAGCACGGTGCAAATGCAGTGGCAGGTGTGGCTGCGCCAAGCGCCACTCTGGAAGAGCTCACATTGCTGCAACGTGTCGTGCGTGGCCTTGGTTCTGACTGTGTTGATTTCCGCTTGCGCCAGTCCGATTTTGCGCTTGATGGCCAGGTTAAACCATGGCTGGGCACATCGATTGCAGAATTCGCTCAATTGAAAAATGTGTTCATCGTCGGGTCTTTCCTCCGTAAAGACCATCCTTTACTGGCTGCGCGTCTGCGTCAGTCGGTCAAGTTGGGTACTAAACTGAGCGTTTTGAATGCAACGGATGATGATCTGCTGATTCGTCTGGCGAATAAATCTGTTCTTGCTCCTGCTCAATGGCTGAGTTTCCTCGCAGAAGTGGCAGTCGCAGTTGCAGCTAAAAAAGAACTCGCTGTGCCTGCTGGCATGGAAGCCGTTCAGGCAAGCGCTGCAGCGACAGCGATTGCTGAGAGCCTGGTCGCAGGCAAGGCAGGCGTATTCCTTGGTAACACTGCCTCATATCACCCTGAGGCATCGAAGCTGCATGCAGTTGCCGAATGGATTGCGAATGCAGTAGAAGCGAAATTCGGTTATCTGACTGAGGCCGCGAATTCGGTTGGTGGTTATCTTGCGAATGCGTTTCCATCCACAGATGCAAAACCGATGTTTTCCGAGGCGAAAAAAGCTTACATCGTTTTACATGCGGAGCCTGCGCTTGAATCCGCTTACCCTGTGCAGGCACAAGCAGCCTTGGCACAAGCAGATATGGTCGTTGTGATGTCGCCGTTCAAGCATGGCACGGAATACGCTGATGTATTGCTGCCGGTTTCACCATTCACTGAAACTTCCGGTACTTTTGTTAATTGCGAAGGTCGGGCGCAAAGCTTCTATGGCGTGGTCAAGCCTTTGGGAGATACTCGTCCAGCATGGAAAGTGTTGCGCGTGCTTGGCAATTTGCTGGGGCTGGAAAATTTTGACTTCGAGACCTCTGAGGCCGTGCGTGACGAGGTGCTGGGCAAACTCGATATCAGTGCCGTGTTGAATAACCGCAGTAATTTGCAACCCGCTTTGGTTACAAACACGACAAACAGTTTAGAGCGCGTTGCTGATGTCTCAATCTATGCAACCGATGCAATCGTGCGCCGTGCCGAATCTCTGCAAAAAACTGCTGATGCCCGTACTCCGCAGGCATGGATCAGTACGCAATATGCACAGAAAATTGGTGTCGTTGCTGGTGATATGGTGAAAGTCAGCAAGGGTGGCTCGGTTTTACTGCATGTCGGGATTGATCAAACTTTGCCAGAAAATGTCGTTCGTGTTGCTGCAGGTCATCTATTGACCAGCAATCTCGACGGTATGTTCGGTGCGATTACTGTGGAGCGTGCGTAATGAATTTGCTGCTCACGATTAACACTTTAGGTCAGCAATATCTCGGTTATTTCTGGCCATTGGTATGGACGCTGATCAAGATTGTCTGCATTACTTTGCCTGTGATGGGGTGCGTTGCCTATTTGACTTTGTGGGAACGTAAGATGATTGGCTGGATGCATATCCGCCTCGGCCCGAATCGCGTTGGCCCTGCCGGATTGCTGCAACCAATTGCTGATGCCTTGAAGTTGCTGTTGAAAGAGATCGTCGTACCAGCTAAAGCAAATAAAGTCTTGTTTATCCTGGCACCGATTATGACGATCATGCCGGCATTGGCAGCCTGGTCGGTTGTTCCGTTCGGTCCGGAAACTGTCTTGGCTAACGTTAATGCCGGACTGTTGTTGATCATGGCGATCACTTCAATGGAAGTATACGGCATCATTATTGCGGGCTGGGCATCCAATTCTAAATACGCATTTCTCGGTGCGATGCGTGCTTCGGCGCAAATGATTTCGTATGAAATCGCGATGGGCTTCGTGCTGGTGATCGTGCTGATGGTATCCGGCAGCCTGAATTTGACCGATATCGTCAATGCGCAGACTAAAGGTTATTTTGCAAGCATGGGATTGAATTTCCTGTCCTGGAATTGGCTGCCTTTGTTGCCGATGTTCGTTGTGTATGTGATTTCCGGTATTGCTGAAACTAACCGCCACCCGTTTGACGTGGTTGAGGGCGAGTCTGAAATTGTTGCCGGTCACATGGTGGAATATTCGGGTATGTCGTTTGCGATGTTCTTCCTCGCCGAATACGCGAACATGATCCTGATCTCCGCGATGGCATCGCTGATGTTCCTCGGAGGATGGTCTGCTCCGGTGAACTCTATTATTTTCAACTGGATTCCTGGCTGGATCTGGCTGGGTGTGAAAACCTTTTTCGTGGTATCGCTGTTCATCTGGGCACGTGCATCTTTCCCACGCTACCGTTATGACCAGATCATGCGTCTGGGCTGGAAAGTGTTTATCCCTCTGACTTTGGTGTATTTGGTGATCGTGGCTGCATGGATGCAAACCTCGTGGAATATCTGGAAGTAAAAGGCTGAAAAAATGGAAGCGATTAAGGATTTTTTTGGCAGCTTGATGCTGCGTGAACTGCTGAAGGGACTGGCACTGACTGGTCGCTATATGTTCGCACGCAAAATTACTGTCCAGTTCCCTGAAGAGAAGACGCCACAGTCTCCGCGTTTCCGGGGTTTGCATGCATTGCGCCGCTATCCAAATGGCGAAGAGCGTTGCATTGCTTGCAAATTATGCGAAGCAGTTTGCCCGGCAATGGCAATTACGATTGAGTCTGATCAGCGTTCGGATGGCACACGCCGCACTACGCGTTATGACATTGATTTGACTAAGTGTATTTTCTGCGGTTTTTGCGAAGAGTCATGCCCGGTCGATTCGATCGTTGAAACGCATGTGCTTGAGTATCATGGTGAGAAACGAGGCGACTTGTACTTTACGAAAGAAATGTTACTGGCCGTTGGCGATCGCTACGAGCCTCAAATAGCAGCAGCACGCGCTGCTGATGCCGCTTACCGCTAATTGGAACGATTTCGATATGGAATTTACCACCGCATTATTTTATGTTTTCTCAGCAATTCTCGTGCTTGCTGCGACTCAGGTGATTACAGCGCGCAATCCCGTACATGCTGCTTTATTTCTGGTTTTGTCTTTCTTTACCGCAGCGGGAATCTGGCTGTTGTTGAAAGCTGAATTCCTGGCAATCGTACTGGTGCTGGTCTACGTTGGCGCAGTGATGGTGCTGTTCCTGTTTGTTGTGATGATGCTCGATATCAATCTGGATAAACTCCGCGCAGGTTTCTGGAGTCACTTCCCGTTGGCCGCGACTGTAGGCGTGGTGATTGTTCTTGAGATGTCTGCTGTATTGTGGAAAGGTTTTTTACGTCCGGAAAATCACATCCCTGCGTCGGCCGAGACAATCGGTAACACTAAAAATCTTGGTATCGTGATTTTTACTCACTATCAACTGGCATTTGAAGTTGCTGCTGCGATTTTGCTGCTCGCAATTGTTGCTGCAGTAGCGCTGACATTACGGAAACGTAAGGACAGTAAATATGTTGATCCCGCCCAGGCGGTGAAAGTGAAAAGCACGGATCGTATCCGTATCGTGAACATGAAGGCTGAGTCCGCGCGTAACTCAATCGCAACAGCAGACAAGCAGGAGAGCTGATATGGCGTTGACATTGACACATTACTTGATTTTAGGGGCGATTTTATTCGCGATTTCTATCGTAGGTATTTTCCTGAACCGCAAAAATATCATTGTGCTGCTGATGGCAATCGAATTAATGCTATTAGCTGTGAATATGAATTTCATCGCATTTTCCCATTATCTGGGCGATGCAGCAGGGCAGATTTTTGTATTTTTTATTCTGACTGTTGCTGCTGCTGAGTCAGCGATTGGTCTGGCGATTCTTGTTGTGTTGTTCCGTAATCTCGATACGATCAATGTCGAGGATCTGGACGCACTCAAAGGATAAAATCGGCAGGCTGGCGACATATTGTCAGTCTGTATATTGCTGGTGATGTAAAAAAAGTAATAAGCTAAAAAGGGTCATCATGGCGGGGCAACTTAACCCACAACTATTATTGGCTGTACCTCTGGCTCCCCTGGCAGGATCTGCCATTGCGGGCCTGTTAGGCACCAAATTTTTCGGTAACGTCGTGGGGCGAAAAGTCTCACATACTGCAACAATACTTGGCGTGTTGATTGCTTTTGTGATTTCTTTCATGACCTTGATGGCGCTTAAAGATGGCGCACCGGTATATAACGCTACCTTGTATCAATGGATGCAGGTAGCTGGTTTAAAACTGGAAGTTGGTTTTCTGGTCGATAATCTGACCGCCATGATGATGTGCGTCGTGACTTTTGTTTCGCTGATGGTGCATATCTACACGATCGGCTACATGGAAGAAGATGAAGGTTACAACCGCTTCTTCTCCTACATTTCCTTGTTCACCTTCTCCATGTTGATGCTCGTCATGAGCAACAATTTCCTGCAACTGTTCTTCGGTTGGGAAGCAGTAGGCCTGGTCTCTTATCTGCTGATCGGTTTTTGGTACACCAGACCGACTGCCATCTATGCCAACATGAAAGCTTTCCTGGTCAATCGTGTTGGTGACTTCGGCTTTATTCTGGGCATCGGTCTGTTGTTAGCGTATGCCGGTTCCATGAACTACATGGAAGTCTTCGCAAAAAAAGAAGAACTGGCAAAGCTGATGTTCCCAGGTACCGACTGGATGCTGATTACGGTGGCTTGTATCTGTCTGTTCATCGGCGCGATGGGTAAATCTGCACAATTTCCGCTGCATGTGTGGCTGCCTGATTCGATGGAAGGTCCAACCCCGATCTCTGCGCTGATTCACGCGGCGACCATGGTGACCGCCGGTATCTTCATGGTATCCCGTATGTCGCCGCTGTTTGAATTGTCCGATACCGCCTTGTCCTTCATTATGGTGATCGGTGCGATTACCGCGCTGTTCATGGGCTTCCTCGGTATCATCCAGAACGACATCAAGCGCGTGGTCGCGTATTCGACACTGTCTCAGCTCGGTTACATGACTGTCGCTCTTGGTGCTTCTGCCTACTCCGTTGCCGTGTTCCACCTGATGACACATGCATTCTTCAAAGCGCTGTTATTCCTGGCGGCCGGTTCCGTCATCATCGGCATGCACCATGATCAGGATATTCGCAACATGGGTGGTTTGCGTAAATACATGCCGATTACCTGGATCACGTCGTTGCTTGGTTCGCTGGCATTGATTGGCACACCTTTCTTTTCTGGCTTCTATTCAAAAGACAGCATCATTGAGGCGGTGATGGAAAGTCATCTGGCGGGTTCTGGTTTTGCCAAATTTGCCGTGCTGGCCGGTGTGTTCGTAACGGCTTTCTACTCCTTCCGTATGTACTTTCTGGTATTTCACGGACAAGAACGTTTCGGTAAAGCGCATGCGCACCACGATTATCACGATCACCATGACGACGAAGAAGATGACCATGGCCACCATGGTCTGGCACCGGGACAAAAGCCACACGAGTCTCCATTAGTCGTGACCCTGCCACTGATCTTGCTGGCGATTCCTTCAGTGATTATTGGTTTCTTTGCGATCGAACCAATGTTGTTTGGTGACTTCTTTAAGGGGGTGATCTTCGTTGACGAAGCGCATCATTCAATGGAGGCACTCAAAGAGGAATTCCACGGTGCTGTGCCAATGGCAATCCATGCGCTGACTTCGCTGCCATTCTGGCTGGCATTGGCGGGTGTGGTGGTTTCTTACGTGTTCTATATGGTGAAACCAGCTATTCCGGCAGGGATCAAGAAAAATGCCGGCATCATCTATAACCTGCTCGACAATAAGTATTATATGGACCGTTTCAATGAAATCGTCTTTGCCGGTGGTGCACGTGTACTCGGCGGTGGTTTATGGAATGTTGGTGATAAGGGTCTGATTGATGGATTGATTGTGAATGGAAGCGCTAAGCTTGTAGCCTGGTTCTCCCGTGCAATTCGTTTGTTCCAGAGTGGTTATATCTATCACTATGCTTTTGTAATGATTTTGGGTGTGCTGGCATTTCTTGTGTATTTCATGCCTTTCCCTTTTGCTAAATAAGTGACCTCGGCCATAAAAATATAATCATGATGCAGTCAACCTCCTCTTTACTCAGCCTGGCGATTTGGTGCCCGATCGCGTTCGGTATCTTTGTATTAGCTTTTGGTCGAGACAGTAATCCTGGCTTGGTGCGCGGAGTTTCATTAATTGGCTCCTTCGCCAGTTTTCTGGTAACTATCCCTTTAATTTTGAACTTCGATAATGCTGCACATGGTATGCAGTTTGTTGAGAAGCATGGGTGGATCGAAAAATTTAATATTTTTTATGCACTCGGTATTGACGGTATTTCTCTATGGCTGGTTCCTCTGACCGCATTCATCACTGTTATCGTTGTGATCGCCGCATGGGAAGTCATTGAAAAACAAGTTGCCCAATATATGGGAGCATTTCTGATTCTTTCCGGGCTCATGATCGGGGTGTTCTGTGCAACGGATGGCATGTTGTTTTACGTTTTCTTTGAAGCAACATTGATACCTATGTATATTATTGTAGGTATCTGGGGTGGTCCAAATCGCGTCTATGCTGCGTTTAAATTTTTCCTCTACACCTTGCTCGGATCATTACTGACCCTGGTGGCTATTATTTATTTGTATCTGAAGTCGGGGCATTCTTTCGATATTCTGACCTGGCACAAACTCCCGCTGCCACTCTCAACACAGATTATGATTTTCTGTGCGTTCCTGATGGCTTTTGCTGTGAAGGTGCCAATGTGGCCTGTGCATACATGGTTACCAGATGCGCACGTTGAGGCGCCAACTGGTGGCTCGGTGGTGCTGGCAGCCATTATGCTGAAGCTCGGCGCTTATGGTTTTCTGCGTTTCTCATTGCCGATTGCACCTGATGCAAGCCATTACATGGCCGGCTTTATGATTACCTTGTCGTTGATTGCCGTTATCTATATTGGACTTGTTGCATTGGTTCAGGCAGATATGAAAAAACTGGTTGCTTACTCTTCCATTGCACACATGGGGTTCGTGACGCTCGGTTTCTTCATGTTTAACGATATGTCAGTGCAGGGTGCGATCGTACAGATGATTTCTCACGGTTTTATCTCCGGCGCCATGTTCTTGTGCATCGGCGTTTTGTATGACCGAGTTCATTCCCGTCAGATTGCTGATTATGGTGGTGTTGTGAACAAGATGCCTAAATTTGCAGCCTTATTCGTTTTGTTTTCGATGGCGAACTGCGGGCTTCCTGCGACATCAGGTTTTGTCGGTGAATTTATGGTGATTCTGGGCGCTGTTAAATTCAATTTCTGGATAGGAATGCTTGCTGCAACAGCTTTGATTTTTGGCGCGGCATATTCTTTATGGATGGTTAAGCGGGTTGTGTTCGGGCAAATTTCAAATGATCATGTTGCGAATTTGAGTGATATCAACAAACGTGAGTTCTTTATGTTAGGTGTTTTAGCAATTGCAGTTATTGCGATGGGTTTGTATCCGGCACCGTTTACTGACGCAATGCAAGTCTCAGTAACAGACCTTCTGAAACACGTGGCAACATCAAAGTTACCGCTCTGATTTAACAAATGAAAGCAGACCGTTGCTCATTTTTATCGAATAGCGCAACAGCAGATCAATGCTAGTAAACTGAATAATATGAACTTCACACCACTTTATCCTGAAATATTTTTGCTGCTGGCAACCTGTGTCATCTTGCTGATTGACATGTTTATTGCAGACAGTAAACGCAATCTGACCTATGTGCTGACTATCATTACATTAGGTATTTCTGGGGTATTGACCGTTATGACGGCTAGTGAGGGGACTTCCACATATGTCAGTCATAATATGTTCGTATCTGATCCGATGTCGATGGTTCTCAAGTTATTTTCTTATCTTGCGGTAGGTATGACACTGGTTTATTCCCGGCAATATGTTGCTGATCGTGGCATGAGCAATGGTAAGCTGGGCGGGGAATTTTACGTTCTTGCCTTGTTCTCTTTATTAGGTCAGATGGTTATGATTTCGGGAAATAATTTCCTGATTATTTACCTCGGGCTGGAGTTAATGTCTTTAGCATTGTATGCATTGGTTGCATTGCGCCGTGACCATACGGTGTCTACAGAAGCTGCGATGAAGTATTTTATCCTGGGTGCCCTCGCATCCGGGTTTATGTTGTACGGTATCTCTATGTTGTATGGTGCAACCGGGTCATTGGAATTGGCAGAAGTTGCCAAAGTCGCGGCCTCTCCTGCCGCGAATAAAACTATTCTGGTGTTTGGCATTGTATTTTTGGTGGCTGGTCTGGCATTTAAACTCGGTGTTGTGCCATTCCATATGTGGGTTCCTGACGTGTATCAGGGTGCTCCAACAGCAGTCACTCTGTTACTGGGTGGCGCACCAAAATTAGCGGCATTTGCGATTACTTTCCGCTTATTGGTTGAAGGTTTATTTCCTCAGGCTGTGGACTGGCAGCAAATGCTGGTTGTGCTGGCCGTCCTCTCGATGGCAATCGGTAATCTGACGGCTATTGCGCAGACGAATCTGAAGCGTATGCTGGCGTATTCAACAATTTCCCAGATGGGTTTTATGTTGCTGGGAATGTTGTCCGGTGTGGCTCAAGGCAATGTGAGTTTTGCAGCGGATGCATATAGTTCTGCAATGTTTTACAGCATTACCTATGTTTTAACGACGCTGGGGACGTTTGGCGTCATTATGTTGATGGCGCGTTCCGGGTTTGAAGCTGAGAATCTGGAAGACTTGAAAGGGCTGAATAAGCGTTCCCCCTGGTTTGCATTTGTGATGCTGCTGCTCATGTTCTCATTGGCAGGTATTCCCCCGATGATGGGCTTTTACGCAAAATTATCCGTATTGCAAGCTGTTGTTGCAACCGGACAAATCTGGCTGGCTGTTGTTGCAGTCTTGTTCTCCCTGATCGGTACTTTCTATTATCTGCGCGTTGTAAAACTGATGTATTTTGATGAAGCTGTGGATAATGCAGTCATTAATCCAAGTGCAGATGTACGCATTGTATTAAGCCTGAATGGCGCAGCGGTATTGCTGTTGGGTCTGATGCCAGGCGGCCTGATGAACATATGTTTAAAAGCAATTGTTAAAACGCTGGCATCCTGAGGCTTGAATTTTTTGAGTAGCATAACTTCAATCTGGCTGATGGTAGTACTGGCAGTGCTCGCTGCCAATACGCCATTTATGAACGAACGCTGTTTCGCAGTCATTGCGGTACAGCGTTTTTCTTTGCGTAAGCCGTTATGGTTTAGGGCATTCGAGTTGTTGACGCTTTATTTTGTTGTTGGTGGCATTGGAATGCTGTTGGAAAGAAATGCTGGAAATGGATTTCAGCAAGGCTGGGAATTTTATGCGGTCACGTTTTGCCTGTTTCTGGTTCTGGCATTTCCGGGGTTTGTGTTTCGTTATCTGAGAAAAAGACATGACTGATCTTCTATCAGATCGTCATTTACGGGAAACAAAAATCCACGGTGAACTGGTGTACGAGGGTGATTTCCTGCATATCCAGAAAGATATTATTGCCTTGCCAGATGGCAAAAATGCATCAAGGGAGTTCATCAGACATCCAGGAGCTGTCGTTATTATCCCCTTGTTATCCGATGGAACCATTTTGATGGAGCGGCAATTCCGCTATCCTCTGAATCGTGTATTTATTGAGTTTCCAGCCGGAAAAATTGACCCCGGTGAAGATCCCCTAATCTGTGCACAGCGGGAACTCAAAGAAGAAACAGGATATAGTGCGGCTCAATGGCGGCATCTGTGCACAATTCATAATGCCATAGCGTATTCAGACGAACATCTTGAAATTTATATTGCTGAAGAATTGACTCAGGGAACGGCGGCACTGGATGATGAGGAATTTCTCGAAACTTTTAGTGCATCTTCTGCTGAATTGATGCAGTGGGTACGGGATGGAACAATCACTGATGTGAAAACGGTGATCGGAATATTCTGGCTGGAGAAAATTTTGAATTCAGCTTGGTAAAACAATTACAAGACTAAAAAAAAGCCGCTGATATCAGCGGCTTTTTTACATTTACATATTAGGATAGTTTGGTCCGCCACCACCTTCAGGTGTTACCCAGACGATGTTTTGAGTCGGGTCTTTGATATCGCAGGTCTTGCAATGTACGCAGTTTTGCGCATTAATTTGCAACTTATCCTGACCATCGTCGGTTTTCATAAACTCATAAACTCCAGCTGGACAATAACGTGACTCGGGACCGGCATATTTCGCCAGGTTAATTGCCACAGGTGTATTGCTGTCTTTTAAAGTCAGATGAATCGGCTGGTCTTCAGCATGATTTGTGTTTGAAATAAATACTGAAGACAGCCTATCAAACGTCAATTTTCCATCAGGTTTCGGGTAGACGATCGGTTGAAATTCTGCGGCAGGTCGCAGGCATTCATGGTCAGCATGGGTATGTTTTAGCGTCCATGGCGCTTTTCCACCAAAAACAATCTGATCAATTCCAACCATCAGAGAGCCAAAATACAGACCTTTACTCATCCACGGTTTAAAGTTGCGGGCACGGTGCAGTTCGTCGTGTAACCACGAGGCTTCAAAAGCGGTACTGTATGCAGTCACTTCATCATGCTGACGGTTGTCACCTAATGCATCAAATACAGCAACCGCTGCCAGCATGCCAGTCTTGATAGCCGCGTGGCTTCCTTTAATGCGGCTGGCATTCAGAAAGCCAGCATCACAACCAATTAAGGCTCCACCCGGGAAAGTGAGCTTAGGCAAGGATTGCAAGCCACCAGCAGTAATAGCACGTGCTCCATAAGCAATTCGTTTGCCGCCTTCGAAGAATTTTCTGATTTCAGGATGCGTTTTATAACGCTGAAATTCTTCATAAGGAGATAAGTATGGATTTTCGTAGGCCAATCCGACAACATAGCCAACAGCTACCTGATTATTTTCCAGGTGATAGAGAAAAGAGCCGCCATAAGTGCTGCTGTCAAGCGGCCATCCTGCAGAGTGAATAACCAGGCCAGGCTGGTGCTTGGCCGGATCAATTTCCCACAACTCTTTAATCCCGATGCCGTAGGTCTGTGGATCTTTACCTTTGTTCAGATCGAACTGACTGATTAGCTGTTTGCCGAGATGGCCTCTGGCGCCTTCTGCAAACAAGGTATATTTGGCATGTAATTCCATTCCGAGCTGGAAAGCTGGCCCAGGTTCACCTTCACGATTCACGCCCATATTACCGGTGGCGACTCCTTTTACCGAGCCATCGTCGTTATAGAGAATTTCTGCGGCAGCAAATCCCGGAAATATCTCGACACCCAGTGATTCTGCCTGCTGACCCAGCCAGCGAACTACATTGGCGAGCGAGATGACGTAATTACCGTGATTTTGAAAACAACCAGGCAACATCCAGTTTGGTGTTTTATAGGCTTTGGTTTCTGTTAAGAAAAGAAAACGGTCTTCTTTTACTTCTGTGTTTAACGGCGCACCTAATTCCTTCCAGTTCGGAAACAATTCCGTTATAGCCTGCGGATCCATAACTGCTCCGGAAAGAATGTGCGCGCCCAGCTCGCCGCCTTTTTCCAGAACGCAGACAGAGACTTCGTTGCCTTTTTCCGCTGCCATCTGTTTTAATTTGATTGCGGCTGACAGACCAGCAGGACCGCCGCCAACGATAACGACATCGTATTCCATCGCATCGCGGGGACCGTACTGTTCAAGAATGTTTTGTGTCATGGCTGTAATCGCTTTCTGAAATTTTTCGAACGAACGTGCTAAATTATTTTCAGCATGTTATCTGCGGAACTGGCAATGTGCAAGCAGCCAATTAGATGAAGATATCAATTGCTGAACAGGCAGATTCAGGCTGGATTATGGCAGACCGTCCGGTCAAACGCATCTGTTGCATGATCAAAGCGATTGAATTCCAACTGGAATATTCGTTCGGGTTAAAAATCAATGCAACATTATCCTGCCGCTATGTCATGATAATGGATTAGATGATTAAAGCACATGGGCACATCGCTAAATTCTGACGGAGATACAGATGGGAATAGAAGTTAACTTTGAGGGTAAGGTGGCGTTGATTACCGGTGCGTCGAGCGGTCTGGGCGCTCGGTTTGCCAAAGTGCTGGCTCAGGCCGGGGCGCAGGTGGTACTGGCTTCGCGAAGAATCGACAGACTCAAGGAGTTGCGTGCAGAGATTGAAGCTGAGGGCGGTGCTGCGCATGTCGTCGCTCTGGATGTTACTGATTATTCCAGTATTAAATCTGCGATCGCACATGCTGAAACAGAGGCAGGACCGATTGATATCCTGATCAATAACTCAGGCGTCTCGACTACGCAAAGGTTAGTGGATGTTACGCCTGACGACTATGCTTATGTGATGGATACGAATCAACGCGGCGCATTTTTTGTTGCCCAGGAAGCGGCGAAACGTATGATTGCACGGCATAAGGGTGATGTCCGCAAACAACACCGGATCATTAATATCGCTTCAGTTGCCGGCTTGCGGGTGCTTCCACAGATCGGGATTTACTGCATGAGTAAAGCTGCGGTCGTTCATATGACCAAAGCAATGGCGGTTGAGTGGGGGAAATACGGTATCAATGTTAATGCAATTTGCCCCGGGTATATTTCAACTGAAATTAATCAGGAATATTTTGATACTGAACAGGGCCAGAAACTGATTGATATGTTGCCCCGCAAACGGGTCGGTACGCCAGAAGATCTGGATGGTTTGCTGTTACTGTTGGCAGCGGAAGAGTCGCGATTTATTAATGGCGCTATTGTGGCGGCAGATGATGGAATGAGTGTGCAATGATCGGGGAGAAGTTCGCCGATAAAAAGTTGGTTTACACCGTCACGATCCCGGTTCGCTGGGGTGATATGGATGCGATGAGCCACGTCAATAACACCATTTATTTCCGTTACATGGAGCAGGCTCGTATTGAGTGGCTGACCATGATGGGATGCGCGCCAGACATGCAGGGAAACAGTGCAGTCATCGTTAATGCTCATTGCACCTTTAAAAAACCTCTGACTTATCCGGATCAGGTGGAAGTCTGCACTTATATCGCAGCATTGGGGCGCAGCAGCTTTGAAACCATACAGGAAATGCGTTCAGTCGGTGACGGCTATTCTTTGTATGCAGAGGGTGGGGCAAAGGTAGTGTGGGTCGATGTAAAGACTGGAAAGTCAACACCATTACCGGAGCCGATCCGGCTGAAGTTTAATGAGCTCAAGACGATGACGCGGCGTCGGCGCTAATGTCCAGACACATCAACGGCGTGATGTTACAACATGATCCCCAGTAGCTTATGTACCAGTTCGCTGGAAGTGGAGGCAGCAAATTTTTTCATTAATTTTGCCCGGTGCATTTCCACCGTTCTCGGACTTAAGCTGATCTGGCGTGCGATGAGCTTGCTCGTTTTACCCTCGACCAGCAGGGCTGCAATCTCTCGCTCTCTGGGGGTCAGTTCAGCGGTGACCGAGCGTTTTGAACTCAGGTCTTCAAATGTCCAGATGCCTGCCGCATGGGGATTGTCTTTTGCCAGGCCTCGGCCTGAGACGTGACACCAGAATAACTCCTGATTGGCACGTTTCATAATCCGTTCGTCAGAGTAATAGCCTTTCGCATTCATGATTGGGGTAATGCGTGCGCCGGTTCTTTCAAACTCGTCATGGCTGGGATACAGAATCTGAAATGACTGACCAATCAGTTCTTCCTGCCGGTAACCAAACATTCTGGCGAGATCGTGGTTGCAGGCATGAATGATACGATGCTGGGAAACACACATACCTATCGGCGCTTGTTGAAAAATGCTAGCAAAATCAATGGTCGGTTTTTCGTTCATAGCGCTGTTTTTGATTAGGTATTTATATCAATTTGTTCAGGTAGTTTTACGGTATTGCGGAGTATAGCGCAGCATTTTATGCTGAATGTTTATTTAAAGAATAAACATTCAGCGGCAGCTTGTGCCGGAGTTTGTGCAGACTTAACGACCTTCAGGAAATTAATAAAGGGGACAACAATGAATAAAGTTTTTCCAGATGCTGCCAGTGCGTTGGCAGGCATTGTCCAGGATGGGCAAACAATTGCAGTCGGTGGATTCGGTTTATGTGGGATTCCTGAGGCCCTGATTCTTGCTTTACGCGATTCAGGGGTAAAACAATTAACCGCGATTTCTAATAATGCAGGTGTCGATGGCTTCGGACTGGGACAGTTGTTGAGCACGCGTCAGATACGGAAAATGATTTCCTCCTATGTTGGTGAAAATAAGGAGTTTGAGCGTCAGTATCTGGCCGGTGAGCTGGAACTGGAATTTACGCCACAAGGAACTTTGGCTGAGAAACTGCGTGCTGGCGGTGCTGGGATTCCCGCATTCTTTACGAAAACAGGTGTAGGCACAATCGTTGCCGAAGGTAAAGAAATTCGCGAATTTGATGGGCATCGCTACGTGATGGAGCGCTCTCTTGTTTCAGATGTGTCTCTGGTAAAGGCATGGAAAGCAGATAAAGCCGGTAATTTGGTTTATCGCAAAACAGCGCGTAACTTTAATCCGAATGTTGCCATGGCAGGAAAAATTACTGTCGCAGAGGTTGAGGTATTGGTTGAAACTGGTGAACTGGATCCCGATGAAATTCATACGCCGGGCATTTTCGTTCAACGCATTGTCGTCAATGCTCAGCCTGAAAAGCGCATTGAGCAGCGTACTACACGTCCTACAAAATAAACTGGCAGGAGACAAAACATGGCTTGGAATCGTGATGAAATGGCTGCACGCGCAGCACAGGAATTGCAGGATGGTTTTTATGTGAATCTGGGAATTGGTTTGCCGACCATGGTAGCGAACCATGTCCCTGCTGGAATGGAAGTTTGGCTGCAGTCTGAAAATGGCTTGCTGGGAATCGGACCATTCCCGACAGAGGATGAAGTGGATCCTGACATGATTAATGCCGGCAAACAGACAGTCACTACATTACCCGGATCTTCGATTTTCAGTTCTGCTGATTCGTTTGCGATGATACGGGGCGGCAAAATTAATCTCGCAATTCTGGGGGCGATGCAGGTGAGTGAGCATGGTGATCTGGCTAACTGGATGATCCCGGGTAAGATGGTCAAAGGGATGGGGGGAGCCATGGACCTCGTGGCAGGTGTAGGGCGCGTGGTTGTATTGATGGAGCATGTGGCAAAGGGTGATGCGCACAAGATTCTGAAAAAATGTGATTTACCATTGACTGGCGTTGGTGTTGTTAACCGGATTATTACCGATCTTGGTGTGATTGATGTCACGCCTCAAGGTTTAAAGCTGGTTGAGCTGGCTGATGGGGTTTCTGTTGGTGAAGTCGTAGAAAAAACAGGTGCTGCGCTGGATGTCAGCGTATTCAGTTAATTTGCCGGGTCAGCGATTGGGCAAGTGAGTCAGGCAACAGGAAGGACAGTTTGCCTGCAGATAAAAAAAGCCAGCTCAAGCTGGCTTTTTTTTAAGAGTCATTTGTATTACTGTGCAACCCAGCCGCCATCCATATTCCATGCAACACCGCGAATCTGGCTGGCCGCATCACTGCAGAAAAATACCGCCAGCGCTCCCAGTTGTTCCGGTGTGACGAAATCTCCGGAAGGCTGCTTTTCAGCCAGTAGCGCTTTCTTTGCTTCGTCGTTCGTCAGGCCATCCTTGAGTGCTCTGGCATCTACCTGCTTTTGCACCAGCGGAGTCAGTACCCAGCCAGGGCAGATGGCGTTGCACGTGATGCCAGTCTGTGCATTTTCAAGTGCAGTGGTTTTGGTCAGTCCCACCAGACCGTGCTTGGCTGCGACATAAGCTGATTTTTGTGCTGAAGCAACCAGTCCATGTACGGATGCCAGATTAATGATGCGGCCCCAATTTTTTGATTTCATATAGGGGAGAGCCAGACGGGTGGTGTGAAAACAGGAGGTCAGGTTTATGGCGATAATGGCATCCCATTTCTCGGTCGGAAAATCCTCAATATTGGCGACATACTGAATTCCTGCATTATTCACCAGAATATCGATACCGCTGAACTCAGTGGCTGCAAAATCCATCATGGCTTCGATTTCCGATGCTTTGCTCATATCTGCGTTGTGATAAGCCGTCTTTACCGCATATTCAGTCTCCACAGTTTGCCGGATCGCAGCGATATCGGCAGCGTCGCCAAAGCCGTTGAAAACGATATTGGCACCCTGAGCAGCCAGCGCCCTGGCGATTCCCAGACCGATACCGGAAGTCGAGCCCGTAACGAGTGCTGTTTTTCCGGACAAAATAGATGCATGCATGCTGACTCCTGAGTTTGTTATTGAATAAATCATGCGGTAGAAAGCGAATATCAATGATTTTAAGCGTAACGCTCGGTAAAATGTATGCTTATTCCAGTAGTAAAAATACTGTCCCAATATCCCTCTACAAGGACGCCTGATGCAGCCAAGACGCAAACAAGTTCAATGCTTATCTCCTTCGGGATTGCACTTCATGTCTTATAAGGAATGGGGGGATGAGGATAATCCGCGTGTTTTAATTTGTGTGCATGGTGTTACGCGTGTGGCTGATGATTTTGATGCAGTTGCAATGATCATGCAGGATCATTATCGTGTCATTTGCCCGGATGTCGTCGGGCGTGGATTTTCGGGAAGACTGCGTAATCCCATGCATTATCAATTGCCACAATATGTCAGCGACATGGTGACTTTGCTGGCACGTGCGGATGCAGAAACGGTGGACTGGCTTGGCACCTCCATGGGAGGATTAATCGGTATGGGAATTGCATCTCTGGCAGATAACCCGGTGCGACAACTGATTCTCAACGATGTGGGGCCGACATTGAATGTGGATGCGCTGGCACGTATCGGTGACTATATCGGCGAAGAACTCCAGTTTGATTCCTTTGAACAGGCGTCCGCATACATCCGTACGATATCCGCTTCCTTTGGCAATCATACTGAAAGTCAGTGGGATAAGCTGGCACGGGATGTGTTGCGCCAGAATGATCAGGGTAAGTGGGTGAAACATTATGATCTTGCGCTCGCTCAGACTTTCAAGGCAACGACGCCTGAAATGATGGTCGCCGGGCAGAATCTGCTGTGGGCTGCTTATGAGTCAATCAGATGCAGAACACTGGTGGTTCGCGGTGCGGATTCAGATCTACTCTCTGTTGATACTGCACATAAAATGACGCAACAGGGGCCACATGCACAACTGGTTGAAATACCTGCTGTCGGGCATGCACCGACATTTGTGAATGATGATCAGATAAAAATCATTCGGAATTTTTTGCTTAATCAATAGATAGAAAGACCGGAAGAAATATGGAAATTAAAAGATTACATGTGGGCGCGCGCTTGTCAGAAGCGGCGATTCATAACGGTGTCGTGTATCTGGCAGGGCAGATTCCTGAAGATGTCAGCCAGGGAATTGCAGGACAAACCCGAGAGGTTTTAGGGCATGTTGAGCGTTTGTTGCAGGAGGTGGGCAGCGATAAATCGCGTATTTTGTCTTGTCAGATTTTTCTGAGTGATATCAGTCTGATTGCTGAAATGAATCAGGTTTGGGATGCTTGGGTTGCTCCGGGAGATACGCCTCCGCGCGCCACTGTGGAAGCACGTCTGGCTAATCCGGACTGGTTGATTGAAGTGCTTGTTACCGCCGCGCAGAATTAAAGAGTACATATCGTTATGGTGTCTATATCCGTTGCCGCATCGGAATCGCAATTACTGGAAGGCTTGTCAGATACCGAGAAAGAGCGTCTGCTTTCTGCCCTGGAATTTGTGACGCCGTATTATTCAGAACGCCACGTCGTGACGCAGCAGAATGCGCTGGAATTCACGCGTGCTGTGGTATCAACCTTATCGATGTTGCGTACGGATGTTGATTCCCGTATCGCCGGTTTGCTGTTTGAGTTACCGGAATTATGTCCGCAGGCGGCTGAGCAGATTGAAGTTCGTTTCGGTAAAGAAATCGGTGATCTGGTCAGCGGTATCCGTCGGCTGATGAAGCTGCGCGAAGCGGCTTTGACGCAGCATGATATCGGCAGAGGTAAGGACGCCGCGGAAAAAGCAGCAGCGCAAATGGAAACCTTGCGCAAAATGGTGCTTGCGATGGCGACGGACATGCGGGTTGTTCTGGTTCGCCTCGCATCGCGGGTCACGACTTTGCGCTATTTTGCCGAATGTAAAAGAGAGGATGGCGCCGCACAGCAATATGCCAGTGAGACTATGGACTTATATGCTCCACTGGCCAACCGGCTGGGGGTCTGGCAATTAAAATGGGAGCTGGAGGATTTATCTTTCCGTTTTCTGGAGCCTGCGCAATATAAGCGTATCGCCAAAATGCTGGAAGAAAAACGGGTTGAGCGCGAAAGTTTTGTTGTCAATGCGATTGCATTACTGAATTCAGAGTTAAAAGCTGCTGGGGTGAAGGCAGAAGTCAGTGGCCGGCCAAAGCACATTTTCAGCATCTGGAAGAAAATGAAAGGCAAGGCGGTTGATTTTGATGAGTTATATGACGTTCGTGCTTTCCGTGTCGTGGTTGATGATATTAAAGACTGCTATACCGTACTTGGTATTGTTCATAATCTCTGGGTTCCGATTCCTAAGGAATTTGATGACTATATTTCCAGACCAAAACCGAATGGTTATAAGTCATTGCACACGGTTGTTGTCGTCGAGGATGGGCGTCCGCTGGAGGTGCAGATACGTACCAGGGAAATGCATCAGTTCGCTGAGTATGGTGTTGCGGCGCACTGGCGATATAAGGAAAGCGGTGGTTCGAATTTCACAGCGCAGGAATACGACGAGAAAATTGCCTGGCTGAGGCAGCTATTGGCCTGGAAAACGGATGTGACGGACGCCGTCGTTGAGCAGGAAGCTGTGCAGCGTGAATGGGTGGAGAAACTGAAGTCTGCCAGTCTGGATGACAGAATTTATGTATTAACTCCGCAGGCAAGAGTCATCGAATTACCTTGCAATGCTACTCCGGTGGATTTCGCTTATCAGTTGCATACCGATGTCGGACATCGGTGCCGCGGTGCGCGCGTTGATCATGTGATGGTACCGCTCAATACCAGATTGAAAAATGGTCAGACAGTAGAGATTATTACTCTGAAAGCCGGGTCGGCGCAAACAGGCCCGTCTCGGGACTGGCTTAGTCCGGAGTATTCGGCCAGTACCCGGACGCGCAGTAAGATCCGTGCATGGTTCAATGCGATCGATCAACAGGAAACACTGGCTGCCGGTCGTGTGCTAGTAGAAAAAACGTTGCAGCGGGAGGGTAAGACTGCCGTCAATCTGGAGGATCTTGCTCGGAAGCTGGGATTTTCTGCGCCGGATGATCTTTTCCTGTCAGTAGGAAAAGAAGAATTCAGTTTGCGGCAGATAGAGGCCGTGTTGCGTGACCAAGTTGCTCCTGAAGAAGCTGATGAGGTGGCGATTACCAATAAAAGCCGGGCTTCCAGTGTTATTCAGGGAGCAAAGTCCGGTGTTCTGGTTGTCGGAACCGATGGTTTGATGACGCAATTGGCTAGATGCTGCAAACCTGCGCCACCTGATAACATCGTTGGTTTTGTGACCCGCGGTAAAGGTGTTTCTATACACAGGGCATCCTGTAAAAATTTCGCGGAAATGCGTGCGAAAGCCCCTGAGCGGGTTATCCAGACGACTTGGGGAGAGCACGGCAAAGATACCGTTTACCCGGTTGATATTTTTGTGTTGGCACAAGACAGGCAGGGGTTGTTGCGGGATATTTCAGAGGTATTCTCAAGAGAGAAAATTAATGTCATCGGCGTGAATACGCAAAGTGCCAGATCTCAGGCAAAAATGTCGTTTACGGTGGAAATAGGTGGCACCACACAATTGCAGAAAGCGCTGTCAGTAATTCGTGAGGTGGGAGGGGTGGTTGAGGTCCGGAGGCAATAAGACTGGCAGAAATACGGGCTTAATTTTCTGCGGAATGCTGGCGAGATTAAAAAGTTCGCTCCCAGTACTAGTATTTTTCTCCGGGCCTCTGCTATAATCTCATTTCTTTAGACGCGTAGCTCAGCTGGTTAGAGCACTACCTTGACATGGTAGGGGTCGTTGGTTCGAGTCCAATCGTGTCTACCAAGTTTCAGAAGTATTCAACTTCTTAGATAAGAGCGAGAAAGGCATCCTGGTTATGACACCGCGAACTACCACGCAAATGGTTTGGGAGCGACTCTAGTCGGGGATCTTTTTCGTCTGTATTGAATGAAAAAAGCACGGCTAGCCGTGCTTTTTTTTCGTCCAGATTTTTTCAAATTTTCAATTACACATTTTCGGCAAACTTCTGCCACTTTGGAGAGTGACATGGTCTCAGTAAAACTTCCTGATGGTTCGCAGCGTCAATTCGATGCGCCCGTAACGGTTGCGCAAGTGGCTGCCAGCATTGGTGCTGGCCTCGCTAAGGCGGCGCTGGCCGGGCGTGTGGATGGCCAATTAGTGGATACTTCGTTTCTGATTGAAAAAGATGTGGAACTGGCGATTGTGACTGACAAGGATGCAGATGGTCTGGATGTGATTCGTCACTCGACTGCGCATTTGCTGGCTTATGCTGTGAAGGAGTTGTTCCCTGAGGCACAGGTGACTATTGGCCCTGTGATTGAAAACGGATTTTATTATGACTTCTCCTACAAACGTCCTTTTACCCCGGATGATCTGGTAGCTATTGAAAAGAAGATGCTGGAGCTTGCTAAAAAAGATGAGCAGGTTGTGCGTAAGGTGTTGCCACGTGATGAGGCTGTTGCTTACTTTAAGTCGATTGGCGAGGCTTACAAGGCCGAGATTATTGAATCCATTCCAGCTGATCAGGAAGTCTCTTTATATTCGGAGGGTAATTTCACCGATCTGTGTCGCGGTCCGCATGTGCCGTCGACTGGGAAGCTGAAGGTGTTTAAGCTGATGAAGCTGGCGGGGGCATATTGGCGCGGGGATTCAAAAAACGAAATGCTGCAGCGGATTTACGGGACGGCATTTGCAAAGAAGGAAGATCAGGAGCAATACCTGCACATGCTGGAAGAGGCCGAGAAGCGTGATCACCGTAAGTTAGGCAAAGCGCTGGATTTGTTCCATTTTCAGGATGAGGCTCCGGGTTTGGTGTTCTGGCATGCAAAGGGTTGGACGATATGGCAGCAGGTTGAGCAGTATATGCGCAAGGTTTATCAGGATTGCGGCTATCAGGAAGTGAAGGGGCCGCAGATTCTGGACAGCAGCCTGTGGGGTAAAACCGGTCACTGGGATAACTATAAAGACAATATGTTTGTCACTGAATCGGAAAATCGTACTTACGCGCTAAAGCCGATGAATTGCCCTGGTCATGTGCAGATATTTAACTCCGGCATGAAGAGCTATCGCGATTTGCCGCTGCGCTTCGGTGAGTTTGGTCAGTGCCATCGCAACGAGCCATCTGGTGCTCTGCACGGTATCATGCGGGTCCGCGGTTTTACGCAGGATGATGGCCATATTTTCTGTACTGAGGACCAGATTCAGTCGGAAGTGACTGCTTTCCATCCGCAGGCGATGAAGGTGTATAAGGATTTTGGTTTTGAAAATATCGCGATCAAGCTTGCGTTGCGTCCGGAAAACCGGATTGGTACTGATGAGGTCTGGGATAGGGCGGAAGATACTTTGCGTGCCGGCCTGCGGGCTTGCGGTGTTGAGTCTTGGGAGGAGTTGCCCGGGGAAGGTGCATTCTACGGCCCCAAGATTGAATATCATCTGAAAGATAGTCTGGGGCGGCCATGGCAGGTCGGGACCATGCAGGTGGACTTCTTTATGCCCGGTCGTTTGGGTGCTGAGTATGTGGCTGATGATAATAGCCGCAAGGTTCCTGTTATGTTGCATCGTGCGATCGTTGGCTCGATGGAACGTTTTATTGGCATTTTGATAGAAAATTTTGCCGGGGCGATGCCTTTGTGGTTATCTCCGGTGCAAGTTTCTGTCCTGAATATCTCTGAGTCGCAGGCAGAGTATGCAAAAAATGTTGCAGAAATCCTGAAGAAACAAGGGTTTAGAGTCAATACTGATTTGCGCAATGAGAAAATAACCTATAAAATACGCGAGCATTCAATTCAGAAAATGCCTTATATCATTGTCGTAGGTGATAAAGAGCGGGATGCAAACACCGTGGCTGTGCGTACGCGTGGCAATCTGGATCTGGGGGTAATGCCTCTGGATACCTTCATTTCTCGTTTGCAAAACGAGACTGCAACTAAGGTTTAACAGATAAGCTCGGCAATCTTCCCTCAGGCAAGATCGCACGGTAAAGATTTTATTTTTTTAAAGGAAACTGCAATAGCTACCGAAAGAACACATCGTATCAACGGTGAAGTGACGGCACCAGAAGTGCGTCTGTCTGGTGTTGATAACGAACCTCTGGGTATCGTAAAACTGGGTGAGGCGTTTCGCTTAGCCGAAGAGGCTAATGTGGATTTGGTTGAAATTGCACCGAATGCACAACCACCAGTTTGTCGTTTGATGGATTACGGCAAGTTTAAGTATCAGGAGCAGAAAAAAGCTCATGAAGCCAAACTGAAGCAAAAAGTCATTTTGGTCAAAGAGGTTAAATTCCGCCCTGGTACTGACGATGGTGATTACAACATCAAGCTGCGTAATCTGGTCAAATTCCTTGATGAAGGCGATAAAACCAAAATCACCCTGCGCTTTCGCGGACGTGAAATGGCGCATCAGGAAATCGGTATGCGTATGCTGGAACGTCTGAAGCTGGATCTGGAACCGTACGGTCAGGTTGAGCAGTTTCCAAAAATGGAAGGTCGTCAGATGGTCATGATTCTGGCGCCAAAGAAAAAGAAATAAGTATTTTGCAGTACCTGCGTTGGCGGGAATTGCGATAGACAGGTTCAGTGATGAACCTGTCACAATAAGTGAGAAGTAGGCATCCAAGAGTAGCGATCGTTGCTGCCACCTACCATCATATAAAACTGGAGCTGTCCTAACAGACAGATAGTGCTATGCCAAAAATGAAGACGAAAAGCAGCGCAAAAAAGCGCTTCCGCGTCCGTCCAGGTGGTACCGTTAAACGCGGTCAGGCTTTCAAGCGTCACATCCTGACTAAGAAAACGACCAAAAACAAACGTCAATTGCGCGGTGCTGTAGGTGTTCATGACACCAACATGGTTTCCGTTATGCGCATGATGCCAAGTGCTTAACCTCATACTCATTATTTAAGGAGTTATTATGCCTAGAGTAAAACGTGGGGTTACAGCTCGTGCCCGTCATAAAAAAGTACTGAACCTTGCTAAAGGTTACCGTGGTCGTCGCAGTAAAGTATTCCGTATTGCCAAGCAAGCTGTTATGCGTGCTGGTCAGTACGCATACCGCGATCGCCGGAACAAGAAACGTGTATTCCGCGCTCTGTGGATCACACGTATCAATGCAGCGACACGTCAACACGGTATGACTTACAGCGTATTCATGAACGGCCTGAAAAAAGCTGCGATTGAACTCGACCGTAAGGTATTGGCTGACATGGCAGTGACTGACAAGCCAGCATTTGCTGCGATTGTTAATCAAGTCAAAGCCAACCTGGCAGCGTAATACAGTAAAATACTGATGCAGTCTGCTTGCAGGCTGCTCTATCAAGCGGGGCAGAGGTTGATTCCTATGCCCCGTTTTGTTTTCAGCTCATTATTTCAGCTTCTATGTAAGCGGGAACAACGCATGAACCCATTAGATCAAATCGTCAGCCAGGCATGTGCTGATTTTCTGGCTGCTGTCGATGCCGCGGCACTGGAAAATGCTAAAGCTTTATATCTGGGCAAAAGTGGCCAGATTACCGAACAGATGAAGAGCCTGGGGAAACTTTCTCCGGATGAGCGTAAGACACAGGGCGCTGTTATCAATGCGGCTAAAGTGCAGATTGAAAATGCCCTGACTGAGCGCCGCGAGGCGTTAGCTAATGCTCAGTTGCAGGCGCGCCTGAGCGCGGAAGCAATCGATGTGACCTTACCTGGCCGTGGTCGTGGCGTTGGCGGCATACACCCCGTCATGCGTACCTGGCAAAGAGTGGAAGAGATTTTCCGCTCTATCGGATTTGACGTGGCCGATGGCCCCGAAATTGAAACCGACTGGACCAACTTTACTGCTCTGAACAGTCCGGAAAACCATCCTGCGCGCTCCATGCAGGATACCTTTTATGTGGATGGTAACGATAGTGAGGGTAAGCAGTTATTGTTGCGTACACATACCAGTCCGATGCAGGTGCGCTATGCCCGCATGAATCAGCCGCCGATCAAAGTCATTGCTCCAGGCCGCACTTATCGCGTCGACAGTGATGCAACCCATTCACCGATGTTTCATCAGGTCGAGGGGTTATGGATTGCTGAGAATATCAGTTTTGCCGACCTGAAAGGCGTGTACCTGAATTTTGTCAAAGCTTTCTTCGAGACTGACGATTTGCAGGTGCGTTTTCGCCCATCTTATTTCCCATTTACAGAACCGTCAGCTGAGATCGATATTGCCTTCGGCAGCGGCCCTCTGAAGGGGCGCTGGCTTGAAGTTTCCGGTTCTGGACAAGTACATCCTGCGGTGATCCGTAATATGGGACTGGATCCAGAAAAATATATTGGCTTTGCATTTGGTTCAGGTCTGGAGCGTCTGACGATGCTGCGTTATGGCGTTAACGATCTGCGATTGTTTTATGAGGGCGATCTGCGCTTTCTGAAACAATTTAACTGATAAATCCTGAATCAATCTGAACGCGGGGCGTTCAAACATCCAACATGAGACGGCTGAATTATGCAATTTTCTGAAAACTGGCTCCGTACTATGGTCGATCCGAAGATGACTTCGGATGAGCTATCCCATTTGTTGACCATGTCTGGTTTAGAGATCGAAGAGGTGGAGCCGGTCGCTCCTCCGTTTTCCAATGTCGTGGTCGCCGAGATCCGGGAAATTAATAAACATCCTGATGCTGATCGCCTGAATGTATGTCAGGTCGATGTCGGTAGCGGCACTTTATTGAACATCGTTTGCGGTGCGCCAAATGTGCGTGTCGGAATGCGTGTGCCCTGTGCGATGGCTGGCGCAGTGCTCCCGCCTGGTCCGGATGGTAAGCCTTTTCTGATTAAAGTTGGCAAACTGCGTGGCGTCGAGTCACAGGGTATGCTCTGCTCTGCCCGTGAACTGAAATTGTCAGAAGATCACGGCGGCTTGATGGACCTGCCATCGGATGCCCCGGTCGGGAAAAATTTCCGTGATTATTATCAGCTCAATGACCTGAAGTTTACGATCAAACTGACGCCGAATAAAGCAGACTGCCTGTCTGTACTTGGTGTTGCACGCGAGGTTTCTGCGCTGACAGGTACACCTATGCACCTTCCGACGACGAAGGCTTTGACCGTTGAATTGGATGAAAAACTTCCTGTCAATATATCCGCCCCAGATTTATGTGGCCGTTTCTGCGGTCGCGTGATCCGTGGCGTAAATGCAAAAGCACCTACCCCCGAATGGATGAAGCAACGCCTTGAGCGCAGCGGTCAGCGCCCGATCTCTGCTTTGGTCGACATTTCCAATTATGTGATGCTGGAGTTAGGCAGGCCAACCCATGTATTTGATCTGGATAAAATTCATGGCAGCCTTGACGTGCGCTGGGGAAAAGCCGGCGAGTCGCTCAAATTGTTAAATGGCAATACGGTTGATATTGACGAATGGGTCGGCGTGATTGCAGATGAGCGGGAAATTGAATCCCTGGCTGGCATTATGGGCGGGGATGCGACAGCTGTGACACTGGATACCCAGAATATTTATCTGGAAGCCGCATTCTGGTGGCCGAATGCGATTCAGGGACGTGCGCGCCGGTATAACTTCTCTACAGATGCTGCACACCGCTTTGAGCGGGGCGTTGATTTTGACAATATCGTTGAGCACATTGAACGTATCAGTGCGCTGATCGTGGAAATTTGTGGTGGTGTTGAGCAGGTTAAACTGGGGCCTGTTGATGACCAGATCGTTAATCTTCCGCAGCGTTCGCCGGTCAGACTGCGTACTGCCCGTGCACAGAAAGTCATCGGTGTTCCACTGACCGATGCGGTGATTGCGGATATTTTTGCGCGCCTGAATTTACAGTTCACGCATCAGGAGGGAGATTTCCTGGTAACGCCGCCATCCTATCGCTTCGACATTGAGATCGAAGAAGATCTGATTGAAGAAGTCGCCCGCGTATATGGCTTTGAAAATATTCCGGCATTACCCCCTGTTGCCGCTAATGCAATGCGGATTGCTCCCGAAAATCATCGCACATTGTTTGCCATCCGGCGCCTGATTGCTGATCGTGATTATCAGGAAGTGATTAATTACAGCTTTGTGGACGAGTCCTGGGAGGCTGATTTTGCCGGAAATGCCAAACCGGTGCGCGTGGTTAATCCGATCGCCAGTCAGATGAGTGTTATGCGCACCAGCCTGCTTGGCAGTCTCATTGCAAATGCCCGATACAATCTGAATCGTAAGGTCAGCAGGGTTCGCGTATTTGAGATTGGTGCAGTTTATTTGCAGGACTCGACGGTACAGGATGGTCCATTGACCGTTGCCGGCTATCATCAGCCTAAACATCTTGCTGCGCTAGCTTATGGGCCTGTTGTCGAAGAACAGTGGGGGCAGGCAACGCGGAATGTAGACTTTTTCGATATCAAGGCAGATCTGGAAGCTTTGTTTGCACCTAAGATTTTGCGCTTCGTCAAAACTGAGCATGTTGCTTTACATCCCGGGCGCAGTGCCCGGATTGAGTGCGATGGCCAGATAGTCGGTTATATCGGTGAGCTTCATCCACGTTTGCAGCAGAAATATGATTTGCCATTGGCGCCAGTGGTATTTGAGGTCAATGTGGATGCGTTGCAAAATGTGACAGTCCCTGCCTACGAAGAAATTTCCAAATTCCAGGCGGTGACCCGGGACTTGGCGCTGGTTGTGCGGCAGGATGTGCCTGCACAGGAGCTATTGGATATCTTTAATGCAGAAGCTCAGGGAAATCCGGTTTGCCATATCATGCAAGCCGTTGTTTTATTTGATGAATATCGTGGAAAGGGATTGAACGAGGATGAGAAAAGCCTTGCTTTCCGGTTTAGCTTGCAAGATACTCAAGCTACCTTACAGGATGAAAAAGTTGAAGCTGCAATGAGTGCATTAACCCAGTCAGCCTGTGCAAAATTTGCAGCCAGATTGCGCTGAGTGTTGTGGCTGGAAAAGTATAGATAAATGAGTTCGATCATGAATGATGTAAATTCTGCGGAATTTCAATCGGTATTGGATGCAGATCTGAATCGTGCAATGCAAGAGGCACGGGCTCGTTCTCAGGCAGAAAAAGAGTTGCCCACTTTAACCAAGGCGGAGCTGGCCGAGCTGTTGTTTGAACAGGTCGGATTAAACAAACGCGAAGCGAAAGATATGGTGGAAACTTTTTTTGATGAAATCAGAGACGCATTGGAAAGAGGATCTGCGGTGAAATTGTCTGGTTTTGGCAATTTCCAGCTACGGGACAAACCACAGCGCCCGGGCCGTAATCCGAAAACAGGGGAAGAAATCCCGATTACAGCGCGCCGCGTCGTTACTTTTCATGCCAGTCAAAAATTGAAGGGCATGGTTGATGAGGCGGGTGGTCAAGCATTTGCTCATGCTGCCTGAGTATTTTCATGACTGATATCAAAATTGAGACCAGCAGCTTGCCAGCTATTCCTGCCAAGCGTTATTTCACAATCGGCGAGGTAGGCGAGTTGTGCGGTGTTAAACCGCATGTACTGCGCTATTGGGAGCAGGAGTTTTCTCAGCTGAAGCCGGTCAAGCGTCGCGGAAACCGGCGCTATTATCAACACCATGAGGTTCTGCTGATTCGTCGAATACGCGAATTATTGTACGAACAGGGATTTACGATTAATGGTGCACGAAATAAGTTAGGTTCTCATCCTTCACGTGCTGTCCAGGAAGAGATCACCGAGGAGCCGGTCATTAGTTTGCCGCAGATACGCGATGAATTACAGGCTGTGCTGACTTTACTGAAAATGTGAATATCCGGGGACGGTATTTACCGTCTCCGGATAAATTCTCATGCCGTTAACCGCGCAGGATTTTTTTCTGCGGTTGCTTGAAGGCAGCGACTTGATGTGTCGCTGCTTTTTTCTTTTGGATTGCCTGGATCGAGATGACCGGCGTATTTTTTTCAGACACCGCACTGATCCTGAATACACTGACTGCAGTACTCAGGGACATCGCCTGCTGCTCCAGCTTATTGGTTGATGCCGTTGCTTGCTCTACCAGACTGGCGTTGTGCTGGGTGATCTCATCAATACGGGTAATGGCCTGATTCACACTGGAAATACCCTTACTTTGTTCCTGGCTGGCATCGCTGACGTGTTTGATCAGGTGTGTGACCTGTTTTACATTGGTTGCGATTTCCTGCATAGTTTTACCAGCAGAATTAATCATGTTGCTGCCCTGTTCTATAGCTGTTCCTGAGGTCGTGATCAGGGCTTTGATTTCTTTGGCTGCACTGGCACTTCGCTGTGCCAGATTTCTCACCTCACTGGCAACAACCGCAAAACCACGCCCTTCCTGACCTGCCCGTGCGGCTTCAACCGCAGCATTCAATGCAAGAATATTGGTCTGAAATGAAATGCTGTCCATGACGCCGATAATTTCAGAAATCTTTTTGGAGTTGTGGGTGACGGACTGCATGCTGTCGATGGCTTTTTCCATGACTTCCAGACCTTGATTCACATGGGTGGCCGAGCTATGAATCAAGCTACTTGCCTGGGCCAGGTTGGCTGCATTTTCCTGAATAGTACCAGTCAGTTGTTCAACCGAGCTGGCGGTCTGTTGTAATGCGCCAGCCTGGTGATCCGTACGGCTCGCCAGATCAACCGTCTCTTCATGAATTTCATGAGCAATGTCATTGACCGTGACGGCATCTGAACGAATTCCTGCGATGAGTTGACTCAGGCTCTGATTCATTGTGGACACCGCATTCGTCAGCTGGGCAAATTCGTCTTTACCTGCATGCTGATGAATATTGGAAAAATCTCCGGAAGCTGTTTTTTCTATTGCTTCTGTCAGTACCTGAATTTCCTTAGATAAAGTCAGGTAAATCGCCATCAGGAAATAACTGGCAATCAGTATCAGGACGATGATGGCTGAAAACATTTTGATGATTTTCAGATTTAACCGGGTGATCGATTCTCCCAGACGCTGATCAACCAGGTGCGCTACGTTGGTACCTGCCGCATTCAGTTGTTGGATAGTGGCATCGCCACCTTCGGAGAATGCTTTGCCCGAACTTTGATTGACAGATGCCAGCACCTCATCCTGAGCGCGGTCAAAATATTTTTGTACGTTTGTCAGCGCAGTCTGCAGGTTTTCCAGCGGAGTTTTATATTCCGTATTTTCTTTTTGGTACTGGTTGATTAAATTGCTTAACTGTCCGAGTTCAACTTTCACGCTCATTTGTAATGAGTTCAGCATGACATCTTCACCGGCCTCGAATAAACCCGTGTCAATGTAAGCCGCACCGCGGGATGCCATTACAGAGATTTTTTCCTCAAGAGCGGGCAGGGATTTTAAATACAAAGAACTCAGTTCATTCGTCGTGAAGTCACTGTCTAAGGACAATTTTGAACTGTTTGCCAGTTGAGTCGTTTTTTGGTTGATCAATTCCAGTAGCTGGGTGTGGGCTTTAAAGCTGTCAGGAGCTTTCATCGTCATGACCGCGCTGCTCAGATTGCTCCATTGTTTTTTCAGGTCGCTGTTTGGCGCTGCAGTATCCATTGCTTGAGTGATGGTGGTTTCAAGCGGTTTGATGCGGTCAGCGACTTGTTTATTGCCCGTTAGCTGCAGGTGAAGCAAAGTGCGATGCTGACGTATTAAGGTGGCGAGTGCCTGATGTTGTTGAATCAGCTGCAGGCTATGTTGTTTGTTTTTGGCCGATGCAACTTCGATACGAAGTTCACTAAACAGCAGTGCCAGAACGATGAACAAAGGAATTGCAAAACCAGCGGAAATAAAGGCAATTTTCTGACTGATGCGCAGGTTTTGCATCAGGCGGATTGCCGGAGAAAAGAGAGAGCGCATAAATTATGGGATATAAGAGGAAGGAAAAACTTGGTTTGTGGAAATTTTATGCTCCTAATGTGACCCGCATATGACGCTTATCGTTATTCGTGAGGAGGTTGAAGTCACATTGCTGAATGCCGCACTGGAAAGCCACAGGGATTGGGTATCTGTGCGTCACGTTGAGTGTATTTGGATGTCAATTTTATACATTTGAAGAGTTGAGTAAATTGACGCAAGGTCAAATATCCGTGCGGATTGAATAAGCAGCTGCTTAGCAGAATAAGTGAAATAAAACTGACAAGCCGGGAGGATCTGTTATGGAGAAAACGAAGGGATTACAAATGGGGATGTATCTGCAGCTACATCGGCATTACGTAAATTGGTTACCGGTGATTTTCATCATGTTGCCATCAGAGTTTTTACGCACTGACAGCAGATTCAATCATCGTTAACGTAGTCGGGGTCGTAATGATTACGACCCCGGTAAAATGAGCTATGAACAAGGTCCACAGTAATCATTTGGCTCCCCGACCTGGACTCGAACCAGGGACCTGCGGATTAACAGTCCGTCGCTCTACCGACTGAGCTATCAGGGAACAGAAGATATGATGATCTTCATAAAACTTGATTCGCAGTGATTTTTAATTAAGTTCACTGCCTACTTGAAATTCTTGGCTCCCCGACCTGGACTCGAACCAGGGACCTGCGGATTAACAGTCCGTCGCTCTACCGACTGAGCTATCAGGGAACAGAGACAAAGATTATATGCTTTGCCTCATTGCCTGTCAATAACTTGGGAAACCAAAATTACAAGACACTGGCGATTGCGTCAATGACGCCGTCAATATTTTTACTGTTTAAGGCAGCCACACAGATACGGCCGGTATCGACTGCATAGATGGAATGTTTGTCACGCAATTGCCCAACTTGCTCCTTGCTCAGTCCGGAGTAGGAGAACATGCCGCGTTGCTGGATCACAAAATCAAAATTCTGTGCCGGTGCTTTTGTTTTGAGTTTGCTGACAAAGGCATTCCGCATTTCACGGATACGAACACGCATGCCTGCCAACTCGTCCTCCCACAACTGGCGCAACTCTGGTGTTGCCAATACTGTTGCGACCACTTGGCCGCCATGAGATGGCGGATTCGAGTAATTCGTGCGAATCACCCGCTTGAGCTGCGACATAACGCGCGATGCCTCTTCTGCGCTGGATGCTGCGATGTTCAGTGCGCCAACCCGCTCACCATACAACGAGAAGGATTTGGAAAATGAGTTGGAAACAAATAGCGCACCGCCAGCTTCGGCAAAGCGCCGTACAACCTGGCCGTCAGCTTCAATGCCGTCGCCGAAGCCCTGATAAGCCATATCCAGGAACGGGATCAGTCCCCGGCTTGTAACAGCTTCAATCACCTGTGTCCATTGTTCGTTCGTCAGATCTGCACCGGTAGGGTTATGGCAGCAGGCATGCAGCAAGACGATGGAACCAGCAGGCATAGTTTGCAACGCATTCAGCATGCCGGCAAAATTGACGCCGCGCGTTGCCGCATCGTAGTAAGGATAAGCATTGACTTTGAAGCCAGCAGATTCAAACAGGGCGCGGTGGTTTTCCCAGCTTGGGTCACTGATCCAGACTTCGGAATCAGGAGCGAGCCGCTTTAAAAAGTCAGCTCCCAGCTTCAATGCTCCTGTGCCGCCGATAGCCTGGGCTGTGACAGCCCGTTTTTCTTTGACTACTGCACTGTCTGCGCCAAATACCAGATCCTGTACTGCACGGTCGTACGCAGCGAGGCCTTCAATTGGCAGATAGGTGCGAGGCGCATATTTTTCGATCAGGATCGCTTCTGCTTTTTTGACGCATTCAAGTAAAGGCACTTTACCGTTGTCGTCGTAATAGACGCCGACGCCAAGATTGACTTTAGCCGGATTCTGATCGGCATTATAGGCTTCCGTGATGCCAAGAATCGGATCGCGCGGTGCCATCTCGATGGCGGAAAACAGGGGGGAGGAGGCTGGAGCAGTCATCGTGATAATATGAAATTAAACAGTCGTCACCGACAGTTACGGTTGGAATAAAGTAGAAATGCAAAAATCATAAGATTTACGTAAAATTACTTCAGCAAGGTATGCTGTGCAAGACTAGGTGAAGCACGGATATGTACCGGGGCGGCGTAACGGATGATTGCGCCTTTAGTCTGATGTTTTGCGTAAATCCTATTCAGCCTCACATTTTAACAAAGGTTCTGCACGATGGCAGTCGCACCAGTGAATTCAGTCCCTTTATCCGAGCAATTGGATGAAGAAAAATTTATTTCTTTTCCGGATTCCCCCTATCAGCTGTATCAGATGTTTCCGCCAGCAGGTGATCAGCCGGCGGCGATTGCACAACTGGTGGAGGGAATTCGGGATGGCTTATTTTTTCAGACCCTGCTGGGAGTGACCGGTTCAGGAAAAACCTACACCATGGCCAATGTGATCGCCCGCACGGGCCGCCCAGCTATCGTGTTTGCCCCTAATAAGACGCTGGCAGCACAGTTGTATAGTGAATTCAGGGAATTTTTTCCGCGCAACGCTGTTGAATACTTTGTTTCTTACTACGACTATTATCAGCCTGAGGCTTATGTGCCGCAGCGTGATCTGTTTATTGAAAAAGATTCGGCGATCAATGAGCATATTGAACAGATGCGCTTGTCCTGTACCAAATCGTTGATGGAGCGCCGTGATGTGATTATCGTCGCAACGGTTTCAGCGATCTACGGTATCGGTAATCCGAATGAATATCATCAAATGATTCTGACTCTGCGTGCCAGAGACAGGGTCAGTCAGAGCGACATCATTGCGCGCCTGATTCAGATGCAATACACCAGAAACGAAATCGATTTTGGCCGTGGTACTTTTCGAGTCCGCGGCGATACGATTGACATTTTCCCTGCAGAACATGCTGAGCTGGCAGTCAGGGTCGAGATGTTTGATGATGAAATCGAAAATCTGCAGTTATTCGATCCGCTGACCGGGCGGGTTAAACAGAAAATCCCGCGTTTTACCGTTTATCCTGGCTCTCATTATGTGACCCCCAGAGAAACGGTGTTGCGCGCCATCGAAACCATCAAGGAAGAGCTGCGGGAACGGCTGGATTTTTTCCGTCGCGAGAACAAACTGATTGAAGAGCAGCGCATAGAACAGCGTACCCGCTTTGATCTGGAAATGATGGCCGAGATTGGATTCACTAAAGGAATTGAAAATTATTCGCGGCACCTGAGCGGTGCCTTGCCGGGCGAGCCGCCGCCGACTCTGGTGGATTATTTGCCGCCGGATGCGTTGATGTTTCTGGATGAGTCCCATGTGCTGACCGGGCAGCTCAATGGAATGTATAACGGCGACCGTGCACGTAAGACCAATCTGGTTGACTACGGTTTTCGTTTACCTTCCGCGCTGGACAACCGGCCACTGAAATTCGCCGAGTTTGAAAGCAAAATGCGCCAGACGGTTTTTGTTTCGGCAACGCCGGGTGATTACGAACATGCCCATGCCGATCAGACAGTTGAACAGGTGGTGCGCCCGACCGGACTGGTTGATCCCGAAGTGGAGGTGCGTCCTGCATTGACGCAGGTGGACGATCTGATCGGTGAAATCACGGAGCGGATCAAAAAGAATGAACGGGTGCTGGTGACAACGCTGACCAAACGCATGGCTGAACAGCTGACCGAGTTTTTGGGGGATAACGGAATTAAAGTCCGTTATCTGCACAGCGATATCGATACGGTGGAGCGGGTCGAAATTATCCGGGATTTACGGCTCGGCACTTTTGACGTGCTGGTCGGTATCAATCTGTTACGCGAAGGTCTGGATATTCCTGAAGTGTCGCTGGTCGCCATTCTGGATGCGGATAAAGAGGGATTCCTGCGTTCGGAGCGCAGCCTGATCCAGACCATCGGGCGAGCAGCACGGAATCTGCATGGTAAAGCGATTCTGTATGCCGATAAAATTACCGATTCCATGCGCAGGGCAATGGGTGAAACTGAGCGTCGCCGTCAGAAACAATTGATTTTTAATACGGAAAACAATATCACGCCGACCGGCATTCGTAAGCAGATTAAAGATATTATTGACGGTGTTTATCATCAGCAGGATGCGCGTGATAATCTGGTTGCTGCACAGGAGCAGGCTAAATATGAAGTCATGAGCGAAAAGCAGATCAGCCGCGAGATTAAGCGCCTGGAAAAACTCATGACAGAGCATGCGAAAAATCTGGAGTTTGAAAAAGCGGCTCAGGTACGTGATCAGTTGGCGCACTTGAAGCAGATGCTGTTTGGTGCAGGAGGCGCAGATTCGCTGGTATCCGCCTGATGTCGGCTGAATCAGGACGACACCGCATGATCTGATGACCGGATGGGGCGACAAAGTTTCAGAATCGCGAAATATCAGTCTCTGAATCCTCTGTTGTGCACGCATGATGTGGATGAAAATCAGGTTCAAAATACAAGGTCCGGGGCACTATATGCTGGCTTCATGGAGCGGAAAAAATGCGTGACGAGCCGTGGTTTTCAAACGAACAACTGGCGACGATTCTCAAGGCGTTGCCTGACCCCGCTTTCATTTTGACGCGCAGTGGCCGTTATGCGGCTATTTTTGGCGGTTCCGATTCCCGCTACTATCATGACGGCAGTGTATTGATCGGAAAGTTAATTTCTGATGTGCTGAGTGATGAGAAAACTGCATGGTTCATGCAGGAAATCGGCAAGGCGCTGGAATCCCGGAATCTTCATGTGGTGGAATATGGTCTTTCCGGCCAGGATGTCCGTGGCTTACCGCCCGGTGGTCCTTCCAGTGTGATCTGGTTCGAGGGACGGGTGCAGGCGCTGGAATTTCAGGTTCAGGGAGAGGATGCGGTGTTGTGGGTGGCGAGCAATATCACCGTACGCAATGACTATGAAGTCAGACTGCGCATTCAGAGCGAAACAGATCCGTTGACTGGATTATTTAATCGCCGGAAATTGATGGAGGCACTGAGTGATCAATACGAGATGTTTACGCGTTATGGAACGTCAATGTCGCTCCTGATCTTTGATATCGATGACTTCAAGCGTGTGAACGATGAATATGGCCATCTGAATGGAGACCACGCCATTCAGGTCGCTGCCGAAGTTTGCAGGAACGAGTTTCGCAGTACGGATATTCCGGCGCGTTTTGGCGGAGATGAATTTGTGATCCTGATGCCCCATACCGATCTGGTGCAGGCAGTGCCGATTGCCGGGCGTTTGCGTTTGCGTATCGCAGAGGCATTGCGTCAGACGGGAGTCCTGGGCGAAGGTACAACAATCAGCGGCGGTCTGAGCCAGCTGATGCCGATGGATGTATCCTCCAATGAAGCACTGAAACGCGCTGACGATGCTTTGTATCAGGCCAAGCGGGCAGGGCGCAATTGCATCATCAGTCAATAGCAGGGTAACGCCGCATACTCACGAAAGATGACGGTGCCGCGCCGGGATGTCAGGCAGCTGGAAGCTGGCTGCAGATCTGATTGCGCCCATTTTGCTTGGCCTCATACAGCATGGCATCGGCTCGCAAAAACATATCATTTTCTGATGCATAGTCCGGAAAACTGGCCATCCCGCCGCTGAAGCTGAAATATTTTTGCTCTCCCGGTTTGACCTCAAATGGAACTTTGGTGAAGCTTTCGCGCATGGCATCCAGTTTTTGCCGGCCTTGTTCCAAAGTGCAATTCCAGAAAATCATGACGAATTCCTCACCGCCAAACCGGCTCAGTAAATCCTGCTCACCGAGTTGCGCAGACAGCACCAGCGATAAGCGCTTGATCACAATATCGCCAAAGTAATGGCCCCATGTGTCATTAATCGTCTTGAATTTATCGATATCGATAATGCCGTAAGCAAGCGGAACATCACTCTGGCTGGCCTTGCGTATCCATTCCTGGGCTTTTTTCTGCAAGCCTATCTTATTCAGCAAACCGGTTGCGCGGTCTCTGCTGATCAGGTCTTTGCTGGTCCTGATTTTTTCTATCCGATTGAGCAGTTGCCGGGTCAGGATATCCGGCTCAGAAAGTGTCACTACTTCATCAAAACCGCTGTCGAGTGCACGCCGGGTCATTGCCGGTGTGGGGTGCCGCTGCAGCATGATAATTTCTTGCCCGGGGTCGAATTCAATATTTTTTTTCAGCACCCGGACCAGCGCTTCTGTATTGAGGTAATGGGCCTCATCAATCAGCACGATATCGGGACGGGTGTCTCTGACCCGCAGGTGAAGTGCACGCGGCTCATGCACCTGCAGCAGTTCGACCGTATTGCTTTCGAGCATGGGGATGTCCAGTGGCAGGGTATCGCCCAGATACATGATGGTGTTGCTTTCTCCCCGGCGATGTCGGCCGAAAAGATTGAATAATTTTTCGACCAGCACCGGATTACTGATGGGTTTTTCTGCGTATGCCAGGCAATTGCTGTCCACCAGCTTCTGCTGCAACAGAAAGCGTTCCCCCTGCCGGACAGTTTGCAGGTAGATGTACTGACGGTGTGTGGGCAGGCGTTGCAGCAGGTCACTCAGGAACATAGTCTGACGGCGCTGTTGCTGCATATCGTCCTGCATGTTGTACAAAACATCGAGATCAATCACAAACAAGGTGCTTTCGCCGGAGAGTTCGACCGCCCGGACAAAATCCCGCATCTGGTCATAAAAGCGGATATCAAAATCGTATTTGTGTGCAGCCAGCAATAACTCGTCTTTATTGTCTTTGATGAAAAAAGTCTGGGTCAGCAGCATGACCTGATTTTTGTACAATAAACCTGCTTCCGCCATTCTTACTCCATGTCCAATTGAGTCAGTCAGTCTTTGTCGTTCCACACTGGAACAGGCTGCATGATTTTATCCGGGATCATTCTTGCACAGATTGCCTATCGGGAATTGTAAGCATGTCCCGGTGCCGTATCAGCATGATGATGTTAAATATTGTGCCTTCATGTTCAGTTTTACAACAAAACATGGTGCTCATGTAGTAACTGGTCATTACCCCGGCTCCTCAAAACTGGTCAAGAATGGTCATTCCTTTATAACATGTTCAGGAGACATCATGACAGGTAAAAAGATATTGATGCTGGTCGGTGATTTTGTGGAAGACTATGAAGCGATGGTACCGTTCCAGACTTTGCAGGCAGTCGGACATCAGGTGCATGCCGTCTGTCCGGACAAAAAGGCGGGAGATTATGTCGCAACAGCGATTCATGATTTTGAGGGACAGCAGACCTATACAGAAAAACCGGGTCATCGTTTTACGGTCACACATGATTTTGCACAGGTGCATGAACAGGATTACGATGCCCTGCTGATTCCCGGCGGACGCGCTCCGGAATATCTGCGTTTGAATCCGCGGGTGCTGGCGATCGTGCAGCATTTTGCGCAGAGCAATAAGCCGGTTGCGGCAGTCTGTCACGGAGCGCAGATACTGGCTGCGGCCAAGGTGCTGAACGGCGTTTCCTGTTCTGCTTATCCGGCCTGCCAGCCGGAAGTGGAAGCTGCCGGCGCGACTTATGCTGTCATTGCGGTGACAGAAGCTGTGACGGATAAAAATTTTGTGACGGCACCCGCCTGGCCGGCACATCCGGCGTGGCTGTCGCAATTTCTCGCGTTATTGGGTACAAAAATCCACTTGTGAGGCGGCTAATGACCGTATAATCGTCAGTGAATTTTCTTGACGATGGGCGGGAAAACATGTGTGAAATTTTTGTGAAGGCAGATCCTGGCCTGTATGAATCCAAGGCGCGCTCTATACGCCTGCATGGTGTTGTCACATCGATACGTCTGGAAAAGCTGTTTTGGCAAACGCTGGATGAAATTGCAGCCCGCGATGGCATGAACACCATTCAGCTCATTACCAAGCTGTATGATGAACTGATCAGCTATCGCGGACAAATAGATAATTTCAGTTCATTCCTGCGCGTCTGTTGTCTGCGCTATACTTCATTGATGGCAGATGGCGCGATTTCTTCTGATAAGCGGCTACCGCTGGCTGCTGTCAGGGAAGCACATGCCGGAGTACAACGATTTTTCATTTGATTTTGATGTCTGTTAGCAGCAGCGCAAATTTGCCGGGTGCCGTTGGCCCGGCATTTTTTATGCGGGCGCATTTCTTCCATTTTTTCTTTGTGGCGATGAATTTTTTATATACTCCCGTCTGATTCAGTGTTTTCTGGCTGAATACCGTGATGAAATAAAAGAGATGAAAATATACTCCCTCCCAGTATGTCGAAAATGTCGACTCTAATCTAAGTTCGCCGGATGAAAAAAGAGATGGTCCTGGATTGGGGAAGAGAATTGTTTTCAGTTATGATGATTCTTTCCATTTTTTTCTTGATACCGCCATGAAAGCTGCGCTCCTCGTGATTGATGTGCAACGTGGTTTGTTTGATGACGAACCTCGTCCATGGGATGCGGATGCCACGGTGAGCCGGATTAACGGACTGGCGGAGCGGGCGCGGCATGCCGGTGTGCCGGTTGTGTTCATTCAGCATGAAACGACAGGCGGGGCGCTGGCATTCGGTTCCGAGGGCTGGCAACTGGAGCAGAATCTGATACTGGAAGACGGTGATACCATCCTCAGGAAGTCCACGCCGGATTCTTTTCTGCGCACCGAGCTTCATGAGTTGTTGCAGAAATGGAAAACAGACCAGCTGGTCATCTGTGGCTATGCGACGGAGTTTTGTGTCGACACCACCTCCCGCAGGGCAGCCGGGTTGGGTTATCCGGTCATCCTGGTGTCCGATGCGCATACCACACACGACAAAGCGCATGCCAGCGCGGTGGATATCAGGGCTCATCACAATGCGACTTTGCCTGAAATCGGCAGTTTCGGACCAGTGATTCAGGCATTACCTGCCGAGCGTGTGGTGTTTGGCCTGTAACTGGAGCCGTGGCAATCACAGCCAGACTGATGGGGAGATTGACTACAGCGCGTCAGTGGGTTCGCTACCCGGCCTGACGGATGTGTCAGGTTTTGCCCGCTGCATTGACTGCCTGCGCATCTGATCGCTGTCAGGCAGTCAATGTACCGATACCACTCTTAACCGGCAGCGACGCGTTGGCTGATGTGTGCCAAAGCTTCTTCGACCTGATCAATCAGGATCAGACACAAGTCTCCTTCAGCGAGCCGGTCCATCGCCAGATCAATGGCAATGAATTCGCCGGTGATTTCATCAATCCGTTGTGTTTTGCTGGCATTTTGCAAGCCAGTACGCAACAGGGCAATAACCTCACCATCCTGTCGCCCGCGCTGGCATTGATCCTGGTAGAGGATGACGTCATCGAACGCTTCACCGAGAATTTCAGTCTGCTGACGGATATCCTGATCCCGCCGGTCACCGGCACCGCTGATCACCACGGAGCGGCGTTTGGCGGGCATGGTTTCCACGGCTTTGACCAGAGCCAGCATGGCATCCGGATTGTGGCCATAGTCGGCAATCACCGTTGCGCCACGGAAGTTGAACATATTAAAGCGACCCGGCGCATTGTCATTTTCATTCGCAAAGCTTTTCAGGCCGGCGCGGATATGGTGCCAGTCGATCTCCACGGCCCAGGCTGCTGCTACCGATGCCATGACGTTCTCGACCTGGAAACCGATGGTTCCGTTACGGGTGATCGGCACTTCGCTCAACGGGATTGTTTCGCGGAATTTACCCTCGGCAGCAACCAGATGACCGTTTTCAATGTACACCACCCGCTTGCCCTGTGCTTTGTGCGCGGCCATAACAGGATACTGTTGTACGTCGGCAGCAAAGAAAATAACGGCAGAAGGGCAGTTGGCAGCCATGTTCGCGACGATCGGGTCGGCTGCGTTCAGCACGGCATAGCCGTCGTCAGCGACGTTCTGGACGATCACGCGCTTTAATACGGCCAGATCCTCCACGGTCGTGATGTAGTTCAGCCCGAGGTGGTCACCGGAACCGATATTGGTGACGACAGCAACCTGGCAGCGGTCATAGGCCAGACCTTCACGCAAGACGCCGCCACGCGCTGTTTCAAATACCGCGGCATCGACATCAGGATGGGACAACACATTCCGGGCGCTGCGCGGTCCACTGCAGTCACCGCTGTCGATCTGACGGCCATTGACGTAGACGCCGTCGGTGTTGGTCATGCCAGTGCGCAGGCCGCTGCTGGCAATCAAATGGGCAATCAGACGCACTGTGGTAGTTTTACCGTTGGTGCCGGTGACTGCCACAATCGGGATACGGCCGTCTTCCCCCTCGTCAAACATGGCATTGATAATGGCTTCACCAACGGCACGGCCTTTGCCGAACGAAGGTGAGAGATGCATCCTCAGGCCGGGAGCCGCATTGACTTCCACGATCCCGCCGTTTTGCGCTTCGATGGGTTTCAATACGCTGTCGCACACCAGATCGACGCCACAGATATCCAGACCGACCATTTGTGCGGCTGCCACGGCTCTTGCCGCTACTTCCGGATGCACGTCGTCTGTCACATCGGTGGCGGCACCGCCGGTGGAAAGATTGGCATTATTGCGCAGAATGACACGCTGACCTTTAGGTGGAACCGAGTCGGCTTCAAAGCCTTGTTTGGCCAGGCTCGCGAGGGCGATGTCGTCAAACCGGATTTTGGTGAGTGAAGTGGAGTGACCGCTGCCACGACGAGGATCCTTGTTGACCTGCTCAACCAGCTGACGCACGGTTTGTTTGCCATCACCGACAACTTGCGGCGGATCACGGCGGGCTGCGGCAATCAGTTTGTTACCGATCACCAGCAACCGGAAATCGTTACCCGGTAAAAAACGTTCCACCAGAATATCGTCACGGAATTCGCTGGCGGCATGAAATCCTGCTTCAAGCTGCGCGCGTGTCGTGACATTCACCGTCACGCCTTTGCCCTGATTGCCATCCTTGGGTTTGACAACCACCGGCAGGCCGATTTCAAGCGCAGCAGCCCAGGCATCATCCGGATTTTCAACGGATCGCCCCAAGGGAACCGGCACACCGGCGGCATGCAGTAATTTCTTTGTCAGCTCTTTATCCTGAGCGATGGCTTCCGCGATAGCACTGGTGCCATCCATTTCGGCTGCCTGAATTTTGCGTTGACGGGATCCCCAGCCGAAGGCGACCAGGCTGCCATCGGTCAGACGGCGGTAAGGAATATTGCGTGCCACCGCAGCATTGACGATGGAACCTGTTGACGGTCCGAGACGAACGTCTTCATCCAGTTCGCGCAATTGCTCCAGCGCGGCGGCAAGATCAAAGCTACTGTTGCTCATGGCAGCCGCAATCAGTTTTTCTGCCAGCTCCAGTGCCAGACGGCCGACAGCTTCTTCTGAATATTCCACGACGACCTGAAAGATGCCGGGTTCGAGCGTCTGCGTGGTGCGGCTGAAGGTGACCGGACATCCGGCCTGCGCCTGCAGTCCGAGGGTTGCCAGCTCATAGACGTGCGCCATCGGAATAGCATCGTTGTGGCCCGTGGGTTGCAGAATACTCAGTTCAGGAAACAGGGCGCGCAGCCGGTCTTCAAACCCGGTCATCTCCGCAATTGAGCATTCCGCTTCGTTGCAGGTGACGATTGCTTCAACCGCCGTATGATGGCTCCAGAGATTCGGGCCGCGCAAGGCACGGATGCGTGATACTTCCATAAAACTTAGTCCTGTTGAAAAAGGCTTTTACCGGGTAATGCGGTGAGGCAGGTGGTGCAGTACCCGTCCGGTATATGCTCTCTGATCTGTCCGGACAACGCGCAAGGCACGTCAGGCGCCGTCAGATTGCATCGAATAAAACTGAAATTATCAGTGCGTCAATCAGTACGTTACCTTCTGATTTGAATCAAATGTCCGGAGACCGGCGCCAATCAGCTCGGGGCTGATATCCAGCGCCCAGGCCGCAGCGACTGCTGCCATGATTGTTTCAGGCTGCTGCGCTTTAGCCGGTTTCAGTGAGGAAAGGGGGAGCAGAGCCGTTTCTTCAGCGCCGCTGGCCAGGACGATATGGTTATCCCTGACAAATACAACCCGCTCACCGAGTGCCCGATGTTTCACAATGGTTTCCAGTCCTGCATCCAGCGCGTAGAAAATCACCTTGCCATCGCATAGCTCAGCCAGTTCTGCCACGGATGGCTCAGCGGCATTTAACACGGCAACACCGTCAGGCAGCACAACATCAATCTGCGTTCGCATGATCTTGTACATCTGATCGGCATCGTTGATATAAAACTCGTCCAGACCAGAGTGACCGTCCAGATCCGTGACGACCCCGACCCGGCATTTATCATAGGCAAGCCCATCCGTCAGAATGGCTCTTGCATTGGTCTCAAAAACGGCAGCCTGCACCGAACGGTTAATCAGCAGGCGCTGACCAGATTCCCAGTCGGCGCATTGACCTTCCGTGACCAGGCGTTTGTTCAGATAAAGTCCTTGAGCGCTGGCAACACCTGTTTGTCGGCCGCTGATATGAATCAGGGCGCCGACCAGACGTGCAATGAGGCTGGTGTTACGGGTGCCTGCGACGCCGACAATATCAATGCGTCCGGTTTCTTCCGGGCCAAATAAATGATCGATGATCGCTTTGCCGACATGACGACCTTCGCCGTTAGCAGGCTTGATATGGGCGAGCAGACCCGGGCTGGCGTTGACTTCGATGATCGCTCCCTGATGTTTCTGGAGCGGTTCTGCGATGTTTTCCGTAACCAGATCGACACCGGCGATATCGAGCCCGACGATGCGTGCCGCCAGTGTTGCAGCTTCCGCTACTTCCGGGTGAATGGAATCGGTGACGTCCAGGGCAACATTGCCGTTGAGCTGGATCAAAACCTTTTGTTTGTCGAGTGGAACTGAGCCGGCATGCATACCCTGTCTTTGCAGTTCCAGAATCACTTCGGCGGCAACTGCTGGGTCAATGATATTCAGTGGGAATTCTTCTGTAGTACCGCGTCGTGGGTCGGTATTAATCTGGCTGTCAACCAGTTCTTTCACGGTGGAGTGACCATCGCCGGTTACCCAGAGGGATTCACCCTTGCCGACTGCCACGACTTTGTTACCGACCACCAGAACGCGATGTTCATGACCGGTGATAAAGCGTTCGACAATCACGCTCTTGCTTCCGCCTTTGCGGGCGGCAAGATGATACGCGGCCTCTACATCAGCCTGCGTCATCAGATTCAGAGATACGCCACGGCCGTGATTGCCGTCATACGGTTTGATGACGACTGGCAGGCCGATATCCTGCGCCTCTTCCCAGGCTTCTTCCGGGCTGCGCACAATGCATCCTTCAGGTACCGGGACGCCGCAGGATTTTAACAAGGTTTTAGTCAGGTCTTTGTCGCAGGCGATACTCTCTGCAATTGCACTGGTACGGTCAGTTTCTGCTGTCCAGATGCGACGCTGCGCAGCGCCATGCCCCAGCTGCACCAGATTGCCATCGGTGAGGCGAATGGAGGGAATGCGTCTGTTGGTAGCTGCGTCAACAATGCTGGCTGTGCTTGGTCCCAGACAGCGGGCGTCAACCAGATCACGCAGTTCGGCCAGCTTTCCGTTCAGATCAAACGGAGTGTCATTGATGGCGGCCATCAGCAAGTCGCGCCCGATCGCTAAAGCCGCACGGCCAACTTTTTCTTCCCGTGTGCGAAAGGCCATCTTGTAAACGCCGGTCTGACTGGTGGAGCGTGTCTGCCCGAAGCCGGTACGCATTCCTGCCAGATTTTGTAATTCCAGGACAACGTGTTCCAGGATATGACCGGCCCACGTGCCTTCACGCAGACGTTCAAGAAAGCCGCCACGCTCGCCAACACCGCAACGATGTTCGATCAGACCTGGCAGCCAGCTGGTCAGCCGTTCAAACAAACCGGGCAATTGATCGGACGGTGAATCTTCCAGTGCCCCGATATCCAGCCAGCTTTCAATCACCGGGCGATATGTCCAGATATTTGGTCCGCGTAAATGACTGACGCGCAATATGCTGATATCTTTCTTTTTTGTTGTCATGTAAGTAATTTCTTTTTTGAAACCGGGTCCATGCCGGATCTTTTCAAATATAGTGCAATTTGCGTTTTCAGAATGGTTTCGCCAGTGAATTGAATTTCAACCGGCAGGGCTGATCCACAGACCAGCTTATTTATTCATTATCCCGCCAGAAAGAAAGACGGCGTTGCTGGTATACTTGCGCCATGCGCAACTGCCGAACCCCCATGATCAGTTTTATCTGATGATTTTTCTTCCTATAGAATACCGTAAATTGCCGCTTCCGTGATATGGCACATGCCTCTGACGGGAATCAAGTTACCTCTTTTTTCAAAAAAAATGACTCCGGATTGATCTGGAGTTTGCCATTGAGCCGGAGTTTGCCTCACGATGACCACCTCACCGACCAGTTCTGATCAGCCTTTATTATCGCTTTCCGCATCGTGGAAGACTGCTCTTACCAGTCAGCTCGCTGAAGGCGAGAACGTTTTAAGTGTATTGGAGGTTGACCTCGATAACAGACTGCATTTCGTCAAAGGTCTGGTTGTCGTCACTGACTGTGGCATCAAATCGCTGCCTGCCGGCGGCAAAGAATGGCAAAGCTGGAATTTCCGGCCCGGTTTGCAGCTGTCGCACCATGATCATGCGGGTGTCGGTCATTTGCAGCTGACGGATGAACAAGGTCTGTTGTCTGGCTGGCGGTTTACGTTAGGGCAGAATCTGCATGCGATCCGTTTGCTGGATCACTTCAATGAGCAATTGCAAAGCCATCTGACCGGACAGCCCGTGGTGCGTGCAGAGCAGAATATCTGTCCAAGCTGCAAAGCTATACTCGAGCCGGATCAGGAAGAGTGTCCGGTCTGCACCAAAGTGATTTATACCCCGCCATCGACCTGGACATTATTCCGTCTGTGGCGGTTTGCGCATCCTTATCGTATCCAGCTGCTGATTGGCTTTACCCTGATGCTGCTCGGAACCGCAGCGCATATGATTCCGCGCTACCTGACCAAGCCGCTGACTGACGAAGTGCTGATTCCCTATCAGAACAGTCAGCATGTCGATCCGCATCTGGTAGCTTTGTACATTGGCGGACTGCTGGGGTCTGCCGTCATTGCCTGGCTGCTGAGCTGGGGGAAAACTTATATTCTCGCGCTGGTTTCGGAGCGGATCGGCGCCGATCTGCGCACCGCCACTTATGAGCATCTGTTGAAATTGTCCCTGGAGTATTTTGGTGGCAAGCGTACCGGTGATCTGATGTCCCGTATTGGCAGCGAAAGTGACCGGATCTGCGTTTATTTGTCTTTGCATCTGTTGGATTTTGCGACTGATGTGCTGATGTTTGTGATGACTGCCGTCGCTTTGCTGCAAATTAATACCAAGCTGGCGCTGGTGACCTTGCTGCCTTTGCCATTCATCGCCTGGATGATTCATCTGGTCAGAGATAAATTACGCACCGGATTTGAAAAAATTGACCGGGTGTGGGGAGAGGTTACCAACGTGCTGGCCGACACCATTCCCGGTATCCGTGTGGTGAAAGCTTTTGCTCAAGAGCAGCGGGAAGCCAACCGTTTTCGCATCGCGAATAAACACAATCTGGCAGTCAATGATCGCCTGAACAAGGTCTGGTCTTTGTTCTCTCCCACGGTATCTTTCCTGACGGATCTCGGGATTCTGGTGGTTTGGGGATTTGGAATCTGGCAGGTGTCGCATAATGAAATCACGGTTGGTTCCCTCGTAGCTGCGGTCGCTTTCATCAGCAATTTCTATGGCCGGATTGATTCTATGAGCCGTATCGTTTCCGTGACGCAAAAATCAGCTTCTGCGGCCAAGCGTATTTTCGATATTCTGGATCATGTTTCCAGCGTTCCTGATCCGCAGCAGCCGGTTGCCATCAAGGAAGTCAAAGGCCAGATTGAATTGCGTGAAGTCGGATTCCGTTATGGCAACCGAGCCGTCAATCGCGGCATCAGTCTGAATATCCGTCCCGGAGAAATGATCGGCCTGGTTGGGCATAGCGGCTCGGGCAAAAGTACGCTGGTTAACCTGATTTGCCGTTTTTATGACGTATCGGAGGGGGCCATTCTGCTGGATGGTGTGGATATCCGGTCGTTTGCCGTTGCTGATTACCGGAAAAACATCGGTCTGGTCTTGCAGGAACCATTCCTGTTTTTCGGCACCATTGCCGAAAACATCGCTTACGGCAAACCAGATGCGACCCGTGACGAGATCATTGCGGCAGCGCGTGCAGCGCATGCACATGAATTCATCCTGCGCTTGTCACAGGGCTATGATTCGATGGTGGGTGAACGTGGTCAGGGATTGTCCGGTGGTGAGCGGCAACGTATTTCGATTGCCCGTGCTCTGCTGATTGATCCACGTATTTTGATTATGGATGAAGCAACTTCCTCTGTTGATTCCCAGACAGAAAAAGAAATTCAGAAAGCCCTCGATAATCTGGTTAAGGGGCGCACGACGATTGCCATTGCACACCGCCTATCCACATTGCATAAAGCCGATCGTCTGGTGGTGCTGGATCGTGGGCAGGTGGTTGAGGTCGGTGGACATGATGAACTGATGGCGAAGCAGGGTGCTTATTACGAGCTGTATCAGGCACAGGCGCGTCATGCTGAACTGATGGGAGAAGAATAATGAGCGCAGCCGGGTTTGAATTACATCGGAATAGCTTCGGTAAACTGGTTTTGCGTAATGCCGATGGTGAGGTATTTGAGGGAGTGAGTCCGGTACGGGCATTCCCGATTCAGTCTCCGATGTCTGGAATTTCTCTGGTGACAACGGATGGGCGTGAAGTGGCATGGATCGATGCTTTGACCGATCTGCCTCAAGCCGCCCGCCAGCTGGTGACCGTTGAACTGGAGGGGCGGGAATTCATGCCTGAGATTCAGCGCATCAACAGCGTCAGCAGCTTTGCCCTGCCTTGTACCTGGAGTGTCAGTACTGACCGCGGGGAAACTGAATTTGTGCTGAAAGGAGATGAGGATATCCGGCGCATCGGGAAAACTTCGTTGCTGATTACGGACAATCACGGCATTCAGTTTCTGATCCGGGATATGTTGGAGATTGACCGGCATAGCCGGAAGATTCTGGATCGTTTCCTTTAAAAAGCAGTGTTATTGCCGACTCAGGACCATACCGGCAGCACGCTGATTCAGACGGGAAAATGATAAGCGTACAGGTTGGTTTCCTGTTCCTCTCCATCCAGTACTAACACTTGCTCAAGAGTAAAACCTAACTTGCGCAATAGCTGATTGGAAGGCTGATTATCCGGTGAGGTAATGGCAGCCAGCTTTTTAAAAGCAAATTCCTGCTGCGCGTACTGCATTACCGCCTGAGCCGCCTCATACGCATATCCCTGCCCACAGAATTGTGGCAAAAATGCGTACCCCATATCGACATCCTGCAGCGTTGCGCGCTTGATGAGTCCGCAGATTCCAACCGGTGTCTGCGTATCCTTTAATGTCACGACATAAAAACTGAAGCCATGCTGGCGCTGGCTTTCCAGTGGTCGTTCGAGTATCCACGCTCTGGCTTTGTCGAGATCATGGATCCCTTTATCTCCGATATACCGGATCCAGCTGGGATCATTCATCAGTTCAAACACAAATTCAGCATCATCAACGTTGAATATTCGCAACACTAAACGGGGTGTGGACAGAATGGTCATAGGCGGATTATCGGGAAATTCAGAGTAGATTCACATTGTTTGACATTGTGGTGGAAAAGGAAAGTGGAAATTGTTTGTACGCTGCCAAAATTCCAGCGTAATATCAATTTCTGGAAATCAGTTTTTTGCTTCAGTTTTGGTGTCTCTGATCGGATTATTCAAGATGGACGGGAGAGAAAATGATGAAGTCGCTCAAAGGCAGGTTGATTTTTGTTATTGCATTACTGGTCACTGTTTGCACGGTTTTTCTGACCATCGGCAGCTATCTGAGGATGAAGTCGCAGATTGAACATGATCTGAGTAATGAAATCCGCAGTGTTGCAGCCAGTTACAATGCGGTCCTGAGTAACTGGATACAAGTGAATACCTCGATGGTTGCCAGTCTGGCAGAGGCCGTGGGCAATGGAAATGATCTGACCTCCAGCCTGACAATGATCAGCAAAGGGGGAAACTTCCTGAGCGTCTATTTGGGACAGCCTGACAAAACATTCACTAATTTCCCGGCCAATCCACCGCCTGCCGGTTATGATCCAACCGTGCGTCCCTGGTACAAGGCAGCCATGGAGGCTAAAAAACCGATCGTCACTTCTGCGTATATGGGCGTGAATCCGCCCGGACTCATGATTTCGTTTGCGGCTCCGGTCAAAGGAGGGGAAGGTGGTGTTGTTGCGGCGGATGTGTTTCTGACCAAAATTGTGGAGCAGATTCTAACGATCAAGCTGGCAGGCGACGGCTATGCATTTTTGCTGGATAAATCGGGACAGGTTCTGGCGCATGCCGATCAGAATAAAGTACTGAAGCCGGCAAAAGAAATTGCGGCCGAACTGGCGCTGGAAAATTTGTCCAAGATGGATAAAAACACCGAGCCGACCCAGGTAAATATCGATGGCAAGGCGAGCTTCCTGTTCCTGCAGCAAATTACCGGTTCAGACATGTATCTGGCGCTGGTCGTGGATAAAAACAAAGCGTTGGCTGCACTGGATCAGCTGTTGATGATTTCTGCTGCCGTCATGCTGGTTTTGCTTGCTGTCATCGTGCCTGTATCCACATGGCTGGTTGGACATATGCTTTCCGGCTTGCAGCGTGTACGTGATGCGATGTCGGAGATTGCTGCCGGCGGCGGAGATTTGAGCAGAAAAATCGAAGTGGAAGGCGAGGACGAGGTGGCGCAGACGGCAGATGCATTTAACCGCTTTCTGGAGCAGTTGCGCGTCATGGTGACTGATGTGCGTAAGGCGACAGACTCTATTACTGTCGGGGCGACCGAGATTGCCACCGGTAACATGGATTTGTCTGGCCGGACCGAACAACAGGCTTCTTCGCTGGAGGAAACTGCTGCCAGCATGGAGGAGCTGACTGAGGCCGTCAGGAATAATGCTGATAATGCCCGGGAAGCCAATAAAATGGCAGTGAACGCTTCGGATGTGGCAACTCAGGGCGGTGATGTTGTCAGTAAGGTGGTCACGACAATGCAGGGAATATCCGATAGCTCCCGCAAAATTGTGGACATCATCAGCGTGATAGAAGGTATCGCGTTTCAGACCAATATTCTGGCCTTGAACGCAGCGGTCGAAGCAGCCAGGGCCGGAGAACAGGGCAGAGGTTTCGCGGTGGTTGCCAGTGAAGTTCGTACGCTGGCGCAGCGCAGTGCAGCGGCAGCGCAGGAAATTAAAACGCTGATTGAAGACTCTGTGAGCAAAGTGAACGAGGGCTCAGAACTGGTCGATAAAGCCGGTGCAGCTATGACGCGGATCGTGGCTGCTGTCGATCAGGTGGCTGCCATCATCAATGAAATTACTTCGGCATCGGCAGAGCAGAGCGATGGTATTCAGCAGGTCAATGTCGCGCTGGCACACATGGATGAGGCGACACAGCAAAATGCGGCATTGGTAGAGCAGGCTGCCGCCGCTGCCGGATCGCTCGAAGAACAGGCGAATTTGTTAAAAACCGCTATGTCTGCATTCCGTACAGAGCACCATCAGCCTGCAGTACGGATGGCTGCTGTCAAAAAGCCAGCCGCCGCGCAGGGTACTCCCAGTCTCGAGTACGAGAATTAAATCAGTATCAGGGTGTCAGGGTGGCAACCACCGGTGCATGATCGGATGGTTGCTCCCACTTGCGTGGTACCCGGTCAATCATGCAGGCGGTGCAGCGTTGCGCCAGTGGCGCTGAGAGCAGAATGTGATCAATGCGCAGACCTTTGTTTAACCGGAAGCCCAGCGCTCTGTAATCCCACCAGCTGAAAGATTTTTCGGCTTGTTCAAATTGTCGGAAACTGTCAGATAAGCCCAGATTCAGCAAAGACTGTAGGGCGCTGCGCTCTTCCGGAGACACCAGATTCTGACCTTCCCACGCCGCCGGATCATGAACGTCGCGGTCTTCAGGCGCAATATTGTAATCTCCCAGCAATGCCAGTTCCGGGTGGCGATGCAGCTCTGAGCGTACCCAGTTTTCCAGCGACGCCAGCCATTTCAGTTTGTATTGAAATTTTTCGGAGTCTGGCGATTGGCCATTCGGGACATAAGCGCAGATGATGCGCATGCCGTTGATGGTTGCTGCGATGATGCGCTGCTGTTCGTCTTCAAACTGCGGATTATTTTTCTGGATATCCGACATCGGATGGCGTGACAGAATCGCTACGCCGTTATATGTTTTCTGACCGGTAAACGCGACATGATAACCGGCGGCTTCAATCTCAGACTGAGGAAATTTATCATCAGTCAGCTTCGTTTCCTGGATGCATAAAACATCGACCGGATTGGTTTCCAGCCATTGCAGCACTTGTGGCAGCCGGACTTTCAGGGAATTAACGTTCCAGGTACTTAATTTCATGGCAGGCGAGCATCAAGTTGAAAAAATAAGCCGTACTCTGTAACACCAGAGCACGGCAAGTTGTATCAAGACACCGGCATGCCGGTGAAGATTCCTGACGGGTGTTAAGCGGCCCGGTTGATCAGGAAGGTTGTCAGCAAAGGTACTGGCCGGCCCGTAGAACCTTTGGCTGCGCCAGATTTCCAGGCAGTACCGGCAATGTCCAGATGCGCCCAGGTATATTTCTTCGTGAAGCGTTCCAGGAAACATGCCGCTGTAATGCTGCCGCCAGCCGGACCACCGATATTCGCCATATCCGCAAAATTGGATTTCAGCTGCTCATTGTAAGCTTCTTCAATCGGCATACGCCATGCAGTGTCTCCGGTTTGCTTACCAGCAGCCAGTAATTCTGCAGCCAGTTTGTCATGTGCGTCGTCATGACGTGTGAACAAACCTGAATTGTGATGACCCAGCGAAGTGACGCATGCACCGGTCAGCGTTGCGACATCCACTACTGCGGCAGGATTGAAGCGTTCCGCATAAGTCAGTGCATCGCACAGAATCAGACGGCCTTCCGCATCGGTATTGAGGATTTCGATGGTCTGGCCCGACATGGAAGTCACAATATCGCCAGGGCGGGTTGCTGTGCCGGAGGGCATGTTTTCACAGGTAGGAATAATCGCGTAAACATTCAGCTTCAGTTTCATCTCACCAATTGCACGCATGGTGCCGAGCACCGAGGCTGCACCGCCCATGTCGTATTTCATTTCATCCATGCCAGCCCCCGGCTTCAGTGAGATACCACCTGAATCAAAGGTGATGCCTTTGCCGACCAGCACGACCGGAGCATCCTTGGCCTTGCCGCCGTTGTGTTTCAACACGATAAATTTAGGCGGCTCCGCAGTACCGTTGGTGACGGACAGAAAACTGCCCATCTTGAGCGCCTGTATCTGCTTTCGGTCAAGAATTTCCGCGCCCATTTTATAGTCGGTGGCAATGGTCTTTGCAGTATTTGCCAGATAGGTCGGCGTGCAGACGTTCGGAGGCAGATTGCCGAGTTCTTTCGTGAGGTCCATACCGTTGGCCAGCGCCACGCTTTGCGCTAAAGCTGTTTTGGCAACCGCGCTGTCACCGTTAGTGACGGCAATAGCCACTTTCTTGACGCCGGTCGACAGTGTTTCCTTTTTGCTTTTCAGCCCGTCTGCACGGAAAATACTTTCGCGGAAAGCGATGACGGTTGTTCTGATCGACCAGGATACATCGCGGTCTTTGACTGCAGGCAGCGCAATCAGCGCGTCGCCTGCGCCGAGTGTTGCCAGGCTGCGGGCGGCAGCCTGCACTGCAGACTGATAATTTTTTTCTGAGACGGAAGCGCTTTCTTCGCCAAGACCAACCATGAGAACACGTTCAGCAGCAATATCCGTGATGCCGCGCAGTAGCAGTGAAGAGCCCGGTTTGCCGGAGATATCGCCGGATTTCAATGCGGCGGCAATCGCTCCCTGTTTGTCCAGACCTGCGGCAACGGTGGAAAGTTTGTTTTTTTCAAACACGCCGACGACGATACATGCTGTCTTCTGAGCCTTGTGGGCTGTTGATGTACTTTTGGCGTCGATTATTTTTATGCTAAAGTCCACGTATTACTCCTCTTGGTAAGTCTCGTAAAACGGACATTATAATCCTTCTCATGATTTTTCAACGCGCGCTACGACGTGAATTGCTCAGTGCAGCAGGCGCAGTCTTTACGACATTATTCACCATCACGATTTCAGTGATGCTGATCAAAATACTTGGTCAGGCAGCCGATGGTAAGGTTGCGTCATCGGATCTGGTGGCATTAATCGGTTTTACTTCTCTGATTAACATGCCGATTTTGCTGATCCTGACCGGGTTCATTTCCGTGCTGCTGGTGGTGACACGCTCTTATCAGGACTCTGAAATGGTCGTCTGGTTTGCATCCGGCCTCAGCCTGACTGAGTGGATCGGACCAGTGCTTCGGTTTGGGGCGCCCTGGATCATTCTGACTGGTCTTCTGAGTCTGGTTGTGACACCATGGGCCAATCAGCAAAGCGTTGAATTCCGCGAGCGCTACGAGAAACGGTCGGATATTGCCAAAGTCTCGCCCGGCAAATTTCAGGAATCCTCGTCGTCCGACCGGGTATTCTTCGTCGAGGAAGTGGCCGGTGATCTCAGTAAAGTGCAAAACATTTTCATCAATACGATCCGCGACGGGAAATCCAGCGTGGTGGTGGCCAAAGAGGGCATGATAGAAATCGACAAACTGGGCGACAAATTTCTGGTCATGAGTCAGGGGCGCCGTTATGACGGATTGCCGACAGCGCCAGATTTTCAGATGATGCAATTTGAAAAATATGGTGTGCTGGTATCGAGCCAGAACGGTCCGCTGGATGGCGATCACTCTGCCAAGTCCATGCCGCTGATGTCGCTGCTGGATAGTCCGGATAACGGCAAACTGGCAGAATTATTATGGCGCATTTCCTTGCCATTCATGAGCGTTTCCCTGATGTTGCTGGCCATTCCTATGGGATACGTCAATCCCCGGGTGGGGCGTTCTGCCAATCTGATCGTGGCTTTATTGTCGGTAGTCATTTATCTCAATGGCGTCAACATTTCCCAGGCACTGGTGGCGCAGGGGCGCAGTCAGTTTGCTATGGCATGGTGGCCCGTGCATGCGCTGGTGGTGCTTCTGATTGGCTTATTATTTATGTGGCGACTTGAAGTGAATCACCGCTGGCATCCGCTGGTTCTCTGGTCCAGGCTGAAAGCCGGTCTCCGGAAAAAGGAAGTAGTGGCATGAGAATTTTGCAAAAATATTTTGCGGCCGAGATTTTGCGTGCCGTCTTGTTCGTGATGGTGGCCTTGCTGGCGCTGTTTTCTTTTTTCGATCTGATGGGAGAATTGCAAACGGTAAATAAAGGTGGCTATCGCCTGCAGCATGCCATGTTATATGTATTTCTGGGAATGCCTGGTTATATCTATGAATTCATGCCGATCGCCGTTCTGATTGGTACCATTTACGTGCTGGCGCAGTTCGCCTCCAATTCAGAATTTACCATTATGCGCGCAGCCAGTATGTCGACGGGTATGGCAGGTGCCATGTTGTTGAAAATTGGTTTGCTATTTGTATTACTCACTTTTTTATTTGGTGAAGTGATCGCGCCGAATACCAGTAAATTGGCCGAGCGGATGAAGCTGACTGCGTTGGGTGCCTCGGAAACCCAGGAATTCAGGACCGGTTTGTGGACCAAAGACCTGATTCGTGAACACGGACTGAGCGGCGATATCACCGGATCACGCTTCCTGAACGTGAAGGAAATTCTGCCCAACCGGCAGCTGAAAGATGTGCGGATGTATGAGTTCGATAAAAATTTTCATCTGGCGCGCGAAGTCACCGCGAAAAATGCGGAGTATATGGGGAAAAATATCTGGCGTCTTTCTGATGTGTCAGAAACCTCGTTTCCCAAGACGCTGTCCAGCGAAGACATTGCTAATGTGAAAAGTCAGAAAGTCCCGGGGCTGGATGTGATCTCCGAAGTCACGCCGGATATTTTATCGGTGCTTTTTGCCGACCCTGACCGCATGTCTGCCGTTGATCTGGCGACGTATACACAACATCTGAACGACAATAAACAGGATAGTGAACGCTATGAAATCGCTTTCTGGAAAAAGATGACTTATCCTTTCGTGACGCTGGTCATGATGGCTTTGGCATTACCTTTCGGATATCTGCATGTCAGAAGCGGTGGCATCAGCCTGAAAATTTTCAGCGGTATTATGATCGGAATGTTTTTTTACCTGATCAACCGCTTATTTTCCCACCTCGGCCTGCTCAATACCTGGCCACCGATGGTAACTGCACTGGTGCCAAGTATTTTATTTTTAGGAATTGCGCTGGCAGGTATTCGTTACTTTGAAAGACACTGATGAGGCAATCTGCACTGATTCTGTTTGCGCATGGCGCCAGAGACCCCCGCTGGGCGAGTCCGTTTGAGCGTTTGCGGGAAATGACACAGCAGAATGCGGGGGGAGCCATCGTACGGCTGGCGTTTCTTGAATTCATGACACCGTCTTTGCCTGAACTGGTGGCGCAACTGGTTGCCGACGGTGTCAGCACAATCAGCATTGTTCCGGTTTTTTTAGGACAGGGAGGGCATGTATTGCGTGACTTGCCCCTGATGCTGGAGCAGCTCCGCACAGATTTTCCTGTCATACAGATCCGGCAGGTGCAGGCAGTCGGGGAAGATGAAAGCGTGCTCAACGCCATCAGCAATTATTGCCTGCAACAGCTACAAAATTATTGACCTCTTTTTTGGTCTCTTTCTGAGTTTTTACTGCACTATCCTGGCGGATCATGAAAACAGTGAGAACCTTTTTTTCTGTACTTCTTTTGGGATTGCTGAGTTTTCCGCCGACTTCCGGCGCGGAACAGATTCTGGCTGTGGGTGCAGAGTTTGCGAACATCTTTGAGCAAACCAGGGAAGGAGAATATACCGGGTTTGCGATGGAGATTCTGAGACTGCTGGCTAAACGGAATGGCGATCAGGTCAGTTTCGGAATCTATCCCTGGAGCCGGGCGCAGTGGATGGTCGAGCACGGGCAGGCACAAATTCTGATCGGGCCATATAAAAATCCGGAACGCGAAGAGCGCTTCACTTTTGCGAGACGACCGTTTTACCGCGATTTTATGGTGTTCTATGCCCGGCAAAATGACAGCCGGCGCTGGACCGGAAGTTATGCTGATTTACATGATGCAAAAATTGGCGTGATTCACGGGTGGGCATACGGCGCGCAATTTGAGGTATCTAAAAACACCTTGAAACCTGAGATGGTGAATTCTCTGCTGAATGGCCTCAATATGCTGGAAGCAAAGCATATAGATCTGCTGGCGACCAATTTGAGGAATACGGATGCCATCATACGCAAGAGCAACGGGCGCTATTCTGGTTTGTTGCCGCTGGAGCCAGTGATTGATATGCAGGACGGTTATCTCGCATACTGCCCACATCACTGCAAAAAATTGCAGCTGCGTTACGACGAGCTTTTTGAGCAGTTGCTTGCTGAGGAGGATTTTCAACGTCTGGCATACAAATATGGCATCCGTGTTCCGCGTGACCGGTAAGCAGTATTTTTCGCCGTGAAGAGTTGAGATTTAGCACTGAGAATTTGAAAATCCGGACCTGGCGCGCATGGCTTCTCCCATCATCACCAGCACCGGTCCCTCGCTGACGGGCAGACCCTGAGCCAGTGCAGATAATGTGAGTGAGCGTGATTGCTGATTTGTACGGCTGCAGTTTTCAATCACCATCACAGGCAGGTCAGAAGAAAAACCGGCATTCAACATCCTTTGTGCCGTCAGCATCGCCTCGCGGCCGCCCATATACTGCACCAGCGTGTCGCAGTCAGGAATGCGGGTATCGGCATTTTCTCCCGGTGCGGTACTGGAAGTGAACAAGGCGACACTGCGGGCGATGCCGCGCTTTGTCAGCGGTTGGCGCACGCTGGAAGCCGCTGCCAGTGCCGTCGTGATACCTGGCACGACGTCGTAATCAATACCTGCACGTTCCAGCGCAGACATTTCCTCATCGGCGCGGCCAAACAACATCGGATCACCACCTTTTAACCTGATGACCAGCCGATACTGATGCGCACATTCAATCATCTTCTGATTGATGTCCTCCTGCGCTGCGGAACGTTGTCCGCTGCGTTTCCCCACCGGAATTCTGACTGCCTGACTACACAGTTCCAGCATTTCCGGCGTCACCAGCGCATCGTATAGTACCGCTTCTGCCTGCGCTAACAAACGGGCGCCGCGTACGGTAATCAGATCGGCGGCTCCGGGTCCGGCACCGACCAAATACACTTTTCCGGAAGGTGCCTTGATATCACTCATCTCGATTCAGTTTAGTTCGTCTCAATCCGGATCATACCTGCTGCAACTGTCTGATGGGTAACTTCATCAATCAGGATAAATGCACCAGTGGAACGCAACTGATCATAAGCATCAGCCGCCAGCGGTTGCTGGACATTGATGGAGACCGTGGCAATATCATTGAGCTTCAGCGTATCGGCAGGACGTCGTTCCTGTGTGTTGATATCCAGCAGGGATTCGACTGCGCTCACCCGTGCGGCGACTTGCCGGGTGGTGTGTTTCAGCCAGTATTTACGGCGGCTGTCGAGCGCATCTTCTGACAACCAGCATAAATCGGCTTTGACGGTTTTCAGCAGGCTGGCAGGCCGTTCGGCACTGACGAGCATATCGCCACGGGAAATATCCAGATACTCGTTCAGCAAGATGGTGACGGACTGGCCAACGACTGCGCTGTCTAACGAACGATCAAGCGTGAGAATGTCTTTGACGGTCGCGGTCTGCCCACCAGGCTGGACCAGCAACTGATCGCCCTTGCTGACTTTACCGGCTTCGATGCGTCCCATATAACCGCGGAAATCATTGGCTTCATGACCATTGTGGCGTGCGACCAGCTGTACCGGAAAGCGGAAGGGCTCATCATGACAGGCGTCGTAGACACTGAGGGATTCGAGCAGATCGATCAGTGTCGGTCCCTGGTACCACGGCATGTTATCCGTTGCGCTGACGACGTTGTCGCCTGCCAGTGCAGACAGCGGCACAGCATGAATATCTTTCAGACCCAGCTGGGCAGCAAATTTCCGGTATTCCGCCACGATCCGGTCATAAACAGTCTGATCATAGTCAACCAGATCCATTTTGTTGACAGCGATTACCACATGTTCGATTTGCAGCAGATGCGCAATCGTGGAATGTCGTTTGGTTTGCACCAGCAGATCGACGCTGCCGTCGTCATTCAGTTTGACCTTGGAGACATCAATCAGAATAATGACGGCATCGGCAGTGGAGGCACCGGTGACCATGTTGCGGGTATATTGCTCATGTCCCGGTGTGTCGGCAATGATGAATTTCCGTTTGGGGGTAGCAAAATAGCGATAGGCCACGTCGATCGTGATGCCTTGCTCACGTTCTGCTTCCAGTCCGTCTGTCAGCAGCGACAGATCAATCGTATCCCCGACGGTGCGCTTATGCTTGGCGCGTGAGATGGCATCGAGCTGATCTGCAAAAATACCCTTGCTGTCAAACAGCAGGCGACCGATCAGTGTGCTTTTGCCGTCATCCACGGAACCAGCAGTGATAAAGCGCAATAAGCCGCGTTCCTGGGTGAGTCCAGTATGGGTTTGTGCTACGGCTGTCATCAGAAATATCCTTCTTTTTTACGTTTTTCCATCGATGCCTCAGAGGTCTGATCATCCATGCGGGTCGCGCCGCGTTCTGTAATCTGCGTGATTGCGGTTTCCTCGATAATCGCTTCTACCGTTGCCGCATCAGAGGACACCGGGCAGGTGCAGGAAATATCGCCAACAGTCCGGAAACGCACGATCTGCGTTTCTACGGTTTCCCCTTCGCGCGGCGGAGTCAGATCGGTCAGCGGCACCAGCAAGCCATTGCGTGGAATGACCTGACGCTGATGAGCAAAGTAAATCGATGGCAGTTCGAGTTTTTCGCGGGCGATGTATTGCCAGACATCCAGCTCGGTCCAGTTAGAAATCGGGAACACCCGCATGTTTTCACCCGGATGAACACGGGTATTGTAGAGATCCCACAATTCCGGACGCTGCGCTTTGGGATTCCATTGACCGAACTCATCACGGAAAGAAAATATTCTCTCCTTCGCACGTGCTTTTTCTTCATCGCGCCGGGCGCCACCGATACAGGCATCAAACTGATATTCGGCAATCGTCTCCAGAAGGGTGACTGCCTGTGCCGCATTGCGGGAATCCGTTGCCGGGTTACGTAAGCGTACCGTGCCGCGTCGGATCGAATCTTCCACCGAGCCAATGATCAGGCGCTCGCCCAGCTCGGCCACCCGCTTGTCGCGGAAAGCGATAACTTCGGAAAAATTGTGACCAGTATCAATGTGTACCAGAGGAAACGGGAATTTACCCGGACGGAAGGCTTTTTCTGCCAGACGCAACAGGACGATGGAGTCTTTGCCGCCGGAAAAAAGCAGTGCCGGATTGCCGCATTCGGCCGCCACTTCGCGCATGATGTGAATCGCTTCCGATTCCAGCCAGTCCAGATGGCGATTGCTTGCCGCATCAATCGCGGGATGTTCCACAACTGTGTTCATAAATTTGCTCAGTCTGTTTGTTTAATGCGTACCAGTTTGCCGTCAACAACGTGCAAACCACATTCTTTCGATTCAGGGTTTTCCCACCACCAGCGGCCAGCACGGATGTCTTCACCTGGCTGGATGGCACGGGTGCATGGTTCGCAGCCGATGGACGGATAACCTTTGTCGTGCAGGGGATTGTAGGGCACATTGTTACTGCGGAGATAGTGCCAGACATCATCTTCGGACCAGTCAGCCAGCGGATTGAATTTTTGCATACCATGTGCAGCGTCATCTTCCTGCATGGCCAGTTCGGTTCTGGTGGCGGATTGCGCCCGGCGCTGGCCGGTAATCCAGGCCTTTTTTCCGGTCAGCGCCCGCTTCAGCGGCTCTACTTTCCGGATGCGGCAGCATTCTTTGCGCAGTTCCACGCTGTCGTAAAAAGCATTCAGTCCGTGCTGCTGCACATAGGTATCGACTGCTGCCGGGTCTGGTTTGTACAACAGGATTTCTGTACCGTAGGTGGCACGGATTTTGTCCAGCATCCCCAGTGTTTCTGCGTGCAGGCGACCGGTTTCGAGCGAAAAAATACCAATATTTAACTGGCTCTTCAGAATCAGGTCAGTCAGCACCATATCTTCTGCCGCCAGGCTGGAAGCAAACACTGCCGGCGCGTATTCGCTGGCGATTTTTGCCAGCGTTGACCGGGTTACTGCCAGGCGGCTCTCGAAATCACTCATACAGTTGCTCCTGCACGTTCTGCACGACGGAACAGGGGATTTTTTTCATCCCAGGAAGTCTGGTATTTTTCAGAAAAAACGCTCAATCCTTTCAGCGCATCTTCGATGCTTTTATCTTCACGGGTTGCAAAGGCATCAAAACCGACGCGCTGCATGTAAAACAACTGATCGCGCAATACGTCACCAATGGCACGCAACTCACCGGTGAAACCAAAGCGGCTGCGCAGATTGTAGGCAATCGAATAGCCGCGGCCATCGGCAAATTTGGGGAAATCGACAGCCAGCAAAGCAAAGTGCCGGATATCTTCTTTCAGCTCTTTCGCCTGTTCGTCGCTGGCAAACCAGACGGCAAGATCGGTTCTGCTTTTTAAGGTTTCCCGCTGCGCCAGCCACACCTTCAGCGGGATAATCACTTTACCTGCCGGCACCGTGACGGTTGCCGGATTGTCTTCTGCTGAAGGGCGCAGTACGCTCCAGTCGTCCTGCACAATCACTTTATTTTTAATAATTTGCCGCATGATGTTTTCTCTGTCATTAGCTTAATATGCGACGGCAGAACCGGCGTCTTCGCCGTGATGTTCCGTCGTTTTGATTGGCGTGGCGTAGACGTACTCTTTAAATGGAGCAATGCCAATCCGTTGCGCGGTATCGATGAATCGCTCATCGTTGTGGCGGTCCCGCACATACACCTGGATGATGCGCTCGATCACTTCCGGCATCTGACCGGCAGAAAAAGAGGGACCGATGATTTTGCCTATTGCCGCATTGTTACCCTGAGCGCCGCCAATTGAAACCTGATACCACTCACTGCCGTCTTTGTCCACACCGAGCACGCCGATATTGCCGACATGGTGATGGCCGCAGGCATTGATGCAACCTGACATATTGAGTTCAATGTCACCGATATCGTACAGATAATCCAGATCGTTGAAGCGGTCTGTGATGTCCAGTGCAATCGGAATTGATTTTGCGTTTGCCAGTGCGCAGAAATCACCACCGGGGCAGCAGATCATGTCGGTCAGCAAACCGATGTTCGGTGTCGCCAGTCCATGTGATTTGGCTTCCTGCCAGAGCGTGAACAAATCGGCGATCCGTACATCGGCCAGCACCAGGTTCTGCTCATGCGTGACGCGCAATTCGCCGAAGCTGTATTTATCTGCCAGAGCAGCGATGAAATCCATCTGTTCTGCATTGGCATCGCCCGGCGGTACACCCGGTTTTTTCAATGACAGAACAACGGAGGCATAGCCACTGACCTTGTGCGGCTTGACGTTGCGTCTGACCCAGTTTCCGAATGCTTTGTTATCAGCCAGGTGTTGTTCATGAGCCGCATCCGTGGCAGGCAGGGTGACATAGTCAGGCTTGCTGAAGAAGCTGGCAACGCGTTGCAGTTCGGCTTCGGTCAGTGTGGCAGGGCCATCTTTAATGTCTTGCCATTCTTCTTCGACCTGCCGGGCAAATTCCTCAGCGCCGAGTGCTTTGACCAGAATTTTGATACGGGCTTTGTAGATGTTGTCGCGGCGGCCATACTGGTTGTAAATGCGCAGAATGGCTTCCAGATATGTCATCACATGCTGCCAGGGCAAAAATTCCCGGATGACGCTGCCCAGGATTGGTGTGCGCCCCATGCCTCCGCCGACCATGACCTTAAATCCGACATCTCCCTGCTCATTGTGGACGACAGTCAGGCCGATATCGTGGACGGCGATGGCTGCGCGGTCTTCTCTGGCGCCATTGATGGCAATTTTGAATTTGCGCGGCAGATAGGCAAATTCCGGATGAAAAGTTGTCCACTGGCGCAGGATTTCTGCATAAGGGCGAGGATCAATGATTTCATCGGCAGCAACCCCTGCAAATTCGTCAGATGTGATGTTGCGCATGCAGTTGCCCGAAGTCTGGACTGCGTGCATTTCGACGGTGGCCAGCTCGGCCAGAATGTCCGGCGCGTCTTCCAGATTGATCCAGTTGTACTGGATATTCTGACGGGTGGTGAAATGGCCGTAACCCCGGTCATAACGCCGGGCGATATGGGCAAATTTGCGGATCTGGGCGGAAGACAGCATGCCATAAGGAACTGCCACCCGCAGCATGTAGGCATGACGCTGCATGTACAGGCCGTTTTGCAGGCGCAGAATGCGGAATTCATCTTCGCTTAATTCACCTGACAGACGGCGCTGCACCTGATCGCGGAATTGAGCGATCCGCTCCTGAATAATCTGGTGATCATGCTGGTCGTAACGATACATCTTTTATACCCTCAATAAGCGCTTTTCAGGGCGCTGAACAGACTGATAAGTCGATTAAAAATTAAAGAATCAATTTGGTGGCAACCAGTGTCAGTGTGGTCGCCAAAATTCCGCGTAAAAATTTTTCCGGAACCGCGCGGGCTGCCATGGAGCCCAGCGTGATTCCCGGCATGGAACCCAGCAATAACGCCCCCAGCAATGCCCAGTCGATGGAACCCAGCCACCAGTGACCGAATGCGGCAATCGCGGTCAGCGGCACTGCATAGGCAATATCGGTCCCGGCGATGTGGGCAGCAGACATGCGGGGATACAGCATCACCAGCAAGGTGGCGCCGATTGCTCCGGCACCGATCGACGAAATTGTGACTAAAGTACCTAATAACAGTCCGGCAGCAATCGTCGCGATGTCCAGCTGGCGGCCATGCAACTGCTTTTCCGGATGCCGGTTCAGCCAGTCCAGCATTTTACTTTTGAATAGCAATGCAATCACTGTCAGCATGACAGAAATCGCAATCGAATAACGGATGATCTGGCCGATTTCCTTATTGAGACTGCCGATATACTTCAGACCCAGCGTTGCCACCAGCGCCGCAGGCAAAGCCCCGTAACACAATAAGCGGACGACGCGCCATTCGACAGTGCCGCGCAGCCGGTGCGTGAAGGTGCCGGTCGCCTTGGTGATGGAGGCGAATGCAAGATCCGTCCCCACTGCAACCGAGGGAGAAACCCCGAACAGTATTGTCAGCAAAGGTGTCATCAGCGAGCCGCCGCCAACACCAGTCAGCCCGACCAGTGTTCCTACGGCAAAACCTGAGAATATATAAGTTAGGGTCATATCAGTTCACTTTAAGTAAATGAAATCGTAATGACATCGCCCTATATTCCAAACTACTTAGTATTTATTTGCTTATATGTGTATTTGGTATATGTAAAATTGATGTTCGAGGATGAACCAGGAAGGTGGCAAAGATGTCAGATAGTTTGACAGAGCTTGTTTAATTTGCATCCCTGTATTTTTGCTAATTTGTTATTTTATTGTATCGGTTTTATTCGATACACGATATTTCCCTGTATATGCTGACATCTCTGATCCGTAACGTTATTGGCTCTTTGCTGAGTTGCCTGATGATGACGAACGCACTGGCAGAGCCCGCCGCATGGTATCGCTGGAAGAGCCAGACTTCCGATGCTGAGGTCTGCTCCCAGACCTCTCCCGGTGATGCCTGGGACAAAGTGGCGGGGCCGTTCAGCGATGCGCATTGTCAGAAACGGAAGAAAGCAGTTTCTTATCCCGCATTGTCGTCAGGTAAAAACTGACAATCTCAGCGAACAAAAAAACGCAGACACGGTTCTCCACATTTTCGCAGCCTCTGTGGTTGCCTGTGTCCGTTGATGTGGCGACAAAAGCCGGAATTGATGGCCAATTGCCGTTTTACTCCCCGCATGATTTTTTCCTCAGGGCAGGATAATCAGACATCGATTAACTGAAATCTGTTCAGTGGATCGCAATCAAGAAACTCTCCTGCGGGCAGGGGTAAGCGGATCAGGCAGGATCATTCAAGGACAGGCTGTGTTAAACGAACGCGAAGCAGAGAGTTGTTATCTGGGGCAATTTCTTCCGGTGCAGTACCACCATCATATGCTGGCGAACAACAGCCGCATGGATGGCTTTAAGGCAGCCATTCAGCGTCAGGTGTTTGAAGGGGCGAAGGTACTGGAGCTCGGTGGCGGTACGGGTGTGTTGTCCTGGTTTGCAGCGCAGAGCGCCGCCAGAGTGTATTGCGTCGAGTGGAATTCCGATATGGTCGCCGAAGCAAGGCGTCTGCTGGCGATGAACCGGCACGGAGACAGAGTTGAGGTTATTCATGCGGATGCTTTCGAGTATCTGCCGCCGGAGCCGGTGGATGTGGTGATTTGTGAAATGCTGCATGTGGCGATGCTGCGCGAAAAACAGGTCGAGCTGATTGAGAATTTCAAGCAACGCTATCTGGAAAAATTTGGCGCTCCTTTACCTGTCTTTGTGCCTGAAGCGGTGGTGATGGCAGTGCAGCCTTTGCAGCAGGCTTATGATTTTCTGGGATATCAGGCACCGGTAATCCAGTTTCAGCCAGCCGGCGTATTTTCGGCCGATACCCGTGAACTGGCTGAGCCTGCCTTGTACAGTGTCATTGATTTCAGTCAGCCAAATGCGATGCGGATTCATTGGGAGGGGAGCTTCGTGATCGAACAGACAGCGACCCTCAATGCCCTGCGTTTTGTGACAAAAAGCATTCTGGCGGTGTTGATGGAAACCTGTTCAACGATTGACTGGCTTCATGATTACATGGTGTTGCCGCTTGCGGAGCCGCTGGCAGTCAGGGCCGGCGATGTGCTGGAAGTCAGCTTTCAGTACCGGGCTGGTGCTGCGATTACGTCTTTGCAAAATGCACTGCAGGTCAGGCGCCGGTCTCATGCACCGGTTCGTGCCAGACATTTATCGCTGGTGACCGGATAAACGCATTTTCCGCAAACTGAGTGCGTCACCGCCAACGGTATCTGAACTGATTGTTACCTGAAACAGCAGATTGGCAACCGCCTTCTTCATGCTTAGGACTTACGCAAAGTTGCTCCGGCAAGGCATGGTGACGAAGACAGTACGAAAGTACGGCTAGGAGCCATAATGCCGCCGGGGCTGGTTTGCGTAAGTTCTAATGCTTTAAAAACATGGACAAATGACAAGTCATCACGTATGGTCATATGTCCTTGTTATCGGGGCATCCGCTGATGGGCAGAACTGCTTATCACCTGTTCTGTGATTACTTTACATCTGATCTGGAGTCTGAATATGTTGCTGTCCCGTACCGTTTCTGTTGTGCCACGTTCTTTGATCCGGTTGTTCGCGCGTTGTTGCAGTGGTGCGTTGTGTGCCGGAATCATGCTGTCCTCACCGCTCATGGCGAAAGAGCTGCCGGTCAAGTCGAAGCTGATGATGGCCGATATTCTGAAGGCCTCTTCTGCAACCGACTGGCGCAGCCTGAATCCGGATAACACGCTGTATCTGGAATTACCCAAAGGCCGTGTTGTGATTGAACTGGCTCCGGATTTTGCACCAGGGAATATCGCCAATATCAAAGCGCTGGTCAGGGAAAACTATTTCGACGGCCTGGCGATTGTCCGCTCTCAGGAAAATTATGTGGTGCAATGGGCTGATCCGGATGAAAAGCGGGAAATTAAGACCGCCAAAAAACTGATCGAGGGTGAATTCACCGTAGCTTATTCCAGTCGTTTGCCATTCACGCGTTTGCCAGACATGGATGGCTATGCGCCTGAAGTCGGACATGCCAATGGATTTCCGGCTGGCCGCGATCCGAAAAAAGGTACTGCCTGGCTGGCACACTGTTATGCCGCCGTCGGCGTGGCGCGCGGTACAGAATCCAACAGCGGTAATGGCAGTTCCCTGTATGTAGTGACCGGACATGCGCCGCGCCAGTTGGACCGGAATATCACTCTGGTTGGTCGTGTCGTGGATGGCATGACGTTGCTGACTACCTTGCCGCGTGGTACCGGAGCGCTGGGTTTTTATGAAAAAGCCGAAGAGCGTATGCCGATCAGATCGGTACGGCTGGCTGCTGATGTGCCTGAAAGTGAGCGCAGCAAACTGGAAGTGTTCAGAACCGATACGGCGGCATTCAAAGCGCTGGTGGCTGCGCAGCGTAACCGTGGCGGCGACTGGTATAAAGTGCCGGCAGGGTACATCGATCTGTGCAATGTCCCGATTCCTGTGCGGCCGCAGAAATGAACAGGGATCTCTTACGGGGCATGATGCCGACTGTCATGCCCGCTGCCATGTGAGAAAGCTGTCAGAAAAAAGGGCGCATGCATTTGCGCCCTTTACGTTTTTTTTTGATCAATAGCGATGTCGAATGAGGGCGGCAGCCCGTGTTTACCTGGCCTAGCGGATGTAATAACCCGATACATGCCAGCTGCCATCTTTTTCTTTCATCGGTGTGATGGTCTCAATTGCGGCTGCTTTATTGGTGTAACGGGTTTCATACTGGATCACGACATATTCACCATCCGGCGCACCCGGCAGGCTTGACTTGAAATCAGCCGATTTCAGCTTGCGTGAAACGGCGGTGCCGAGGCTGGTTCTGATGCCTGTCATTGCTTCCTGCCATTTACTTTGGGGGACTGACTGTCGTAACAAAGTTGCAGACTGTTCCCAGCTTTCAGCAAATTGGTCTTTATCCAGCAGAGCCAGCCACTGGCTGACAGCCGCCTGTGCCTGAGGCACCGGGCTGGTCTCCTGAGCCGCAGCCACCGATTGAGACAATATACCTGTGAGTAACGCGGTGATAGCCAGTAATTTCATGGGGAGTTCTCCTTTCAGAAAGAGATATTATTCTAATATTTATTGCAATATTTATGTTTTTATTAATATTGAAATTACAGGCGTATGTTGTTTTTTGTGAGGATATTTTTTGAAATTTTGAAGGCGTCACCGGATTACCGGTGTCGGTGAAATTTACTGCGCCGGGTTGGGATGTTCCGCATGGATCAGTTCGATTTCCCGCAGGATGTCCTCGTTTAACGTCATGTTCCAGGTATCGATATTTTCCTGCAATTGCGTCAGGTTGGTGGCGCCGATGATTGTGCTGGCGACAAACCAGCGCGAATAGCACCACGCCAGCGCCATCTGGGCCGGTGTCAGTCCATATCGTCGCGCCAGTGCTGCATAGCGGCGGCTGATGTCGAGTACGGCAGGGCGGGTATAGCGTGGACTCCAGGTCGGCGGGAAAATCGTCAGGCGACCCTGCGCAGCAGGGTCATCGGCGTATTTGCCGCTCAGCTGGCCAAATGCCAGCGGGCTGTAGGCGAGCAGGCTGACCTGTTCACGGTAGCAGGTTTCATCGAGTCCCTGTTCAAATGCGCGGTTCATCAGGTGATAGGGATTCTGGATCGATGCGATGCGTGGCGCCTGCAGGCGGGATGCCTGATGCGCAAATTCGCTGACGCCCCAGGAGCTCTCGTTCGAAACGCCGAAAGCGCGTATTTTTCCTTCTTTCACCAGCGCCTGCAGCACTTCCAGCGTTTCGGCAATCGCCGTATACGGACGCTCCAGCGCGGGGTCGAAACGGGTTTGCCCAAAAACCGGCACGTTCCGGCTTGGCCAGTGCAGCTGGTATAGATCGATGTAATCCGTTTGCAGTCGTTGCAGGCTGGCGTCGAGCGCCGCACGGATATTTTTTTCATTCAGATCATTGTCGCCGCCGCGGATCCAGTGCATGCCGCGTGACGGCCCGGCAACTTTGCTGGCCAGTACCACGTTCTGACGCTGCCCTGAATGACGCAGCCAGCTGCCGATATACGCTTCCGTCCGTCCCTGTGTTTCCGCCCGCGGCATGACGGGATACATTTCGGCAGTGTCGATAAAGTTAATGCCACGGCTGAACGCGTAGTCGAGTTGCTGATGTGCCTCGGCTTCGGAATTCTGTTCGCCGAAGGTCATGGTGCCGAGGCAGATTTTCGATACCTGCAGGCCGCTGTTACCGAGTGTGGTGGTGGCGATTTTCATCAGGCTGGCTCCTAGTAAGGCCGGACATTATGCAGAGCGTTACCGCATTCCCTGACCAGGCCGGGGCCTTGATAAATCAGACCGGAATACAGTTGCACCAATGAGGCGCCTGCCTGCACCTTGGTGACGGCATCTGCCCCGGAGAAGATGCCGCCAACGCCGATAATCGGCAACGCATCGCCGACTTCCGCCTTCAGCGCGCGAATGACCCGGTTCGATAATTCAAATACAGGTTTACCGGAGAGACCGCCGGCTTCTTCCGCATGGGGCAGCCCCTGCACCGCATCGCGGGTGATGGTGGTGTTGGTGGCAATCACGCCATCTATTTTGTGCCGCAGCAGCGCATCGGCAATCGTTTTGATTTGCTCGGCATCGATGTCGGGGGCAATTTTGAGCGCCACCGGAACATAGCGGCGGTGCTGGTCTGCCAGCCTTTGCTGCGCCTCTTTCAGTTGCGCCAGCAGAGCATCCAGTTCGCTGGCGCCTTGCAGCTGGCGCAGGTTCTTTGTATTCGGAGAAGAAATATTGACCGTGACATAGCTGGCATACGGATACACTTTTTCCAGACAATGCAGGTAATCGTCTGCTGCCCGCTCGATCGGCGTATCGGCATTTTTACCGATGTTCAGTCCTAATACCCCTTGTTTGTCCTGATAAAAGCGGGAGGATTGCACATTGCGCACAAACGCATCCACTCCGCCATTATTGAAACCCATCCGGTTGATGATGGCATCTGCTTTGGGCAGGCGGAACATGCGCGGCTGCGGATTGCCGGGTTGGGCGCGTGGTGTGACGGTACCGATTTCGATCGAGCCGAAACCGAGCGTCGCCAGACCGTCGATATACGCCCCGTCTTTATCCAGTCCTGCAGCCAGTCCGACCGGGTTGGGGAAGGCGATGCCCATGACTGTCCGCACATCATCCGCAGGCTTGCTGCATAGGCCGCCCAGACCCATTTTGGCAATACGTTGTAAAGCTGGCAGGGCGAAGTGGTGCGCTTTTTCTGGCTCCATCGAAAACAGCAGCGGACGGGCCAGTGAATAAAGTAATTTATCAGTCATGGTAAACGTAAAAATAGGGGGTATAGAAGAAAAAACGTTGATCGTTCAGGTAAATCAAGGGGCTTTTTATATACTGGGGGGGAGTATATTTAATGCTCCATCAGGATGTCAGTGCCTGCCATTGACCATGCATGAGTGCATCCAGCGGTTTAAAGTTGGTTTTATAGGCCATTTTAGGGCTTGCGGCAATCCAGTAGCCCAGATACAGGTAGGGCAGATTCAGCGCGGCGGTCTGTTGTATCTGCCACAGCACATTATAGGTGCCGTAAGATGCTGTGACGTCATCCGGATCGAAATAGGTGTAAACCGATGACAGGCCATCGGTCAGGATGTCAATGATGCTGACCATTCTGAGCGCCAGATGCGCATCGCGGAACTCCACCAGCCGGGTGTTCACCCGGCTCTGCAGCAGGAATTGGGCATACTGCTCCCGGCTGTCGTTATCCATGCCGCCACCGGCGTGCCGGTGCGCCTGATAGCGTTGATACAGCTCATAGTGCTCATGGGAATAGGCCAGCGGAATCACGCGCGCTGTCAGGTCGTCATGCTTTCTGAAAGCGCGGCGCTGACTGCGGTTCGGCAGAAATTCAGCAACCCGCACGCGGACCGGCGTGCAGGCGCGACAGCTGTCACAGTGTGGCCGGTAAATGAAAATGCCGCTGCGCCGGAAACCGCTTTTGACCAGTTCGGAATACGTATCTGCATTAATCAGATGCGCTGGCGTGGCAACCTGGGAGCGCGCCTGCAGACCATCCAGATAACTGCACGGATATGGCGCTGTCGCGTAAAACTGCACGCTGGCAAAAGGAAGGTCATTAAGCTGCGTCACGAGTGAATCATGCAATCAGAAGTCAGGGTTAGTCAGCGGATGCCAGCCGGTGATGGCCGGCATCTGTGTGGCAAGCCGCAAGTGGCGTATAAATTCAGTACGGGAAACCGGATGTGCTCCCAGTGACGCCAGATGCGAAGTCTCTTGCTGGCAGTCTATCATTTCCACCTGTTGCTCACGCAAGAAAAATACCAGATGCGCCAGAGCGACCTTGGAAGCGTTACTGACCCGGGTAAACATGGATTCGCCATAAAACATGCGGCCAATTGCCACGCCGTACGCCCCGCCGACAAGGTCACCGTCGAACCAGACTTCGCTGGAGTGTGCATGTCCCATACGGTGCAGTCCGCAGTATCCTGCAATAATTTCTTCCGAAATCCAGGTTCCTCCACCATCCCTGCGTGGCGCAGCGCAGGCGCGCATCACTCGTTCGAAAGCCGTATCAAACCGGATCTGCCAGCGCGGGTCATTGCTGATTTGACGCAGATGCTTTCGCAGGCTGAGAGAGATTTTGAATTCCCGGGTATTGAGTACCATACGTGGGTCGGTGGACCACCAGAGTATTGGCTGACCTTCTGAAAACCAGGGAAAAATTCCTTGCCGATAAGCCATCAGCAGACGTTCGGGAGACAGATCTGCTCCCGCCGCCAGCAATCCCGCCGCACCTTGCGCGGCGTTTAATGCCTGCGACACATCGGGGAACGGTGTGTCGGCTTCCAGCCACGGAATCAAGACGCACTCCCAGTTTGCGCTAAAAAGGTGAGCTTTTTTGGTGCATTGTCCGAAAATAGTGCATATTCTGATTTTAAAATCATGCAATAAATCAATGCCTTACCGGTTTGCACTATATTGGAATGGTTTTTGCTTGATTGGTGCATTGTCGATGTGATTTGCACTTTTATTGGGAGAAAATAGTCATGAGTGTTCAAAACAGTGGCGCGGATGCATTGTTCATCTTGCTGGGCGCCATCATGATTCTGGCAATGCATGCCGGATTTGCTTTTCTGGAGCTCGGTACAGTCCGCAAGAAAAATCAGGTGAATGCACTGGTCAAGATTTTAGTCGATTTTGCCGTTTCCACGATTGCTTACTTTTTTGTCGGCTACTGGGTGGCGTATGGCGTGCAGTTTTATTCCGGTGCCGAAGTGCTGGCGGCCAGAAATGGTTTTGAGCTGGTCAAATTCTTTTTTCTGCTGACTTTCGCGGCGGCGATTCCTGCAATTATTTCCGGCGGTATTGCGGAGCGTGCAAAGTTTTACCCCCAGATGATCGCGACAGCTTTGCTGGTTGGTCTGGTGTATCCCTTGTTTGAGGGTATGGCCTGGAATCAGCATTTTGGTATGCAGGCTTGGTTGAAGTCGGCATTTTCTGAAGAATTCCATGATTTCGCCGGTTCGGTGGTGGTGCATGCTTTTGGGGGCTGGGTGGCATTGCCGGCAGTATTGTTGCTGGGCGCGCGCCGCGGCCGGTATATGAAAAACGGTGCCATTGCTGCGCATCCTCCTTCCAGTATTCCTTTTCTGGCACTGGGCGCATGGGTGCTGACGGTTGGCTGGTTTGGCTTTAATGTCATGAGTGCGCAGACGCTGGACAAAATGAATGGACTGGTGGCAATGAACTCACTGATGGCGATGGTGGGCGGCACGCTGGTGGCGCTGGTGATGGGAAAGAATGACCCCGGATTTGTCTACAACGGTCCGTTGGCAGGACTGGTGGCTGTGTGCGCCGGCTCGGACCTGATGCATCCGCTCGGCGCGCTGGTGACGGGTGGTGTGGCAGGCGCTATTTTTGTCCAGATGTTTACCTGGACGCAAAATAAATGGAAGGTGGACGATGTGCTGGGTGTCTGGCCTTTGCATGGTTTGTGCGGCGCGTGGGGAGGCATTGCAGCTGGCATTTTTGGACTGCGTTCCCTGGGCGGTGTTGGCGGTGTCAGTTTTGCCTCGCAACTCATTGGCACTTTAATAGGTGTCGTGATTGCGGTTATTGGTGGTGTGGTGATTTATGGCTTGCTGAAAAAGCTGGTGGGAATCCGTCTCGATCCTGAACAGGAATTTGAGGGAGCCGATTTATCGATTCATAAAATTTCCTCCACGGCGGAGCGGGAAACCAGCTGGTAAGGTCGTATCCATGCAGTCTCCGGCATCGGATGGATGTCAGGGGGGGGCGAGGTCAGATGTCAGAGGTAGTTGCTTTACTGGCTTCAAAATAAAAAACGACCGCGATATCTGGCGGTCGTTTTTTTGCAGTGCATGTTGTTCCCATGTGCTCTGGCGCGAGCTTTATCCGTGACGCATGGGGTGCATGATGTCGTGGGCATGCAGGTTGAATTGGCCGCCATGACGGACTGCGGCGATATCTGCGAAAAAGAATTTCAGCGTGTGACTAATGGTCGGAAATGCGATCTCATCCCAGGGAATTTCCTGTTCACTGAATAATTGCACCTCCAGACTTTCCGTTCCGGCCTGAAAATCCAGATCCAGCAGGGTTGCCCTGTAAAACAGATGCACCTGATGAACGTGGGGAACATTCAGGATGGAGAATAATTCATGCAGGGCAATGTGGGCGCCGGCTTCTTCCTCGGTTTCCCGTTTGGCTGCATCGGAGGTGGTTTCATTGTTTTCCATGAATCCGGCGGGCAGCGTCCAGTATCCGTAGCGCGGTTCAATTGCGCGCCGGCACAGCAGCACTTTGATTTCACCGTTCGTTTCCCAGACTGGTATTGAGCCCACCACCATTTTCGGGTTGTGGTAATGAATGGTTCCGCATGATGTGCAGACGTGGCGTTCGCGCGTATCGCCTTCAGGAATTTTGAGCATCACCGGGGCGGCGCATTCGGGGCAGAATTTCATGGTGGGCAGGGCGGTAATCAGCTGGTTATCGGATCAGTCGATAAGTGTAACATCAGCGGCTGGTGGCGTTTCCCTTCCTATGGAAACAGAAAGAATTTGCGCAGGGCAGCAAAACAGTGTATAGTCTCATTCTTCAGACGCGGGGTGGAGCAGTCTGGCAGCTCGTCGGGCTCATAACCCGAAGGTCGTAGGTTCAAATCCTGCCCCCGCAACCAAGATTTTTAAAAAAGCCACGTTATTACGTGGCTTTTTTATTAGTCCGGAAATTTTTTTTGATTGTCACCGATATTCTGGAATACAATCCGGTATCTACTGATTTGACAGGCAGGGCCAGTAATCTGCGCCCGCAATCGCCTTGTCCCGCCTTCCGGGCGGATGTTGTCGCCAGAATGCGGCGAACAACAGAATGATATGCATAACGGCGTGGGCTGAAATGCCGGACATACCCGGCTCTTCCCTCTGTGACATCAATTAAACCCGTGTAACTACTATTGCATGAATACTGCTGAGGCAAAGCGAGTCCTCGAAACAGCCTTGTTGTGCGCAACTGAACCGTTGTCGGTACACACCATGAAAAAGCTGTTCCAGGATGCGGATGATCAAGACGCGCTGGTTGGTGCGGATACTATCAAAGTCATTTTGGAAGAGCTTCGTCAGGATTGGTCTGGCAAGGGAATTGAGCTGGTTGGGTTATCAACCGGGTGGCGTTTTCAGAGCCGGCCGGAAATGCGCGCTTATATTGATCGACTGAATCCGGAAAAACCTCCCAGATATTCCAGGGCGACTCTGGAGACGCTCGCTATCATCGCATATCGTCAGCCGGTGACCCGCGGTGATATTGAAGAAATCCGCGGCGTGACTGTGGCTTCCCAGATGATTAAAACCCTTGAAGACCGGGGGTGGATAGAGACGATCGGTCACAGGGATGTTCCCGGCAGGCCTGCGCTGTTTGCAACGACTCGCCAGTTTTTGAGTGATCTGGGCCTGGCGTCTCTTGATCAGCTGCCTCCCTTGCAGCAATTGACGAAGGGTGATGTGGATGAGCGCGGACCTGAGCTGGTGGGATTGAATGAAGTCGCCGGGATGACGGATGTCATTCCGGTGCATGTCTCCGCAGACAGTGAGACTGAACATGAGGGCTTGATTGCCGGCGTATCGCAAGAAATGGTAGTGGAAGAAACAAGTCATCTGGCTGCGGAAATCTCTGCGTCAGAGAGTGATCCGGATGCTGAATCTGATCGGCAGCCTTAATAGAATAGAAGAATGAATCCAATGAATCCTGATGATGTAAGTACAGAGCAAAAAAAAGTGGCTGTCGATGGTGATGGCGGTAAGCCGGTAAAACGTGGTGTCCGCGGTCCGCGTAATATGCGCCGCTCCAGAAGGCCGGAGGCGGCGGATGGTGCGGAACCGGGTACAGCTCCGTCAGGTAATTTTGCGACTTCCGCTGCAGCACCGACAGGTGAGGCGGCTGTCGGGCGTCCGGCGAAGGCGGCGCGTCCGCGTCAGCAAAACCCACAGCGCGATGCTGCTCAGGGTGTGGTGCCTCCAGATGGACAAGATCGGGGTGGACGGGGTCCGTATGCAAAGCGCAACAATGGAAGTAAGCGTCCTCAGCAGAATAAAGGCGGGCGCCGGGAAGGCCAGGTCGTTGATGATGTATTTTCTTTCGTTACTTCGGATGCCTTCGATGCTCCGGAGGATGCGAAATTTCAGGGTAAGGGACGTCCGAACAAGGCTGTGCGCCGTGATCTGACGGCGGACGACGATGCGCCTAAATTGCATAAGGTGCTGGCTGAAGCCGGGCTGGGTTCCCGGCGTGATATGGAAGAGCTGATCGTTGCCGGACGGGTGTCTGTTAATGGTGAGCCGGCTCACATCGGTCAGCGTATTTTGCCGACCGACCAGGTTCGTATTAACGGTAAGCCGATTCAGCGCAAGATCAGTAAGAAACCGCCTCGTGTTTTGATTTATCACAAACCGGCAGGGGAGATCGTCAGTACCAATGATCCGGAGGGGCGTACTTCAGTGTTTGACAGTTTGCCCAATATGAAAGTGGGTAAGTGGCTGGCGGTCGGTCGTCTGGATTACAACACGGAAGGCTTGCTATTGTTTACAACATCCGGCGATCTGGCAAACCGTCTCATGCATCCGCGCTATGGAATTGAGCGCGAGTATGCGGTACGCACACTGGGCGAGCTGGAAGAGGGAATGCGACAGCGTTTGCTGGCCGGCGTTGAGCTGGAAGACGGTCTGGCGCAATTCTCTAAAATATCGGATGGTGGCGGTGAGGGGGTTAATAAGTGGTATCGCGTGACAATCGGCGAGGGACGCAACCGTGAAGTCCGTCGTATGTTTGAGGCAGTTGGGTTGACTGTGTCCCGCCTGATCCGTACCCGTTATGGTGCGCTCACTCTGCCGGCCAGTTTGCGGCGTGGTCGCTGGGATGAGCTCGATGAAGATGCTGTCCGCAGCCTGATGAAGTTGAGCGGGCTTGAAAAAGCGGCTGCTGATAAAGGTGGCAAGGCGTCTGCAAACAAATCGGCGCAAGGACGCGCGCCGATGCCTGTCAGTCCGTTTACCCAGAAGCAAGTTTCCTTCCCGATGGCTGGTGGTCGTGCCGAGTTTGGTGCTGGACGGGCCGCGGGGAATGGAAATAAGTCTGCAGGATATGGTCAGGGGCAGGGGGGCGCTGCTAAAAAACGCAGCCGTCAGCCGGATCCTTTGCAAACGGCGCTCGGTTTTCCTGATGTCGGTCAGCAGCGCCGGGGGGCGACCGTGCGTGGCAGCGGGCAGGCTATTGGCCAGGGAATCGCAGCGCGCCGGCGTGCTCGCGGTGGATAATTTCAGGATTGAATTGTTGCCCTTTTTCCCGGCTTTTCCATTGCGACCGGGTAAATAATCGTTTATAATCCTGTAGTTAGCAGATTTTCCTGGTGGCTGCAGGATTGATGCGATAAAAGATGGGCTTGGTGCCCATTTTTTTTTGGTTTTGCTGTCAGGCTTGTGCGCAATCTTTGTGGTTGTGGCGGGCGGTGAAATATGAGATTGGAGAGTGGTTTGGCTTTGTTGGAATTGATTGAAAAGACCGTCAATGGCACCGGATATGATCTGGTCGACTTTGAGCAGGCCGAACGCGGTTTGTTCAGGGTTTACATTGATTTTTTGCCTGCGGATCTGGAGAGGGGCAATATCACAGTCGAGGATTGTGAGAAGGTCAGTCATCAGTTGTCGCATGTGCTGATGGTCGAAAACGTTAATTACAACCGCCTCGAAGTCTCTTCGCCGGGGCTTGACCGGCCATTGAAAAAAATGGCTGACTATGTGCGTTTTACTGGCGAAAAGGTAATCGTTAAATTGCGTATGCCGATGTCAGGAACACCAAACCGTAAAAATTTCGAGGGTGTCTTGCACGCGCCGGAAAACGATACGCTGAAGCTCGAATTTGAAGTAAAAGATGGGTCGGCCATGCTGGAGTTTACGCTCGCCGATGTGGATAAGGCACGCCTGGTGCCGCAAGTGGATTTTAGGAGTCGCAAAGCATGAGTCGTGATTTGTTGTTATTAGTGGATGTGCTGGCACGCGAAAAAAACGTCGATGAAGAGGTTGTTTTCGGTGCGCTGGAGCATGCTTTGGCGCAGGCGACCAAGAAACGTTTTCCCGGTGAAGTGGATATCCGCGTAGAGATTGACCGGGATACCGGCGAGTTCCGCTCTTTCCGTCGCTGGCATGTTGTTCCGGATGAGGCAGGTCTGCAGTTGCCGGATCAGGAAATTCTGCACTTTGAAGCTGTCGAGGATGATCCTGAAATTCAGGTTGGCGACTACATCGAAGAAGAAATTGAGTCGATGGATTTTGGCCGCCGTTTTGCGCAGGATACCAAACAGGTGGTTTTGCAGCGTATCCGTGACGCGGAACGCGAGCAGATTCTGGCGGACTTCCTGGCGCGTGGTGACTCCCTCGTGACCGGCACCATCAAACGCATGGAGCGTGGTGATGCCATCGTCGAATCCGGCAAGATCGAAGCACGTCTGCCCCGCGATCAGATGATTCCGAAAGAGAATCTGCGTGTTGGTGATCGCGTGCGTGCCTATATTCTTCGGATTGATCGCAATGCCCGCGGGCCGCAGGTGATTTTATCCCGCACTGCGCCGGAATTCATCATGAAACTGTTTGAGCTGGAAGTGCCTGAGATTGAGCAGGGCTCCCTGATCATTAAGTCTGCTGCCCGCGACCCTGGTATTCGTGCAAAAATTGCAGTCTACACACATGACAAACGGATTGATCCTATCGGTACCTGCGTTGGTATGCGCGGTTCGCGCGTACAGGCTGTGACTGGTGAGCTGGGTGGTGAGCGTGTGGATATCGTGTTGTGGTCTGAAGATCCGGCGCAATTCGTGATCGGGGCCTTGGCACCTGCAAATGTCTCATCGATTATGGTCGATGAAGAAAAGCATGGCATGGATGTAGTCGTCGATGAGGAAAATCTCGCGATTGCGATTGGTCGCAGTGGTCAGAATGTGCGCCTCGCGGCCGAATTGACTGGCTGGCAGATCAATATCATGACGGCGGAAGAATCCGCCAGCAAAGCCGAGCAGGAAACTGCAGGTATCCGTGCCCTGTTCATGGAAAAACTCGATGTCGATCAGGAAGTGGCTGAAATCCTCGTTGATGAAGGTTTCTCCAGCCTGGAAGAAATTGCTTATGTGCCTATCACCGAAATGCTTGAAATTGAAGCATTTGATGAAGACACAGTAAATGAATTGCGTAACCGTGCACGCGATGCACTTCTGACAGAGGCAATTGCTTCCGAAGAAGGACTGGAAGGCATGGAAGATCAACTGATCAATCTCGAAGGTATGACACGCGTGACTGCTGGCAAACTGGGTTTGGCCGGTATTAAAACGCTGGCAGCATTTGCTGCTCTGGCATACGACGAATTTGGCGCGATCCTGGCATTACCAGCCGAACGTTCCCGCCATTTGATTAAAGAAGCATTTGAAGATGTGACCGATGATGAGATGAAACTCATCGACGCTAAATATGATGATCAGGCCAAGGCTTTGTTAGCCACAGCCTGGAAACTCGTAGAAGCTGAATAATTACGGGTTTCATATTCATAACGCGCACATAGAAAAAGAGGACTGAATGGCGAGTAACAACGTTGCCCAATTTGCCACCGAGCTGAAAATGTCAGCAGATTTACTGCTCACGCAACTGCGCGCTGCAGGTGTAAACAAAAATTCGACATCAGATTCGTTGACAAAGGAAGATAAAGACCGGCTGCTGGAACATCTGCGTCGTTCCCACGGATCTTCTGTCGACACTGAGAAGAAAAAGATCACTCTGACTCGTAAAGAGACCACGGAGATCAAGCAGGCGGATGCTACGGGTAAATCTCGCACCATTCAGGTTGAAGTGCGCAAGAAACGCACTTTTGTCAAACGTGATGAGGCAATGGCGGATGATGCAGCCGGACGCCCTGCAGCAATAGTCGTGGATGCAGCTGAAATAGCGCGCCAGGAAGAAGAGGCGCGCCGCGAGGCAGAGCTGATGGCACGCCAGGAGGCTGAACTGCGTGAAAAGCAGGAGCATCTGGCAAAGCTGGAAGCGGAAAAAGAAGCTCAGGCGCAAGCGATGCGTGAGGCAGCTGAAGCTGAGGCTGCCAAAGCAAAGGCGGAAGCAGAGCGACTGAAGGCTGAACAGGCTGCAGCGGTGGCAAAATCAGTCGAAGCTAAACCTTCTCAGTCTGATGAAGATAAGAAGCGTCTGGACGCGGAAGAAGCAAAGAAAAAATCTGCCCAGGATGCGAAGGAAGCGGCAGAGCGTGCTGCCGCAACGGAAAAAGCCCGTAAGGCAGTTGCAGATGAAGTCGCTCAGATCAAAGAGATGATGAATGCAGCCCGTCGTCCGGCGAAGCCGGCACCGGCGCCTGCTGCAGCACCTGCCTCTAAAGTGGCGGAAGGAACTTTGCATAAGCCTGCGGATAAAAAGCTGGCAGAGAAGAAGCCTGCTGCGGCCGCTGAGAAAAAAGATGATAAAAAAGTTGTTGGTGATAAGAAAGCCATTAAATCGGCTAATGTCTCCTCAACCTGGCAGGATGATGCAGCAAAGAAGCGCAGTGGCGGCCTGAAAACACGTGGTGATACATCGGGCGGACGCGATGGCTGGAAAGGTGGTCCAAAAGGCCGCCGGAATGCGCATCACGACGATGCCCGTGAATCCAATTTCCAGGTTCCGGTAGAGGCGATTGTCAAGGATGTGTATGTGCCTGAGACGCTGACGGTGGCCGAACTGGCGCACAAAATGTCTGTGAAGGCATCGGAAGTGATTAAGCACCTCATGAAGCTGGGGCAGATGTGCACCATCAATCAGGTGCTGGATCAGGAAACGGCGATGATTCTGGTGGAGGAAATGGGGCACAAGGCATTTGCTGCCAAGCTCGATGATCCGGAAGCATTGTTGACGGATACTGCCGAGCATGCTGACTATGAGTCCTTCCCGCGGGCACCTGTTGTTACAGTCATGGGACACGTTGATCATGGTAAGACTTCGCTGCTCGATTATATCCGCCGTGCCAAAGTCGCTTCTGGTGAAGCGGGCGGAATTACGCAGCATATCGGCGCCTATCACGTAGAAACGCCGCGCGGCATGATCACTTTCCTGGACACGCCGGGTCACGAAGCCTTTACGGCAATGCGTGCACGTGGCGCGAAGGCGACCGACATTGTGATTCTGGTGGTGGCTGCTGATGACGGTGTCATGCCGCAAACCAAAGAAGCGATTGCGCATGCGAAAGCAGCCGGCGTGCCTCTGGTCGTGGCAATCAATAAAATCGATAAGCCAGCAGCCAATCCTGATCGTGTGACGCAAGAGCTGGTGGCGGAAAGTGTTGTGCCGGAAGAGTACGGCGGTGATTCTCCGTTCGTTCCTGTTTCTGCGAAAACTGGTCAGGGTATTGATTCCCTGTTGGAAAACGTCCTGCTGCAGGCTGAAATTCTGGAGCTCACTGCACCGAAAGATGCGCCGGCGAAAGGTCTGGTTGTTGAGGCGCGTCTGGATAAAGGTCGCGGTACGGTGGCGACTATTCTGGTGCAGTCCGGTACATTGCGTCGTGGTGATGTTGTTCTGGCGGGTACTTCGTATGGTCGTGTACGTGCGATGCTGGATGAAAACGGCAGCAACATTACGGAGGCCGGTCCTTCTATTCCTGTGGAAATTCAAGGTCTGACAGAAGTTCCGTCTGCCGGTGAAGAGGTAATGGTGATGGCCGATGAACGCAAGGCGCGTGAAATCGCGTTGTTCCGCCAAGGTAAATTCCGTGATGTCAAACTGGCCAAGCAGCAAGCTGCCAAACTCGAAAACATGTTTGAAAACATGGGTGAGGGCGAAGTCAAAAACCTGCCTATCATCGTCAAGACCGATGTGCAGGGTTCGCAGGAAGCGCTGGTGCAGTCGTTGCAGAAACTCTCTACCAGCGAAGTGCGCGTACAGGTGGTGCATGCAGCCGTGGGCGGTATTTCCGAGAACGACGTCAATCTGGCGGTTGCTTCGAAAGCAGTCATTATTGGTTTCAACACCCGTGCGGATGCATCTGCGCGCAAGCTGGCTGAATCAAATGGTGTGGATATCCGTTACTACAACATCATTTATGATGCTGTCGATGAAGTGAAGGCAGCCTTGTCCGGCATGCTGGCACCAGAGAAGCGTGAGCAGATCATCGGTATGGTTGAAGTGAAGCAGGTCTTCATGGTCAGCAAAGTTGGCGCGATTGCCGGCTGTCTGGTGACCGATGGCGTGGTCAAGCGCACATCTTCTGTCCGTCTGCTGCGTAATAATGTCGTGACCTGGACCGGTGAGCTGGATTCGCTCAAGCGCTACAAAGATGATGCGAAAGAAGTGCGCGCCGGTATGGAGTGCGGCTTATCGCTCAAAGGCTACAACGACATTCAGGTTGGCGACAACCTTGAAATATTTGAAGTTCAGGAAATTGCCCGTACTCTGTAATGCAAGCCAACCCCGGCCATGGCCGGGGTTCTGATTTATAGAGGGCAAAAGGATTTATGGCAAAACATAGTAAAAACATTCCCGGTCGCGGTTTGCGTGTAGCAGATCAGATTCAGAAAGATCTGGCCGAGATTATCTGGTCCGAACTGAAAGATCCCCGGGTTGGTATGGTGACGCTGACAGAAGTCCAGCTCACGCCTGATTACGCCCATGCCAAAGTGTATTTCACTACTTTGGCTGATGATATGCAGGCAATTCAGGCAACACTGGATGGTCTGACCAAAGCAGCGGGCTTTCTGCGTTCTCAGCTGGGTTTGCGCCTGCGCATTCACACTTTGCCGCAATTGCACTTTGTGCATGATACATCCACGATGCGGGGTATGGCGATGTCGAAACTGATTGACGAAGCCAATGCAACCCGTGCGAAAGACGACGAAGAACCTGTCTGACCAGGTAGCGCAACTGCCGCATGAGCATGCACTGCATGCATGAAGCCGATGAATATTCCACGTGTAAAAAAAATCCGTGTCCCGGTGCACGGAGTGCTGTTGCTGGATAAGCCGGTTGGCTGGTCCAGCAATGATGCGCTGATCAAGGCCAAGCGTTTGCTGAATGCCATGAAAGCCGGACATACGGGAACGCTTGATCCGTTTGCAACAGGGTTGTTGCCATTGTGCTTTGGTGAGGCCACCAAATTTTCTCAGGATTTGCTGGAAGCTGATAAAACATACACCACCGTCGTCCATCTGGGTATCACGACCGATACCGGAGACACCGAAGGGCAGGTAGTCAGTACTCAGCCAGTGCATTGTACGCTGGAGCAGATTCATGCCGTTCTGGCACAATTCCGGGGTGAGATACAGCAGGTTCCGCCGATGTATTCTGCGCTGAAGCGTGATGGCAAACCGCTGTATGAATATGCCCGTCAGGGAATCACGCTGGAGCGCGAGGCGCGGCAGGTGCGCATTGCATCGCTGGAGTTGCTGGATTATCAGGCGCCTTACCTCACTCTGGACGTGCGTTGTAGTAAAGGAACTTACATCCGGGTACTGGGGCAGGATATTGGCGCGGCACTTGGATGCGGAGCGCATTTGAATGCCTTGCGCAGAACGGGAGTGGCGCATCTGGATTTGCAGCATACCTGTACGCTGGAAACGCTGGAAGCATTGCCGGAAGCAGAGCGCGCCAGTTTGCTGGCACCGGTTGACAGCCTGCTTTCCACCTTCCCGCCGGTGCAGCTCACGCAGGAGCTGACGCAGCGTTTTTTACAGGGGCAGCGCCTGCCTTTGTATAAATTCGGGATCAGTGCTCCTGCAGCGGGCAGGGTCCGGGTATATGGCACAGACCATAATCTGCTCGGAACTGGGCAGATGCAGGAAACGGGCTTGCTGGCGCCGGAGCGGGTGATTGCCAGTACGCTCTGATGGCCTATTGCAGTCCCCTCTATAAAAATTCAGGATGACGTTTCGCTGCAGAACGTCATCAAGCCGTAGCAACTCCTTGAAATAATAGGAGTTTTCTGCTTTTGCGTTGCAGCATGCTATAATCGCAGGTTATCCGATTTACCCCAAAAACAAACGTTACCATGTCCAATACAAAACGCGCTATACGCAACATCGCCATTATCGCTCACGTTGATCACGGCAAAACCACGCTGGTTGATCAATTGCTGCGCCAGTCCGGTACTTTCCGTGAAAACCAGCAGGTCGATACCCGCGTGATGGATTCCAACGACATCGAAAAAGAACGCGGTATCACGATTCTCTCCAAAAACTGCGCAGTCGAATACAAGGGCACGCATATCAACATCGTTGATACACCGGGCCATGCTGACTTTGGCGGTGAAGTTGAGCGCGTATTGTCGATGGTGGACAGTGTTTTGCTGCTGGTCGATGCGCAGGAAGGTCCGATGCCGCAAACGCGTTTCGTGACACGTAAAGCCCTGGCACTGGGTCTGAAGCCGATCGTTGTCGTCAACAAGATTGACCGCGAAAACGCTGATCCGCAAAAAGCGGTGAATGCTACTTTTGAATTGTTCGACAAACTTGGTGCAACGGATGAGCAGCTCGATTTCCCTATCGTGTACGCATCCGGCTTCAAGGGCTATGCAGGTCTGGAAGACACCGTCCGCGAAGGTAATATGGAGCCGCTGTTTGATGCGATTCTGAAGCACGTTCCGGCACGTGAAGATGATCCGAATGGCCCGCTGCAATTGCAGATCACATCCCTTGAGTATTCTTCCTACGTTGGTAAGATCGGCGTTGGTCGTATCCTGCGCGGTCGTGTCCGCGGCCTGCAGGATGTTGTCTGGATGAACGGTCCGGAAGACAAACCAACCAAGGCGCGTATCAACCAGGTGCTGACGTTCAAAGGTCTGGACCGCGTACAGGTTGAAGAAGCACAGGCTGGCGATATCGTTCTGATCAACGGTATCGAAGAAATCGGCATCGGCTCCACCATTTGCGCACCGGATGCGCCAGAGGCTTTGCCGATGTTGAAGATCGACGAGCCGACACTGACCATGAACTTTATGGTCAACAGCTCGCCGCTGGCCGGCCGTGAAGGTAAGTTTGTGACCACCCGTCAGATCCGTGACCGTCTGGAACGCGAACTGAAATCCAATATGGCATTGCGTGTAGTGCAGGCTGAAGGTGATGACTCCTGCTACGAAGTATCTGGTCGCGGCGAATTGCATCTGACGATTCTGATTGAAAACATGCGCCGCGAAGGTTTCGAGCTGGCGGTTTCCCGTCCGCGCGTAGTATTCAAGATGGTTGACGGCGTGCGCCACGAACCGTATGAAAATCTGACTGTCGACGTGGAAGAAACCAACCAGGGCGGCGTGATGGAAGAGCTGGGTCGCCGCCGTGGTGATCTGCAAAATATGGAACCGGACGGCAAAGGCCGCGTACGTCTCGAATACCGCATTCCTGCGCGTGGTCTGATCGGCTTCCAGGGTGAATTCATGACCCTGACTCGTGGTACCGGTCTGATGAGTCACGTGTTTGATGACTATGCACCCGTCGATAACAGCAAGGGTGAAATGGCTGGCCGTCGTAATGGCGTACTGATTTCCCAGGAAGACGGCGCAGCGGTGGCGTATGCAATCTGGAAGCTGCAGGACCGCGGTCGTATGTTCGTCAGCCACAATGATCCTGTCTATGAAGGCATGATCATCGGCATTCACTCCCGTGACAACGATCTGGTCGTGAACCCGGTAAAAGGCAAGCAATTGACCAACGTGCGTGCTTCCGGTACTGACGAAGCAGTGCGTCTGGTTCCGCCGATTCAATTGTCGCTGGAATACGCAGTCGAATTCATTGAGGACGACGAACTGGTTGAAGTCACACCGAAGAGCATCCGTCTGCGCAAGCGCTTCCTGAAGGAGCATGAGCGTAAGAAAGCTTCCCGCGAAGCGTAATCGCCTGCATGATTCATGCGCTGCGGCGCATGAAAACGACCCGTTTCGTTCTTGCCGCCAGGCGGGAGTCAAACGGGTTTTTTATTTTTCTGTTGTTCATTTCGCCGGATGTTTATTTTCCGGAGAATTCAGTACTGGCTTTCGGAGCAGGCCTCTGCCAGAAGGTACAGCGCTACCGGATTTTCTATGTCGAATAAATTAAGTCACCGCCACGCCGTGATATGGATGATTTGTGCTGCCAGTTTATGGAGTATCGCCGGGGTATTCACGCGTCATCTGGACAGCGCGCGCGGCTTTGAGATTACGTTCTGGCGCAGTTTTTTTGCCGCCGTTTTCGTCGCCGGTGTGATGCTCAGGCAGTATGGCCGTGCTTTTGTGCCACGTCTGCGCCTCCTCGGGCGGCTGGGTTTTGTGTCCGGCTGCATGTGGGCCACCATGTACAGCTGTTTCATGATCTCGCTGACGATGACGACCGTTGCCAATACCTCGATCATGGAAAGTCTGTCACCTTTATTCACTGCATTTCTCGCCTGGCTGGTGTTGCGCGAACGGATTGCAGTGCGCACCTGGTGGGCAATTGCTGCTGCAGCAGTTGGCATGGGATGGATGTTTGCGGGCAGCCTGTCTGCGGTTGATAGTCGCGGGTTATTGGGAATGCTGATCGGGCTGGGTGTACCGGTTGCCTCCTCAATCAACACCATTGTGCTCAAGAAGCGTGCGCATACGGTGGATCTGATTCCGGCGGTGCTGGTGGGCGGAGCAATTTCCGCTCTGGTCATGCTGCCGTTTGCATTTCCGTTTCAGGCGTCCTGGCATGATATGGCGATTCTGGCGATCCTCGGATTTTTTCAGCTGGGGTTGCCGTGCTCGATGCTGGTCAGGGCATCTGCCAGCCTGAGCGCGCCGGAAATCGCCTTGCTGTCTTTGCTGGAGGTGCTGCTGGCGCCAGTCTGGGCCTGGCTGGGCGCGGGTGAGGTACCTGGCGGAGCGACATTGACGGGCGGCGCTATCGTGTTAATTTCTTTGATATTCAATGAGTTGAGCATGGAGCGGAAAGCGCGCCCCCATTCTTGATCTGGCGCAAAAATCAGCAGCGGAACATTTGCAGTATCTCTTCGTAAATTATAGAATCGCGAACATTTTTCTTTATAGATTGCCTTGCCATGAGTACTTCCTCCCTTCGATCTCCCGAACTCCTGTTACCAGCCGGATCGCTGGAAAAAATGCATGCTGCGTTCGATTTCGGCGCGGATGCAGTGTATGCCGGCCAGCCACGCTACAGTCTGCGCGCCCGGAATAATGAATTTTCCACGCTGGACGTTCTGCAGCAGGGGATAGATGGCGCGCATGCGCGCGGCAAGCTGTTTTTTGTTGCCTCCAATATTTTTCCGCATAACGCCAAGCTGAAAACCTATCTGCGCGATATGGAGCCGGTGATCGCCATGAAACCGGATGCGCTGATCATGGCCGACCCTGGTCTCATCATGATGGTGCGCGAAAAATGGCCGGAAGTGCCGGTACATCTGTCGGTACAGGCCAATGCAGTGAACTGGGCCGACGTGAAATTCTGGAGAAAAATGGGTCTGACCCGTGTGATTTTGTCGCGCGAACTGTCACTGGATGAAATTGAGGAAATCCGTCAGGAATGTCCGGACATGGAACTCGAAGTCTTCGTCCATGGTGCTTTGTGCATCGCCTATTCCGGTCGCTGTCTGTTGTCCGGCTATTTCAATCACCGTGACCCGAATCAGGGTACCTGCACCAATTCCTGCCGCTGGGATTACAAGGTTGAAAATGCGGCCGAAAATGAAACCGGCGACCTGCAGCGCATTCCGGTCGAAACCATCAAGTTTGATTTCAATAAAGCGCTGGAAGAGGCGAACCAGTCATTCTCGGCAATGGGCGATATGCCGCGGCATCCGCTGGCCGACCGCCCGTACCTGATTGAAGAAAGCGGCAAACCCGGTCAGTTCATGCCGATTCTGGAAGATGAGCACGGCACTTACATCATGAATTCCAAGGATTTGCGTGCGGTCGAACACGTCGAACGACTTGCCAAAATCGGCGTCGATTCGCTGAAGGTGGAAGGCCGCACCAAATCTCTGTACTACGTGGCGCGCACTGCGCAAGTGTATCGCCGTGCCATCGACGACGCGGTAGCTGGTCGTCCGTTTAACCCGCAATTGCTGGGTGAGTTAAACGGTTTGGCGAATCGTGGTTACACCGATGGTTTCTACCAGCGCCATCACACACAGGATCATCAGAATTACATGGAAGGCGTATCGCAGGCGCATCGCAGCCAGTACGTCGGGCAAGTGTTGAACGTTGCCGACGGCTGGGCTGAAGTGGAAGTCAAAAACCGCTTTGCCGTTGGCGACCGGATTGAAATCATCTCCCCGAACGGCAATGAGATCGTGACGCTCGCCGAAATGCGTAATACCGATAATCAGGCACTGAATATCATCGGTGGCGCCGGTCACAAAGTTCGCATCCCGCTGGATGCAAAATATGAAAAGGCGTTGCTGGCGCGTATGCTCTGAGTTTGTCACGCTGTTTTTAAACATACTCCCCCTCAATTTTTATAAAAATGAGCTGATGCCCGCGTCAATAATGGGTTTTTATAAATACTGGAGGGGAGTATATTTGGAGTGATTGAGGCGCTGATGCAGATGTTTCCCGGCTGGTTGCTGCTCCTGGGCTGGTACGGCGTGATCAGCACATACTGCTTTCTGGCGTATGTCATCGATAAACGCGCTGCTGTCCGGCGCCAGTACCGGATCAGTGAGCGCCGCTTGCTGCTGTTGAGTCTGCTGGGCGGCTGGCCGGGCGCATGGCTGGCGCACCGGCTGCTGCGGCATAAAATAGCCAAGCCATCTTTTCAGCGGCGCTTTGCCTGGATGCTGGTTCTGCATCTGATGCTGGTATTGCTATTGTTGATGGCGCTGATGGCAGGCAGCCACCATTTCGGCATGTTGGCCGGCATTTTCTGAGACAGGCTGACCCCGGGACGACATGTCGCCGGTATGGTAATCTGCCAGATTACCCATTTTTCTGATTTCCCGGACAGATTCTGCGCGATGCCGCGTTCCGGTGTGGGAAATGTTTTCAATTTCACTTTGCCTGTTATGGATTTGCTTGCCACGGTTTCTGATGACGAATTGCCTTTGCTGTACGCCGCTGCGTTATTTGATGCGCCGCTGAGTCAGGGGCGCATGCTGGAGCTGATGCAGATACGCTCGCAGAAAACGCTGATGGGAAATCCTTATGACGTCCGGCTGATCCGTGATTTATCGCTGGATCTGTGCAAGCGGCAGCTGTTACGACAGGAAATCGGGCTCGGATATTTGTTGCGCGAAGATCTCCGCATGACTTTGTGGCTGCGCCTGCAGCAGAGTGGTGAACTGCGCCAATGGATTGTCCATATCCGCGAGCTGCTGAAAAAACAAGGCGAATACCAGCACTGGAAATCTTACGATGCGCAGTTTTACCAGCGCGAAATGCTGTTTTCTGTACTGCTCGGCAGAACCGATGAGGCTTTGCTGTGGCGTGAAAAATTCTTCAGTGTCAGCCAGCATCACCAGTTGATTCCCGGTATGCAGTTTTTTCGCCATGAAGATGGCGTTACCCTGTTTGCGCAACTGCGCCTGATTGATCAGGGCATGCTGCTGACCGATATTTTTAACCGTGCCAACTGGGATTTGCTGGATTGCCGCCGGGCTTACGATTATGCCTGCGGACAGATTGCGCAGCAGTCGAACAGCTGGCCGCAGCTGATGGGTCTGCTGGCATGGCAGGCTCTGCTGCGCGGAGACTTTGCGCAACTGGAGCAGATGCAGCGTCAGCTGCCACCTCAGGCGCAGGGGGAGATTCTGATCGCACTGGCGGTTTTACAAAACAAAATGCAGGCCGCCGTCGGCATGGCGCAGACCTACGCGCAGATGCAGAAATCCGCAAGCGGAAGACGAAAGGCGTTTATCCCCGATCTGCTCGGATTATTCTGCACAGTGGCGATGCTGGCGAAGAACGATGCAGCCAGTCTGAAACTGGCCAAAGCCCAGGTGGATGAAGGCGCGAAGCAGCGTTATGCCTACAGTTATTTTGTATTGCAGACGCTGACCAATCATCTGGCGCAGGGAGTCATGCTGCCGGTATTGCACTTTGCGGTACGGATCCCGAATGATATTGATGTGCTGTTTGAGGCGCTTGCCGCATATTGGCAGGATGCGCCGCCGCATCCGCGCTTACAACCTAAGCTGCATGAAATGCGGGCGGCGATGCTGGAGATGGGATATCACTGGGTGGCAGCCGAGCTGGATGTGCTGCTGGCACAGCAATTCCACGCAGATGCAGTTTGCCCGGACTGGCACAGACAGCATCAGATTCAGCCGCTGGTGCATGCATTGCAGCGTGAAGAAAGCTGGAAGCGGGCGTTGACGGCGCTGACGCAGCTAAAGCCCGCCGGGCAGGAAAAACAGGCGCAGCACGAAGAAGAGCTACGCCTGGCATGGCTGCTGGATATGCATTTCAACGAACTCAAACTGGAGCCAAGAGAGCAGAAGCGCAGCGCAAAAGGCAGCTGGAGCAAAGGGCGGCCGGTCGCCTTGCGCCGTCTGATGCAAGAGCCTGCCAGCATGCCATATCTGACTGAGCAGGACCGGCAATTGGCTGGCTGTGTGCGCAAATCCGGCGACAGTTATTTCGGCGGCAGCGAATTCGATCTGAATCCGGACAAAGCCATGCTGGCATTGATCGGTCACCCGGCTGTGTATTGGTCGGATGCGCCCGACGTCCGTATCGATGTGCTGAAAGGTGAAATGGCGCTGCAATTGAAAGAAAAAGGCGATCAGATCACATTGCAGCTGGCCCCTTATATTGCTGCCGATGCCGGCATGGTCTGGCAAAAGGAAACGCCAACCCGGGTGCTGGTTTATGCGGCCACACCGGAAATCCGCCAGATCACCGGTATTCTTGGTCGTGGCCTGACGGTGCCGGCGACAGCAAAGGGGCAGCTGGTCGATGTGATCGCCGCTATTGCTCCCCATCTGGCAATTCATTCCGATTTGCCTGAACTCGGTGCCCACCTCAGGACGATTCCTGCCGCCACCTGTTTTTACGCGCATCTACTGCCTTTACAGCAAGGTTTACGTTTGCAGTTTCTGGTGCGTCCGTTGCCGGAGGGAGGCTGGCTGACGCCGGGAAAAGGTGCAGCGCATGTGTTGGGCGAGCAGGACGGTAAGCCGGTACAGGCCAGCCGCGATCTGGCGCGCGAAACTACGCAGCTGCGGCGCATCGTGCAGGCGTGCCCCGCATTGAGCGAGGCTGAGCAGCAGGCGGGGGAATGGCAGATTCCGCACCCTGAGCAATGCCTAGAGTTGCTCGCGCAACTCAAAGCGATTCCAGCAGAAGAACTGGAGCTGGTGTGGCCGGAGGGAGAACGGTTTCGGTTAAAAGGCAGTCGTTCCCTGACCGATCTGCGGCTCAGTATCCGCCGGCAGGGCGAATGGTTTGTAGCGGGTGGCGGATTGACTCTGGATGATGGCAGGGTGCTGGCGCTGCGCGAATTATTGCAGATGGCAGCCAGCGCACGCGGCCGTTTTTTGAAAATTGGCGAAGATGATTATCTGGCGCTTACCAACAGTTTCCGGCAACGGCTGGAAGAATTGCGCGTGTTGAGCGAAGCGGCGGCGAAGGGCGAACTGCGCCTGAATGCGCTCGCGGCCCCGGCACTGGCTGAGCTGGCAGCCGAAGCCGGTGAACTGGAGACGGATGCTGCCTGGCGCGAGCAGTTGCAAAAACTCGAAGAACTGGAAAATTTTCATCCGCAAGTGCCTTCAACTTTACAAGCGGAATTGCGTGATTATCAGCTGGCCGGCTATCAGTGGCTGTCCCGATTGGCGCACTGGGGCGTTGGCGCTTGTCTGGCGGACGACATGGGACTGGGAAAAACCATGCAGACGCTGGCGTTGCTGTTGCAGCGTGCCCCGGCCGGACCGGCACTGGTCGTCGCGCCGGTCTCGGTGGCAATGAACTGGCAGGCCGAAGCCCTGCGTTTTGCGCCGACACTCTCCGTCAGGCTGTATCAGAGCCAGCGCTCTCTGGAGGCGCTGGGGGCATTCGATCTGGTGATCGTCAGTTACGGCATGCTGCAATCGGATGCCAGGCTGTTTGCTGCGCAGCACTGGCACAGCATCGTACTCGATGAGGCACAGGTCATCAAAAATGCAGCCACCAAGCGTAGTCAGGCAGCCATGGCACTGCAGGCAGATTTTAAAATGATCGCCAGCGGCACGCCGGTTGAAAATCATCTGGGTGAACTCTGGAATTTATTCCGTTTCATTAATCCTGGCCTGCTGGGTTCCAGAGAGCGGTTTGCCGAACGGTTCAGCACGCCGATTGAACGTGGCGATTCGCAAGCACGCCAGCATCTGAAGAAGCTGATCCAGCCATTTATTTTGCGCCGTACCAAGGCGCAGGTGCTGACAGAGCTGCCTCCCCGCACGGAAATCACCTTACAGGTGGAGCTCAGCGATGAAGAGCGTCATCTCTATGAAGCATTGCGACAGGAAGCCATGGACAGTATTGCCGCGATGAGCCAGCAGGAGGGACAATCTTTAAAAGTACTGGCAGAAATTACGAAGCTGCGCCGCTTCTGCTGCCACCCGCAACTCGTGTTCCGGCAGTCAGCGATTCATGGCAGCAAACTGGCGGTCTTGCACGACACTATTACTGAATTATTGGATAACCGGCACAAGGCACTGGTGTTCAGCCAGTTTGTGGATCATCTGGCGATTGTGCGTGCCAGTCTGGATAGTCAGGGTATTGCTTATCAATATCTGGATGGCAGCATTCCGGCGGCAGAGCGCAAGAAACGGGTCGATGCCTTTCAGGCAGGCGAGGGGGATATTTTCCTCATCAGCCTCAAAGCTGGCGGCACCGGGCTGAACCTGACAGCAGCAGACTATGTGATACACCTCGACCCCTGGTGGAATCCTGCTGTGGAAGATCAGGCTTCTGACCGGGCCCACCGCATGGGGCAGCAGCGTCCGGTAACGATCTACCGGCTGGTGACGCAAAACACGATCGAAGAAAAAATCCTGGCATTGCATGCAGAAAAACGCGATCTTGCAGACAGCCTGTTGGATGAAGGCGATGTCGCCGCCCGGCTGGATACTGCAGCGTTGCTGAATCTGCTGAAAACGGGCGTCTGAACCGATATCTGCAGCCATGCCGGATTGCCGCCGCAGCGGACTGTAACCGCGACATCAGGTAAGGGTACAATGTCGGGTTACTGAATGTCTGAAAATTGTGTATGAATACCGTTTTACCCTGCGTTGCCGCATCGGATACAGCAACCGCGCCCCGCATTTTACCGCCGCGCCGCGTCTCTGTGGCCCCGATGCTCGAGTGGAGTGATCGGCACTGCCGTCAGTTCCACCGTCATATTACCCGCCATACTTGGCTGTATACGGAAATGGTCACTACCGGTTCTCTGCTGCATGGTGATTTGCAGCGGCATCTGGAATTCAATCCGGATGAGCATCCGCTTGCCCTGCAGCTTGGTGGCAGTGAGCCTGCCGATTTGGCGCATGGCGCCAGACTCGGGGAGCAATGGGGCTATGATGAAATCAATCTGAATTGCGGTTGTCCTTCTGAGCGGGTGCAGAAGGGGGCCTTTGGCGCCTGCCTGATGGCAGAACCGCAGCTGGTGGCGGATTGCGTGAAAGCGATGAAAGATGTCGTCTCGATTGATGTCACCGTTAAACACCGGATTGGCATTGATGATGTCGATTCTTATGAATTCATGCGTGATTTTGTCGGCACGGTGGCTGAGGCTGGCTGCCGCACCTTTATCGTCCATGCCCGCAATGCAATCTTGAAAGGTCTGACACCACGTGAGAATCGCGAGATTCCCCCGTTGAAGTACGACTACGCCTATCGCCTGAAGAAAGAATTTCCGGAGCTGGAAATTATTCTTAACGGCGGCATCAAAACGGCAGAGGAAATGGACTTGCATTTGCAGCATGTGGATGGTGTTATGATCGGGCGCGAGGCGTATCACAATCCGTATTTCATGGCGACTTTTGACGAGCGGTTTTACGGGGATGCCACGCCAGTCAAAACGCGGGAAGAAATCCTGCATTGCATGATTCCGTATATATATCGCCAGCTGGAGCTGTATGGAAACAATGGCAAAGGCCTGCGTTTAAACAGCGTGATCCGTCATATGCTGGGGCTGATGATGGGGCTGGTTGGTGCGCGGGCATTCCGGCAGACTTTGTCAGATAGTAAAAAGCTGGCGCAGGGTAAGCCGGAAATTTTGCTGGAAGCATTTGAGCGCATGCAAAGTGTGACGACGTATGACCGCAACCAAGAAGAAGCCCGGTAAACAGGAAAATTTTTCAACCAGTTCAATCAATTCAATCAATGAATCAAAGGGAGCGATGATGAAGCAATTTTTGAAGGCAGCAGCGTTAACCTGCATGATGTCAGCCTCGGCCGCATATGCCGATGTCGTGATTAAAGACGCCTGGGTCAGGGCAACTGTGCCGCAGCAGCAGGCAACCGGTGCTTTCATGCAGATTCAGAGTGCCCGGCATGTCAGGCTGGTTGAGGTGCAGACCGCGGCAGCTGGTGTGGCCGAAGTCCATGAAATGAAAATGGAAAATAATGTGATGAAAATGCGGGCAATGAACGCATTGGATATCCCTGCCGGAAAAAGCATTGAACTCAAGCCGGGTGCTTACCACATCATGCTGATGGATTTAAAAAATCAGGCACGTGCAGGCGAGACTGTGATTCTGAAGCTGACTTTTGAGGATGATGACAAAAAACGTGAAGTGCAGGAAGTGAAAGCATCGGTCAAAGAAATGACGATGATGCAGCATAAAATGTAAGTTCACATCAGAATTTGTGACTGTCGGCGGTCAACGGTAAAAAAATGTAATAGCGGATGATGAAGCGTGTTGGCAAGGTTATATTGCAGGCGTCTCACCGCACGCTCCTCATCTCACGAATATTGTGAGTTCATGCCTACGCTCTGCGTAGGCTTTTTTATGCCCGCCTCAGATATGACCAGCCAAAAGCCAATTCAGTTGAAGTTGAAATGCAAAAAACAATAAAAAAAGCCCGTTTTTAAAGCGGGCTTTTTTTATTGAATCTGATGGGGTGGTCGATGGGAGTACATCCATTTTTGCCACAAGCTATTGATTAATATGAGAAGTAACTGTTTTTGTTGTCCCATTTTACACAAAAAAGTGCTACACCAACTGCTACACTAACCCTACTAACAATATAATTATTAGTTCCTGTACCTACTCACTTTGTTCCGTAGGACATGCCAACGGCAGACCCTCCAAAGAGCCACGCGGCGATTGAGTGATAGAAAGGACACATAGAACCTGCTATCTTTTCACCTGTAAAAACTACTTAAGCAGGAAATTCATGCATAAAAATAAACTATTGAGCATGGTTGTTGGAGCTTTTGTTTGCAGTTCAATCGTAGCTGGTTGCAGTAATCAGGACGAAGCTCCTAAATCAATTCGGGATATTAGTTCTGTAATTACCAAAGTTGAGCAATCACCTGACAACAAAAAAATCACCGTAACCATTAAACAAGATTCGATATTTCAGGGTGGAAATGCCACCAAAGACGTACTCAATGGGATTATGAGTAATTTCAAATCACTCCCCTTTGATAACGTGGAAGTGATTATGGATGAGGTTCTGGTTGATAAGTATGGAAAAGAATCTATTGAGCCAATTATCAGCCTCAATTTCCCAAGAAGTGAAATGGAGAAGATCGATTTTAAAAATGTGGTTGGTTGGAATATTCTTAATATTTCCACCCCTCATAGAATAGGAACGGTTTCTGCTCATATCGTTGCTCAGGAATGTGCAGAGGAAAATAATGCAAAATATGCCTCTGAATTTTGCAATAATATTACCCAATAGCCATGGACCTAAAAATGGAAAAATCAATTGCTGTTTCAAAGGCATTGGAACAACAGGACATTCCTCTATCTGGCCAAACAGTTCTGCACCTTATGAAATTGGCTTCACTTGTTGAGGAAGCAGAGTACGTTTCCTCAAGTGGTTCAGGTGAGATCAAAAGCTACTCAAGACTGACTCCAAGTGGTTTGAAATATGGTGAAAACAAGAAAACCATGAGCCCCACAAAAACTGATATAACAATATATCCCAGCAAAATTAAAGAGATCTTGATCGAATGTCACAGTGCATTAGGTGTATATCTATCCACACTGTAAAGCACTCCAAAAACAAGAAAAGCTCCAATGCAAATTGGAGCTTTATCCTTTATATTCCCAAAACTTGACAATCCAGAAGAATTTCTTAACTTGGGAATGACACCCGACCAAAGTGTTAAGATCAATATAATCACCGAATACAATTTGTCAAGATTGAATTGCTCTACACTGGAAGGTGTGGGGCAATTTTTTTATGCGTCGATTCAGTTCCGCGATTCAGGAAATTGCTCGTGAAGGTATTGGGTAATAAATAGCACAGGTAAAAATAGTCAGGTAGCAACCAAAATTCCATAGTTCCCTGATAACTGGAAAAGGTGAAACACCTAATATTGAAACAGACCCAACTAAAATTTTATAGGGTAAGTGGTTAGAATGAGATCCAAGCAAAACCACAATGAAGACAATCAGCAGAACCATGCTTGGGGGAGGTTAATTTCCTGAATCTGCAACATAGAAATGATTACACCAATTTCTATTCTGGTATGTAGGCACTACTAAGCCACAACAGATAACGTCACCAACTCAAATATCAATATTTGGGTAAGGGAAGACTTTTTCTGGCTTAGTAGTGTAGAGAGTGAAACGAACGAAACGAATATGCCAGAAAAAGTACAATACAAACCAGTACAGAGATCCATACAGAAAACCATCTATGGAGAATAGTACCCGTAGGGGTGATATTAACGAAGTTAATATAAACGGACGAACGCCACTTAAAACACGTTTTTATGCAATTTTTGGTTTTGGCAAGACCCCAATAAATTCTCTGGCAATATTGAAGAATTTTTCAAATCTCTGTCTGAATCGAGATCTCAATTCAACATTCTTCCTTCTTTCATTTGCCAACTCCTGTTCCATTTTGAGCATTCTTTCCTGATATTGGAATACAAGACCAGCATCACCAATCTTCTGGTTAATTGCTTCCTGATAGACCTCTTTCTTGTTTTCCATATCAATTCGCTCCACTTCCATTTCTTTTCGCTCAATTTTTGCTGCTTTGGTTTCTTTGAAAAATTCCATTTGCAGATTCTGAAAATTGAGCATACTGAATTGCCGATAAATATCTGCCTCATGTTTAATATTTTTTATTAGTGGCAGAATGCATTCTGAAAATTTTTTCTTGAGTGCATCTTCAGACATTCTTTCTTTCCATGAGAAATCAATCCCGTCTACAAGTTCACGAAATTTTTTCTCATATGCAGGACTACTTTCTAAAATCTGCTGAACTTTTTGAATGGTGTACTCGTAGTCACTTGCTTCCTGGTGCTTGGCCTTGGACCCTTTTTGACCTCGTACCAATCCCCACTTTTTATTATTATCAGCAAAACGTGTTTGTAGATCTGCAAGGTACTCTGGATTGATTTTGGCAGAGCTCAAGGACCAAGTTTCTTTCTCGCACTCCCCATATCGATTCCTGTACCTCTTTATGGTTTTTTGTTCAGTCGTCACAAAGAAATGAATATGAGGTGTTTGTTCGTCCATGTGGAGTACGGCAAACTTGAGTTGATCACCAAATTCTTTCCTCATAAATTTAACTTGATCACCTGCCCACTTCCCAATGTCTTCTACTGACTTCCCCACAAAAAAATCTGGAGAGGCAATAGCAAAATATTCAAAGCAGAGTACGTTGTTTTTCTTTTCTTTAATTCCCAACTTCTGATAGTGCTCAGTTAACTTGACCTGAAAGTCTGGACCAGATTTCATATCAATGCCAAAGTCGTTGATCAAAATCTGATTCAACTCACTACGTGAAGAATCGATATTTTTTTGGTGCCTCAACCGTAAGTTGTGTCTAACAGCAGAAGTGAGGTGAGATCGATTTTTGATTTTCTTCGTGCGAAGCACTGCATATTGCGGCTTGACTTTGTTTTTGCTTTTATGTGTCATATTTTGTTCTTGTTTTTATTTTGTGCCTACAATAATCGTAACGTACAAATACCGAAAGGCAAGATCAAAACCTTTGACCAACGTAAAACGTTGATCGCCTACTATGTCAACCTAGATCGCTTCGCTAACCTAGGTTGGTAGGCCAAAGAGTTTCACTCTCTGGACTCTCAAAAACATAAACCCAACACCTTGAGGACCTGTCCTCAAACTCCTGTTCCGAATGCCAAAAAAAATCCCACTATAAAGTGGGATTCCTTTTGACACTCGGTCTGTTTTTTCTAATCTGTCACCTATCAAATTTGATAGTTGACATTGCTTGAATAGGTGTTACTCCTTCACCTGCTTTTCTTTCTCTTTGAGAAATTTTTTTCGTTCGTTGATCGATTTTTTGTTGACCAGACCTTCCAGTATTTTTTCATTTTTAAACTTGAACTGGAATTTTTTGAAGTCCACACCGTGATCAATTTTATCAAGAATTGAACGAATGAACTCAACTGGGTACTCTTTACCGTACACTGTTTGAGTGACATCACCTTCCATACTGTGACCTAAAATTCGTTTACGAATTGGCAGGTCAATTTGCAGATCCACCAAAGACGCTCCTACAGTTTTTCTCAAACTGTGGAACACCTTTTGAGATTGATCTACTGTAATGAGTTGCTTTTTGTACTGGGTCCAATTGTAGGAAATATTTTTAGCATATCCATTGGAGGCAGTTTTTGTGAGGTAGGGAAACAACAACGAAGTTTCACCATAGGTGTTTTTCACCAACTGATAATATTCCAAAAAGTTGGTCAAAAGTAGATCGGAAGTAAAAGGCATTTTACGAACTGCCGAAGGTGTTTTTACTTCCTTATCTTCCCCATTGTCATTAATATCAAAAACCCACACTCCACCTTCCTGATAAATATCACTAATGTAGAGTTGAGCAATTTCATCAACTCGCATTCCAGTAGCAAGACTGATCAATGGAGCAAAAAACAAATCTGGTTTTTTGAACCGTTTCACATATTCTTCGAAATTCTCAACGAACAATCGTTGAATTTCTTCATTGGAATATGGCAACCAAGAATCTGTATGCTTTGCTCGTTCCGATTTTTTCACGAGGTGCATATTTGAGAACGGGTTCTCAAATGGATACTTGCCAGCACCAATAGCAAAATCAAAAAAACCTTTGAGGGTTTTTGTGTAATTATCTACTGTGAGAGGACTATCCTGATCTTTAATGATCAATTCACGGTAATCTCCAGCTTGTGGCTTGTGAATTTCATCAATAAAAATAACACCACGAGATCGATAGTAATCGATAAATTTTTCAATTCGTGGGAAGTAGGCAGCTTGAGTAGCTTCTGCAAAAACCTTCTCTTTTGCTATCTTGTACGAACCAAAAAGATCCACAAGGCGATAGCGAGAGCTCCCATGGGTAGTAGCTCCAGCACTATTTGAGGCGGTTACAGGCTGTTTTAACAAGCCTATTTGAGAAATGGTATCCTGATATGCAGATCGTTCTTCCTCAACCTGCATATTAAAGTCAATCTTCGTGCCATTGGGTAATGTGACAGACAGATCACGGTGATCCCCAATTCCTATTATTTTTTTCATTTCTGCAACCCATTTCTCAAAGGACAGAGCTACTTGAAGTGACCTCAAGTATGCCAGTTTCCGATCCTTTGTACGAAGACTCTGGATAAGCTTGGGTTGCTGTACGTGGGGGAGAAGTGCTTGAGGTACGAACAGACGAATGTAGTAGGTACCGTGTCTGTTCTGGTAGGTGTTTTGCAACATGGTGCAGGTTCCAAGTTGAACCTGTGGCGCAAAAATGTGCTACACCAACTGCTACACCTTCAATGACATTCTCTTTGTAAGTTACTGATTACAAAGAGAAAAAATGTATTGGGGTGGTCGATGGGACTCGAACCCACGACAACAGGAATCACAATCCTGGACTCTACCAACTGAGCTACGACCACCACTGTACTATCTGCGGCTTTCGCCGCCAAGTGAGCTATGCATTATACAAGCTTTGTATACTCCTAGCAAGTCTGCGGCAGCAGATATACGGATTGTTTTCTTGTTGGCTTGCTCAGTGCCAGCCGGATTATCTTGAAGGCATTGAAGCGCTGCCTGTACTTTATCTGTATGTATCTGTGTAGCGACATGATCTTGTCGGCAATGGCTGATGCTGCTCTAGGAATATATTCAGGGATTTCCGTTCAGGTAAGCGTGTTAATTCGTGCATATAGTGTGATGTTTAACAATTGTCTGTGTTGACCTTCGGTACAATGACATAGTTGCTAAGCGGTAAAAATATGCTGACTGACATCGCTTGGTGGGCTGCCGGACTGAGCTGCCTGCCTGGGAACTGCAAATTGGGTTTCTTCATTTCACTGACCTATTTTCACTATGAAACGTGCCAAAAAACATTTCAAGCAACAATTGCTGTTGTTATTTGCATTGTTTCAGGTATTGATCTGGGGAGTGGCATATTACGAGTTAAACCGCAGTTATCAGTCGGTATTCAATGAGGCAGGTATCCGCACCAGAGAAGAAGCGCAGATGTTTGCGGAATATTCTTCGGCGAATATCAAGCGTATCAATGAGGTATTGCTGGATTTGCGGCGGCAATGGCACGGTGACTGGAAGGAGTTTTCTGAGCTGGTGAAATACCGGCAGGAGATTATTGATGATATTTCATTTCAGGTTGCCGTCATTGATAAGAATGGCATCCTGCAGTTTTCTAATCTGTCCAGGCCAAATGACAGAACGGATCTGAGTGACCGGGAACATTTCAATGTGCACAAGCAGTCGCCTGGCAGTGACAGACTTTTTATCAGCAAACCTTTGTTGGGAAAAGTTTCCAAGAAATGGTCGATTCAGTTCACCCGGCCCATTTTAAACAAGGGGGAGTTTGATGGGGTACTGGTGATCTCTGTTAGTCCGGATATGTTCACCAGTTTTGCGAAAAAAATCAACACGAACGGCCTGATTACAGTCACCCGGGATAATGGCACCGTTGTAGCCAGATTTCCTGCGACAAATTTTGAGAAAAATAATGCTGTCGACGTCAGTCCGTTTCTAGGAGAGGGCAAGCCTCTTTCTGGAAATTATCAGCGATTCTCACACATTGACGGCGTTGAACGATTGCTTGGGTATCAGCGTCTGCCGGAATATGAAATGATCTTTTTCAATGGTGAGACATTGGACAATATTCTGTCTCCGTACCGGCAAAATAAAAAAAACATCCTTATTTTTTCCATTTTGCTGACAGCGGTCAGTATCTTTCTGTTTCTGACATTACTTCGCACATTCCTTGCGAAACATCAGATGCAGGAACGCTTAATTGAGCGTGATGAAATTCTCCGGCAGTCTCAAGAGGCGGGGAGGATTGGTGGTTTTGTGTTTGACTTTGAGACTGGCAGTTTTAATAACTCCACCAATATCAACAGCATTTTTGGCATACCGCCGGAATATAAGCAGGATTATGAGAACTGGCTGTCGCTGGTTCATCCTGCTGATCAGCTGAGAGAGTTCGAAGAAATGCGTGAAGTTGTGCAACATGGTTCGACTTTCAGGTCCGAGTACCGGATTATCCGCCCTGTTGATGGCAAAGTGTGCTGGGTGAATGCGATTGGCAAGATAGAGCGCTCGCAGGACGGCAGGGCAAGACGCATGATCGGTATCGTTCAGGATATCAGCGACAGGAAAAACTACGAGGCAGAGCTGACCAAGGCAAAGGAAGAAGCGGAAGCTGCCAGTGTGGCAAAGAGCCTGTTCCTTGCCTCGATGTCCCATGAAATCAGGACGCCGATGAATGGTGTGATCGGCATGACCGACCTGGTGCTCGATACCGAGCTGACACCGGAACAGCGCGACTATATTCATACGATCAAAGTATCGGCCGATTCGTTGCTGATCATCATTAATGACATTCTGGATTCATCCAAAATTGAAGCCGGAAAAATGGATCTTGAAAACCTCAGCTTTGATTTATCACTGGCGTTGAACGAAGTGATCAAACCGTTTGGTGTGCAGGCAGAGAAAAAAGGATTAGAGCTGATCATGGATACCTGGGCTGACAGGTATCGTTTTGTGATCGGTGATGCTGGCCGGCTGAAACAGATTTTGCTGAACATTATTGGTAATGCGATCAAGTTTACCGAGCATGGTGAAATCCGGATCCATTTACATTGCGAGCCGGCACCGGATCAGAAAGTCCGTTTGCTGTTCCGGATCACCGATACTGGAATTGGTATTCCTGAAGAAAAAATGCACAGTATTTTCGGTCTGTTTTCGCAGGCAGATAATTCGATTACCCGGAAATTCGGCGGCACCGGGCTCGGTTTGTCTATCTCTTCACGCTTGGTAGAGTTAATGGGAGGGCGCCTGCTTGTCGAGAGCAGTGTTGGTGTTGGCAGCACTTTTTCGTTTGACCTGTTATTGCAGCAAAGTGCGGATAACAGGATGCCGCTGGCAGATCAGGCCTTACCGGCAGTCCGTGTCCTGATTGCGGATGACAATGCGTCCCAGCGTCAGGTGCTGGCGCTGGCTATGCAGAAATGGCAATTACCTTACCTGGAAACCGGGAGCAGCAATGAGATGCTGACGGTCTTAAAGCAATCAAGTGAGAGCGGAGAACCGATTGACCTGATCCTGCTGGATGCGCATATGGCCGATATCAGCGGTTTTCAGCTGATCGAATCACTGCGGGCAGAAGGAACTGTATTGCCAAAACTGATTTTGATGATCTCCGGTAGTGCGATGGATGATATTGAAACCTGTCGCCGGATGAACTTGTCACATCTGAGCAAACCTTTCTCCATGGTGGAATTGAAACGAGCCATGCAAAACGCACTGGAGGTAAAACGGGTAGCGGCAGAAAATGGGAATGCAGATGAGGGCACTGCGCAAAAGGCGGGCACCGCTGCGCAGCACGGCCTCGAGATATTGCTGGTTGAGGATAATAAAATCAATCAGCGGATTGCCATCATGATTCTGGAAAAAGCCGGACACCGGGTGCAGGTTTGTGAAAATGGCGCACTGGCGCTGGAAACCCTTGAGGCGCAGACATTTGACCTGATCCTGATGGATATGCAAATGCCAGTGATGGGCGGAGTGGAGGCGACAATCAATATCCGGCACCGCGAAGAGCAGACCGGCCTGCATATTCCGATCATCGCCATGACAGCGAATGCCATGGATGATGACCGCGAACTCTGTCTCAGCTCCGGTATGGATGGCTATGTCTCTAAGCCGGTCAAATCCGCAGTTCTGCTGCATACTATTGCCGAAGTTATGCAGATGAAAAGTGTCTGACTGTCGCCTGATGCTGAGCTGGCTTTATCAGGCTAAGCCTGCGACCGTGGCGAGGGGGCGGATTCAGGGGCACTGACGGAGACTCCTACGGATACGGTTTGCGCGCTGCACTGCGCATGAGGTTCTATCTTGTAGCCCACCCTTATTCAAAAACTGCCTGACCGGACTAGTTCTTTCAGCCAGATTCCCCATCCTTTTGCCGTTCCCTTGACGTCCGTCAGGAGAATTTTTAAATAACCCCACACTCCTTAAGCTGATATCACTGATAAAAGCAAAGGGAGTTTGTCATGGCAGGCGAAGGCAGGGCTTATTCCGTACTGGGTTCCAGTACGCTGGCATTTACCGTGTGTTTCACGATCTGGATGATGTTTGGTGTGATCGGTATTCCGATTAAAAATAACCTGCATCTGAACGAAACCGAATTTGGTCTGCTGACGGCCATGCCCGTGCTGACCGGTTCGCTGATCCGCGTTCCGCTGGGCATCTGGACTGACCGTTTTGGCGGTCGCATCGTGCTGTTCCTGTTGATGTTGTCCACCGTGATTCCTATTTACCTGATCAGCTACGCGACGGTTTACTGGCATTTTCTGGTGCTGGGACTGTTTGTTGGTCTGGCTGGCGGCTCTTTTTCGGTTGGCACACCTTATGTCGCCCGTTGGTTCAAAAAAGAACGGCAGGGACTGGCAATGGGAATTTTTGGGGCAGGAAACTCCGGTGCTGCAGTGAATAAATTTATTGCTCCGGCATTGATTGCAGCCGCAGGATGGACATTCGTACCCAAAGTCTATGCGGGCATGATGCTGGCTGCAGCATTGATTTTCTGGGTATTTTCTGCAACCGACCCTGCCCATAACGTTAAATCTAATGTCAGCTTTCTGGCACAGCTCAAGATGCTGAAAGAGCCTAAGGTCTGGCGCTATTGCCAGTACTACTCCGTGGTGTTTGGCGGTTATGTCGGCCTGAGCTTGTGGATGGTCAAATACTATGTGTCGGAATATGGTTTCGATATCAAGACTGCAGCTTTGCTGGCTGCCTGTTTTTCGCTGCCAGGCGGTGTACTGCGCGCATTCGGTGGCTGGTTGTCGGATAAATACGGCGCCTACAAAGTCACCTGGTGGGTGATGTGGGTATGCTGGGTAGCTTTTTTCCTGTTGTCCTATCCGCAAACAGAATTCACGATTAAGACAGTTTCCGGTTTGCAGACATTTCATATCGGCCTCACCCCGACCGCATTCACACTGATTCTGTTCGTCGTCGGTATTTCCATGGCTGTCGGCAAGGCATCGGTCTTTAAATTTATCTCTGATGATTACTCAAGCAATATCGGCGCGGTATCCGGCATCGTCGGCCTGGCGGGTGGATTGGGGGGATTTGTGTTGCCGATTTTATTTGGTGCTGTGGTGGATGTGACGGGTGTTCGCAGTTCCTGTTTCATGTTGCTGTACGGCACCGTGTGCGTGTCGCTGGTCTGGATGCATTTCCAGTTCCGCAGAGAGAGCATGCTGGCCGCGCAGGCTGCGTTGCCCGCTTCGGCATGAGTTGCCATACAGGGTACGGAATCAGATTGAATTCATAACGGAAAAACGGGAGTAAGTGATGAGTTACGTATTAAGCCGGTGGGAGCCGGAAAACACTGAGTTCTGGGCTAAAGAGGGGAGTGGCATCGCCAATCGTAATCTGTGGATTTCGATTCCTTGTCTCATGCTGGCGTTCTCGGTCTGGATGTTATGGAGTGTCGTGGCGGCCAATCTGGATAAGGCAGGTTTTCAGTTCACCAAGGATCAGCTGTTTTTTCTGACGGCGTTGCCAGCCTTGTCCGGCGCCACATTACGGATTTTTTATTCCTTTCTGGTACCGGTTTTCGGCGGCCGGAAATGGACGGCCATTTCCACGGCAACCTTGCTGATCCCGGCCATTGGGATGGGATTTGCGCTGAAAGATCCGGCCACCAGCTATTCGACCTTACTGGTGCTGGCATTGCTGTGTGGTTTCGGTGGTGGTAATTTCAGTTCCAGTATGGCGAATATCAGTTTCTTTTTTCCAAAGGCCCGTAAAGGTTACGCGACCGGTATGAATGCAGGCATTGGCAATCTCGGTGTTTCGGTCGTGCAGTTTCTGACACCGCTGGTGATTTCTTCTGCGATGTTCGGCGCAGCAGTTTCGGGCGACGGCTTTCTGTTTCATAACGCCAAAACCGGCGCAGATAAAATGTTCTGGCTGGCAAATGCCGGATTCATCTGGGTTCCGTTTATTACCGTGGCCACACTGGCGGCCTGGTTCGGCATGAATGACATCGCCTCGGCAAAAGCGTCTTTTGCTGATCAGGCGGTGATTTTCAAACGTAAGCACAACTGGCTGATGTGCTGGTTATATATTGGTACCTTCGGTTCATTTATCGGTTTTTCGGCTGGCTTTGCCATGCTGATCAAAGCACAGTTTCCTGAGATCGATGTCGCCAAATTTGCGTTTCTCGGCCCGTTGGCCGGTGCGCTGGCACGGCCCGTCGGCGGTATGATTTCCGACAAGATCGGTGGCGCACGGCTGACATTCTGGGTTTTTGTGGCAATGGCTGCGACGATTGTGCTGGGCATTCTGCCTGCTTTGCATGCGCATCAGTTCATGGTGTTCCTGGCTTCGTTTATCGGCATGTTCATTCTGACCGGTCTTGGCAACGGCTCTACTTTCTGCATGATTCCGCTGATTTTTCAGATGGAAAGGGAGCGTGCTGTGAATGGCAAGGGGGAAGCCGCATTGAAGCAGGCACGTCTGGATGCAGCCAAAGAGTCTGCTGCCGTGCTGGGTTTTTCCGGCGCGATTGGTGCATATGGTGGATTTTTTATTCCCCAGAGTTTTGGTACCTCAATCAAAATGACTGGCGCACCGGATATGGCGCTGTACACTTTCGTCGCTTTTTATGTCAGCTGCATGGTGATTACCTGGTGGTATTACTCCCGCAAAGGTGCGGAAATGCCTTGCTAGGCGGATTCTGTTGTGAACAAAAAACCTCCGCAATGATCGCGGAGGTTTTTTTTTTGCAGACAGCAACTCATCTGCGTTGTATCGCATCCTGCGGTAAACACCTAGTTCAAAAGGACTAGCCAGGCTAGTGCCAATGCAGATGCGGATACACCGCACTGAAGAATGTCAGAAGCAGCGCTGAATTCATACACTCTACCTGTAGAGAAATCGATGATGCGGACAATTTGTCCGCCTGATATGGAGTGTACGATGAGTCATTTTCTGGATAGATTGAAGTTCATGTCGAAGGTGAAATCCACCTATGCCAATGGACATGGCGCGGTCGTTGATGAAGACCGCAAATGGGAGAACGCCTACCGCAGCCGCTGGCAGCATGACAAAATTGTCCGCTCCACCCACGGCGTGAACTGCACCGGTTCCTGTTCCTGGAAGGTCTATGTCAAAAACGGCCTGATCACCTGGGAAACCCAGCAGACCGATTACCCGCGCACCCGTCCCGACCTGCCGAATCACGAGCCACGAGGCTGTCCGCGCGGTGCGTCTTACAGCTGGTATGTGTATTCGGCTCAGCGCGTCAAATATCCGATGATCCGTGGCCGTCTGATGGAAATGTGGCAGGAAGCGCGCAAAACCATGGGGCCTGTTGAAGCCTGGGAATCCATCAGTCAGAATCCGGAAAAAGCCAAACGTTACAAATCGGTGCGTGGCCTCGGTGGCTTTGTGCGCGCCGACTGGGATACGGCACAGGAAATCATCGCGGCAGCAAATGCGTTCACGATCAAGAAATTCGGCCCTGACCGTGTGGTCGGCTTCTCGCCGATTCCGGCCATGTCCATGGTGTCGTATGCTGCCGGCGCCCGTTACCTGAGTCTGATCGGCGGTGCTTGCCTGTCTTTTTATGACTGGTATTGCGACTTGCCACCAGCCAGCCCGCAAATCTGGGGTGAGCAGACAGACGTACCGGAATCTGCTGACTGGTACAACTCCACTTACCTGATGGTCTGGGGCTCCAATGTGCCGCAAACCCGCACGCCGGATGCGCATTTCTACACGGAAGTCCGCTACAAAGGTACCAAGACCGTAGCGGTTTCTTCTGATTTCGGCGAAATGGTGAAGTTTGGCGATATCTGGATGGCGCCAAAACAGGGAACAGATGCTGCGCTGGCGATGGCAATGGGGCACGTGATCCTGAAAGAATTTCATCTGAACGGAAAATCGGATTATTTCCGCCGCTATGTCAAACAATATACTGACATGCCAATGCTGGTGCGGCTGGTGGAGCGCAACGGCGCTTATGTGCCGGATCAGATGCTGCGTGCTTCGCAATTGCCCGGCAATCTGAATGAAGCGAATAATCCGGACTGGAAAACACTGGCGATCGATGAAACCACAGGCGATATCGTGGCACCGAATGGCTCGGTTGGCTTCCGCTGGGGAGAAAATACATTCAACGATGGCGAGAAAGTCGGACGCTGGAATCTGGAGCCGAAAGACGGTGGATCTGGCCGCGCTATCGATCCGCAACTGAGCCTGATCGCAGGCCATGATGAAGTTGTCGCTGTAGGTTTTAACTATTTTGGCGGTAACGATGCCAACGATCTGGTGTTGCGGAATGTGCCGGCGAAAAAGATTGCGCTCGCCGATGGCAGCATCGCTCTGGTGGCAACGGTTTATGACCTGTCGATGGCGAATTACGGTGTCGATCAGGGGCTGGGCGGTGCAGTGGCGCATTCGTATGACGATGATATCCCTTACACCCCGGCCTGGCAGGAAAAGCATACCGGTGTCAAACGTGATCTGGTGATTCAGGTGGCGCGTGAGTTTGCCCAGAATGCCCATGATACGCAAGGCAAGAGCATGGTGATTGTCGGTGCGGCGCTGAATCACTGGTACCACAACGATATGATTTATCGCGGCATCATCAATATGCTGATGATGTGCGGCTGTATCGGCCAGTCTGGCGGCGGCTGGGCGCATTATGTGGGGCAGGAAAAACTGCGTCCTCAATTCGGCTGGGCACCACTGGCGTTTGCCAGTGACTGGACCCGTCCGCCACGCCAGATGAACGGCACCAGTTTCTTCTATGCGCACACCAGCCAGTGGCGCCATGAAAAACTGCATATCGATGAAATTCTGGCGCCGACTGCGGATAAATCCAAGATCAGTCACATGAGTATGATTGATATGAATGCCAAGTCTGAACGTCTGGGCTGGCTGCCATCCGTGCCGCAGCTGGAAACGAATCCGCTGGATGTCTGCGATGCGGCAGCGGCAGCAGGAATGGAGCCGCAGGAATATCTGAAAAACAGCCTGAAATCCGGCACGGTGAATATGAGCTGCGATGACCCGGATAATCCGAAAAACTTCCCGCGCAATATGTTTGTCTGGCGCTCCAATATTCTGGGCAGCTCCGGCAAAGGCCATGAATATTTCCTGAAATATCTGCTCGGTACACAAAATGCGCTGTTTGATGATCCTGACGAAGCGGTCAAACCTTCCGAAGTGAAATTCCGTGCAGAAGCCGCCGAAGGCAAGCTCGACCTGCTGACTGTGCTGGACTTCCGCATGAGCACCACTTGCCTGTATGGCGACATCGTGCTGCCGACAGCGACCTGGTATGAAAAAGATGATCTGAACACCTCGGATATGCATCCTTTCATTCATCCATTGAGTGAAGCCGTACAACCTTTGTGGGAGAGCAAGACCGACTGGGAAATCTATAAGGGTATCGCCAAAAAATTTACCGAAATCGGTGGCGATTATCTGGGCACACGCAAAGACATCGTGCTGCAGCCGCTGATGCACGACACGCCGGGCGAGCTCGGTCAGGCATTTGAGCCTAAGGACTGGAAAAAAGGCGAATGCGATCTGATTCCCGGAAAAACTGCGCCAAGCTTCATTGTGGTTGAACGCAATTACAAAGAGATTTATAAGAAATTTACCTCTATCGGACCTTTGCTCGACAAGCTGGGCAACGGTGGTAAAGGGATTAACTGGAATACCGAACATGAAGTGCATGAAATCGGCGGCATTACCAAGGTCGTGACCGAAGAGGGCGTCAGCAAAGGACGGCCACGTCTGGAAACCGCGATCGATGCAGCTGAAATGATCCTGACCTTCGCACCGGAAACCAATGGTCATGTGTCCGTCAAGGCCTGGGAGGCACTGAGCAAAATCACCGGCCGTGACCACACCCATCTGGCCGTTGGCCGTGAACATGACAAGATTCGTTTCCGCGACGTGCAGGCACAGCCGCGCAAGATCATTTCGGCACCGACCTGGTCTGGTCTGGAATCAGAAGAAGTCAGCTACAACGCCGGTTATACCAATGTGCATGAACTGATTCCATGGCGCACGCTGACCGGTCGCCAGCAGTTCTATCAGGATCACCGCTGGATGCTGGACTTTGGCGAAGGTTTCTGCGTCTATAAACCGGCGATCGATACCAAAACCGTGGCGCCCATGCTGAACAAACATCCGAACGGTGAAAAAGAGATCGTGCTGAACTGGATTACACCGCATCAGAAATGGGGCATCCACTCCACCTATTCGGACAACCTGCGCATGTTGACGTTGTCCCGTGGTGGCCCGCATGTCTGGGTTTCCGAAGTTGAGGCCAAAGAGGCCGGGCTGGTGGACAACGACTGGGTGGAAGTGTTTAACAGCAACGGCACGCTGACTGCCCGTGTGGTGGTCAGCCAGCGCGTGCCCAAAGGCATGTGCCTGATGTACCACGCCCAGGAAAAAATCGTGAATACACCGGGCGCCGAATTATCCGGCAAACGCGGTGGCATCCATAACTCCGTGACCCGTGCAGTGCTGAAGCCAACCCATATGATCGGTGGCTATGCCCAGCTGGCGTATGGCTTTAACTATTACGGTACGGTCGGTAGTAACCGCGATGAGTTCGTGGTTCTGCGCAAGATGAAGAAAGTCGACTGGCTGGAAGGCAAATTAGAAGAATCCGAAGGAGCTGCATCATGAGAATTCGCGCACAAGTAGGCATGGTGCTGAATCTGGATAAATGTATTGGCTGCCATACCTGTTCCGTGACCTGTAAAAACGTCTGGACCAGCCGTGACGGCGTGGAATATGCGTGGTTCAACAACGTCGAAACCAAGCCCGGTATCGGTTATCCGAAAGAATGGGAAAACCAGAATAAATGGAAAGGCGGCTGGCAGCGCAATGCAGCAGGCAAGCTGGAACCAAAGCAGGGCGGGAAGCTGAAGATTCTGGCCAATATTTTTGCGAACCCGAATCTGCCGTCGATTGATGATTATTACGAGCCATTCACCTACGATTACGAACATCTGCAGAATGCACCGCTGTCACAAACTCCGCCGACAGCCCGCCCTGTTTCTGTGATTACCGGTAAAAAGATGGACAAGATCGTCTGGGGGCCAAACTGGGAAGACGATCTGGGCGGCGAGTTCAGCGCCCGCAGCAAAGACGCGCTGTTTGAAGGCATACAGAAAGAGATGTACAGCACTTTCGAGTCGACATTCATGATGTATCTGCCGCGCTTGTGCGAACACTGCTTAAATCCGGCTTGCGTGGCTTCCTGCCCGTCCGGCTCGATTTACAAGCGTGAAGACGACGGTATTGTGCTGGTCGATCAGGATAAGTGCCGTGGTTGGCGCATGTGTATTTCCGGTTGTCCGTACAAGAAAATTTATTACAACTGGAGTTCCGGCAAGGCAGAAAAATGCACTTTCTGTTATCCGCGTATCGAAGCAGGGCAACCGACCGTTTGTTCGGAAACCTGTGTCGGCCGTATCCGTTATCTCGGCGTGTTGCTGTATGACGCCGATAAAATCGAGGCCGCTGCATCGGTGGAAAATGAGCAGGATTTATATGAGGCGCAGTTAGGCTGTTTCCTCAATCCGCATGATCCTGCAGTGATTGCGGAAGCGCGCAAGCACGGCATTCCTGACAGCTGGATTGAGTCGGCGCAGAAATCGCCGGTCTACAAAATGGCGATGGAATGGAAAGTCGCCTTCCCGCTGCACCCTGAATACCGTACGCTGCCGATGGTCTGGTATATCCCGCCGCTGTCGCCGATTCAGAAAGTGGCAGAAGCGGGACACATGGGCATGAACGGCATTATTCCTGATGTGAAATCCCTGCGCATCCCGGTGCGCTATCTGGCGAATCTGCTGACTGCCGGTAAAGAGGAGCCCGTGTTGCGGGCATTGGATCGCATGCTGGCGATGCGTGCTTACAAGCGGGCCGAGGTGGTGCATGGTGAAAAAGACAGCGCCGTACTGCAGCAGGTTGGACTGACTGAGGCGCAGGTGGAAGATATGTATCAGATCATGGCGATCGCGAATTATGAAGACCGCTTTGTGATTCCATCCTCACACAAGGAAATGGTCGAAGACAGTTTCAATGAGAAAGGCAGTTGCGGATTTACCTTTGGCAATGGCTGTTCCGGTGGTACTTCGGATGGTTCATTGTTTGGCAAAAAACCACAGGGCAGTGTGATTTTCGTCGAAATGCCGAAATCGCGAAGAAAAATGTCCACTGTGGATTAAGTATTCCGGGCGGTATGGTATGCACCATGCCGCCGGTATTCAATAAGGAAATCGTATGCAAATTTACCGCATTTTATCGGCGCTGCTGAGTTACCCGCAGGCTGATCTGATTGCCGCCTTGCCGGAGATTGAGCAGGCATTGGCGGATGACCCCGACTCTCTGGAAAACCTGCAGACCCTGACCGGTTATCTGAAACAGCATGACTTGATCAGCCTGCAGGAAAACTACGTGGGAACCTTTGACCGCACGCCGTCTGTGGCGCTGCATTTGTTTGAGCATATTCATGGCGAAAGCCGTGACCGCGGTCAGGCGATGGTGGATCTGATCGAAGAGTACCGCCGTTATGGCTTTGAGCCGGAAGCCAGCGAGTTACCGGATTACGTGCCTTTATTTCTGGAGTTTTTAAGCCTGGTCGATGAGGAGACTGCAGAAAAGCTGCTGGGCGAAGCGATTCATGTTCTGGCTGCCATCGGCATTCGCCTGCAACGCAAGGAGAGCCCTTATGCCAATGCTTTCCTGATGCTGACCGGTTTTACCGATGTCGTGCCGCAGGAACAGGGTGAGCCGCCAGTAAGGGATATGGACGATGCCATGGAAACCTTCGGCCCCGGCGCCGATGGCGTTGAACCTTTGCTCAAGCCCAATCTGTCTGCAACCCAGACTTTACATTTTTATCCTAAGCAGTCTCAGGCTGGCGCCGCACAGGGTGCTGCGGGGCGTTGTTCATAAGGGAGATCATCATGACTTATCTGCATCAATTCATTTACGGAATTTATCCGTATATCGCACTGGCGATTTTCCTGTTTGGCAGCCTGGCACGTTTTGAGCGTGAGCAGTACACCTGGAAAAGCGATTCCTCCCAGATGCTGCACCGGGGGAATCTGCGTACCGGAAATATCCTGTTCCATTTAGGAATTCTCGGACTGTTTTTCGGGCATCTGGTCGGATTACTGACCCCTGTCATCGTATGGGACACCATCGGTATTACACACAGCGTCAAGCAAATGATTGCGATGGTGGCCGGTGGCATATTTGGCACGCTGTGCATGCTGGGGCTGCTGATCCTGTTGCACCGCCGTCTGACGGATCCGCGCATTTCTGCGGTCACCAAAACCGGTGACAAGGTGTTGTTGCTGTGGATTTTTATCACGCTGGGTCTGGGCCTGTCGACCATTTTTGAATCTGCCAACCACAGCGATGGTCACATGATGGTGTTGTTGATGACATGGGCGCAGCATATCGTGACTTTCCGTGGCGATGCCGCAGAATTTATCGTGGCAGCTCCCTTGCTGTTCAAACTGCATCTGTTCATGGGTCTGAGCCTGTTTGTGATTTTCCCTTTCACCCGTCTGGTGCATGTCTGGAGCGGTTTCGCTTCAGTCACTTACATCAGCCGTGCGTGGCAGCTGGTTCGCCCACGCTGAAACGGACAGGAGAAAAATCATGCCAGTGATTGTGAATGGAGTTGAATTCACCGATGCCGATATGGAACGTGAATTGCCGGATCATCAGGAGGCGCCCGATCCCGTCAAAAGTGCAATGACTGCATTAGTGTTGCGCCGGGTGCTGCTGGATGAAGCAAAGCAGCTTGCTTTAACAGCGGAAGATGACGAAGCGCTGATTGATGCCTTGTTGCAGCAGGAAGTCAAGGTGCCGGTGCCGGGGCGGGAAGAATGCCTCCGCCAGTATCAGGCACATCCTGAGCGGTTTACCGTCGGCGAGCTGACGGAAGCAAGCCATATTTTGTTCCAGGTCACACCCGGTGTTGATCTGGACGGTCTGCGTCAGCACGCGTCCGGCATTCTGACGCATCTGCTGGAGCATCCCCAGGAGTTTGCAGAGATGGCAAAGGCGAATTCAAATTGCCCATCCAGTGAGGTCGGCGGCAGTCTGGGGCAGATCGGCAGAGGGCAGACGGTACCGGAATTCGAGCGCCCGCTGTTTGCTGCGACTGCGGGCAGCGTGATTCCACGACTGGTGGAAACCCGTTTCGGATTTCACATTATCCAGGTTGGGCGCAAGGCAGAAGGTCGCTTGTTACCATTTGATGAGATACAGCATGACATCGCTGACATGATGCAGAGTGCCAGCCGCGATCATGCCATACGCCAGTATCTGCAGTTGCTAGTCGGGCGTGCCAGCATTTCCGGGATTGATCTGCAAGGTGCAGACAGCCCATTGGTACAGTAAAGCGTATTTCGCAGCCGATGCCTGGATGGCAAAGGCGGCCGGCAGGCAGCATCAGCTTGTTTGCCGGATTTTTTAACAGAAAAAGATAGGTTAATTATGTCTCAGGCAGTGAAAGAACTGGTGCGTCAGCACCGTGAGTGTGATGATCAGCTGAATCGCGTGGAAGCAGCTCTGCAAAAAAATGACCTTGCTTCCGCCGGAAGAAATTTCCGTTTGTTCCATGAGGAACTGGAAGGTCATTTTACGCTGGAAGAAAAAAAGCTGTTTCCGGCATTTGAAGAGGCAACCGGCATGAACAGTGGTCCGACCGTGGTCATGCGCAATGAACATGCAGAAATCCGTTCGCTGAGCGATGAGGTGAATGCTGCTATCGAAGCCGGACAGACGGCGCAGGCGCTGGCTGCCATCGATACGCTGAATGTGCTGATTCAGCAGCATAATGTGAAGGAAGAAAATGTGCTGTACCCGATGTGCGGCAACAGTATCCAGAATCTCGAAGGCAAGCTCGGCATGGGCAGCGCCTGTTGCGGTGCCTGTTCCTGCGGTTGATGCTGATCTCAGCCTGATTTTTTGCGGAGCCCGTTTTGGCGGCAGCCCAAATCCTGAATTATGAGCTGGCGCCGTCGCCAGCCACTATCTTCGGCTGTTTGATGCCAGCGCCCTGGCTGGGTGCGCTGGCCGGAGTGCTGTTGGCCTGCGGACCGGCGGCAGGACTGCCGGATCGTTTTTCTCCCCTGACTCTGGCGGTAACGCATGTGCTGGTGCTGGGGATGCTGGCGCCGGTCATGATTGGCGCCCTGTTTCAGCTGATGCCGGTGGTGGCCGGGCAGACGGTCAGTGCCGCGCGTTTTATCTCTCCTTTTGTGGCGGCAGGTTCCGCGCTGATTGCTGCCGGTCTGGCAGCCGGATTTTTATCCGGTCATCCGCATGGCTTTGCACTGGCGGCAGGCGTCGCGATCCTGCTGTATGGCGCAATAGTGCTGGCGCTGGGACGCACTGCATGGAAAATCATTGCGCTGGATGCCACGACACGTACTTTGCGCTGGATTCCCCTGGCATTACTGGCAGTCATCGGTTTCGGTGTCACGATGGCAGGGAATTTCGCCGGCTGGTGGCAATCGGATATTGCTTACTGGCTTGATCTGCATGTGGCCTGGGGACTGGTCGGCTGGATTGCCGCGCTGGTGCTGGGAATTGCTTCAACGACGGTGCCGATGTTCTGGCAATCGCGCCGCCCCGGTGATCGCTGGCAGGCTGCGTTGCCTGTTGCTTTGTGGTTGCCGCTGCTGGCGGCATTCTGGCCGCAATGGCGTTCGCTGGCGATTGGCGGCGGTTGTCTGAGCATTGGGCTATTCGCTGCCGCCGCAGCGCATGCGGTCTGGCATGCCAGACGCCGTTTTGACCCTTCCTGGGCTTTGTGGCTGTGCAGCGCAGTGAGCTGGCTGGCCGCGGCGGTGCTGGTTGCGATAGCCGTGTTCGCACAGCAGGTTCCGGGGATGTTTCCGGCATGGCTGTTGTCTGGGATCCCCTGGTGGACTGGTGTGCTGGCACTGGTTGGCGGTGCGGTCATGCCGGTGAATGCAATGCTGGGGAAGATCATTCCTTTTTTGGTGTTTCTGCATTTGCGGCGCCAGCTCCCACCCCGGCAGCGGGTGCCTACCATGCAGGCAGTCTTGCCGCCTGCACGTCTGTTGTGGCAGGCGCGTCTGTTATTGCTGGCCTATGTCGCTCTGCTGTTGCTGCCGCTGGCGCCGCGAGAACTGGCGCTGGCGGCGGGAATATTGTTTGCGGCTTCTCAGGCCCTGATCGGGGTTTTGCTGCTGCAGACGTTGCTGCGTTACCGGCATGAATTACGCAGCCTGTTGTTTAACAAGACGGTTCTCCCCCAAAAGAACTAGCGGCGCATGGCTTGGCGGCGAATTGCCATCAGCAGCGCTGACCACCACAATGCAGTCATGGATACGACTGCACCTCACTCTCAGAATCATGTTTCCGCATTGACTGACCGCTTTGGCCGGCGCGTGAGCTATTTGCGGCTGTCGGTCACAGACCGGTGCGACCTGCGTTGCAGCTACTGCATGCCGAAAGGGTTTTCGGGATTTGAGGAGCCGGAAAACTGGCTCCGTTTCGATGAGATTGAACGTGTCGTAGCGGCATTTTCCCGTATGGGTGTCGCGCGGGTACGCCTGACCGGCGGTGAGCCTTTATTGCGCCGCAATCTGCCGCAACTGGTGTCCCGGCTGTCGCAGTTACCCGGCTTACAGGATATTTCTCTTTCCACCAATGCGACCCAGTTGCACAAGCATGCCCGCGCTTTGCGCGATGCCGGGGTGAGCCGCATCAACGTGAGTCTCGATAGTCTGGACAAAGCCTGTATGCAGCAGATTACCGGACGCGACAGTTTCGGCAGCATCATGGCGGGGCTGCAGGCAGGAAAACAGGCGGGCTTTATGCCGATCAAGCTGAACATGGTGGTGATGCGTGGCGTGAATGATCATGAAATCAGCCGCATGGCCCGGTTTTGCTTCGAGGAAGGGTTTATCCTGCGCCTGATTGAAACCATGCCGATGGGCGCGACCGGACGTGACAGTCAGTATCTGGATATCGGGCCGGTCCGTGAGCAACTGGTGCGTGAATTTGACCTGGTGCCGGCGGCAGCCGAACTCGGCGGCGGTCCGGCGCGTTACTGGAGCACCCGCGACGGACGTGGCACGATAGGCTTTATTTCCCCGATCAGCCAGCATTTCTGCGCTACCTGCAACCGCGTGCGCTTGTCGGTGGATGGCACTTTGTATATGTGTCTGGGACAGGATGAAAAGTTTGCATTACGCCCCTTGCTGCGCGCCGGAATCAGCGATGCCGGTCTGGATGCCGCAATCCGGAGTGCGATAGAATTGAAACCCGAACGGCATGAATTCACAGAACAGCCGCTGAAAATCGTTCGCTTCATGTCACAGACCGGCGGTTGATGGTATCGCCACGGAGAAGGTAATGGAAGTTAGAAACATTGATCAGTTTATTGAGGGATTTCAACGTTTTCAAAGTAAATATTTCGCCGGTGATGACCCATTGTTCGATAAACTGAACCACGGTCAGAACCCGACCACGCTGCTGATCGGTTGCTGCGATTCCCGGGTTGACCCGGCATTGCTGCTCGATTGTGATCCCGGCGATATTTTTGTAGTCCGCAATGTCGCTAATCTGGTGCCGCCCTGTAATGAATCCGAGTTTCAGCATGGTGTCAGCGCGGCGATTCAGTTTGCGGTTGAGGCGCTGAACGTCAAGCGGGTCATCGTCATGGGGCATGAAAAATGCGGCGGCATCCGCGCTCTGATGCAGGGTTACCAGCCGAGCCGCAAGATCGATTTCATTGCTGGCTGGATGCGGATTGTCGAGCCGGTCAAGCGCCAGGTGCTGCAACAGCTGGGGCAGTATCCGCAGGCAGAGCAGGTCAGGGCGTGCGAATTGGGCGCAATCATTATGTCGCTCAATAACCTGCGGACTTTTCCATGGATCTCTGAGCGTGAGGCGCGTGGCGAGCTGGCGTTGCATGGCTGGTATTTTGATATGACAAACGGTGCCTTACTGGCGTATTCTGAGCGTTCTGATAATTTTCTGCCGATGGTCTGCCCACTGGGAATTCCTCATGAAACCGCAGACAATGCAGTCGTTCAGCATGCTGCAGCCGCCGCACAAAACAGTCCGGCAGAATAATTTTCTGAAACGATGGCATCACAATTGATGAAACAATTTCACCCGTAACCTACTGTTGCCGATATGACCTCTGCGAACAGCCTGCCCATGGGCAAGCGGCTGACTTTCCGGATTCTCCTGACCACACTCATCGGTCTGGGGCTGACGCTGGCTGCGATCGGCTATACCTTGCTGCTTTCCTGGCAGCTGGAAGGTGGTGGTGCGGCGATTAACGAAGCAGGCAGCCTGCGGATGCGTTCTTACAAGCTCGCGGTCGAACTGGAGTATGCCGCCAGCAGTACTTCAGTCGAGCAGCAACTGAGCGAATTTAACCGCACACTGGCAGATCTGCAGGCCGGTGATGCCAAGCGGCCATTGTTCTTACCCGTTACGCCCAGCATCCGCGCACAGATGCGCAAAGTCCAGGATGCGTGGCAAAAGCGCGTACAGGGCAATGCGCGCCGGATATTGCAGATGACCTCGCCCGAGGAAAGGCAGGTTGCGATCCGCGTTTACCGCGAAGAGTTACCGGAGTTCGTCAGCCAGATCAATGTGCTGGTATCGCTGGTGGAGGTGGAACTGGCAGAAAAAACCACCTGGTTGCGCTTGTGCCAGACTGCGCTGATTTTTATGTCGCTGGCGGCCAGCGTTGCCTTACTATATTTATTGTATTTATGGATTGTCGGTCCGGTGACGCGGATGCAGGCAGGTATCGCACGGATGTCGAAAGACGACCTCAGCGTACGCTTGCCGATCGAAACCGAGGATGAGTTCGGCGTGCTGGCGCAGGCATTCAATCAGATGGCCGATCACGTGCAGTCAGTGCACCGTACGCTGGAAGTCCGGGTGCTGGAAAAAACTGCCAGATTGCAGGCGCAGAATCACGAAGTCAGCACGCTGTATGAAATTGCCGGTTTCCTGTCCGGGCCGCATGCGATTGAAGAGCTGTGCCGCGGTTTTTTACACCGCATCATGCAAAGAATCGGAGCCGATGGCGGCACCGTCCGTATTCTCGACAGCCATAGCGACAATCTGCATATTACTGTGCATGAGGGAATGTCGGAACACATGATTGAAGAAGAGCACTGCATCAAAAAAGATGAGTGCCTGTGCGGTGCTGCAACCCAGCAGGGCATCGTCATCGTGCGCGACTTCAGGCAGCTGAATCAGGAAAAACGCTACCGCTGCCAGGAAGAAGGTTTCGTCTCGCTGGCGGTATTTCAAATACTGGCACGGGATCAGGTGATTGGCAGTTTTTCGCTGCATTTTTCAGCAGAGCGTTCGATCTCTGGTGAAGAGCGCCGGTTGCTGGAAACGCTGGGGAAAAATCTGGGCGCCGCGATTGAAAATCAGCGTCTGATTGCCAAAGAAAAAGAGTTTGCCGTTTCTCAGGAACGTAACCTGCTGGCGCAGGGGTTGCATGACAGCATTGCGCAGGGGCTCAATTTCCTGAACCTGCAGGTACAGATGCTGGAAGATTCATTGCGGCGCAATGATATGGAAGAAATCAGCGATATTGCGCCTTTGCTGCGTGCCGGTGTGCAGGAAAGCTATGAAGATGTCAGGGAGTTGCTGCTGAATTTCCGCACCCGCCTGCAAGACAGTAATCTGGAGTCGGAAATGCGCAATGTGGTGGCCAAATTTCAGCGCCAGACTGGTGTCCACGGTGAAATTGCGTTTGAAGGAAATGGCGCGCCATTAGCGCCGGAGCAGCAGTTGCAGGTCTTGTTTATCCTGCAGGAAGCCTTATCGAATGTACGCAAACATGCGCAGGCGAGTGAAGTCCGTGTGCTGGTTCATAATGAGCGGGATTTTTCCATGACCGTGACAGATGACGGCACCGGCTTCAATCTGGAGCAGGTGCATGAAAAAGGCGAAGAGCATGTCGGCCTGCGGATTATGAAAGAAAGGGCTGAGCGACTGGCTGCCCGTTTCACTATTGAGAGCGCGCCAGGCGCGGGAACCAGCATTGCATTGCATTTGCTGCGCCAGGAACGGCTGGTTGCCTGACGGTGCTGGTCTGCCTGTGCTAAAGACAATCCGGCGATGACGGACTAATGATATTAAACTGATTCAGAAAACAGAAATAGAGAGACGCATGCCCATCAAGATTTTACTGGTCGATGATCACACCCTGTTTCGCAGCGGCATTCGTTTGCTGTTGCAACGCAACCCGGAATTTGAGATTGTCGGCGAAGCCTCGGATGGACTCGAAGGGGTGAAAAGGGCGAAGCAATTGCGTCCCGATGTAGTGTTGATGGATTTGAACATGGCAGGCCTGTCCGGCCTGGAAGCCATGCAGCTGATCGTCGAAGACTTGCCCGATACCGCCGTGCTGATGCTGACTGTGTCGGAGGAAGCAGAAGATCTCAGCACTGCGCTGAAAAATGGTGCGCGCGGTTATTTGCTGAAAAATATTGAAGCGGAATATCTGACGCAGGCGATTAAACGTGCCGCCGCCGGAGAGCCCGTGATTGCCGAATCCATGACGGCAAAACTCGTGATGCAGTTCCGCGCTGGCCAGAATCAGGCTGCAGCACCGGAGCGCGAAAAACTGACTCCGCGTGAGCGCGAAACGATGATCTGCCTTGCCAGAGGTGAGAGCAATAAGGAAATCGCCCGGAATCTGGATGTGGCAGAGAGCACCGTCAAAATCCATGTTCAGAATATCCTGAAAAAACTCAATCTGACCAGCCGGGTGCAGATTGCTGTCTATGCGGTAGAGCACGGGCTGGATAAATAACTAGCCTTTCACAAAAGCCATTCTCCCGGGCAGAATACTAAAGAGATGTTGCGATGCGGCCATGTTGCTGTATGCGTCAGATATTGTGCAGATGTTTGTGATAAATCCATGCGGCAATAAAAAATTCTTCCTCATCCAATAACATGCATTTATAATGCATCATATTGTTCATTTGCATCAGCAGACTAGTCCGGTTGGCGGATAGGCATAGTCTCTTGACGCTTCTACACTTGATCTCTATCAGTTGGCCGGAGACATGAGATGACGAAATTGAATTTATTGGGTTTGCTCGAAAATCATGCGCTGTTTCGCAATATTTCACCAATTGATTTGGGCGAGTTGCAAAAAGAAGTGGTGAAAATCGAGCTGGAAAAAGGGCTGATGCTGTTTCGCAAAGGCGATATCGCGGAAGGAACGTATATCGTGGTGTATGGTTTGCTGAAGCTCAGCATTCCTTCTTCCCAGGGTAACGACAAGGTGCTGGAGCTGATCCGTGCCGGACAGAGTTTTGGCGAAGCCATGATGTTTCTGGACGAGCCTTATCCGTTCTACGCCGAAGCGCTGGAAAACACCTTGCTGCTGAAAATTCCGCGGACAGCCTTATTGCAGTTGCTGGACAGGTCGCCGCTGTTGTCGCGGCAGATGATGGCTGGGTTGTCGTACCGGCTGCTGGGCTTTATCCGGAATGTCGAACGCTATTCGCTGCAAAACGCGACACAACGCGTGATTGACTATTTGCTGCAGACCTCCGCCATACAGTGCACCAACGAAGTCAGGCTGGAACTGAAAAAGCACTTGCTGGCCTCGCTATTGAATTTATCTCCGGAAACCTTATCCCGCGTGTTACACCAGTTGATGGATGAAGACCTGATCCGCGTATCCGGCTCCATTATTCATATCGGTTCGGCAGAGGCGCTGAAAACCTATCAGCATGGCGGTATGTCGTTGCACTGAAGCCGTTTTCACCCGTGAGTCCTGCGGGCCGGCTATGAATTGTTGAGCCAGAACAAGGACATTGGAAACAAGTGTCATTACTATTTGCAGTTATGAATGCTATTGATCTGGTGGCTCCTGCCGGCAGTCTGGTTGCTTTAAAAGCGGCTATAGACAAAGGGGCAAATGCGGTTTACCTGGGCTTGCGCAATGCGACCAATGCCCGTAATTTCGGCGGACTGAATTTCAGCGACCATGATATCCGGCAGGGTGCGGATTATGCCCACAGCCGTGGCCGGCAGATCCTGTTTGCGATCAACACCTATCCGCAGGCGCGTGCTGTCGGCGAATGGCGTGCTGCGATTGATACGGCCGTGCAGATGGGGGCGGATGCCGTGATTCTGGCTGATCCCGGACTCATGGCCTATGCACGCGACCGGCATCCTGATTTGCGCCTGCATCTGTCGGTACAGGGTTCGGCCACCACGCTCGATGCGATCGAACTCATGCGTGAACAGTTCGGTATACGGCGTGCTGTGTTGCCGCGTGTGCTGACCCTGACCGAAATCGAAAAAATCATCCGCCAGACGACTGTCGAAATCGAAGTATTCGGTTTTGGCAGTCTGTGCGTGATGGTAGAAGGTCGCTGCCTGTTGTCGAGCTATGTCACGGGCGATTCACCGAACAACAAAGGCGTCTGTTCGCCCGCGCATGCCGTGAGCTGGGAAGAGAAAGACCGCACGATGTATGCACGGCTCAATGGCACGCTGATTGACCGCTATGCGCCGGACGAGGCCGCAGGCTATCCGACCTTATGCAAAGGGCGCTTTGAAGTCGAGGGTGAAATCGATTACGCGCTGGAAGAGCCGACCAGTCTGAATGCAGTCGGCCTGTTGCCCAAGCTGGTGAATATGGGCGTCTCGGCGATCAAGATCGAAGGCCGTCAGCGCAGTCCGAGTTATGTCGCGCAGGTCGTGGGAACGTTGCGTGCGGCGCTCGATGCAGCGCAGCGCGACCCGGAACGCTATTCTCCCCGCCCTGACTGGCAGGCAACGCTGGCGCGGCACGCTGAAGGCGCGCAGGTCACGCAAGGGGCGTTTGAACGGCCCTGGAAATAACCGGAAGAGTATCGTATGCATGAATTCAAAATTTCTCTGGCGCCGCTGGCCTATTACTGGTCGAAAGAAGCAACCCTGAGCTTCTATGCCGATGCCATGCAGTGGCCGGTCGATATTGTTTATTTGGGAGAGGTGACCTGTTCCCGTCGCCATCTGATGAAGCTGGACGACTGGGTTGCTGTTGGACGGGCTCTGCGCGAGGCGGGCAAGGAAGTGGTTTTTTCCACCCTGACGCTGATCGACAGTGAAGCGGACCGTCGCAATATGCACCGCATGACAGAGCGCGCACTGGAAGAGGGATTTGGCGTGGAAGCCAATGATTTCAGCGCAGTGCGTGCCATGCAGGGGCAGCCATTTGTAGCTGGTCCGCATCTGAATATTTACCATGCCGATACGCTGGCCTGGTTGTCCGGACTGGGCGCGCAGCGTTTTCTGCCACCGATCGAATTGCCGCGTGACGATCTGGCGAGCCTGCAGCAGCAAAAATCAGCCGCGATGCAGACGGAAGTGCAGGTCTGGGGGCGACTGGCGCTGGCGTTTTCTTCCCGCTGCTTTACCGCGCGGCACCATCGCCTGCGTAAGGACAGCTGTGAATTCCGCTGCGAGCAGTATCCTGATGGCTTACCGCTGGCAACCCGCGACGGCAAGGAATTTTTGACCATCAACGGCATCCAGACCCAGAGCGGCAGTTGTCTTGATCTGGGGGCGCAGGTGCCCGATCTGGCGGCGATGCAGGTCGATATCCTGCGTTTGCAGCCACAATCTCAGGGTATGGCGGAAGTGGTCGCCGCATTTGATCTGGCACGCAAGAATCGCAGCACCGCCCAGGTGGACAGCCGTTACCTGCCGGCAGAGGCGCAACGCAGCAATGGCTACTGGAGCGCCAAGCCAGGTATGCAGTGGCTGATGGCCGAATCAATCTGACCGGAGTTTTTATGGATTTGTCCCAATTTCGCTTTCCCGCCGTGTTTCAGTCGATTGGCCGGCACATGCCGGCGCCGCTGACCACCACACCGCTGATGCTGATGCTGGAGCTGGCGCGGCGGCGTGAACTGCTGGTCGCGCCCGATACTTTATACGGCAAAAAATTCAGTATTCACGTCGAAGACCTGGGCATGTCGCTGTATTTTGAATGCAACCAGGGGCGCTTTCGCTCACTGAGCCGCCAGGTGTCGGTGGATGTCAGCCTGTCTGCCAATGCGGTGGATTTTTTTAAAATGGCATCGGGTATGGAAGATGCCGATACCTTGTTTTTCCGCCGCCGTCTGCGCATGGAGGGCGATACCGAACTGGGTGTGGCAGTGAAATACTGGATTGATGCGAGCGAGCGTCCGGCATGGCTGAACAGTTTTGCCCAAAAGCTCAGTCAGCAGTTTGAATCGCAGTCGGCTTCAGCGCATGGGGCAGCCCGGCACGGAGCCGGGAGACATTGATGGATGACGCGCCGCAGCCGTCGCAACTGCCGCTGGTGTACGCCTGTTCCGGCTGCTCCAGCGTGGCGCAGCTGGCGAATGATGTGGCGGTGCGGCTGGACAGGGAAGGGCTGGCGCAAATGTCCTGCATCAGCGGCGTCGGCGGCGGTGTCAGGCCACTGGTCAGGCTGGCGCAGTCGGGGCGGCCCATACTGGCGCTGGATGGATGTGCGCTGGCCTGTGTGAAAGCCTGCCTGCAGCAGGCCGGAGTAGAGCCTGCCTGGCATCTGATCCTGAATCAGGAGGGGGCGCGTAAACGTTTTCATGCCGATGCCAGCACAGAAGAAATGCAGCTGGCCTGGCAGGCGGTACAGCGGCAACTGACCGGGATGCAGACTGAGCAGCCGCTTGCAAAGAACTGTCCGGAATCCGTGACGCCAGACTGAAATTAGCATACTCCCCTGTCATTATTTAAAAAATGCGCTGATATCAAGGAAATATAAGGGCTTATACATATACTGGGTAGGAGTATATTGAGGCTCTTGGGCAGGAGATCCACGACTGTTTCCTGTATTCCTTACCGTATAACCTGTTTGCCTGCCGATACTTACCGGATACCTCATCATGAAACGTCTTGCTACCGCCCCTCACCGGTTATATTTTTTTCTCGGCGCACTGGCTGTGTTAATCCTGTTTTTCTGGTGGTGGCTGCAGGTGCAGCACCCGGACAACATGGCGGTTCCGCTGCATGCCCTGCTGATGCCGTTGGGCGTATTCCCCCTGTTTATCCTGGGTTTCACGTTCACAGCCGGACCGCGCTGGCTTTCGGTTGAAACCCGGGATGATTACTTTTTACTGCATGGCGGGACATACTTCGGTGGCTTGTTGCTCGCCATGTTCGCATCCGGCATCGGCTGGTATCCGCTGCGTTCCTCCGGTTTTATGTTGATGCTGAGCGCCTGGTGCGCCGTGACATGGCGCTGGGGCAGTCTGATTCTGCTCAGTAAAGCGCTGGATAAAAAACATGCCTGGGCGATTCTGCTGGCGATGTGCGGCGGCGCATTGGCGCTGGCGGCTACCCTGTGCTGGAGTGCCGGGATTGACGTTGCCTGGAGCGTGGCGCGCCAGCTGGCTTTTTTTGCTTTTCTGTTGCCGGTGTTTCTGACGGTCTGTCACCGCATGCTGCCATTTTTCAGCAGTAATGTGCTGAAGCCTTATACAGTCTGGCGTCCCGTGTGGCTGCTGGCATTCTGGCTGACGGCATGTCTGCTGCTGGCGCTGACCGGCGTGGCCGGCTGGCATTTGGTGGAAGCCCTGATCGCAGCGGCGCTGAGCCTCAGTTTTGCCGTCACCAGCTGGCGCTGGGGACTGTTGCGCAGTTTTGCAAATCGCCTGCTGGCAATGCTGCATTTATCCTTTGCCTGGCTCACTATCGTGTTTGCACTGCAGGCTGCCGGCGCGCTTGGTGTGAATACGGGTTCGGCAGCAGTGCATGCGCTGGGGCTGGGTTTCATGACAACCATGATGGTCGGTTTTGTCAGCCGGGTATCGTTTGGCCATAGCGGCAGGCCGCTGCAGGCATCCAATACACTGTGGGGACTGTATCTGGGGCTGCATCTGGCGGCGCTGCTGCGTATTCTGGCGAGCCTGCTGGTTTTGCCGTGGCTGATCTCGGTATCCGCAACGGCCTGGCTGATCCTGCTGGCCGGCTGGATCGCCATGATGCTGCCGGTGTATCTGCGGGCACGTGTGGACGGACAACCCGGCTGAGTCGGGCGCGCAAAACCGGTTGTATGCATTGCATCTGGAAATTTTTGATGGAGAGCAGGGTTTTGATAAAGAAATTGATATAGATCGACCCGGTGCATGATGGCTTGATTACAATGGTGCCATCAACCCAACAGGATATCCCGGTATGCCGGGCAGAAAGAACACGATGAATACCTTCACAGATCAGATCGATTTATCCGAAGCGCTGATACGTAAATTCGACAAATCGGGTCCCCGTTACACCTCGTATCCGACCGCCGACCGTTTTCACAAGGACTTTACAGAGCAAAGCTATATCAGCTATCTGGAACAGCGTGCCGGAAAGAAAAACAATCCGCCACTGTCGGTCTATATTCATCTGCCTTTCTGCGAATCGCTCTGCTACTTTTGCGCCTGCAACAAAATCATTACCAAGGATCACAGCCGCACTACGGAATATCTGCGCTATCTGGAAAAAGAAATGGAAATGGTGGCAGCGCATCTGGGACCGGATCGCCAGACGGTGCAACTGCATCTGGGCGGCGGCACGCCAACCTTTTTCAATTCGGATGAACTGGGGCAGCTGATGGCGATGGTGCGCCGGCATTTCACGTTTACTGCCGATGCCGAACTGGGTGTCGAGATCGATCCGCGCACCGTCAGACCGGAAACCCTGCAATCCCTTGCGGCGCTGGGCTTTAATCGCAACAGTTTTGGCGTGCAGGATTTTGACCCCGCGGTGCAGCAGGCAGTCAACCGCATTCAGCCATTCAGCATGGTTGAAGCTGCGGTCAAACAAAGCCGGGCGACGCATTTTGAATCAATCAATGCGGATCTGATTTATGGCCTGCCCAAGCAAAACCTGGAAAGCTTCGGCCGCACACTGGATAGCCTGATTGCGCTGGCGCCGGATCGTATCGCTCTGTACAACTACGCCCATTTGCCAAGCCGTTTCAAGGCGCAGCGCCAGATCATCGAAGCCGACCTGCCGAGCGCCGAAGACCGCCTGCAGATATTCATGATGTCCACCCGCCGCTTGCTGGACGCAGGCTACATCTACATCGGACTGGACCATTTTGCCAAACCCGATGATGAACTGAACAAAGCCCGCGAGAACCAGACCCTGCACCGTAATTTCCAGGGATACACAACCCGGGCGGAATGCGATCTGGTTGGTTTCGGTGTTTCAGCGATCGGCAAAGTCGGTGATTCTTACAGCCAGTCTGTGCGTACTATCAAAGAGTATTATCAGCATCTCGATGCCGGCCATCTGCCGGTGGAAAAAGGCATTGCGCTGAGTCAGGACGATTTGTTGCGCCGCGAAGTCATCATGACGCTGATGTGCAGCATGCCTTTGTCAGTGCGCGCTGTTGAGCAAAAATATCAGATCAGTTTTGCCAGTTATTTTGCTGATGAGCTGGTGCAGCTCAAGCAATATGAAGAGGCCGGTTTCCTGGTCACTGACCCGGACATGATCCGCGTCACCACCAAGGGACGTCTGTTTGTCCGCGCGATTGCCATGACGTTTGATCATTACCTCAAAAAAGTCACGACTGCGACTTATTCCAAACTCATCTGAACCCGGATTCAGATACCGCCATCGTTCTGTCTCAGTATGAACTGCGGAAAAAGCCGGGGCAGCTGTTCCAGTAATGACGGCGCCGGAAAAGTGGGGCAGGCGTTGCCGGAAGCTGGTGCAAACTGTTTGTCCCGGCATCCTTGCTGCCGCACTACCTGCAAGGCATAGCGGGCGACACCTTGCCGGGCCAGCTGCTGCGCGAGCAGCAACAGCTCATCCGGGCTGAACAGGGACGGATGCGCCGTGGTCCGGCATTCATAATCCTTGCCGCTGTCGAGCAGCAGGCGCAGGCTGGCAGCATTGAGCGCTGCACTGCCGGCGCTGCGGGTGATCTCGTCAAAGCGGTGCGGCGGCGCCTTGACATCCAGACCGATCCAGTCCGTCAGTGGCAGCACTGCCGCAAGCTGGCGCGGATAAATCCCCGCCGTATGCAGCCCGATATGAAACCCCAGTTCACGCACTGCCTGCATGGCGTCAGGCAGTGCCGGGTCCATGGTCGGTTCGCCGCCGCTGAAGACGACAGCATCAATCAGCCCGGTGCGCCTTTGCAGCCAGGACAAAATGTCGCTCCATATCAGGGGGCTGGCAGAGGTTCTTTCCTGCAGATGCGGATTATGGCAATAACCACAGCGCCACGGACAGCCCTGCACAAAAATCACCGCCGCCAGTTTTCCCGGATAGTCACCGGTACTGAAAGGCGTCAGTCCGCCCGCTTTCAGCACGGGAGCTGGCCGCGATTGGGTTTGCCTGTATTGTTTTGCGCGGCTTCGGTGAAGTAGCGGCGTTCATGGAATTCGCCCTTTTTTCCGATGTTGAAGGAACTCATCGGACGGTGATAGCCCATGACGCGGGTCCAGATTTCACAGGGCTGGCGCTCTTCATCCGACAACATGAAGATGCCATTCTCAGCGACGGTACCGGTGACAGCATCCATGGCGGCACTCAAATTATGGTCAGCAGCAGAAGCATCAGGGCAGGGGGTGGTTTGTGGCGTCAAAGCAGGCATCATGATTTCCTGTCAGGTTGAAAAAATTGTCTGGTGGCGTTCAGGCTGCCAGCCGTTTGCGTGCGAGCAGTTCTTCATCGCATTTCGGGCAGAAACGGTGACTGCCGCCGAGGTAGCCATGTTTAGGGCAGATCGAGAAAGTCGGTGTTACCGTCAGATACGGCAGCGAAAAGCGCGACAAGGCCCGCTGCACCAGCGTCCGGCAGGCATCTGCGCTCGACAGCGGTTCTGTCATGTACAGATGCAGCACGGTGCCGCCGGTATATTTCCGTTGCAACGCGTCCTGTCTTTCCAGCGCTTCAAACGGATCATCGGTGAAGCCCACCGGCAACTGCGATGAGTTCGTGTAATACGGCATGTCTGCCGTTCCCGCCTGCAAAATATCGGGGAAGCGCTTACGGTCTTCTTTGGCGAAACGGTAGGTTGTTCCTTCTGCCGGTGTTGCTTCCAGGTTGTACATGTGACCGGTTTCTTCCTGAAATTCCAGCATGCGGCTTCGTATGTGATCGAGCATGCGGATTGCCATTGCGTAACCGGTTTCAGTCGTGATGTCTTCGCGGTCATCATAGAAATTGCGCAGCATTTCATGGATGCCATTCACACCCAGTGTGGAAAAATGATTGCGCAGCGTTCCCAGATAGCGCCTGGTGTAGGGAAACAGACCGTTGTCCATGTGACGCTGTATCACTTTCCGTTTGATCTCCAGACTGTTTTTTCCAAGCGTCAGCAGATGGTCCAGTGCCGCCAGTAGTCCGGCTTCGTTGCCGCGGTGCAGATAGCCAAGCCGGGCGCAATTGATCGTCACCACGCCGAGCGAGCCGGTTTGCTCGGCAGAACCGAACAGACCGTTGCCGCGCTTCAGCAGTTCCCGCAAATCGAGCTGCAGGCGACAGCACATCGAGCGGATCATATTCGGCTTCAGTTCGGAATTGATGAAATTCTGGAAGTAGGGCAGACCGTATCTGGCCGTCATTTCAAACAGGCGTTCTGCATTCGGGCTGTGCCAGTCGAAATCGGCAGTGATGTTGTAGGTCGGAATGGGAAAAGTGAATACGCGGCCTTTGCTGTCACCGGCCATCATCACCTCGATGTAGGCGCGGTTGATCATGTCCATTTCTTCCTGCAGGTCACCGTAGCAGAAGGGCATTTCCTGACCGGCGATATGCGGTATCTGCATCCGCAGGTCTTCCGGGCAAACCCAGTCAAAGGTCAGGTTGGTAAAGGGAGTCTGGGTACCCCAGCGCGAAGGAACATTCAGGTTGTAAATCAGCTCCTGCATGGCCTGACGGACTGCCGCATAGTCCAGCCTGTCATGCCGCACATAGGGCGCCATGTAGGTATCAAACGAGCTGAAGGCCTGTGCTCCGGCCCATTCATTCTGCAGGGTGCCGAGAAAATTCACGATCTGTCCGGCGGCGCTGGAAAAATGATGCGGCGCGCCGGATTCTATTTTTCCCGGAACACCATTGAGTCCCTCATTCAGCAAGGTCCGCAGCGACCAGCCAGCGCAATAACCTGACAGCATATCGAGATCGTGAATATGCAGATCGGCAGCACGGTGTGCAGCGCCGATTTCCGGCGGATAAACATGGTTCAGCCAATAGTTGGCAATGACTTTGCCGGAGACATTCAAAATCAGGCCACCCAGCGAATAGCCCTGATTCGCGTTGGCATTGACCCGCCAGTCCTGCTGTTGCAGATATTCGTTGACGGAGGACTCCACATCCACCATGGTCTGCCGGTCCTGCCGCAATTGCTGGTGCTGCGTCCGGTACACCACATAGGCGCGCAGGGTAATCCGCCAGCCAGCATCAAACAGTGTTGCTTCGACTTCATCCTGAATCTGTTCGACCGTTACCGCCGCCGGTTCCGGTAAGGCGGCAAGCCTGTCGGTCACTTGTGCGGTCAGCGTGGACGCTGCTGCGGCATCCAGTTCTCCGCAGGCCTGGCCGGCACGCAAAATCGCAGAATGAATTTTGGCGGCATCAAAAATCTGGGATGCGCCATTGCGCTTGATGACTTGTTGCAGGCCGTGGCGACGGGTGGAGGCAGGAACGGAAGTGAGCGTCATTTTAATCTCTGAAAACACTATATGTTGTGTGTTTCAGAGATTAATCACTAAATATGGTGTGGTCAATGTCGGTGGAAGGTATTTCTTAATTCATTGACTGGCATCAAGTAGCGCATGCGGCTCAGGTGGAAACCGTGCCGGATGGCGGTGAATCGGTGTCGCCAAGGCGGCCACGGTACAGTGCTGCAATCAGGTCTGACTGCGTCAGCATGCCGGTCAGGCGGTGTTCGTGATCGACAATGGGAATATGGTGCAGACCCTGATCGGACAACAGGGGCACCAATTCGACAATGTGCATGTCTTCGCGTGCGGTTCTGACAGGCTTGGTCATGATCTGGCCGACGACTTCCGGCTTGCTGGAATGCAGATCGCGGGTGCGCCGTATCAGCTGACGCAATTTTTCATCGAATTTTTCATAGACGTCCAGATTGGCGTGTTTCATGAAATCGACCAGCGTCACAATCCCGATCACGCGCCGGGCGCGGTCAGTGACCGGCAGCGCCTTGATGCGGTGCTGGCGCAGCAAGGTCCAGGCTTCTTCCAGCGTGGTGCCGAATTCGGCAGTGACCACATCGTGCGACATCACATCACTGCAGCTGATCTCTCCGAAGCGGCGGCGGTAGGCATGCATTTCTGTTTGCTGGAACAGGGATTCAAGATCGTCGCGGCTGACGTCCAGCACCTGATTGTATTGCTGCAGCACTTCATCCAGATCGCTGGATTTAAAACCAAGCCGGTCGATCGGACGCGCATCACGCGTGCCGTGTTTGCCGCTGTGGTCAGGGTGTGACGCATGCGGGTAACGGCGTCCGGTGGCGTTGTTATACGCCAGCGCAAACAGCATCAGCAGCAGGGAATTGATCAATACCGGAAACAGGGGAAACTGATAGCCCAGTTCGTGAATCACCGGCCCGCCGAGTACCGCTGTCAGGGCGACTGCCCCACCGGGCGGGTGCAGGCAGCGCAGGAAAAACATCGCTGCCACAGCGGCGGCGCTGGCTATGGCGGCCGACAGCAGCGATACGCCGAGAAAGTGGGCGCAGGTGACGCCGATCAGCGCGGAAACCAGATTGCCGCCGATAATGGACCAGGGCTGCGCCAGCGGACTGGCAGGAACGCCGAACAGCAGCACCGCAGAAGCGCCGATCGGGCCGATCAGCATCGGTATATGCTCAACCGGGCCCAGCATCAGTCTGGTGGACAGGCCTGTCAGCAGCAGGCCGCCGGCAATGCCGCCGCAGGCGCGCAACCGCTCGGTATAGTCAACATGGAGTTGTGCTGGCAGAAAGGTTTTCAGCCAGGAGATAAAATCTTCAATCAGGGACCATTTTCTACGCATAAATGCACAGCAGTAACACATCAAGGCGGCAAGTGTACCCTGTCTTGCGTCATTGTGGTGCGGTGTCCGGTGGCCGGACGATGCAGGAATTGACCGTGAAATCAGATAAAGGGAATGACCTGTCTGCTCAGGGCAACACTGACGATGTAGGCAAATACGGCGAATGCTGCCAGCAACGCACGGAGACGAATGCTTCTGGTCTTGCCCCGTTTCAGGGCGATGGTGCCAAGTCCAATGTACAGAATCAGTGCAACGACTTTGGCTGTCAGCCAGTTTTGTGCGAAGGGGTATTGCCCGCTCCAGAACACCATCACCAGTGCGGAACTCAGCAGCACGGTATCGATCAGGTGCGGGGCAATCCTGACCCAGCGCTGCTGCAGCATGGGTGAGGCATTCCACATCCAGAATCCGCGTAACAGAAACAGGCTGCCGCTGAGCACTGCGCAGGTGATGTGCAGATGTTTGACACTCAGGTAGTCCATTTCTGTTGCGCTTTCTGAAAAAAAGGCTGGTTTTATTCCATGACCAGAAAATCGATAATCACTTCGCCGGGTTCATTCGACACGTAGGCGATTCTGACGGCGTTGCCGAAATGATGCTCTATCTGTGCCAGTAAAGGCAAGGGGTTATGGTCATTGCAGAAACGCATGGTTTCGCCACGTTCCAGCGCGGAGAGTGCGCCGAAAATGGCGGCATGACGGAAGCGCTTGGCAATACCGCGTGCATCAAATGCGTAGACGCCTTCGGCAATCAGAGGAATGGAACAATCGTGTGACATGAAAAACTCCTGAATTCAAACGTTAAATAAGGGTAGGCAGTCATGCGGACGCATACCGGGAACATGCTGCGTGAGATGGCGGGGCAGATTCAGATTGCCGGGAAATCCGGGGAGCGTTCCCCGGCAATCTGAGTGCGATGCCTTGCTCAGGCACGCTTTGCTGCGCCGGCAGCTTCACCGGTCAGGCTGGCTTGTGTTGCCTGTTTGCCTGTCAGCAGGCGGATGGCGAACACTGCCAGGCATAAGGTGCCGACGGCAAACACGACGTCACCCGGAACACGCAACCAGACAGCTGTTTCCATGAAATGCGAATGGATGACTTCTGGTGAGCGGGCATACCACATGCCTTTGGTGATGCTGGCGGCAGCCTGGTAGATACCGGCAGGAACCAGCGAGATAAACACCATCATCGCAAGGCCGATATTCAGCAGCCAGAAGGTTGCCTGCAACAGCTTGTCTGACCATGCCAGTCTGGAAGACAGTCCACGCAGGCAGAACAGCAGCAGGCCGATACCGAGCATGCCATAGACGCCGAACAGCGCTGCATGACCATGTGCAGCAGTCATGTTCAGACCTTGCATGTAGTACAGGGCGATCGGTGTATTGATCGAGAAGCCGAGCAGACCTGCACCGACGGTATTCCAGAAACCGACAGCGATAAAGCACAGGATGGACCATTTGTACGACTGTACCCAAGGGGCAGCTTTAGAGCGCTGGTAGTTGCGATAGGCTTCCATGCCGATCATTGCCAGTGGCACAACTTCCAGTGCGGAGAACATCGCACCGATGGCAATCACAAAGGTGGGGGTGCCGGTAAAATACAGGTGATGCAATGTGCCCAGAATGCCGCCGAACAGGAACACGATGGTTTCGAGGATGATCGCACTGTTCGCAGTCGCTGCATGAATCAGGCCAAGGCGGGTGAACAGCAGCGCGATGACGGCAGTTGCAAACACTTCAAAGAAGCCCTCTACCCACAGGTGAACCAGCCACCAGCGCCAGTATTCGATCATCGAGTAGTGGGTATGCTGGCCCCAGGTCAGGGAAGTGGCATAGAAGCCGCCAATACACATGGCCGACAGGAACACCATGGCGATCAGGCCGCGGCTGTCAGACGGTGTTTTCAGGGCGGGCATCAGACCGCGACCTAACAGGGTGACCCAGAACAGCAGGCCGACGAACAGCAGCAACTGCCATACCCGTCCCATGCTGGTGAATTCCAGACCCTGATTACCGAGCCAGAAAGCGAATTCATTGCCTTTGTGTTGCAGACTGCCTAACCAGCCCATGGCGGTCGAGCCGACTACGATAAACAGCAGCGCATAAAACAACAGGTTGACGCCGAGTTTCTGGTACTTCGGCTCATGACCGGAAATAGCCGGTGCGATATACAGGCCAGTTGCCAGCCATGCTGTAGCAATCCATAACACTGCGAACTGGGTATGAATTGTGCGGCTGACTGTAAATGGCAGGATATCTGCCAATGGGAAGCCGAAGAAACTGTGGCCTTCAACCGCATAGTGCGCTGTAATCACCCCGAATCCGACCTGCGCCAGAATCAGACCGATCACCACGTAAAAGTACTTTCTGGTTGCCAGCATGGAAGGCGTTGGCTTCAGGCTGAATAAAGGGTCCGCTTTAGGCGGGGTTGGATCAGTTGCTTCTTTGCTGGTCGAATGCACGAACAGCATGGTCGCAATTGCACCGATCATCAGGATCACACTGGCAATCGACCAGATACCGGCGCCAGCTGTCGGTGTGTTATTCACCAGCGGTTCATGCGGCCAGTTACTGGTGTAGCTCAGTTCTGCTGCACCAGGGCGGTCAGTGGCAGCAGCCCATGCAGACCAGAAGAAGAAGGCAGGGAGTGATTGCAAATCCTGAACATCAGGCAAGGTACCTTTATTCATTGCATACTGCTCACGCAATTTTTCCAGTGCCGGGTCATTGCCAAACAGGCCGATGTAATGCTGTGCCACTTGCTGGACAGCGGCTGCGCGCTCTGGTGACAGTATGATCTTGCCAGACTGTTCATCATAGGTATTACGGCGCATTTCATCCTTCAGACGTGCTTTCAGCTCGGCCTGACGACCTGCGTTCAGCTGCTCGAAGGTTTGCTGAAACTCTTTCTGTGCCCAGATATCGAGCAATGCCAGAGATTCGCGGTGCAACCAGTCTGCAGACCAGTCAGGGGCGACATAACTGCCGTGGCCCCAGACCGTACCCAATTGCTGACCGCCTGCAGAGAGCCAGGATCCCTGACCGCGGTCCACTTGTCCTTCGGTGAATAAAATCTTGCCGTCAGTGCTGACGACCTGTTTAGGAATAGGGGGAGCTGTGAGATAAATCTCTGTTCCTACCCAACCGAGAACGGTAAATGATAGGACACAGATCACAGCGAGCCAGGTCCAGAGTTTGCGCGTGGCATGCATGGCGTGGTTCCTTATGAATGGTTGAAAATACGATCAAAACAGTGAAACAGCGAACACAAAACAATTGATAAGAGTCCGGTGTGCTTTCCTGAAAAATGCTTCAAATCCATCGGGTTATTGCAGGAAACGGGCACGCCGGCTTTTATTAAGATGCATTTTATATGTATGTATTATAAGATGCAAATAAAATGTATGTTTAGTTGCGATGAAATGCACATTTTTTAATATTGAGTGTTCAGGTTATGCAGTATCGCCGCCTTTTCATCCCTGTCCGTATTCAGCCTGGTGGCGCAGGCCGGTGAGGAAAGGCGCAACACGGTATACTGCCTTTAGCGCATGTTGGCAGCACAAGAGAGCTTGTTTGAACTCTGTTGTGCGCATTAATCCCGGATAATTTTTATGAGACTCACTGCTTACACTGACTATACTTTGCGTACGCTGATCTACCTTGCGATTCACCGCGACCGCCTGGTGACTATTCAGGAGATCGCGGAGCTGCACAATATTTCAAAAAACCATCTGACCAAGGTTGTGCACCAACTGGGTTTGTCTAATATGGTCGATACCATACGCGGCAGAAATGGCGGCCTGAGACTCCACAGCGCGCCTGCTGACATTAATATCGGCCAGGTTGTACGCAATACGGAAACCGATTTTTACATGGCAGAGTGCTTTGACAAAGCCAGTAACACTTGCGCTTATGCGCCCGCCTGTCACCTGAAAAAAGTGCTGAATGATGCCACCCGCGCTTATCTGGATGTGCTTGACCATGTCACACTCGAAGACCTGATTGGCAAAAAGACCGGCATTGCCAAAATTCATTTCCACAGCCCTGGCCAGATTCAGGGCTGATCTGCATTAATGCACGCAGCCGGTGTCAAGCCTGTGTTGCAGTACCCGGACATCATCCGTATGGACAGCAGTCTGATGAGTCTGTTGTCTGATCAGTTTTCTCTCCGCCGGGCATTACATTGACGCGCTGTTGTCCTGCCATTTCCTTTCGCATCAATGCCTTAGTGCTTTCGCCTGCCCGGTACTGATTTTTCCTGTTTAACCCAATTTTTGCTTAGCACCGATGCTGCACGAATATTCCTTGCGGCAGGGAAGTGCGCGTAATTGTGCGATGAATGTTAAAGAAAATTAAAACAGGGGGCGCAAAGGTTAAACATTGATGCATGGAAATATTTTGTTGGGGAAATATTTGTACTATGCACGCATGAATAAGTTTGCTTCTGATGAGTAAAAATTTTCTTTTCTCTTCATGAAGGCTGGTCATCAGAGATGGATTTGTGAATTAGCGATATTTATTTTATGGGGGAACATCATGGAATTTTCAACATGGAAAGTGAGTACGAGACTGGGTGTGGGTTATGGGGCTTTAATTATTCTGCTGCTGTGTGTGGCGGCCCTGGGGTTGTTGGGCATGAACCAGAACAACAAGTCGTTACACCATGTCGTGGATACGAATGTCAAGAAAATGGAATTGCTGGAAAGTATGAGTAATTCCATCCACGTCGTCTCTCGTGTTGTGCGTACAATTGCATTGCTCGACGACCAGGCTGCGCAGGATCGCGAAGCGAAAAAAAATTATAGATACCCGTGCTGTCTATGACAAAGCATATCAGGAACTGGCAACCATGCCGCTGGATGCAGCAGGTCAGCAGTTTATAAAGAACCTGCAAGAGGCCATGCAGTCGGCGCGCGGATTGAATAATCAATTTTTGGACATGGTCCGGGCGGGGCAAAAGGGCGCTGCCATTGAGCTGTTAATGCAAAAGGCGAATCCTGAAAATGAAAAATGGCATGGACTAGTCCAGGATTTTATGAATCTGCAGGAGAGTAAGGATAAACAGGATGAAGTCACAGCGAATCAGACGTATGAGTTTTCACGTAATCTAATTATCGGTTTTACTGTTGGTGCAATTTTCCTGAGTATTTTCATTGCCTATTACATTAGCAGCACCATCATTCAGCAACTCGGCTGTGAGCCTCAGTATGCAGCAGAAGTGGCAAACCGTATCGCCACCGGTGATCTGACCGGAGAAATCCGGGTACGGGAGAATGATCAGCGCAGTCTGATTTATGCGATCCAGGTGATGCAGCAGAATCTGTCGCAGATTGTGCAACAGGTTAATAAGGGAACGATTTCGATTGCCTCCGCGTCGCAGCAGATTGCGGTCGGTAACATGGACCTGTCATCCCGTACCGAACGGCAGGCCAGTTCGCTGGAGGAAACTGCAGCGTCACTGGAGGAGTTGACGTCGACCGTCAGGCATAATGCGGAAAATGCCGGTATGGCTAACAAATTGGCGGCATCAGCCTCTGCAGTCGCAGCTAAGGGGGGTGATATGGTGCAGCAGGTGGTGCAAAATATGGAAGCAATCAATGAATCATCCAGAAAAATCGAAGACATCATCAGTGTGATTGATGATATTGCTTTTCAGACCAATATCCTTGCATTGAATGCCGCTGTTGAGGCGGCCAGAGCAGGTGAGCAAGGTCGGGGATTTGCCGTAGTCGCCAGTGAGGTCAGAAATCTGGCGCAAAGAAGTGCAACAGCTGCAAAAGAAATCAAGGAACTGATCAGCGATTCGACGGAGAAGGTTTCGGGCGGCAGCAAGCTGGTGGATCTGGCAGGAAATGCGATTCTGGATGTGGTGGCGAGTGTCAACCGGGTTTCAGAAGTCATCAATGAAATCACGAGCGCGAGCCAGGAGCAGTCGTCAGGGATTGAGCAGATTAATCTGGCGATCATTCATATGGATGATGTGACGCAGCAAAATGCAGCGATGGTGGAAGAGGCAGCCGCAGCGGCAAGTGCTATGGATGAGCAGGCAAAAGCACTGGCTAATCTGATTGCCGTCTTTAAGATTAATACGAGCTTTGCTCTGGAGGACAGCGGAAATATATCACAGGGTAGCCGGAGCAAAATTCATCCGTATCAGACAAAAGCAGATGTGGCTGAAAAATCCCGTGTGCGACTAATTCCGAACTGAGATCCCGCTGACTGAGAGATATATTAACCGGAGTGGATGAAGCACAATGCCCATCAGTTTTGGCTGACGGGCATTGTTATTTGAGGCGTGCCGAATGTGTTGATCAGCGCGTGACACGCTTGCGCATCAATTTTGGTGTTAGTCCCGAATTTCAAGTGCCCGGTTCAGGCTCAGCGCAGCCATGGAGCAGCCAGCGCCTGACAGCAGGTACAGGCTGACATAGGCAAGACCGAAATGGGCTGACAGACCCAGGGCGACCAGCGGGGCAAATCCGGCACCGACCAGCCAGGCAAGATCCGAAGTCAGGGCTGCGCCGGTATAGCGGAAGCGGGAAGCAAAATTGGCTGTCACTGCACCTGCAGCCTGGCCATAAGACAATCCAAGCAGCGAAAAGCCGGTGAGAATGAATACATTCTGGCCGAATTCCCCGCCATCCATCAGCATGGGAACAAAGCCGCTTAGAATCGCAATCAGCAATGCCAGCGTGCCTAGTGTATTGCGGCGGCCAAACCGGTCTGCGATAAGGCCTGACGCAATCACGCCGGCGGCCATGAATGCTGCACCTGTGATCTGGATGTACAGCACATCCGTCAGCGAACGGGAAGAGTACAGGGTGATCCAGGATAAAGGAAACACAGTTACCAGATGGAACAGCGCATAACTTGCCAGCGCAGCCAGTGCGCCGATCAGAACATTACGGCCCTGCGTACCGAGCAGTTCGGTTATCCGGGTTGGCTCCAGTTCACGTTCATCCAGCAAGTGCGCATATTCATTGGTAGAGACCAGTCTCAGGCGTGCAAACAGTGCGACCACATTAATGGCAAATGCAACGTAAAACGGATAGCGCCAGCCCCAGTCAAGAAAATCTTCCGGCGACAGATTCGCCAGCAGATAGGCAAACAGGCTGCCGGCAATCATAAAACCAACCGGTGCGCCAAGCTGCCCAAGCATGGCATACCAGCCGCGCTTGTTTTGTGGCGCATTCAGTGCCAGCAATGAAGGCAGGCCATCCCAGGAGCCGCCCAGTGCCAGCCCCTGACCGACACGCAGAATGGACAGCAAAACAATGGATGCATACCCCAGATGTGAATAGGTAGGTAAAAAAGCAATTCCGGCGGTCGAAATGCCGAGCAATACGAGTGCGCTGGTCAGCTTGGCCTCCCTGCCGAGATGGCGCTGAATTGCCATGAACACAACCGTTCCTATCGGTCGTGCAAGGAAGGCGAATGAGAAGATGACGAAAGAGTACAGGGTTCCTTCCAGTCTTTGTTCAAATGGAAAGAATACGGCAGGAAACACCAGTACTGAAGCGATGGCATAGACAAAAAAGTCAAAATACTCAGAGGCCCGGCCGATTACCACGCCGATGGCAATTTCACCTGGCGCAATCGTTGTATGATCAGCATGAGTATTTTTGGCAGCAGGCGCAGAATGGCGTGCAGAAATAGCGGTGATGTGATCACCTTGATGGCTGATACTTGGCATAGTCGTCTCTCGTAGTTATGTTTTCTGACCGATGGACGCCTTGTGCCCTTCCGGGTATAGCTATGGCAGGGTAGGACAAAACGTCCAATCGCTAATGCTAGTCAGTCCGTGTACATTATCACGATTTCCCTTAATTTGGACTTTTCCCGCATGATTTCCCTACTAGCCCGACGCGGACTTTTGCTCCTGTGCGCTGCACTGTTGGCTGGATGTGACACTATTGTGTTGAATCCTTCAGGCGATATTGCCGCTCAACAGAGCAAACTGATTGTGGTTTCCACTCTCCTGATGTTGTTGATCATTATTCCTGTCATTTTGCTGACTTTATTTTTTGCATGGCGATACAGACAGTCCAATACCACTGCGAAGTACGATCCGGAATGGGATCACTCCACGATGCTGGAACTGATCATCTGGGGTGCGCCGTTGTTAATTATCATCGCTTTGGGTATGTTGACATGGATTTCTACGCATACTCTTGATCCATATCGAAAGTTGTCGCGATTGGATGAAAATCGTGCGATTCCTGCCGCCACCAAACCCCTGGTCGTCGAAGTCGTCGCGCTGGACTGGAAATGGTTGTTTATTTATCCAGAACAAGGTGTGGCAACGGTAAATGAACTGGTGACGCCGGTCGATGTGCCGGTCAGTTTCAAAATCACGGCTTCCACCTACATGAATTCGCTGTACATCCCGGCGCTTGCCGGTCAGATCTATGCGATGCCGGGCATGCAGACTGAATTAAATGCTGTCATTAATAAGGCAGGTACTTACGATGGCTTCTCCGCGAATTACAGCGGCGCCGGTTTTTCCGACATGCGCTTTAAATTTTACGGTAAGTCACGTGCCGAGTTTGATGCCTGGGTGCAGTCCGCAAAGAACAGTAAGCTGAGCCTGAACCGCGCGGATTATCTGGAGCTGGAAAAGCCAAGTATCAAAAACCCTGTGCGCCTTTATGGTTCGGTTGACAGCGATCTGTATCACGCGATTCTGAACCGTTGCGTAGGACCGGATCAGGTTTGTATGGATAAACTGATGAGTACCGATATGAATGTCAAGCCGGAGCAAAGTGCCCGCGGCAAAGTTGTTTCCATCCTCGCCCAGAACCAGCAGCCTGGTTTGACCGGTGAAGTATGTACAACTCCTCCAGTTACGAATGGAAAATAAAGATGTTAGACCATATTGATTTGACTAAGCTGATTTTCGGCCGTCTGAGCTGGGAGGCGATTCCCTTTCATGAGCCGATTCTTCTCGCCACTTTTGCCGGCGTAGTGCTGGGTGGCGCCGTATTGCTGGGGGCGCTGACGTACTTCCGTCTGTGGGGCATGTTGTGGCGTGACTGGCTCACCAGTATTGATCACAAACGCATCGGCATCATGTATATGATTCTCGGTCTGGTGATGTTGCTGCGCGGTTTTGCGGATGCGCTGATGATGCGTGCGCAGCAGGCGCTGGCATTTGGTGATTCGGCGGGTTTCCTGCCGCCGCATCATTATGATCAGGTATTCACTGCACATGGCGTGATCATGATTTTCTTTGTCGCCATGCCTTTGGTGACGGGGCTGATGAACTATGTGGTGCCGCTGCAGATTGGTGCTCGCGACGTCGCATTTCCTTTCCTGAATAATTTCAGTTTCTGGATGACGGCTTTCGGTGCTGTGCTGGTAATGGCGTCACTGTTTGTCGGTGAGTTTGCCCGCACTGGCTGGCTGGCCTATCCGCCGTTATCAGGTATTCTGGGTAGTCCTGATGTCGGGGTCGATTACTATATCTGGTCATTGCAGATTGCCGGTGTCGGCACACTATTGTCAGGTGTGAATCTGATTGTCACGATTGTGAAAATGCGTGCCCCAGGCATGTCGCTGATGAAGATGCCGGTATTCACCTGGACTGCCCTGTGCACTAACGTGCTGATCGTGGCGGCTTTCCCTGTGCTGACTGCAGTACTCGCAATGCTGTCTCTGGACCGTATATTTGGCACCAATTTCTTCACGAACGACATGGGTGGTAATTCCATGATGTACGTGAATCTGATCTGGATCTGGGGCCATCCTGAAGTGTATATTCTGATCCTGCCTTGCTTCGGTGTGTATTCGGAAATCGTGTCCACTTTCTGTGGCAAGCGCCTGTTTGGTTATACATCGATGGTCTATGCGACAGTCGTGATCACCATTTTGTCTTACCTGGTCTGGCTGCATCACTTCTTCACAATGGGTTCCGGCGCCAGCGTCAACTCCTTCTTTGGTATCACGACGATGATCATCTCGATTCCGACCGGAGCGAAGATGTTCAACTGGCTGTTCACCATGTATCGCGGCCGCATCCGTTTTGAAGTGCCGATGCTGTGGACAATCGGCTTCATGATCACGTTTGTCATCGGTGGTATGACCGGTGTGCTGCTGGCGGTTCCGCCTGCGGATTTCGTATTGCACAACAGTCTGTTCCTGATTGCGCACTTCCATAATGTGATTATCGGTGGTGTGGTGTTCGGTGCGATGGCGGCGATCAATTTCTGGTTCCCGAAAGCATTTGGTTATAAACTCGATGCGTTCTGGGGTAAGTGTTCCTTCTGGTTCTGGTTCATCGGCTTCTACTTTGCATTCATGCCGCTGTATGTGCTGGGTCTGATGGGAGTGACACGCCGTCTGAGCCATTTTGATGATCCTTCGCTGCAAATCTGGTTCCAGGTAGCTGCATTTGGCGCAGTATTGATTGCTCTGGGTATTGCATCTTTCATTATTCAGATGGTGGTCAGCTTCCTGCGTCGCCATGAAAACCTTGACCTGACTGGTGATCCATGGGATGGACGCACTCTGGAATGGTCGACTTCATCACCGCCACCAGCGTACAACTTCCCGTTCACGCCACGTATCCATGATAACGATGCATGGGCTGATATGAAGAAAAACGGTTTTGTCCGTCCGACTGAAGGTTTTGTCTCGATTCACATGCCGAAAAATACCGGTGCGGGTTTCATCATCGCCGCATTGAGTGCAGCCTGTGGTTTTGCACTGATCTGGCAGATGTGGATTCCTGCTGTGGCAGCGTTTATTGTCATGCTGGCGGCAATCATTATTCATACCTTTAATTACAACCGCGATTACTACATTCCTGCGGACGAAGTTGTCCGTACTGAAAATGCACGTACCCGCCTGTTAGCGAGTCAAGCCTGATATGTCTACTACCCATAATACGATGAGCCAGGAAGCTGGTTCCCGATTCTTCGTCCGGGAGCATCATCCGGAAAATGGCACACTGCTGGGATTCTGGCTGTACCTGATGAGCGACTGTCTGATTTTTGCGTGCCTGTTTGCCGCCTATGCGGTGCTGGGGCGCAATTATGCCGGCGGCCCGACCGGTGCTGAACTGTTTGATCTGCCACTGGTGGCACTCAATACTTCCTTGCTGCTGTTGTCATCAATTACCTACGGCTTTGCAATGCTGGAATCCCAGAAAAAGCACCTGGGCACAGCAATGGCATGGCTGGTTGTGACTGGTCTGTTCGGTGCCGGATTCATCTGCCTTGAATTGTATGAATTTATCCATCTGATTCATGAAGGAGCCGGTCCGCAGCGCAGCGGCTTTCTGACTTCCTTCTTCGCGCTGGTGGCGACGCACGGACTGCACGTGACTTTCGGTATCGTCTGGCTGGTGACATTGCTGTTCCAGTTAAAGCGTCACGGCCTGACAACTGAAAACAAGCGCCGCCTGATGTGCCTGTCGATGTTCTGGCACTTCCTGGACGTAGTCTGGATCGGTGTATTTACCTTTGTTTACCTGATGGGAGTTTTGCCATGAGTGCACATCACGAACATTTGAATCATGGTGATGCTCACCATGATCATCACGGACATGACGATCACGCAGATCATGGCAGTTTGAAGACTTATACGATCGGTTTTATCTTGTCCGTTTTTCTGACTGCAGTGCCATTCTGGCTGGTCATGGGTAAGGTCATTCCTGATTCCCGCAACCTCGGTTTTGTGCTGTTATTTTTTGCTGCGATTCAGATTGTGGTGCACATGATTTATTTCCTGCACATGAATTCAAAAGCAGAAGGCGGCTGGTCCATGCTGGCGCTGTTGTTTACCGGTGTGCTGGTGGTGATTATGCTGGCAGGTTCGCTGTGGGTCATGTATCACCTGAATCACAATATGATGCCGGGCATGAATCATGAAACAGTACCTGAATCATTTAATCAGCCATCAACCAACGAAATGAACAACATGCGCAATATGCCATGACCGATGGTGCCGATGCGGTGAAAGCTGATGCATCTGTATCAACTTTCATACCTGAGCAACCCCGTTCAGTGATCGTGACCTGGATTGTCGCGATCTGTGCGGGGTTGTTTTTTTTCAGCTTCACGGCTTTAGGATGCTGGCAGCTGTGGCGGCTGCAGTGGAAGCTGGATCTGATCTCCCGGGTTGAGCAGCGTGTGCATGCGACTGCCACCGCGCTGCCCGGACAGGCGGCATGGCCGGCGGTCAGCGCTGCTTCGGATGAGTATCGTCATGTCCGTCTGCAGGGATATTTTCTGTTCGGACAGACGGTGTACGTGAAGGCAGCGACCGAGCTGGGAGGCGGATTCTGGATGCTGGTGCCGTTGCAGCAACAGGATGGCAGTGTGGTACTGGTGAATCGCGGTTTTGTGAAGCAGAAAAGTGATGCTGGCGCACGCCCCCTGCAATCCGACAGGGTTCGTTATACAGTAACCGGCTTGCTGAGAATGAGCGAGCCAGGTGGTGGTTTTCTGCGCAACAATGATCCGCTCCATGGTAACTGGTTTTCAAGAGATGTCGGCGCGATTGCGCAGGCACAGCAAATCAGCCGGATTGCTCCGTTTTTTGTGGATGCCGACGCTGCCGGGCAGCAGCCTGACGAGGCTTACCGGGCTCTGCTGGCAGGTGAGAAGCCTGCGCCTGCAGGCGGGCTGACGGTGATTTCTTTCCACAATAATCATCTGGTTTATGCGCTGACATGGTATGCGCTCGCATTGATGGTGGCAGGCGGGTATTATCTGGTGTTCCGGGAGCGCCGCAGACAGCTGCGCTCATCTGTTGCAAAGCAGGATGGTACGCAAGGGGAATGCCAGCATGACGGGCAGGGCAGAAAATCTTAAAACAATGACTTTGCTGAATATCGCAGCTGATTACGAGCACTCAGCCGGGCATCACAATATGTTGCAGCTGATCCATCTGCGCTGGATCGCTGTATTCGGTCAGATTGCCACCATTGCGCTGGTCGTGCTGGGATTCGATATCCATCTGCCCATCTTGTCGATGGCATTTGTGCTGGCAGGACTGGTTGCATTCAATCTCGCCAGCCATCTGCGCTGGCATGAAGAAACCCGGGTATCGAACCGGGAATTATTTTTTGCTCTGCTGGTGGACGTCGGTATCCTGACGGCGCAGCTGTATCTGAGTGGCGGCGCCTCGAATCCGTTTGCTTTTCTGTATCTGTTACAGGTCATTCTCAGTGCCGTATTGCTGGAAGTATGGTCGACCTGGGTGATTGTATTGATAACCAGTGCCTGTCTGTTTGGTCTTTCGCTGTTTTCCCGGCCGCTGATCCTGCCGCCTGAGCATATCAATGGCATGCCGTCTCTGTACCGTGATGGGATCATCATCTGTTTCCTGATTAATGCATCTTTGCTGGTATTTTTCCTCACCAAAATCAGCAATAACCTGCGCCGCAGGGATGCGCAGCTGGCGGATTTCCGTCAGCGCACTGTCGAGGAGGAGCACATCGTCAGAATGGGGCTGCTGGCATCCGGAGCAGCGCATGAGCTCGGCACACCGATGGCGACAATGTCTGTTATCCTTGGCGACTGGCGGCGTATGCCGGAACTGCAGAGAAATCCTGAATTGCTGGAAGATCTGACCGAAATGCAGCGGCAGTTACAGCGCTGTAAATCGATTGTCAGCAGCATTTTATTGTCCGCAGGCGAGGCGAGGGGCGAGTCGGCGACCAAAACCACGATCGGCACTTTCCTGAATGCGCTGGCAGAGGAGTTCAGAAATACCAGGACAGTGGAGATTTTCCAGTTTCAGAATCATATAGATCATGACGTACAGGTGGTTTCTGATTCGGTGCTGAAGCAGATGATCTGCAATGTGCTGGATAATGCGCTGGAGGCATCGCCGCACTGGCTGGCATTGGAAGTGACCAGTGATGCGGACCGGCTGACGCTGCAGATTACGGATCGCGGTCCCGGTTTCCTGCCCTCGATACTGGAAAATTTTGGACAGCCCTATCAGTCTACCAAAGGACGTCCCGGGAGTGGACTGGGGATTTTTTTCGTGGTGAATGTGGTGCGTAAGCTGGGCGGAGTCGTGACTGCCCGTAATCTGGCGGAGGGTGGTGCGCTGGTCAGGATTGAGTTGCCGCTATCCGCATTAGTGGTTTAGAAAGATAATGGTTTAAAAGGTTGGAATTATGTCGGACAATCGTCTGCTGCTGATTATCGAAGACGATACTGCATTTGCCCGCACGCTGTCGCGCTCGTTTGAACGCCGGAACTATACGGTCCTACATGCCGACAGTCTGGATGCGGCAGAAAATTTACTGAAACAGCATGCTCCGCGCTATGCCGTGGTGGACCTGAAGCTCAACGGCAATGCTTCCGGTCTTGCCTGTGTCCAGCTGCTGCGTCAACATGTGCCCGATATGCTGATCGTGGTGCTGACGGGGTTTGCCAGCATTGCCACTGCGGTTGAAGCTGTCAAGCTGGGGGCCTGTCAGTATCTCGCCAAGCCTTCTAATACCGATGATATTGAAGCTGCATTCGGACACATTGCAGGGGTTGCCGAGCCTGAGCTGACGGCGCGCTCCACCTCGATCAAAACCCTGGAGTGGGAACGGATTCATGAAGTGCTGGTTGAATCCGACTTCAATATATCGGAAGCGGCACGTCGTTTGGGAATGCATCGTCGCACACTCGCCCGCAAACTCAGCAAACAACAGGTCAGATAAACACTTCTTTCTGCGCTTTCCGGTGCGGCATTCCATCTGATACTGCACCCTTTTCCCGCGCAGATAGGCTTACCATGTCTGCCAGTCCCGGCATCGTCATTTCTATTTTTTTGTTTTGACAACTTATGTGACAATACCAGCCAGATGAAAGCGTATTCTGATGCCTGTCCGTATTGTCTGGTGCTGCGCGCGACTGCTGCTGCCAGGCTGCTGATCCGTATATCCAAGGTTTATTTATGTCTGCAACTATCAAGCCAGGTCTGATTATTTTGCATAGCAATCAGCTGGAACAATTAAGTTCTGCGGTGTTTGAGTGGATTGGAAGGAATCCTTTGTCACCGCTGGAAAAAGAGATTTTCCTGGTGCAGTCAAACGGGGTTGCCGAATGGCTTAAGATCGCTCTGGCAGAACACTTCGATATTTGCGCCGCCAGCCGCATCGAATTACCGGGACGATTTTTGTGGACAATCTACCGGACCATGCTGGGACGGGAACAGATTCCGCAAACCGCTTCACTGGATAAAGTGCCGCTGACCTGGCGGCTGATGCGCCTGATCCCTGAATTGCTGGCGTTGCCGGACTTTGCCGGATTAAAGCAGTTTCTGGCAATGGGTGATGCTGAACGTCGTTACCAGCTCGTATCGCGGATTGCAGACCTGATGGATTTATATCAGGTTTACCGGACCGACTGGCTGCATGACTGGTCACAGGGGCTGGATCAGCTGCGCCGTGCGAATGGTGAAACACAGCCACTGACCGAGGATCAGCGCTGGCAGAGCGCGTTGTGGCGGGCTATCTTGCAGGATTTACCGCCGGAGCAGCGTTTGCTGGGGCGGGTGAATGTGCATCAGCGCTTCATCGAAGCTGCACTCCGCCATGATGCCCCGCACGGAACTTTGCCGAGGCGTGTTGTTCTGTTTGGTATTTCTGCCTTATCGCGCCAGACTCTGGAGGCATTATCCGCTTTGTCGGGGTATACCCAGGTGATTCTCGGTATTCCGAATCCCTGCCAGTATTTTTGGGGTGACATCATTGACGGGCGCGAACTCTTCAAGTCGCAGATGAAGCGGCAGGCATACCGGAATCAGCAGGATTTATCGTTGATTCCGCTGGAAGACCTGCATGCGCATGCGCATCCTTTGCTGGCAAGCTGGGGAAGGATGGGACGTGATTTTATCCGTATGCTGGATGATTTTGATCACGCTGGCGAAACCCGTGCCGGATTTCCGCAATTAAAAATAGATTTATTTTCGGAAGGCAGTGGTCAAACTCTGCTGGAACAGGTGCAGGCTGCGGTCAGGGATTTGCTGCCAATGGCAGAACATCCCCGCGCCGGAGTGGCTGAAGATGATCGGTCTATCGAGTTTCACATCGCGCACAGCGCGCAGCGTGAAATTGAAATTTTGCATGACCGTTTATTGTCCGAGTTCGGCAGTCAGAACACGCCAGCAATCCGCCCGCGGGATGTCATTGTCATGGTGCCCGATATTGCACAGTTCACACCATCGATCCGGGCGGTATTTGATCAATATAAGCACAGTGATGCCCGTTATATACCTTATGAAATCGGCGATTTGTCTGAGCGTAAAACGCATCCGCTGATGGTCGCGCTGGAATGGCTGCTGCGCTTGCCGCAACAGCGCTGCCAGCAGACAGAAATTATGGATTTGCTGGAAGTCCCGGCGCTGGCCGGACGCTTTGGGCTGGAAGCAGAAGATGTCGTCTTGCTGAAACGCTGGATTGCCGGTGCAGGCATACGCTGGGGACTGAATCTGGCACATCGTGCAGAACTGGGGCTCGGCGCTGCCGGTGAGCAGAATTCCTGGATGTTTGGATTAAGGAGAATGCTGTTGGGGTATGCCAGTGGCGCAGCAATGCCTTATCAGGGAATTGAACCGTATGCAGAAATTGCCGGTCTGGATTCCGCGCAAGCAGGTTGTTTAGCCGAACTGGTGACCGCACTGATCGACTGGCAGCGCAGACTGGCGCAATCGTGGCGGCCGGAAGAGTGGGCTGCGCAGGCGCGGGAATTGCTGCAGACTTTTTTTACAGCGACCGGTGAGGCCGACCGCGCTTTGCTGGTCAGGCTGGAAGATGCACTGGAAGACTGGCTCCATGCCTGCGAGCAGTCGGGCTTTGATGAGCCAGTTCCGCTGGCGGTGTTTCGCGAACCCTGGCTGTCTGGGATGGACGAATCCACACTGACGCATCGCTTCATTTCCGGTGGCGTGACGTTCTGCACTTTTATGCCGATGCGTTCCATGCCGTTTCAGATGGTCTGCCTGCTGGGGATGAATGAAGGGGATTTCCCGCGTCGCGCCAGTCAGATGGATTTCGATTTGCTGGCGCTGCCGGGCATGGCGCGGCCGGGTGACCGTTCCCGGCGTGATGATGACCGCTATCTGATGCTGGAAGCGATTTTGTCCGCCCGCCAGAAGCTTTATATCAGCTGGGTTGGCAAGCATATCCGTGATAATTCAGAACAACCGCCTTCTGTGCTGGTTTCTCAGTTCAGAGAATATCTCGCGACTGGCTGGGCAATGAATTTGTCCGGGCACACGACGGCATATCCGATGCAGGCATTCAGCCGCCAATATTTCATTGAGAGCGAAACACGTCCCCTGACTTATGCCAGGGAGTGGGGTGCTGCATATCAGCCGGCATCTTCTGAAATGCAGGTTTCAGAGCTTCAGGATTGTTCTGACCTGACGGTTGATATTGACCCTGAATTTATCCTCAAAGCCGATGAACTGGGTCGGTTTCTGAAGCAGCCGGTCGCCTATTTTTTTCAGAAACGCCTGGGTGTGATCTTCGATCAGCATGTGCAGGAGACCGAGTCCGATGAGCCGCTCTGCCTGGATGCGTTGCAGGAATATTTTCTCAATGAACGAATGATTGATAACAGCATGCTGCCATCAGAACCTGCAGAACTGGAGGCGCATTTGCAGCAGAAAGCAATGCAGCTGAAGCGGGAAGGCGTACTGCCGGTAGGATGGGCCGGTCAGGCATGGCAGCGAAAGCTGGTGCAGGATGCCTTGCCTGTACAACTGGCATGGCTTAGTCTGATGCAGCAGTTTCCTGATCCGGCCGAAAAGCGGGCTGCTGATTTTTTCTGGCAGGGGATACATTTGTCGGACTGGCTGCACAATTTGCGCACAGACCAGCAGCAGGTTGTTTTCTTAAAACAGATAGCCGGAAAAATCTGTCTGAAAGATGGCAGCCTGCGTATCGAAAAACTGATTGATATCTGGTTGTCCCTGTTATTGGGCGCAGCGGCAGACACACCACCGGGAGCGTATCTGGTCGCCAGCGATGCTGTGTTGTATATGGCGCCGGTACCTGCGGAGCAGGCGGCTTCTGTATTGCAACAGCTGATCACTTACTGGAAACGCGGAATGAATGAGGTGTTGCCAGTTGCCTGTAAAACTGCGCTCGCATATATCGCAGAAGCCAACCCGCGTGATGTGTATGACGGCAGCATCCAGATGCGGGGGGAGGTGAACAACCCTTATCTGGCCAGAATCTGGCCGGATTATGCGGCTATCAGTAATTGTGCCGAATGGGATCAGGTCAGCCGCGCTTTGTACGAACCGCTTTTTTTATGGGCAAAGGAAATCGTCGTGGCACCAATAGATGCGGATCAGGCTGGACAGGGGGCCGCATGACACATCGCCTCAATCCCGTCAGTTTTCCTCTGCATGGCAGTCGCCTGATTGAAGCCAGCGCCGGAACCGGCAAGACCTGGACCATCGCCGCCCTGTATTTGCGTCTGGTGCTGGGGCATGGCGGAGCTGAGGGGTTTTATCGCCCTTTGCACCCTTCAGAGATTCTGGTGATGACGTTTACCCGTGCGGCGACCCGTGAATTATCCGACCGTATCCGGCAACGTCTGGCCGAAGCTGCTTCCTATTTCCGTGAAGATGTGCATCAAGAAGCGGATGACTTCCTGGAACAGTTGCTGGCTGGGTATGCACAGCCTCAGCGGCAGCAGGCCGCCTATCAGCTGCAGATGGCAGCGGATTCGATGGACAGTGCCGCCGTGTTCACGATAGATGCGTGGTGTCAGCGTATGTTGCGTGAGCATGCGTTCGATAGCGGTTGTTTGTTTGACGAAGAGTTGCTGAGTGACGAAACGGATCTGCTGGAAAATGCAGTGCGCGATTACTGGCGCCAGCAGGTTTATCCGCTTGATAGCAAGGATTTTTCTGCGATCAGTCAGGTCTGGGAAGATGTTGGTGCACTGATGAAAATGGTGCGTCAGCTGATGCCTCATGCGGCAATGCTGAATGTGCCGGGAAATCCTTCATTACAGGAGTTTCTCCGCGAAACCCAGGACCGGCAAAGGAAAAAACTGCAGGTGCTTAAGCAGGGCTGGGATCATATTGCCACTGAAATGCAGGCATGGTTTCTGACGCAGAGAGAGATCGCCCCCAAACAATTCAATGGCAGGACGCTGAAGCCGGAAACAGTTGATCAGTGTCTGACCAATCTCAGGACATGGGCGCTTGATCCGGATCAGCATTTGCCGGAAGGATTTGACAAGATCGCCGCTAAACTGACACCGGAAGCCTTGCTGGCTGCGTGCAATAAAAATTATCGTCCGCAGATCCCGGATGACTTCGCCAGGATCGCTCCTCTTGCACAGGCCTTGCAGCAGCTGGAGCCTTTGCGGCATGCCTTATGCCGTCATGCAGTGACTGCCATTCAGCAAAGACTGGAACTGTTAAAGAGCCACCGGCGGCAATTCGGTTTCAGCGATATGCTGGAACGCTTAAAGCAGGCATTGACGGGACTGCATGGCGCACCATTGCAACAGCGTATTGCTCAACAGTATCCGGTTGCCATGATTGACGAGTTTCAGGATACCTCGCCATCGCAATACATGATTTTTGATGCGATCTATCAGGTACACAATAATCTGCAGGAGCGGGGCTTATTCCTGATCGGCGATCCCAAACAATCGATTTATGGATTCCGGGGCGCAGATATTCACAGTTACCTGGCAGCACGACGTGCGACAGCGGGCCGGCATTATCTGTTAGGGACGAATTTTCGTTCCACGCAAGCGCTGGTGACGGCGGTCAACCATCTGTTCCTGCATGCTGAACGACATACCGATCCGGCGTTTGGCGCCGGTGCTTTCCGCTTCAGAACCGGAGACGACGATCCGTTACCGTTTGAAGCTGTTAAAGCGTCGGGAAAAAGTGAGATCCTGCTGGATGACGGGCAGGCAGTACACGCACTGAATTTTTTCGTCACGGAAAATCCAGAGTTAAAGCGGGATGAATATCTGTCGTTTTTTGCAGAGCACTGCGCTGAACATATTGTGCAGCGCCTGAATTGCGCTGCGACCGGCTTTCACCGTGACGGCCATTTCCAGCGCTTACAGGCTGCTGATATCGCGGTTCTGGTCCGTGACCGGAATGAGGCGGAAGCGATACGTGCAGCGCTGCAGAAACGCCGGGTTGCCAGTGTGTATTTATCGGATCAGGACTCGGTGCTCAACAGTCAGGAGGCCAGTGATGTCCTGCGCTGGCTGCGTGCATTTGCCTATCCTCTGGATACCGGAACCGGACGTGCCGCCTATGCGACCCGAACCGCCGGGCTGAGCGTGCCCGAACTGATACGCCTGGCTTCCGATGACGAAGCCTGGGATTTGAGGACAGAGCAGTTGAAAACCTTACAGGGCATCTGGCAGCGCCAGGGTGTTCTGGCTGCGATCCGGCATTTCATTCATGACCTGGAATTGCCTGCAAAGTTGTTGAACCAGCCGGGCGGTGAGCGCAGCATGACGAATCTGCTGCATCTGGCGGAACTGCTCGAAAGTGCCAGTCTGCAGCTGGATGGCGAGCTGGCGCTGATCCGCTGGCTGGCTGAGCAGATTGCCGCTGAAGATACGGCCTCTGATGAACATATTCTGCGTCTGGAAAGTGATGCGTGCCTGGTCAAAGTCATCACAGTGCATAAATCAAAAGGCTTGCAGTATCCGCTGGTGTATCTGCCGTTTGCCGTTTCCACCAGAATAGTGACGAGGATGAACCGCAGTTTTATTGATTACACCGATGCAGGCGGTATGCGGAAAATTGATCTGCATTTGTCAGAAGAGGCCTTGTCTGCTGCCAACCAGCGCCGAAGGGAGGAAGACCTGCGTTTGTTGTATGTCGCACTGACCCGTTCCGTGCACACGGTGTGGCTCGGCGTGGCGTCCAACCAGAATAAAATCCATGAGTCAGCATTAGGTTATCTGCTGGCTGGCGAGACTGTATTGCCTGCTGCACATCTGGTTGAAGGATTGCGGAACATGCAGGGCGATTGTCGTGAGATCGCTATTACCATCAATGAGTCTGTGCCGGGGCTGAGTTTGCTGAAAGATGTGGTTGCGCAGCCAACTTATGTCACGTTGCCAGCTTATACCGGTACTGTCGAGAAGGATTGGACGATTGGCAGTTTCTCCGCCATGACCAGAACCTTGGCGGGTAGCACGGGCAGTGTCCCGTTGCGTCATCAGGATCGCAGGCTGCTGGAGGATGAAGAGGTGCCGCAGCAGATTGAAACATCGCCGGCAGCCTGGCATCGTTTTCCCCGTGGTGTTCTGCCCGGACAGTTTCTGCATGCGCAGCTGGAGTGGGTGGGTAACGATGGGTTTGGCAACGTTGTGGCGAGTGATTTCGATGTCAGGCTGGCGGCCCGCTGCCAGCGTGCCGGATGGAGTCACCATTCCGATGATCTCTCCGGTTGGTTGAAAGCAATCGTGCAGACAAAGCTGGGATCAACAAATGCCAGTTTGTCGGAATTGAGGGCATATATACCGGAAATGGAATTTTGGTTTCCGTGCGAGAAATTCAATACCCGGGAAATGGATACACTTTGCCGGGATTTTTTCCTGCCAGGTGTGACAAGAGAGGCGTTGAGTGAAAAACGCATGCAGGGTTTGCTGATGGGTTTTGCCGATCTGGTGTTTGAGTGGGAAGGGAAGTATTGGGTGCTTGACTATAAGTCCAATCAACTGGGCGGTAACGATGGCAGCTACACACAGGCTGCGCTGGCAGGTGCCATGGCTGCACATCGCTATGATGTGCAGGGGGCGATCTATATGTTGGCGCTGCACCGTCTGCTGCGTGTGCGTCTCGGAGAGGGCTATGTGCCGGAACAGCATCTGGGCGGCGCACTGTTTTTCTTTTTGCGCGGACTCGGTAATGAGGAAACACGTGGCTGCTACTGCCTGCCTGCGGACAACGGGTTGCCGGAGAGGCTGGACCAGCTGATGCATCATGAATAAAGAAAGAATGGATTTGAATCGTATGCCGCTTTCCTCCAGTGATTTATTGATCCGTTTCCGATATCAGAGTGCTCAAGGGACGGTGCGCCATCTGACTGCCGCTTTTGTGCAATTCCTGATGGACCTTGGTTTGCATGATGCCAGACTGCTGCTGGCGGCAGCGGTCTTAAGCGAAATGGAAGCACATGGACACAGCTGTGTGCCGCTGGACACGATCTCCGCCACTTCCCCCGGCCTGCTGGGGTGGAGTGACGCAGTCTGGCATGCCATCACGGAGAACTTGGATTTTCCTGACGGGTTTGACGCATGGCGGGAGCTTGCCATCCAGTGTGAGCAGATTTTTGTGACTGATGTACAGCAGGACCGGCAGCAGCCGCTGGTGCTGGATCAGAAGCGTTTGTATCTGCGTCGTTACTGGCGTTACGAGATGGCGATTGCTGCCGCGTTAAAGCAGCGCGTTTTCACCCAGCTGCCTGTGTCACCGGAAAAAGTACGGAAATGGCTGGACCTGTTGTTTGATGTTTCCGGGAGTGCCGGAAGAGAGACTGACTGGCAGAAGGTGGCTTGCGCGGTTGCCGTTCGCAGCCGTTTTGCCATCATTACAGGCGGGCCTGGCACCGGAAAAACTTACACGGTGGCGCGTTTGCTGGCATTGTTATCTGCGATTTCCGGTGCACCGGATCAATTGCGCATTGCGCTGGCAGCGCCGACCGGGAAAGCCGCGGCACGACTGAAGCAATCTATTGATGGTGCTTTGGCAGAGTTGGTGTTCAAGCTGGGCGACACACTGCCGCTGCCGGAGATGACCCGTAAGATCGGTCCTGCACGTACCTTGCACAGCCTGCTTGGCGCCCGCCCCGATACACGTGCATTTCGCCATCACGCGGGTAATCCGCTGGACATTGACGTCCTGATTGTGGATGAGGCATCCATGGTGCACCTGGAAATGATGACCAGCCTGCTGGACGCGCTGACGGCAAATACAACACTGATTTTGCTCGGAGACAAAGACCAGCTCGCTTCGGTAGAAGCCGGTGCTGTGCTGGGAGATTTATGCGGTGAAGCAGGCGCTGGAGCGTATCGGCCTGAAACCATCGCCTATATCGACGCAGCCAGTGGCCAGCGCCTGACATTAAACGATGCAGGTCAGGGTAGTCCGCTGGCGCAGCAGACAGTCATGCTGAAACACAGCAGGCGCTTCAGCGGTGAGATCGGTGCGCTGGCGCAGGCGGTGAACCGGAGCGATGCAGGAGCAGCGCTGGCATGTCTGCGGCAAAAAACTGATCAGGAGCTATGTTGGAAAGAGCATCTGCAACCGGAAGGTATTGCAGAACTCGCTTTCGCCGGAAGAGAGGGGGCATCTGGCAGCTATCAGGAATATCTCTCGCTGCTGGCACAACAGCCAGATTCTGATCATGGAATGATCAGTGAAGCAGAATTCCATGCATGGGTGGTGGCTGTTATCCGCGCATTTGAATCGTTTCGCCTGTTATGCGCCGTCAGGGACGGGGAATGGGGCGTATCCGGTCTGAATCAGGCGATTGAAAGATATCTGGATGCCAAAGGACTGATTCGTCGCCGTCATGAATGGTATGCCGGCAGGCCTGTGATGGTGATGCAGAATGATTACAGCATCGGCGTATTTAACGGTGATATCGGCCTGACCCTGCCGGACAGAGTCAGGCCGGAGGTGATGCGGGTATATTTTCTGGACGGGGAACGGGTCCGGCAGGTTTTGACATCCCGGCTGCGTCATGTGGAGACGGCATTTGCGATGACGATTCACAAATCCCAGGGCTCAGAGTTCACTCATGCAGCCATGGTATTGCCGGCAGAAGTAAATCCTGTCATGACCCGTGAACTGGTGTACACCGGAATTACCCGCGCCAGAAAATATTTCACTCTGATTGCCGCATCTGCCGCTGTGCTGCGGTATGCCATAGAACATCAGACACACCGGATCGGCGGATTGCAGGAAATGTTGCACGAATTGCATTGAAGGCATTCCTGTTCCTGCCGGATCAGGAATGCGATGCCGTCGGAGGGGGAATTGCGGGACAATCCGGCAGATACCGTGCAGATTCCGATATAGATCCAGTTGAAAGTCTTTATAATTTCAGGAGGCTTGAAAGTTACTTCAAAAGCAACTAAGGTCGCGCCGGGTACAGGATTTGGTCTGCCTGTCCGGACAACAGAAATATCATTTCTCCGTTCTGTCTGATTTGCTCAGACAGAACGGATCAGGAAAAAAATCAATCAATTCATTATCTTCAAAGTAATTATGGCCGATAAGATAGTGAATGCAAATGTGAACAGTATGAGCAAACAGAAACAGGAATTCACCGGGATCGCAGGGAAAAACATTCCCCGGCACATCGCTATTATTATGGATGGCAACGGACGCTGGGCTAAGAAGCGGTTTTTGCCCCGTTTTGCCGGCCACACGAAAGGCGTTAAAACAGTTGGTAAAGTCGTCGAGGCTTGTGTGAATCGCGGTGTGGAGTATCTGACCCTGTTTGCGTTCAGCTCCGAAAACTGGCGCAGGCCAGCGGATGAAGTGTCCTTGTTAATGAAGCTGTTCCGCAAGGTTTTGGTCGGTGAAATCAAGAATATGTGCGCGAATAATATCCGGCTCAAAGTGATCGGGGATATCGCGCGCTTCGATGAGGATTTGCAAAAGCTGATTCATGATGCAGAAGAGAAAACTGCCGCCAACACCCGGCTGACGCTGACGATCTGCGCCAATTATGGCGGGCGCTGGGATATTGTGAATGCCTGCAATGCCTTGCTCAGGTCCGGTGTGCAACCGGGGCAGATTACAGAAGAGATGCTGTCTGAACATTTGTCCATGTCGTATGCACCTCCTCCGGATATGCTGATCCGCACTGGCGGAGAAGCGCGGATATCGAATTTTCTCTTGTGGCAAATGGCCTATTCCGAGTTCTTTTTCACGGACACCTATTGGCCGGATTTTGACGCAGATTCACTTGATGAAGCCATCCTCTCCTACCAGAAAAGAGAGCGCCGGTTCGGTCGTACCAGCGAACAGCTGGTCCAGGAAGGGGTTGCTGTCGAGAAGTAGTGCGATCTGAACGGCCAGTTGTTGTCATGTCCAGCTAAAGCGTCTGCATTTATTTTATTGGGAAAATAATCAATGATTAAAGTTGCTCCGGTTATTCTTTGCGGCGGTTCTGGTACCCGTCTGTGGCCTTTATCCCGGGGTGGATTTCCTAAACAGTTTCTGGTGTTATCAGGAAAAGACAGCCTGTTTCAACAAGCGGTACAGCGTGTGAATGATATCGCTGCACAGGACATTCAGATTGGACAGACTCTGATTGTGACCAATGAAGAACATCGTTTTCTGGCGCTCGATCAGCTACGTGAATTGAAAAATGTTTCTGCCAGCCTGCTGTTGGAGCCTGTCGGGAAAAACACCGCTCCGGCACTCACGCTGGCTGCACTGGCATCGATGGCAGAAGGGGATGATCCGGTACTGGTTGTTACACCGGCAGATCAGACGGTCGGTGATCCGGATGCTTTCAGGGAAGCTCTGCGGCAGAGTGTGCGGGCGGCTCAATCGGGAGATATCGTCATTCTGGGAGTCACGCCTGACAGGGCGGAGACTGGCTACGGGTATATACGGCATGATGGCGCGGCTGGCTTGTACGGTGAATATACGGTCAGGCAGTTCGAAGAAAAACCTGATGCAATCACTGCCAGGCATTATCTCGACAGCGGCGAATATGCCTGGAACAGTGGCATGTTTGTCCTGCGTGCCAGTACCTGGCTGAAGGCATTACAGCAATTCCGTCCGGATATTGCTGAGACGACGGAGATTTCCTGGCAGGGACGCAGCTCCGATGCGCAGTTCATACGGCCGGCAGAGGCCGCTTTCCGGCAGATTCCTGCCGAGTCGGTTGACTATGCGGTCATGGAGCAGTGTCCTGCGTCTGCGCTACCAATTCGCATGATTCCCTTGAATGCAGGCTGGAATGACCTGGGAGCCTGGGATGCGGTATGGCAGACCGGGAATCAGGATCCGCAAGGAAATGTCTGCCACGGTGACGTGCTGCAGACGGATACCGGAAACAGCCTGATTTATTCTTCCGGCAGACTGGTCAGCACGGTTGGCGTCAGCAATCTGATTGTGATTGAAACGCCGGATGCCGTCCTGGTGGCAGACCGCAACCGGAGTCAGGATGTGAAAGCGATTGTATCCATGCTTGGTGAGCAGAAAAGAACAGAGCATACGTTGCACCGGAAAGTGCATCGTCCATGGGGGTGGTATGACAGCATTGATGAAGAAGAGCGTTTCAAAGTCAAGCGTATTCAGGTCAAGCCAGGTGCCAGTCTGAGCCTGCAGAAACATCATCACCGTGCGGAACACTGGATCGTCGTACGCGGTACGGCAGAAGTCACCTGCGGTGACAAAGTCAGTCTGGTGACTGAAAACCAGTCAACCTATATCCCGCTCGGAGAAGTGCACAGGCTTGCCAATCCGGGCACCATTCCTCTGGAAATTATTGAGGTGCAGTCGGGCAGTTATCTCGGTGAAGACGATATTGTGCGCTTTGATGATTTTTATGGCAGGACAAAAAAATAGTCACCGGTTGATGTATGTCATTGCGGCGTCATGATCGTTTGATATGATCCATCTCAGCTGCTGTACATACAACCGATATGTATGACGGCAGTGAGGTGAGTCGGGTCTGCTAACGCGGACTGACCACCGTCCTGAATGAACGATACGGAGCAAGGCAATTGTCCTTGCTCCGTATTTTTTTGTGATGTGCTATCGAAGACAGGTGTACGGGGCTTTGGCTTGCGTTTATTTTTCAAGCCTGCTGCGAAAGGCTCTGGGGGTAACGCCCGTCCATTCGCGAAATGCGTGCTGAAAAGCACTTTGTTCCTGATAACCCAGCAGAAAAGCAATTTCGGCCAGGCTCAGATGGTGCTGGCGCAGATAATTTTCAGCCAGCGACTGGCGGGTCTGATCCAGCAGTTGCTGATACGGAATGCCAGCCTGCGTCAGTTTGCGCTGCAGGGTGCGCTGGCTCATATTCAGTTCCACGGCAATATCTGCCAGCCTCGCCTGATCCTGCGCCAGATGACGCAGGATGACCGAACGTACCTGGCTGACGATGTCCTCCCTTTGCGCTGCCTGCTGTTTTTGCAGCAACAGCAATTCCGCATGCTGTTGCAAGACCGGGTACATACTGGCGTCGGCATTGGGTACGGGCCAGCTTAACAGGTCTGATGGCAGGCTGGCATGATTCACCGGCGCATCAAAATAGACCAACTCACCAAATAAACGATGATGCTCGCTCAGGTCTTCGGGAGCCGGATGGGTAAAATACACAGGAACAGGAGGCAGGTCCGTGCCTGCAAACCACTGTCCGAATACACGTATTCCGGCAAACACACTTTCTGCCAGATGGCGGGAGGCATCCGGGAAATGACTGTGCCACTGGTATCGGGCAGTCTCGCCACGGATATCCAGCGATGAACGTCCCAGATCATGTGCCAGCCCCTCGTAGCGCATGGTTTGCTGAAATGCCTGGCCGAAATTTTTACAGCACATCAGAATCATGCCGTACACATTGTAAGTCCCCAGCCGGAAGCGTTCCCCTGCATGCAAGCCAAAGTGTGGATCATTGCAAAGTGCCGCCCCGCTGTCGAGCAGACGCAGATAAGTGCCGGTGCTGATGCTGTCCGGTGCGGTATCGAGCCAGTTGCCCGGCAACCCAGCCATCTCGGCAAGTGCGGCCAGGTCGCAGCTGCGCTCACGCAGCAATTCCAGAATCGGCTGCACATAAGCAATGGCAACACGCCCCTCAGATCGGGCGGGCGCTGTCGGTATAGACGGCAGTGGCATGTTTCAGCAATTTCCCTGTCATGAAAACACAATACAAAATCCGGCGATTTTCTTAATCTTGGCGGCAAGTATAACAAGAGAGTTATTCCGGGATGGCTCCCGGTGTTCATTCAAAGGAGATGGTATGCGGCGCTGGAATGGTTGGGGGGATGACTCCGTGGAGCAGAAACTGAGTCCGGAAGCCTTGTATTTTCTCGCAGAAAAAATTGGTGAGGGAAAGCCGTTGCAGGATGCTGATCTGCAGCAAGTCTGTCTGCAGGTTCCGGAAAGTCGTCTGGAGCCGCACATCCTGATCAGCATCAATCCTGCAGAGCGGATTCGCCACAGCCTGGGACAGAGCCTGCCGGACTGGCTGCAGCTGCGTTACGGGCGTATTGACAGGGTGCCGGATGGGGTCGCGTTTCCGGAAAATGCAGAACAGGTCAGGGAGCTGCTCAATTATGCGGCCCGCCATCAGGTGATCGTGATTCCGCATGGTGGCGGGACCAGTGTGGCAGGACATCTGACGATACCCCCTGCAACGCAGCCGGTATTGAGTATCAGTACCCGGCGCATGCGGCGTCTGCTGCATCTGGACCGGGAGTCGCAATTGGCGACATTTGAAGCTGGTGTGTTCGGGCCAGACCTGGAGGCGCAATTGCGTGCGCAGGGCTACACGCTGGGGCATTTCCCGCAATCATTTGAATATTCCACACTGGGCGGTTGGGTGGTGACCCGCTCATCGGGGCAACAGTCCTTGCGGTACGGACGGATTGAGCAGTTATTTGCCGGTGGTCGTCTGGAAACACCTGCGGGAAGCTGGTATCTGCCAGCATTTCCCGCCTCGGCGGCAGGTCCCGACTTGCGGGAGCTGGTCTTGGGATCGGAAGGACGCTTAGGTATTTTGACGGAAGCGACCGTAAGGGTCAGCCGCCTGCCGGAATGCGAAGAGTTTCACGGCGTGTTTTTTCCCGATTGGGATTCTGCTCAGGCTGCGGTCCGGAGCATGGTGCAGGAAAAACTGCCGCTGTCGATGCTGCGTTTGTCGAACCCGCTGGAAACCACGACCAGCCTGGCACTGGCCGGCCATGCGGGTCTGATTGGCTGGCTGGAAAAATACCTGCGCTGGCGCGGCTGCGGTGAGCAGAAATGCCTCTTGTTGCTGGGTGCCAGCGGAAACCGTGCGACAGTCAGGCAGACAATCCGCCGGGCAATGAAACTGGCGCATGTGCAGAGGGGGATAACGGTCGGGCAATACATGGGAAAAAAATGGAAACAGGGACGATTTCAGAATGTCTATCTGCGCAATACGCTCTGGCAGCAGGGATACGCGATTGATACCGTGGAAACGGCCTGTAACTGGCCTGTTGTCAAACAGATGATGCAGGCAGTTGAACAGGCCGCGACTGATGCGCTAGCAGAGGACGGGGAACGGATTCACACCTATACCCATTTGTCGCATCTGTATGCGCAAGGTGCCAGCGTCTACACCACATTTGTATTCCGGTTGAGCGGCGATTACGCAACCGATCTGGCGCGCTGGAAAAAAATGAAGCATGCCGTTTCGCAAACGATCGTTATGCATGGCGGAACCATCAGCCATCAGCATGGAGTCGGCAGCGATCATGCGCCTTATCTGCAGGCGGAAAAGGGGGCGGCGGGAATGCAGGCGTTACGTCAGGTATTTTCGACAGCCGATCCACAGGGGCTGATGAACCCGGGGAAATTGCTGACCACCCCCGTTTCTGACGGAGTCATCCTATGAATCAGGAGCATTGGCAGGCAAGGCGGCAGGCTGTGCTGGATAGCGGTCAGACTGCACCGGAACCACAATGGGATGTGCTGGTGATTGGCGGTGGCATTACCGGTGCCGGAATCTGCTTGGAAGCGGCACGTCGTGGGCTGAAAGTGCTGTTGGTGGAACAGCGTGATTTTGCCTGGGGCACTTCCAGCCGTTCTTCTAAACTGGTGCACGGCGGCCTGCGTTACCTGAGTGAAGGCAAATGGTCATTGACGCGCGACGCTGTGCAGGAGCGGCAACGCCTGTTGCGTGACATGCCGGGGTTGGTTGATCTGCAGAGTTTTGCTTTTGCTGATTACGCAGGCCGGAAGCCCGGACGCTGGCTGTTTTCGCTGGGGCTGGCGCTGTATGACCGCATGGCGGGTCAGCGTGGGCGGCACTATTATTCCGCCAGCGAATTTCTGATGCTGGTGCCGGGGATCAGCAGAGACAAACTGAAAGGTGGTCTGTGCTATGACGATGCAAAGACCGATGATGCACGGCTGGTGCTGCGGGTACTGCAGGAAGCCAGCGACGCCGGAGCCTGTGCGCTGAATTATCTCGCAGTGGAGGAGATCTGCTATACCGGTCAGCAAGCCAGCGGCGCGTTGCTGAAAGACACGCTGGACGGCAGGTGTTACCGGATTCAGGCAAAGACAGTTGTGAATGCAACCGGCGTCTGGGCTGACCGTTTGCGGCTTCCGGCTGCTGATCAACATATCCGCCCTCTGCGTGGCAGCCATCTGGTCTTTCCGTCGTGGCGGCTGCCGGTGGCGCAGGCGGTCAGTCTCATGCATCCCCGCGATGGCAGACCGGTATTCATGTTCCCGTGGGAAGGCGCGACACTGGTCGGTACCACGGATGTCGACCACCGTGAGGATTTGCAGCAGGAGGCATCGATTACCAAAGACGAGGTGCTGTATCTGATGGAGGCATTGCAATGGCAGTTTCCGGCCTTACAGATCGGTACCGGGGATATTGTTTCGACTTATGCCGGAGTGCGTCCGGTGATTGGTAGCGGCAAGGCAGATCCGTCCAGGGAAGGGCGCGATCATGCCGTCTGGCAGGAAAGGGGCTTAATCAGCGTTGCGGGCGGCAAACTGACTACTTTCCGTCTGATTGCACTGGATGTGCTGCGTCACGTGGCAACCCTTCTGCCAGACTGGCGTTATACAGAACATAGGCAGGAGAATGTATCAGCGGCAGGGTTGCGGCCGATTGCAGGGTATGGTGTCAGCGAATCCGTCTGGCAACGCCTGCAAGGTCGCTACGGCCGGCAGGCCAAATACATTCTGGACTGCGCGCAGGATGGAGAACTGGAGCGGGTTTCCGGAACCGATACCCTGTGGGTGGAATTACGCTGGGCGGCGCGGCATGAATCAGTCATGCACCTGGAAGACCTGATGCTGCGCCGTACCCGCCTTGGCTTGCTGTCAGCGGCAGGCGGTATGGCGCACATGCCGCGCATCCGCCGGATTTGCCAGCCTGAATTGCACTGGAGTGATAAGCAATGGGAAACGCAGCAGCATGCTTATCAGGAGTTATGGCAAAGGAATTATTCCCTGCCACCGGGTTTGCCAGCGGTGCCAGATGCAGACTGATTCAGTGAAAAGTGCATGACGGCTGGCGGCAGACTCAGCATCACCTCGCGGGCCAGTGCAGGAAAAAATAATTAAAACGATTACAGACAATCACCGACAATAACAAAAAGACTGATGCACAGCACGCTCATAGACGATGTGCCGTGGGCAGCACAAACCTGATACGGCATGACGGGAGTACAACGTCAGGTCATATGTCAGATTGGTTCTGCGTCAGTTCTGACGATACAGGAGCATCATGTCCGGACAATACATCCTCTCGATTGATAACGGCACGCAAAGTGTGCGGGCAATTCTGTTTGATTTGCAGGGAAATATTGTGGCCCGTTCCCAGGTTCATCTGGAGGCCTATTTTTCGGATCATCCCGGCTGGGCGGAGCATCATCCGGAGGATTACTGGCAGGCGGTTTGCACGGCATGTCAGCGCTTGTGGGCAAACCACCAGATATCCCCGGCACTGGTCAGCGGTGTGGCGGTCACTACGCAGCGCGGTACAGTGGTCAATCTGGATCAGCATGGGCAGCCGTTGCGCCCCGCGATTACCTGGCTGGATCAGCGTCGTACGGATACTGTACCGCCAGTGCATCCGGTCTGGCTGGCAGCGTTCCGGCTGGCGGGGGTATCCAGCACCATCAATTATTTCAGGGGCGAGGCAGAGGTTAACTGGATCAAAGCCCATCAGCCGGATATCTGGGACAAGACTGCGCATGTACTGCTGCTGTCGGGCTATCTGAATTACCGGCTCAGCGGTGAATTGACCGACTCGACCGGTTCGCAGGTGGCTTATCTGCCGTTTGATTATAAGAAATTGCAATGGGCCGGCAAGCTCGACTGGAAATGGCAGGCACTCGCAATCCGCGCATCGACCCTGCCAAAACTGGTGGCGCCGGGCAGCCTGATCGGGCATATCCACGGTGATGCCGCCACCGCCACCGGCATACCGGCCGGGACGCCGTTGCTCGCTGCAGCGGCGGACAAAGCCTGCGAGGTGATCGGTGCCGGATGTCAGCAGCCGCATATCGGCTGCCTTAGCTATGGCACGACCGCCACCATCAATACCACCAGCCGGAAATATCTGGAGGTGACCTCGTTCATCCCGCCGTATCCGGCTGCTATTCCCGGTTACTACAGCACGGAGGTGCAGATTTTTCGTGGCTACTGGATGGTCAACTGGTTCAAGGAGCAATTCGGCCATCAAGAGCAATCTCAGGCGGCACAGCAGGGCGTTCTGGCAGAGGAATTATTTGATGAACTGGTCAACACCGTACCGCCCGGTTCCATGGGGCTGATGCTGCAGCCTTACTGGACACCGGGCATCAAGATACCGGGTGCCGAAGCCAAAGGGGCCATTATCGGGTTTGGCGATGTCCACACCAGAGCGCATGTCTACCGGGCCATTCTGGAAGGTCTGGCCTATGCCTTGCGGGACGGTAAGGAGCGCATAGAAAAACGCAGCGGAGTGCCAGTGACCGAGTTGCGCGTATCCGGAGGCGGTTCACAAAGCGATGCGGCCATGCAGCTGACTGCCGATATCTTCGGCTTGCCGACATCCCGCCCGCACGTCTATGAAACATCCGGTCTGGGAGCGGCGATCGACGCAGCGGTGGGACTGGGTTTTTATCCGGATTTTGATTCGGCTATCCGCGCGATGACCCGCATCGGCAGGACTTTTGAGCCGATTGCGCATCATCACCAGATTTACAATGAGCTGTATCACCGCGTCTACCAGAAAATGTATGCCCGCTTACAGCCTTTATACAAGGAAATCCAGCACATCACCGGTTATCCGAAAATGCATTGAGCGAATAAACGCTGGCAGCTACCGGTATCAGCAGGCCCGGATGTGTCGCCGCCAGCTGGCTCCATGCTTCAAAACCGCCCTCAAGCGGACGCACATCTGTAAACCCAAGCCGTTGCAGCGCATGGGCTGCCTGAATCGCACCGGCATCGGCCGGGCAGGCGCAAAAGGTGACGATGGCTTGTCCTTGATCCAGCTGGCTGGCAAGTTCGCCGACATGGCTGGCATGGGTGACCAGCGCGTCAGGAAAAACGCCGGTTTCCCGGATCAGTGCATGGCTGCGCAGATCAATCACCTGCGGCATCTGGCCGAGCAGCTTTAACTGCAGTAATTCATTGGCGCTGATATGCGGGATGCTGGCCAATGTCTCAAAGCGGTGTTTTTGCCAGATTTTCCAACACAGCCAGCCTGCCAGAATCAGCACGAACACCGCGATGATTTTGATTCCGTGGGCGGACAGCAGGGCTATGCCCGCCTCTATCTGCGCCTGCAGCGCGTAACCGGCAAACAGCGCCAGCCCGGCCCACAGGGCGGCACCGATGGCCGATGCCAGCAAAAATCTGGCACGCGACATGCCGATGGCACCTGCCACCGGCGGCGCCACGGTTGAAAACCCTGGTATGAATTTACCGACCACCAGCGACCACATGCCCCAGCGCGCAAACCGGATTTCTGTCTGATTGACACAAGAGCCGGGATTGATCGACATCTTGCACAGAAATTTCAACACCCGGTAACCGAATATTTTGCCCGCCTGATACCAGGCCAGATCCGCCAGCAAGGATGCCGCGACAGCTGCGCCAAGCAGCGATGCCAGTCCATATAGCGACGACATGCGGCTCGCATTCAGCATCATGGTGGGAACGGCCGGCACCGGCAGTCCCAGCTGTTGCAACAGGACATTGCCGAACACCAGTAACTGGTGATTGTGCAGCAGCAAATCATTAAACCAGCCGGGAGTCATGATGGCGCAGGGCTTTCAGAGAGAGGAGTGGACGGCTTATTTTAACAGTGTCTGCAGTCCGGTCAGCACGACATAGAAACCCACTGCCAGCATCAGCGCGCCTGAAAAATAGGGAGCGCGCCGGGCAAACTGGCCAAAACCACTCCAGTGTCGCGAGACATGTCGCACACTCAGCGCCGCAATCACGCCCGACATCACCATCGTCAGCGCCAGCCCAATGCTGAAACACAGCACCAGCGTGGCACCCAGCGCGATTTTCTTCAGTTGCAGACAGAGTAACAGGACGGTGATCGACGCCGGGCATGGCACCAGTCCGCCGGTCAGTCCAAACATCACGATTTGCCCGGTGGTGACGCTGCGGTTGCTGAAGCGGCGTTCAATATCCCGGGCATGAGCCCGTTCATGCGCATCCTGATAATCGTCATGATTCAGCTTTACAGTATGCACATGGCTGCTACCATCCTGATGGTCGTGGTCGTGGTCGTGGTCGTGGTCGTGGTCGTGGTCGTGGTCGTGGTCGTGGTCGTGGTCGTGGTCGTGGTCGTGGTCGTGGTCGTGGTCGTGGTCGTGGTCGTGGTCGTGGTCGTGGTCGTGATGATGGTGCTGGTCACGCCAGGTGCGCCAGATCATCCACAATGCGACACCGATAATCAAAACACCGGACAGCGTCTGAAAATAAGATTCTGTGGTTTCGAGATTGCTATGTTGACCGAAATACAGCCCCGCCAGTGCAATCACCCACACCACCAGCGTATGGGAAAAAGTAGCTGCCAGTCCCAGCAAAACTGCCTGAGTCACGGTGCCGCGTATGGCAATAATGAACGCAGCCATCATAGTTTTTGAGTGCCCCGGTTCCAGTCCGTGTAATGCGCCAAGCAGGATGGCACTCGGAATAAAAAGCCAGGCATTCGCTGCACCTTGTTGCAGCAGTGTGGAAAATTCAGTCATTGTCTTGGGTAAGGATTAAAAAATACAGGGGAAATACTGCACCAGTGTTTTTGGAGCGTCGTTGGGGCTATTTAAAATAACTGTTCACCACTTCAATCAGAATCTCTTTCGCATCGCCGCCATGGGCAGCATCTTCCTGCACAGTTTCTGTCAGATGGGCGCGGATATGGTCTTCCAGCACGACAGCCAGCAAACCGTTCATCGCACCGCGACAACTGCTGATCTGTTGCAATACTTCCATACAGCCTTTGTCTTCTTCCAGTGTTCTTTCGATGGCATCAATCTGTCCCCGTATCCGGCGGACACGGTTCAGCAGTTTTTGTTTGTCTTTACTGATGTGGCTCATATAATGGTGAAAATAGTATAGGGGGGTATCCTATATTTTACCTTGTCCGGAACAATTTGTCTGCCGCCTGTTTGGATGTACTGCACCGCAATCGGAAAGAGCCGGTTGCTGTGTGACTTTCTGTACGGGCTCAGCAGAGTTCCATTTCCTGACTATGCCGATTTCAATGCTTGCATCGCTTACAGAGGTCAAGACGCAGGACTGTGTCGGTTACTACAATGTCTTTCAGTCCAGTCTGGTTACCGTGTCGGTCCATAACGTGCCTGACACAACGTATAAGACGGCAATAAGCCGATGGCTGGAACACTGGTCTGAATAACATTCATACACCGGAATACCGGAGAAAGCAGGGCAAAAATATGTGGCAAGGAGTCATTCCCGCGGTCACCACCAAATTTACTCCGGACGATGCGCTGGATTTGAAGGAGATGGAACGTTGCTTTGATTATCTGATGCAGGCGGGCTGCGACGGCTTAATTGCCTGCGGCTCTCTGGGTGAGGGGCCGTTGCTTTCTCATGCGGAACGGATTGAAGTCTTGAAGCTGGCAAAACAAGTTGCCGGACATCGTCCCGCGCTGCTGACCGTGGCAGAGGCGGCAACCCGGGACGCCTGTGTGCTGGCGGAGAAGGCGGCGCACGCTGGCGCTGACGGTCTGATGGTGGTGCCTGGTACGATTTATCACAGCAATCACCGGGAAACGGTAACCGCATTGCGCGCGGTTGCGGCGGCAGCTGATCTGCCGGTCATGATCTACTCAAACCGGCTGGCTTACCGGGTCGACGTCACAACCGATATGCTGGAAGAACTGGCCGACGATGCGCGGTTTGTGGCAGTCAAAGAATCTTCGGATGATATCCGCCGCACCACGGAAATTATCCGTCGCCTCGGGCGGCGTTACGATGTGCTGACCGGCGTGGATAATCTGGCATTTGAAGCGCTGACGGCTGGGGCAGTTGGCTGGGTGGCAGGGCTGGCGGTTGCTTTTCCGCATGAGACGGTGGCGATTTTCCGTCTGATCCGGGGAGGACGTTATGCGGAGGCGCTGGAGATCTACCGCTGGTTCAGACCTTTGCTGGATCTGGATGTATCCACCTATCTGGTACAGAACATTAAACTGGTTGAGGCACTGGTGACGCAATCCAGTGAACGTGTCCGGGCACCGCGTCTGCCGCTGGATGGTGCGCAGCGGGAACGGGTGCTGGCCGTGGTGACTGAAGCATTGCGGCAGCGCCCGCAATTGCCGGATGTCGCCTGAGTGCGTTACTCGGAAGTGATATGGATTGATGTTCGTTTTCAGCAGTGCTTTGCCGGTAAGGCGAAACTTGCCACGGCATCTCAGGGAGCCGTGGCAAGCTGAATCACGCGGTTGCGTAACGCGGTGAACACCGACCGCATTTCTGTTTTCTGCGCATGGCGATGGTAGCGGAACAGCATGATGCCTTCTACCTGAGCGACAATCAGCACGGCCCGCTGCATGTATTCTTCATCGCTGATATCTGGATTCATACCGCGGATCAGCTTGTAAATGGCTTTGCGCTCACGGCTGATCATGGTATCCATCAGCTCCGAAGCAAAGTCATTGCGTGCTGCCAGCGCCCACAGTTCAAAAAACAGGCCATGCGTCAGCGGGTCGGTTAATTCTTCCAGAAACATATCAATCGCCGAGCCCAGCTGCATCACGCGTGAAGTGGCTGCTGCAGGATGGGTGATGTGATCGAGTTTTTCCTGAAAAGTATTCATCGTCATCAGCAGCACGGCTTCAATCAGCAGGTCTTTGCTCTGGTAGTAATGCTGAACATTGCTTAAGCTGATGCCAACCTGCGTGGCGACCTTGCGCATGGACAATCCGGCATATCCTTCCGTTGCAAAAATTGTGCGTGCCGCAGACAGAATGGCATTCACTCTTTCCATGCCTTTTTCTGTGGTGTTGGACAGCTTGCTTTTCAGCGAGGTTTGCAGGGCGTCGGGCATGGCGGGTGCCAGTGATTGCGGAGGGTGAAATTATCCCACAGTTGTTGACAAATAGTACGGTTGACCTATAATTTTTGTCTGTTGGTCGGTTGACCTATTTTTTGTGTTTGTTTAAATCTTTGCAGAACTTGCGCAATATTGTGCGGTTCAGGCGGGATGTCGTGAACCGGGCATCTGGCCCGGCCAGGGTGAAACAGAAGCAATAACGCCGGGGCAGTTTTGTGTGAGCTCTGATCAGATAATTATTTATTCCGGAGACAGTATGAATCAGCGAGTTTATGTGTGCGGGGTCGGTATGATCCCTTTTGCCAAGCCAGGCACCAGCGCCAGTTATGATCAGATGGGGGCTAGCGCAGCGCGGCTGGCGCTGCAGGATGCCGGACTCACGTATGCCGCGATTCAACAGGCGTATGCCGGCTATGTGTATGGCGACTCGACTGCGGGACAAAAGGCTTTGTATCAGGTTGGTATGACGGGTATTCCGGTGGTGAATGTGAATAACAATTGTTCGACCGGATCGACGGCGTTGTTTCTGGCGCGTCAGGCGGTTGCCAGCGGTGCGGCCGATTGCGTGCTGGTGCTTGGTTTTGAGCAGATGAGCCCGGGGGCGCTGGGATCGGTATTCCAGGACAGGCCCAGCCCGTTTGATGCTTTTGATGCGGTGACCGACAAGTTGGTCGGCATGTCGCAGATTCCGCTGGCATTGCGTTATTTCGGCGGTGCCGGTTTATCGCATATGCAGAAATTTGGTACGCCGCTGGCCTCTTTTGCCAAAATCCGGGCGAAAGCCAGCCGCCATGCGGCGAATAATCCGCTGGCCTTGTTTCGTAAGATTGTCAGCACGGAAGACGTGCTGGATGCGCCGGTTATCTGGCCCGGCGTCATGACCCGTCTGATGGCCTGTCCGCCGACCTGCGGTGCCGCCGCTGCGGTACTGGTGTCTGAAAAATTCGCGCAGGCGCATCAGCTGAACCGGCAGGTTTATATCGCCGGGCAGGCGATGACGACCGACACGCCGGAAACGTTTGAATCGGACGACATGATGCAGGTCGTCGGTTACGGTATGAGCCAGCGCGCAGCAGCGCAGGTCTATGCGCAGACCGGCATCGGGCCGGATGAACTGGATGTGGTCGAGTTGCACGACTGTTTTGCACACAATGAACTGATTACCTATGAAGCGCTCGGGTTATGTGCCGAGGGCGGTGCCGAGAAATTTATTGATGATGGTGACAATACCTATGGCGGCAAGGTGGTGACCAATCCTTCCGGCGGCCTGCTGTCGAAAGGACATCCGCTGGGTGCGACCGGGCTGGCGCAATGCTACGAACTGACCCATCAGCTGCGTGGTACGGCAGAGGCGCGCCAGGTCAGCGGCGCAAAGATCGCGTTGCAGCACAATCTGGGTCTTGGCGGCGCCTGCGTCGTCACCATGTACCGTCAGTCCTGATCAGAAAGCGAGTACGTCATGCACTACACTTCACCCTGGATGAATGCTGAACTGGAAGGTTTCCGCGATGCGATACGGCGGTTTGTCGCGGCCGAAGTCGCACCGCATCAGGAGCGCTGGAGTCAGCAACAGCATGTGGATCGCGAACTCTGGCACAAGGGCGGCGAAATGGGCATGCTGCTGGCCGATATTCCGGTGGAATACGGCGGCTCCGGCGGCAGCTTTGCGCATCAGGCTGTCGTTTTTGAAGAACTGACCTATGCCGGAGATATGGCTTTCGGCATTCATGTTCACGCCATAGTCGCGCATTACATCCTGAATCAGGGAACCGAAGCGCAGAAACAAAAATACCTGCCTCTGCTGGCCAGCGGAGAGATGGTGGCAGCGATTGCGATGTCGGAGCCGGGTGCCGGGTCGGATCTGAAAGGCATTCGCAGTACCGCCCTGCGCAGTGAAGCAGGTTACCGGATCAATGGATCGAAAATTTTTATTTCAAATGGTTACCTGGCAGACCTGATCGTGGTGGTTGCCAAGACTTCGCCCGACGCCGGAGCGAAAGGCATCTCGCTGATGCTGGTGGAAACCCGGAATTGTCCTGGTTTTAAAGTGGGCCGGATTTTGGAAAAAATTGGACAAAAAGGGCAGGATACCTGCGAGCTGTTTTTTGATGATGTCCTGGTGCCGGCAGATGCCGTGCTCGGTGGTGTTGAGGGGGAGGGATTTCGCCAGCTGATGACGGAATTGCCTTATGAGCGCACGATACTCGGCGTTTCCGCAGTAGCGGCGATCGAGCGCGCCTTGCAGCTCACCGTCGAGCATGTCCGCCAGCGCAAGGCATTTGGACAGGCGCTGATCGAGATGCAGAATACCCGCTTTGTGCTGGCAGAAATCAAGACCGAGGCGACGATTGCGCGCACTTTCATCGACCGCTGCATCGCCGACATGATGGAAGGCCGCATGGATACCGAGCTGGCGTCGATGGCCAAATACTGGCTGTCCGATCTGCAATGCAAGGTGATCGACCAGTGTCTGCAATTGTTCGGCGGCTACGGTTATATGCTGGAATACCCGATTGCCCGCATGTATGCCGATGCCCGTGTGCAAAGGATTTACGGCGGCGCGAATGAAATCATGAAAGAGATCATTGCCCGTTCGCTGTAAGCCGGTTTGCGGACAAGCGGATGAATCAGTGCAGTTGCCAATGAATGGAGATCAGGCATGAGTGGACCATTAAGCGGAATCCGGATCATTGAAATGGTCGGGCTGGGCCCTTGTCCGTTTGCGGGCATGATGTTGGCTGACATGGGGGCGGAAGTGATCCGCATTGATCGTCCGGTGCGCCCGGGCGAAAATAATCCGTTTCCGATGCTGGGTACTGCCTGCGATGTGATGGCACGCGGGCGGCGCTCGCTGGCGCTGGATCTGAAGCAGCCGGAATCGGTACAGGTGCTGCTGGAACTGGTGACGAAAGCGGATGCGCTGATCGAAGGATTCCGCCCCGGTGTGATGGAGCGGCTGGGACTGGGGCCCGATGTCTGCCAGCAGCATAATCCGCGTCTGGTGTATGGCCGCATCACCGGCTGGGGGCAGGATGGGCCGCTGGCGCAGGCTGCCGGACATGACCTGAACTATATCGCTCTCAGCGGCATGCTGCATGCCATGGGCCGGCCAGACGGGCCGCCGCCGCCGCCACTGAATCTGGTCGGTGACTTTGGCGGCGGCGCCATGATGTTGGCATTCGGCGTGGTTTGCGCATTACTGGAGGCCAGGCAATCCGGCAAAGGGCAGGTGATTGATGCCGCTATGGTTGATGGCACGGCGTTGCTGGGCGCGATGCTGTATGGCTTTCGCGCTTATGGCGCATGGCATGATCAGCGCGGCGCCAATCTGCTGGATGGTGGCGCACATTTTTACGATACCTATACCTGTGCGGATGGTAAATTCATCTCGGTCGGCGCGATCGAGCCACAGTTCTACGCACTGCTGCTGAAATCAGCCGGAGTCACTGACCCGGCTTTTCAACAGCAGATGTCAGTCGCTGCCTGGCCTGAACTGAAACAAAAGCTCGGCGCAATTTTTGCCAGCCGCAGCCGGGCCGAATGGTGCGCCATCATGGAAGGAACCGATATCTGTTTTGCGCCGGTGCTGGACATGGGCGAGGCGCCATCCCATCCGCATAATCAGCAACGCCGGAACTTCACCGAGGTCGCAGGCGTGGTTCAGCCGGCACCGGCACCGCGCTTCAGCCGGACGCCAGCGCAGATCAGCAGACCTCCGGCCAAGCCGGGCGAACAGAGTGCAGAAATCCTGCGTGACTGGGGTATCCCCGCCGCGCTGGCTGTTGCTGTGCTGCGCTGAGCGTTGCTCTGGTTTTTTTAGGGGAGTATCCGTTAAAAATGCCTGATTCCCCAAATTAATAAAGGCTGATGAAATATACTCCCCGGGAGTATATTTTTATGTCATTTTAAATTCCAACCCGTCTCGCTGCCAGAGTGCTGTGCAGCGTGTCCTGACAGATAAAATGCCTTTGCGTGCAATCTTTGGCGACATGCCGTTTGCGGATGATAATTTCCTGTGACGGTTTGGGAATCTTGAATATTCTCCGGAATTTTGATGGTGAGGAACTTTAGCTGCCCCGCATCAGACCAAATCATTACAATCAATTCTGACCGGGTTCTTTGCACGGGGTTGGCAAACTAGTCCGGAAAATCATACTTCATACAATGAAAACAGGGAGAAAAGTTCATGCGTATATCCAGGCTCATGCCAGTCGCCATGGCGGTGATGTTGTGCTTCCCGGTGTTTGCTGCGACAAGCGTGAAGGATACGCAGCGAGCACAGGATACGGCGGGCAGCGAAAAGAAAGCCGACAACGAAAAAAAGAAATGGGATGTGAACCATCCGCCCGGTGATGCGCAAACCGTGCAAATCGATACCCATACCGGCACCTGGATGAGCGTGGACATCAGTCCGGACGGGAAGCAGATCGTGTTTGATCTGCTGGGTGACATCTACACCTTGCCGGTCAGCGGCGGTGAGGCAAAGTCCCTGACACATTCGATTGCATGGGAAATGCAGCCGCGTTTTTCTCCTGACGGCAAACACATTGCGTTCATGTCGGATGCTGCTGGTGGTGATAATGTCTGGGTCATGAATGCCGACGGCAACGATGCCCATGCTGTGACCAAAGAAGATTTCCGCCTGCTGAATAATCCGGTCTGGCATCCCGATGGCAATTATATTGCGGCACGCAAGCATTACAGCGGTACGCGTTCACTGGGCTCCGGTGAAATCTGGTTGTATCACACCAGCGGTGGCGCTGGCGTGCAACTGAACGAAAAACCGAACTGGCAGAAAGATCTGGGCGAACCTGCGTTTTCTCCCGATGGACGTTATGTCTATTATTCGCAGGACACCACGGGCGGTACGGCATTTGAATACAACAAAGATTCCAACGGCCAGATTTACCAGATTTTCCGCCAGGATTTGCAGGACGGTAAAGTCAAAGCCATCGTCAGCGGCCCTGGCGGTGCGGTAAGGCCCGTGCCATCGCCGGATGGAAAGTATCTGGCCTTTGTGCGGCGAGTCCGTAATCAGTCCACCTTGTTCCTCAAAAATTTAGAGACCGGCGAAGAGCGCGCTGCCTGGCCGGAGCTGGAACGCGATATGCAGGAAGCCTGGGCGATTCACGGTGTGTATCCTGCGTTTGCCTGGATGCCGGGCAGCAAGGAAATCGTGGTCTGGGCCAAAGGAAAAATCTGGCGGCTGGACCCGTTTTCCGGCGCGGCAAAAGAGATTCCGTTTCATGTGAAGGATACGCGCGAAGTACGGCCTGCATTGCGCTTCCCGCACGACGTTGCGCCGGACAAGTTTGACGTGCACCAGTTACGCTGGGTGAATGTCTCTCCGGCAGGTGACCGCGTTGTGTACTCGGCGCTGGGACATTTGTATATTCGCGATCTGCCGTCCGGCATACCACGCCGGCTCACACAGCAGAATACGCATTTTGAATATTTCCCAAGCTTTTCGCGGGATGGCAAACAGGTCGTGTTCTCAAGCTGGGACGATACCCAGCTGGGTTCAGTGCGTTTGCTGGATATCGCCAGCGGCAAGGAAACGCTGCTGACCAGGACGCCCGGCAAATACACGCATGCCAGAATGTCGCCCGATGGCAAACAGGTCGTGTTTGTCAAAGCAAAAGGCGGTTACCTGACAACGCCGTGGTATGGCATGGATACCGGCGTCTATGTGGTCAGTACGGATGGCAAGCAGGCACCGCGCTTGCTGACAGAAGAGGGCAGCGCACCGCAATTCGGCAAAGACAGTTCTGCCGTTTACGTCAGCCGCACCAAGTATTCCGGCGAAGTCGACTGGACGACTTCACTGGTCAGGATATCGCTGGACGGCACGCCGGAACAGGCAGTCGCTAAAAGCGAGTTTGCCGGTGAATTTGCGCTTTCGCCAGACGGTGAATGGCTGGCATTTGGCGAACGCTTCCATGCGTATGTAACGCCGCTGCCGCTCGCCGGTAAGCCGGTTACCATCGGCCAGAAAATGGATGCGCTCCCCGTCAAACAGCTGGATGTGAATGCTGGCCAGTATCTGCACTGGTCCGGCGATAGCCAGAAAATTTATTTCTCCCTGGGTGATGAGCTGTTTGCCCGTGATCTGAAAGATGCTTTTTCCTTTGTGCCCGGCGCTCCGGCAGAGCTGCCTAAATTTAGTGAAAATGGTTTGAAGATCGGTTTTGCGGAAAAGGCAGATCAGCCGCATGGTCTTACCGTCATTTCCGGTGCCAGGATCGTGACCATGAAAGGTGATGAGGTGATTGAAGATGGCCGCATTCTGATCAAAGACAATCGCATCCAGCAAGTTGGTCCTGCTTCAGCGATCACGATTCCGGCAGGCGCAACAGTGGTCGATGCCAAAGGAAAAACCGTCTTGCCGGGACTGGTGGATGTGCACTGGCATGGCGGTATGGGAGAGAGCGGCATTATTCCGCAGCAGAGCTGGATTGATTATGCTTCGCTGGCATTCGGTGTGACGACTTTGCACGATCCTTCGAACGATACCAATGAAATTTTCAGTCACAGCGAAATGCAAAAAGCGGGCTTGGTCGTTGCGCCGAGGATTTTCTCGACCGGCACCATCCTGTACGGTGCGAAAGGGAATTTCAGTGCGGTCGTCAATAATCTGGATGATGCGCTGACACATCTGAAACGTCTGAAGGCGGCAGGCGCAATCTCGGTCAAGAGCTATAACCAGCCGCGCCGCGAACAGCGTCAGCAGATTCTGGAAGCGGCACGCCAGACCGGCATGATGGTGGTGCCGGAGGGTGGTTCGCTGTTTGAGCACAATATGACCATGGTGGTCGATGGCCACACCGGTGTGGAACACGCGCTGCCGGTAGAAAAAGTGTATGACGACGTTACGCAGCTGTGGTCGCAGACCAAGGTCGGCTATACACCAACGCTGGGTGTGGCGTATGGCGGGCTGGATGGCGAGCACTACTGGTATGCGCGTACCGATGTGTGGAAACATCCGCTGCTGTCGCGTTATGTGCCGCGTTCAGTGCTGGTTCCACGCAGCGTCCGCCGTGAAACGGCACCGGAAGAAGACTTCAATGTATTCCGTGCGGCTGCGGTGGCGAATGTGTTGCAGCAATCCGGCGTACCGGTCAATCTGGGGGCGCATGGCCAGCGTGAAGGGCTGGCTGCACACTGGGAAATGTGGACCATGGTGCGTGGCGGTATGACACCGCTGCAGGCTATCCGCAGCGCCACGATCAATGGTGCCCGCTATCTGGGACTGGACAAGGACATCGGCTCGCTCGAAGCAGGCAAACTGGCTGACCTGATGATCGTTGATGGTGATGTGCTGAACGATATCCGCCAGTCAGATCGTGTGACACAGGTCATGCTCAATGGTCGTCTGTATGACACGGCCAGCATGAATGAAACCGGCTCTCATGCCAAAAAGCGCAAGCCTTTCTTTTTTGAAGGTTTGAATGGCAGCCATGTGCCGGTAGATGCCAATGAGTATTCTCATGGGCATGGCGGTGACTGATCCGGGTCGCTGCCGATTATCCCTGCCTGCCAGTCAATGCCAGTGGTGATGTTCATGACTGCTGGCAGGCGCCGGAAAACAATGAAAAGAAAAAAGCCCTGCATCAGACATCTGACGCAGGGCTTTTTTAACGATGTGTATTGACAGTTTGTGTCGTTACGGATTTTGCAGGGCTTTTCTGACCTGCTTCAGGAAAACAGGATCAGTCACGCCGATTTTTTGTGTGCGTGCCACAATCTTGCCATTGCTATCCAGCAGTATCATGGCCGTGGTGTGGTTGAATTCACCATCTTCCAGCAGACGGTACTGAATGCCCAGTGCAGCAGCAATTTTGCGGACGCTGGCAGGGTCGGTACGGGCAATGGTCCAGTATTTCGGATTCAGTTCATGCTTGCTGGCGACCGATTGCAGTGCTTGGGTATCGTCGCGTGCCGGATCGAAGGTGATCAGCATCATGGACAGATTGTCGCGCTCTGCCGGGGTCAGGTCTTTTTCCACCAGACGCATCGATTCGATCAGCATAGGGCAGACGAATTCACATGAGTTATAAAACATGCTGACCAACACAGGTTTGCCGCGCTTGTCTGCCAGTGTGAAGGATTCGTTATTCTGATTGCTCAGCGTGGCAGCAATCTTATAAACCGAATTACCCGGCAGGGGTTTTGCATTTGCGGTGGCATTTGCTGTGGCGGTGACGCTGGCGCTGCTACTGGAAGCGGAACCGTCAGCTGTTTGTGCCAGCACGGATGTGGCTGATGCCAGCAAAAGACAGCTTGCCGAGAACAACAGGCCGGTAGTCAATGAGTTCAATCGTTTCATGGTTTTTCCTGAGGTAGGTTTTTCGCACAGCGAAAACCCAGTTGTCGCGTTGTGTTGGCGCCATTCATGGCGGACAGCAGGGCAACGCGCATGAGTATGGCAAAGTTATCTCTATCCTGCAGGCTGATTGCTCCGGCTCCGCAGTACTGTAACTGATCAGGGTCGCCCTGATTGCGGCTGTCTGCACTGACCAGCAGCGCATTGAAATCATCCACCCATTCCCAGATCAGGCCGTGCATATTGCTGATGCCGTAGTAATTGGTCGCACCACCGACTTTGGTCGGATTAGAACTTCCGGGTTGGGAATACCAGGACAAAATTTTTGCCCGCCATTTCGGGTCTTTGCGCGCATCGGCGTGAGTTTCGTCCGCCGCGGCGACATATTCCCATTCATACCAGGAAGGGAGTCGTCCGCCTTCGGATTCACAGTATGCCTGGGCGGCAAACCAGCTGACCTGTGTTACCGGAGTGTCTGCCTGGCTGGCTTCGGGACCGGTATCAGGGATCTGGCTGAGGTAACTCTCATCCGCAAAAATACTGGGGATATTGGCTTTTTCCCATTCAGGATGTGCTTTGGTAAACGCAAAAAATTCTGCAGTTGTCACTGGCAGTGTGCGCAGATAAAACGCATTGATTTTGACGGGAAGATTGTTGAGGCCGCGTCCTGCAGACAGCACGCTATCGATGCTGCCTGCAGGAATCATCTGATAATTTTCTGTGGACGCTGCATGCGCTGCGCCACCGACTGGCAGCAGTACCGCTGCCAGCAGACTGGTCAGCACGCTTGCCAGTACTGAGGTGTTGCCGGGGCTGGACAGAGCACGCAACGGATTCTCCTGTGAAAAATATATCAAAAGCAGTATCGGAACCGGTGATCAGTGTTCGCCGGATGCCTTTACTGTGGTTTTTGCACGGATGGCCTTCACATCATCGCTCTTGATCTGGCCGCCTTTGTTATCCCAGCTGTTGAGGACATAAGTCAGGATATTTGCCACTTCATCGTCGTTCAACTGATTCATCGGCGGCATGACAGAGTTAAACTCGTTGCCATTGACTGTGACCTTGCCATTCAATCCCTGCAGCACGACTTTAATGGCACGCTGGTGATCTGCATTCAGATAATCTGATTTCGCCAGAGGAGGGAATACACCCGGCAAACCGGCACCATTGGATTGATGGCAGACCGAGCAGGTTCCTTCAAACAGCGCTTTCCCTGCGAGTACCTGATCTTGCAGTGTCAGCGTGCCGCTGGCTGCATTGGCGGTCGCTTTGGTGACAGCGGCCAGGTTAGGGCCAGCGCGGTCACCCAGGTAAACCGCATCGACCTCTTTACCGGAATAAATGGCTTTATTTTCTGCGCCATCCACTTTGATGATCGCCAGCGCACCCTTGTTGAATGCACGGAAGATGGAGTGATCCACCATCACGAAGCTGCCAGGTACTTTGGTTGTATATTCCACGACAGCAGCACCGCCAGCCGGAATCAGCGTAGTTTGTACATTTTTCTGGAAATTAGTACCGCCTTCAAAACGGACCTTGTCGAAAATCGCACCGATCACATGGAAACTCGACACCAGGTTCGGACCGCCGTTACCGACGAACAGGCGGATTTTTTCATTGGTCTTGGCTTTCAGTGCCTTGTCACCAGTCAGCGCGCCTTCTGCGCCGTTAAACAACACGTAAGTCGGTTTTTCGTCGATGGCTTTTTCCATATCGAATGGCTGCAAGCCTTTTTCACGGTATTTGCCGGTGGTGTAGAAGTCACCTTGCATGACGTAATATTCGTGATCGACAGCAGGTAATCCTTCTGGTGGCTCCACCAGAATCAGGCCGTACATGCCGTTACCAATGTGCATGCCAACCGGAGCGGTTGCGCAGTGATAGACGTAAATACCTTCGTTGAGCGCTTTAAAAGAGAACTGGGATTCGTGTCCAGGTGCAGTAAAGCTGGAAGCTGCGCCACCACCAGGACCTGTCACACCATGCAGGTCGATATTGTGCGGCATCTTGTTGGCAGGATGATTCTTCAGGTGAAATTCGACGGTATCACCCTGACGGACACGGATAAAGCTACCCGGGACCGTGCCACCAAATGTCCAGAAGGTGTAGGTCACGCCTTCTGAAATCGGCATTTCTTTTTCGATGACTTCGAGATTCACAATCACTTTGGCCGGATATTTCCGGTTGACCGGTGGCGGGACGTTCGGCGGGCTGGTTAATACCGCCTGAATCGGGGCACCTTGCGGTGGGCCGAAATCGCCGGCGGATTTCGCACCGGCTTTGTCATTGCCCGCTGCGCCTGCGGTCATTGGTGCAGAGACCAGGGCTGTGGCCACCGCTAACATTGCGCAAGCCGTTTTAATCATGAGCTTCATAGAAATACCTCTCAAAGTATGATGGGACGTGCTGCAAAGTTTTCCGGGGAGCCGCCATTCCTGTGCTGCTCTGGAAAACTGGTGTCGACATCGGTGTTGGTATAAAAAGTACTGCCCGGAATGGTTACCGGTCTGATCCAGCTGAATCTCAGAGTAAAGCAAAGTGATTGCTGCAGCTATACGCCGTTAGGAGGATGTCGGGCTATAGAATGGGGAATGAAGCATATCTTTGATGTGCCTCAAAGGTGGTATGCAGACAGATAACAGATTGCATAGCCACAGATACAGTTTCCCCTCGTAAAAACACTATGTGTATCCTGTTTCGCGACGCATTTATGTCAAAATGACGCCTGACTGCATTGTCTCGTGTTGCGCAACGGCATCACTGCAATGTCGTACTTATTGATAACCATCCGGAGTCATACCATGTTTCAGCACGTTGAAGCCTATCCTGGCGATCCTATCTTATCTTTGAATGAAGCATTCGGTAAAGATCCGCGGCCAAATAAAATCAATTTATCCATCGGCATTTATTTCGACGATGCAGGAAAAATTCCTATGCTGCCCTCAGTACGCGCAGCGGAGCTGAAAGTAGTGGCAGAAGCGGGTGCCCGTCCTTATCTGCCGATGGAAGGCGCGGCAAATTTCCGTACGGCAGTTCAGCATTTGTTATTTGGCGCTGACCATGTTGCTGTCAAGGAAGGTCGCATTGTGACTTTGCAGATGGTTGGCTCCAGTGGTGGTCTTAAGATTGGCGGCGATTTCATCAAGCGCTATTTCCCGGCTTCCGCAATGCTGGTCAGTGATCCGACCTGGGATAATCACCGCGCAGTTTTTGAAGGTTCTGGTATTACCGTCAAAACCTATCCTTATTATGATGCAGCGACAGGCGGCTTGCGTTTCGATGCCATGCTGGAAGCATTGAAAGCCGCAGACAAGAAAAGTATCGTTCTGCTGCACGCCTGCTGTCACAATCCGACCGGCGTTGACCTGACGCAGGCGCAATGGCAGGCACTGGTGCCGATACTGAAAGAGCGTGAATTGATTCCTTTCCTTGACCTGGCTTATCAGGGCTACGGTGATGGTATCGAGCAAGACGCTTATGTGGTGCGCTTGCTGGCGACGGAAGGCTTGAGTTTTTTCGTGGCAAATTCATTTTCCAAGAGCATGAGTCTGTATGGTGAGCGTTGTGGCGCGCTGAGTGTGGTGTGCCCGGATGCTGCGCAGGCAGTGAATGTGCTGGGCCAGATGAAAGCGACGATCCGCCGCAATTATTCCAATCCACCGATGCATGGCGGCCAGCTGGTGGCACGTGTACTGTCTGATCCTGAGTTGCGTCCGATGTGGGAAGCTGAAGTCGTGGCAATGCGGGACCGGATTCAGTCCATGCGCCGTCAGTTGCACGATGTCTTGAGCGCCAAATTGCCGGGTCGTGATTTCAGTTATTTCCTGACTCAGCGCGGGATGTTCAGTTATACCGGTTTGTCGCCTGAGCAGTGTGACCGGCTGAAAGAAGAATTCGGTGTATATCTGGTGCGTTCTGGCCGGATGTGTGTGGCAGGACTCAATAGCGGTAATGTTGAGGCAACAGCGAATGCAATGGCCGCTGTGCTGGCTTGATTTATTTTCTCGTTGCAATGAAAACGCCGGCGGTTCAGCCGGCGTTTTTTTATGAAAATTCGGATCCGGGATGACTATCCATAACCGGTGTTTTTCCAGTCGCCGAACGAACGCTGACCGGTGTATGCAAATGCGGTAAAAGCTGCGTCAGTGCTGTTTTCAGATGTTGGGTGGTGCCGGTGGTATAGGCCGTTATGCCAGGGTTCGCTGCATCGATGGCAAGTAAGCCGTGATCCTGTAATTGTGTTTGCAGGTACCTGGCAACGGCGAGTCCCGTGTCGATCAGCTCTATGTGTGGTCCGCTGCGGTGTTTTTCACGGAGAAGTTCCCTGATCTGCTGCTTTACAAACGGATAGTGGGTACATCCCAGAACGATGGTGTCGGCCCCGGATTCCAGTAACGGGGTCAGATATTGATCCAGCATGGCGAGGGTTTTCGGTGAGCTGAATTCTGCTTTTTCAATCTGATCCGCCAGCCCTGTACATGCCTGCTGCACAAATCTGACCTGATGTGCGTCACTGAGCTGATCGCGTAAATTCCGAAACTTCAGACTGTTCAGCGTTCCCTGTGTCGCCATCACCCCGACCACGCCTGAGCGGGTATGCTGGCAGGCGGGTTTCAGGCCCGGCTCCATGCCAATCAGGATTTGTGTCGGATATTGGGCACGCAGCACCCGGGCGGCGGCGGCCGTTGCGGTATTGCAGGCGATTACGATGGCTTTGCAGTGCTGCTGCAACAGAAACTCTGTGATCGACTGGCAGCGCGTGACGATCGTCTGTTCGCTTTTTTCTCCGTAGGGGGCAAAACCGGAATCTGCGAAATAAATCAGTTTTTCATGCGGCAGCAGTTGGTGAATATGCTGAAGTACGGACAATCCGCCAATGCCAGAATCAAAAATGCCTACCGGGGCGGAGGGGGAAAGCTGCATACCGGGGAACTGTCAGCGTGAAGTGAATAAGGCAATAATTTTGCCAGACATTAATAAAACATGCTCTGGTCTGCGAACAGAACAGAGCATGTCAGTTACCACCGTCAGGGCAGCGAAACTAATGAGTCGCTATCAGTTCACCGGAATGATGCCGATCTTTGCCTGCCATTCTCTCGGACCGGTGTTGTGAACCGATGTGCCTTGAGAATCTACCGCTACTGTGACTGGCATGTCTGTTACATCGAACTCATAGATCGCTTCCATTCCGAGGTCTTCAAAGCCAACCACTTTCGCAGATTTAATCGCTTTCGACACCAGGTAAGCCGCACCGCCGACCGCCATCAGATAGGCGGACTGATGCTTTTTGATGGACTCGATCGCAACCGGACCGCGCTCCGCTTTACCGATCATTGAGATCAGGCCGGTTTTTTCCAGCATCATGTCGGTAAATTTATCCATGCGGGTTGCCGTAGTCGGCCCTGCAGGTCCTACTGCTTCGTCGCGTACCGGGTCAACCGGGCCCACATAATAGATAACGCGGTTGGTGAAATCGACCGGTAAGGATTCGCCTTTGGCCAGCATATCCTGAATACGCTTGTGTGCAGCGTCGCGACCGGTCAGCATTTTGCCGTTCAGCAGCAGGGTTTGCCCTGGTTTCCAGGAGGCGACTTCTTCTTTGGTCAGTGTGTTGAGATCGACGCGTTTGGACTTTTCGGTATCCGGTGTCCAGTGTACATCTGGCCAGTCGGACAGTTTTGGTGGTTCGATATAACTAGGGCCGGAGCCGTCGAGCACAAAGTGCGCGTGACGCGTTGCTGCGCAGTTCGGAATCATCGCGACCGGTTTGGAGGCGGCATGGGTTGGATACATATTGATTTTTACATCCAGTACCGTCGTCAGACCACCCAGACCCTGTGCGCCGATGCCGAGCGCATTCACTTTGTCGCACAGTTCAATACGCAATTCTTCCAGTTTGTTTTGCGGACCGCGCTGCTTCAGTTCGTACATGTCGATGTCATCCATCAGGGACTCTTTCGCCATCAGCATCGCTTTTTCTGCTGTGCCGCCGATACCGATACCCAGCATACCTGGCGGACACCAGCCTGCACCCATAGTCGGCACGGTTTTCATGACCCAGTCCACCAGTGAGTCGGATGGGTTGAGCATCACGAATTTGGTTTTGTTTTCAGAGCCCCCACCTTTGGCGGCCACTTTCACATCGACGGTATTGCCCGGCACCAGTTCCATGTGTACGACAGCCGGAGTATTGTCCTTGGTGTTTTTGCGTTCAAATTGCGGGTCGGCCACGATGGAAGCCCGTAATTTGTTGTCTGGGAAATTATAGCCCCGGCGCACACCTTCATTGACGGCATCGACGATCGAACCGCTGAAGCCTTCAAAACGTACGCCCATTCCGATTTTAAGGAATACGTTGACGATTCCGGTGTCCTGACAGATCGGACGCTTGCCTTCAGCGCACATGCGGGAATTGGTCAGAATCTGCGCAATGGCATCTTTCGCAGCCGGGCTCTGTTCTGCTTCATAAGCGCGTGCGAGGTGGGCGATGTAATCTGCCGGATGGTAGTAGCTGATATATTGCAGTGCAGCTGCAACGGATTCAATCAGATCGTCTTGTTTGATGACTGTCATGATATGGCTCTTGGCTGGTTGAAAGAAAATCGGAAATTCCCTGCAGAGATCGGTGCAGGAAGCATAAATACATCATGCCGTTTCATTTTTCTCCAGGATCGCGATTGATCCGCAGCATTTTTTGCTGCGGATGGCAATGGAGAAAAAGGACGATGGCATCATTTCAGTGGTGATTCGTATCTGCAATTTGCTGTGTGGTGGTCATGATCCGGTCGCAATATGCAATTGCCAGTGCTGACAGCAGGAAAACCAGATGAATACCTGTCTGTGCAAGAATAGTCTCGGGTTTGTAATGATCAGCATTGATGAAGGTCTTGAGCAGGTGAATCGACGAGATGCCGATAATTGCCATGGCAAGTTTGACCTTGAGTACTGATGCATTAACATGCGAAAGCCACTCAGGCTGATCCGGGTGGCCATCCAGTCCCAGGCGCGAAACAAAAGTTTCATAACCGCCGATAATCACCATGATGAGCAAATTAGAAATCATCACGACATCAATCAGGCCGAGTACCACGAGCATGATCGTGGTTTCCGTCAGCTTGTCCGGACGTGCATTGCCGATTGCCACGGCATCCAGAATGTGCTGCAACGCCGCTTCATTGCCAAGCGCTGCACCGATCAGGTCCACCAGTTCAACCCAGAAATGATAAACATAGACGCATTGCGCCAGAATCAGACCGAGATAAAGCGGTAACTGCAGCCAGCGGCTCAGGAAAATGAGATTGGCGAGCGGGGACAGCTTGTGCGGGGAATGTGATTGAGACATGAGCAGCTGAAAATGAGCAGGGAAGTGTGAATTGAATCACCCCCTATTTTACATGCTGCTGCGAGCTCGTGTGCGCAGCTTTTTCCTGTGGACTACTTTGTTCAGGAGAGATTTTTCTGGTATTTATCTGGTATTGTTTATTCTTGTATTTCCGCAAATAAACCGTAAGGCTTGAGTAAGTCTCCCGGTTTAAGGTTTGCGCTATTCCTTGTTGGTGATTTCAATCAGATTATAAAAACTGGAGACAATCATGTCAGACCATGACACTGCAACTTCCGAAGTAAAAGCTGAATCCCGCGTTTTCCCGCCTCCTGCAGCATTTGCCGCGAATGCCACGATTTCCGGCATGGATGCCTACCATGCCTTGTGCCAAGAGGCTGAAGCCGACTACGAAGGTTTCTGGGCAAAACTGGCACGGGAAAATCTGCACTGGCATAAGCCATTTGAGACGGTGCTGGATGAATCGGATGCTCCTTTATACAAGTGGTTTGACGATGGCCTGATGAATGTCTCCTACAATTGCCTTGATGTGAATTTGCAGAAAGGGCTGGGGGACAAAGTTGCCTTGATTTTTGAGGCGGATGGTGGCGAGGTCACACGCGTCACTTATAAGGAATTGCACCGGAAAGTCTGTCAGTTTGCCAATGGGCTGAAATCACTCGGTGTCGGTAAAGGTGATCGCGTAGTCATTTATATGCCGATGTCAGTCGAAGGTGTGGTCGCGATGCAGGCGTGCGCCCGTATCGGTGCAACGCATTCTGTCGTATTCGGCGGGTTTTCTGCGAAATCCCTGCATGAGCGTATCGTGGATGTGGGCGCCGTAGCCGTTATCACCGCCGACGAACAGGTGCGCGGCGGAAAACATCTTCCGCTGAAGGCAATTGTCGATGAAGCGCTTGCGCTGGGTGACTGTGAAAAAGTCAAAGATGTGGTGATTTATCAGCGTACCGGCGGTGCTGTGAATCTGGTCGAGGGACGTGATCTGTGGATGGATCAGCTTATTAACGGTCAGTCCGACCAATGCGAACCTACCTGGGTCAATGCCGAGCATCCTCTGTTTATCCTTTATACATCAGGCTCTACCGGAAAACCAAAAGGCGTTCAGCACTCTTCCGGCGGGTATCTGCTGTGGGCGATCCTGACCATGAAGTGGACCTTTGACATCAAGCCTGCCGATATTTTCTGGTGTACCGCAGATATCGGCTGGGTAACTGGTCATACGTATATTACGTATGGTCCGCTGGCAGCAGGCGCAACGGAAATTGTCTTTGAAGGTATTCCGACCTTCCCGAATGCGGGTCGTTTCTGGAGCATGATAGAAAAGCACAGGGCAACGATTTTCTATACAGCGCCGACAGCCATCCGCTCGCTGATCAAAGCAGCCGATGGCGATGCGAATATTCATCCGGATAAATTTGATCTGTCGTCATTACGCCTGCTGGGTTCTGTTGGTGAACCGATTAATCCTGAGGCGTGGATGTGGTACTACAACCATATTGGACGCGGCCAGTGTCCGATTGTGGATACCTTCTGGCAGACCGAAACCGGTGGTCACATGATGACGCCACTACCGGGTGCGACACCGCTGGTGCCCGGTTCCTGTACCTTGCCTTTACCTGGCATTATGGCGGCGATTGTTGATGAAACCGGTCACGATCTGCCAAATGGTCAGGGCGGCATCCTGGTTGTCAAGCGCCCCTGGCCTTCCATGATCCGCACGATCTGGGGTGATCCTGAACGCTTTAAAAAGAGTTATTTCCCGGAGGAGTTTGGCGGCAAGGTTTATCTGGCCGGCGATGGCGCAATCCGGAACAAGGATACGGGTTATTTCACAATTACAGGCCGGATTGACGATGTTCTGAATGTGTCGGGACACCGCATGGGAACAATGGAAATCGAATCTGCACTGGTGGCCAATCCGCTGGTTGCGGAAGCTGCGGTGGTTGGTAAGCCGGATGACACGACAGGCGAAGCGATCTGCGCATTCGTCGTGCTGAAGCGCAGCCGTCCGACTGGCGATGAAGCAAAGCAGATTGCGACGGAGTTGCGTAACTGGGTGGCAAAAGAAATTGGTCCGATTGCCAAACCAAAAGAAATCCGTTTTGGCGATAATCTGCCAAAAACACGTTCAGGCAAGATTATGCGTCGTCTGCTGCGTGTTCTGGCGAAAGGCGAGGCGATTACTCAGGATGTGTCTACACTGGAAAATCCGGCAATCCTGGAGCAGTTGAAACAGGCGCAGTAAGTCTCGCCAAAGCTGTGTTTGTAGCGAAGAAGGCGGACAGCATTGAAAGATAATGATGTCCGTATCATTACCGGTAAATAAAAAAGCACTGCATGGCAGTGCTTTTTTTATGTGGCGTTTGTTTTGTTTGTTTTGCTCAGCGGTTGGTGCGCGACATAAACACCAGGCGTTCAAACAGATGTACATCCTGCTCATTTTTCAGCAGGGCGCCATGCAGGGGAGGCACGATGGTCTTGTTATCCTTGCTGCGCAGCGCTTCGGCTGGAATATCTTCTGCCAGTAGCAATTTCAGCCAGTCAATAAATTCTGACGTGGAAGGTTTCTTTTTGAGACCAGCGACATCGCGTACCTCATAAAAAGTTTGCAGCGCATGAGTCAGCAAGTCCGCTTTCAGTCGTGGAAAGTGTACGTCCACGATTTTTTGCATTGTTTCCTTGTCCGGGAATTTAATGTAATGGAAAAAGCAGCGCCGTAAAAAAGCATCCGGCAATTCTTTTTCATTGTTGGAAGTGATAATGACTAATGGCCGATGTTTCGCACGGACCATTTCCCGCGTTTCATAAACGTAGAACTCCATCCGGTCCAGTTCGCGCAGCAAATCATTGGGAAATTCAATGTCTGCCTTGTCAATTTCGTCAATCAGCAGAACAACTGGCTGCTCAGACGTAAATGCCTGCCACAAGACGCCTTTTACAATGTAATTATGAATATCTTTCACCCGCTCGTCGCCCAGTTGTGAATCTCTGAGGCGGGAGACGGCATCGTATTCATACAGTCCCTGCTGTGCTTTAGTCGTGGATTTAATATGCCACTGCAATAAAGGCATGTTCAGCGCAGCAGCAACCTCTTCCGCGAGCATGGTTTTGCCGGTTCCGGGTTCACCCTTGATCAGCAAAGGGCGCTGCAGTTTCAAAGCGGCATTCACGGCAAGTTTTAAATCATCGGTAGCAACGTAGTTGTCTGCTCCGTCAAAGCGTGGGGAATGTGTAGTCTGCGTCATGGATCAGAATCAGGACAGGTTGATCAAAGTTTTCTGCGTATTTTCTGAGTATAAGCGAGAATTCCGGATCAGGTGAACGGATGTTCTTTTTTTACCGGTCAGGGCAGAGATGTGTGCTCTGGATGGCTGGACGAAGTGTGTCTGAACTGCAAATACTTGTCATCATTCTGCCTTTTTTTACGCTATTTTGATCTTGATCAGATAAAATGATGCGTTATGTCAAAGTGTTGTCTTCATTGATCTGTTTGTTTAATCTCTACTTGCTCCTATGAAAAAACTGTTTGCAATTCTCGCTATGGCGAGCCTCGCGCATGCTGCAGTAGCGGCAGAAGTTGTTGGCAATGCGAAAGATGCAGCCGAAAAGAAAATCGCGATGTGTATTGGTTGTCACGCGATTCCTGGCTACAAGTCTACTTTTCCAGAGGTCTACCAGGTGCCGATGATTGGCGGCCAGTCGGCAAAGTACATCGAAGGTGCACTCAAGGCCTATCAGAAAGGCGAGCGTAAGCACCCGACAATGCGTGGCATTGCCGGCAGTCTGTCCGATCAGGATGTGGCTGATCTTGCGGCATATTATTCACAACAAAAATAAAAATACAGGGGACTCATGATGAAAAAAATCTTGTTGCCGGCATTGCTTTTGTCAATATTGGCTTCCCCGGCATTTGCTGCGGGTAATGTTGAGGCTGGTAAGGCTGTTGCAGAAAAAAATAACTGTGCTTCCTGCCATGGTAAGGATTTCAGTTCACCGATCGATCCAAATTATCCGAAACTGGCGGGACAGCATGCAGATTATATTGCTGAAGCGCTGAAAGCTTATCAGCGTGGAACAGATGGGCCAAATGGTCGCGGAAATGCCATTATGGGTGCTCAGGCGAAAGCCTTGTCCAATACGGATATTCAGGATGTCGCAGCTTATCTTCACAGTCTGCCTGGCAGCCTGGTGCTGAAAAAATAAATCATTCTGACCAGCATAAAAAGGCCACGTTGAACGTGGCCTTTTTATTTTTAGCGGCAACGCATTTGCAGCGCCTCGATATACGACTGCCCATCCGGAGGGAGTCCGGTGCGTTGAGATGTCCAGATCATTTCTCCCAATGCTTCCATGATCTGATGATGTGCTTCATGTTCAGAATTGAACTGATGCGCCAGTTGCTGAAAAGCTGCCCTGACTCCCTTGGGTTGATCCACTGAAATCTGCTCGGCAATAGTCAGATGCATTGATAAATGTAAGAAGGGATTAGTTTTTCCCTGATCCACGCTGTAATCCGCCTGAAGCGCGGCCTCTGTATCAGCGAGCGCATCATGATACTCCGGATGTTGTGCTATCCAGCCTGAGGCAATGGTTTCCATTGGGGTCAAAATTCCGTGCTTCTGTGTTTTTTGATAAGTCTCACAGAAAAAGCGTCTGACGTCGTGCTGACTTGGGGTGAACATAAAATAATGACTGTAAAAAGCGAAACCGGTTGGTATTGTAAAAGGAAATCGCATTCAGGGCATGACATCAGTCGCCAATCTGTTATATTCGCCCCGAATGGATGTCCCCCATGATAAGTTCTTGAGAGAGGAAATGATATGCTGACTAAAGATGCGCTGGATACATTGTTTAATGCTGCACGTACCCATAATGGATGGCTTGATAAACCGGTATCGGATGCGCAACTGCACCAGTTGTATGATCTGATGAAATGGGGTGCCACATCGGCGAATACCTCGCCGGCCCGTATTGTCTTTGTCCGCTCCGCCGAGGAAAAACAGAAATTACTGTCCTGCATGGCGGAGGGGAATGTAGAAAAAACAAAATCTGCGCCAGTAACGGCAATCATCGGGATGGATATGGCGTTTTATGACAAGCTGCCAGTGCTGTTTCCCCACGCAGATGCACGCTCATGGTTTGTGGGGAATGCGGGTCTGATTGAGGCCACTGCTTTCCGCAATTCTTCCCTGCAAGGTGCTTACATGATGCTGGCTGCACGCGCGGTCGGGCTGGATTGCGGACCGATGTCCGGCTTTGATCCTGAAAAGATAAATGCCACTTTTTTTGCGGACAGCACAATAAAGGTGAATTTCATTTGCAACCTGGGTTACGGTAATCCTGAAAAGCTCTATCCGCGCTCCCCACGTCTGAGTTTTGATGAGGCTTGCCGTATTATCTGAGTAGTTGCCGATCGCTTTTTATTCGTCGCCCCTACGCATTATCCGGCAGGGGCGTTTTTTGTTTGAATTCACATAAATCTGCAATCATGCAGTTCCAGCATTTGGGTTTCCGGGCAATGCAGGTATAGCGGCCATGTAAAATCAGCCAGTGATGCGCATCCTGTCTGAATTCTTTCGGAACGAATTTCATCAATTTTTCTTCGACGACATCCACATTTTTACCCGGTGCCAGACCCGTGCGGTTGGCGACGCGGAAGATGTGCGTATCAACCGCAATTGTCGGTTCTCCGAATGCGGTATTCATGACGACGTTAGCAGTTTTCCTGCCAACCCCAGGCAGCGTTTCCAGCACTTCGCGGTTGCGGGGTACCTCGCCGTGGTGTTCTGTGATCAGCAGTCTGCATGTTTCAATGACGTTCTTTGCTTTGGTTCGGAACAGGCCAATCGTTTGTATATATGGAATCAGTCCGTCCACGCCAAGCGCATAGATGCTTTCCGGTGTATTAGCAACCGGATACAGCAGCCGGGTGGCTTTGTTGACCGAAACATCGGTTGCCTGTGCCGACAATAAAACAGCAATCAGTAATTCAAATGGTGAGGTGTATTCGAGTTCCGTAGTCGGGTGCGGATTGGCTTGTTGCAAGCGTGTAAAAATGGCGTGACGTTTTTCCGCATTCATGGCTCAGTTTTTCCGGATTCTGCTGCGATTTTTTTGAGGCGGGCGCGTTCAATGGCTGCCGTAATAATACTTTTTTTACGTTCTTTCGCCAGACGCTCTGCCTCATTGGATGTGGCTTCGTCCTCGAGGGCTTTTAATTTGGCAGCAGCTTTGGCAGCCAGCCGGTCTTCATTCTCGGCTTTTTCCCTGACAAGACGCCGGTTGCGGGTTTCAAACTGACGGCGGCTCTGATCTGCCAGCGGTTGAGACCAGGCAGCCCAGCCGGTTTGACCGGCAGTCACTGGCACCATGGTGATGCAATCAACCGGGCACGGAGCAACACACAGGTCGCAGCCAGTACACAGATCCGGAATGATGCTGTGCATCTGTTTCGGCGCGCCGATGATCGCATCTACCGGACAGGCCTGAATGCAGAGCGTGCATCCTATACAGTAAGCTTCTTCAATCACGGCCAGTGGCCGCTCTCGTTCTTCCCCGTGGCGGATGTTCAGAGGAATAACGGGTTGTTGCAATAATGTCGCCAGCCGGACCACGCCTTCTTGTCCACCGGGAGGGCATTGATTGTAACCAGCCGCACCGTGCGCAATGGCTGAGGCATATTCATGGCAGGAGGGGAAACCGCATTTGGTGCATTGAGTCTGCGGTAGTAGATGTTCAATTTGTGTAACGAGGGGAATAGACACAGCAATGGCGACCACAACTGAAGAAGGACAGATTATCCACTCAAATGCGGTGAATCACAAATAAAAAAGCCACCGGCCTTGCACGGTGGCTTTGCTGAAGCGGTGAGGATCAGGCGTGTTGCTTGATGAATTCTCCGATTTTCGGGCAGATAATTTCACGCCAGCGACGACCTGAGAAAATTCCATAATGCCCGCAGCCGGGGGCGACGAAATCCTGCTTCATGCTGGCAGGTATGCTGGTGCACAGTTCATGAGCGGCCTGTGTTTGTCCGGGGCCTGAGATATCGTCCAGTTCACCCTCAACAGTAAATAGCGCGACAGTTTTGATATCTTGCGGACGAACCAGTCTGCCCTCGACTTCCCAGGTGCCTTTAGGTAAGTGAAATTCCTGAAAAACGGTTTTAATTGTCTCCAGATAGTAGTCTGCCGGCATGTCCAGAACCGCATTGTATTCATCATAAAATTTACGATGTTGTTCCGCTGACTGATCATCACCTTGCACCAGATGCTGGTAGTAGTCCCAGTGGCTTTGCGCGTGGCGATCAGGATTCATTGCCACGAAGCCGGCATGTTGCAAAAAGCCGGGGTAAACTTTGCGGCCATAACCCGGGTAATTTGCCGGTACGCTGTAAATAACGGTATTTTCAAACCAAGAATATTTTTTTTCTGTGGCGAGATTATTGACCTGAGTGGGAGACTTGCGCGGGTCAATCGGTCCGCCCATCATTGTCATGGTCTTCGGCAACTTGGGGTCATTATCTGTTGCCATCAAGGCGATTGCCGCAAGTACCGGCACAGTAGGCTGGCACACGGAAATCACGTGAACATCCGGCCCGAGTTCCCGGATGAAGTCCTGTACATAGTAAATGTAGTCATGCAGGTGGAATTCACCTTCGGACAGCGGCACCATGCGCGCATCGGTCCAGTCGGTGATGTACACATCATGCTGCGGCAGCAATCCTTTGACGGTATCGCGCAGCAATGTCGCATGATGGCCTGATAATGGCGCCACTACCAGTACTTTGGGTTGTTTGAGTTTGTTGAAATCCTTGTCGTTCAAGACCTTTTTAAAGTGCAATAACTTGCAAAAAGGTTTAATGATCGCACTGATCTGGGTGACTTCGACCGTTTGTTTATCTATGGTCGTTGAGGTAATGCCAAATTCGGGTTTTTCGTAATCTTTTCCCAAACGAAACATCAGTTCATATCCGGCGGCAATTCTCTGTGCATACGGAGTGTGTGCAAGCGGGGAAATCGGGTTCGTGAATAATTTGGAAGACGCTTCCGCCCATTGGGTTAATGGATTCAGAAAAGCACGATTCAATTCATGGAGTTGATAGAGCATGATGATATCTTCCTAGGAAACACGAGAATTCCGTTGAGTAACAGATTGATATGACAACAGCGTTGTACGTTGTCTTTTTGCTACACGTACAAATATTGACCTGTATTGCAATGCATCATAAACCAGATTTTATATTTTTGTGCTTGTGGATGTTGCGGATCGTTACCTTCATGCAAATTAATGTTAAATAATTGGTTAAAATGTAATCCTGCTAAATATCAGGCAAACTGGCAAATACCGTTCTGGATAGAGGATTCGTGAAGTATGGGCAATGATTTTGAACTTTCCGATGCTCAGATGCGTGAGAGTTGTTTTGCAGCATTTGACCTGATGCGGGACTCGCCGGAAGAAGGGCGCATCATTGCATCCCGGTTGCGGCAAAGCGCCGTGAGTCACCGCTTGCCCGTCATGGGAACTTTTGCCGAGTTGTTGTTTGCTTTCGCGGATTTCTTTGATGGGCGCCTGGCTCAGGCCGAGCCTGAGTTTGAGCGTATATCCGTTATGTTTGAGCTGGTTGGTGATAAAGAGGGGCTGGCATTTTCCATGCTGGGTACGGTGGCAGTCTGGCGCCGGCACGGTATGTCGGAGCAGGCGTATTCGTTATGTCACACCAAAATTTTGCCTCTCTTACCAGAAGGGGATCACCGCCTGTCGGTGCTGATTTTTAATCTTCTTGGCATCTTATCGCAGGAGCTGGGTTTTACCGAAGAGGGCATCCGGCATTTCTACATGGCTCTTGAGCAGGCGCAGCGCCTGAATATCCTGAACCGGGTTTCTCAGGTGATGGCTAATCTGGGAGAGATTTTTTATATCTCCGGTAATGCTGAAGATGCAGAGCCACTGTTGCAGGAGGCGCGGGCGATTGCGATTCAGTCGAATGAGCGCTGGCTGGCACCATTTATTTCAACCATGTATGCATTATGCAAAATTGCACTGGATAAATATGAGGAGGCCTACCTCGGGATTGTTGACTATATCGGTGAAAACAGCCAGGCGCATTATCCGGACGCCGCCAGTCGTGCTTTCTGTTTTTCGATTGCAGCCTATACGCTGGCTATGCGCGGACAGCTCGAAGAGGCTGATCGTTTAAATGCCATTGCCCAGAACCTGAGTGACAGCTATGAGGATAAACCCTTAAAGCCTTATACCCGATGGGTCAGCGGGCATCTGCACTGGCGTCACAAACGTTTTCCTGAGGCAATTCATGATCTGCGTCGCGCGATTGATGAAAATGGCATTCAGGGATACATCTACATTCCATTGCGCGCCATCCGGGAATTAATCGATATTTTTGCTGAGCTGGGGCAGTGGGAAGAAGGATTTAAGGAACAGCAGCGTTACCTGGAATTATTTGCCAAAGCGCAGGGGCAGGCCACGCGCGTGCATGTGCAGACTCTGCGTATTAAAAATGAACTGAAGCAGGCGGAGTTGGCGCGCCGTTTGGCTGAAGACGCGATGGCGGAACGCAGGGCGCTGGACGTTGAATTGAAGAGAATGCTGTCCGAGCGCGAAACAATTCTGGAAAATTCGATCGTCGGGATGGTATTTCTGAATAATCAGGGCCGGGTACAATGGGCTAATACACCGCTTTGCCAAATTTTTCGTGTGGATCGCGGGCAGATTCTGGGCGCATCACTGGAACCTTATTACCCTTCCAGGACATCGTATCTTGAATCGGGAGAAGCGGTCAGTGCTGCGGTACTCAGAGGTGAGTCGTTTGAGGCTGAATTACAGATGCGTCGTGCAGATGGCGATTTGTTCTGGGCACACTTTTCCGGACGAGCTGTTGATCAAAATGATCTTTCGCATGGAACGGTATGGGTTGTCATGGATATTTCTGCCCGTCGCCAGCTTGAAGCAGATTTGAACAGGTCTGAGAAGCATTATCGCCAACTGGTGAATCATGCGTCTGAAGGCATCATGGTCGTCCAGAATCAGAAAATTGTTTTTGCCAATCCTCAGATATATAAGTTGACTGCACGCGAACCGGATTCTCTGCTGGCACACAACTTTGCTGACCTGATTTTTGAAGGCGACCGTTTGGCGGTACAGGATTATGATCTGCGTTGTTTGAGGGGGGAAATGGTTGCCCCGCATTTTCAATGCCGGATGCTGAATCCTGCGGTCGAAAAAATGAGCTGGGTGGAATTATCTTCTGTACTGATCGACTGGGAGGGGCAACCTGCCAATTTATCCTTCATTTCCGATGTCACCGAGCGCAAATGTCTGGAGCTGCAGTTACAACAGAGTATGGCTGAACAGATGCGTTTGCAGACCATACAGATGCAGAATGAGTTAAAAGAGGCAGAGCGGGCACGCCGTCATGCAGAGGAAAGCACGGAGGCAAAGTCTATCTTCCTGGCGAATATGAGCCATGAAATCCGTACTCCTATGAACGCCATCATCGGTATGGCACATCTGGCGCTCAGAACCGAATTAAGCCCGAAACAAAAAGATTATCTGGAGAAGATTCATCAGGCCGGCTTGTCGCTGATGGGCGTCATTAACGACATTCTGGATTTTTCCAAAGTCGAAGCGGGAAAGCTGCATATTGAAAATACAGTATTTAACCTCGATGAGGTTCTGGAAAATGTGTGCGCAATTACCGCAGATAAAGCCTATGAAAAAGGACTGGAGCTGATTTTCGATGTCCCGCAGCAAATCCCTCGCGCCTTATGTGGTGATGCGCTGCGCCTGGGACAGATATTGATCAATCTGATTAATAATGCAGTCAAATTTACTCAGCATGGTGAAGTGTATGTCAGATGCCGGCATCAGGTAGTGAGCGAGGGACAGCTGCAGCTTCAATTTGAGATACGCGATACCGGTATCGGCATGACGCCGGAGCAAATGCAGCGCTTATTTCAGCCATTCAGCCAGGCGGATGAATCTACCACCCGGAAATTTGGCGGCACAGGTCTTGGTCTGTCAATTTCCCGGCGTGTCGTTGAATTGATGGGTGGTCAGATTAATCTGGAAAGTGAATCCGGGCTTGGAACCTGTGTCCGTTTTTACCTGGGTTTTGGTTTGTCCCCTGATGTCAGGACTCCGGCACATACTGAGTTGATCCGTCATAAACGGATTCTGATTGTTGATGATAATGCGCTTGCCGCCAACGTGTTACGTGATGAATTGGAGTTATTGGGAGCACGCGTTGATGTGGCGCAGGAAGCTGCTCCCGCGATTCAAATGATGCAGATTGTGGATAACGACGATCCTTATGATCTGGTGTTTGTGGATCTGAATATGCCGGCAATGGATGGTCTGACATGGATTGACACCCTGAAGCGCGGACAGTTGCTTGAGACTATGCCTGCATTTGTCCTGATGGGAATGCATGGACGGGAAGAGGCGAGTCATAGGGCTGACGTGATGATGCCTGATGCATTTTTACCTAAACCGGTTCGATTTATCCAGGTCCTGGATTGTATAACGGCCTTGTATTCGAAGCCATTAGAGAAGCCCGGACATAAGCAGGCGATCAGGGTTCCTCAATATGCAGGACTACGCGTTTTACTGGCCGAGGACAATCAGATGAATCAGCAGATTGCCTGTGAACTGATGGAGGCGGGCGGTATTCAGGTGGATGTCGCTGAAAATGGCGAAGCTGCACTGGAAATGCTGCTCCAGGAACATCCGGATTATTACGGGATGGTGTTCATGGACGTGCAGATGCCGGTACTGGATGGTCATGACGCCACACGAATGATACGTAGCCGGCCTGCCTACGAGGGGCTGCCGATTGTCGCCATGACTGCGCACGCCATGCTGGACGAGATTGCACGTTGCAAAGAATCTGGCATGAGCGCACATCTGGCCAAGCCCATCACCCCTGCAGCGCTGTACGACATGATTTCGCACTGGTGTCCTCAGTTTATCACGGAAAATACAGTGCTGACCGCTGAAGATGTCGCGGGAAATCATGTGCTGTCCATCGAGATGGTCGATGTGGACGAAGGCCTGCAGCGCACACTGGGAAATGCAGATTTATACATGGAATTGCTGAGGCGTTTTTGTGACGATCAGCATGATGCTGTTGCGAAGGCAGTCCAGATGCATCAGGCGGGTGATCAGGAGCAGGCCGAACGGCTGATTCATACTTTAAAAGGTGTCGCTGCATTGATTGCCGCCACAACTGTACGGCAGGAAGCGGATGTGCTGGAGCAGTATTTGCGGGCGCGGGAATATGGTTTGCATGTCGACCGGCAGTTTCAATTATGTGATTTGCAGCTGCAGAAAACCCGTGCTTCAATTCAAGTTTTTTTAGGAAAGCAATTTCGTGACACCGTGACGCAGGATGCCACGGGTTCTCCGCAGGTTTATCAGCGCCAGATTCTATTGAGTACTTTGCGGCAATGTGAGCAGTTGTTAAGCGAATACGATGGGGAGGCGGTCGATTTTCTGGTGGAGTCTTCGGATGTGATTGTCCAGGCACTCGGAGCCGAGTTGCATAAGCAGATCATGCGGGCCGCGAAACAATTCGACTTTGATCTTGCGCTAAATTATCTGAGACAAGGAATAGCGCAGCATGGTCTCAGCGAGGCAACGGTGCGTCACACGTAACGTACTAGAAGCAAAACCTGACATATTTTGAAAATAACAAAAACATGAGCCATCCAATATCCACGGAGTTAACTGGCGATAGCCGACCGGTAATCCTGATTGTTGACGATACACCCGATAATATTTCCCTGTTATCAGGTTTATTAAAGGAGCAGTACAAAGTCAGGATCGCCACCAGTGGTGTGAAGGCTTTGCAGATCGCAGGGCAGAGACCGCATCCTGATCTGATTTTGCTGGATGTGATGATGCCGGAAATGGATGGTTATGAAACTTGCCGGCGCCTGAAATCTGAGCTGGTGACAGCAGATATTCCGGTAATTTTCCTGACGGCGCGCAGTCAGGCAAAGGATGAGGAACTGGGACTGCGCTTGGGGGCCGTGGATTATATCGGTAAGCCGATCAGTCCTGCGATTGTTCAGGCGCGGGTGGCAACGCAGCTGAATCTGATCCGTGCGCGCCAGCTATTGCGCAATCAGAATGTCTATCTGGAACGTCTGGTGGAGAAGCGGACCGAGGAGTTGGGGCGTTTGCAGGACGCCATCATCATGGCAATGGCGCTGTTGGGGGAGGCGCGTGATAATGAAACTGCCAGCCATATCCGGCGCACACAGGCCTATGTGACATTGCTGGCACATCAGCTGAGCCAGCATCCGCGCTTTTGTCATGAGCTGTCCGAAGCCAATATCACGTTGCTGTATAAATCAGCGCCCTTGCATGACATTGGGAAGATTGGTATTCCGGATAGCGTCTTGTTGAAAGAGGGAAAATTGACGCCGGAAGAATTCGATCTGATGAAGCAGCATACCTGGCACGGTCGTGAAACGATTTTATCGGTCGAAAAGTATCTGGGGGGCAGTAATGAGTTTTTAAGATTTGCCCGTGAAATTACGTATTCGCATCAGGAAAAATGGGATGGCACGGGTTATCCCGAAGGCTTGTGTGGTGAGCAGATTCCGGTTTCAGCGCGCATTATGGCGGTAGCTGATGCTTATGATGCCCTGATCTCCGAGCGCGATTACGATGGCACTTACACGCATGCCGAAGCCATCGTTCAGATCCAGGAGGCGCGCGGACGACACTTTGATCCTGATGTCGTGGATGCTTTTCTGGTAGTTGCTGACGACTTCGCGGAAATCGCAAAAACTTACCACGATTCTCAACCGGACTGACGATGTGTAAATAGCCTGATTGACCAGCTGTAAAAAAAGCGCGAAGGATGCTTCGCGCTTTTTTTATGGGGCAGAGCCGGGCTTAATCAAATACTGGTGTATCGACACCAAGAATCTTATGCAGCTTCGGAGAAGTCGTGGTGTACTGCATGTGAATTTTCTTTTCAGGGAAAATATACGGTGCAGCACCAAATGCGGCCAGTGCGGCTTCGTGGAAGCCGGACAGGATCAGTTTTTTCTTACCGGGGTAAGTGTTGATGTCACCAACGGCGAAAATACCTGGCACATTAGTTTCAAACTTTTCAGTGTCCATGACTTTCAACTGCTTGCGCTCAATCTCCAGACCCCATTCTGCGATTGGTCCGAGCTTTGGAGACAGGCCGAAAAATACCAGCAAAGTATCTAATGGCATGCGGCGTGTTACACCGTCAGCACCGGTTACCTTGATTTCTGAAAGCTGGTCATCCTTTGTCTCAATGCCGGTCACCTGGCCGATGGTCAGTTGCATTTCATAGTTGTCACACAGCTCTTTCATCTTGGCGACGGATGCCGGTGCAGCACGGAAATCTTCGCGGCGATGAAGCAGAACCACAGATTCAGCCTTGCCAACCAGATTCAGCGCCCAGTCCAGTGCTGAGTCGCCGCCGCCGCAGATTACCAGGTTTTTGCCATGAAACTGGCTTGGATCCTTGACGCGGTAAAAAACCTGCTTTCCTTCAAATGCCTCAATGCCTTCTACTTTCAAAGTGCGTGGCTGGAAAGAGCCAACGCCAGCAGCGATGAAGATCGTCTTGGTGATGAAACGCGTACCTGTGGATGTTTCCACGTCAAAACGCGAATCTTCGCGGCGTTGCACCAGTGTGACTTCCTGACCGAGATGGAATGTTGGTTCAAACGGTTCAATCTGTTTGAGCAGGTTGTCAGTCAGTTCCTGACCTGTGCAGACCGGAACGGCCGGGATGTCGTAAATCGGCTTGTCCGGATACAGCTCCACACATTGTCCGCCGACCACAGGCAAAGAGTCGATAACGTGGGCTTTGATTTCGAGCAGGCCCAGTTCGAATACCTGAAACAGGCCAACCGGACCTGCACCAATGATGACGGCATCCGCTTCGATTACGCCATTTGCCTGAGTAGTTTGTTTATTTTCCATACGACGAGTCATTTCTGATAATGCTTAAATTGAGTACATCAGTTGCTGCTGGCAGCCGGACTGATTATGGACGTTCCAGATATTGCAGCTTATCTTTCACGTCTTTCCAGTCATCCGCGTCCGGCAACGGCGCAACGGTTTTGGTAATGGATGGCCAGTTGCGCGTCAGTTCGGCATTGATCTTGATGAACTTGATCTGATCAGACGGCACATCTTCTTCGGCAAAAATAGCGTTTGCCGGGCACTCAGCCACACAGACGGCGCAATCGATGCATTCATCAGGATCGATAACGAGAAAATTGGGGCCAGCACGGAAGCAGTCCACTGGGCAGACATCCACGCAATCGGTATAGCGGCAGCGGATGCAGGATTCGGTCACAACGTGGGTCATAACAGTCCAATCTAAAAAATTCGGGGTTTCGGTGCAGTCGGATGGCAGAAAAAGCTGACCAAGGCTGCAAAGCCTTGTATTTTAAGGCAATTTAACCGTTCTCACAAATCAGGCTTATATCATTTGCGCATAAGCAAATACGGACTGAGGTGTCGGATGGATGCCGGCTTTCTGCAAGAAGGATTATCCAGTATGAAATTGTAATCAAAATTTCCTGGCCAGACTTTGATGTGTGTCACTACTGATGAAATTCATCATCCAGAATAATGACAGAGATGAAATTTTTGATCTCAGTGGCAGAAATGCGGAAAAATTCCTTTTCGGCGTTAATATCTTTTTCCAAATTATTTTTTCTGCTTAGGGAGCATGTATGAAACCAGCCATCTTGGTAGCGCGTGCCGTTTTTCCACAGGTACTGGAGCGTTTGCGCCAGTATTTTGAAGTTGAATCCAATCAGGATGATCACATTTTAACGCCAGCAGAGCTGGCTACCCGGTTGCAGGGAAAGCAGGGCGCTTTAACGACAGCCAGTGCGCGGATTAATGAAGACCTGTTGCAGCAAGTATCTGGCCTGAAAATGGTCGCCAACATGGCGGTCGGCTATGACAATATTGATCTGGCCGCTTGTCATGCACACGGTGTGATGGCCAGTAATACGCCGGATGTGCTGAACGAGACGACGGCGGATTTCGGGTGGGCGTTGATGATGGCTGCAGCACGCCGAATTACTGAGGCTGAGCACTGGTTGCGGGAGGGGAAATGGACGAAATGGCGTTATGATTATTTTCTCGGCCCCGATCTGCATGGTGCCACGTTAGGTATTATCGGCATGGGACGTATCGGCCAGGCGATTGCCCGGCGTTCGATGGGGTTTAATATGAAAGTCCTGTATCACAACCGTTCCCGTCTGAGTCCGGAACAGGAGCTGGCAGCCAATCATGCCGTTTATGCCGGGAAAGAGGAGCTGTTACGTCAGGCTGACCATGTGATTCTGGTGCTGCCTTACTCACCTGCATCGCACCATACCATTGGTGCGGCCGAACTGGGAATGATGAAGCCGACCGCAACCCTGACCAATCTGGCGCGTGGCGGAATTGTCGATGATGCCGCCTTGATTGCTGCGTTAAAAGTAAAGCAGATTGCTTCGGCTGGTCTGGATGTCTTTGAAAATGAACCAAAGTTTCATCCGGACTTTTTAACCCTCGATAATGTGGTCTTGACCCCCCACATTGCCAGCGCATCGGAAAAAACGCGGCTGGCAATGGCGCAATGTGCAGCAGATAATCTGATTGCCGGATTGACCGGTGCCACGCCACCGAACCTGCTGACACTGAAATAATCGACGGCCGGCCCGGCTGATCCGGGCGGCGTTATCTGAATCTGTTATTTGAGCGATGCAATCAGGTCCACATACTGCTGCATCGCAGCTTCCTGAGAGGTGCCTTTCAGATTTGCCCAGGCATCGAATTTGGCCCTTCCGACAAAGTCTGTCATGCCCGGACGGTCTCCATTGGCGTCACCACTGCTGCCCTGTTTGTATAAGGCGTAAATCTTCAGCAGTGTCATATTGTCAGGGCGTTCAGGTAAATTTTTGGAGTCAGCCAATGCCTGAGTAAACTGGTCTTGTAAGCTCATGGGAATCACCGGAAAGGGAAAAATAAAAGTGGAAAATACCATGCGCAGAAGTCGCTGCACAGAATTGTCCTAGAGGTTTCCCTCAGAAACGGCAAGCCTGTTACTGGTAAATCTATGTGCTGGAGTGGGGATGGTTATGCAGGATAGATAATCTGGATCTGGCCCAATTCCCGGACCAGTGCTGCAATCAGCCGGCCGGCCCAGGCATGCCCTTCCTCGTGGAATATGTGCAAAGTCAGACCATTGCTGGTCAGGCGGGCAGTGGCGGCAGGCATTTGCCCAGAGGCAGCGGACGACAAAAAATCATAACGCAGCGCTCCAGCCTGTTGTACCGGCATACCGCCTTCGCTGGCCAGCAAGTGATGCAGGTGAGGAGCTGCGGTGTCTGGGAAGCAGATTGTGTATTCAGCTTTCATCATGTCAGCGCCTCTGTCTCATCAGCTGGTCTGTGTTGTGAATCTTGTTTAGTGCAGGGTTGGTTCTGCGCCGCAGCAGGCTTTGAATTTTTTGCCGCTGCCGCAGGGGCAAGGGTCATTACGACCTGTTTTCGGCACATCCCGTTTTACTGTTGTGACACCGGATTTACGCAATGGCGCCCAGAAACGGCGGATTGCCGGAATTGAAGTTTCAACATTCAGCGCCAGCGCGTGACACTTTTCCGGCGTATCGACGAATTGCAATTCGTCTTCCTTGATTTCTTCCGCGCCCAGCAGATAAATCGGCTGCAGCAACGGACCGATTTCGGTGGATTCCCAGGCAGCTTCCCACGCGTCGGCGCGCAATTGCATGCCTTCCCAAAAGCCCCACGCCCAGGTTTCGCCGTCAATCAGTTCCTTGCCATTTTGCTCCATGACGCAAAACAATGGCTCATATTCCTGGGGCGCCACTTCAAAGGTAATCTGGATTTCATTCATGAAACGTGCGATCAGGTTGATGATGCGCTGCATTTCTTTATCGTTTTTAAATTGCGGTTGCGCCTGATCCGGCAGGCCCCACACCAGTGGCAACCACTCGGCCATCGGAATCATTTCCGGTCCAAGCGCGATGGCCGTCAGATAGCCGTGCAGGGCATCCATCGTCATGCCGTCATCTCCCACTTTGTCGGACATGAGGAATTTGTCGAGTTCGTTGAATTCTTTGTCGCTCAGAGGTTCGTCGAGATGCATGGTCATACCTGAATGGAAATCAAAATACCGGCAGTGTAGCGCTTTGTGAGGATGCTGTGCAGCAGTTTTGTGTGCAAATGAAACGTCCCGGGCGACGGGTAAGATGCGGTTTGTTCTTGAGAAGCACGTACAATAATGCGCATGGATAAAGAAAATCAGATCGCCAGTCAGGCCGGTTCTTTCAGTGGACTGACACCGGAGTGCGTGCTTGACGCCGTGGAGCATTGCGGCTTTCGCTGCGACGGCCGTTTGCTGGCATTGAACAGTTATGAAAACCGGGTGTACCAGATTGCACTGGAAGATGGCGCGCCGTTGATTGCAAAATTTTACCGGCCGCAACGGTGGACGGATCAGGCCATTCTGGAGGAGCATCAGTTTGTGCAGGAACTGGTCGCACAGGAAATTCCGGTGGTGCCGGCAATGCGCGACCGTCATGGTCAGGGACTGTATCATTATCAGCATTACCGCTTTTCGCTGTTTGCGCGTCAGAGCGGGCGGGCGCCGGAAACCGGCGATGCTGCCACGCTGGAATGGATCGGACGCCTGATCGGACGCATTCATGCCTGTGGCGCGACCCGCTCCTACGTGCATCGCCCGTCGATTGACCCGCATCATTTCGGTGTGGTGCCGCGCACATGGTTATTGCAGCATGATTTCATTCCTGTGGATTTGCAGGAGGCTTACCGCAGTGTTTCGCAACAGGCGCTGGATGGCGTGGCGCGCTGTTATGAGCGGGCGGGCGATGTGCCGTTATTGCGCCTGCATGGGGATTGCCATCTGGGGAATATTTTATGGGTGAGCGACGGAGAGCAGGCCGGGCCGCATTTTGTCGATTTTGATGACAGTCGTATGGGGCCAGGAATACAGGATTTATGGATGCTGCTATCTGGTTCGCGTGCCGAGATGCAGGCTCAGTTGACGGATATTCTGGCGGGTTATGAAGATTTTTATGAATTTGACAGTCGCCAGCTCTATTTGATTGAGGCACTCCGTACCCTGCGTCTGTTGCATTATTCCGCCTGGTTGGCACAGCGCTGGAACGACCCCGCATTTCCCGTCGCTTTTCCATGGTTCAATACGCAGCACTACTGGCAGGACAGGATCCTGGAATTGCGCGAGCAGATTGCGTTGATGGATGAGGCACCGTTGTGGCCGGTCTGAGCGCAGCCGGCGCACGATCCGGTACAATGCCGCACATTTGATGAATCCGGACTGCGAAGTCCATGCACGATTGGAAACAACATGACTCAGGATGAACTGAAACGCGCTGTCGCTCAGGCAGCTGTTGCCTATGTGGTGGAAAATGAAATTGTCGGCGTCGGCACGGGTTCGACCGCCAATTTTTTTATCGATGAACTGGCGAAGATTAAACATAAAATCAAGGCGGCAGTCGCCTCTTCTGAAGCAACGGCTGCGCGTCTGCGCAGTCATGGCATTACCGTGCTGGATTTGAACGAAGTCACTTCCATGCCCGTGTATATTGATGGCGCCGATGAAATTACTCCGCAGGGCGCAATGATTAAGGGCGGGGGCGCTGCACTGACACGCGAGAAAATTGTTGCCTCGGTTGCCGAAAAATTTATCTGCATTGCAGATGGTTCCAAGCTGGTTGATCAGCTGGGGCGCTTTCCGTTGCCGGTGGAAGTGATTCCGATGGCGCACACCGTGGTGGCTCGCAAACTGAATGCTATTGGTGGCGAAGCCCGCTTGCGCCTGAAAGATGGGCAACCGCTGATTACTGATAACGGCAATATGATTCTCGATGTGCACGGTTTGCAGATTGCTGATCCGGTAGGCTTGGAAGCGTTGATCAATAATATCGTCGGCGTGGTGACGGTAGGTCTGTTTGCCCGCCAGGGGGCGAATGTTTGCCTGCTGGGTACGGAAACAGGCGTGAAAACACTGCAGTTCTGAAGCGGACTCAAGACCCGGGACACGTTTTTTGAGATTGAATTACTACATACTCCCCTTTATTTTCTGAAAAACAGCGCTGACCTCCTTATCGGATAAGGAGAGTTTTAGATACTGAGGGGGAGTATGTTTGAGCAGTGTTCCGCTCTAAGTAGTGCAGGGGCGTAATCTCTGTAAGCTCTATCGCGTAACAGCAGTGGTGGAATTGACCGACTTGCAAAAAAGCCCGCATTGGCGGGCTTTTTTGCAATATACCTGATCAGGTTCAGGCTGATGGGGGCACGTATCCGGCGGCGGCATCAGCGCCTTCGCCAAAAAAGTGTTTTTCCATTTGAGTGGCGAGGTATTTGCGTGCGCGTACGTCGGCCAGATTCAGGCGGTTTTCATTCACCAGCATGGTCTGGTGCTTCATCCAGCCAGCCCAGGCTTCTTTGGAGACGCTTTCATAAATGCGCTTACCTAATTCGCCGGGATAAGGTGGAAAGTCCAGCCCTTCGGCTTCTTTGTCTAATTTGATGCAGTGGACCATACGGGCCATGGTGTTACTCCTCAGAAAAACTCAGAACGATCACGTGAAGTCTGCCGGATTGCCAGCATGACTTGTCAGTGGCCGATTATAAAACGATCAGATCAGAGCTGCTTGATCAGAACCAGAGATTTGCGTTGCCAGTTATACATTTTCTGGCGATCTTTGGGCAGGTCATCCACGCTGGCCTTGACGAAGCCCCGCTTCAGAAACCAGTGTTCGGTGCGTGTGGTCAGCACAAACAGCGAGTGAAAACCGGCGCGCCGTGCGCGTTTTTCCATGTGTTTCAGGATTCGCTCGCCATCTCCCTGGCTTTGTACATCCGGATTCACAGTCAGACAAGCCATTTCAGCCATCTTGTCGAATGGGAACGGATACAGCGCAGCGCAGCCAAAAATCACGCCGTCATGCTCAATCACGGAGAAGTAATTGATTTCGCGTTCGATCAGTTCACGTCCGCGCTTGACCAGTGTGCCATCGGCTTCCAGCGGTTCGATGAGCTTAATGATGCCGCCGACGTCTTCAATCGTGGCTTCGCGCAGGCTCTCCAGATTTTCTGATGTCACCATGGTACCGACGCCATCGTGTGTAAACAGCTCAAGCAGGGCGGAGCCATCCATTTTGTATGGCACGATATGGATACGTCCGACCCCTCCGCGGGAAGCCTTGATGGCATGTTCCAGATAAAACGCGGAGTCCGGCGGCAAATAGCTGGCATTCAACTCCTGTTCAGCCTGCATAAATGACAGCTCACGGATTTCATCGCCATCCTGATCTGCCATCATGGGGGTTTCGGTGATGAATATCAGTTTATCGGCACGCAATGCCGTCGCGGTAGAAACCGCCACATCTTCCATCGTCAGATTAAATGCTTCTCCCGTCGGGGAGAACCCCAGCGGCCCCAGCAGCACGAGGTTTCCTGCTTCCAGAATCCTGTCAATGGTGTCATAGGCGACTTTGCGCGCAGTGCCTGTCAGACCGAAGTCAATCCCATTGACAATGCCAATCGGTTTTGCCGTCACAAAATTCCCAGAAATAATCCGTATTGCCGAATGCGCCATCGGCGTATTTGGCAAGCCCTGGCTGAACGCGGCTTCGATATCAAGGCGCAACTCACCAGCGGCTTCTTTGGAACATTCCAGAGCTGCTGTATCGGTAATACGGATACCGTTGTGGAAGCGACCCTCGACATTACGCAAAGCAAGTTGTTCGGCAACTTGCGGCCGGGAGCCGTGAACGATCACAATCTTGATGCCGAGTGCATGCAACAGGGACAGATCCTGCGCGAGTACAGGCAAAGCTCCCGCCATCACCAGTTCGCCGGGAAAGGCGACAACAAAGGTCTTGCCACGGAATGCATGAATATAAGGCGCGACTGAACGCAGCCATTGTACGAATTGAACGGGATTTTCCATCCGTAAATTATAAGCGGAGACAGTTGTGTGTGTTGCTCGGATTGTTGAGCTTGAAAAGAAAATTTAATATTTTCCCAGCCATCAAGAAATGATTGATTTTTTATCTATTTTATTGGACTGATGCTGGCTTGTGCCTTTAGAAAATTTAACTTGCTACTGTATAAATCGTATGTTTTTCGCGTGCTGCTGTTTTCTCTGGCTAGCAGGAGTTGTTTCTCGACATTTGACATTTCACCTAACTGATAATGAATCTGGGCGAGGAGAAAGTGTGATTCATCATTGTAAGGATCACGCTGTATTTCTTTTTCGATGAAATTTTTGGCTTGCGTCAGATTGCCATGCTGCATTTCTGCTTTCGCCAGGTTAAGAAAATAAAACGGCGGATGCGGTTGCAGCTTGTGCAGGCGTTGAGCAATGGAGTCTGCCTCAGCATAATGCGCAGATTTTTCCAATGTTTCCTGTAAATTGCTGAGTGCGATCACGTTGTCAGGACTGGCTTGCAGAATTTCTCTGAAAATTTGTTCTGCCTGAAGAATGTCACCATGGCGACGGTAAACCACACCTAAAGTGTTATATGCGGCATAGAAAGCTGGATCTTGTCTGATGGCTTCTTTAATGTACCAATAGGCATCATTGATATTACCTGTCGATAAAAGTTCGACTGCGCGGTTATTGAGATACATGGATAGTACCCGGGCCTCAGTAATACTCTCGCTTTTTTGCCGGATCGCTTGCTGAGCAGGGGAAAAATCGATAATCAGGATATTGTAATTATCCATTTCGGCATCGTAGTGGCTGGGTCTTTTGCCAATAATTACATTGACATGTCCTGTTGCGATGTACAGGTTGTCTGCCTGCGTCCAGGAGTCTTCCAGGAAAACATTTTGGTAATCGACTTTCAAATCCAGTTGTTTAGCAAGAGCAGCGGTCATCAGGACGAGCGACAAACAATTACCACTGCGTGTCTGAAAGGTTTCAGACGCATTTTTTGTGATTTCAGTGTCGTAATCAATCGTTAACCATCCATTGGTCAGGGCGTTATATAGTCCTCGCCTTAAGCCGTTATTGCGAACGGAGTGCGCCACTTCATGAGTCAGGAAGTGCTGCATTTCCTGGCTGACAGACAGAATATCCTGACTGCGGACGGGATGTGCCGGTGGTTGAAACAGATGATCCTGGAATTCAGTACCGTTTCGCGCAAGTGGAGGAGTGCTGGCGCAGGCGCCCAGCAGCAGAGGCAAAAGTATGAATACCGCAGATAATAAAGGCAGGCGCATGGATACTCCTCTGGTCAGCATGAGTCCGGAAACCGTGCAACGTCAGTCAGCGACCGGTAGTCGGGAATCTGGATGTGTCATGATCATGTGATGGTTTTAGTCTACTCCAAGATCATGGAAAAATCTGGGATAATGCGTCCCGCTATGTCTTCAAACCTATCTACTAAAAAAAATACATCAAAAGCGGTGCCTGTCTCTGAGGGCTTGTCCGGGCTGCGTGATTTGCGTCAGCAGTTGCGCCAGCAGGCGCAAGTGGCGGATCAGCAACAAAAAAAGCCAGCCAAATTACAATCTGCCCCCGATTCTGCCCATGTTGGCGGTCAGTCACCTGTTCCGCGAGAGCCAGGAAGGCAGTCAAAATCTGTCCTGCAAAAGGGACGTGGGAAGGAAGCTATTGCGCTTGTCCGCAATCCTTTACCTGCGATTAGCTTTCCGGAGGAATTGCCCGTTTCCGGCAAGCGTGAAGAAATTGCGTCTGCTTTACGCCAGCATCAGGTCATCATCGTCTGTGGTGAGACCGGCTCCGGTAAAACTACACAGTTGCCGAAAATCTGTCTCGAACTGGGACGCGGCCAGCATGGGCTGATCGGCCATACCCAGCCACGCCGGATTGCAGCTTCGTCCACCGCGAAGCGTATCGCGCAGGAGCTGAATTCACCGCTGGGTGAGCATGTGGGGTTTAAGGTACGCTTTACCGATACCCTGAGTCAGGGCGCGTCGGTCAAGCTGATGACGGACGGGATACTGCTGGCCGAAACCCAGACCGATCCGCTGCTGCGTCAGTACGACACCATCATTATCGATGAAGCACATGAGCGCAGCCTGAATATTGACTTCCTGCTCGGCTATCTGAAGCAATTGCTACCTAAGCGTCCTGATCTGAAGCTCATCATTACTTCCGCCACCATCGATGCCCAGCGTTTTGCGCGGCATTTTGCAGAGCCAGCGGCTGCAGGACAGGAAGCCAGACCGGCGCCAGTGATCGAGGTGTCGGGACGTTTGTATCCGGTCGAATTGCGTTATCGCCCGGTGCAGCAATCTGAGAAAGATAAAGAACGTGACCTGATGACCGCGATTACTGATGCGGTCGATGAATTGTGCCGTATCGGTTCCGGCGACGTGCTGGTGTTCCTGCCGGGTGAGCGCGAGATCCGCGATGCGGCGGAGGCCTTGCGTAAGCATCACCCGCCGCATGTGGAAATCCTGCCGCTGTTTGCGCGGCTTTCTGCGCAAGAGCAGGAAAGGGTGTTCAAGAGTTCGAATGCACGCCGTATCGTGTTAGCCACCAATGTGGCAGAAACCTCGCTGACTGTGCCTGGTATACGCTTTGTGGTCGATACCGGACTGGCGCGTGTGAAGCGCTACAGTTATCGCAATAAAGTCGAGCAGTTGCAGGTCGAGGCGATTGCGCAGTCGGCCGCCAATCAGCGCGCTGGTCGTTGCGGCCGGGTTGCCGCTGGTGTGTGTATCCGTTTGTTCGATGAACAAGATTTCCAGCAGCGCCCGCCATTTACGGAGCCTGAGATTTTGCGTTCCTCGCTGTCCGCAGTCATCTTGCGTATGAAGTCGCTGCGCCTGACTGATGTGGAGACTTTCCCGTTTATCGAGCCGCCATTGGGCCGCGCGATCGCAGATGGTTACCAGTTATTGCAAGAACTGGGTGCGATGGATGAAAGCAATCAATTGACGCCGGTGGGCCGTCAGCTGGCGAAACTGCCGCTGGACCCGAGAGTGGGGCGCATGATCCTGGCGGCGCGCGATCATCAGGCCTTGCACGAGGTATTGATTATCGCTTCCGCTTTATCGGTACAAGACCCGCGTGACCGGCCTATGGAAGCGCAAGCAGCGGCTGATCAGGCGCATAAGAAATTTGCCGATGAAAAATCGGAATTCCTGTCGTACCTGAAAATCTGGAACTGGTTTGAAGACGCGATTGAGCATAAAAAAACTAACCGTCAGTTACAGGATAATTGCCGCAGCCATTTCCTTAGCCAGATGCGGCTGCGCGAATGGCGTGAGGTGCACTCCCAATTGCTGACGATTGTGAAGGAGCAGGGCTGGCGGCTGAATGAAACACCGGCTACCTATGAGCAGCTACACTTGTCGCTGCTGACGGGTTTGCTTGGCAATATCGGATATAAATCCGACGAAGAAGCGCATTATCTGGGCGCACGTGGCATCCGCTTTTATATCTGGCCTGGTTCCAGTCTGGCTAAAAAAGCCGGACGCTGGATTATGTCGGCTGAGCTGGTGGATACCTCGCGTCTGTATGGCCGCTGCATCGCGCAGATACAGCCGGAATGGCTGGAAAAAATCGGTGGACATCTGCTCAAAAAATCCTACGGCGAACCACGCTGGGAAAAGCGCAGCGGGCAGGTCAGCGCGTTTGAGCGCGCCACCCTGTATGGACTGGTGGTCTACAGCCAGCGCCGCATTCAGTATGGCCTGTATCATCCGGCTGAGGCACGCGACATCTTTATCCGCGAAGCGCTGGTCGGTGGCGAATTCGATACGCGTGCGCCGTTTTTTGCCTACAACCAGAAACTGGTGCGTGAAATTGAAAATCTGGAGCACAAATCACGCAGGCTGGACGTGCTGGTGGATGATGAATTAATCGTCGCGTTTTACGATCAACATATCCCGGCCGATGTCTGGAACGCGGTCTTGTTTGAACAATGGCACAAAGAAGCGACCAGCAGCAATCCCAAACTGCTGTATCTTAATAAAGATGAGTTGATGCGGCATGAAGCGGCCGGCGTCACGACCGATCTGTTCCCGAAAAGCATGCAGGTATCGGGCGTTGCTTTGCAGCTCAGCTATCACTTTGAGCCCGGCAGTGCGCGCGATGGAGTGACGCTGACGGTGCCCTTGTTTTCGCTGAATCAGGTCTCGGCTGAGCGTGCGGAATGGCTAGTGCCGGGGATGCTGAAAGAAAAGGTACATCTGCTGATCAAGTCGCTGCCACAGAAAATCCGGCGTCACTGCGTGCCTTTGCCTGATTATGCTGCCGGATTTTGTGAACGCGTTGAGCAGGGTAAAGGTAATTTCCTCGATGCGGTGATTGCGGATATCCGCGAGCAGACCGGCTTGATGTGTAAAACCACTGACTTTAAATTTGAACAATTACCTGCCCATCTGACCATGAATTTCAAGGTGGTGGATGAGCATGGACGCCAGCTGGAGATGGGCCGTAATCTGGCACATTTACGGGCAGAGTTCGGTACTCAGGCACGCGAGAGTTTTCAAAAGATAGCGAGTGCCGAAAAACTGGCTTTGTTAGAAGGTAGCGCGCCACAAGCAATGTCGAGTGCTGGCAAACCGGCTCTGCAGTCAGCTGCACCATCCGGCAAACCGGGGGCGGCGGCCAATACGCAGTCAGCCGCACCGGCCTTGTATCAGCAGGAAAACCTGACTGCCTGGACCTTTGACAGCCTGCCGGAATTGCTGGAAGTGCAGCAGGGTAAGCAGACCCTGATTGGTTATCCTGCGCTGGTCGATAAGCTCACGCATTGTCATATCGAGGTATTTGATGATCCTGATGAGGCCGCCCGTTATCATCGTATCGGCCTGCGTCGCCTGTTTGCCTTGCAACTTAAAGAGCAGGTGAAATTTTTAGAAAAAAATATCCCCGGCTTACAGCAGATGGGCATGCAATTCATGGCGCTGGGTTCGCAGGAGGAATTGCGCGAGCAGATTATCCAGACCGCAATCGAGCGTGCCTGTCTGCAGACACCATTGCCTGCCAATTCCGGTGAATTCAATATCCGGCGTGAAGAAGGTAAGGCCAGATTGAATTTGCTGGCCAATGAAATTGCACGTCTGGCAGGGTTAATACTGGCGGAGTATTACACCCTGCCTAAAAAACTGCAGGGTTTGAAAGCGCATCCGCAAGCGGTGGCCGATATCCAAAGTCAGTTGCAGTCGCTGATTACCAAGCGTTTCATCGCTGAGAATGAGTTTAGCCAGCTTGCGCATTTCCCGCGCTATCTGAAAGCCATCAATGTGCGTATCGATAAGCTGCGCGCTGATCCGGCGCGCGATGCTCGGCAACAGGCAGAGTGGAATAGTGCAGCGCAAGGCTGGTTACGTGCACCGCGCAAGTCTGGTTTTGGTTCTGACATCGATCCGAAAATGCAGGAATACCGCTGGCTGCTGGAAGAGTTACGCGTCTCACTGTTTGCACAGGAATTGAAGACGCCGATGCCGGTGTCGGTCAAGCGCCTGCAAAAAGTCTGGGAGAGCATGCAGCGCTGACAACGGTCAGGTTGCAGAAATAGGATGAGATGAATCATAAACTGACGCCATCAATCATCGCCTTACTAGTGGTTCCTCCCTTGCTATGGGCAGGAAATGCCGTAGTCGGACGCATGGTCAACGATTTGCTGCCACCGGCAACCCTGAATTTTTTTCGCTGGCTGATTGCGTTCTGCATTCTGCTGCCGGCTGGCTTTCGGATTTACCGGCGCGGCAGTTTATTTTGGCAAAACTGGCGCCGTTATGCGGTGTTGGGTTTGCTGGGTGTCGGAATGTATAACGCATTGCAATATCTGGCACTGCGCAGTTCCACGCCGATTAATGTCACGTTGGTGGCGGCCAGTATGCCAGTATGGATGTTACTGATCGGGCGCCTGTTTTTTTCTGCACCGATTTCACGCTCGGCAGTGATGGGTGTGCTGGTATCGATCACCGGGGTATTGCTCGTACTGAGCCGTGGTGATCCGGCTCATCTCATGACGTTGCGGCTCGTCCCCGGTGATTTACTGATGCTGGTGGCTGCAATTGCCTGGTCGCTGTACAGCTGGTTGCTGATGCATGGTAATGATGGTGATCTGCGGGATCACTGGGCGACATTTTTACTGGCGCAGGTCAGTTTTGGTGTGCTCTGGTCGGGCCTGTTTGCGCTTGCCGAATGGACGCTGACCACACCAGTTATTCACTGGAACCTTGCGTTGGTGGCAGCTCTGGTGTTTGTCGCCGTGGGACCGGCATTGATTGCTTTTCGTTGCTGGGGGGCGGGGGTACAGCAGGTCGGACCAAATATTGCGGCATTTTTCAGTAATCTGACGCCCTTATTTGCAGCGCTGTTATCTGCATTATTTCTGGGAGATACGCCACAGTTATTTCATGCCGCAGCATTTGTACTTATAGTTACAGGTATTTTCCTGTCTTCGCGTCGTCACTGACAGCGAGTGTTGCCAAGGATTCAGAGTGGGTCTGCAACGCCGATAGGGGATGGGCTGATCTGTACGATTTTGGAGAACAGCTGCTCGTAGCGGTAACGCTCTCCCGCGTCGTCCAGACGATGACGATTTTCCAGAAATGCCTGATCTACTTCATGCCAGTCGAGTACATTCAACACTTGCCGTGCGACCGGGATGATGACTTCTTCTTCGGTATGCATATGCGAGTAATAAAAGTGGGCATATTGCTCCACCAGATCGCGGAAATGGGGAAAGGCTTCTGCACCCCGGAATTCATATTGCAGGAGTGCATCCAGCAGCTTATGCACCAGATAGGCGCCCTTGCTGTGCTGTTCAGTTAAAGCATCCAGTTCATTATCGAGCTGGTGCGTGCGTTCCTTGATTTTGGCAAAAAGAAACTGATCCTCTTTGGGGTGATGCACTTTTTCCGGATACTCGGAAATGTAGTACAGCATGGCGCGGAAGACCTTGATATCTGGGGGAGAGCCACCTTGTCCGATTGAACGGACGAAATACAGCATGCCCTGAATAACTGCGGACAGATGTTCATGTTCCTGACGGATGATGTCCAGTGATACAGGGTGAAAATTTCGGGCTGCCATAGTGATCTCCGGATATTTTTTTTACTCTACCTCAGCATGTAAAAGCACTATTGATACTGCTCAAACCGGATGCGGATAATGCTGGCAGGGCAATGCGTTACCTCTTGTTTTCTGATACGGGGACAAAAAAAGTGCTGACATGAAGTCAGCACCTGAGCCGGTCAACGTAGTGTCGTGTCGATCACCGTTTGGCAAGTATGCTTTCGATCTGATCCATGATGCTGTTCATCCGTTTAAAGACCGCCTGATAAGGTGCCGGGCTGGCGAGGTCAACACCGGCTTGTTTGACCAGATCATAAGGGTAGGCAGATCCGCCCGCTTTCAGTATGCCGAGATATTTGTCACGTGCACCGGGTTCCATTTTCAGGATTTCGTCCGCGAACATGGAGCCGGCAGCAATGGAGGTGGCGTACTGGAAGACATAAAAACGGGTATAGAAATGCGGGATATATGCCCATTCTGTCGTATAGGTATCGTCGATTTTTATGATGCCTTCGCGGTCGCCATGATAGCGTTTCAGGATGTCGCCATAAATCTGGCTTAACGCTGTTCCGGTCAGGGATTCTCCACGATCGACTTTGGCATGTACTTCCCGTTCAAAATCTGCAAACATCGCTTGCCGGAAAAATGTGCCGCGCAGATTTTCCAGTGCTGACCCCAGATACAGCAGCCGCTCATCGTCGCTCTTTGCTATCTTGAGCATGTGATCAAGTAAAAACACTTCATTTGTCGTGGATGCGATTTCTGCCGTGAAGATCGGATAATCTGCTGTGATATAAGGCTGGTGCTTGTTTGCCAGATACGAATGCATAGCGTGACCCCATTCATGTCCCAGTGTGGACACCGACTCATAGTCGTCGTTGTAGTTCAGCAGCAGATAGGGGTGTACGTCATAAGCGACGCCGGACATATAGGCACCGGATCGTTTGCGCGGACGGGGATACACATCCATCCAGCGTTCTCCGGTGGCTTTGCGCATGGCGCTGGCATAGTCTTGCCCCAGCGGCTGGACGGAATCAAGCATGAGTTGGATGCCATCCGTGATCGGATATTTAAAATCACCGGAAACCAGAGGCGGGTAAATGTCGTAATAAGCCAGGTCTTTGACGCCTAACATCCGGGCGCGCAGCTTGAAATAACGGTGCAGTACGGGCAGGTTGGCGCGGGTCTGTTCCACCAGTGTGTCATAGACTGCACGCGGTATATGATTTGCATCAAGCGCGCTGGTCAGTGAATCCGGATAGTTTCTGACTTTCGCATACACGGCGTCTTTTTTCAGCTGCTCATAGAAAAGTACGCCATAACTGCGTTCAAATTCCTTCCACTTTCCCCAGAAAGCATCAAACACCAGTTTGCGATCTGCACGATTGGAGGATGCCCGGTATTTGGTGTACGCAGCCTGATCAATGACGACTTCCTCGCCATTGGACAGGCGGATTTTTGGCCATGGCATGTCCGCATTGGATAAAGTGGAATACACAGCGCTCGCCGTGCCGGTGGCCATGCTGAAGCCGGAGATCAGTTCCTCTCCCTTTTTGTCCAGCGTATGCGGCGCGCCGCGCAGAATATCGTGCAGTTGAAAACGGTACTGGGCCAGCGCTGGTGCTTTAGTCAGCAGACGGTCTGTTTTAGCTGCACCCAGCAGCAGTATTTCGGGGCGCAGGAAAGAGGTGGATTCTTCCAGTTTGCTTCCCAGAATATCTGATCGCTGCTGAATATCCTGTCCCGCATTATTGCCCGTATCCTGGTCACGGAATTGTGCAGCATAAGTGGATAAGCGCGCGTAACGTTTCAGGATATCTGCATATAAGTCCATGCAGGATTGAAATTGCTTTCCATTATCAGCCAGGTGACCGCTGCATTTTTGCATATCCGGAAATTGTTGTTCCAGCCTGGTGGCATCTTTATCCCAGGCCGCCTGATTCTGGTAAAGATCCTGCAGATTCCAGCGCCAGTTTTCAGTGTCATTCGGATGAGCGGCATAACTGGCGACCGGGGAGGCGGCAGCGAGGATAAATAAACTGCGGATAAGGTATTTATGCATGATTCAGCGTCCGGGTTGGAGATGGATGAGGCTGGAAAGTGAATGTCAAACGAAGCTGATTGGAGTGAAAATTATATAAAAAGTTCTTAAAAAGACAAATGCAGAATACTCGCGTGTCTCTTTGCATGATATTTCAAAATATGTCTGCCTTGATAATTATTGTAAATAATAGTCATTCTCATCTATAATGTAAGCCTCCCGCAGCCAGCTATGTCAGTTTTTCTATCAGCCAGCCAGCCTTTGAAATCTGATTTCCGAATTTTAAAAGGATCTGACTATGATAAAACTGAGCCGCCTGACACCTCTGGCAGTATTGTTCAATAGCGTCGTGCTTCCCGCCTGGGCGCAGACGGCACCTGCTGAGAGTGCTTTACCTGAAGTCAAAGTTACTGGTACTGCCGATAAAGGTTACACCGTTAACAGCAGCCGCACCGCGACCAAAACCGATACGCTGCTGCGCGATACGCCGCAAGCAGTGACAGTCATCAGCAAAGAACTGATCCGCGATCAGAGTATGCAGAGTCTGTCCGACGTTATCCGTTATGTGCCGGGTATCGTTGCTGCGCAAGGCGAGGGCAATCGCGATACTGCGGTATTTCGTGGCAACAGTTCGACCGGTGATTTCTATGTGGATGGTATCCGTGACGATGTGCAGTATTACCGGGATTTTTATAATATTGAAAGCGTTGAAGCGCTTAAAGGTTCCAATGCCATGATCTTTGGACGTGGTGGTTCCGGTGGCGTGATCAATCGTGTGACCAAACAGCCTGACTGGCGCCTGCTCAGGGATGCCAGCATCACACTCGGCTCATGGAACCAGCGTCGTGTAACAATGGATGCCGGCCAGGCATTGAGCGAGAGTGCAGCAGCGCGTGTCGCGGCTGTTAATGAAAACAGCGACAGTTACCGCAACGGATTTCATCTGAAGCGTTCGGGCATTAATCCTACGCTGGCGTTGCGGGCTGGCAGCGATACCAGTGTTGTCGTCGGCTATGAATACTTCAAGGATGAGCGGACTGCTGACCGCGGTATTCCATCTTTTCAGGGACGTCCATTGAGCACGGATGCATCGGCATTTTTCGGTAATCCTGAAATCAATACGACCTGGGCGAAAGTCAATGCCTTGACGGCATTGATTGAACATGATTTCGGACAGGGTGTGAGTCTGACTAACCGGACTCGTTATGCGAAATACGACAAGTTTTACCAGAATATTGTGCCGGGGGCGGTGAATACCGCAGGCACCACGGTCGCGCTATCCGGTTACAACAATGCCACTCAGAGAAATAATTTCTTTAATCAGACCGATGTCAGCTGGAATCTGAATGTGGGCACTGTCCGGCATAAACTGTTGGGTGGCATTGAGCTGGGCAGGCAGGAAACGGATAATTTCCGCAATACTGCGTATTTCCAGACCGGTGGCGGATTGGTGACTTCCATCAATGTGGCTTTAACCAATCCCGTGGCCAATACGCCGGTGACTTTCCGGCAGTCAGCAACAGATGCCAATAATCACGGTACGGTGACGACAAAGGCGATTTATCTGCAGGATCAGATCGAGTTGTCATCGCAATGGCAGTTCATTGCGGGTTTGCGCCGCGATAACTTCGATGTTGATTTTACGAACAACCGAACTGGTGACCGTATCAGGACGACAGATACACCCGTGTCGCCGCGTGCCGGACTGGTGTTCAAGCCGCTGACCGAAGTTTCCCTGTACCTGAGTTACAGCAAGGCATTTGTGCCGCGTGCAGGTGATCAGCTCTCGTCCCTGACACTGACCAATCAGGCGCTGGATCCGGAAGAGTTCAAAAATCTGGAACTGGGTGCCAAGTGGGACATCAACCCTGCATTGTCTGCAACAGCGGCACTGTATCAGCTGGATCGCAGCAATATCGCGGTCAGCGATCCGTCTGATCCCAGCAAATCGATTCTGGTGGATGGTCAGCGCAGCCGCGGGCTGGAGCTGGAGTTGAGCGGCAAGCTGAGCCGCGACTGGAGCATGATGGCCGGCTATGCTTATCAGGATGCGAAAATTACCAAAACACAGTCGGCAACGGCGCTGGCAGGTGCAACCCTGGCGCAGGTGCCACGCCATAGTGCATCACTTTGGAATCGTTATGATTTCAGCCCGGTTGTAGGGGTTGGCTTGGGGGTTGTGTATCGCAGCGCGTTGTATGCATCGACAGATAATACGGTCACGATTCCCGGCTTCACACGTCTGGATGCGGCTTTGTTTTATACCATCAGTAAAAATCTGAAGATGCAGCTGAATATCGAAAATCTGCTGGATAAAAAATATTATGCTTTCGCAAATAGCAATAACAACATCACTCCCGGCTCACCGCGCGCCCTGCGAGTCAGTCTGAATGCCAGTTTTTAACTGAGTCAGATTTTGTTGGTCGTACTGATGCCCTGGTTCTGGGGCATTTTTTATTTCTCCTGCATTCGGCCGGTGATTGAAATTGTCAGCGAATCCGCGATTACCGCTTTTCTGGTTAAAGATACTTTGCATTTCTGCTGCAGAATGTCACGATATGACAGATCAAGCGATCAGCATTCCTCTAGTACAATCGGGGCAGATACTGGGTGCTGCCATTTTTTGCAACCCCATCATTTTTAACAGATTTCACTGATGAGCATGAAACGACCCCGCTTTTTACCTGACAATATGACGCTGCTGTTGCTGACGATGGTGATACTGGCCAGCATTTTCCCCGCGCGGGGAAGCGTTGCCACTGGTTTTGATTATTTATCAACAGGCATGATTGCATTGCTGTTTTTTATGCATGGAGCCAAATTGTCGCGTCAGGCTGTGATTGCAGGGATTACACACTGGCGCCTGCACTTGCTGGTATTGCTGATGACCTTTGCTGCCTTTCCGCTGATCGGCGTATTACTGAAACCCATGATGTTGTGGCTGGTGACTCCGGAGCTATATACCGGGATTTTATTCTTATGCGTGCTGCCTTCGACTGTGCAGTCATCGATTGCGTTTACGGCTGTGGCAAGAGGTAATGTGCCTGCTGCGGTTTGCAGCGCTTCGGCCAGCAACCTGATCGGGATTTTTTTGACGCCGCTGTTAGTCAGTATGATGATCGCAACGCAAGGAGAAAATCATTCTTCGTTGCAGGCCATGCTGAAAATCGTTTATCAATTGCTGCTGCCGTTTGTTGCCGGACAGATTGCACGACCGTGGTTGCAAAGCTGGATGGAAAAACGTGCCAGCAGTCTGAAAATGCTGGATCAGAGTTCCATCCTCATGGTGGTGTATGTCGCTTTCAGTGAAGCTGTGAGTGAAGGATTGTGGCAGCAGTTACCATTGGCAATGTTATTGAGTCTGCTCGTGATCAGTGCTGTCATGCTGGCGATGATTATGCTTCTGACGACGTTTGCCAGCAGACGCTTTGGGTTTAACAAGGAAGATGAAATCACGATCTTTTTTTGCGGCTCTAAAAAAAGTCTTGCCAGTGGGGTTCCTATGGCAAAAGTGCTGTTTGCCAGCCATACTGTCGGAATGGTGTTATTGCCGCTGATGTTATTTCATCAGTTGCAGTTGATGGTTTGTGCGGTCATGGCTCAGCGCTACGCTAAAAGATAAGGAAAAATGATGCCCCGTTTTGCAGCCAATCTCAGCATGATGTATACCGAACTGGATTTCCCCGATCGTTTCGCGGCGGCGGCGAGAGATGGTTTTCGCGGAGTTGAATACCTGTTTCCCTATGATTATCCGGCACAGCAATTACGTGCCTTGCTTGAGCAGAATGGGCTGCAGCAGGTGTTGTTTAATGCACCGCCGGGTGACTGGGCTGCCGGTGAGCGCGGGATTGCGTCTTTACCCGGGCGTGAAGAGGAGTTTCGCCGCGGTTTCGAACAGGCGCTGGAATATGCCGCCATATTGGGAAACCGTCATATTCATGTGATGGCAGGGCTGGCAGTTCCCGCTATTGAGCAGGCAAAACAGCATGCCGTATATCTGAGCAATCTGGCGCATGCGGCACTGCTGGCATCCAGAGAAGGGGTGACTGTCCTGATTGAGCCTATCAATACCAGAGATATGCCCGGTTACTTCCTGCACTATCAGCAGCAGGCACAGGATATCTGTGATGAGCTTGCCACAGCGCATCTGCAGGCGCAGTTTGACATCTATCACTGCCAGATCATGGAAGGAGATATTCTACGCAAACTGGAGCGCTACTTGCACCGGCCACAGGCAGGGATCGGGCATATCCAGATTGCCGGTGTGCCAGACAGACATGAGCCGTCCGAAGGAGAGGTGAATTACCCCTATCTGTTCAGTCAGCTTGATCGTATGGGATATACCGGCTGGATTGGTTGTGAATATCGCCCGCGGGCCGGTACTTCAGAAGGGCTGGGCTGGCTGCAGCAGTGGCGCTGAAACAACTGACGGAAACGCAATAAAAAAGGACAGCCAGGCGGTTGTCCTTTTTTGTCTGTGCGTGGTTGGTTGGCGGGAGGGCTGATTATTCGTCGGCAACCTGCAGAATCAGTTTGCCAAAATTTTTACCTTCAAACAGCATCATCAGTGTGTCCGGGAAGGTCTCGATACCTTTGACGATATCTTCACGCGTATGGAACTGACCCTGGGCCATCCACTGCCCCATCTGTGCAACTGCTTCACCATAGCGAGCTGCATAATCAAAAACAACAATCCCTTCCATCCGTGCCCGGTTCACCAGCAGGGAGAGGTAATTTGCAGGGCCTTTGACCGGGGTGGTATTGTTGTACTGAGAAATCGCGCCGCAGATCACAATGCGTGCTTTCATGTTGATGCGGGTTAAGACCGTATCGAGAATGTCGCCGCCCACATTGTCAAAATAAATGTCTACACCATTCGGGCAATGCTGTTTCAGTCCATCTTTGACGGAATCGTTTTTGTAGTCTATACAGGCGTCAAAACCCAATTCATTCACGACGAAATCGCATTTATCCTTACCGCCAGCAATACCGACGACACGACAGCCTTTTTGTTTGGCGACCTGTCCAACTGTCTGGCCAACGGCGCCAGCGGCACCGGAAACCACGACCGTTTCCCCGGCTTTAGGCTGCCCGACATCAAGCAATCCGAAATACGCCGTCATGCCGGGCATGCCCAGTGCGTTCAGGTACTTCGGTAAAGGGGCGAGACGAGGGTCAATTTTATAGAACGCTCCTGTTTTATCATCTGCTGCGCCAACCCAGTACTGCTGCACACCGGTGCCGCCGGAAACATAGTCACCGACAGCAAACCGGGATGATCTGGACGCAATGACTTTACCAACGCCGCCAGCGCGCATCACTTCATCAATCGCAACCGGGCGGATATAGGATTTTCCTTCATTCATCCAGCCTCGCATTGCCGGGTCGAGTGAAATATAAATGGTCTGCACCAAAATTTCACCGTCATTGACTTCCCGTACCGGTTCGCTGACGAATTTCCAGTCACTGTGTTTGGGATTGCCGACAGGGCGTGCGGCGAGGCGGTATTGCTGATTGCGATAGCTGCTCATGTTGTCTCCGGTAAGTTAAGGCAAAACTTGCTTGGATTGGTATGAAGTTTTTGCTGCGGGCCACTATACACTAATTAGAACGATCGTGCTTTTTACTTTAATTTCCAGAAAATATCGATGTCCGGTAGTCGCGCCGGGCCGTATCAGCTTTCCGGTGTTTTAAAACATTCCCAGTTCATTCGGGGATTGATCCGGTACAGCTTGCCCCACATCCCATAATTCGATAATTTTTCCTTCATGAAAACGAAACAGGTGGACAACCGCCATCATGTGTGCGGCATCCTGAAAACGTATTCTGGAATGCACGGCCACCAGTTCGCCATCCTGTAATGCTCTCTGGACTTCGAAAATCTTGTCCGGGTGCGCAATGGCATTTTGCTGCATCGCTGTCATCAGAGACTTCCCGTCACTCCTGAAAAAAGGATTGTGGTGGCAGAAACCGGGTGCGCAATATTGACTGAATGCCTGTTCGGCATGACCGGCAGCAGCCAGTTGTAAAAATGAAATAGCCGACTCTTTCAATGCGTACCTCACCGGAGTGCTGGTTTTTTGCTGGGAAGAATGTATTTACTGCAGGATGCATGGCACCACACCTGCAGTTTTTTATCATACTAAAAATATACGGCGACACAAAAAAAGTCTGAAACATGCGGTCATGGCTGGTATTCCCGCTGAATTGAACTGCTGATCGTGCGACAATACGCAGTTCATTTTTATTTTATCTGACCAAATTTAATTTGCCAGGGTGTCTGTCTTTTATCAGTACGTCCGTCTTTTCAGAATCATGACCTTAAGACCTGAATATATTCTTACTTTATCCTGCCCGGATCAGCGCGGCATTGTCCATAGTGTTTCCGGGTTTCTGGCACAACATGGCTGCAATATTATTGACTCCGCACAGTTTGGCGACGCGCAGTCTGCCAGTTTTTTTATGCGGGTACATTTTGCTGTCGAAGACAGCACGGTCAGCGAGGCCGTGTTGCGTGCCGAATTTACGATACTGGGAAGCCAGCAGCAGATGGAGTGGCAACTGCATGACGCGCACCACAGACCCCGTGTGATGCTGATGGTATCGAAAATCGGTCATTGTTTAAATGATCTGCTGTTCCGTTATAAGAGCGGCCTGCTGCCGGTGGAAATCAAAGCGATCGTTTCCAATCACACGGATTTTTATCAACTTGCCGCCAGCTACAATATTCCGTTCCATCACCTGCCGCTGGCAGCAGGAGCCTCGGCAGAGGCAAAGCAAGTGCAGGAAGATAAGATTCTTGACATCGTCAGCAGCAATGAGATCGAGCTGGTCGTGCTGGCGCGTTATATGCAAATCCTGTCTCCGGCGCTGTGCACTGCGTTGAAAGGCCGGGCAATCAATATCCACCATTCTTTTTTACCGAGCTTTAAAGGCGCGAAACCGTACTACCAGGCGCATGAGCGTGGTGTGAAGCTGATCGGTGCGACAGCGCACTTTGTCACCAGTGATCTGGATGAAGGGCCGATTATTGAACAGGATGTCGAACGGGTGGATCATGCGATGGACCCGGAAATACTGACGGCGATTGGCCGGGATGTGGAATGTGTGGTGCTGGCACGGGCCGTGAAATGGTTTGTCGAGCACCGGATTTTGTTAAATGGACATAAAACAGTGGTGTTCCGGTAATGGCGCTGAAATCGATTATTTATAAAGCCGATCTGAACATCTCAGATATGGATCGCGGTTATTATGCCGACCACCAGCTGACGATTGCCCGTCATCCATCCGAAACGGATGAGCGGATGATGATCCGTGTGCTGGCATTTGCGATGTATGTATCGGAGCGACTGGAGTTTGGAAAAGGTATTTCAGATACGGAAGAGCCTGACGTCTGGGAAAAAGACTATACCGGTGCGATCCGTCTCTGGGTGGAGGTTGGCCAGCCGGACGACCGGCGTTTGCTGAAGGCCTGCGGCCGTTCGGAGCAGGTGCTGGTGATCTGCTATGCCAGCGCCAGCGATGTCTGGTGGAAGCAGATGAACAGCCGTCTTGACCGTGCTAAAAATCTCAAGGTGCTGAATGTGCCGGCTGCGCAGAGTCAGGCGCTGGAAAAGCTGGCGCAGCGCACAATGCAGTTGCAATGCACCATACAGGACGGCCAGATATGGATATCGGCGGGCGATGTGTCGGTACAGATTGATCCGGAAACGCTGAAAGATTTCAGCTGATGAAAGTGACAGGGTATGCCAGCCGGCGTCTGTCGCATTAAAAAGGGTTGCTGCGGCAACCCTTTTTTGATCAGATCAGATGGCGCTCAGAACAGTCAGGCGATGCCTGCTGCATCAAAATAACCTTCGAACAGAATCGAACTCAGATAACGTTCACCGGAGTCCGGCAGTATAATTACGATCGTTTTTCCCGCATTTTCCGGCAGGAATGCCAGACGGGTGGCCGCAGCAACGGCAGCGCCGCAGGAAATACCTGCCAGGATGCCTTCTTCCTTTGCCAGTCTCTGGGCAAACAGCACGGCATCTTCATTGCTGACCTGTTGAATCTGATCGATCAGCGATACGTCTAGCACATCCGGTATAAAACCGGCACCGATACCCTGAATCTTATGCGGTCCGGGCTGTATGGTTTGCCCCGCCCGCTGCTGGCTCAGTACAGGACTGCCAACAGGCTCTACCGCGACTGACTGGACAGCCTTTCCCCGTGTGTGTTTCAGGTAGCGTGATACGCCGGTAATGGTGCCGCCGGTACCGACGCCTGACACAAAAATGTCGATATTTCCGCCGGTATCTTCCCAGATCTCCGGGCCGGTGGTTTTTTCGTGAATAGCAGGATTGGCAGGATTTTTGAATTGCTGCAGGAGGATATAGCGTTCCGGTGCGCTGGCGCGGATTTCCTCAGCTTTGGCAATGGCACCGTTCATACCCTTGCTTCCTTCTGTCAGCACCAGATTCGCACCGAATGTAGCGAGCAGCTTTCTGCGTTCGATGCTCATGGTTTCCGGCATTGTCAGGGTCAGCGGTATGCCTTTGGCTGCGGCGACAAAAGCCAGCGCGATACCGGTATTACCACTGGTCGGTTCGATCAGCTCCTTGCCCGGAGTCAGCAGGCCGCGTTGTTCTGCATCGGCGACCATTGCGGCGCCGACACGGCATTTGACCGAGTAGGCCGGATTCCGTCCTTCAATTTTTGCCAGTACAGTCGCACCGGCACCGGCCGTGATGCGATTGAGTCTGACCAGCGGGGTGCGGCCAATGGATTCTGCATTATTAGAAAAGATCGCCATGATGTACTTTCAAAAAAACAGAGACAAATATGAAATGAGGGTGACCGTATAGCTGTTGTTGTCCTTCAGGCTTTGTTGCCGGTCAGCACCCGATGGAGCCAGTGGCTGATATCGTCAATCTCTTCTGCGCAGACTGAGTGCGGCATCATGTATTCATGCCATTCAACCGGATAGCCGAGTTCCATCAATAAATCACGCGATTGTTCTGCACGTTGAATAGCGATGACCGGGTCGCCACGGCCATGTACCAGGAAAACCGGTGTCTGTTGATTAGCCGCATTGCGTTCTGCAGCGACCTGATCGCGCAACGGAACGTAGCCGGAGAGGCACAACAATCCCGCCAGCTTTTCCGGGTAACGCAGACCGGTCTGCAGGGTCATGGCACATCCCTGAGAAAAACCGGCCAGGAAAATACGGTGTGCAGGGATGCCACGGGCGATTTCACGGGCAATCAGTTTCTCGATTTCGCCTTGCGATTTGCGCAAGCCAGCTTCATCCTCACGTCGTGCGATATCCGTACCCAGAATGTCGTACCAGGCACGCATGACGTAGCCGCCATTGATGGTAACGGGAATCGCAGGCGCATTGGGGAAAACGAAGCGGATACCGGGCAACCCTTGCAGATTCAATTCCTGAACAATGGGTACAAAATCATTGGCGTCAGCACCGAGGCCATGCATCCAGATAATGGCAACGTCTGGATTCGGGCTGCTTTCAATTTCTACTGTATCGAGTAACTGATTCATAGTGTCATGCAGATGATGGTAAATGAATGGGGAGGTGACTTTTAAAACGGCGGGGGTTCCGGAGAATTCGCCAGCCGGCAGCAGCACACTTGTCATCAGCACTATCTTGCAGCAGGATAATATGGATAACGGCACGCTGCACTTTCGGATTGCATGGGAACATCAGCTTTTGGTGCGGATGGCTGATTTGGGACGGAAAGCTTTGCACACTGTCTCATGCGTTTCAATATAAGGGCCGCCAATCAGGTCAATGCAATATGGGACTGCAGCGAAAATCCCGGAAACAATCTGCTGACCATTGGTGTCTTTCAGACCTTCCAGTGTTTCCTTGATCGATTTGGGTTGTCCCGGCAGATTCAGGATCAGCGCTGCATGATCCGCTGTTTCACGGATAACGGCCACCTGTCGCGACAAAATAGCCGTGGGAACAAACTGCAGGCTGATCTGGCGCATCTGTTCGCCAAAGCCTGGCATCTCTTTGGTGGCGACAGCCAGTGTTGCCTCCGGGGTCACATCGCGGCGGGCTGGCCCTGTGCCGCCAGTCGTAATGACCAGGTCACAGCGGGCATCATCCACCAAACCGATCAGCGCTTGTTCGATAGATGTCCGGTCATCTGGAATCAACCTGGTTTCCATGACCCAGGCACTGCTGAGTGCTGTACTGAACCAGCTTTGCAGGGCAGGCAATCCCTGATCCTGATAAACACCGGCCGACGCCCGGTCTGACACGGATACCAGGCCAATGCGCAGCGCACGATCAGGATCAGCAGGATTATTCATATTCGTCATCTTCTTCATTTTCCTGATCCGTATCATCCGTATCGCTGCTCTGAGAGGCGGAGCGCTGTACCTGTTTCAGTATCTGAAAAATTTCACGATAAGCCTTGGGCGGCTTGTTGTCTGCCTGTTCTTTGCGTGCATTGCGGATCTGGGTGCGCAATTGCTGCACGTCAAGTTCCGGATGTTCAGCCATTAATTCGGTCAGCGCATTGTCATCAGCCAGCAGTTTTTCCCGGCGCCGTTCCAGGGCGTGCATGGCGGCAGTCTCTGCTTTAGATGCACCTTTCCAGCTGTCGATGGTTTTTTGGATTAATGCGACTTCCTCTTCATTGAGGCTGCGCATTTTCTTGCCGACAAACTGTAGCTGGCGACGGCGTCCTTCGTGATTTTTGATCTGCTGGCATTCGAGAATAGCTTCGCGCACATCTTCTGGCATCGGTACCCGTTTAACGCGGTCGCGCGGCTGTTCCACCAGTTCTTCGCCCAGTTTCTGCAAAGCGGTCATTTCACGTTTGAGCTGGGATTTGGATGGACGATCGTATTCTTGTTCAAACTCATTGGACTGATAGCCACATGAGCCGCGATTGGGATTTGGCATAATTCTGCGCCTTTACTGTAAACTAAATGAGGAGGGTAGGAACAGGTCATTACTGACCCATTCCCCCCTAAGAACCGTGCTTGCGACTTTCACCGCACACGGCTCAAGCCTATTACGCTATTTTCTAAAAAAAAGAAAAAAAATCGTATTTTCTAAGCTTCCTATAAGGAAGCCGGCTTTACTACTTTCAAACCTTTGCTATGCACTTGGGTGTGACAATTGGGGTGCAATAGTACCCGATTTCCCAAAGCATCAGAACCTCCATTCACGCGATATTCAATGTGATGGTCATGCCAGCCTGTTGCCTTGGTCATCTTGCAATTGCATGCTGCACAAAGCCCTTTCTGATCAATATACATCCGAATAAATTGCTTGCGATGTCGCATGTTTTCCAACATACGTTCTTGCCGCAATTGTTCGCCATACATTTCCCATTCAGGGGCAAACGGGTTATACCCCCCTTTGATTTTCTTGTGCCGCTTAATGACTGTACCGGACAACTGGTACAGCTCTGTCAGCGTTGTTTCCCCAACTTCGTTCACTACAGGTACCGCGAATACCCAATTCCGATCACCAACTGAGTGAAAGTATTTCTCCTTCACCCATTCAGTGCTCTTATTTGGATGTCGCCGTTTTGACCACCGCCAGAGCGCCTTGAATATCAGGTGCTCCATTCGGCTGTACGTCGCTTTGGCCACAACAGGACTGTGATACTGCGCCCAGCCCCGAAGGATCGGATTTAACAGGTAAATTAACTCTTCCTGTTTAATCGTCTTATGTTTGCTGATGATTTCCTTCACTTTGCGATAAAACGCTTGCGCGTTTTTCTTGCTAGGTTTGATGAGTAGTTTTCCTTGATACTTACGGAAATTCCACCCCAGAAAATTAAAACCTTGGTCAATGCAGACAATATGCGTTTTCTCATCGGAAAGGGTTAATCCTCTTGTTGCTAGGAACTCCACTACCCAAGGGGTGACTTCGTTTTCCAATATCTCTTTCGAGATGCCTGTAATTACAAAGTCATCCGCATACCGAACTACATTCACTTTTAGTCTGAGAGCTTTAGTCACGCCTAACTTCTTACCTAGGTAATTTGTTAAACCCGATTCCAGCCCATTCAGCGTCACATTTGCCAATGTGGGGGAAATAATTCCTCCTTGCGGCGTACCGGTTTCTGTCTCCTGAAACTGGCCTCGGTCTATCAGGCCAGATTTCAACCATTTCCGCAGTATTGAACGCTCCATGGGAACATTTTCAATCAGCCAGTCATGGTTGATGTTGTCAAAACAGCCTGCTATATCTGCCTCCAAAACCCATTGAGCCGAAGCTTTACTGGATAAGGAAACAAACAATTGGGACATCGCATCTGCAGTCGATCGATTGCTCCGAAATCCGTAGGAGTTCGGGTCACTCGTCGATTCGGATACAGGTTCCAATGCCAACAAAAACATAGCCTGCATAGCCCGATCAAGCATCGTGGGTATCCCTAAGGGGCGTTTCTTCCCGTTCGCTTTCGGTATATAGACTCTCCGCAGAGCAGATGGTCTATATCCACGCGGCTTCATCCTGTTAACTGCCCACCATTTCGTTTCAGGCGACTCCCATAGCTCACCATCAACACCTGCTGTACGCTTACCTTGATTCTCAGTAACACGTTTTACTGCTAATAATTTTGCAGAGAGCGTGCGGGTTAGCATCCGTTGCAGGGCTTTCACCTTGCGCCATTTGCCTTCCCTTGTAGCCTTCGCAATTCGTATCTGCATCCCTTTCACGTTTCGCTCTACTTGCCGCCAGTTAACAGCGTGCCAGTCGCGCGGTGCGTGAGAAAGCGCAGACACATCCATTTGGATATGCACTTTCATGCTGCTTTCCTCCTTGTAAATTGATAGATAACTTCAATTTTCCAAGTGGAAACTCATAACGCTCCTTGTGGGAGCGTCCATAGCTCCCACAAGTAAAAATATCCGTCTGGTGAGTATCATGTCCTGATACTCACCCTTCACCCCATCCAAGGTAAAGGGTTGGTCAGCCGTCTTGCGACGATAGACCAGATAGAAGTCTGCACCCTTTCAGGTCGGGACAAATCTTGAATCCCTATCCGAACCATTACAGCCCGGCATTCGCTTTCTCTATCCTCCCATGCCCGCTCCTCCAACAGTTTCCCTTGCGGGGCACCTGCCAATTTCAGATACTCTGGAAATTGGCGGAGAGTCGGGTTTTCCACGTTCCCCACTTATCACACGACCGGGTTAGGGTCTGTCTTTTCTCCGGTGGCCTGATGACGACGTATTCCGAGTCGTTAGCGGAATAACCGGCCATGCACCTTTTGGTTAATGCCTGACAGCAGTTTTGGCATCTCCATATTTACGAAGTTTAACAACAGTTCACTTACATTACCCGTACCAGCCAGCCTAGCCTCTCAACCCCGTTACTGCTCGGAGTATCTATACTTCATCTCGCGATATAAGCATACCCAAATCACAGGGAGATACATTGTCAGAAGAGCTTCACACGTAACCGTTACCAGTCGCGCATGTCTTCGTAGGCTACTGTTAGTCGCATAACAGGTTCACTATTCGACTAAAAAATTTAAATCGAACCGAACAATGATAAATAGAGCTTTTGTCCCCTTGTTTGCAAATTAAAAACTGTGCACGGGGGACACGTGTCGCACAACGGCTGATATGATACTCGTTTTAACCGAAACATAGACAAAATGGGCAGCTGTTGCCCCTGTATTGTCAGGGCAAGGCCGCATTAAGTGTGTGTTTAATGATGAGAGTTCATCATATTGTTTATCTCCAGAGAAATCCTTCTATGAGCAAACCAGTTTTTACCCATTCCCAGGATCAGTTAAAGCAAATCGCGCAGGATATGCTGCATTTTGCAAAATTAAGGGGCGCGAGTGACGCAGCGGTGGAAATCAGCGAAGGCGGCGGTTTGTCGGTCAGCGTGCGTAAAGGCAAGGTCGAGACGATTGAGCAGAATCGCGATAAGGGAATCGGTATCACGGTGTATCTTGGTCAGCGGCGCGGTAATGCCAGTACTTCGGATTTTTCAACTCAGGCGTTAAAAGATGCGGTTGATGCTGCATACAATATCGCGCGGTTTACTGCGGAAGATGATTGCGCCGGGCTGGCTGATGCCGATATGTTTGAAATGTCACCGCCTGACCTGAAACTTTGCCATCCCTGGCTGATTTCAGCCGAGGAAGCGATTGCGCTTGCGCAACGGGCGGAAGCGGCTGCATTTGCCGTTGATCCACGTATCACTAATAGCGAGGGGGCTGGAGTCCACGTGCAGCAATCACATTTCGTTGCTGCTAACTCACGCGGATTTACAGGCGGCTATCCAATTTCGCGGCATACTATTTCTGTGGCTCCTATCGCCGGCAAGGGAGCAAAAATGCAGCGCGATGACTGGTATTCCTCGCAACGCAATCCCCGTAAGCTGGCGCAGCCGGAAGCGATCGGGCGTTATGCGGCAGAGCGCGCACTGGCCCGGTTGAACGGGCGTCAGCTTGATACACGTAAATGCCCGGTTTTATTCGAAGCTCCGCTGGCGGCAGGATTGCTGGGCGCATTTGTACAGGCAACGTCTGGTGGTGCGCTGTATCGTAAATCTTCTTTTTTGCTTGATACGCTGGGTACCCGGATTTTTCCTGAGCATATCAGGATCGAGGAAGACCCGCATATTATCGGAGGAATCGGCTCATCGCCATTCGACGACGAGGGCGTACGGACACAAAGACGGGAAGTTGTCAGTCAGGGGGTATTGCAAGGATATTTTCTGTCAACCTACTCGGCGCGCAAATTAGGAATGAAAACAACGGGCAATGCTGGTGGTTCGCATAATCTGACGCTGAGTTCCGGTTTGACGAAACGCAGCGATCATTTTGCTGCGATGTTGCGGAAAATGGATACCGGTTTGCTGGTAACCGAGTTGATGGGGCAGGGTGTAAATTATGTGACGGGTGATTATTCCCGTGGTGCGTCAGGTTATTGGGTGGAGCGGGGCGTTATCCAGTACCCGGTAGAGGAGATCACGATTGCCGGTAATATGCGGGATATGTTCCGTCAGATAGTGGCGGTCGGTGCTGATAGTCTGATCCGGGGAACGAAGCAGACCGGTTCGATACTGATAGAAAGCATGATGGTCGCCGGAAGCTGAAGTTCAAAATAAAAAAATACCCCCGGAGTAATTCGGGGGTATTTTTTTAGAAAGGGTAACTGCCGGCGCGGAGTGATGCTGCCGGATAGACTATGCCCCCAGATAGGCGGCAATCACCTGGGGATTGTGCAGAAGATTCTGACCGCTGTCATGCAAGACGATCTCACCATTTTCAAGCACATATCCGCGCTGGGCGATTTTCAGCGCCTGGCGCACATTCTGCTCCACCAGCAGGATGGTCAGCCCGGACCGATTAATTTCTTTCAGGACGCGGAAAATTTCCTGCACCATCAATGGCGCGAGCCCCATGGAAGGTTCGTCCAGCAGCAAGACTCTGGGCTTGGCCATCAAGGCCCGCCCGATTGCCAGCATTTGCTGTTCACCGCCCGACAAATTGCCCGCCAGTCCGGTGGCGCGGTTTTTTAATACCGGAAACAGCGTGAAGATATAGTCCAGGTCGCGGTGGATCTGTGTTTTGTCTTTTCGGGTATAAGCGCCGAGATCCAGATTTTCCTGCACTGTCAGTGTCGTCAAAATAGCACGGCCTTCAGCCACCTGTACGACACCTTTTTGCACGATCTGATGCGGTGACAGAGCGCTGATATCTTCTCCTGCCATACGGATGGTTCCGGATGCTGCTTTGATCAGCCCGGAGATTGCCAGCAGTGATGTGCTTTTTCCTGCGCCATTTGCCCCGACCAGTGCCGTGATTTCGCCATTCTGTAATTCAAGGCTGATATTTTTAACCGCCTGAATGTGACCGTAATTGACACTCAGATTTTCAATATGCAGCAGTGCACTCATGCGGCTTCCTCCCTACCGAGATAGGCTTCAATTACATCTGGATTGCTGCGTACCTGATCCGGTGTGCCCTCTGCGATAATTTTTCCGAAATTCAGTACGGCGATCCGGTCACAGAGTTCCATGACAAAACGCATATCATGCTCAATCATGAAGATCGAAAATCCCCGGTTACGGATATTCTTAATTTCCGCCATGAGCTCGGTCTTTTCCGAAGGATTCATCCCGGCAACCGGTTCATCGAGCAGCAATAGCTGGGGTTGCGTTGCCAGTGCCCTGGCAAATTCGAGTTTGCGCTGCTCACCGTAAGAAAGATTGTCGGCCAGCATGTGCGCCTTATGGTCCAGCCTGACCCAGGACAGCAGTTCATGGGCACGGGTTTTTGCCTGTAGTTCGGCTTCGCGGAAACTGCGCAGATTCAGCAACAGGCTGGCGACGTTGTAATTCAGGTGATCATGCATTCCGACTACAACATTTTCCAGCAAAGTCATTTCTTTGAAGATGCGGATATTCTGAAAGGTGCGGGCAATGCCGAGCTGGGTAATTTTATGTGGTTCAACCGAGCTCAGATCTTGACCGTTGAAACGTACCTGACCGCTGGACGGACGCAGTAATCCTGTGATCAGGTTAACGATCGTCGTTTTTCCGGCACCATTGGGACCAATCAGCCCATAAATACTGCCGGCTGGCATCGTGAAACTGACATCCTGCAGAACATGCAGCCCACCGAAACGCTTACTGATGGCTTGTAATTCCAGCATTTAACTTCCTTTAGCTGAAGATATTTTGATAAATCGGTTGCGCAGTGCGCGCAGTCGCGCCGGGTCCCAGATTCCTCTCGGCAGATACAGGATCACCAGAATCAAAATCAACCCATTGGCCGCCAGGCGAAAATCTTTCATAGAACGCATGACTTCGGGCAGCAGCGTCAGGGTAGTGCTGCCGATCAGCGGGCCGAGCAGATTGTTGGTGCCGCCAAATACGGCCATTGTCAGAATATCGACTGCATTTTCAAAAGCGTAATTTCCTGGGCCGATCGTGAAGGTGTAATGTGCATTCAGGCCACCGGCAAGTCCGGCAATCACAGAACCGAGGACAAATGCCAGCAGCTTATATCCTGCCACATTTACCCCCATCAGTCTGGCGGCTGTCTCATCTTCCTTGATCGCCTCAAATGCACGTCCGATCTTCGAACGGCGGAGTCTGGCCAGCGCAAATATAGTCAGCCCCAACAGCAGTGCGATATGCCACCACTCTGTTTTTGTCGGAATGCCGTTGATTCCCATCGGTCCGCCTGTTATTTCCAGATTCAATACGATCACGCGTACTACTTCACCGAATCCCAGTGTTGCCATCGCCAGATACACACCGGATAAGCGCAGGGTAGGAATACCGATCGCCAGGGCAACGATTGCCGGTGCAAATGCAGATGCCAGCAGTGCGACCGGAAAAGATAACCCTGTCTGCATGCTGATCATGGACGCAGCATAAGCACCGATGCCCATAAATGCCGCATTCGCCAGCGACAGCAGCCCACAGGAGAGTGTCAGATAAATGGACAGTGCCAGCATGGCATTAATGCCGACACCAAAAATAACGGTACTGTATATCGACCAGAAACCTTCCCACCATTCGAGCATGATGTTATGCCTTTCTTTCTAAAATCTTGCCAAACATGCCGGAAGGTCGCACCAGCAAAATCACAAACAGCAAACCGAAGGCGACTGCATCACGAAAATCGCTGGACAGGTACGCCACGCTCATTACTTCGGCAACGCCGAGGAACAGGCCGCCGATCATGGCGCCGCGTATATCGCCCATGCCGCCGAGGATGATGACGGCAATTCCTTTATGCAGCATTGGCTGCCCCATGAAAGGGGAAATTGCATTAAATGACAGACCGACCAGCACACCTGCTGCGCCGCCCAGTGCGGCGGCGGCAAAAGAAGTCAGAAGAAATAAACCTTCCACGTTAATGCCGAGCAGATAGGCGGCTTTCGGTGATTCGGCAATCGCACGTAAGGCACGGCCAAGCTGGGTGCGGCGCATGACCAGCAGTAATACAATCATCAGGATGAAAGAGATCAGTACGATGGCGAGCTGGACTGCAGTCAGGTGCAGGTTGCCAATACTGATGCTGTCTTCCGGAATCGTGCCAAAGGGAAAGCGCTTGTTTTCGGCGCCAAACAGTCCCTGTGAAATATTGGTGATCATAATGGCGACGCCAATAGTCGCAATCATCGGTGACAGGTGCGGTGCATTGCGCCGGCGCAGCGGTCGCAGCACCAGAAAATCGACAAGCATTCCCAGTGCGCCGCACGCCAGCATGGCGACTGCCATTGCCAGCCAGAGCGACAGCTGAAACTGACTGACCAGTAATAAGGCAATATAGCTGCCCAGCATGAAGATGGCGCCGTGCGATAAATTAATGACGCCAAGCACGCCAAATACCAGCGTAAAGCCCAGCGCAAATAAGGCATACACGCTGCCAAGCGTCAGGGCGTTGATGAGTTGTTGTTCAAACATGACGATCCAGACAAAAATCATCGGATGGATGGGCGACACCGGAATGCAGGAGTCGGAGCAACGATCAGATTCAAGGATAAAACAAAAAACGGCAATAAAACAAAACAGCGACCCGGAGATGATATCTGGCGAATCGCTGTGGTGACCAGCCTGGTACAGAAAGCGGGATTATTTCAGGAGTACGAATTTACCGCCTTTGGCAATGTTAACGATTGCATCCTGTTGTGCATCATAGCCGGCTTCTTTTCCGTCCTTCGGTGCCGCACGGCGGAAGGCAAATTTACCTGTGGCACCATCGTGTTTGACTGCAGGTAATGCATCCCGCAATGCCAGACGGTCTTTTTCAGGATTGCCACTGAGTTTGACCTGTTTCAGCGCCTCGGTCACGATGTGCATAGCGTCATAAGCCTGTGCTGCAAACTGATCCGGATCCGTATTGAATTTTGCTTTGTAGTCGGCAATAAACTGTTTATTGGCAGGCGCCATGTTTTCCGCAGACCATGGACTGCCCATCAGGGTGTTGTCTGCTGCATCTTTGGCGATTTCAAATAATTTCGGAGAATTGAAGCCGTTTCCGCCGATAAATGGTTGCTTCATGCCCAGGGAACGTGTTTGCAGGATGATGTTTGCGGCTTCCTCAGCCAGGCAGGAGCAGACGATGGCATCCGGATTGGATGCTTTGATTTTCGTTAGCTGCGCTTTGAAATCCACATCGCCTTTGGCATAGGTTTCTGTATCGGTGACAGTAATTTTCTGGTCAGCCAGCGCAGATTTGAATACGTCGTAACCGCTCTTGGTGAAGGCATCATCATTGCCATACAGGACGGCTACTTTTTTGATGCCAAAATGTTTCACTGCAGCGCGGGTGGTGACAGGCAAGACGTCGGCTTCCATAACGGAATTGCGGAAAGTGAATGGTCCCATGCCAGTGATGCCGTCTGCTGTATTGCTGGTGCCAAAAACCACCGTTTTAGTCGCGTTCGCGATCGGATCCGCAGCAAATGCAGAGTTGGACAGAGTTGGGCCAAAAATCATCAGCACCTTATCCTGAAAAATCAGTTTTTTGAAAACATTGATGGCTTCTTCTTTTTTACCCTGCTCATCTTCAATGACCAGCACGATTTTGTTGCCATTGATGCCGCCTTTGGCATTGATTCCTTCTGCCGCCAGGGTGAACCCGTTTTTAATCGCAACGCCATATTTGGCGGCGGGGCCGGTCAAGGCTTCGGCCATACCGATTTTGATGTCGGCGGCATGGCTGATTGCTGAGTATCCTGCGAGAGCGGTAGCGATTATCAATTTAAGATGTTGTGACATTGTGGAGGTCTCCTCAGATTTTTGTCGGACAATAAAGTCTTTGCCCGAAGATTGTATTGGCTGCAAACTAATACAGCAATATAAACTGTATGTTGCGTTGCAATGTCAGACACTTAAGTAGTTTTACTGATGTGGAAAATTCTGCCGTATGATTTGACTGCGCTGCAACAAAACTGTTTGATTTTCGGATTGCCCTGATTACGTCTGACGCGGGGCTGATATTCTTCAGGAGATTAATCATGTTGCCTGTTAAGCTGGACAGGGAATTTATCGTGCTGGACCGCTCGCTGCATGCGCATACAGCGCAAGTACAGCCGGCTTTATATGAAGACTTGAATGCCCGTTTTGATGGCTTTCAATCCTGTCTCCTGATTGCGGAATATGTGTTTGATGATGACTGGGGCACATGGGAGCGTCATCCGCATGGCGACGAAATACTGTATTTGCTCAGTGGTGCAGCGGAAATTCATTTCCTCGCCGGTGGCCGGATGCAGAAGCAAAGCCTGCTGCAACCGGGCAGTGCCATGATTATCAGACAAGCTTGCTGGCATACCGCCAAGGTGTTGCAGGGACCTTGCCGGATATTGTTTGTGACGCCCGGGGAGAATACGGAAAATATCGTCAGCCCGCCGTTTGCCTGAACAGTCAGCGAGAGCCGGGAAGTGCATTGCGCCGCAGGATTTATAGGTAGAATTTTAACTATGCGCCGGGCGAGGAAGATAACCTGTCGGTGTTGAAAGCGCCGGAAGTTGCTGGTGCAGCGTTTGCGTCACACCAGCAACCAGCCGGGTTGGGCGGGTTACAACGCCAGTTTCTGACGTGCGCGAACGATGGCGCTGCGAACCTGATCCGGCGCGGTACCGCCGATATGATTGCGTGCAGCCACTGAGCCTTCCAGTGTCAGAACCTGGAAAATATCTTCGGCGATCAGTGGTGAATAAGTTTGCAATTCTTCCAGTGGCATGTCGCTGAGATCGCAGCCTTTTTCAACGCAGGTTTTCACGGCATGCGCAACTGCTTCGTGCGCATCGCGGAAAGGCAATCCCTTTTTGACCAGATAGTCCGCCAGATCGGTTGCTGTGGCGTAACCCTGCAGTGCTGCAGCACGCATTGCTTCGGGTTTGACCTGTATACCGCCAGCCATGTCCGCAAAAATGCGCAGGGTATCAATCAGGGTGTCGACCGTATCGAACAGTGGTTCTTTGTCTTCCTGATTGTCTTTGTTGTACGCCAGCGGCTGGCCTTTCATCAGGGTCAGCAAGGCAATCAGGTGACCATTCACGCGACCGGTTTTGCCGCGTGCCAGTTCGGGTACATCAGGATTTTTCTTTTGCGGCATGATGGATGAGCCGGTACAGAAGCGGTCTGCAATATCGATGAAGCCAACGCGCGGACTCATCCAGATAATCAGCTCTTCTGACATGCGGGAAATATGCGTCATGATCAGTGCGGCAGCAGCGCAGAACTCAATCGCAAAGTCACGGTCAGAAACGGCATCCAGTGAGTTATAGCAGACCTCATCAAAACCGAGAGTACGGGCAACCCGTTCGCGGTCAATCGGGAAGGTGGTGCCGGCCAGCGCTGCTGCGCCCAATGGCAGGCGGTTGACACGTTTGCGGCAGTCCAGCATACGTTCGGTGTCGCGGCTGAACATTTCCACGTAAGCGAGCATGTGATGACCAAAAGTAATGGGCTGCGCCACTTGCATGTGGGTGAATCCCGGGAGGATTGTGTCTGTATTTTTTTCCGCCAGGTCGATCAGTGCACTGCGCAGTGTGCGCAGTAAATCAGCAATCTGATCAATCGCGTTGCGCATATACAGGCGGATATCGGTGGCTACCTGATCGTTGCGCGAGCGTCCGGTATGCAAACGTTTTCCTGCATCACCAACCAGCTCGGTCAGGCGTTTTTCAATATTCAGGTGTACGTCTTCCAGATCCAGCAGCCATTCGAACTGACCCGATTCAATTTCTGACAGAATTTGTGCCATGCCGCTCTGTATTGCCGCGTAGTCTTCAGTGCTGATGATTTTTTGCGCGCTCAGCATTTCAGCATGGGCCAGTGAACCTTGAATATCAACCGTTGCCATGCGGTTATCGAAAAAAACGGAGGCCGTATAGCGTTTCACCAGATCGGAAACCGGTTCGGAAAAACGGGCAGACCATGCCTCGCTCTTTTTGTTGAATTGTGATGTCATAATAGATAGATTGCCGTGATTGGCTGCGGTTGGCGATAAATTACCCCCGATTATAAAACACCGCGCTGCTTTTGCCTGAGCAAAACCCGATGAGACCAGCCTTGCCTGCGACAACTGATGAACCCGTGATTCCCGATTGCTGCAATATCGGGGTGATTTTCCGTGTTTTACTTGGCGTCAGTCTGATGGTTCTGATGGGACTGGGCGCGCGTGGCGACAGCTGGGATCTGGTGCTGCAAAATTTCATTGAGATTTCGATACTCATTGACCTGATTGTTTTGCTGTCATTGCTGATCCTGTGTGCTGGCCGCCGTTATGCTTACCGTCACCCGTTTTCTGCCTGGGCGCAGCGCTTGCTGTGTATGGCCGTTCCGGGGCTGATCAGTTTTCTCTCTCTCGTCTTCATGGCAGACAATGCCTGGTTCGCAGAGGCGTTTCCGCATCTTGACCGGGTTTATCTGGTAACCCTGAGCGTATTGCTTGGAGGGCTTTTCCAACATTATTTTGAGCTGCGGATGAAAGCGTATTCTCCAGCGTTAGGGGAGGCACGTTTGCAGGCGCTGCAGGCGCGTATTCGCCCGCATTTTCTGTTCAATAGCTTAAATACTGCCTTGTCGCTGATCCGCCATGAGCCCCGTCGTGCAGAAACGGTGCTCGAGGATTTGTCTGATTTGTTTCGTGTGCTGATGCGTGATACCCGTTACATGACAAGTCTGCTGGAGGAATTACAGCTGTGCCGGCAATATCTGGCGATCGAATCATTGCGGCTTGGAGACCGCCTGCATCTCGTCTGGGACATGCCGCAGTTAAGCGACAATGATCTGCGGCAGATTGAAATTCCGGCATTATTGTTGCAACCGCTGCTCGAAAATGCCGTTCACTATGGCGTGGAGCCTGCCGTTGCGCAGGCCACCATTGAAATCCATATTCAGCGGACGCTGGATAAGATTGACATCCTGATCCGGAATCCTGTTCATCCGCACCGGCAATCCGGAGAAGCGCTGATTTCTGGTAACCAGATGGCGCTGGAAAATATCCGTCAGCGCCTGGCATTGCTTTACGATATGGAGGCTGCATTGCAGACGGCAGAGAAGAATGGTTTTTTCGAGGTCAGAATTTATTTTCCGGTCAGCCGGTGAATGTGATGAATAAACCGACAATCTTGATTGTGGATGATGAAGCGCCGGCTCGGCAGCGCCTGAAGGATCTGTTGTCCGATCTGCGTGAGCAATGCCCGCACATCCTGTCGGGTGAGGCGGATAATGCCCGGGATGCGTTGCTGAAAGTGAGGCAGTTGCATCCTGATATCCTGCTGCTGGATGTGCAGATGCCGGAAATGAATGGCATCCAAATGGCGCAATATTTGCGAGATCATTCATCTGAATACGGCGTTCCCGCGATTATTTATGTGACAGCTTACGATGCTTTTGCTGTCCCGGCGTTTGAAGTTCAGGCCAGTGATTATCTCGTCAAGCCGGTGCGGGTGGCACGTTTGCAGGATGCGATTACCCGGGTTGTGCAGCGTGGTCTGCCATCAGCGCCGGCAACTTCTGAACTGCCGCCGGAAGCGCTGCGCAAGAGTCATTTTTCAGTTCCGGAGCGCGGGCGGATATTGCTGGTGCCGGCAGATGATGTTTTGTATCTGAAGGCGGATCAGAAATACGTGTCATTGCATACTGCCGATAAATCTTATTTGCTGGAGGACTCCCTGCTTTCGATTGAAGCGGCATTCAGTGAGCGTTTCGTCCGGGTGCACCGCAATGCGCTGGTTGCCCGGACAGCAATTGCAGGAGCGGAGCGGGTGGTTCAGGCTTCGGATATGGAGGGAGGACAGGAGCGGGTATCTGAAAACTGGCAAGTCATCATTGCCGGCTCCCCTGAGCGTTTGCCTGTCTCACGTCGTCAGTGGCCGGTCATCAAAGTGCTGGTGAAAAGCGAGGGGCGCTAGATGTGCGCTAGAGGTGCGTTTGATGCAGAGGATGCGGATTAAAAATACGGCGCGTGGCAGAGGTGCTATTCAGCGCCAGACTGGCAGTCCGGTGAGGTCCGTATTGTCATCGTTGACCCAGGCAGGTAAACCGCTCAGGTCTGTCGGCCCCAGTGCCTCCAGTAAATCCAGCTGTTCCTGACGGCTCGTTCTGATACGTTTGGTTTGCGCGGAATTTTTCCTGACTTCAGGTTCAGCAAAGGCGGGTTCGGCAAAACCCGGTAATTCCAGGGTGGCGTTATCTTTGTAATCTTTCATCGGGCATATTCATCTGGTTGGCTGATCCTGGAGTCGGCAGGCATACCGGCACCCGGCATCGTTTTTCAACTGTGCCATGGGATGTTGCCGATCAATGCTGCTGACTTGAGATTGTGCGAACGCACTTTGAATTTGGTTGCGGGGGCAGGATTTGAACCTACGACCTTCGGGTTATGAGCCCGACGAGCTGCCAGACTGCTCCACCCCGCGTCTGAAGAGGGCGAATTCTACATGGCTGACCACAGATATACAAGGGAAGATGGAAAATAATTTATCCTCATTTCGGCAAATCAGGAAAGCGACTGATTTTTGGCCGCGAACCGGCATGTTCCTGTGCATGCCGCAATTAAGCCATGCATAATGAAGCTGCATGTGCTGAATGCCGTTATTAAGAGATCAGGAGAAGTCGTTGTGATGGAATATGAAGTAATGGATACGCAGATTTCGCCGGAAGGGCGAATGGAGGTTTTGTCGAAGGCCGAAGTGAATATGCTGCTGGATAACAGCCACGGCGGCCTGTATCAGGTGTTTCGCAATTGTGCGCTGGCCGTGCTGAATTGCGGCAGCGGTCTGGATGACGGGAAAGAGCTGCTGGAACGTTATCCTGATTTTGAAATCACCATCCTGCAGCGTGAGCGGGGCATCAAGCTGGATGTGAAGCGGGCGCCTGCCAGCGCCTTTGTGAATGGCGTGATGATCAAGGGGATTCAGGAGCATTTGTTTGCCGTGCTGAGGGATATTCTGTTCATCAATGCAGAAATGTCGGCGGGGAATAAATTTGATCTGAATTCGACCGAGGGTGTGACAGATGTGGTGTTTCATGTTTTGCGGAATGCCAACCTGTTGCGGCCGCAGGTGAATCCGAATCTGGTGGTTTGCTGGGGCGGTCATTCGATTTCCGGTGCAGAGTATGACTACACCAAGCAGGTTGGATACCAGCTTGGTTTGCGCGGCATGGATATCTGCACCGGTTGCGGCCCGGGAGCCATGAAAGGGCCGATGAAGGGCGCCACGATTGGCCATGCCAAGCAGCGCATCAACAGCGGTCGTTATATCGGCTTGACTGAGCCGGGCATTATTGCGGCGGAAGCGCCGAATCCGATTGTGAATGATCTGGTGATCATGCCGGATATTGAGAAACGGCTGGAAGCCTTTGTCCGTACCGGTCATGCTGTGGTGGTGTTCCCCGGTGGCGCTGGTACTGCAGAAGAAATTTTATATTTGCTCGGTATTTTGCTGCATCCGGATAACACTGGTCTGCCTTTTCCGCTCATTTTTACCGGCCCTGAGAGCGCTGCCGAATATTTCCGGCAAATTGATCGCTTTATCGGTGACACGCTGGGCGCGCGCGCTCAGCAACTCTATCAGATCATCATCAATGATCCGACCCGGGTTGCAATCGAGGTCGAAGCCGGGATCAGGAAGGTGCGCGAATTCCGCAAGCAAAAAGGGGATGCCTATTACTTTAACTGGATGCTTAAAATCGACCAGGAATTCCAGCATCCGTTCGAGCCTACGCATGAGAATATGCGCAATCTGGCATTGCACAAAAATCAGGAAGTGCATGTGCTTGCAGCAAACTTACGCCGCGCCTTTTCCGGTGTGGTGGCTGGGAATGTGAAAAACCAGGGGATCAGGGCGATTGAGCAGTACGGGAATTTTGAGATTTCCGGGGATGCGGAAATGATGGAGTCCATGGATGCTCTGTTAAGCTCGTTTGTTGCGCAAAACCGCATGAAACTTCCCGGCAAGGCTTATGCGCCGTGTTACAGGATACTGAAATGACATCCTGAATCCCGGGGGGGAAGGAGTAAGACGGCGTCACAGCCTGAGTCTCCTTGTCGGATGTCGCAAAATATTCCTGATGAGACATAAATTTACTTGGCTTATCTTCCGGAATTGGTAACATATGTCGGGTCAGTTCCATTCTTTTTAGGGAAATCATCATGAGTACTGTGCAGCAAGAAGTGGATGAACGTACCAACCTTACTGGTTCCAATAAATTTGAACTGCTGCTGTTCAGACTCGGGGGAGATGCCAATGGCGATCGCTCTGAACTGTTTGGTATCAATGTATTCAAGGTACGCGAAATCGTTGCGATGCCCACCATTACTGCAGTTGCCGGCTCTTTGCCGCATATGCTGGGTGTGGTGAATCTGCGCGGTCAGATCATTCCCGTGATCGACTTACCTGCCGTGGTTGGCTGCACGCCAAAGACCGGTTTGAACATCATGCTGGTGACCGAATATGCGCGTACCACCCAGGGTTTTGCGGTGGAATCGGTAGAGGAAATTGTCCGCCTGGACTGGAATCAGGTTTTATCAGCTGAAAACAGTGCAGTTCGCGGCATGGTAACCAGCATTGCCCGTCTGGATGGGGATACGGAAAATACCCGGCTTGCCCAGGTGCTCGATGTTGAGCAGATTTTACGTCAGATTACGCCATCCGACAGTAAGGAAGTCGATCCGGAAACGATGGGTGATAAGCTGAAGATGCGGGATGGCGCTGTGATTCTCGCCGCCGACGACTCCAGTGTCGCACGCAGCCTGATTGAGCAGGCGTTGTCAGCGATTGGCGCGCCATACATTATGACCAAGACCGGTAAAGAGGCCTGGGAGAAGCTGCAGGCGCTGACTGCGGCAGCACAGGCTGAGGGGCGGGCGGTCAGTGATAAGGTGGCAATGGTGCTGACTGACCTGGAAATGCCGGAAATGGACGGATTTACCCTGACCCGAAAAATTAAACAGGACGAGCGCTTCAAGGCCTTGCCGGTCATCATTCACTCATCGTTGTCTGGGTCTACCAATGAAGAGCATATCAAGACCGTTGGTGCAGACGCTTATGTCGCAAAATTTGTCGCTGAAGAGCTGGCAGCTGCAATCAGAAAAGTTTTGGCCAAATAATCAGCCGGATTCTTAGGGCTTATCGAAAGCGCCGTTTTGCAACGGCGCTTTTTTTATGGAAAAAACAGTGTAAAAGCCGCTACGGAGCAGCGCACTTTTACATTTTCTACCACTGGTTCAACGGTTTTGAGCAGGAACCGCACGCCAGCCACCGGGACAATCCCGTATCGCGGGATAAAAGCCATCAGGCTGATTGCAATACAACCAGTCCCCGCTGGGGTTATTGTCGGGTGAAATGGTGTTGCTATAGCTGCCGTAATGATCCGGACTGATATAGGTGCTGCTGTTGTCCCGGATATAAACGGTATTGTAGGCAGGGGTGTTGTAAATCACGGTCGGTCCAGCGTTGATGGTGGTACCTAGGACGACCTCCGGATAATACGGGTAATAACCGCGGTATCCGCCATAGTAGTAGGGGTTGTGAAAATAAGGACCGTAAGGACCGTATGGACGGTATATCGGATACCCGACATGCACACCAATATTCCATCCTGACCGTACCGGGCTGGCTGCCCCGTAGCGTGCGCTGAGCCAGCTTTGCGCTTCACTGTCTGCGGTAGCGAGAATACTGATTCCGCTGATGATGAATGCCAGGATGTTTTTTATTTTGAATTTGTTCATGTAAAAAATACCGGTTTTTCCCCGGTTGTGAAACTAAATGCCAAAAAAACACTCTGTATCAGCTTCAGCCCGATGTTGCCCGGCTGATGCGGATAAGAGACTCTTTTTCATGGTAGCAGTATTTTGAAAATGGGTTGTTTCTTAATGTTGCATGCAAAAGAATACATGATGCGTGCGAATTGCTGATATATGGCTTATCAAGAATAAATCCGGACAAAATAAACATAAAAAAGATCAGAACAAAGGATAAACGATGATCAGGATAAGAATTTCCAGGCTGGCCTGCCTGTTGCTGGCTTTGGCGCCGGCAGTATTGCCCTTGAGCGTATTGGCAGATGCAGATGACGCCATTGTCAAACCGGGTGTCAGGGAACGCTACACGAAATATGAGTACCGGATTCCTATGCGCGACGGAACACGACTGTTTACCGTGGTTTATGTTCCGAAAGATACTGCAAAAACATATCCCTTTCTGATGATCAGGACTCCGTATGGCAGCGGTGTGCATGACAGTGGGCAAGCCCGCTACGGCGTGGATTTTTATCCGAATGCTCTGGGGCCATCGAAAGAAATGGAAGACAGCGGATATATTTTCGTCAGCCAGGATGTGCGCGGTCGCTATATGTCGGAAGGAGTGTGGCAGGAAATGACGCCGCATCTGAAAGCACTGCGCCAGCCGGGGGAGGGCACCGAGAGTGCGGACATGCACGATACGGTCGAATGGCTGCTCAAAAATATTCCCGGCAATAATGGCAAGGTCGGAATCTGGGGAATTTCCTATCCGGGATTTTATACATCGGCCAGTATTATTGATTCTCATCCTGCGATTAAAGCAGCCTCACCGCAGGCTCCGGTAACGGATCTTTTCATGGGGGACGATTCTTATCATGGCGGCGCTTTTATGCTGGCGGCCAATTTCGATTTTTATTCCAATTTCACAGTAGAAAAAAATCCGACTACCTTACCGGGTGCCTGGCATCCGTTTGATTATGGCATGCAGGATGGTTACGCCTATTTCCTGAAATACCAGAATCTGTCGCAGATCACGGCGCAGCTCAATGAAAAACAACGCGAGCTGTTGTTGCCAACCATTGCGCATAATACTTACGATGATTTCTGGAAGTCGCGCAATATCGCCGCGCATCTGAAAAATATCCATGCGGCCGTCCTGACAGTTGGCGGCTGGTACGATGCCGAAGATCTGCAGGGGCCGCTGACAACGTATCAGACGATTAAAAACTCCCAGAAAGAGCACTATAACGGCCTGGTCATGGGGCCGTGGTCGCATGGAGGCTGGGGGATGGCGGATGGGAAAACTCTGGGTCACGTCAGTTTCGATTCAAAGACCGGTGAGTATTACCGGAAGCGTATTCTGTTCCCATTTTTTGAGTATTACCTGAAAGGAAATGGCAATAAACCCGGCGCAGAAGCAACTATGTTTGAGACCGGCACCAATGTCTGGCGCAGTTACCCAAGCTGGCCGCCACAACAGGCAAAAAAGCAGACGCTGTATTTTTCAGCGAATGGATCGTTAAGCTGGAATGAACCGCAGGAGGAATTCAATACCTTCGATAGCTACATCAGCGATCCGAAAAAACCGGTACCGTTTATTTCTTATACGGCGACAGGCGTTCCACGCGAATACATGGTTGGTGATCAGCGTTTTTCTGCAACCCGGCCAGATGTGCTGACATACCAGACTGAGCCACTGGAGGAAGATGTGACCGTCGCCGGACCAGTCGAGCCTGCGCTGTTTGTATCGACGTCCGGCACGGATGCAGACTGGATCGTTAAATTGATTGATGTATATCCGGCAGAATATCCCGAAAAAAACATGGGAAGGGATCGTATGAACGATGTGCCACCGCCAGCGATGACGATGGCAGGTTATCAGCAGCTGGTGCGCGGTGAGCCCTTGCGCGGGAAATTCCGTAACAGTTTTGAGAAACCGGAACCGTTTGTTCCCGGAAAAGTAGCGGCGATCCGTTACCGGATGCCGGATGTTTTGCACACTTTCCGGCGCGGACACCGGATCATGGTTCAGGTCCAGAGTTCATGGTTTCCGCTGATTGATCTGAATCCGCAGAAATTCATGGATCTGGCGACAGCCAAAGCCGAAGATTTTCAGGCCGCCACCCAGCGTATATATCGCTCCCCGGGACAATATTCCGGCATCGTATTGCCAGTATTACCCAGATAATTGAATATAAACCGGATGATCGAAAGATTGCCCTGATGTCGTCACTGTCGCTGACTGTGCCGGGTGCAGTGTCTGCCGGAGCGATCTTGCGTAAATCCGAATCAAGACAGGAAGTGATCATGAACAGCATTGACATAAAGCGCCGCGCACTGGCAGCCCTGATTGCCGCAACCTGTACCGCAAGCACTTATGTGGCTCATGCACAGGCCAGTACATCCAATGCATGGGTGCTGGAAGCATCAACCATGAATCTGAAAGCAGATCCATGTACGGATTTTTTTGAATATGCCAATGGCATCTGGTTGAAAAACAATCCGATTCCTGCTGACCGTTCCCGCTACAGCGCCTATGACGAGGTCACTGAGCGCAACTTAAGCGCCTTGCGGCAAATTGCAGAAGCAGCCGCCGCAGGAGAGACCGGCACGCCGGCAGCCCGGCTGGTAGGCGCGTTCTATGCGAGTGGAATGAATGAGGCGCAGATTGAAAAAGCAGGGGCAACGCCGCTGGAGCCTGAATTTGCCCAGATCAGAACGATACAGGATAAGCGTCAGCTGATGCGCGTGATCGGAAGCCTGCACCGTCAGGGCATCATGCCCCTGTTTGGATTCAGTGTGGATCAGGATGCGAAAAATGCGACGAGATATATTCCGCAAATGCTGCAGGGGGGACTGGGGCTGCCCGACCGTGATTATTATCTGAAAAACGACTCGAAAACCCGGCAAATCCGCCAGCAGTATCTGGCGCATATCACCCGGATGTTTGGGTTATTGGGTGAAGCGCCGGAAGCGGCGCGGCAAATGGCGGGACAAATACTGGCGCTGGAAACCCGGCTCGCCAGGGTGTCGCTGACCAAGGTGGAGTTGCGCGATCCTCAGGCCAGTTATCATTTGTCGGATCTTGCTGGGTTGCAGAAGATCGGACGCGGTACGCCATGGCAGGCTTATTTCAATGAAATCGGCTTGAATGCGCCCGGAGCAATAAACATTGCGCATCCCCGGTTTATGGCCGAAATAGATCGTATGCTTGACCAGATCCCGCTGGCGCAATGGCAGCTTTATTTGCGCTGGGAAGTATTGAACAGTCGCGCCGATTTTCTCAGTGATCCGTTTGTTGAGGCTAATTTTGATTTTTACGAAAAAACCCTGGCCGGTGCCAAAGAACTCAAGCCACGCTGGAAACGGGTGCTGGCTGTGATCGACGCCGAAGCCGGTGAGGCATTGGGTGAATTATATGTGGCACGGTTCTTCGGCCCTGAAGCAAAAGCCGAGGTGCTCGATATGGTGAATCATATCAAGGCAGCCATGCGCGACAGTATCGGACGTCTTGAGTGGATGTCTGAACCCACCAAACAACAGGCGTACAAAAAACTCGATTCACTGGCAGTAAAAATCGGTTACCCGGATAGCTGGCGTGATTATTCAGGTTTGCAAATTGATGCAGGTTCTTATGCAGATAACGTGGCGCGGGCATCCGCTTTTGAGTTTAAGCGGATACTGGGGCGTCTCGGTAAACCGATAGATCGTAATGAATGGGGAATGACTCCGCAAACCGTGAATGCCTATTACAATCCGACCATGAATGAAATGGTTTTCCCCGCAGGTATTTTGCAGCCGCCTTTGTATCATGTGAAAGCGGATGCGGCCGCAAATTATGGCAATACGGGCGCCACCATAGGGCATGAACTGACGCATGCGTTTGACGATCAGGGCCGGCAGTTTGATGCTGAAGGCAACCTGAAAAGCTGGTGGGAAAGAGCAGACGAAAAGAAATTTATACGCCGTACAAAGGCGATTGAGAAGCAATTCAATGAATTTAATCCGATTGACGATCTGCACATCAATGGAAAACTGACGGCGGGTGAAAATATTGCGGATCTGGGCGGCATGAAAATTGCGCTACAGGCTTTACGGCAATCCTTGCTGACCCGGCCACAACCCGCGCTGATCGACGGGCTGACGCCTGAACAGCGCTTTTTTGTGGCGAACGCCCAGAGTTTTCGCAGCACGATCAGAGATGAAATGCTGCGCCTGACGCTGGCAACCGATCCTCACGCACCGGATAAATTCCGGGTGATTGCCCCGATTGCGAATATGCCCGAATTTTCAGAGGCGTTTCAATGTCAGGGCGACCGTTCACCATTGCGGCCGGAAGGGAAGCGCGTCAATATCTGGTAACTGTCTGCGCATAGCGTATGGGGTATACTGTCGCTTGAGATGTAATGGTGCGGTATGGCGCGGTTTGATGGATCGTTTGTCTGCACCATTGATAAAAGCGGGGGAGTATCTTTCAAAAATGCTCTGATGCCCAGGTAAATTGCGGGCTGTTTTTTATACTCCCCTCCAGTATATTTCGAGTAAAACAGGTTTCAGATTTCGGATTATTCAGTTTTATCCGGTCAGTGTGAAAAAATATGGAAACGACAAAAGTCATTGAATTTGAACGTCCGCAAATGGATATCGGAAGCAGTTGCGTGGACAATGCCTGGGCGCGGGTACCGGATGTGCCGGATGCCACAGAAAAGCTGGCATTGAAAGCGCGCATTCGTCAATTGCTGAAAGAAAAGCAGGCAGTGCTGGTCGCTCATTATTATGTCGATGCCGAATTGCAGGATCTGGCCGAGGAAACCGGCGGCTGTGTTTCCGATTCGCTCGAAATGGCGCGATTCGGCCGCGATCATCCGGCGCAAACCCTGGTCGTCGCGGGTGTCAAATTCATGGGGGAAACCGCTAAAATTCTGAGCCCCGAAAAAACCATCCTGATGCCGGATCTGGATGCAACCTGCTCACTCGATCTGGGTTGTCCGGCGGATGAATTTACCGCGTTTTGCGATGCGCACCCAGACCGCACCGTGGTTGTGTATGCGAATACCAGTGCTGCTGTGAAGGCGCGTGCTGACTGGATGGTGACTTCCAGTATTGGTCTGGATATCGTCGCGCACCTGCATGCACAGGGCAAGAAAATTTTGTGGGCGCCGGATAAACATCTGGGCAGCTACATTCAGCAGAAAACGGGTGCCGATATGCTGCTATGGCAGGGCTCCTGCCTCGTGCATGATGAATTCAAGGGGATTGAGCTTGATTTGCTGAAAGCCGAACATCCGCACGCAAAAGTGCTGGTGCATCCGGAATCGCCTGCGGCTGTGGTTGCGCAGGCTGATGTGGTCGGCTCGACTTCGCAAATGATTCATGCGGCGCAGACAATGGATGCCGAGGAGTTTATTGTTGCCACCGACAATGGCATTCTGCACAAAATGCAGCTGGCTGCGCCGGGAAAACGCTTTATCGTCGCGCCGACTGCCGGCAACAGCGCTACTTGTAAGAGTTGCGCGCACTGCCCATGGATGGCAATGAACGGTCTGCGTAATCTGTTGCATGTGCTGGAAAGCGGTGACAATCAAATTCATGTGGAGCGCGCCACCTCAGAAAAAGCAAAACTGTGTATTGATCGCATGCTCGATTTTGCTGCCGCCAAAAAGGCTAATGTACGGCCATCTGCTGACCTTGCCAAAGAAGGAAAGCTGTTTGCAGGTATTGGCCCGGCATGATGCAGAGTTTCATAGCCATCTGCGCAGCTGTTGTATGAGTTCGCGGAACATGGTGTACAACTCTGCTTCTGGTTACCGCGCAGAAAATTCAGAATTCAACCTTTATCATCATGTCCAGCAATTTAATTAATCAACATTTCCCTTTTGACGCAGATCTGCAAAGCGCATTCGAGCGCAATATCCGCGATGCACTGACCGAAGATGTCGGCAACGCCGATCTGACGGGCTTGCTGGTTCCGGCCGATGAGCGTGTTCATGCACAAGTCACCGTTCGTGAGGATGCTGTACTGTGTGGCGCCCCCTGGTTTGATGCAGTCATGGCAGCCTGTGACGCCAGCATTCGCATTGAATGGCAATATGCCGAAGGCGATGTAATGCGTGCGAATTCTGTGGTCTGTAAAATCGAAGCACCGGCACGGGCCTTGCTGACGGCAGAACGTTCGGCATTGAATTTTTTGCAGTTATTATCGGCGGTAGCGACAGCCACGCATCAATATGTGAAGATAATTACCGGTACCCGTGCAGCGATACTCGATACCCGGAAAACCTTGCCGGGTCTTCGTCTCGCGCAAAAATACGCAGTCCGCGTCGGCGGTGGCAAAAACCAGCGTCTCGCTTTGTACGATGGAATCCTGATCAAGGAAAATCATATTGCTGCAGCCGGAGGAATTGCGCCGGCGATGCAGCAGGCGCTCAACCTGCATGCAGGTGTCAGCATACAGATTGAGGTTGAATCGATTGCTGAGCTGCAAGCGGCGTTAGAGGCCGGCGCAAAGTCGATTTTGCTCGATAATTTCAGTACGCCGATGATGTGCGAAGCGGTTGAAATTAATGCCGGACGTGCTGTGCTGGAAGCTTCGGGCGGTGTTGACCAGAGTTCAGTCAGGGCGATTGCTGAAACCGGTGTGGACCGCATCTCTATCGGAAGTCTGACGAAAGACATTAAGGCGACAGATTATTCTCTGCGCGTTATCTGAAATGAGCTCGGGGAGAGTCGGATGATATTTCCCGGGCACTGAAATAGAAAAGGGCTTCCATGCGGAAGCCCTTTTTGATGTATGCCAGCAGAATTTATTTTTTCCGCTTGGGCGTCAGTACGGTTGGCAGTGCTTTGGGCAAGGTGTCCGGATAATCCCGGCTGAAATGTAATCCACGGCTTTCGCGCCGGGCCAGTGCGCTATTGATGATCAGCGAAGCGACTTCCACCAGATTGCGCAATTCCAGTAAATGATTGGAAATCCGGAAGTTGGCGTAGTACTCGTCAATTTCTTCTTTCAGCAGGCGGATGCGGTGTTTGGCGCGCTCCAGGCGTTTGGTGGTGCGCACAATACCGACGTAATTCCACATAAAACGTCGTAATTCATCCCAGTTGTGGGCGATCACGACCTCTTCATCGGCGTCGGAAACACGGCTTTCATCCCAGTCGGGCAGGGCGATTGGATTGATCCGGTCCTGCGACTCAATATGTTTTGCTGCCGCACGTCCGATGACGAGGCATTCCAGCAAGGAGTTGCTGGCAAGACGATTAGCGCCATGCAACCCGGTGTAGGCTGTTTCGCCTACGGCATACAATCCGGGCAGATCTGTCCTGCCATCCGTATCGGTGACGATGCCGCCACAGGTGAAATGGACGGCGGGAACTACGGGAATTGCCTGCCTGGTGATATCGATCCCCAGCTCCAGGCAGCGAGCGTAAATCGTTGGAAAGTGTTCTTTCAAAAATTCCGGTGATTGGTGCGTAATGTCGAGTTCAACATAATCAAGACCGCGTTTTTTCATCTCGAAGTCAATGGCGCGTGCCACGACGTCACGCGGCGCCAGTTCAGCGCGCTCGTCATGTTCTGTCATGAATCGTTTGCCGGCAGCGGCTCCTGCTTCTGCCGGTAATTTGAGGATGCCGCCTTCACCGCGCACTGCCTCGGTAATCAGGAATGACTTGGCGAAAGGGTGATAGAGGCAGGTCGGATGGAACTGAATAAACTCCATGTTGCCGACACGGCAGCCTGCCCGCCATGCCATGGCAATGCCGTCACCGGTCGCAGTGTCGGGGTTGGTCGTGTACAGGTAAACCTTGCCTGCGCCACCCGTTGCCATGACTGTATGCTGCGCAGAAAAGGTGTCGACCTTGCCAGTACGGACATCCTGCACATACAGACCGAGACAGCGAGGTGTCGGAGAATGATCGCCAAGTCTGGCTGAGGTGATCACGTCGATGGCATAGTGATGCTCAAACAGGGTGATGTTCGGATGATTGCGGACTTTTTGTTCCAGTGTGACCTGCACTGCGTGCCCCGTGGCATCGGCAGCATGGATAATTCTGCGCTGGCTGTGTCCGCCTTCACGGGTCAGGTGGAAACCGAGTTCTGCGTCTTCGTCTTTGGTGAAGGGAACGCCCTGTTCAATCAGCCAGTCAATCGCTTCGCGACCATGTTCAATAATATAGCGGGTAGCACCTTCATCACACAGCCCACCTCCGGCGATCAATGTGTCGGCAATATGCTGATCGTGGCTGTCGTGCGAATCGAGTACGGCAGCAATGCCGCCCTGCGCCCAGTTGCTGGCGCCATCCAGCAGTTCACGTTTCGAGATAATGGCAACCTGACGGGTTTGCGCCAGATGCAGGGCAACGGATAAGCCGGCCAGACCACTGCCAACGATGACTACATCAAAATTCTTCATAGGTGGGCTTTATAAAAACGTTCTGTCTTGCTGTTGAATTTTCAACATGCCGGCCGTATTGAGGCAGCATCAGACTGACAGGAAATCGTTTGTTGAAATGTTTTATTTTATTACGACAGGCCTGACTTTGCCTGCCGCTTCTTTAGCCAGGCGGCGCGCTGTATCGGTGTCACCGGCTGATGCCAGCGCCACCCCCATGCGCCGACGTGCAAAAGATTCCGGCTTTCCGAATAAACGGATATCTGTTCCCGGCACCTGCAGTGCTGCAGCGACGCCTTCAAATCCAATGGCTTTTGCTTCATGCTGACCGTAAATCACGGCAGATGCTGCTGGTGTGCGCAGAGAGACATCGACGGGTAAACCCAGGATGGCTTTGGCATGCAACTCAAATTCGTTTTGAATCTGGCTGGACATGGTAACCATCCCGGTATCGTGTGGACGCGGGCTGACTTCTGAAAACCACACCATTTCGCCTTTTACAAATAACTCCACCCCGAACAGGCCTAGCCCACCGAGGTCGTCTGTAATTTTCTGCGCAATCTCACGTGCACGTTCCAATGCGACAGGGGGCATTGCCTGAGGTTGCCAGGATTCTACGTAATCCCCTTGTACCTGCACGTGACCGATAGGGGCGCAGAAATGCGTGGCAATTTGTCCGTCGGCATCCATTGCGCGCACGGTTAATTGTGTAATCTCATAGTCGAAATCAATCATTCCCTCCACGATCACCCGTCCGGCATTCACGCGCCCGCCTGCCGCCGCGTATTCCCAGGCGTGCGCCACATCGGCAATGCTGTTCAGTTTTGACTGCCCCTTGCCTGAGGAGGACATCACAGGTTTAACGATGCAGGGAAAGCCGATTTCATCACATGCTTTACGTAACTCATCCAGATTGTCGGCAAAGCGATAGGGGGAGGTGGGCAGATTCAGCGTTTCGGCGGCGAGGCGGCGAATGCCTTCACGGTTCATGGTCAGCCATGCGGCACGCGCAGTTGGAATGACGCGTACTTTTCCTGCATTTTCCAGTTCAACCAGCGTGGGCGTAGCGATTGCTTCAATTTCAGGAACAATCAGATCCGGCTGTTCCTTTTCGATCAGTGCCGCCAGTGCTGTACCATCGGTCATGTCAATTACATGGGAGCGATGAGCTACCTGATGGCCGGGCGCATTGGGATAGCGATCCACGGCAATGACTTCTATACCTAAACGCTGTAACGAAATAATGACTTCTTTTCCCAGTTCGCCAGAGCCGAGCAGCATTACTTTGGTTGCGGATGGGGAGAGTGGGGTGCCGATAGGCTCAAGAGATTTCATGGGGTTAATGATTTTATAGAGGTGATTCTGATGTCCGCCAGTTTTGTTTTTCCCGATTTCAGACGGATGCCCGAATAAGGAATGGCGAGGAATTCAGTGTAAAACCGAAATTATACTGAGGAAAGTTAAAATTAATCTTTAGGAATACAGGGATTGCGTGGAAAGCGCTTGACACAAGGCTTTGCCGCTTGTTTTAATACCGGATGCAGACTTCCTGCTTGCCGTGATAGATGGACGACTGAGAAGATAATCGAATACATCGTCGCGAAATTCAAATTTTTGTGAGGGGGCTTTAAGTGAATAAAACTGAGTTGATCGATCATATTGCGAAAACAGCGGATATTTCTAAAGCGGCTTCGTCCCGCGCCCTGGATGCGCTGATCGGTGCGGTAAAAACAACATTGAAGAAAAACGGTACAGTAACTCTGGTTGGTTTCGGCACTTTCTCCGTCGGTAAACGTGCTGCCAGAACAGGCCGTAATCCACGCACAGGTGAAGCGATTAAAATTAAATCTGCCAAGGTTCCGAAATTTAAACCTGGCAAAGCGTTGAAAGATGCTGTAAACTAATGCTCTTTCGCGCACGGCTGTTTCAGTGCGCGATGTCATAAATAAAGGTGCGGGCGCTTAGCTCAGTTGGTAGAGCGGAGCCCTTACAAGGCTTAGGTCGGGAGTTCGAGCCTCTCAGCGCCCACCAGAGTTTATAAAAAGGAGTGGTAGTTCAGTTGGTTAGAATACCGGCCTGTCACGCCGGGGGTCGCGGGTTCGAGCCCCGTCCGCTCCGCCAGAAAATCGAGAAGGCGAACGAAAGTTCGCCTTTTTTTGTATTTGCAGTTTTATGCAAAATTTTGTGATTCCTTAGTCATACGATCGGTTGAACATGTTTGAATATATTCGTACCCATCAGCGATTGATGCAGTTTTTATTGCTGCTGATTATTTTCCCTTCGTTTGCATTTTTTGGCATCGAGAGCTACACGAGATCTCAGGCTGCTTCCGGATCAACTGTGGCAACGGTAGCCGGGCAATCCATCAGCCAGCAGGAGCTGGATGCTGCGCTGCGTGATCAGCTGGAGCGTTTCCGTCAATCGTATGGTCCGCAATTTGATCCAAAAATGATGAATACGCCTGAAGTGAGGCAGGGCGTGCTGGATGAGCTGGTTGCCCGTAAGGCTGTCAGTGCGGAAATTAAGGCAAGCAAAATTGCCATTAGTGATCAGATGTTGCAGAAACAGATTTTGTCCATTCCGGGTTTGTTGAAGGCAGATGGAAGTTTTGATAAAGAAAAATATCTGAATTATCTGGCTTCGCAGGGAATGAATCAGGCAATCTTTGACCAGCGTTTGCGCCAGGATCTGTCGGTTGAGCAGTTGACTGGTGCTGTTCAGAATACAGGTTTCATTCCTAAAACTGTTGCCGAGCGGGTGGCTATGATTGGTGAGCAGGAGCGTGAAATTCAGGCCCTCACATTCAAGCCTGCAGACTTTACTGCTCAGGTTAAGGTAACGGATGAGATGGTCAAGTCGTATTATGAAAAAAATGCGGCACAGTTTGAAATTCCGGAGACAGTGAAGGCTGAATATGTCGTTCTGAATCAGGATGCGTTGTTGGCGCAGTTGAGCGCCAGTGATTCAGAGATCGCTGAATTCTATAAAAACAACAGCAAGAGCTACAGCGTTGATGAACAGCGGCGCGCCAGTCATATCCTGATCGCAGTGAAGAAAGATGCGAGCGATGCGGACAAGGCGAAGGCTAAAGCAAAAGCAGAGTCGCTATTAACTGAGGTGCGTAAAAATCCTTCTTCATTTGCTAAGCTGGCCAGGGAAAATTCGCAAGATCCTGGTTCTGCGGAGCGTGGCGGCGATCTTGATTTCTTTGGCAAGGGCGCGATGGTGAAGCCATTTGAAGATGTTGCCTATAAACTTCAGAAGAGCGAAATCAGTAACGTTGTGCAATCCGATTTCGGATATCACATTATCCAGGTAACGGATATCAAGGCTGCCAGTGTAAAACCCCTGGAAGAGGTAAAGGGGCAGATTGCCGCTGATATTAAAAAACAAAAGGCTGCAAAGGCATATGCAGAAGCTGCGGAGACTTTTGGTAATACAGTGTACGAACAATCCGATAGCCTGAAGGCGGTTGCAGATAAGCTGAAGCTGAAAGTTGAGGTGGTGGATGGCCTGACCCGTCAGGGGAATTCAGGTTTGCCTCCCGCAGCACCAGTCAATAATGCAAAATTGTTGAAGGTACTTTTTTCAGATGACGCGATCAAGAAAAAGCATAATACGGAAGCGATTGAGGTAGCACCGAATACATTGATTTCCGCGCGTATTCTTGACTACAAGGCGGCTAGTAAACGGCCTCTGGATGATGTGCGCGCCGCTATTGTGGCGCGTGTCACTCAGGCAGAGGCGCAGGCGATGGCTGAGAAGGAAGGTGCTGCCAAACTGGCTGCTCTGAAAGCCGCAGATTCGGTTTCCGGATTTGCCGAACCTAAGTTGGTATCCCGTTCCAAAACGCAGGACATCCCGGCACAGGCTGTAGCGCAAATTATGAGAGCAGATACGCAAAAATTACCTGCTTTTGTCGGTGTTTCATCGGGTGCTGCCGGATACGCCATTTACCGTATCGCAAAAGTAAATGCAGGTACGCCGGATATGGCAAGAAGACAGTCTGAAAAAGAGCAGATCACTAATCTCCAGTCTCAGGAAGATCTGTTGGCCTATCTTGAGTTATTGAAGAAAAAGGCAAAAACATCTGTCAATAAAGCGGCGTTGACCGCTGTATCGCAGGCACAGCAATAAGTTATTCGTAAGTTCAAAAAGAAACGGCACCTCAGGTGCCGTTTCTTTTTTGTGGAAATGCTCAATTGGAGCTATTCTTGCAATTGTTGTCAATCGTGCTTAGTACGACTGGATTCCGGTAATATTTGATGTGTATCAATGTAGTTGTGCAGTGCGGTTGTTATTCTTTCAGTGTATTTTTACAACAGAGTGAGATCATGACGATAACTAAAGAAAACTCATACAACTATAGGGTTGTGCGCCAATTTTCTGTCATGGCTGTGGTTTGGGGAATAGTCGGCATGCTGGTAGGCGTGGTGATTGCAACCCAACTGGCCTGGCCGGAATTTTTAACTGGAATCCCGTGGCTTAGTTACGGACGTTTGCGTCCGCTGCACACCAACGCTGTTATTTTTGCGTTTGGCGGTTGCGCACTGATGGCGACGTCTTATTATGTTGTCCAGCGCACGTCTAACGTGCGCTTGTTTTCTGATGGCCTGGCTGAATTCACTTTCTGGGGATGGCAGCTGGTTATCGTCGCAGCCGCTATTTCTCTGCCATTGGGCTACACCCAGGGTAAAGAGTATGCTGAGCTGGAATGGCCTATTGATTTGTTGATTGCTGTTGTCTGGGTTGCCTATGCAATCGTATTCTTCGGCACACTGGCCAAGCGCAAGGTTGAGCACATTTATGTGGCCAACTGGTTTTACGGGGCGTTCATTATTGCTGTTGCGGTATTGCATATCGTGAACAGCGCTGCGTTACCAGTGTCTTTCATGAAGTCTTATTCAGCCTATTCAGGCGTGCAGGACGCCATGGTTCAATGGTGGTATGGTCATAACGCGGTCGGCTTTTTCCTGACAGCCGGCTTCCTGGGGATGATGTACTACTTTATTCCGAAGCAGATTGAGCGGCCGGTGTACTCCTATCGTTTGTCTATCGTTCACTTCTGGGCGCTGATCTTCACTTACATGTGGGCGGGTCCTCATCACCTGCATTACACCGCCTTGCCTGATTGGGCGCAGTCTATCGGCATGTTGTTCTCCCTGATTCTGCTGGCACCTTCCTGGGGTGGTATGGTGAACGGGATCATGACTTTATCCGGCGCCTGGAGCAAATTACGCTCGGATCCTATTCTGCGTTTCCTGATTGTTTCCCTGTCTTTCTACGGTATGTCGACATTTGAAGGTCCGATGATGGCGATCAAGACAGTGAATGCCTTGTCGCATTACACCGACTGGACAATCGGTCACGTTCATTCGGGTGCTTTGGGCTGGGTTGGATTTATCACTATCGGCAGCTTGTATTACCTGATTCCACGTCTGTTTGGTCAGACACAGATGTATAGCAAACGCCTGATTGAAGTGCACTTCTGGGTCGCAACAATCGGTGTCGTTCTTTATATCGCTTCTATGTGGATTGCCGGTGTGATGCAGGGTCTGATGTGGCGTGCAGTCAATGAAGACGGTACTTTGACTTATACCTTCGTTGAGTCTGTTAAGGCGACATTCCCATACTATGTAATTCGTATGACTGGTGGTGTGATGTATCTGACTGGCATGATTATCATGGCCTATAACGTAGCGAAAACTTTAATGGCTGCGAAACCTGTGAATAATGCCATTCCAGCACTGTCCACAACTTCTGCGCATGCATAATCAGGTAAGGCAAAAGGAGAAATTTGATGCGTAATTTTACTCATGATCTGATTGAGCGGAATGTTGGGTTGTTGTTGGTACTCGTTATTCTGACAATCAGTGTTGGCGGTCTCGTAGAAATTGTTCCGCTGTTTTTCCAAAAATCGACGACACAACCGGTTCAGGGCATGCAGCCATACACACCTTTGCAACTGGCCGGACGCGATATCTATCTGAGAGAAGGCTGCTATGGCTGCCATTCTCAGATGATTCGTCCCTTCCGCGCAGAAACAGAGCGTTATGGTCATTATTCGGTTGCCGGTGAGTCGGTTTATGACCATCCGTTTCAGTGGGGCAGTAAGCGTACCGGTCCTGATCTGGCGCGTGTTGGTGGCCGTTACAGCGATAACTGGCATCGCGACCACCTGAATGATCCCCGCTCTGTCGTGGTGGAGTCGAACATGCCTGCTTATCCTTGGCTGGCCAAGACGCCGCTTGATCCTGCGAGCATTGTGCCCAAACTCAATGCAATGAAAACGCTGGGTGTTCCTTATACAGATGAACAGATCAAGGCCGGTCCTGCAGAATTGGAAAACAAGACCGAACAGGATGCGCTGATTGCGTATTTGCAGGTGCTTGGAACTGCAATCAAAAATAAAAATTGAGAGAAGTGTCTCCTTGTATTGTCACTTTTTGAAAGGATAAAAATGAATTTCACAATCCTGAGCAGTGTGGTGACGGTGATCAGTCTGTTCGTGTTTCTGGGCATCGTCTACTGGGCATTCAGCTCCGGTAACAAGGAGCGCTTTGAAGAACTGGCTCGCTTGCCAATTGATAATGAGAATGGAAAATAGTCATGGCAGATTTTTTTAATGAGTGGTGGGGCATCGGCATTGCTATCATCGTAGCAATCAGTATGGCTTTCTGTGTCGCTCTGTTATGGTCGCAGTCTAAGGTCAAGGTTAAGGTTGGTGCAGATGGCAAGCCTTTGCCAGCAGAAACTACCGGCCATGTATGGGATGGCAATCTGATGGAGCAAAACAATCCTTTGCCAAAGTGGTGGCAATGGCTGTTTTATCTCACAGTCGTCTTCAGTATTGGTTATCTGGTGGTATATCCAGGTTTTGGTACGCGGCAGGGAACATTTGGCTGGAGTCAGATTGGTGCCTATGAAAAAGAAATGAAGGACGGTGAGGCACAGTATGGACCGATCTTTAATAAATATCTGTCCATGGACATTAAAGATGTTGCCAAAGATCCCCAGGCACGTGAAATTGGTCAGCGTTTGTTTTTGAATACATGCGCCCAGTGCCACGGTTCAGATGCGCAGGGAGGTAAGGGCTATCCTAATCTGACAGATAATGACTGGCTGTATGGCGGTGATCCGCAAACCATTAAAACGACCATTACCGAAGGTCGTCATGGTCAGATGCCGCCTATGGGCGCTGCGCTTGGTACGGATGATGATGTACGCAACGTGGCAAATTATGTATTAAGCTTGTCCAATTCAGCGCACGATCCGATTAAGGCTGCAATTGGGAAGCCAAAGTTTGCTGCATGTGCTGCTTGTCACGGTATGGATGGTAAAGGAAATCAGACCATTGGCGCGCCTAACCTGACAGATAAAATCTGGTTGTATGGTGGCGGTATTGATACTGTGATGGAGACGATTAATAAAGGACGCAATAATCAGATGCCGGCGCATAAGGATATTTTGTCTGCGGGTAAGATTCATCTGTTAGCCGCGTATGTCTGGGGCTTGTCAAACAATGCTGAAGCAGGCAAGGTATCTGACGCTGAAACGCAGGCGATCAAACAGATTGCTTCTGCAGTAGTCCCGGCAGCAGAAACGTCTGCGAAGTAAAAGGTATCAACGAGTACTAATGTACTGAATAAGTTGCAGTATTTAAGCAGTTCAGAAGAAAGATAATGTAAAAATGAAGCATATCCCCATTACTCCAGTGCCTATAGAAGAAACCGAACTGGCTTTGTTTGAAGAGCGGAAAAAAATATACCCTCGGACACAACGCGGATGGTTTGCTTCCTGGCGCTGGGTAATGGTGGCTTTTACGCAGTTGCTATTTTATGGCGCAGCCTGGCTGAATTGGAATGACAGGCAGGCCGTATTATTTGATCTCGTCGCCCGGAAATTTTACATTTTTGGTTTGGTTTTCTGGCCTCAGGATTTTATTTACCTCGCAGTTTTGCTGGTGATATCGGCTTTATCTCTGTTCCTGTTTACTGCGGTGGCGGGACGTCTATTTTGTGGGTATGCATGTCCGCAAACAGTATATACAGAAATCTTTTTATGGGTTGAACGCAAGGTTGAGGGGGACCGTAACGCGCGTATCAAGCTCGATTCTGGGCCGCTCACGACCCGGAAATTTTCTCTGAAATTTATCAAGCATTTTATCTGGCTCGCAATCGCGTTATGGACGGGATTTACTTTTGTCGGATATTTCACGCCTATTCGTGAACTTGCTGTGTCGGTTGGGTCCTGGACTCTGGGACCATGGGAAACCTTCTGGTTGTTATTTTACGGTTTTGCGACTTATGGTAATGCAGGGTGGATGCGTGAACAGGTCTGCAAATACATGTGTCCTTATGCACGTTTCCAAAGTGCGATGTTTGATAAGGATACTTTAATTGTTACCTATGACACAGCCCGGGGTGAGCCGCGCGGCGCACGTAACAAAAAAGTCGACTATAAAGCCGAGGGACTGGGTTCCTGTGTAGATTGTGGCATTTGCGTACAAGTCTGCCCGACAGGTATTGATATCCGGAATGGATTGCAATACGAATGTATTGCGTGCGGCTTGTGCATTGATGGCTGCAATCAGGTCATGGATAAAATGGGTTATGAGCGCGGTCTGATCCGCTATACCACTGATCACGCGTTGACCCGGAAAATGGATCAGAAAGCAATGTGGGCGAGGGTATTCCGCCTCCGTACGCTGATTTACAGCGGCATCCTTGCCCTGATTATTCTGGTGACAGCGGTTTCCTTGTTTTATCACGTTCCACTAAAGGTGGATGTGATTCGCGATCGGGGTATGCCAAAGATTACTGAGAATGGCGACATAGAAAACGTTTACCGTTTGCAGGTCATGAATACTCAGGAATCTGCCCGCCGGTATAAAGTGGAAATTGTCGGTGCGCCGGGAGCAATGATCCTGAATAATATGGATATTGATGTCAAATCTGCGACAACCAAAGCGTTCCCTATGCGAGTCAGAGTGCCTGCCCATGTTTTTCAGAATGGATCAAACCGTATCCGTTTTATGATTAAAGATGTGGATGCGCCAGATGTCACCGTGACTGAAAAAGCCGTATTTATTGTCCCGAAATGAGGAAATATGATGAATGCAATACTGACTCCAAAAAAAGCGGACAAATGGTATAAAGAACCCTGGCTGATCCTGGTTGTCGGAGGCCCTTTAACAGTAGTTTGTGCCAGTATCTTTACCGGAATCATCGCCTTAACCGGCGCAGATAAAGTGATTACTGAAGACTATTACAAACAAGGTCTGATGATTAATAAAGATATTCAGCGTGACGCCAAGGCACGGGCACAGCATCTTTCTGCTCAGGTCAGCCTGGATGCGTCGCGCAATAAGGTGCTTGTCCATCTGGAAGGAAATGGTACTTTACCGGATAGCCTGCAAATGAGCCTGGCAAATGCCGCCAAAGGCGCTGCGACTGTGGATGAGATTATTCGGCGTTTACCATTAAAACAAATTGCCCCCGGACGGTATGAAGGTGATCTGAAAATAATATCGAGTATTTCTTCCAGTTCTGTTAAATTGTTCCATATCAAGTTGGAGACAACAGACTGGAGATTAACTGGCGATTGGTTTGAGCCGGAGCAAAAGGTGGCGCAGCTGACAGCAATTCAGTAGCACGCCTTTCTGAGTTTTATCCAGTGCATTGACCAGTAATCGGATAGATCATAAAAGGGGACAAGATTGGAACAGACGAGTTCAACACATCAGAAACCGAATTTGCGATCAATGCTGATGATAGTATTGTGGCCGGCGTTTCTCATGGCCTGTGCCGCCACAGGATTGTTTTTCAGTCTGGTTGATCCGATGGAATTGATCGTTCTCGATCAACGTTTGCAGGTACATATAACCGGTGCATATACAATTGGTTTTTTTGCCTTTTGGCTGCTGGGTATTTTATCTAGTGGACTGACTGCGTTGCTGGTACAAAAAGCGCATTAAATCCAGTTCCTTAGCCTTAGCCATTTCTGTTTCTTCTGAATCCCTGACCGTTGAATAATGTTTTATATAGTTTTAACGGTCAGACTATCTTCATGCTGACATTTCCATTAGCGTTTGCTGCAATCACGGCGGGGCTCGCCGGGGGTATTCACTGTGTTGGAATGTGCGGTGGAATATCTTCCATTTTGTCGAAGCAGGCGTCATCCAAATATAAAACCATTCCTTTGCATACCGATGTATCTGCCGGCAGCAAGCAGGAAAAAACATTCAGTCCGGGCAGTGAATATTTACAGCATCAAGTCAGATTGCATGCGGGGCGTATTTCAACTTATATGATAGTGGGAGCGATATTCGGCGGGCTGGGTAGCGCTGGTATTGTATTTAAGCCCTCTGCAATGTTGCATCAGATATTATTTGTGCTTGGTAACATCGCATTGATTTTACTGGGGCTGCGTATATTCGGACTCCGTATGCCTTTCAGCGGAAGATATTCTTTTTTTCTGAGTTTGCAGCAAACTGCTTTCTCTTTTCTGGAGCCGTTCAGAGCAGGTCTGCGGCATCCTTATCTGACAGGGCTGGCATGGGGTGGTTTACCGTGCGGACTACTGTACAGCGTCGCACCTTTTGCCCTGTTATCCGGCGATGCATTCTCTGGTGCCTTGCTGATGTTGCTCTTTGGGTTAAGCGCGTTGCCACATCTGTTATTCAGTCAAGGTATCTATCGCCTGGCAAGGCAGACACAGCTACCGCATCTGATCAGGTACATTGGCGCCGCCACATTGGTTGTGATTGGGCTGATTGGTTTGTGGTATCTCGATATGGAAAAGATGCCCGGGTTTTTGTGTGTATTACCCGGAGGCTGAGGAAGTCAGGCTTTGGTATTGATCAGGGTTCCCAGCATTTCATCTGCAGTTTTGACCATCTTCGCATTGACATCGAAACCAGCTTTGTATTGAATCGATTGCACCACTTCATTCTCCAGATCAGTGCCGCTGTTATCTTGTTGAGCGATAGCGGATCCCCGGCTGAGATTGACGATAACGCCACCGTTTGTATTTTCTTGAAAGCTGACTTGCTGGGGATTGAATCCTTGAGTGTCAGCATTTGCGACATTATGAGCGCTGCTATCCAGCGCAGTTTCGTTAGCGCGCATGCCAGACAGGCCGCTATTTAAGGCTGAAATTAACATACGTCACCTCATCATTCAAAATAACTTAATTCCCTCAAGGCAAGAGTGTATACCTAAAATGGATGGTCTGCCTAAATTTTATGCAGATTGCTCAGCGTGCAAAGGAAGTTGAATTTCTATTACTGTTCCTTCGCCAGCAGGGCTGGATACGCAGAATTCGCCATTCATTGCTTTAATTCTTTCCCGCATTCCGACCAATCCAAAAGACTGGGATTTGCTCATGTCCTGCTCATCGATACCTTTTCCATTATCGGCAATCGTAAAACGCAGTTGTTCGTTATTGCGTTGAAACTCAATTTGCACATAACTGGCTTCGGCGTGGCGTGCAACATTTGTCAGGGATTCTTGTACGATGCGATAAATGGCGGTGCTTCTCACATCATCGAGAATGAGTTGTGTTTCATCGGCGATCAGTTCGCAATCAATTTTGTGTCGCTGGGAAAAATCTTTTTGCAAAGTCTGAAGCGCAAAAAATAATCCTCCTTCATCCAGTGCCCGGGGACGCAGATCGGTGGCGATACGTCGCAGCGTCGTGATTGCAGTCAGTATTAATTGATCCATACTGTGGATGGTTTGTTTGTTCTTGTCTGCAAACATGGCGTCACGCTGGAGTAACGATAAGTCCATGCGCAGGGCTGCAAGCAACTGACCAAGATCGTCATGCAATTCGCGGGCAATATGCTTTCTTTCTTCTTCCCTGATTGATTGGAGTGTTGCGGACAACTGACTGAGTTGCTCGTGATATTTCGCCATTTTTTCCTTAGCGACCTTCCGGTCTGTAATGTCGCGGAAAATAACGGTATAAAAACGGTGTCCGTTTTCAAATTGATGCGCAATGGAGGCTTCTATCGGAAATTCCTCTCCGGAAGAGCGGCAGCCAGTAACATAGAAATCTTCAAAATGCGTTCCCATCTTACGCCGGGTGATTCCGGTTTCTCCGAATTGATGAACATGGTTACGGTGGGCGTGGCGATGGCGGCCGGGAATCAGGATGTTTAAAGACCTTCCGATCAGATCGTCGAGTTCATAGCCAAAGATCAATGCTGCGGCCGGATTTGCCAGGATGATGTTCTGATGTTCATCTACTGTGATGATGCCGTCAATTGCCGTATCGATCATCCTGCTCAGACGTTGGCGTTCGAGTTTTAATTCTTCGGCAGATTTTTCCAGAGTTGCACTGGTCGCGGCAAGATGTGCGTAGGGCGTATGAATATTGACAGCAACCATGCTCCGGTAGATCGCAATTGCAGAAAAAAGCTGGAATGCGTGCCCGATAACGACATTGACATCACTGGTTTCCGCATAGATAGAAAAATAGACTTCAGACATGGCCATCATCGAACTGGCCAAAAACAGAGGGGTACGTTCTATGTGCAGATGTTCAGCAGATTTGTCCGATTGAAAGCGTAGCGAGTGCCGATAGAACAGCAGGGCAGTCAGGGTGTTGATGGCGATTAAGCCAAGTTCACAACCCAGTTTAAAAACGGTTTGCCCTTTTCCGGGAAGAAAAGTTAATGGTATCCAGTCCGGGAAAATGAAAATCAGAATACCCCATGCGCAGGTCGCCAATAATCCTGCGAGTAAAACACCATAGGACTGCAGTTGTGTAATCGGAGAGTCTTCTGGATCGAGTGCCAGACCCAGAAGTGTGGTTGCGATAATGGAACGGGATACCAACCAGAAGCTTAATGACTTGTGCATGTCTTCCGGCGAGGAGAAACCGGGCATTCCCTGAAAAGTAATGGCATGCAGAAAGCCGAGAATCGCCGTGCACAGAAAGGCGACTGCGAGAATGACGCTGCTTTTTTTCCTGATTTCTCCAAACGCATTCCAGCAAACGATAAACACGGATGCAAAAATGATGATCGTCACCGTTTCAAGCAGTGTGTGTACCGGCAGCGGCTCAGGAATCTGGAATGCCGATAACCAGTCCTGATTCAACCAGATAACACCGGAAATCAATAACAGGACGAATGCAAGCCAGCGTGTATTGTTCAGTCTGGCAGATGCTGGGTGCGTTGGAAGTGGCATAGGTGTGGCTTACGTGTGATAACGTCGGACGATATTGTTGTAAGGATGGAATACCTTTGAAAACGTGCGGAAAGTCAAAGCGTGAGCAGAAATGTGGGTGTATGAATAAGGGCTCATATCCTGATGATTCGCCCGATAGTATACGTTGGTTGACTGAGTGCAGCCGGTTTTATCTGATAACCATAAAAAAAGGACGCCAAAGCGTCCCTTTTTTGACAGCAATCCAAAATTATTGGATTTTTGCCTTCTTTACCAGGGCTTGCTGGTAAGCCTGGACTTTTTGCTGTTGCAATCCATCGATGATTTGTGGTTTCACTTCTTCCAGTGCAGGGAATTTGGCAGCGCGGATATCGTCAAGTTTGATGACGTGATAGCCGAACTCAGTCTTGACCGGAGTTTCAGTGAATTGACCTTTTTGCAGGGCAACCATTGCTTGTGAGAATGGCGGAACAAACGTTGCTGGTGTTGCCCAATCCAGGTCGCCGCCTTTGGATGCAGAGCCTGTATCTTTGGACTGCTTTGCCAGTTCTTCAAACTTGGCGCCGGCTTTCAGTTTGGAGATGATCGCTTTCGCATCATCTTCTTTTTCTACCAGGATATGGTAAGCGTGGTATTCCTTGTCGCCAGCCTGGGCTTTTGCCTTGTCGTATTCAGCCTGAATTTCTGCGTCAGAAACAGGATTTTTCTTGACGTAATCAATCATCAAAGCACGAATCAGTAAAGACTGACGTGCGATTTCGAGCTGATTTTTTACTTCCGGATTGGATGCAACGCCGGATTTCTCAGCTTCTTGCATCAGCACTTCGCGATTGATCAGTTCTTGCTTGACCATAGCGCGCAACTGCGGAGTGTCCTGTTGGCCTTGCGTAGCCAGTTGTTTGACCATGGCATCAACACGTGCAGAAGGAATCGCTTTGCCATTGACTACGGCGAGATTTTGAGCCATTGCTGGCAGGGCTGTTGCAAGAAGTACTACCAGCAAATGAGCAGGTTTAAAAGTCATTGTCTGTTCCTAAATAACAAAATAATTAAAACGGATTATATAAATAAACTGCTTAGGTCGGTATCTCTGACGGCGCCAGCGCAGTGATTGCCAATGCGTGGACTTCCGTATGCATCATATCGCCAACGGCATCATACACCAGTCGATGCCTGGAAATACGGTTTAGACCTTCAAATTGTTGACAAATTATTTTTACACTGTAATGACTACCTCCCGAAGCGGCGCCAGCATGACCTGCATGAGCTGCAGAGTCATCCTGCAAGTAACATTCACTGGGCTGCAAACCTTCCTGCAATCTGTGCTGTAATTTTTCGAAGCGAGACATTATTCTGTTTCCTCGATGTATTTTGATAAAAACAGACTTTGAACAATGATGAATGCCGGCATGATCGCAATCATTGAGATTAGTTTGAAATTCGCCCATACCGACGTTGAAAATTGAAAGGCGACAAACAGATTCACCAGACCCATGGTGACAAAAAAAGCGATCCAGGCCAGACTAAGGCGCGACCAGATGATATCCGGCAGTGTGATCTGCGATCCCATTGCAGTCTGAATTAGATTTTTTTTGAAAATAAACTGTGCCAGAAAAAATGCACCGGCATAACACCAGTAGAGTACGGTAGGCTTCCATTTGATGAAAGTTTCGCTATGGAAGTAAATGGTTGCCCCGCCAAACACCATGATAATGATGAACGATATCCAGAGCATTGCATCGATCTTTTTTCTCCGGATTAACAACGAAGTAATCTGGATAATGGATGCTGCCAGTGTGACAGCGGTAGCCAGCAGGATGGGGGCGATTTCCGCAGAGCTGATTCCGCCTGAAATAAATGACGACAGATATTCAGCCGTATAGCTTTGGGCTGCCTGAGGGTGACTTTCCCCCCATTTGAACGTCACAAAAAATAAAATGACGGGAAATACATCAAATAAAAATTTCATTAACAATCTTATGCTGATAAGGGTTCAAACTTCAGTGATGCCGAGTTAATGCAATAACGCAGACCTGTAGGAGGGGGACCGTCCGGAAAGACGTGTCCCAAATGGGCGTCGCAGATGTTACACAAAATTTCGGTGCGCGTCATGCCATGAGATGTATCAATTCGTTCCAGAACGTTAGCAGGATTTAATGCACGAAAATAGCTGGGCCAGCCGCATCCTGAGTCAAATTTGGCGTCTGAGGCGAATAACGGGGTATTGCAGCAGACGCAAGTGTATATCCCGGTTTCGTGGTGATCCCAGAATTTTCCGGTAAAAGCGCGCTCTGTCCCCGCGTGTCGGGTGACCTGATACTGAACCGGGTCGAGTTGCTGGCGCCATTCGGCGTCGGATTTAGTAATTTTTTTCATATGGAATCTCACTTAAGATGAGCAACTGACTTCGAGATGCTCGGCCCAATCAGGAGGCAGAGCAGCATACTGATCATGTTCAGGTTGTTCATGGTACGGATGATTGAGAATCGTATTCAGTTTCTTGATTTCGCTGAAATCTTTTTGTTGCGCTTTTTGGATGGCGATCTGGGCTAAATAGTTTCGCAAAATATACTTGGGATTGATTGATTTCATCTGAAACTGACGTTCTTCATTCTGACTCTTTTCCAGTAACAGGCATTCCCGATAGGTAATCAGCCACTGATGCATGCTTTCACGGTCAATGAACAGATCGAGCAACCGCTCATCTTCGTGGTTGGTCTCATTCCGAAGATGACTGAGTGACCGGAATGTCAGGGTGAAATCAGCGTGATTTTGCTGCATTAACTCAAAAAGACGGTCAAGCAGCGCGGTGTTGTCCGGGTCTGTGTGCCGCAGCCCCAGTTTCTGACGGAACAGGTCTTGCCGGCGGTTTTCAAATTCTGTGGGATAAACATCCAGCGCCTGTTGCGTTTCTTCGATACTCCCAATTAACGGCAGCATAGCCTGTGCCAGAGCATGCGTGTTCCAATGACCTATCCTAGGTTGCATATGATAAGCATAACGACCTTGCTGATCGGTGTGATTGCAGATATGCCGTTCATCGTAAGCCTCCATAAAACCGAAAGGACCATAATCAAGCGTCAGACCTAATATGGACATATTGTCGGTATTCATCACGCCATGCATGAATCCGACAGCTTGCCATTGTGCGATCAGTGCGGCAGTGCGCCGGGTGATACAGGTCAGCAGAGCCTGATACGGATTATCTTCCTGCTGGCATTGCGGGAAATAATGTGTGATGACGAAATCAGCGAGGGTTTTTAGTTCGTCTGGCCGGTTGTTGTAATACCAGTGCTCAAACGAACCAAAGCGGATAAAACTGGGTGAGAGGCGGGTAACCACTGCGCTGGTTTCCGGAGTTTCTCGCATTACATATTGATCTGACCCCATAATCGATAATGCTCTGGAAGTCGGAATTCCCAATGCATGCATGGCTTCTGAGCATAAAAATTCCCGGATAGAGGAACGTAGTACAGCCCGGCCATCACCTGAGCGGGAATAGGGTGTCGGGCCTGCACCTTTTAACTGTACTTCATGCCGGACACCGCTCTTGGGAATGGCATCTCCCAACAAAATGGCGCGGCCATCACCGAGCTGTCCTGCCCATACACCAAACTGATGTCCGGAATATACGGCAGCCAGTGGTTCAGGAGGACTGTTGTGCTGATTGCCGCTGAAGACATGAATGAATTCCTGTTCCTGAAATTGCTCAGGAGAAAATTGAAATTCCGTTGCCGCCTGATCGCTGACTGCTACCAGATAAGGTGATGGTAATGGCGTTGGCTGCAGATTGGTAAAAAAACTTGCAGGCAATGAAGAAAACTGGCTGGGCAGTAAAACTTGATGTAATCCGGAGGTCTGCATTGCGGTGTAGATCTGACTTATGAAATTAATTGGGGGGGCTTTCGCGCCTATTCTGACAGACTATTGGAAATTCTGTTTTAAGTGCTTTTTGCCTTTCCTTTTTAAAGCAAATGCGATGAGCGATAAAAAAAGGCTCTCGCTGTGGAGAGCCTTTAAGCTGTTGCTGCAGGCGGCGTTATGCAGTCAGCCGGTCCCGCACTTTGCAGCCATCAATCAGGAAAGACAAGCTGATGACCAGTACCAGCTCGCCTTCCGCGGAACGTGCGGTGCCGGTAATGCCTGGTGTTGTGATACAGGTTAATGGTTTAATGACGAGATCGGCGGTACCGTCGACCGAGTCGACCGATAAGATATAGGGGCTCGGGGCTGCAATCACGATCCCCACCCGTTCTGATGATGGGGTATAGCCCAGTATTTTTCCAAGCGACCGGACCGGTAGTGGTCGTCCCAGATCTCGCAGAACCGGCTGTCCACCGACACTTTCAAATGTTTCCGGCAATTCCACAACCCGCTGTACTGTGGCCATAGGAAGGGCGAGTGAGGCACCGTCCGTCCTGACCAGCATGGTTGGAACAATGGAGAGTTCGATTGGTAACCGGATCAGGAAGGTCGTACCTTTGCCCAACTCAGAGGCGATACGAATAGCACCACGGTGGCGTTCAACCGCAGTTTTAACCACATCCATGCCAACACCGCGTCCGGAGACGCTGGAAGCCACTTCTTTGGTTGAGAAACCTGGGAGGAAAACAAGCTGAAACGCTTCATCATCCGTACGTGCATCGTGAGAATTGATGAGTCCTTTTGAAATAGCTTTTTCTCTCAAACGCTGGGCATCCATTCCTTTACCATCGTCTGAAACCTCAATCATGACGCTACTGGCCTCCTGCCAGGCTTTCAGAGAAATGGCTGCCCGCTGTGATTTGTTTTTCTGCAGGCGCTCTTCACCAGTTTCAATGCCATGATCCAGTGCATTGCGCAGCATGTGCACCAACGGGTCATACAGGCTGTCGACGACGACACGGTCCACTTCTGTTTCAGCGCCTGAAATATTCAGATCCACTTCTTTTCCAAGATCCCGCGCCAGTTCCCGTACCAAACGGGGAAATTTCTGAAACAGCCGTCCGACTGGTTGCATGCGTGTTGCCAGCGTGGCGCGCTGCAATTCTGTCGAGTAGCGTGAGGCCCGGGTCAGTGTTTCGGTCAGCGCGGACATCAGAGGTGCAGCCTGACCATCAAATTTGAATTGCGACAGTTTTTCCAGCAGGACTGCAGCCTGGTTAGCCGCCTGCACGGATTCTCCAGCCACTTCCAGCAAGGCATTCAGTTTGACGGCATCAATCCGGATGCTTTCTTCTTTGACCGGCGCATTTTGTTTGATATCGGCATTCAGCAGCGAAGACTTGACCGCTTCGCTTTCTTCTTTTGTTGCAGATACCTGTGTTGTCGTTCCAGCCACTTCCTGCAAGGTGCCTTCCGGTGTGACTGCTCTGAAATAGGCTTCCCAATCGAGGCTATCCTGCTGTGTGATCGCTGTGGCGTTCTCGCTCGCAGATACTTGTGCTGCGATCTTAACTTGAGGAGCCGGAGTTGGGGCTGAAGCTTTAGCGGCAGTGCCGCCTTTGCTTTCAATGGCATCCGTCAGCATGGTTTCCAATGCTTTCGGCATTGTCGAGAGCTGATCAGGAGGGGTGCCATTGTTGAGTGCAGTGAGCTGATCTGCGACAAAACCACTCGCTTCCAGTGCTGCCTCGATCGCTTCCGGTGTTACCGGAACTTGCCCGGTTCGGAGCGCGTCGAATAAATTTTCTGTCAGATGACAGGCGGACACCATGGCAGTCAGGTTCATAAAGCCTGCGCCGCCTTTAATCGTGTGAAACGACCGGAATACCGCATTCAGCGTATTCATGTCCTGAGGATTACGTTCGAGAGAAAGCAGATGTTCCTCTACATTAGTCGCCAGATCGAGTGCCTCGACGACAAATTCTTTGAGCATGTCATCCATTAGAAACCCAGGCTGTCAAGAAGATTATCGACGTCATCCTGTTCCAGTGCGGCATTAGGAACCGATGGGCCTTCCATGAGTTCAACTGCTTTTTCTTTGAGATCTGAAGGGGCATTATCGAGCAATATCTGCGCGAGTTCACGTTCGACAGCCTTGTTGATAGCAACCACTTTTTTGATCAGCTGACCGGTGAGATCCTGGAAGTCCTGCGCCATCATAATATCAAGCAGACGGGCTTTCTCTGCATCTGTTGCGGCCAACACCGTATGTGCAAAAGCCTTCGAATCCGAAGCCAGCACTTTAAATTCTTCGATACTGAGTTTTCCGGCGAACAGATGATCCCATCGTTCGTCCATATTCCGGGCTTTCTTTGCCAGTTCGTCCTGTTCTGGCATGCCGAGATCAGTGGCATTTAAAACTTTATTTGCAGCCTGTTCTGTCAGTGTGGCGACATATTCGAGTCTGTCCTGTGCATCAGCAACCTGGATTGCAACATCAGACAAAGAACGGTCATATCCCAACTGTCGCATGGAGTCATGCAACATGCGAACCACATTGCCTAAACGGTCAAATATGGGTTTGGTAGAGTCGACGTCAGTGTTATGAAAATTTAATTTGGCAGGTTGCTCTGTTGTCAGTACGTTATTGCTCGGCACCGCAGCAGGCTCAGTTATGGCAGGAGGAGGGGCATTACCTTCCTGGCGCTGATTAGCCATTTCGTCAAACAATGCTTCCAGATCATCTTCTGAGTCGGTCATAATTTTTTATTCTCCATAATCACTGTGACTTTCATGCAATTTTTCCACAAATATCATGGTCTGTCGTTAATTTTGGATAAAGGATCTGCGTTTACCTTTAGCGCTTCAATTGGTTTTGTAAAAAAAAGAGCGAATTAAGTTTTTGCATATGTCTGATACTTGCGAAAAGATTGGCTGAGCAGACTGCCGGCCAGATTTTCGTTACATAGTAGCAGTAGTTTGTCCAAGAATAGCTGACGGCCATTAAATTTGTTAATTTTTTGCTGGATTAAAGACAGTTTAAGTATTTGTTTGGTTCTTGGAAAGCTTGTGATTTGTCAAAAATTGTTCCGGCGTCTCTATGGAAAACATACCGGCGTTGCGCATTTTTTTTGCTAGCTTTAATAATGCCTTGTCTTTGGTAATCAAGGTTGCCGCTTGCGTATCCCGGGCAATTTCGAGAAATTTCTGATCATCCTTATCGCTGCAGACTGGCAGTCTGATGTGGCCTAAGCTGACGGGGGAGACGCATGTGATCAGGTCGTCGAACTGCTGGCAGATGGGTGCCAGTGTATCTGGCGTGACTGGCAAATGCGGATACTTCAAGACTGCCAGCCATTCATCGCGACAGTCGGAACGGGTCACGGCTTGTAATTGTTGATTATTTAATTCTTCACGCAGTACATTCCAGCGCTGATCCTGAAAAACGAATAAATCGAGGCAGACATTGGTGTCAATAACGATGCGCTTGGGTATGATGGCGTCCATTGTGTTTTGTGGTGGTGATTGAATTGATGCTTATTGTATTATCTCCGGCCAAAAGTCTGGATTATGAAAGCCCTGTTTCTACTGAATTTTCAACCGTACCAGATTTTCTGAATGAGGCAGAGCAGTTATCGCAAATTGCAGGAAGGTTGTCTGCACAGGATCTCAGTCATTTGATGGATATTTCGGCTGCACTTGGGGAATTGAATGCAACCCGTTTTCAGGAGTGGAAAAAGACGCCCCGTCGAGGCTCTCCGGTCAGGCAAGCCGTATTTGCTTTTAATGGTGACGTCTATGATGGTCTGGCTGCCAGACAGATGTCTGATCTTCAACTGAATTATCTGCAAAAGCATGTCCGGATTTTGTCCGGTCTGTATGGTGTGTTGCGTCCTATGGATCAATTGCAGCCTTACCGGCTGGAAATGGGGACGGCATTGAAAAACCCGAATGGTAAGAATCTGTATGCATTCTGGGGTGAGAAGGTCACTCATTTATTGCGCCGGCAAATTGAGGCGATAAATGCCAACACGTTGATTAATCTCGCTTCGGAGGAGTATTTTAAGGTGGTGAAGCCTAAATTGCTCCCGGTTAAGGTTGTTACACCGATTTTTCAGGACTGGAAAAATGGGCAATATAAAATTATTTCTTTCTTTGCGAAACGGGCGAGAGGAATGATGGCGCGATATTGCGCAGAGCATGCGATTCAGGATGCGGCTGACCTGACATCATTCAATGAGGATGGTTATTCGTTTTGTATGGAAGAGTCGTCCGGGGAACGCTGGATATTCCGCCGGAAAGTGGAGTCATGAGGTCACGGAAGTAAAAAACCGGCAGATATTTGCCGGTTTTTTATGGTGAACGGAACTCAGGACCAGAACTTCCACCAGGATGATTTATTTTTCTTTCCGTCATTCAGATAAGCGCTGTTCGGGAAATTTTTAAGAAAGACGCGATTGGCGTCATCACGCAGTTCAGTCATGCCCATGGCGTCATAGGATTTAACGAGGATAAACATTGCCTCTTCAATAGAAGGTGCATCAGGGTATTCAGTAATCGCAGCCTGAGCGCGGTTTGCTGCTGCCAGGTAAGCACCGCGGCGGACATAGTAACGTGCGACATGCACATCGTATTGTGCAAGTGCATTGACCAGGTATTTCATCCGGGAAAGTGCATCCGGGGTATATTGGCTATCAGGAAATTGTGTAACCAGCTGCTTGAAAGCATCAAACGAGTCGCGCGAGGCTTTTGGATCGCGCTCGGTAATATCCTGATTGGCAAGGAAGTTTAATAAGCCTAACTGATCGTTGAAATTGATCAGGCCGCGCAGATAGTACATATAGTCGACATTGCTGTGATTCGGATGCAGCTTAATAAAGCGCTCGACTGCTGCCAATGCCTGAACCTGATCACCCTGCTTGTAGTAGGCGTAGGCAGTTTCCATTTGCGCTTGTTGTGCGTAGGTTCCGAAAGGGAAGCGGGATTCCAGCTTTTCGAAGTACTGAATCGCTTTTTCATACGCACCATTCGACATTTCGTCTTTTGCTTCAGCGTATAATTTTGATGCTGACCAGGTTCTGGTCTCGTCACCCTTTTCACCAAAAACTCCACAGCCGCTCAAAGTGAGCGACGCGGTCAGAGCCAGGACCAGCAATTTCAAAGATTTAATGTACATAAATTTGTGCGAGTGCATGAATACAATTTACGGATTATAGCCGATGGCAAAAAATGTGAAACCAACTACAACAGCGATTTTGTCAGATTCTGAACTTGACACCTTACCAGAGTTACTTTCTGAGCATGCTGAAACCGACGAAGATTTCTCCCCGGCGCCGGACAGTATTGAACTGAAACTGACTTCCCAGTTTTGCGGAGAGCGGTTGGACAAGACTATTTCCACACTGGTTCCCGAATATTCCCGCAGCCGCATTCGGCAATGGATCGAGTCGGGTTATGTGCATGTTGACGGGCAGCCGGGCAAGGCAAAAATGACGATGCTTGGCGATGAGCATGTCGTGATTCAGCCGCAGGCAGCACCTGATGAGGGGGCTTATGCACCAGAGCCGATTGCTTTGGATATCGTTTATGAAGATCGCGATATCGTGATCATCAATAAACCGCCGGGAATGGTGGTGCACCCGGCTGCCGGTAACTGGTCCGGAACATTGCTGAATGGTCTGTTGTACCGTTATCCCGAGCTGTCGGGTGTTCCGCGTGCGGGAATTGTGCATCGGCTCGACAAAGACACTTCCGGTCTGATGGTCGTAGCAAAAACACTGATTGCACACACGGATCTGGTGCGCCAGTTGCAGGAGAGAAGTGTCAGGCGCGAGTATTATGCACTGGTATGGGGAACGCCTAATTTATCGGGAACGGTTGATGCGCCGATGGCAAGACATCCGCGCGACCGGATCAAGATGGCTGTTTCAAGGAGCGTGACGGCAAAGTCTGCGATCACGCATTTCGAACGGATTGCCAGCGGTATGCTGGAAAAATTTCCGGTCAGCCTGATGGCGTGCAAACTGGAGACCGGAAGAACACATCAGATCAGGGTGCATATGCAATCTCTGGGTTTTCCTCTGGTGGGAGATCCTTTGTATGGCAAGCAGCATCTGGCCCGGTTTTTCCCGCGCCAGGCGTTGCAGGCACGTCGTTTGGGCTTGGTGCATCCCGCAAGCGGTGAGCTGATGGAATGGGAAGTACCGCTGGCAGAAGACTTTTCCCGCCTATTGCAAGACGCCCATATCAATTTGCCATGACCATTTCAGATTCATTGTACGGACAGGATATTCCGTTCATTTTCCCAGACTGGTCTGGCTTGCCATCGAGCATCAGGGCAGTATCCACTCTTCGTGACGGCGGTGTCAGTCAAGGGGTATATGGCGCGGCTTCTGGTGGTGGTTTGAATTTGGGCGATCATGTGGCTGATGATCCGGTCGCGGTGGAATATAACCGGAAAAAAATAAATCGTTTACTCCCATCTGATGTCATATTCTTATCACAAGTCCATGGCAATATAGCCGTCAACAGCAATAATCTGCGCCCTGGTCTGGAGGCTGATGCGGTTGTCAGCAGTCAGCCAGGTAAGGTATGCGCCGTGCTGACCGCTGACTGTCTGCCTGTTTTATTCAGTGATGTGACCGGGCGGGTAGTGGCTGCTGCTCATGCAGGCTGGCGTGGGCTGGCTGCAGGTATTTTGCAAAATACTGTAGATCAGATGCGCTCGCAGGGGGCAGGTGAAATTTTGGCATGGCTAGGTCCGGCGATTGGGCCGGCGCAGTTTGAAGTAGGTCAAGATGTTTTCAATGCGTTTGTTTCGGTAAATGAAAATACGGCAAACTGTTTTTTGGAAAAAAGATCAAGCAGTCAAATTAAATATCTTGCAGATATATATGGACTGGCAGGGAAGTTGCTGACTGGAGCAGGCGTGACAAAAATATTTGGCGGGCAATATTGCACAGTCAGTGAGCCGGAAAAGTTTTATTCGTATCGTCGCGATGGTGTGACGGGAAGAATGGCGAGCATGATCTGGATAGAGCCGGATCAGTGATTTTCGCCGGTTTTAATTTGTTCTGAAGCGGATTCATTGATTGATAGAATTTGTTGCGGTGCAGCTTGTTTTTCAATGCGCTTCTGCTTGCGTTGCGAGGTCCGCATCAGGTATAAAACAATGGTAAGAGGAAAAACGCAATACATGATCAGCGTCATAAATCCAGCGATAAATGAAGGTTCGGTCATGGCCATGAGCAAGACCACATATACCCAGGCAATAGCAACGATATACATACTGTTTTCTTTATTAGTTCAAACCTTAACGCAAATCAGACCGGACGATTGGAAATCAAAAAATATCCGCAAGAATACGCGAAAATCAGGAGACACGCATGAAGACAACTGATCCTCAAGCTATGTACTCCGAATGGATGTCACAGCTGATTAATCAGACACCCTGGCAGGAATGGATGAAACCCGCCACATCATTAAGCGACATTCCTCTCATTGATACACTCAGGGAAGCGGGAGCAACGATTGATGCCGTTGCTCTGGCGCGCTTACAGAACGAATATACCCAGGAATTCGCAAAGTTGTGGCAGGACTTTGCAATGTCAAAGCTGCCGGTTCTGAGTGACCGTCGGTTCTCATCCGAAGACTGGCGCAATCACGCCATGCATTCTTATAGTGCAGCATGTTATTTGCTGAATGCCCGTTTTCTGATGTCGATTGCGGAGGCTGTCGAAGCACCGGCAAAGACCAAACAAAAAATTGGTTTTGCGGTGCAGCAGATGATTGATGCCATGTCTCCGGCGAATTTTTTGGTGACCAATCCCGAAGCGCAGACACGTCTGATTGAAAGTAAGGGAGAGAGCCTCGCAAAAGGCATCAGTCAGATGCTGGCGGATATGCAGAAGGGCAGAATTTCCCAGACCGACGAATCCGCTTTTGAAGTTGGTCAGAACGTGGCAACCACTTCCGGAACAGTGATTTATGAAAATCGCCTGTTTCAGCTCATTCAGTATACTCCGCTGACCCAAACCGTCCATCAGCGTCCGTTGCTCATGGTGCCACCTTGCATCAACAAATTTTATATCCTGGATTTGCAGCCGGAAAATTCTGTTGTGCGCTACGCCGTTGAACAAGGGCATACCGTATTTCTGGTGTCGTGGGCGAATCCCGATGAACAATTATCCGAAGTTACCTGGGATGATTACATTGAGGAAGGGGCAATTAAGGCAATCGAGATCGTTTCGCAGATCAGCAAACAAAGCCAGTTCAATATTTTCGGTTTCTGTGTTGGCGGAACGATTATCTCCACTGCGTTATCGGTTCTTGCTGACCGCGGACTGTTTCCGGCAGCCAGCCTGACTTTACTGACGACATTGCTCGATTTTTCAGATACCGGCGTACTGGATGTTTTTGTTGATGAGGTGCACGTGACAATGCGGGAGCAGACTATCGGCCGCAAAGGCTTGTTGCCCGGACGCGACCTCGCCAGCACATTTTCCAGTCTGCGGGCAAATGATCTGGTCTGGAATTATGTGCAGTCAAATTATCTCAAAGGTGAGGCACCGCCGCCGTTTGATCTGCTGTACTGGAATGCTGACAGCACTAATTTACCCGGTCCGATGTTTTGCTGGTACCTGCGCAACACTTATCTGGAAAATAAACTGAAGGTGCCGCGTGCATTGACCGTCGCGGGTAACCCGGTGGATCTGGGAGCCATTAAAGCTCCGGCATTTATTTACGGATCAAGGGAAGATCATATTGTTCCCTGGCAGGCAGCATTTGCCAGCACTCGCCTGTTGAATCCGAAGCAACCAGATCAGAATATTTTTGTACTGGGCGCTTCAGGGCATATCGCTGGAGTTGTCAATCCTCCGGCCAAGAAAAAAAGAAGTTATTGGGTGAGTGCGGCAACTGCCAGAACAGCAGATGAATGGCTGGCCAAAGCAACTGAGCATCCCGGTAGCTGGTGGCCGGTCTGGGCAGAATTTCTGGCTAAACATGCAGGGAAAATGGTGAAGGCGCCGGTCAAGCCGGGAAGTGCGGCATATCCGGCGATTGAGGCTGCACCAGGGCGTTATGTGAAAGTACGGGCAGGTTAATCAAGGTTTTGTTTGGGTTTAATTATTAAACAGGAGAACAGGTATGACGAAGCGCGTTGCGTATGTAACAGGTGGTATGGGTGGAATCGGAACGCCAATTTGCCGGCGTTTGTGTCAGGAAGGCTATACCGTGATTGCCGGTTGTGGCCCTAATTCTTCCCGTAAAGATAAGTGGCTGGCCGATATGCGCGCTGAAGGTCTGGATATTCATGCATCAGAGGGAAATGTTTCTGACTGGGAATCGACCAAAAATGCTTTTGATAAAGTGAAGGCTGAATTCGGTCACATTGATGTGCTGGTCAACAATGCCGGTATTACGCGCGATGGACAGTTCCGCAAAATGAGCAAGGCAGACTGGGATGCTGTGATTGATACCAATCTGAACTCTTTGTTCAATGTCACGAAACAGGTGATTGAAGGCATGGTTGATCGTGGTTGGGGACGGATTATCAATATCTCGTCTGTGAACGGTCAGAAAGGCCAGTTTGGCCAGACCAATTATTCGACTGCCAAGGCCGGTATCCATGGTTTTTCTATGGCGCTGGCTCAGGAGGTGGCAACCAAGGGCGTGACCGTCAATACCGTTTCACCAGGATATGTCGGCACCGATATGGTCAAGGCGATCCGTCCTGATGTGCTGGAGAAGATCGTCGCCGGTATCCCGGTTAAGCGCCTGGCAGAGCCTGAAGAAATCGCCTCTATCGTCGCTTGGATTGCATCGGACGAAGGTGGTTATGCCACTGGTTCTGACTTTTCGATCAATGGTGGTTTGCATATGGGGTAATCCCCGGTTCCCGGTATTTTCAGGGAAATTGTTGTAAGCCAAGTTTTTCGATTTGCCGATTGCTGTTTTTTTACTGCGGTGCGGTAGAATATGCCCGTCAACTCGGTGAGTTTGATGGGCATATCACATATAGCATCGTCAAGAATGCAGATAAAGGGGACAAGCAAAGCGGATCAGAATGCCGGTTTGCTTGATAAGCCAGGACTCAGCCTGCCGTGCCTGATGGCGTGTCCGGGGAGCAGAAGTTATCAATTGAGATTTCAATGAATAGCGCAAAAAAAACAACACAGCATCTGATTAAAAAATATCCGAACCGTCGTTTGTATGATACCCAGACCAGCAGCTATATCACCCTGGTCGACGTGAAGCAATTTGTTCTGGAGAATGACGATTTTGCGGTTGTCGATGCCAAGACGGGCGAGGATCTGACACGCAGTATCCTGCTGCAGATTATTCTGGAAGAAGAGGCCGGTGGCACGCCGATGTTTTCCAGTGCTGTTCTGTCGCAGATCATTCGTTACTACGGACATGCCATGCAGGGCATGATGGGTTCGTATCTGGAAAAAAATGTCCAGGCATTCATCGAAATTCAGAACAAACTGGCAGAAAATTCCAAAGGAATTTATGAAGGCAAGCCGTTCAGCCCTGAAATGTGGACGCAGTTCATGAATGTACAGGGACCGATGATGCAAGGTATGATGGGAAACTACATTGAACAGAGTAAGAATCTGTTTGTTCAGATGCAGGAACAGATGCAGAGTCAGGCTAAAAATATTTTCAACGTCTTTCCATTTAATCCTGAAGACGTGAATAAAAAATAAAAAATATCGGCAACCGGCTTTAAATCCCTGATTTTTCAGGAAAATAATCCTCTGATCCAGTAGTGATTACCTCAAAGAGGTACAATAACGGCTTCGTTTTTGTACCTCTTTTTGTTTTTGCTATGTCTATTACTGAAATCCGTCGTCAGGAATCTCCGTCCAATCCTAAAGTGGGGTTCGTCAGTCTCGGCTGCCCCAAAGCATTGGTGGACTCCGAACAAATTCTTACCCAGTTGCGTGCCGAGGGCTACGATACCGCCAAATCTTATGATGGCGCCGATCTGGTGATTGTGAATACCTGTGGTTTTATCGATGCGGCGGTACAGGAGTCCTTGGATGCTATTGGCGAAGCACTCGCTGAAAATGGCAAGGTAATTGTGACCGGTTGCCTGGGTGCCAAAAAAGACGCTGATGGTAATGACATGATTCAGAGCATTCACCCCAAAGTGCTGGAAGTAACTGGCCCGCATGCACTGGGGGAGGTGATGGATGCAGTGCACAAGCATTTGCCGAAACCGCATGAGCCCTTCATTGATCTGGTGCCGGCGCAAGGGGTTAAGCTGACGCCAAAACATTACGCCTACCTGAAGATTTCAGAAGGTTGTAATCATCGTTGCAGTTTCTGCATTATTCCTTCTATGCGCGGCGACCTGGTTTCCCGCCCGATTGCTGATGTGATGCTGGAGGCGGAAAATCTGTTCAAGGCCGGTGTGAAAGAATTGCTGGTGATTTCTCAGGATACCAGCGCCTATGGTGTGGATGTCAAATTCCGTACCGGCTTCTGGAATGGCAAGCCTGTTAAAACCCATATGACGCAACTGGTCGAGGCGCTCGGCGATCTGGCAAAACAATACGACGCCTGGGTTCGGCTGCATTATGTTTATCCATATCCGCATGTCGATCAGATTATTCCATTCATGAACAATGGCCATGTCCTGCCTTATCTGGATGTGCCCTTGCAACACGCGCATCCTGATGTCTTGAAGCGCATGAAGCGTCCGGCAAATGGTGAAAAAAATATTGAACGTATTCAGGCCTGGCGTGAGATGTGTCCTGAAATCACGATACGCTCGACGTTTATTGCAGGGTTTCCCGGCGAGACAGAGGAGGAATTCCAGTATCTGCTGGATTTTCTGAAAGAGGCTCAGATTGATCGTCTCGGCTGTTTTGCTTATTCTCCGGTGGAAGGTGCTACAGCGAATGAAATCGACAATCAGTTGCCGGATGAAGTGCGCGAAGATCGCCGCCGCCGCGTGATGGAGTTGCAGGAAGATATTTCCAAACAACGCCTGCAGGCAAAGGTAGGAAAGACATTGCGTGTATTGATTGACGCGCTCGACCGCAGCGGCGGAGTTGGCCGGACATCGGCTGATGCTCCTGAAATCGACGGCGTGGTATACGTCAAACCACCTTTTGAGCCACATCGCAAACTGAAGGTTGGCGAATTTATTGATGTCCGGATTACGGCTGCCGATGCCCATGACTTATGGGGTGAAGCAGTCTGATGCGATTACCTGTGTTTCGTTCGGTCATGCGATGCATGACCGCTCTGCTATTGCTGTTGCTCGCTGCTGTGGCCTCAGCGCAGCAACCGGAAAATGTTCCCGGTAATCCGGTATTTTCTCACCCTCTGAAATTGCGCGGTTATCTGGGCGACGTCCCTGTCCTGATGTATTTGCGACCAAAAACAGAAGATGTGGACAGTGTTGAAGGTCATTATCGCGTGCAGCCTCATAAGGCGCAGCATTTGTCCGGTAAGCCAGTTTTGCTGGCGGGAGAGGTGAGCGGCAATCGTCTGAGTATGGAAGAGTCTGATGACGGTAAAGAGGTATCGGGCCAATGGGATGGTGAGCTGCAGGATGGCGTTATCCGCGGGGTCTGGCTTTCTGCAGATGAACGTGTGCAGCGCCATTTTGAATTGCATCTGATTTCTGTGTCTGGGCTGCAGCCGGCGAAAAAATAACCTGAACTTTTACTGCTGAGGGCTGCGAGCTATTTTTCAGGCACATACCAGAGGCTGCTATCGCTCAATGGTGTTTCCGGAGGCAGATTCGGATTGCTCAGGCGGATAATGCGGCGGGATTTCAGATTCAGTTTTTCGATCGCTTGCTGATGGTATTTTTTGAAAATGGTATCGAAGCTGCCGTCTTTTTTCATTATTCGTAAACCTGCCTCGATTCGGTCTTTGATTGCCCGGTCTTCTTTATTGAAGAAGAAATAGTAGGGAAACGGGTAATAAATCAGCAGGTTTTTCTCGATGACCAGCTCTGGATTATCAGCCTGATGCTGCTGATATTCAGCCAGAATTTCCCCGACTCCACGCGGAAACAGGTCAAAACGGTCTGCTGCCAGCATTTTAAACAATTGCGTATATTGTCCTTGCACCACAGAAATGCCATGTGCTTCATAAATGGCATTGTCGCTCCAGCCTGAGCCCTGGCCGAAGCGCAGTTTCTTTAAATCTTCGGCAGTATTGATCTGATCTATTCGGCTTTGCTGCTTCTGCTGAATGAATGCCACCCGGTATCCCAGAATACCTTTGCGCAGCGGGATGCGGATTGCGCTGAAACGCTGCTCCATCTCTTTTGACGTAGGATGCCAGGCGACGTTGATGCTATGTTCAGGCAGGGCCAGTTCGCGTAACAGCCGTTTTCCCGGCATCATCAATGTGCTCGGCATGCAAGTATAATCTCCCCATTGAGGACGTGTTTTTTCCAGCGCGGTATGCAGAATTTCGATCACGTCCCGGTAGCGTGTATCGTTCGCGACTTCGCCCCGGGAATAAACGATCCGGGTTATTTCAGCCGACGCATTTGTTATGCCGGATAAAAAGGTGGCAAGGAGTCCGGCGCAGATGCAATGAATGATAAAACTCATGGGTCGATAAAGTGGTGTGCCGGGGTATCAGTCTGAGACTTGGAAGAACAGACTTTATTTTCAGTTGCTGATGTGCGTAATCATTCTGATTTTTGCATAAGCAGCAGAGTTACTTTCTATAAGGTATCAAAATTCAGATGGCCTGGGGCATTTGCTTGTTATCTGATGTTCAGCGAATTTCACCTTTGTGTTTGGATGCCAGAGGATGTTAGCGCGTGCGTTTGACCTGTTCGTGACATCGGGGCAAGCCGGAGCAGAGTGAAAATATAAATTAAATATATACTCCCCCATTATTTTTCATGAAATGACTGAATGTCCTAATGAATATTGGGTGGAAAATATATACTGGGGGGAGTATGTTGGCGTTCTGTTTGTGTAATCATTTTTAATGTAATTGCAGCGAGGGATCAGGATGAACGGTGAATCAAAGAAACTACCAGGCTTAACTACTGGCCTGTTGCATCATCCATACACGGCACCGGCAGGTTTTTCGGCATTTCCTGAGGCAATTCACCATGCTTCTACGGTTTTGTTCGACAGTGTGGCTGCCATGCGCGCCAGAAACTGGCAGGACAAATCGGCATATACCTATGGTCTGCATGGCACGCCAACCAGTTTTACGCTGGAAGCGCGGCTGGCAGCGATTGAGGGTGGACAACATTGTCTGCTGGCGCCGAGCGGCCTGGCCGCAATCATGTTGGTGGATATGGCACTGCTGAGCAGTGGTGACGATGTGCTGATTCCCGATAATGTCTATGGTCCGAACCGGGAACTGGCCCTCTGGCTCAGTCAGAATTTCGGCGTCAGCGTCCGTTTTTATCCCCCGCTCATTGGCGCGGACATTGCCGGACTCATTCAGGAAAACACCAGGCTGATCTGGACAGAGGCGCCGGGTTCGGTATCAATGGAGGTGCCGGATATTCCTGCTATCTGTGCTGCTGCGCATGCGCGTGGAGTGCTGGTGGCTCTGGATAATACCTGGTCAGGCGGGATCGCGTTTCAGGCATTTCAGCATGGGGTGGATATCAGCATGCAGGCATTGACCAAGTACCAGAGCGGTGGGTCAGATGTGTTGATGGGGGCGTTGATTACCCGTGACAAAGATTTGAATCAGCGATTGCAAATGGCGCATATGCGCTTGGGAATGGGCGTCGGCATGGATGATGTCTATCTGATTTTACGTAATTTGCCGACACTGAAACTCCGCTTCGAAGCGCATGACAGAAGTGCCACAGAGATTGCCCGCTGGCTGAGTGCGCGTCCGGAAATTCATAAAGTGCTGCATCCTGCATTGCCTGATTGTCCGGGGCACGATATCTGGAAACGTGACTTCACAGGCGCAGGCGGTTTATTTTCGGTGTTATTTAATCCTGCACTGAGCGAAGCGCAGACGGATTGCTTTGTCGAGAGCCTGCATTTGTTTAAGATTGGATTCAGCTGGGGTGGGGCGCATAGCCTGTGCGTTCCTTACCGTATCCGGCAGATGCGTTCTCAGTGGGAAGAGCAGGGTAACCTGGTTCGTTTCAATATAGGACTGGAAGAAACTGAAGACTTGATTGCAGACATTGAGCAGGCGCTGGACAGGATGAAAAAAACCGGCTGACAGGAAGCGCGCCAGCCGGCTGAATTGCGTGATCGAGGGGAGGGTAAAACTTACTTGCTGCCTGCTGCTGCATCACTGGCTGGTGCCGGCGCTGCCGTGTCTGCTGTTGTGCTCGCAGGTGCGGAGGAATGCACTTCAGTCTGATTGTGGCCACCGGTTTCACCTTGCATATCGACTTTATCGCCTGCTTTGAAAATAAAAAACAGTGCCGCAGCAGCGAATACGATAAAGCCCACCAGAATTTTCCACATCATTGTCTCCTGAATAAATGAAAGATTGACGACAGCCGGGAAGGAAAACAACTCTGGCGCTGTCGTGATGAGTTCAGCTTATGCTGCCTCGCTTACACCTTCCTTGCATTTTTTCAGGACGAAGAAATGTGCTGCCAAAAAACATCGGATTTACAAAAAAAAACGATCTCCGCAGAGATCGTTTTTGACTGACTTCCCATTCCCGTTTCAGGGAATGGGGGGTAATCAGGCTGCCAGCAATTGACGCAGAACGAATGGCAGGATGCCGCCGTGCTTGTAGTAATCCACTTCGATTGGGGTATCGATGCGCAACAGCACTTTGACCTCCTTCGTTTCACCGTTGGCACGGTGGATCACCAGAGTCACTTCCTGTTGTGGCTTGATATCGTTTTCGATACCTTTCAGGTCGAAAGACTCGTTGCCTGTAATGCCCAGGGAGTCGACACTATCACCAGCCAGGAATTGCAGTGGCAATACGCCCATACCTACCAGGTTAGAGCGGTGGATACGCTCAAAAGAACGTGCAATAACCGCTTTGACGCCCAGCAGTTGCGTACCTTTTGCTGCCCAGTCACGGGATGATCCTGTGCCGTACTCTTCACCACCAAAAATCATGGTTGGTGTGCCGTCTGCGACATATTTCATTGCTGCGTCGTAGATGGACATCTGTTCGCCGGTTGGCTGGAACAGTGTTTCGCCGCCTTCAACGCGGGAGCCATCTTCACGTGCAGGGATCATGAGGTTTTTGATGCGCACGTTAGCAAATGTACCGCGCATCATGATCTCGTGGTTACCACGACGGGAACCGTAAGAGTTGAAGTCCGCTTTCAGAACGCCGTTTTCTTTCAGCCATTTACCCGCAGGACTGGATTCTTTGATCGAACCAGCTGGAGAGATGTGATCTGTCGTGATGGAGTCGCCGAATACGCCGAGTGCACGCGCGCCAGTAATGCCGGTCGCTGCAGCTTTTGGCTCCATGGTAAAGTCAGCAAAGAATGGTGGCTCAGCAATGTAGGTGGAAGTTGGCCAGTTGTAGACTTCGCCTTCTGCCACGCCTTTGATGTTTTCCCACAGTTTGCCTGGCGCACCTTTGACATCGGCATAATTCTCTTTGAACGTTTTGGAGTTCATCGCGAATTTCATCAGCTTGTTGATTTCTTCGCTGCTTGGCCAGATGTCGCCCAGATAAATATCTTTGCCCTTAACTGTGCCAACAGGCTCAGTCATCAGATCCTTGGTGACATTGCCAGCGATTGCGTAAGCAACGACCAGCGGTGGGGACGCCAGGAAATTGGAACGGATGTTCGGGTGAATCCGCGCCTCAAAGTTACGGTTACCGGACAAGACTGCCGCTGCAACAATGTCGTTCGCAACAATCGCTTCGTTCATTGCCGGTGTCAGATCACCAGCGTTGCCGATACAGGTTGTGCAGCCATAAGCTGTGACGCCGAAGCCCAGTTTTTCCAGGTATGGCAACAGACCAGCCGCTTCCAGATACTTGGTGACCACGCGGGAGCCAGGCGCCAGCGATGTTTTGATATGGGTAGGTACTTTCAGACCAGCTTCAACTGCTTTTTTCGCCAGCAATCCAGCGGCCAGCAAAACGCTAGGGTTGGATGTGTTGGTGCAGGATGTAATGGCAGCGATCAGAACATCACCGTTTTTGACTTTGACGCCGTCTGCATTGGTGTACTCTTTATTCAGATCGTCAGCGTTTTTGTTGAAACCATTTTCAGCCACCGGCTTGGAGAACAGGTCGGCGAAAGTAGATTTAACATTACCGATTTCAATACGGTCCTGTGGGCGTTTAGGGCCGGCCAGCGATGGGGCAACCGTAGACAGATCCAGGCTCAGTTCAGTGGTGTAGTCGATGTCGCCTTTTTTCGGAATGCCGAACATTTTCTGGGCTTTGAAGTAGCCTTCGAATGCGTCGATTTCTGCCTTGGTGCGGCCTGTACCTTTGAAGTAGTCAATGGTTGCTTCGTCAACCGGGAAGAAGCCCATGGTTGCGCCGTATTCCGGCGCCATGTTCGCGATGGTTGCACGGTCTGTCAGGGACAGAGAGCGTGTGCCTTCGCCGAAGAATTCAACGAATTTGCCGACTACTTTTGCCTTGCGCAGCATTTCAGTGATGGTCAGTACCAGATCGGTTGCAGTCACGCCTTCACGCAATGCGCCAGTCAGGTTGACGCCGACTACGTCAGGTGTCAGGAAATATACTGGCTGGCCCAGCATACCGGCTTCCGCCTCGATACCGCCAACGCCCCAACCGACTACGCCGATGCCGTTGATCATGGTGGTGTGAGAGTCGGTGCCAACCAGTGTGTCAGGGTAGTAGACTTCGTTTTTCTTTGCGTCTTTGATCTTGTGTACGCCGCGTGCCAGGTATTCCAGATTGACCTGGTGAACGATACCGAAGCCCGGAGGAACCACGCCGAAGGTGTCGAATGCCTGCATACCCCATTTCATGAACTGATAACGTTCATTGTTACGGGAGAACTCCAGTTTCATGTTCAGATCCAGCGCTTTCTTTTCGCGGAAGTGATCGATCTGTACAGAGTGGTCAACGACCAGATCAACTGGAACCAGTGGCTCAATATTTTTTGGGTTTTTACCCTGTTTTGCCGCGACGTTACGCATTGCTGCCAAATCTGCCAGCAAAGGAACGCCAGTAAAATCCTGCAATACAACACGGGAAACGACGAAAGGAATCTCGTCAACGCGGGAGGCCGTTGCACCCCAGTTCGCTAATTGCTTAACGTGTTCTTCGGTAACTTTTTTACCGTCACAGTTGCGCAGAACAGATTCCAGAACCACGCGGATAGAAACTGGCAAGCGGGAGATTTTCACGCCCAGATTCTTTTCCAGTGCTGGCAAAGAGAAGAACTTGCCTTTCTTCGTGTCTGAAATCTTAAAATCTTTCAGGGTTTTGAATGCATCTTGGTACGCATTTTGGCTCATGGCTGTTCCTTATTTACAAAAATCAACGATCAAAAACATGCTTGCTGCTTTTCCCTTTTTCAACATTTGCAATACGCTGAAATGATGGGAATAAATCTTCACGATGCGGCGAAACTCTTCGGTGAACGATCATTTACTTGCACCGCACCTTGTTATTTGGCTTGTGTGGCTGCCTCTGCTGCATTGACTTCCGCCAATACAGGTTCGGCTGTCTTGCATTCATTGGCGAGTTGCTGACCTTTATGGGAATCCAGCAACAATCCTTTTGCCGGAATGCCGATCCAGACGAAGCCTGCTTTAGGATTCTCAAAACGGCTGGCGCCAGTCGTGGTTTCCACGCGGGTCAAACGATACAGGCGCTTTTTCCAGCGCATGGCCATGTGCTGAGGATCATCCTGATTGGTGTACATGGTGATCGAATTTCCAAGTTCGCACTGATAGTCGAAATTTTTGGAAAGGTGGATATCCGGTTCTGCTTCGTCCTCATCTTTGACTACAGTAGCGGCATGCCGTGATTGTTTGGCTTTCACTTTGCCTTGCAGTGCTTCAGCCTGTGCCGCAAAGGGGGCGCAAAGTGCGGCGCCGGCAACCAAGAGGCCGGCAATGCGGATGATGAATGTTTTCATGTGTGGTCTCCTTCCAGGATTTCCTGCGCCAGCGGCGGCAAGGTGATTGCGCTCATTTTGGCGCGTTTTAAAATTGTCCAGTAATAACGATAACTCGCCCGATCGTGTAAATGGCCGTTAAATTGTATGGGACCCCATTGATTGTCCTGCGCCGATTTCAGAATCTGGGCTGCGGTCATGATCTCATCCTGACCCGGTGCCATCACAGCGATGATATCCGTAATCTGATTGGGATGGATACTCCACATACGCGTATAACCCAACTCATCCCTGGCGCGTTGGGCATCTTGCCTTGCGACGTTGCGATCAGCGATTTCTGTGGTGACATTATGCGAGGGAACTTTACCGTAGCGATGGCAGGCAGCAGCAATCTTCGCTTTTGCCCGTACGATCAGCGGGTGTTGAAATTGTCCCGGTGAGCGCATTGCCTGTGCCGGAATTGCGCCAAAGTGTGCGGAAACAAAATCCATGATGCCAAAGGACAGACATTCCACTTGCGGAATAGCTGCGATCGCCATAACGTCTGCCAGTGCTTCATGACTCTCTATAAGGACGTGAACCGGAAGGTTTTTCCGTCCACCCATTTCAGCATAAAAATTAATTCGTTGAAGTGCTTTGCGGATTTGATCTGCCGTATCAATTTTAGGTAAAACAAGATACGCCAGGCGTTCGGCCGCTGCAGGGAGTATCAGTGATAAGTCTTGTTCAAAGGCGGGATGCCGCAGATCGTGGACCCGTACGCCTATGCGCCGGTGGCGGTTATGCTCGCTGTTGATCAGTTCTGCTACTAATCTGGCATGTTGCGCTTCGTTGCCGCTGGCCGCGCCGTCTTCGCAATCAAACGTGATATCAAACAGTGGACCCAGTTGTTCCTGCAACTGCATTGACTTGCGCATCAATTTTTCTGAGCCTGCATAATGGTCGCATACCGGCAGCAGTACCGGTTGGATGTGATCCTGAAATAAGGCTTGGGAAGGATGCATCAGTCTGGAATGATGGAAAATAGAAAGAACAGAATCCGTGCAGACGGATTCTGTTCTGAATGGCAGATCAGCCTACCAGATGCTTAACGCCATCACGCTCTTCTTGCAGTTCTTTGAGAGTGATGTTGATGCGCTCACGGGAAAATTCGTCAATTTCCAGACCTTGGACGATTTTGTATTCGCCGTTTTCGGTAGTCACGGGGAAGCCGAACATCGTGCCTTCAGGGATGCCGTAAGAGCCATCGGAAGGAATGCCCATCGTAGTCCATTTGCCGTTCGTGCCGAGTACCCAGTCGCGGACGTGGTCGATTGCTGCGTTCGCGGCAGATGCTGCGGAAGACAGGCCGCGTGCTTCGATAATTGCCGCACCGCGCTTGCCGACTGTTGGCAGGAAGACGTCTTTGTTCCAGACCTGATCGTTGATCAGATCTTTAACGGATGCGCCATCAGCAGTTGCAAAACGGTAGTCGGCGTACATTGTTGGCGAGTGGTTGCCCCATACGCAGAGTTTTTCAATCGCAGCAACTGGCTTACCGATTTTTGCAGCAACTTGAGACAATGCGCGGTTGTGATCCAGGCGCAGCATGGCAGTGAAGTTTTTCGCAGGCAGATTCGGTGCGGATTTCATCGCGATGTAAGCATTGGTGTTAGCTGGATTGCCAACTACCAGAACTTTGACGTTGCGGGATGCAACTGCGTCGAGTGCTTTGCCCTGAACGGTGAAAATCTGCGCATTGGCTTCCAGCAGATCTTTACGTTCCATGCCTGGGCCGCGTGGACGTGCGCCAACCAGCAGGGCAACGTCGATATCTTTGAATGCAGTCATCGGGTCGCTGTGTGCAGTCATGCCAGCCAGCAGCGGGAATGCGCAATCATCAATTTCCATCATGACGCCTTTGAGCGCTTTTTGTGCTTTTTCGTCAGGGATTTCCAGCAATTGCAGAACAACTGGCTGATCTTTGCCAAGCATGTCGCCGTTAGCGATACGGAACAGAAGGGAATAGCCGATTTGGCCGGCAGCGCCAGTTACTGCAACGCGCATAGGGGATTTCGCCATGGTGCATCTCCGAAGTGGTATGAAAAACAGTGTTGTCGCTATGAATGGCGGCAACGGATAAACGCTTATGATACTGCCGAAAGTACATGCAGTCAGCCAAATTTGCATGAATCTATGCGTTCGGGCTTTACATTGCAGAGGTTCGGACTATATTGCTCGATGGGTGTAAAAATCAGTCTTGTTTTACAACCGGTTTTGTTCGTACGGGAGTTTAGGTGTTGTCCTGTCGCGTGTCAATGACTATCTTATGTCTTATATAAGACATATCAGTTAGCAGTTTGTTGTGGACGACGCGGGTGTTTTTGTGGTGAAATTGCAGCCTATGACTTCTATCACGCCAAATGCCAATCTTTACCCTGCAAGCGCCATGAGTTCCGGCTCCGGTGTTGCGGCTTCCGTTGCTGGCGCTTCCCCGACATTCAGTCCTTTGTATCAGCAGATTAAATCACTGATCACCCAGAGTCTTCAATCGGGCGAGTGGAAGCCGGGTGAGCTGATCCCTAGCGAGATGGAGTTGGCCAGCCGGTTTAAGGTCAGTCAGGGAACGGTGCGTAAAGCCATCGATGAGTTGTCGGCGGAAAATCTTGTGGTTCGCCGCCAGGGTAAGGGAACCTTTGTTGCGACGCATCACGAGGCGAGGGCGCAATTCCGTTTTTTGCGGCTGGCGCCGGATGAGGGTGTGCCGCACTATCCGGAAAACAGGATTATCGAGGTGCGTCGTTTGCGTGCGCCGGCGGAGGTGGCGCGTCTGCTGGAGATTAAGTCGGGTGATTCGGTCGTTTTTATTCGCCGCGTGCAGTCATTTTCCGGCGTACCGACCATTTTGGATGATCTCTGGCTGCCTGGTTCGATTTTTAAAGGGTTGACGGCGGAAAGGCTGAATGAATACAAGGGGCCAATGTATGGCCTGTTTGAGACTGAATTCGGAACGCACATGATTCGTGCCTCTGAGCAGATTCGGGCCATCTGCGCGGATGAAACGGTTGCTCAGTTGTTGCAGATCGAAAAGGGGACTCCTCTGCTGAATGTGGAGCGGGTTTCTTTCACTTATGGCGATAAGCCGGTTGAATTGCGTCGCGGCTTGTATCTGACGTCGCAGCATCATTATCGAAATGAATTGAGTTGAGTCAAGGACTTGTAATCCCTTTGAGAGGGACTGCGGAATTGCCTGGTAATGCTCTGCGTATATTCCGGATTGGTATTAAGATAGGCGTATTTTGCAAAAGGCGTGCATTTTTGTTGGTGCGTCGCACCAAAATGAGCGAAAATTGCAGGATTTTTGAACAGACTAGTTAATGGGGAGATTATTTATGTCTGAAGTAGTGAAGAGCAGGCCACGCTATGGTGTGATGCGCCTGATAGATGCGACCGGCTACCGGTTGCCTCTGGCGGGGTTCGTGTCGATACTGCACCGCATCAGCGGTATGTTGATGTTCCTCTTGTTGCCATTTATCCTGTTTTTGCTGGATAAGAGCCTGACATCGGAAGTCTCGTTTGCCGAACTGAAGGCGCTGACGTCGGGTGTATTCGTCAAGCTGGTCATTCTCGCGCTGGCATGGGCTTATCTGCATCACTTCAGTGCAGGTGTCCGTCATCTGTTTATGGATCTTCACTATGGCCTGGATAAGCATACAGCACGTAAATCGGCAGTTGGTGTACTGGCGGTAAGCCTGACTTTGGCTGCTTTGATTGGCTTGAAATTGTTTGGAGTATTTTAAATGGCAAATAACAATATTGGCCCCAAGCGTCTAGTCGTTGGCGCTCATTACGGACTGCGTGACTGGCTGGCGCAACGTGTCACGGCGATTGTGATGGCCTTATACACAGTTTTGCTGCTGGTGATGTTTTTGACGGGCAGTAATTTCACTTATGAAGGCTGGGCCGGAATTTTCGCTCACCAATGGTTTAAGCTGGCAACGTTTTCTGTTGTTCTGTGCTTGCTGTATCACGCCTGGGTAGGTATGCGTGATGTCTGGATGGATTATGTAACGCACAACGTGTTTGTGCGTCTGGTATTTCAGGTTGCCACCATTTTGTGGCTGATCGCTAGTGCTGGTTATGCAGCACAGATTTTGTGGAGAGTGTAAAAGTGGCTGCGATTAAATCCACAATTCCTACCCGTCGTTTTGATGCGGTGATTATCGGTGCTGGTGGTTCCGGTATGCGCGCTTCGTTGCAACTGGCTGAAGCCGGCCTGAACGTCGCGGTATTGTCAAAAGTATTTCCTACACGTTCCCATACGGTTGCTGCTCAGGGTGGTATCGGCGCATCGCTGGGAAATATGTCTGAAGATAACTGGTACTGGCATATGTTCGACACCGTCAAGGGTGGCGACTATCTGGGCGATCAGGATGCGATTGAATTCATGTGCCGTGAAGCTCCTAAGGTGGTTTACGAGCTGGAGCATTTTGGTATGCCTTTTGACCGCAATGCCGATGGAACAATCTATCAGCGTCCATTTGGCGGCCATACTGCAAATTTCGGTGAGAAGCCGGTTCAGCGTGCTTGTGCTGCTGCAGATCGTACCGGACATGCATTGCTGCATACGCTGTACCAGCGCAATGTACGTGCACGTACGCAGTTCTTTGTCGAGTGGATGGCAATTGATCTGATCCGCGATCAGGATGGCGATATTCTCGGTGTCGTGGCACTGGAAATGGAAACCGGCGAAGTGATGATTTTGCAGGCGAAAACTACCTTGTTCGCTACAGGTGGTGCCGGCCGTATTTTTGCTGCTTCCACCAATGCGTTTATTAATACTGGTGACGGTATGGGTATGGCGGCGCGTGCCGGCTTGCCGTTGCAGGATATGGAGTTCTGGCAGTTCCACCCAACCGGCGTTGCCGGTGCTGGCGTGCTGATTACTGAGGGTGTGCGTGGTGAAGGCGGGATTCTGATTAATAGTCAGGGTGAGCGTTTCATGGAGCGTTATGCACCGACTCTGAAGGATCTGGCGCCACGCGATTTCGTTTCCCGCTCCATGGATCAGGAAATTAAAGAAGGTCGCGGCTGTGGTCCGAATAAAGATCACGTTCTGCTGGATCTGCGCCATATCGGTGCTGAGACCATTATGAAACGTTTGCCATCGATTCTCGAGATCGGTCATAAATTTGCTAACGTTGATGCAACTAAAGAGCCAATTCCGGTTGTGCCGACGATCCACTACCAGATGGGCGGTATTCCGACCAATATTCACGGGCAGGTTGTGGCGCCGAAAAATGGTTCCAGTGAAATTGTTAATGGCATGTATGCAATTGGCGAGTGCGCCTGTGTGTCCGTGCATGGTGCGAACCGTCTCGGCACGAACTCGCTGCTGGATCTGGTGGTGTTCGGCCGCGCTGCCGGTAATCACATCGTTGCGACGCACCTCAAGAACAGAGAGCACAAACCATTGCCTGCTGATGCGGCGGATGTTGCGATGTCCCGTTTGTCTAAGCTGGAAACATCGAATGGTAGTGAGCGCGTTCAGGATGTGGCAAATGCTATCCGCAAAACTATGCAATACCATTGCGGCGTTTTCCGTACCGATGAGTTGCTGCAGGAAGGCGTGAAAGAAATCATGGTACTGGACGAGCGTCGTAAGCATGTCTCGTTTAAAGACAAATCCAAAGTTTTCAATACAGCCCGTGTTGAGGCGCTGGAACTCGATAACCTGATTGAGACAGCCAAGGCAACCATTATTTCTGCTGCGGCACGTAAAGAATCCCGTGGCGCACATGCTCATCGTGATTACGAAAAACGTGACGACGATAACTGGATGAAGCACACACTCTGGTACTCGGAAGCCAATCGCCTCGATTACAAACCAGTCAATACCAAACCGTTGACTGTAGAGACCTTCAAGCCTAAAGCTCGTACATTCTAAAGAGATATTGATATGGCACGTACACTGAAATTTAAAATTTATCGCTACGATCCGGATAAGGATGCTAAGCCTTACATGCAAGACCTGGCGGTTGAATTGCAAGACACCGATAAAATGCTGCTGGACGCATTGCAGCGTATTAAGGCAGATGTTGATGATTCTCTGGCGCTGCGCCGCTCTTGCCGTGAAGGTGTCTGCGGTTCTGACGCCATGAATATCAATGGTAAAAATGGCCTGGCTTGCACGACTAATCTGAATGAGCTGACCGAACCTATCGTCTTGCGTCCGTTACCGGGTTTACCTGTTATCCGTGATCTGATCGTGGATATGACTCAGTTCTTCAAGCAATATCATTCGATCAAGCCGTATCTGATGAATGATGAAATTCCTCCAGAGAAGGAACGTCTGCAATCTCCTGAGCAGCGCGAGGAGCTGGATGGCCTGTACGAGTGCATTCTGTGCGCCTGCTGTTCGACATCCTGCCCATCTTTCTGGTGGAATCCGGACAAGTTCGTTGGTCCGGCGGGGCTTCTGCAAGCGTATCGCTTTATTGCGGATTCCCGTGATCAGGCAACAGGAGATCGTCTGGATAATCTGGAAGATCCGTATCGCCTGTTCCGTTGCCATACAATCATGAATTGCGTGGACGTTTGTCCTAAAGGACTGAATCCGACACGTGCTATCGGCAAAATCAAGGAATTGATGGTGCGCCGGGCCGTGTAATCACGGTCTTGCCCCGGAGGCGGCACAGCTCTTGTGCCGCTTCTATTTCATGCAGTTTTTCTAAAGAATTGCATGAAATAGAAAGCATCAAAAAGAAAGTAACTATGTCTGAGCTTGCAGTAAATTCCCATCAAAGTGACCCAGTGAAGCGCGCACGTCTTCGTTGGCGCGCACGACGCGGATTGTTAGAAAATGATCTGATCCTTACCCGTTTTCTGGACGCCAATGAGCAATTCATGACGGACGAGGAGGTTGACGCGTTTAGTCGCCTGATGGAGTTATCCGATAATCTGCTGATGGATCTGATTATGGGAAAACAGGAGCCTTCTGCGGAGGTCGACCTGCCGCAGGTTCATGCATTATTGGCCCGTCTGCGCGCTGCCTGACTTTGAAACGATTTTTTTTGTGTTTTTTTGATTAACAAATCACCTCTTACCAGAAGGAAGAGCCATGACTAATTCTGAAACAAAAGCAACCCTCTCGTTCTCTGATGGTTCCCCATCTTTGGAAATGCCGATCTATAAAGGATCTATTGGTCCTGATGTGATTGATATCCGCAAATTGTACGGTGCGACAGGTAAATTCACTTACGATCCGGGCTTCATGTCGACCGCAGCATGTAATTCGTCCATTACCTATATTGATGGCGATAAGGGCGAATTGTTATACCGTGGTTACCCGATTGAACAACTGGCTGTCAATGGCGGCGATTTCCTGGAAACCTGCTATCTGTTGCTGAACGGTGAATTGCCAAATGCTGCAGAAAAAGAGAAATTTGTATCCACCGTGACGAAACATACAATGGTGCATGAGCAGATGCAGTTCTTCTTCCGTGGTTTCCGCCGTGATGCGCATCCTATGTCAGTGCTGGTCGGTACTGTTGGTGCCTTGTCTTCTTTCTACCATGACTCATTGGACATTAACGACCCGCATCACCGCGAAGTATCGGCGATTCGCCTGATCGCGAAAATGCCTACGCTGGTAGCCATGGCGTATAAGTACTCGATCGGCCAGCCTTTTGTTTATCCACGTAATGATTTGTCCTATAGCGCAAATTTCATGCACATGATGTTCTCCACACCATGTGAAGAATATAAAGTGAACGAAGTTCTGGTTCGTGCGCTTGATCGCATCCTGATCCTGCATGCAGATCATGAGCAGAATGCATCCACATCTACCGTGCGTCTGGCAGGTTCTTCCGGTGCGAATCCGTTTGCTTGTATCGCTGCTGGTATTGCATGTCTGTGGGGTCCTGCTCACGGTGGTGCAAATGAGGCAGCACTGAGCATGCTGGAAGAAATCGGCAGCGTCGACAACATTCCTGCATTTATTGCACAGGTTAAAGACAAAAATTCCGGCGTCAAGCTGATGGGCTTTGGTCACCGTGTTTACAAAAACTACGATCCACGTGCCAAACTGATGCGTGAAACCTGCTATGAAGTTCTGCAGGAATTGGGTCTGCAAGATGATCCATTGTTCAAGCTGGCAATGGCATTGGAGAAAATCGCGCTGGAAGACGAATACTTTGTTTCCCGCAAACTCTATCCTAACGTAGATTTCTACTCTGGTATCGTGCAACGTGCGCTGGGTATCCCGACAGCCTTGTTTACCGGTATCTTTGCGCTGGCCCGCACAGTAGGCTGGATCGCACAATGGAAAGAAATGATTTCTGATCCTGAGCAAAAAATTGGTCGTCCACGTCAATTGTTTGTCGGTGCGCCAAAGCGTGATGTTCCTCCGATGGATAAGCGTTAATTTCGCTGTCCAAGTCGTTTGAACGAGGATGAAATGAGAAAAGCGGGTCTTTGAGGCCCGCTTTTTTTATTCGCTAAATATGCTATGCTTCGCCTCGAATGTAAATTTTAGATGTTTTTCCGTTTCAGATTCAAACAGTAGATCGTTCCTGATGTATTGTTCGACTCTGATATGGAAATAGTTTGAAACCAGCCCTTCCCCCACAACTTGATGTGCAATCCGCTAACCGGTCAGGCCGTGTCGCGGAAGGTTAGATTAACCCGCTAATCTCGCGAAACGCGAAGAAAGGTGAGCAAGATGATGCAACAATATAACGCCAACTCTTATTTGTTTGGCGGTAACGCTCCGTACGTTGAAGAATTGTATGAAGCGTATCTGAATAACCCAGGTTCCGTTCCGGAAAACTGGCGTGCCTATTTCGATGCAATGCAAAACGTTCCTGCCGTTGATGGCTCTTCTAAGCCAGACGTGGCGCATGCGCCCGTCATTGCTTCGTTTGCCGAACGTGCAAAACAAGGCCCTATCCGTACCGTCAGCGCAGCAGCAGATGCCGATATGGCGCGTAAACGCGTTGCGGCGCAGCAACTGATCGCGGCATACCGCTTCCTGGGAAGCCGCTGGGCCAATCTGGATCCTTTGCAACGTCAGGAGCGCCCGGCGATTCCTGAGCTTGATCCCGGTTTTTACGGTTTCACTGATGCAGATATGGACATTCAGTTCAACATCAGCAACACCTATTTTGGCCCTGAGAATGCTTCGCTGCGTGATCTCGTCAACTCTTTGCGCGATACTTACTGCCGTTCGATCGGTGCTGAATTCATGTATATCAGCGATCCGGCAGAAAAGCGCTGGATGCAGCAGCGACTGGAATCCATCCGTTCCACGCCAGTTTTTTCTGCAGAAAAGAAAAAACACATTCTGGACCGTCTGACAGCCGCTGAAGGACTTGAGCGCTATCTCCATACAAAATATGTTGGTCAGAAGCGCTTTTCTCTGGAAGGCGGGGAGAGCTTCATCGCGTCGATGGACGAAACCATCCAGCGCGCCGGTGAGCGTGGTGTCGAAGAGATCGTGATTGGCATGGCACACCGCGGCCGTCTGAATGTGTTAGTGAACACACTGGGTAAGATGCCGCAGGATCTGTTTGCTGAATTTGAAGGTAAGCACGGTGATGATTTGCCTGCCGGTGACGTGAAATACCATCAGGGCTTCTCCTCGGATGTTTCCACGCCAGGCGGCCCGGTCCACCTGTCGCTGGCATTCAATCCATCCCATCTGGAAATCGTAAATCCGGTTGTTGAAGGATCTGTGAAAGCTCGTATGGACCGCCGTGGTGATAAAGACGGTTCTCAGGTACTGCCTATTCTGGTGCACGGCGATGCAGCGTTTGCAGGGCAGGGCGTCGTGATGGAAACACTGAATCTGGCGCAGACACGTGGCTATGGCACTGGTGGCACGATGCATATCGTGATTAATAACCAGATTGGTTTCACAACCTCTGATCCTCGCGATTCCCGTTCCACACTGTATTGCTCCGATGTGGTCAAGATGATTGAGGCCCCGGTACTGCATGTCAATGCGGATGATCCGGAAGCGGTTGTTCTGGCAACGCAGATCGCGATGGACTACCGCATGGAGTTCAAAAAGGATATCGTTGTTGATATCATCTGCTACCGCAAGCTGGGCCATAACGAGCAGGACACTCCTGCACTGACTCAGCCGCTGATGTACAAGAAAATTGGCCAGCATCCAGGCACCCGCAAGATGTATGCGGACAAACTCGCTGCGCAGGGAACAATTCCTGCCGACGGCGGCGATCAGATGGTAAAAGCGTACCGCGATGCAATGGATGCCGGTAAGCATACTCACGATCCGGTGATCTCCAACTTTAAGAACAAGTATGCCGTCGACTGGATTCCTTTCCTGAATCGTAAGTGGACAGATGCTGCAGATACAGCTGTTCCGGTTACAGAACTGAAGCGTCTGGCGAGCCGTATTACTGTTGTTCCTGAAGGTTTCAAGCCGCACAGTCTCGTTGAAAAAGTTCTGGGTGACCGTGCCGCAATGGGCCGCGGCGATATGAACCTCGACTGGGGTATGGGTGAGCATCTGGCTTTTGCTTCGTTGCTGGCTTCCGGTTATGCAATTCGTATTACTGGTCAGGATGCTGGTCGCGGTACTTTCGTTCACCGTCATGCTGTATTGCATGATCAAAATCGTGAGCGCTGGGATTCAGGCACTTACATTCCGCTGCAAAATGTGTCTGATAAGCAGGCACCTTTCACGGTGATTGACTCGGTTCTGTCGGAAGAAGCGGTTCTGGCTTTTGAATACGGTTATTCCAGTGCTGAACCTAACACACTGACTATCTGGGAAGCCCAGTTCGGCGATTTCGCCAACGGCGCGCAGGTGGTGATCGATCAGTTCATCAGCTCCGGTGAAGTAAAATGGGGACGTGCCTGTGGTCTGGTCATGATGCTGCCGCATGGCTATGAGGGTCAGGGACCGGAACATTCTTCTGCGCGTCCTGAGCGTTTCCTGCAATTGTGTGCTGACAATAATATGCAGGTGGTTCAGCCAACCACGGCATCGCAGATTTTCCATCTGCTGCGTCGTCAGATGATCCGCCAGTTCCGTAAGCCACTGGTGATCATGACACCGAAGTCATTGCTCCGTAACAAGGATGCAGGTTCTCCGTTATCTGAACTGGCTAAGGGCAGCTTCCATACCGTGATCGGTGAAGTTGATGAAACAATCGATGCGAAAAAGGTCAAACGCGTCATCGCCTGCTCCGGCAAGGTTTACTATGATCTGGTGAATTCCCGCAAAGAGCGCGGCCAATCGGATACGGCGATCATTCGTGTTGAGCAGCTGTACCCATTCCCGCATAAGAGCTTTGTCGCGGAACTGAAGAAATTCCCGAACATGACAGAACTGGTCTGGGCGCAGGATGAGCCGCAAAATCAGGGCCCATGGTTCCAGATTCAGCACAATATTTTTGAAAGTCTGGAAGAAGGTCAGAAACTCGCTTATGCAGGCCGCCCTGCCAGCGCGTCTCCTGCCGTCGGGTACTATGACAAGCACTACGCACAACAAAAAGCACTGCTGGAAACAGCATTTTCCAAACTGAAGGGCTTTGTCCTGACCAAATAATGACGCGGTGCTGCATCAGAAGCTGATGCAGCACTTGGCTACCCGAAACGGAGAGTAAAAAATGGCAATTATCGAAGTAAAAGTTCCTCAGCTGTCTGAATCTGTTGCAGAAGCGACTTTGCTGACCTGGCATAAAAAAGTCGGCGAAGCAGTGGCTCGTGACGAAAACCTGATTGACGTTGAGACAGATAAGGTTGTGCTGGAATTGCCTGCACCGGATGCAGGCGTGATTACCCAGATTATCAAGGGCGACGGCAGCACAGTGGTTGCCGGTGAAGTGATTGCAATTCTGGATACAGCGGCGACAGCTGGTGCAGTTGCTGCACCGGCAGCAGCTCCTGCAGCAGTTGCTTCCGCTCCTGCGGTTGCAGCTTCTGCAGATGCTAAGTCTTCTGCTGGCGTGGCGATGCCTGCCGCTGCAAAAATTCTGGCAGAAAACGGTTTATCCGCTGGTCAGGTGGATGGCTCCGGCAAAGATGGTCGTGTGACCAAAGGTGACGCATTGGCCGCCGTGGCTGGTAAAGCTGTACCAGCCGTAGCACCGCTGACGGCGCCGGTTGCAGCGAAACCTGCCTTGCAGCAAGTTGCGGCACCAGCTATGGCCAGTCTGGGTGATCGCTCTGAAGAGCGTGTGCCGATGAGCCGTTTGCGTGCGCGTATCGCTGAACGTCTGGTGCAGTCTCAATCCACGAATGCTATTCTGACGACGTTTAACGAAGTTAACATGGCCCCGGTCATGGAACTGCGCAACAAGTACAAAGATAAATTTGAAAAGGAACATGGCGTCAAACTGGGCTTCATGTCTTTCTTCGTCAAGGCAGCAGTTGCAGCACTGAAGAAATATCCGATCATCAATGCTTCCGTTGATGGTAATGACATCGTTTATCATGGTTACTTCGACATCGGTATCGCAGTGGGCTCACCACGCGGATTGGTTGTTCCTATCCTGCGTAATGCAGATCAGATGACGATCGCTGATATCGAAAAGAAAATCGTTGAATTTGGAGCTAAAGCCAAAGACGGTAAGCTGACACTCGAAGATCTGACTGGCGGTACCTTCTCGATTTCTAACGGCGGCACTTTCGGCTCCATGTTGTCCACACCGATCATTAACCCACCGCAATCAGCGATTCTGGGCGTGCATGCGACGAAAGACCGTGCTGTAGTCGAGAATGGCCAGATCGTGATTCGTCCTATGAACTACCTGGCGATGTCTTACGATCACCGTATTATCGATGGTCGCGAAGCTGTCCTCGGTCTGGTGGCGATGAAAGACGCGCTCGAAGATCCGGCCCGTCTGTTGCTGGATCTGTAATCAGCCATCATCATGAACATCGCTGACGAGATCAGACGTCTGCACGAACTGCATCAGGCCGGCGCGCTGACTGATGCAGAGTTCGCGCAAGCCAAGGCGAAGCTTCTGTCCGCAGAGACAGAGGCTTCATCCACCCATAATGCTGCATATTCAGGTCTGGATAGTTCGCTGGAGCAGTTAAACCGTTTTCGCCGTTCCACCACTGATTGCTGGCTCGGCGGAATTTGTGGCGGCCTGGGGAAATTTACAGGATTGGAATCCTGGATATGGCGCCTGCTGTTCGTTCTTTTTACTTGTTATTTCGGGGCAGGTCTGGTCGTCTATGTAATGGCGTGGATTTTCGTTCCGGAAGAGGAATAAGACGGAATAGACGTTTTGTCAGCGGATGTTCCCATCGCATCATCAGAATTAATCAGAAACAGGATAAGCTCATGAGCAAACAATTTGATGTCGTCGTGATCGGCGGCGGCCCTGGCGGCTATATCGCGGCGATCCGCGCTGCGCAACTCGGTTTTTCCACTGCATGTATCGATGCATGGACCAATGACAAAGGCGGTCCGGCGCCGGGCGGTACTTGCACCAACGTCGGTTGCATTCCATCCAAAGCATTGTTGCAATCGTCTGAACACTTCGAACATGCTGGCCATGCGTTTGCTGACCACGGTATTTCAGTATCCGGTCTAGGTATCGACGTGGCGAAAATGCTGGGTCGTAAAAATACCATCGTTAAACAAAATAATGACGGTATTCTGTTCCTGTTTAAAAAGAACAAAGTCACTTTCTTTCATGGTCACGGCTCTTTCGTCAAAGCGGATGCTGCTGGTTACGAAATCAAAGTCGCCGGTAAAACCGAAGAAACGATCACTGGTAAGCACATTATCGTTGCCACCGGCTCCAATGCACGGGCATTGCCTGGTGCTCCGTTCGATGAGAAAGCCATTTTGTCCAACGAAGGCGCATTAAATATTGCTGAAACACCGAAAAAACTCGGCGTTATCGGTGCCGGCGTCATCGGTCTGGAAATGGGCAGCGTATGGCGTCGCCTTGGTGCTGAAGTCAGCGTACTGGAAGCGCTGCCGACTTTCCTCGGTGCGGTAGATGAACAAATCGCGAAAGAAGCGAAAAAACTGTTCGACAAACAAGGCCTGAAAATCAATCTCGGCGTGAAGATCGGCGAAATCGTCAACAGTGGTAAAGACGTCACAGTCAATTACACCGACGACAAAGGCGCAGAGCACAAAGCCGTATTCGACAAGCTGATCATCTCCATCGGCCGCACACCAAACACCCACGGTTTGAATGCCGAAGGCGTTGGTCTGGCGCTGGACGAACGCGGCTTCATCGCTGTTGATGGCGATTGCAAAACCAATCTGCCTAACGTCTGGGCGGTCGGCGACGTCGTGCGCGGTCCTATGCTGGCACACAAGGCAGAAGAAGAGGGTGTTGCTGTTGCTGAGCGTATCGCTGGCCAGCATGGCCATGTTAACTTCAACACGATTCCGTGGGTGATCTACACTTCTCCTGAAATCGCGTGGGTTGGTCGTACTGAGCAACAATTGAAAGCAGATGGCGTTGCATATAAATCCGGTACTTTCCCGTTCATGGCGAATGGCCGTGCACGTGCGCTGGGCGACACCTCCGGTATGGTGAAGTTCCTTGCCGATGCAAGTACCGATGAAATCCTCGGTGTGCATATCGTTGGCCCTATGGCTTCCGAGTTGATTTCCGAGGCGGTCGTGGCGATGGAATTTCGTGCTTCTTCGGAAGATATCGCCCGTATCTGCCATGCGCATCCTTCTTTGTCGGAAGCGACCAAAGAGGCGGCACTGGCAGTCGATAAACGTTCGCTGAATTTCTGAGCGACGTTCTGACCGATCAGGGATTAATGGACGGGTTAATACTCGTCCATTTTTTCTTGGGCAATGCCGGTGCTCCATAGTGGAGATGGGTGTAAAGACTGTTCCGGCGATCACCTTTTCCCAACCATGTTATCTGTTGCTGTTTTTTTAGCCGCAGGTGGCAGTGAGAAATACAAATGATGGATGTACAACAGTTTTATCAGGAGGCCCTGACCCAACGCGGATTCAAGGCAGATGAAGCGCAAAAACGCGCTGTTGACCGCTTGCAGCTCGCTTATGAGTCATGGGTTGCCTATAAAGGGAAGCGGGCGAATAAACTGACCAGACTGATTACCCGTCCCGAAGTGCCGCGTGGCGTGTATATGTGGGGCGGGGTTGGACGAGGCAAATCTTTCTTGATGGATAGTTTTTATTCCGTTGTGCCGGTAGTGCGGAAAACCCGTTTGCATTTTCATGAGTTTATGCGCGGCGTTCACCGTCAGCTCGATGAACTTAAAGGCATGGCTGATCCGCTGGATGAAGTGGCGCGCCGCATTGCTAAAAAATACCGGTTGATTTGCTTTGACGAGTTCCATGTATCCGATGTGGCGGATGCAATGCTGTTGTATAACTTGCTGAAAGCTTTGTTTGACAACGGGGTGTCTTTTGTCATGACCTCCAATTATCAGCCCGATACGTTGTATCCGGAAGGTTTGCATCGTGACCGGATGCTTCCCACGATCGCTCTCCTGAAAGAGAAACTGGATGTTCTGAACGTGGATTCCGGTAATGATTATCGCAAGCGTGCGCTGGAGCAGGTGCAGGCATATCTGACGCCTTTGAGCGCGGAGACCGATAAAGCCTTGCGTGATACGTTTGCACGTGTGGCAGACACGAAGGATGAAGATCCGCATGTCGATATCGAAGGACGAACCCTGAAAGCGTTGCGCCGCGCGGGTGGAGTGATCTGGTTTGATTTCCATACTTTGTGCGGCGGGCCGCGCTCGCAAAACGACTATCTGGAAATTACCAGCCGTTTTCACACTGTGATTCTGTCATCGGTGCCGCGCATGTCTGCTGCCATGTCGTCAGAAGCCCGTCGCTTCACCTGGCTGATTGACGTTTTTTACGACAACAAGGTCAAACTGATTATGTCAGCGGAAGTGGCGCCGGAAGAATTGTATACTCAGGGTACCTTATCGAATGAATTCCACCGGACGGTTTCACGCATTATTGAGATGCAGTCCAAGGAATACATGGATGCCGATCAACGCCAGTTAGCCGATGCGATAGCCTGATGAAACTGAATTCTTTATTAATGCGTGCCGTATGGTGCTGTGCCGCTGTTTATCCCGCACAGTGGTCGTATGCCGGGGAGCAGCCGGACGAGCTGAAAACCATTGCGACTCTGGTACGTGCCATGGATGCACAATACCCCGTTAACAGCATTCACACCAACGAAGAAGCTGAAACCATTGTCGCGCAGAGTGAGGGGCTGCAACAGCGTTTACAAAACTGGTATGTATCGGCTGAGCGTCATTGCTACGATTTGTTTTTTGTAAATAATTGCCTGAAACAAATTAAAATCGACCGCCGGGAATATTTGCCGATTCTGCAACGCATGGAAATCGAAGCGAAGGCCGTGCAGCGCCAGTTGCGGATCATTGCCCGCGATCAGGAACTGGCAAAGAAACAGACGAAATAATCCGTCTGAATTGACCGCCATTTTTAAAAATGGGGGAGTATCTGCTGATTTTGGCTGTATCTCCTGGATAATAGCAGGGTTTTCAGGATACTCCCCCCCAGTATTTGAACCAGTCAATCTGTTCAGAGTATTGCCAGACGACGTAATGCTTCGTGTAAAGTGGCATCCTGCTTGGCAAAACAGAAGCGCACAATTCCCGACTCTTTTCCTTGCCGATAAAAAGCGGACACCGGAATCGCTGCAACACCGGCCTCAGTGGTCAGCCAGCGCGCAAAGTCCAGTTCCGGCAGAGATGAAATCGCGCTGTAATCAACACTTTGGAAATAGGTTCCTGCGCATGGCAATAAGCGGAAACGAGTCTTTTGCAGGCCTTGCCGGAATAAATCCCGTTTTTTCTGATAAAAAGCAGACAGTTCCAGATAAGGAGCCTGATTTTGCATGTAATGCGCCAGTCCGGCCTGCATCGGGGTATTGACGGTAAAGACGTTAAACTGATGGACTTTGCGGAATTCCGCCATCAAAGCTGCCGGAGCGGCCACATAACCGACTTTCCAGCCTGTTACATGATAAGTTTTTCCAAAACTGGAAATAATGTAGCTGCGCTCAGCCAGTTCCGGATAGCGTGCCAGCGATTCATGACGCATGCCGTCGAAAACCATGTGTTCGTACACTTCGTCAGAGGCAATCAGTAACCTGGTGCCCCGCACAATCTCGCAGAGTGCGCTGATATCTGCCGCTGTCATGACAGAACCGGTCGGGTTGTGCGGTGAATTTAGCATCAACAGACGGGTTTTGTCACTGATTTTGGCCTTAATCTGGCCCCAGGGGATGCTATAACCTTGTTCATCTAATTCCATGCTGACCAGTACCGGAACACCACCAGCCAGCCGGATCGAAGGGATATAACTGTCGTAAGCCGGTTCAATCACAATAACTTCATCACCCGGATGGACACAGGCCAGCAGCGTGGTCAGGATGGCCTGGGTTGCTCCGGCTGTCACTGTGATTTCTGTGGCAGGATCGTAACGCTGGCCATACAGGCTGACGATCTTATCGCTGATCTGTTGTCGGAAAGCAGGCAGCCCCGGCATAGGCGGATACTGGTTCAGACCTTCCTGCATGGCCCGCGTGACTGCCGCTGGCAAGGCCGGATCACAGTCAAAATCAGGAAATCCCTGCCCGAGATTAACGGCTTTTTTCTCTGCCGCCAGTGCCGACATGACTGAGAAAATTGTGGTGCCGATTTCTGGTAATTTGGAAGGAGGAAGAAAACTGACAGTCATGGTGGGTGCAGATTAATGTTCAGGCTGTGGTGTCAGGAGGAACACTCCGGTGCAGGCACCGGAGTCGGCAGAAATGTTTATTTGGTACCGAACAGGCGATCACCTGCGTCACCCAGACCGGGGACGATATAGCCGTGTTCGTTCAGACACTGATCGATAGAGGCGGTAATGATCGGGACATCAGGATGGGCTTTCTGCATGACCTTGATGCCTTCTGGCGCTGCCAGCAGGCAGACAAACTTGATGCTTTTGGCGCCACCGCGTTTCAGGCGCTCGATCGCCGCAGCTGCAGAGTTACCAGTTGCCAGCATCGGATCAACCACGATCACCAGACGTTCGGCAATGTCTTCAGGGACCTTGTAATAGTATTCCACTGGCTCCAGTGTTTCCGGGTCGCGGTACAGGCCGATATGACCGACACGTGCATTGGGCAGCAGATCCAGCATGCCGTCCAGAATGCCATTGCCGGCGCGCAATACCGAAATCACGCACAGTTTTTTGCCACTGATGGTCGGTGCGTCAATAGTCTGGATCGGCGTTTCAATCCGGGTAAATTCAATCGGTAAATCCCGCGTGACTTCATAAGCCAGCATTTGGCTGATTTCCCGCAATAAACGCCGGAAATTATCCGTCGGAGTATCTTTACTCCGCATCAGCGACAGTTTGTGTTGTATCAGCGGGTGTTTAATTTCAGTGACTAATTCGTTCAAGATCTCTCTCCGGCATATTGGTGTGACCCGTATTTTACGTCCGTCAGCCGAGGATTGGGATGCCTGCTGATTCTGGAATGTAGAAATAAGGGTGTTTTCTGCCTTTGCTCGCAGGATTGTTTGATTTTCCTTCACCGATAATTCAGGTTAAGAAGTTCCGGAAGCGCCAGGCCAGTGTCTTCGGGGAACGACTCTCAAATTCAGGAGCAGGGTATGGACAGTCATCAGTCAATGTTAAATCAGTTTTCTTTAGGGGGACTCACCCTGGACAGGGGTGTCGATGCTAAAGAAGATTACTCGTCCTCGCCTGATGTATTGGAGTCGAATTCCCGTATCGACGTTAAAGGTATCCGCGAAGCGATCGCCCGGGTGGAAGCCGAAGCCAGGGCAACAGTTGCCTCGGAAACCCGCCTGAAAGCAGAAACTCAGGCCAGGGTGCTGGCTGAGTCCCGCGCTCAGGCAGAAGCGGAAGCTGCCGAACTGGCACAGAAAAAACTGGCGCTGGAGCAGGACGCTGCCAGCAGCATGCAGGCCCGTTTGCTGGCTGAAAAACAATCCCAGGCAGCCGCAGCCGCCCGAATCGCTGCCAATGAACAGGAAGCCCGCAATCTGCAAGAAAGGGCGCAGATGGAAAACCGGGCAAAAGAACAGTCGGAATTGCGTCAGAAACTGGAGCAGGAAGCAAAAGCCCGCGCTGAAATGCAATGGAAAGCAGAGTCGGAAATTTCAGCCCGCGCTCAGGCCGAGGTCCGGCAACTGAGTCAGCAGACAGAAACAGCCCGCAACTGGGCCGCAGAACGTTTTGCTGCATCCGAGGGAGCGCGGCAGCAGGCCGTGGAACGTGCCCGCGCTGACGCCCGCATTGCTGAACTGGCGCGGGAGCGTGAAAAGCGCGAACGTGAGGCTCGCGAAACAGCGGAAATGCTGGCGAAAGTCCGTCACGAAAGTTTGCAGGCGGCAAAAGAGCGGGAGCAGGCAGAGGCGATGGCACTAGAATTTGCCATCAATCGTGCGCCGGTTGAGGCACGCGCTAAAGAAGATGCCTTGGCGCGGGTTGCGATTGAGCAGGAACAGGAGGCGATTGCACAGGCACGCATGGAGTCGGAGCGCCGTGCAGCAGAGGCAATACAGTTGCGTTTGCAGGCCGAGCAGGAATTACAGGTGGCCGCAGCAAAACGGGAGCAGGCTGAAAAAGTCGCCGCAGCGACAGCACAGGCTCGTAAAGAAGCGGAAGAAAAAATCCGTGCAGTGACTGAGTCTCGCATTCGTGCAGAGCGTGAACTGCAAACGACGGCGATGAGTCGTATCGAAAGTGAGGAGCAGGCCGATGTTCAGGCACGCATCCGTTTGCAGGCAGAGGCAGATGCGGCAGAAGAGGCCCGTCAGCGACGCATCGCAGAACAGGAAGCGACCGAGACAGCACGGCAACGTGCTGCGGAAGAACAGCGCGCTGCCGCGCTGGCAAAAGAACGTTCCGAGATGGAGCGTGTTGCCGTGCAGGCGGCACGCGAGCAGGCTGATGCCGAGCAGCAGGCATTGAGCGCAGGTGCTTTCCAGGCAGAGTTGTTGAAACGTGCTAACGCTGCTGCGGAACTGAAGGCTAAAAAAGCACAGGAATTGCTGCGGGCAGAAAAAATGCGTGCCGAAGCTGAGCAGAACGCCGTCCGTGCGCTTGAATTGAAATGCCAGGCGGAGCGTCAGCATGCTGAAGAGGCGGAAGCCCGCGCAAAGGCAGATCAGGAATATGCAGAATTACTGCGAATGAAAGAGGCCGCCGAACGTGCAGGCAGAATTGCGCAGGAAACAGAATGTGCAGCTGAGAAAATTGCCCTGCAATCCGCGATTGAGCAAGCTGGTCTGCAACAGAAAATGGCAGAGGCAACTGTCAAGAAAAGCCACGACGTCAGTCAGTTACTGCGTGTTCAGCAGCAGCTTGCTGAGGATGAAGCGAAAACCATCGAACTGCTGGACGAAAAGCTGGAGCTTGAACGTCGTCGTGCAGAAAAAGTTCAGCTGGCATTGAAAGCTGCCGAGGAGAAACTGGCATTGGAGCAAGCTGCCCAGAAAGAGGCTGAAGCCAGATTCCAGGCAGAAGAACAAATGAAAGCGCTGGCAGCCGCCAAAGAACATGCCGAGCGCGAACTGCGTCTGGCGCAGGAGGAAAAAGCAGCTGCAGAGCGTCAGGCATTGCAGCAGGCTGAATTACAGAAGGAGATGCAGCGTAAAGCGGCGGCACTGGCAGCACTAAAAGAAAAACAGGCATCTGAAATCGCAAAAGCTGAGCAGGTCAGGGCAGAAGCGGAAAAACAGGCAGCCCTCGCAGCACAGGAAAAACTGGAAGCGGAAAAAGCAACGGCAGAGCAAGTGATCGCACGTGCACACGCAGACCGTCAGCATATGCAGGTGCTGGAAAGCCGTCGTCAACAGGAAGCCGAAGTCCGTGCATCGCGCATGGCACTGATACAGGCCGAACAGTTACGTCTGCAAAAAGTACAGGAACATGCAGAACTGCAAAAGCAGGCCGCCAGTACCGCGCAGACCAAAGTGACAGAAGCGGAAGAGTTGGGAAAAGTGCTGAGGCAGCGGGCTGAATCTGAAAAACGGGCACTGGCACTGGTTCAGCAAAAACTGGAAGCGGAAAAGCAACTGACTGCTGAACTGCAGGCAAAAGCACACGCAGAACAGATGGAGCGTGATCAGCACCTGCAGCGAGTGCAGACTGAACAAGTGCTGCGCACCGCTATTGAAGCGCGTTTGGCGGAAGAGCAGAAACTGGCAGAACAACAAAAAGCGCAGGCAGCAGCAGAGCAGCAGGCGGCGCAGGCGGCAGCAGAGCGAGTCAGGGCCGCAACCCAGCTGACGCGTCTGGAGCAGGAAAAGGCGCAGGCACAACAGCAGGCAGCAGCGGCACTGGCACAGCAGGCAGAACTTCAGGAGCAGAAAGTAAAGGCCGATAAACTGGCCGCAGCGGCGGCGGCGGAATCACTCGCTGCCGAGCAGTCAGCCCACACTGCAGCGCAATCCAAAGCCATCGCCGAACAAGAACAGGCAAAACTGTCCGCAGCACGTGCGCGTGCTGAAAAAGAAGCAGAAGCGCTGGCCCAGGCCCGGTTGGAGGCAGAAAAAACTTTACATGCACAGGCAGAAACTTATGCTGCCAGCCAGCATAAGGCGCATCAGCTGGTAGTAGAAAAAAATCGCAAAATTGCCGAATTAGATCGCGTTCTGCAACAGCGTTCCGCCGACGAGGCACAGTTGCTTACCAGTACAGAAGCAAGGCTGGAGGCTGAAAAAAATGCACAGGAACATTTGCAGAGCCGTTTAGCCAGTGAGCAGCAGGCAAGCGAATTTGCACAGGCGAATGCGCGTGCGCAGCAGATTGTCCGTCTCGCTGCCGAAGCAACGCTGGCCGCTGAAGAAGCACTGCATCAGGAACTGGCGGCCCATGCAGATGCGGCAAAATTGATGGAGACCCTGAGTATCCAGCGTCTGGAACAGGAGCGGCAGCTGGTTGTGGCGCAACAGGCGCGTATTCAGGCCGAGCAGGAATTACTGGCAGTGCTGACCGCGAAGCAGCAGGCTGAGCAGGCAGCGAAGGACGAGGCTGCTGCACGCATCCAGGCTGAACAGGAACAACTGCTCTTGTTGCAGCAACGTTCAGCCGCAGAATCTGAGGCGAAACAGATCGCTGACCATCTGAATACCGCTGAAAAGCAATGGCTGGCGCAAGCCGCTGAAGAAGCACTGATTAAGAGGGAAGCTGCAGCTGCGCTGGAACAAAAAACCGGTTTGCTGAAGGAGTCAGTCCGTCTTGAACAGGAACGTCTGGAAACCGAGCAACAGCTGAGTCAGGAGCTCAAGGCGAAACTGGCGGCAGAACAAGCTTTGGATCTGGCCGCCCGGCAACGGCTTGAGGATGAGCAAAAATCAGCAGCACTGGCTATTTTAAGGGCAGAGGAAGAGCAGCGGGCGCAACAGGCCGCCGCACAGCAGGCTGAGATTGAGCAGGCATTGTTTGCCAAGTCAGCCGAACATGCAGAAGCCCAAAAAATCGCCATGCAGGCAGTAGCAGATAAATTGCAGGAAGCTGAGGCGCTGGCGATGATGGAAAACCGCCGTGCGGCGCTGGAACTGGAAGCGCTGAGTCTGCTGCGTCGGAAAGCAGTCGCTGAACAGCAGGCGCTGAGTGCGGCAGAACAGCATCAGCTGGCTGAGCGGGAATATCTGCAGGCAGCAGAATTACGCGCTCAGGCAGAGCAAAATGCCAGTGTCGCCATGCAAACGAAAGCTGCAGCAGAAAAAGAAGCTGCAGAACTGGCGGCCTTGCAGGCGGTGACCCATCAGGAAGCGGCTATTGCTGCGCAGGTGCAGGCGGATGAAATGTTGGCCGCACAAAGGCTGGAGGCGCAAAATATTGAGCTGGCCCAGCGTCATATTGCGGCGCTGCAGTTGCAGCAGCAGCAAGAGCAGCAGGCCATGGAGATGAAGCAGCAGGCTTTGTTGGCAATTGATGAAAAAATGGAAGCGGAAGCATTGATTTTGCAGGCTTCCCGCGAACGCTTGCAGGCAGAACAGGCACTGGCGGCACAGAGTGCTGCGCGTGTCCGACAAGAGCAGGAAGCTACTGCGCTGGAACAGCAAAAACTGGCCCTGGAGCAGAAATTGTCCGCCGCACAGGAAGCGCGTGCAGAACAGGCAAAAATCGCGATTGCTGAACTACAAAACCGTTTGGCGACAGAGCAGGAACAAACGACGCTTGAGACGCAGCGGATCGCGGCAGAGCAGGCTCTGGCAAAAGATCTGGCTGCGCGTCTTCAGCTTGAGCAGTCTCTGCTGGAAGAGTTGCAGCAAAAAGAAGAAGCTGAAGCAGGATTCGCAGACCAGCTTTTGAAGCAACGAGCTGAAATTTTCGCCAGCCAGCAGGCGCTGGAACAGGCTCAGCAGACTGTATTGCGTATGTCTGCCGAGGAACAGGTGCAACAGGAATCGAATGCCCGGTTGCAGCAACAGATTGAGCAACTTGCGGAACGTCAGCTGCAGCACAAGGCACATGCAGATCAATTAAAAAAGAAACTGGAATCGCAGGAAAGTGCGATGCAGTCTGAGGCGGAACAATTGCAGCAGCAGCTGGAAGCGGAGCACCGGGAAGCCGGAGTCCTGGCTCAGGCATTGATGGAAAAACTGCGCAGCAATCAGTCCGACAGTGAATCATGGCGTTTGCAGGCTCAGCAAATGCTGGCAGCCGCACCAGTTGAAGTTCCTGCTGAATTGGCGCCAGTATCCATGGAAGAAGTCAAAGCGGCTGAGAAATTCCGTTTCCGTCTGCGTCCATCTGTGCTGGCAGGGCTGGTACTGTGCGCCGGAGCATCCGGTGCAATCGGATGGACCCATGTGTCAGTTCATCTGCCGTTTGCCAGCGCAGTAGCTGCCACAGCACCGGCCGTCACTGTTCACGCGCCGCCGACATTGCCTGTCAGAGCCAGTGCCGGGGCACCTGCATTGCAGATGAGTTATCAGTTGACGCAGATTGCGCCTGCCGACAAGCGTCAGCCAGCTGTCCAGTCACCACAGGCAGTTAAAACAGAAACGGCACAGGATGCGGACAGAAAGACACGGTTACAGCTGGCGATGAATAACAGCAGATAAGTCGTCGCATTTGAACAAGTTCAGGAGAGTTGTTGACAGGAAAAAAATCCCGGCACTGACCGGGATTTTTATTTGGTTTTCATTTCAGGGAAAATCATGACTGCGACAAATCCTTTGCGTTCATGATTGTAGATTCTTAATCTGCCGCGGTGACGGCGAATAATACGATCGACAATGGCCAGGCCCAGCCCGGAACCATTGGCCTGACTCCTGGAGGCATCCGCCCGGGTGAATGGTTTCAGCAAGCGGTTCAGGTCATCGCTCGGGGCGCCGTCACCATAATCACGGAAGCTGATCAATACGCCCTGTTTTTTTCCGCGGTTTTTGTGGCTGCACTGGATTTCCACCACAGTATTGAGTTTGTCCGGATTTTTTCCGTAGCGGCATGCATTTTCAATCAGGTTGCTGAACAGACGTCGCAGTTCCGTTGCATTTCCTGCCACGTATTGATCTGGTGCGATCGAAGTGCGGATATGCAGATAATTGACCCGTGCATATTCATGAATCACCTGCTTTAATAATTCACTGACATTGATCGGATCAAAGCGCAGACTTTCTATCGGTTTGGCATAGTCCAGGAACTGATTAATGATGGCATCCATCTGGGATAGATCGGACTGCATGCCTTCCCGGGCGGCCTCATCCAGATTGGCCAGTTCCACTTCGAGCTGCATGCGTGCAAGCGGGGTGCGCAAGTCGTGGGAAATCCCTGCGAGAATGATGGTGCGGTCCGTGTCTATGCGTGCCAGATCTTCCACCATCTGATTAAAACTGGCGTTGGTTTCTCGAATTTCTTTGGGCCCCCGTTCTGGTAATGCTGGCGGCTCTTTTCCCTGAGCCAGAAGACGCGCTGCATTGCTGAGCCGTGACAAAGGTTCGTTGATAAATTTGGAAATGGCGGCAGCACCCAGCAAGGTAATCAGCAGAGTTGACGTGATCCAGCTGATGACGGGAAGTGTGCTGGGTGGATCCAGCTTATCCTCGTCGAGTTGCAGCCAGTAGGCGTCCCCTTCAATGTCAATGCTGATCCAGAATGCTTCAATGCCATTAACGTTGCGGGCGAAGCGGGTGTCTTTGCCTAGCCTGGATTTGAGTAGGTCGCTGAATTCCGCTAAAAAAGCGCTTGAATCCAGCGCTTCCACCACATCGCTGTCTTTTAAGGTGTAGATTCGGATACCTTGATTATGGGCGAATTCAAGCAGCAGTTCTTTGCGTTTTTCGGGGGCGGCATGAGTTAATGCTGCGCGGGTGATATTGGCAATGGATACGATCTGCGAGGTCAGCTGTTCTGCCCGCGGCGTGCGTTCCAGGGTTCTGAAACTGATAAACCAGATTGCCATGCTCGACATCACCAGCATGGCAAGTAAAAAGAAAGTGCGCCAGAAGAGGCCGCTGCGCAGCCACTCAAGACTGTTCAGATAAGAGCGCATACGGAAATCCGGAAGGCTTATTCTTTCGCTCCGTCAGGAATGAAAACATAACCTAAACCCCAGACAGTCTGGATGTACAGAGGATTTGACGGGTCCGGTTCAATCAGTTTTCTTAATCGTGAAATCTGAACATCCAGACTGCGGTCAAAAACCTCATACTCCCGGCCTCTGGCAAGTTCCATCAGTTTTTCGCGGGACAGCGGCTGGCGTGCATGACGTGCAAAAACTTTGAGGACGGAAAACTCACCGGTTGTCAGGGAAATTGTTTCGTTTTTCTTTTTCAGCGTGCGGGTTCCCAGATCGAGCACGAAATCGCCAAATGAAAATGTCTGCGGTCCGTCGGATGGCGCTCCCGGTAATTCATCCGGTACTTTCCTGCGCAATACGGCATTGATGCGAGCCACCAGCTCGCGTGGATTAAACGGTTTGGGCAGGTAGTCGTCTGCTCCCATTTCAAGGCCGATAATCCGGTCAACTTCCTCACCTTTTGCCGTGAGCATGATGATCGGCGTGCGGTCTCCGGCACCGCGCAGGCGGCGGCAAATAGCGAGACCATCTTCGCCGGGCAGCATCAGATCAAGCACCAGCATGTCGTAACGTTCACGCATCCAGAACTTATTCATTGTCTGTGCATTTTCTGCACCCACAACATAAAAACCTTGTTCGGTCAGATAGCGTCGCAGCAGCTCACGCAGCCGTAAATCGTCATCAACGACCAGAATTTTTGCCTTGGGCGGGTTGCTGGGGGCAGCAGTGGTATCAGTGTTTGATTGGAGATTGTTCATAATATTGATGGTACTGGCATCGTTGCAGCTTGGAAACCTGTTGAAGGCTTGACTTACAAAGTGTTACACACTTTACTCAAGGGGAAAATTAACTTCTGACAAGCTCCATTACACTGAGCAGGCTTATCCGCTGCTATTGCTGCTTCGGCGGCGACACATTATCCTTTGTTTGAATCCAGAGGAAAGTGCTTTAAGCGGCAATGCTCTTTACCAGATAATACTATCAATTTTTGATTGCCTGAATGAACAATACTGCTGTCAGGGTCTCCGCCGCCTGCATTATTCTGTTATGTCAAATCAATGCGATTGCGGGCGATGGCGTATTCCGGATAGGCAGTTTCTGGCCGAATGCTTTATCTCAGGGGAAAAATGGGCATCCCGATGCTCAGAAAAGAGGCGGAGCGCGCGAGCTGCATCTGTCCAGGCCAGCCGGTTCTGCCAAAAAAGATGAAATTGATAAACAGTGTCAGCAAGGTGATGCCGCCACGATGCCTGGTTGTTCGCGGTTGCAGGAAGTGAAGAAAAATAAACTGAGCCCGGACGAGCGTCGCGCTATGCGGCAGCAGATTCAGGACATGGAGCGTGAAATCCAGCCCGGGAAGAAATAATGCTCGGCGTGATGAGGTCGCTGAGTTGCATCAGCGACGGTGTTGCTTCATGATTTTCTGCTGTTCGCGCTGCCAGTCCCGTTCTTTTTCCGCATCCCGCTTGTCGTGCTGCTTTTTGCCTTTTGCCAATCCGATCTGACATTTGACCCTGCCTTGGCTGAAATGCATATTCAGCGGCACCATCGTATAGCCTGAACGTTCCACTTTTCCGATCAGTTTGCTGATTTCAGCGGCGTGCAATAACAGTTTCCGGGTACGGACGGAATCCGGGTGAATGTGGGTTGACGCGGTTGGTAATGCACCGATGTGTGCGCCAAACAGATAAATTTCCCCGTTGCGAACGATGACGTAGGCTTCTTTCAGTTGCAGACGCCCGGCACGGATTGCTTTGACTTCCCAGCCCTCCAATACAATGCCGGCTTCGAACTGTTCTTCGATAAAGTAATCGTGAAATGCTTTTTTGTTATCGGCGATGCTCATGTATGGGGCGGTGTAGATTGATCAATTCAGTCTCGAAATTGGTAAAGCTAATTTCAGTCTGACAATGACTCAGTTAAAATGCGAACTTGGAATTTTACCAAATGGTTTATCTCAATGGCAGTTGTGCATAAGACAGTTTTTATCGGATACAGCGCAGCGCAGATGTTCGCGCTGGTTGACCGGGTGGAGGATTATCCTCTTTTTTTGCCTTGGTGCGGGGATGTGTCTGTGGCGGAACGTTCGGAAAATCATCTGACGGCAACACTGAACATTAATTATCACGGTATCAAACAAAGCTTTACAACCCGTAATGTGAACCAGGCACCGCATTCAATGCAGATGCATCTGGTTGAGGGCCCATTCAGACATCTGAGCGGCAACTGGAAATTTACAGAGTTGCGTGCGGATGCATGCAAAATTGAATTCGATTTGAATTACGAGTTTTCCAGCAAATTACTTGAGCATTTAATTGGGCCGGTTTTCAGCAAAATTGCCAATAGCTTTGTGGATTCTTTTTGCGCACGTGCGGAGGCAACTTATGCCTGAAATTGCAGTGCAGGTTTGTTATGCCCCTGTAGACGGTATTTGTGTGCTGGATGTTTGTCTGCCGGCAGGCGCCACTGTTTATGATGCGATACAGGAGAGTGGGGTGGTCCGGACTTTTCCTGAAATTGATATCAGCGTGTTGAAGGTGGGTGTTTTCGGAAAATTAAAAGAATTATCGGCTGTTTTGCATGAGGGGGACAGGGTGGAAATCTATCGCCCCTTGCTGGCCGACCCGATGGAAGCACGGCGCCGGCGAGCCAAGAAGCATCGTCAGGAAAAAATCTGATTGCCGTATCAATTTATTTGCAATCAGAGAGTGCTTTTTTAATATCAGCAGCTTCTTTTTCCCGCTGACTGTCTGACAGGTAGCTGCGCTCCCCGTTTTTATCGGTCGTGGTGACGCGTACGCCGGAGTCCAGTATTTTCTGATAATTTTTTGCGCGCTCACAATTATTGGCTTTGTCCGCATTGGCCTGCTGTTCGTCGGCGGCTTTTTTATCTTTGATTGCCTGCTCTGCGCGGCGTTTATTGAAATCCTGATTTTTTTCCGCTGTGGTCATTGGTTTTGCAGGTGCCGAGGCAGCATCCTGTGTGTTGCTGTTATCAGTTTCTGTTTTCGGAGTCGGCGCGCCCCCTTTGATGATGCGGTTTTTAGGGACGGATACCGGCGGGGGGGTATCTGAAAACTGCTTGTTTCCTTTTTCATCAACCCATACATATTGGGCATTGGCTGCAGGGCAGGCAAGCGTTCCAAGCATGATCAGTGCGGTGATCCGGTAAGTGAGCATATAAGTTCTCGAAAGAAAATGAATAAATAAGAGTTTTACATGCAGAGAGACGAGTTCGCAAGTTTTCTGTATAATTCGCTTTTGCGCCTATAGGAAATACTATGCGTTTACTTCAAAAAGCACTCACGTTCGATGACGTGCTACTCGTCCCGGCATATTCGAACATCCTCCCAAAAGACACCTCTCTCGCGACTAAATTGACGCGGAATATCCATCTGAGCATACCTTTGGTATCTGCTGCCATGGATACCGTGACCGAAGCACGACTGGCTATTGCGATGGCACAGGAAGGCGGGATCGGCATTATTCATAAAAATCTGACTGCCAAGGAGCAGGCTCGCGAAGTCGCGAAGGTCAAGCGTTTTGAGTCCGGCGTGCTGCGTGATCCGATCACGATTCCGCCGAGCATGAAAATCCGTGAAGTGATCGCTTTGTCGCAGCAGTATGGCATCAGTGGTTTTCCGGTTGTGGAAGGTAAAACCGTGGTTGGTATTATCACTAACCGCGATCTGCGCTTTGAGGAAGAGCTGGATGCGGAAGCCCGCGCCAAGATGACACCACGTGAAAAGCTGGTTTGTGTGAATGAAACGGCTGATCTGGCAGAGGCCAAGCGCCTGATGAACAAACACCGCCTTGAGCGCGTGCTGGTGGTCAACGATGCGTTTGAATTACGCGGCCTGATTACTGTAAAAGACATCCAGAAATCGACCGAGCATCCTTTTGCATCTAAAGATGATCAGGGTAAACTGCGCGTCGGTGCAGCCGTTGGCGTTGGTCCTGACAACGAAGAGCGTATCGATTTGCTGGCAAAAGCTGGTGTGGATGTGATCGTGGTCGATACGGCACACGGCCACTCCAAAGGCGTGCTGGATCGTGTTCGTTGGGTGAAAGATAATTATCCGCATATCGAAGTCATTGGTGGCAATATCGCAACAGCCGCAGCAGCGTTGGCTTTGGTTGAACATGGTGCGGATGCAGTGAAGGTGGGTATCGGCCCTGGCTCTATCTGTACCACGCGCATTGTTGCTGGAGTCGGTGTGCCGCAGATTTCTGCCATTGCCAATGTCGCAAATGCACTCAAGGGCACAGGCGTGCCTTGTATCGCGGACGGCGGTGTGCGTTTTTCCGGCGACGTGTCCAAAGCGCTGGCAGCCGGTGCGTCGACTGTCATGATGGGCAGCATGTTTGCCGGTACCGAAGAGGCGCCGGGTGAAGTGATTCTGTTTCAGGGCCGCAGCTATAAATCTTATCGCGGTATGGGCAGCCTGGGTGCGATGGCGGACGGCTCTGCCGACCGTTATTTTCAGGATTCCGCGAATAATGCCGATAAACTGGTTCCCGAAGGTATTGAGGGACGTGTGCCTTATAAAGGCAGCGTCCTGGCAATTCTTTATCAACTGGTTGGCGGCGTCAGGTCTTCGATGGGGTATTGTGGTTGTGCATCGATCGATGATTTGCATATCAAGGCTGAATTCGTGGAAATCACTTCTGCCGGTATGCGCGAATCTCACGTGCATGATGTGCAGATCACGAAGGAAGCACCTAATTACCGGGCTGACTGATTCTTAAACAATTTGTCCGGAGCGCTTTATGCCCATGAGTATGGCGGATTTGGGATCAACAACATTGCAGGCCAATTCTGGTTTCGACCGGATTCTGGCAGAGAAAATGGAAACCAAAGTCGCCCGCTTTGAGCGTCTGGGCATCAAGTTGTTTTCTGTCGCAAATTGTTTTCTGACTTTTGGCTCAGTGAGCGGACGTTCGGGGCTGAGTGAACACTCGATCACGGAAATGGAAGCTGTATTTTCCGATGAGCATCCGCTGACGGATACATTTGTCGTCATTCCCGATTTGCTGGCGGATCCGCGTGACGGTACGCACAAGCACGTCACCGGAGCACCTTTTATCCGGTTTTACGCTTCGTTCCCCATCCTGGCGCAGGATGGTTCGTTGCTTGGGTGCTTTCGCTTACTGGACTATCAACCACGAACGCTGGATGAAGAGCAGCATTTGCTGCTGTCTGATCTGGCGACAGCGATAGAGCATGAGCTGGCGCTGAATGTGATTTGTCATCACCAGCTTGAACTGGTGAAGCAAAACCGCCGCCTGAAACGGGATTCCCTGATTGACCCGTTGCTGGGAACCTGGAATAAGGTTGCCATTGTCAGATCGCTGGGTATTGAGATGGAACGTTGCGCCAGATCGGATAAACCTTTGTCGCTGCTGTATTTGCTGCCGGATCAGATGGCTGGAATGCGGCAGCAACTCGGACAGATCACATCAGATCAGTTGTTGGTGCGGATGGTGAGCCGGGTGCGTTCCTGCATACGGCCATTTGATGCCTTGGGGCGCTTTGGTAATGATCAGTTGCTGGTTGTTTTACCCGGTGCATCCCGTCTGGTGGCCACGGCAGTGGCTGAACGGATACGTTTGTCGATCATGACGCATCCGGAGAAGGTTGAGAGTGAAGAAACTGCAGTCACAGTTTGCATCGGCGTGGTTTCTTCGGATATTTTCCCGGATGCTGATCCGGAAACATTAATCAGCTTAGCTGAAAAAGCCCTGCTTTCTGCAAAGAATGCGGGAAACAATACTGTTGTTCAGGCAATGCCCGGCCAACCTGACATGATGATTTGATTTATGCATTCAAAAATTCTAATCCTAGATTTCGGCTCCCAGGTCACCCAACTGATCGCCCGTCGCGTGCGTGATGCAGGCGTTTTTTCCGAAGTTCATCCTTACGACGTCAGCGACGAATTTATTCGTAATTATGGCGCTGCCGGCATCATTTTATCGGGTGGTCCGAACAGTGTGACTGAGGGAGATACTCCGCGTGCGCCAATGGCGGTATTCGAGGCAGGTGTGCCGGTGCTGGGTATTTGCTACGGTATGCAAACTATGGCTGAGCAGCTTGGCGGTAAAGTGGAAAACGGACTGGTGCGTGAGTTTGGTTACGCTGAAGTCCGTGCACGCAGCCATACAGCCTTATTGAGCGGTATCAATGACTTTGTGACGCCGGAAGGCCATGGCATGCTGAAGGTCTGGATGAGTCACGGCGATAAAGTCAATGAGATGCCGCCCGGCTTTAAGCTGATGGCGTCTACGGACAATTGTCCGATTGCCGCAATGGCGGACGAAGAGCGTCGCTTTTACGCGGTTCAGTTCCATCCGGAAGTCACGCATACGCTGCAGGGCGAAGCAATTATTGGCCGTTTTGTGCATGAAATCTGCGGCTGCAAGTCAGACTGGAATATGCCGGATTACATCGCAGAAGCTGTTGCCGCAATTCGTGCCCAGGTCGGTAGCGACGAAGTCATCCTTGGTTTGTCCGGCGGTGTCGACAGTAGTGTGGCTGCAGCGCTGATTCATCGCGCGATCGGCGATCAACTGACATGCGTGTTTGTCGATCACGGTTTGCTGCGGCTCGACGAAGGCAAGATGGTGATGGACATGTTCGCCAAAAATCTCGGCGTCAAAGTGATTCATGTGGATGCGACTGTGCAGTTCATGGGCCACCTGACTGGTGTTACCGATCCTGAAGCAAAACGTAAAATTATCGGCCGCGAATTTGTCGAGGTGTTTCAGGCTGAATCAGCTAGATTGAGTAATGCTAAATGGCTGGCGCAAGGCACGATTTATCCCGATGTGATCGAAAGTGCGGGTAAGGGCAAGAAAGGTTCGCATACCATCAAGAGTCATCATAACGTAGGGGGCTTGCCCGATACGCTGAACCTGAAATTACTGGAACCACTGCGCGAACTGTTTAAGGATGAAGTGCGTAAGCTCGGTGTTGCTTTGGGTCTGCCACACGGTATGGTGTATCGCCACCCTTTCCCAGGGCCAGGCCTGGGTGTGCGTATTCTCGGCGAAGTTAAAAAAGAATTTGCCGATCTGCTGCGCAAGGCAGATGCGATTTTCATTGAAGAATTACGTGGTAATTTCGTTGATCCGCAGGCTGAAAAACCAGTCAGCTGGTACGATGCCACCAGCCAGGCATTCGCAGTTTTCCTGCCGGTGAAATCGGTGGGCGTGATGGGTGACGGACGCACTTACGATTATGTCGTGGCATTGCGCGCAGTACAGACGCAGGATTTCATGACCGCACACTGGGCGCATCTGCCGCATGAGTTGCTGGGTAAAGTGTCCAACCGGATTATTAATGAAGTGCGTGGTATCAACCGGGTTGTCTATGATATTTCCGGCAAACCACCAGCAACGATTGAGTGGGAATGATCACACGTCTGGCATCAGCAGGCAGCTGATGGCACCAAAACACCCGTAAGCCCGCGTCACTGCGGGCTTTTTTGCTTTTTGGTCTGGCATCGACTGGCATCTTCAAGCACCGGCAAGTACGCTTTTCTTATGGTACGGCGGGTGGTACTATCTCACTCGATACCATGAGAGACGCCCGATACCATGCCATGATTTTTAGACTTAGCATGGTATTGAAAGTTCGTAACGTGTTGATTTTTAAGTAAAAAAGTCGCTTTTTTGATGCTGATTTTGATCATGGTATTTTGAACCTAGATAGGACGAATGCCATGCTCACCGATACCAAGCTTCGCAACATCAAGCCGCAGGACAAGCTCTATAAAGTCAACGACCGCGACGGCCTCTATGTGGCCGTCACACCGGCCGGAGCGATCTCGTTCCGCTACAACTACTCGATCAACGGCAGGCAGGAAACCATCACCTTCGGTCGCTACGGCAGCGGAGGCATCACCTTGTCGGAAGCCCGCGAGCAGCTGGGTGAAGCCAAGAAGATGATTGCGGCAGGCAAGTCACCGGCCAAGGAGAAGGCGCGAGACAAAGCCCGCGTAAAAGATGCCGAGACATTCGGTGCATGGGCCGAAAAGTGGTTACGCGGCTACCAAATGGCCGACTCGACCAGAGATATGCGCCGTGCAATCTATGAGCGGGAGTTGAAGCCGAAATTCGGCAACCAGAAGCTGGTAGAAATCACCCATGAGGACTTGCGGACGCTGACCGATACCATTGTTGAGCGCGGCGCGCCAGCTACGGCGGTGCATGTGCGCGAAGTAGTCATGCAGGTTTTTCGATGGGCAATCGAGCGTGGCCAGAAGGTGGAAAATCCGGCGGATATGGTCAGGCCAACCACCATTGCCAAGTTTGAGCCCCGTGATCGTGCGTTGACGCATGACGAGATCGGGCTGATGTACCAGTATATGGAGCGCATCGGCACGACACCCTCGATTCGGGCTGCGGCCAAGTTGCTACTGCTGACAATGGTTCGCAAGAGTGAACTGACGAACGCTACTTGGAGCGAAGTCAATTTCAGCGAGGCCCTTTGGACGGTTCCCAAGGAGCGGATGAAGCGGCGCAACCCCCATCACGTCTACCTATCTCGGCAGGCGCTGGATATTTTCATTGCACTGAAGACGTTTTCCGGTGGGTCTGAGTACGTGCTGCCATCAAGATATGACTCGGACTTACCAATGAGCAGTGCCACGCTCAACCAGGTGCTGACGCTGACTTACAGGTTGGCACAGAAGGAAGGCAAGACGCTGGCGAAGTTCGGGCCGCATGATCTACGGCGAACTGCAAGCACGTTGCTACATGAAGCTGGATACAACACTGACTGGATTGAAAAGTGCCTTGCCCACGAGCAGAAGGGTGTAAGGGCGGTGTACAACAAGGCCGAATATCGGGAGCAACGCACGGCCATGTTGCAGGATTGGGCAGACATGATTGATGAATGGACAGTTAAGCGGCTGCGACAGAATGATTGACGCCAGGGCGGCTGGCCTGGTTGCCCGACGTCCTTCGCGCCTCGATCCATTCTTCAACCTCGGCCAGGTCCCAGGCCACGTTACGGCTGGTGAGTGCAATGCGGCGCGGGAATTCTCCACGCTGTTCCATGTTGAAAATCGTGCGCTCAGCAAGTGGAATCATTGCCAGCAGGCTTTTGCGGTTGATTAGAGTTTTAGTTTTCACGGGTGATCTCCATGTGAAAACTCCAATCGTTCGCGAACTGCCTTAATTGTTTTCAGAGAGCGCTGATGCTTCTCTATCAATCTTGTTTGCATACGGTGCCATTCCTTCAATTACGTATTTAGTGGTTGAAGGATGGCGAAATATCGCAACTGTATGGGCGTCAAGTGATAGGCTTGTTGACACACTTCTTGCAGCTGAAGCGGTGATGCGAACAGAGTCAGGTGACCGGGTTAGTGTTCATGCCTTTTCGCCGCTTGAGGGCTGCCGATACCGCTTGACGTGAGACGCCAAGTTGTCTCGCAATTTCAGATTGGTTGGTAATACCTCGGCTAGTCAAAGCATCGATCATTTCGGCCGAAATTCTGGTAATCGTTGGCTTTGACTCTTGTAATAGTCGATATGCCTCCTTTCGAACATGGGCGTGCGCTTTAATATCCCAAGTAGGCCATTGCCCCGCTTTGATTGACCAAATCTCGTTAATCAAAGCGTGATATTCGCCCACCCGCTCGACGTCACGCTGATATGCGCGTCTTGCGTCATCGCTGCGACGTTGGTTGTGGCGTTCACAATAGAGACGACTGGGTTCTCCGGCCCGACTTGATTTTTGAGCTAGATCAGCGCGGGCATTACCCGGTTTGGGGTGCGGCTTTGCGCCAATGAAATCACTGCGCTTCGCCCATAATGCCATCCGCGCTTGGCCTTCCACCTGAAGTCGAAACTGTTCGACGGAAATGTAGCCTGTTTCGTTTTGACCGTCCCTGTCGCGCAGCTCATCGCTCTTGAGATTGCGGAAGCCATCTATGCCGCAGTACTCAATGATTAATTTTATTGGGCTGTCTGGCCTGTCTCCAGTAAGCGCCAATGCAAAGCGATTTGCCGCAGCATCAGCGATTTTTTCTGCCTGCGCACTAATCGTTTGGCTCATGGGCACAGCTTCGCCATTGCGCTTGTAGAAGCCTCTGGCTCTCTCCGATGTTGCCAGTGCGAACTCGGTAACTTCGCCGCACAACTCACAAAAACACCAGCTGATCGGGTCATTGAGTTTTGTGCGCACGCGCTCCGACGTGGTTTCGCACTCTGCTGCGAGGTCGCCAATCCTAGGATCAAATACTTTTCTGAGCTGTCTTTTTGATTGCGCCATTTTTGTCAACAGTCCTATCACTTGACGGCAATATTACCGCATTAACCGGTCATCCTTCAACCACTAAATACGTAATTGAAGGAATGACACCGTATGCAAATCGAAGAGGCATTGACCAAGCAGTACGGCCCACTGTTGAGCGTAGCGCAGTTGGCAAAAGTCCTCGACCGCTCTGCCGAGGGGTTGCGCATCAGTCTGCGGACAGACTCGGATTGGTCCAAGTCCATCAATGCCGCCAAGTTGAAACTTGGCCGGCGTGTCTATTTTCGGACAGCTGAAATTGCCCTCGTTCTGAGCGGCAAGTAAAGCGGCCGGCATGACGTCTTCACTGCTTGCTCAACATCCCGCGTTGGTTGCGCGGATGGCAGAGGCGCAGGCCCGCACTGCAGCGCGCCGCGAATCGCCTGAGCCACAGCAGATGTTCTTACCAGGGCTTGACCCCGAAGTTAGGGCGATGCCCAACCATGTCGCCCGATCATCGCTTTTTGCGCCTGTTGCCCGTGGCCGCAAGGTTCTGCATGAACAGACGGTTCTGGTGAGTCGCGCAGACGCCACCATCACTTACACCGGGTATCAGCTGGATGAGGCTCAGGCTGATGCATGGATGCAGCTCATGTTCGAGGCGAAGGATGCCCCGCTTGGTCAGCCTGTCCTCATCAATCGAGCTGCATTCCTGCAGGCCATTGGACGCGGGACGAGCGGCCGGGAATATGAGTGGCTACATCGAGCGATGTTCGTGTTCACGGCAGCAACCATCGTCATTGAGACGCGCAAGCGAGACGGCGCACCGAAGTACCGATTGGGGCACACCAAGGCATTTCACATGCTGGCCGATTTTGAATATGACGCGGATGCTGAAACCTACACCTTCACCATTGATCCGCGTTGGAAAACACTGTTTGGTGGCCGGGAATATGCCCTGATCGACTGGGACAAGCGTTTGCAGATCGCCCAGGGCCAAGACATGGCAAAGGCGCTGCAGCGACTGACCGCAACATCCTCTGACCCTGTGCAGCGGTACGCGCTGGACTGGCTTAAAGAAAAGCTGCAATACACCAGTCCGATTCGGAAGTTCAGGGCATCGTTGATCGCTGCCATGCAGGAGTTGGAGCGTGTTGGCGTCATCGCCGGCGGCCGCATCGAACGCAGCACCAAGGGCCGTGAGCAGGCGGCCTGGACCAAGCTGGCTGGGGAGGAGTCTTGATGCGCTCAACCCATCGTGTTTGCGTTCCGGGGGCGTCGTGTTTGCGTTCCGCTTTCTCGTGCTTGGATTCCGCTTTTTCGTGTTTGCGTTCCACCCCATCGCCGCAAACCCGCATGGGCATTGGCTTTAAGAGCAGTTCGCCGCCCTCTACCTTCTTTTTACCTTCTCTTTACCGGGAAGTGCCTGTGGACAACCAGGTGCAACAGCCGTTCACCTCACTTCGGCAGCGTCGTCGTCATCGACTTGCTGAGGAAATTCAATTGATGACGCCAAAAGGAGAAATAGCAATGCACAACTCAACAGCACGAAAGGCCGTTTTGGTCGCGCTCGTGTCCACCATGGCAGTGTCCGCCGCTAACGCGGGGAGCGTGGCCGGTAACGGTGGCTCTACGGAAGTGACGCAGATTTTGAACAACGTCGAGCTGATTCAGCAATCGGCTCAGATGTACCAACAGGTTCAGCAGACCCTGCAGCAGGTACAGATGGCCCAGCAACAGCTGAAGAACTTGATGGCTGCACCACAACAGATGTGGGGCCAGGCTCAACAGGAATTGACCAGCCTGACCCAACTGGTTGCGCAGACCAACGCCATCAGCTACGCCGCCGGCAACATTGACCAGTCGTTTAAGCAAGCGTTTCCTGGCTATGCAAAAAGTGCGGGCGCAACGAATTACGGCACCAAGTACGCCGCGCTCATTACGAAGGCCATGGACGGCTTGAGTTCGGCGCTGCAAGGAGCAGGACTGAATGCCAATCAGTTTGCGAATGAGCGCGCCGCTATCCAACAGATTCAGGGCATTTCCGCTGGTTCGCAAGGCTCCCTGCAGGCGGTTCAGGCCGGCAACATGATCGCCAGCCAAACGGTGGACCAGCTGCAGAAATTGCGCCAGTTGCTGGCGAGCCAGGCGCAGTCGCAAGCGAACTTCCTGGGCGCGCAGGCGCAGATTCAGGCAGACCAGACAGATGCCACACAGACCCTTCTGAAACAAGGTGATGGCACCGTGCGCAAGGCTGGCCAGAGCGGCTACAAAACTTTCTGAGGATCGACGCCATGAAAAATTTCATCAAGCAAATGGGCCACGGTCAAAAGCGTTGGTTTTCCCTTGGCGTTGCCTTGATCCTGTTCACCTTGTTTTCGCTTTTGACCGGATGTAGTGACAAGGCGGCGGAAGAAAGCGCTGCGCGTCAGAAGGCGCAAGACGCAGCCATGCAGCAGATGCTGAAACAAAGCGGAGCGGCCAGTGCGCCGGACGGTAGCCACACCGTGCGCAAAGCTGGCGAATCCGGCATGAAGGGGTACTGATCCATGTGTGACGCTGAATTCAGACATTACTTCGCCAAGGCCAAGGACGCCAAAAGGGGCGGAAAGGACGCATGGGATGTGCAATCCACAGGCGAAAAGGTGGCCGTAGCGCTCGCGCTCAACAAGCCCGAATGGCTTGCAAGCCTGGGATACACCCTTGCCGAAGCCATCGACCGCACAGGGCCGCAATGGATTGCGTTGCTGCCGCGTGTTGAGCGTGCCTTGCTTGACCTCGAATAGTTCAGACGGGAGAAAGAAATATGAAACAACGTAATCTGTTCCTTCTGGCCTTTGGCCTTCTGATGATCGCATCGCCAGCATTCGCCGACACCACCGGCTATGACTTGGGTTCGATCATGGACAAGTACCAAGCGGCCGCCACTCAGTTCGGCTCGAACATCACTGCTGTGGCGCTCAAGCTCTGCTACACGTTATTCGCCATCGACCTAGCTTGGACGGTTCTCGGCCGACTTCTCAAGGGTTCTGACATTGTGGAAATCGGCTCCGCGCTAATCATGCGGGTAATGTGGGTTGGCCTTGTCGTGTGGGTCATCAACAACCCCAGCGTGCCGCTGGCATTCGTCAATGGCTTTATCCAGTTGGGCAAGACTGGCGCGAACACATCAGCCATCAGTCCCGGCGACGTGTTCTGGCAGGGCATTGACCTGGTGAACATGATGATGACCAAGTTTTCCGACAATGCCACTGTGGCCGGCGTGCCGGTTCCGGCAGGGATCGCGGCGATGGCCAACCCCTTTGCTGCCATCCTGATTGGCATTGCCTTAATCGTCATCGTCGTTTGTTACGCCATGTTGGCGGCGCAATTCGCGGTGGCCTGGGTTCAACTCTGGTTTTACCTTGCTGTCTATCCGATTGTCTTGGCATTCGGTGCGATGAAGTGGACCAAAGACATAGCGATGAAGGTCATCACCACACCGCTTGTCTATGGCGTTCGGTTTATGGCGATCTACTTCATCATGGCCGTGGGAACGACCCTGGCCCAGGACTTTGGCACCGAGATTGGAAACCTCTCGCTGACCAACCTGACGCCGATCTGGACGATCCTGGCAGGCTCTGTACTGTTGTTCATGCTCACGTTGAAGGTGCCGACGCTGGCGGCCGATTTGTTGGGCGGCACAGCATCGTTGTCTGCTGGTGATGGTGTCGGCGCTGGCTTGGTAGCTGGTGGCGCTGTCGCGGCCGTGGCCGGAGGTGCATATGCCGCTGGGTCTACCCTTGCGAACGATGTAGGCGGTGCCATAAAGACGGGTCAAGCTGCGATAACGCAGGCCCGCGAAAAAGGTGCCACGGGTGTCATGGGTACGGCTGCAGGTGCCGCTGGTGCGGTCGGTAGCGCCGTTGGCGAAGCTGCGATGGAGGGCATCAAGGGCTTGGGCGGTGATTCCATGGGCGGTCGCCTGGCCGGGCGCATCGACACCAAAACAGCTGGTATCCGCGAAAGCAAAGCAGCGGCCAGCGTGTCTGCGCCTTCCGTTCCAGGTAGCCAACCGCCAGCGCCTGCCAGCGGCGAATCCAGTCCAGCGACCACCACACCACAGGCCCCGCCTGCAACCGAAGGAAGCCAATCCACCCAGTCGGCAGCAGCGCCCACTGAAACGCCGCCAGAGCCGACGCGCGACACGCCAGCAGCACCGACCACCAGCAGCACCGCGACAGGCCAGCCAGGCGCACCTGCAGCCACCTCGACTGACGTAACGGCTCCGGCGCTGGCCACGCCACCAGCACAGAACGGGTTGCCTGCAGAGGCACCTTCTGCACACACACCGCCGATAGCTGCACCAGTTGCAAATGCAGAGCGTGTACACGCATCCGATCCGGTCGCTGTTGCCGCAGCTTTGCCAACGGGCGACACAGCGGATGCGGAATCGCCAGGTGCATCGAGTAAGGCTGCTTTGGCCGTCAAGGCAGTTCTCAACGAGGTGCAGAAAACCAGCGGCTCAGGCGGCGGGTCTGTGCAAACCAGTCACGGCAATGAATAAGGACAAGTGAAATGAGAAAACCAGAAAAGATCGCAGGTTTTACGGTCGAGGCATTTCCACACGTGAAGGCCACGCAGGTTGAATGGGTTATTCAATTCCGTGATCTGCCTTCTGTGCGGGCCGTTGGTGCGAGCTTGCCGGAGGCCAAGGAGCGCCTGGCCATCAAATGGGAAAAAACAGCAGAAGCTTTCAGGGCGGCTGGTGTGCCGGTACCGAAACCAAGCCGTCCGAGGGGGAATAAGCGAGTTCTTGACGCGATTCGTCGGCTGGCGGATCGGAAGTCGAAACCCATTTTCTAGCCTACATGCAGTCAGTGTGCAGTGATATTGCCGTGTTGTTGAAGTGTTAGCGCAGTTGAGTCGCATGTTTGCGCAGTCTGTTAGCAATGAACATGCAGTGCTGTTGCCGTGATTGTCGTTGGACTGCCTTCTTTTGGCGTGATTTTGCGCAAGCAGGTTGTCTCAAACCAATCAGGCATCAGCCAGCGCAAAGATGGATAGGTACGCCCTGACTTGATGCCCCGGAAATGTGTTGCAAGACCTGAATACAAAGACCTTAGTGGAACATAAAGGGTGTATTGCGCTGCTGCTGTGTTTTTGGTGTTTTTCCTTGGTGCGTGCCGCTTGGATGCGTACTGCGTATTTTGAAAATGTGTTGCGAATGCAGGAAGACCGCGCAACACGACAGAAAGGAGGCCATATGGCCGCGAAACAAACCTATTCCGTTCGGCTTGATGCCGATCAACGGCATCAGTTGGACGCCAGGGCTGAACGCATGGAGTTGCCAGTCGGCTGCCTGATACGCCTGGCCATCGATGCATATCTGAAGCAGCAGGAAGAAAAGGATTACCTATCGGAGGTTGAGAAGCGCATCGCTGTCACGATTGATCGACTTGCCCGTCAGGTAGCGAAAGACCGGGCAGAACAGCAAATGGTTGTCGGCATGTTGGACTACTTGAGGGAGTGGCTGGCATTCACGCTTCCGACGCCGGCCGACAAGAACCAGGCAAATGACCTTATGCGCGAGCGCGACAAGGTTTTTTGGGAGCGGCTGCCTTTGCAATTCACAAATACGTCGAAAGCAAAGGTGACAACTTTTTTGGAAGAAAAGACGCGAGCGGCACTCCCGTGTCCGGCATGCGGTACTGGATCGTTGTTTCCCAAGGAGGGCAAAAAAGGGCTTTATTGGTACTGCAGCAATTTGAAGGCTTCGCCAAAGTGCGAAGCAACTTTTCAGGATGCTGGAGGACAGCCCGTATTGCCCGGTGCAGAAGCCAGCCGGTAAACGTTCAACTTAATCGACTTGGAGAATTGAAAATGCAAAAGCAAATCAAGATGGAATCGGCCATGGCAATGCTGACTCAGGCTACTGCCATCAATCACGTGTTCGATGAGGGAGCCGAAGAGCTTGGCTGTGGTCCGGTGCTGTACGCGCTGGAACTCAACGGCCGACTGTGCTTGGTGTGCCGAGACGATGACACCGAGAGAATGATTGTTGTCCCGGTTGACCGCTGGGAGCTGGAAAACTTAGTGGAAGCAATTGACGATCCATTGTCGGTCTTGTCGCTTCATGAGCTGGATAGCAAGTCTCTGGAAAAGGTGGCAGCACGAACGATTGCGGCGTTCGCACTGCCTGCCAAGACGACCCATTAAGAGAGCTGCCATGACCCAACAAAGATACACCAAGAAGAGGGGAGGCTGAAGATGGCTTTCTTCGTGACTCATGTTCGCACCGAAGCCCAGGGCGGAATTCGCGCAACCCTGCCGGACTTCAACTTGTACGTGTTCGCCCATGCGATTTGTGATGTGCCAGAACAACTGCAAAAAGCACTGATTGAGCAATACCGAGGACCTGTTCCGAAGTCTTCAGAAATTGAGAGCTGGCAAGACGATGGCTATCAGAGCGGTTGGTGGCTTTGGCTCAACCTCGACGTGGATAGCCTCATTAGTCGCGGTAAGCGTCGGCGAAAGCTGATACGCGTGCCTGCCCAGGATGCCCCATCTTGAGCGCCGAAATTTATGTTTTTGGACGGAAATTTCAGTGGCCGACGCTGAGCTGCAGGATGCCGCTCCTAGTCGTGGAAGGGGCGTTGTGCGGCTTCGCGTGGGGGCATGTGGGATTGTCCTGGCTTGTCTGCCTCGCGGGTGCTATGCCAGTGCTGTGGAGCTTGGCCGGTTCTCGCTGGTGCGCCGGCATGATCGCGTTGGCCTATTACCTGATGGCCAGCCGTGGATTGCCCTTTGGGGCGGGCATCTTTTTCGCTGAATCGGCACCCGCATGGTTCAGCTGGGCGCTGTGGTTTGCCGCCGGCCTGGTCAACGCACTGCCGTGGCTTCTTCTTTGGAGTGAAACACCACGACGCAAGGCGTGGACGTTGCCGGCGGCCCTTGCCTTAACCGCCTTACCGCCGGTTGGTTTTGTTGGCTGGGTGAACCCGCTGACCGCCGCCGGCGTTCTCTTTCCCGGTCTTGGCTTTGTCGGCTTGGCCTGCCTGGTGGTCGGCCTTGTTTTGACTGTGTTGCGCCGTTGGCCAGCGGTCGCAATTCTGGCCAGCGTTGCAGTGGCCTCCAACATCGTCGCGCTTCAGGCAAAACCTGAACCATGGGTTTCAGCCTGGTCTGGGCAAGACACTGCCTTTGCACGGCTGCAGACTGCCGCAGCTCCAAACTTCCTGGCTGAAGGTCAGCGCATGGCGCAAGTTCTCATGATCGCCGGCCAGCTGCAACCTGGTCGCGTTCTGGTCATGCCGGAAACCGTCCTGCCGCGTGTGCGCCAGGTCAATGACTTCAACGCCTCGATGCTGGCTGATTTGTCGGCACGGCTGAAGGCCAAAGGTAGCGCGGTCCTGATTGGCGCGGAAGTGGTTGGCCCAGGGCATCAATTGCAGAATGCCCTGGTTGTTCTTGGCGACGAGTCCGCGCCACTGGTCCAGCGAGTGCCAGTGCCGATTGGCATGTGGCGGCCCTGGTCTGCCGAATCCATCGCGGCCGATCCGCTGGCTAGCGGCATTGCTCTGGTTGCCGGCCGCAAGGTGGCTTACTTGATCTGTTATGAGCAGTTACTGGTCTTTCCGCTTTTGGTGAGCATGGCGCATAACCCAGATTTAATCGTGGGCTCTGCAAACGACTGGTGGGCACGCGATACCAGCATTTCAACTATCCAGAGGCAATCTTTGTGGGCGTGGGGGCGCCTGTTCAGCTTGCCAATCATTAGTGCTACAAACTTATGACTGATGAGGGTATGGCGATTTTCCTTGTGAAGCTCATATCCATATGGGTATAATTTGTCATTAGTTAATGGAGTGATTGCAGCCATGTCGATTCGCCGTCAAGTTAAAGAGGGGGCTAAAAGTACCTCGAATGTGTCTCGAAGCCGCGTGCCCTCATCATCTTTTCCGAAAGTGGAAGATACAAGTGGTGGTCAATTGCTTAGTGATCTCTCTGATGCAAGTCACGAAGGTTCAGCCAAAGCAACCCTTGCATCAAGGCTCAATGCTCTGCTTGATGAGAGTGGGCTGAGCCAAAGTGCAGCGGCGCAGTTGCTGGGGATGCCTCAGCCGAAGGTTTCAGCGATCAGAAACTATAAGCTTCGCGGGATTTCACTGGAGCGCCTGATGCAGGCCCTCCTTGCGTTAAATCAGCAAGTTGAGATCGTCGTGAAGCCTAGTCGAGAAGCTGGTCATTGTTCAATTCGGGTTGCGGTCTGAGAAAGTACGGGGATACATGAATTTATTGTTGCGAGAGGTGGACATATGTCACGAGCGGACCTCATAGTTAGTCTAGTCAAAGCGGGGAGTCAGGGCGATCAGCAGCTACTGCGCACGACTGTCGAAGCGATGGCTGCGGAAGAGCGTGCCAAGCATCATCACCAGCTTGCCGATAAGCTTGAAAAAAATCTGCGTGCTGCAAATTCGCAGCCACGCACGTCAGAGGTTGTCCGCTCATTTGATGGCGGTCATGGCGGCTTGCTGTACGAAGTGGAGCCACGCCGCGCGCTCGAAGCATTGTTCCTCGAAAATTCGGCACTTGAGGCATGTCGCGAATTGGTGGAGGAGCAGCATCGGAAGGACATCCTGCGGTCTTATGGTCTTGAGCCAAGGCACCGTGTGTTGTTATCGGGCCCCCCAGGTAACGGCAAGACTTCACTAGCTGAAGCGATTGCTGCACAGTTGCTCGTACCGCTTTTTGTCGTGCGTTACGAAGCAGTCATTGGTAGTTTTTTGGGTGAAACCAGTGGCCGATTGAAACGCTTGTTTGACTTTGTTCGGACGCATCAATGTGTGTTGTTTTTCGATGAATTCGACACGCTCGGTAAGGAGCGCGGCGATGTTCACGAAACCGGGGAAATTAAACGTGTTGTCAGTTCTCTCCTGCTTCAGATCGACGCTTTGCCTAGTCATGTTGTGGTCGTGACCGCAACCAATCATGCTGAATTGCTTGACAGAGCTGTTTGGCGGCGATTTCAGTTGCGACTCTCATTGCCTGCGCCGACCCTTGCGCAAAAGGAAGAGTGGTTTACGCGCTTTCAGTCTCGCCTGGATGCTTCGCTTGGTTTCTCCCCGAAAACTTTGGCTGCAAAGATTCAAGCGACAAGTTTTTCGGATTTGGAACAGTTTTGCGAGGACATTCAGCGTCGCTATGTTTTGGCCTTACCTGACTCGAATCTGAAGCGCATCGTGGCGGCAAGGCTTAAGCAATGGCAGACTCGTTTTACCATCAATCAATAACAAACGATAAAAAGAAAATTTCAACGGATGGCAACAGGAAACTTCCCCCTATTATTCTTTCCCGAGCCTACTCTGGCTGATCGAAACTCCCTCGGGGGAGGCGGAGGTTCCGTCCACATTCCCGATATTTCTCGTCAGCGCGCTCGTATCGCACCGCAACTTACCGTGCTGCAGCAAGCTTTTGATGCCCAGCGTCTGAAGTTGCAGCAGACAGCGCCGATGGAGAATCCGGAGCTAATCTTGGTTTTGGAGGTTGCAGGCACGCTAGAGGACTTTGCCAAGGCTGTTGCCAAAATATCAGGGCTGGAATGGCTTGTTGAATGGGCTGAAGACCAGATTGCACCGGACGATGATTTTTTCATCGAAGGCAAGGAAAATAAGGTTTTTCCGGGACGCCTGTTCCTTCTTGCAAGTAATCAGGCGGCGCTCACGCAGTTGCTGGCGCTTTGGACTCGCTACCAAAATGATCCTGCCGCTCAGTTTGAACGCGGACTGAACAAGTTCCGCAACATGTTTGGTCAGTTACGCACCATCCGCCATTGGAGTGTGGCAGACCGTATCGATTTAGATGTTCGTCAGTATTGGCAGGATTGTATCGACGATGGCTTACAGGTTATCAGGTTCGAAATTGATGCTTGGTACTTCGCTTCGCAGCAGAAAAATGACACTGCCCGCGCGGAAATCGAAGCTCTTGTTCAAGGACTCGGTGGACAGATTCTACGTCGAGCGTTGATTGATGAGATCGCTTACCACGGGCTTCTTGTCGAATTACCTGCGCAGGCTGTTGCGGGTGTGATTGCTGGTGATACGCCTGAGTTGGTGTTGTCTAACCGAATCATGTTTTTCCGACCCAAAGCGCAATCAATTTCGGATGGTGTGAATGAGGTCGATGTACTTCCGCACGCTACTGCGGCAGGTGTCTCAGAGCGCCCGCCGCTAGTAGCACTGCTCGACGGATTGCCTCTACAGAATCATACTCAACTGCAAGGGCGGTTGCTGGTTGATGACCCGGATGGCTGGGAAGAAAACTATGCGGCCAAGGATCGGGTTCACGGTACCGCTATGGCTTCGCTGATCTTGCATGGTGAGCTGGACGGTGCGACCGCTCCTCTACAGCGTCGTCTCTATGTGCGTCCTGTCCTGCGCCCTGATTCCAACGATAATTTCAACGCGCGTCGGCGCGAACATACACCTGATGATGTGTTGTTAATTGACTTAATTCATCGAGCTGTTAAGCGTATTTGTGAAGGCGAAGGTCAAGAAGCTGCAATTGCGCCGTCGGTGCGTGTCATTAATTTGTCTATCGGCGACGAAGCACGTTTGTTCGAACGCCAAATGTCGCCATGGGCGCGCTTGCTGGATTGGCTCTCGTTCAGGTATTCAGTGTTGTTTATTGTTAGTGCTGGCAACGACATGCGACCGCTCAGTCTCGCAATACCAAGTCATGCCTTAGATGGTCTGACTTCCGAGCAGCGATCTGCGCTGGCATTTACTGCGATGACCACTGAACACGCGGAACGGCGTTTGATGGCTCCTGCTGAGGCGCTGAACGTACTTACCGTCGGCGCTTTGCACTCCGATCTGGCAAATCCGCCCGTGGTGCCCGGGCGCTATGACCTCTTCGAGGCTGGTGGACTTAGTCCACTGTCGCGTGTCGGGCATGGTTTCCGTCGAGCCATCAAGCCAGACATTCTGATGCCAGGAGGGCGTGCGCTTTATCGCGCTAGGATTCAGACCAATCCTAGCGCAAGTGTGTTAGATGTTGTAACCGCTGGAGTAGCGCCGGGGCATCGCGTTGCGGTACCGCCGCTGCCAGGTGAAACGTTGGCAGCAACTGCGTATACGCGGGGCACCAGCAACGCAGCTGCACTTGCTAGCCGGGCTGCAGTACTGGCCTACGACATGCTCGAATCGCTGCGAGCCGAGGTTGAGGATGCGCCAGCAAGTGTGTACGACGCTGTGTTGCTCAAGGCATTGTTGGTTCATGGTGCGCAATGGGGCGACTGGCCAGAACGGCTGCTGGCCGAACATCCCGAGTTCGAGTCCATCGCTCATGGCGTTGCGAGGCATGCGGCCCAGAAAGACTTGGTGACGCGATGGCTAGGGTACGGCCCTGTTGATGTCGAGCGGGCGATTAGCTGTGCGGCCGAGCGCGCAACGTTGCTTGGTGTCGGAGAGTTGGGGGCGGATGAGGCCTTTGTGTTTTCTGCGCCGCTGCCGCCGACATTGGCCGGCAAGATTGCGTGGCGTCGTTTGACAGTTACATTGGCATGGATGTCTCCGATCAACTGTGCACATCAGGGGTATCGCCGCGCCAAACTCTGGATGACGCCGCCGCAAGACCAACTTCGAATCAAACGAACCAACAGTGTGCATGACAAGGCGGCGCTACGCGGCTCTGTACAACACGAGATTCTTGAGGGAGAGGATGCAGTTGCTTTTATTGATGGCAATAGGTTCGAGTGCAAAGTTAATTGTGCTGCTGACGCTGGTGAACTTACGGAAAAAATTCGGTTTGCAGTTTGTGTTTCTCTTGAGGTGGGAGTTGGTTCAGGTATTCCGGTGTACCAAGAGATTCGCGACAGAATAAGGCCGCAGGTCATTGTTCAACCCGCTGCGGGATAGATGTGAAGCGAAAAATAATAAATATGTGTGACGCCATGAAAACAGCCAAAAACAAGCTTTGGCGCGCTCGGAGAATAGCTAATTTTCCGAACACGAAGTCAAACAATTGCGTCCAATCTGCCGCAGAAGCAATGATGCCCCATAGATAAGATATCCCATGAATGCAGTAGAAATTGAAGCAGCAGTATCAGATTTGGCGCTCCAGCCCTTTGATGGGCAGGAGTTTCCGTTCGCGTTCCTGGCCGCTTTCGGCAATAAGGATACGGCCCTCAAACGCCTGCGTACAGGCAACAACAATACTTCGGATGTGCCTGGTGGCGTGCTCCAGCGCAACAACATCCACATCGCCGTCTGCGAAGCTGACTCTGTGGGTGAAACGCTTAAGGCTTTGCGTACCAGCCCGGCTACCACAAAAGCCAAAGCAAAATTTATCCTCGCCACGGACGGGCAGACTCTTGAGGCCGAAGAGCTTGCCAGCGGTGAAACCATCGCCTGCGCCTATGCGGACTTTCCGAACCACTTCGGCTTTCTGTTACCCCTGGCGGGTATCTCCACCATCAAGGAGATCAAGGACAACCCCATTGACGTTCGCGCCACCAGCCGTCTGAACAAGCTGTACGTTGAACTGTTGAACGAAAACCCGGAGTGGGCCAAGGAAGGTCGCCGCGCCGACATGAACCACTTCATGGCCCGACTGGTGTTCTGTTTTTTTGCCGAAGATACCGACATCTTCAATGGCAATGGCCTATTCACCCAGACTGTAGAGCAAATGAGCGAGCGCGATGGCGCTAACACCCATGAGGTGCTGTCAGAAATCTTCCGCGCGATGAATATCAAGGTTGCCGACCGTGCGAATGCCCAGCCCAGGCTGCCGAACTGGGCCAACGGCTTTCCCTATGTGAACGGCGGTCTGTTCTCCGGCAGCACCGAAACGCCGCGCTTCACGCGCATGGCGCGCACCTATTTGATTCATGCTGGTAATCTGAACTGGCAAAAGATTAACCCCGACATCTTCGGCAGTATGATCCAGGCGGTGGCCGACGACGAAGAGCGTGGCGCATTGGGCATGCACTACACCAGCGTGCCGAACATATTGAAGGTATTGAATCCCTTATTCCTGGATGACCTGCGTGCCGCTTTGGACGAGGCTGCTGATAATGAGCGCAAGCTGTTGAACCTGCGGAAGCGTATGGCTCGCATCCGCGTATTTGATCCAGCCTGTGGCTCTGGTAACTTTCTTGTCATCGCATACAAGCAAATGCGCGAGATTGAAGCGGAAATTAATCGCCGACGGGGTGAGTTGCATTTAGGTAGTGAGATCCCGCTGACCAACTTTCGAGGCATCGAGCTACGTGATTTTCCAGCAGAAATTGCGCGTTTAGCGCTCATCATTGCTGAGTTCCAATGTGATGTGCTTTATCGTGGACAGAAGGACGCACTGGCGGAATTTTTGCCGCTGGATGCGCAAAACTGGATCGTCTGCGGCAATGCGTTGCGGTTGGATTGGTTGAACATCTGTCCACCCACCGGGACAGGGGTAAAGATAGTCGCTGATGATTTGTTTGGCGCGCCGTTAAATCAGACGGAAATTGACTTCGAGAACGAAGGTGGTGAGACTTATATTTGCGGGAATCCGCCGTATCTTGGAGCAAAGAAGAAAAGCAAGCTTCAGTCTGATGACATGGAGGCAGTTGGGCTTGGAGAGGCTCAGCTACTCGACTATGTTGCAGCGTTCATTATCAAAGGGCTGGATGTAATTGAAGCAACGAACACGGCAATGGCATTGGTATCTACTAGCTCGATATGTCAGGGAGAGCAGGTCTCATTGATTTGGCCGAAAATATTCGCGAAGGCTGCTATTGCTTTCGCCTATAGGCCATTCAAGTGGGCGAATTCCGCTGCCAACAATGCCGGAGTTTTTTGCACAATCATTGGTTTAGTTAAAAATGAGACTAAGAGTAAAAGTCTATTTGATGGGGAAATCCTCAAACAGTGCGAGAGTATTTCTCCTTATCTAATACCAGGTCCTAAAATTTACTGCTCACCGGAAAGTATGCCAATTTCTTTGCTTTCTCAGATGAAAATGGGTAGCAATAGTGTTGACGGGAAAAGATTGATTCTCGAAAACGGAGAGGCAGAGAAAATTGTCGCCAATTACCCGGAGGCATCCATGTTTATCCGTCTCTACGGGGGAACCAAAGAGATGGTTTCTGGATCGCCTCGACGTTGCATTTGGATTGAGGATCAACAGGTCGAAGTTGCCAAGAGTATTCCTCCTATCAGAGATGCAATAGAGGAGTGTCATACTTACCGAATTAGTGCTGGTCGTGATGCACGCAAAGCTGCAGTGCGGCCGCATTCATTTTGTTATTCAACTTACGAAGACCGAGACTTCATTCAAGTGGGAAATACTATTGGGGGAGCATTAGCGTTTGTTCCTGCTGATATAAAAAAAAGTGGCTTCGTCTCGAATCACAATGCGTTCGTTGTGTATGGAGCGCCACTCGTTGAATTTTCAATCATTGTTTCAACTTTGCATAAGGTCTGGGCTGAAACGATAGCTGGGCGGTTGGGAGATGGTATTCGATATGGCAATACGGTTGTTTACAACACCTTCCCTTTACCGTTACTCACAGAGCTGAACAAGGCTGATCTGACCACCTGCGCCGAAAACATCCTGCTGGCCCGCGAAGCGCATTTTCCCGCAACCATTGCCGATTTGTACGATCCAGTTAGTATGCCGGACAACTTGCGTCGCGCCCACGAATGTAACGACGAAGTGCTGGAGCGTATTTACATTGGACGGCGCTTCAAGAACGACACTGAGCGGCTGGAAAAATTGTTTGAACTTTATACAAATATGACGGCAGCGGCAGCTAAGACTCGGCCCACCACGAAAGCACCAAGAGGGAAGAATAAATAATGAGCGAGCAAGCCAACAACCCGACCAATGCCTATACCGTGCCGTCGGTATCTATTGCCACCGCATGCACTGGTGCATCCAGTAAAGCCAATGTGTTGGGTATGCGCACCATGCAGGAGCGCGCCTATGCCAAACGTGGGGAACAATACCTGTTGATCAAGTCGCCACCAGCATCAGGAAAATCGCGTGCGCTAATGTTTATTGCGTTGGATAAACTCAACAACCAAGGATTGCAGCAAGCCATTGTAGTAGTGCCCGAGCGTTCGATTGGCGGTAGCTTTGCCGACGAGGCATTGAGTCAGCACGGCTTTTACTGGGATTGGCAAGTCGCCCCGCAGTGGAACTTATGCAACGCACCTGGTGTTGACGAGCCACGTGTTGCCAAATCCAAAGTGGATGCAGTACGTCATTTCTTAGAAAGTACGGATAAGGTCTTGGTATGTACCCATGCCACCTTCCGCTTTGCGGTGGAAGAGCTGGGTGTCGAAGCGTTCGATAACCGCCTGATCGCTATCGATGAGTTTCACCATGTCTCCAGCAATCCGGACAATAAATTGGGTAGTCAGTTGGGGGCATTTATCGCCCGCGACAAGGTGCACCTGGTCGCGATGACCGGCTCTTACTTCCGGGGCGATAGCGAGGCAGTGCTAGGCTCTGCAGATGAAGCCAAATTTGAAACGGTTACATATACCTATTACGAACAGTTGAACGGTTATCACTGGCTCAAATCGCTGGACATTGGTTACTTCTTCTATACTGGCCCCTATGTTAATGCCATTTCCAAGGTGTTGGATCCGGCGTTAAAAACTATCGTTCACATTCCCAACGTCAATGCTCGCGAAAGCCTGAAAGACAAAGAACGTGAAGTGAATGAAATCATGCATGGCTTGGGCGAATGGAAAGGGGTTGATCCTGCTACAGGCTTCCATCTGGTGGAAACCAAAGAAGGCGGCACGCTGAAGGTGGCGGACCTGGTGGACGACAGTGATTCGGCAAAGCGCTCCAAAATACTCAATGCGTTGAAAGACCCGGCACAGAAGAACAACCGCAATCACGTTGATGTCATCATTGCGCTGGGTATGGCGAAGGAGGGTTTTGACTGGATATGGTGCGAACATGCACTGACCATCGGCTACCGCAGCAGCTTGACCGAAATTGTGCAGATCATTGGTCGTGCTACGCGAGACGCCCAAGGTAAGGAAAGATCGCGCTTCACCAATTTGATCGCTGAACCTGCTGCAGATCAGTCTGCAGTCGCCGAGGCGGTGAACGACATGCTCAAGGCTATTTCTGCCAGCTTGTTGATGGAACAAGTATTGGCACCGCGCTATGAGTTCACGCCGAAGGATGCTGGACCCCAAGATGGTTTTGTCTACAACGACGGTGAGGGCTACCAAGAGGGCCGCACCAATGTTGGCGTGAACGAGGCTACGGGTCAGTATCACGTGGAGATTAACGGGTTGGCGAAACCAGAAACGGCGGAAGCCACCCGCATCTGTAAAGAGGACTTGAGCGAAGTAGTCACGAGTTTTCTGCAAGACAAGACCGCACTGGAGCGCGGCCTGTTCGATAAGGAAAACACCTTGCCCGAAGAACTGACGCAGCTACGCATGGGTAAGATCGTGCGCGAGCGTTATCCAGACTTGAACGAAGCGGATCAGGAAGCGATTCGGCAACATGCAATCGCTGCCATGAATATTACCCAGCAGGCCAAATTGGCCTTAGCTCACGCAGACGCTAATGGTGGTGGCATGGCGCAAGGCAGTACAGCCTTGCTGGATGGCGTGCGTAAGTTCGTCAATGTACGCGACTTAGACATCGACCTGATTGATCGCATCAATCCTTTCGAAGCTGCCTATGCGGTATTGGCGAAAGCGATGGATGAAAAATCGCTGCGCCAGGTACAGGCCAGCATTGCCGCCAAGAAGGTCAGCATCCCCGAGGATGAAGCCCGTGAGCTGGCAAAACGCGCCTTGCAGTTCAAGAATGAGCGTGGCCGCTTGCCGGACATTAATTCCGCTGATGCGTGGGAAAAACGCATGGCTGAAGGCGTGGCTGCGCTGGCGCGTTACCGTGCACGGGCCAAGGCGGCACAGGGTCAGGGGGCGTCCAGCAATGGCTGATATTAACGATGACGAGCTGTTGGATGCACTCGGGGTAGAAGTCGCTCCGCTTAAAGCGTCAAGTCGAACCCCGCGCGAGGAGCGCATTATTGCTGGTTTTGAGGACATCCTGTGCTTCCATCAAGCGTATGGTCGCGCCCCGCAGCATGGTGAGGGCCGTGACATTTTCGAGCGCCTGTATGCGGTGCGCCTGGACCAGCTACGCAAGCTACCCGAAGCACACACCCTGCTGGCTGGACTGGATGCCCCAGGTCTGTTGTCTGGCGTGGCTTCGATTGCGGTCGATGTGGACGACTTGGACGAAGACGCCTTGCTGGCCGAGCTGGGTATTGGTGATGAACCCATCGACCAGAACGACATCACCGTGCTGCGCCATGTACGTTCTAATGTAGAGAAACGTGCAGCCGAGGAAGTCGCCGACCGTACGCGATGCACTGATTTCGAAAAATTTCAGCCATTGTTTGAGCAGATTGAGCGGGAACTGAAGTCTGGCCTGCGCAAAACATTGCGCTTCGGGCGCGATACTAGCATTGCAAGCGGAAACTACTTTGTCGTCGGCGGGCAGCTTGCCTACGTCGCCGAAGTTGGCGATACCATCAAGGCTCCGAACGGCGAGAGTGATGCGCGTTTGCGTGTCATCTATGCCAATGGCACGGAAAGCAACTTGCTACGTCGCTCGCTACAACGTGCGCTCTACAAGGATGACACTGGCCGCCGCCTGACAGACCATGACATGGGGCCGCTTTTTGGTGATACGCCAGAGCCTGACGATATCGAAACCGGAACGATCTACGTACTACGTAGCCTCTCAAGCAATCCATTCGTTACCGAGCATCGTGAGCTGATTCACAAGATTGGCGTGACTGGCGGCAGCGTGGAGACCCGTATTGCGGGCGCGGAAAAGGATGCTACCTACTTACTGGCCGGCGTGGAGGTGGTGGCAACCTACAAGCTCCATAACCTGAATCGTGTCCGGCTAGAAAACATCTTCCACCACTTGTTTGGCGCAGCGCAGCTCGACTTGACCATCGAAGACCGCTTCGGACATCCGGTCAAACCGAGGGAATGGTTCCTGGTGCCGCTCCATGTGATTGACGAAGCGGTTCAGCGCATTCGGGACGGCTCGATTATCGATGTCATCTACGACCCGGAGACTGCTCGCTTGATCAGCCAGTAGCTCAACATAATCATATCGACAACACAATGTTCAGGGGCGGATCATGACGATCTATTCGACGCAAAGCGAGATTGCAATCACCGATGTTCGTGTGAGCAACTTTCGCTCGCTTGCCAATATCGAGGTCGAGCTTGGCGACCTCACGGTGCTCATCGGTGCCAACAACGCGGGCAAGACCAGCTTCCTGGACGCCATATTTGCGGCCATCGGGTCGGGGCGCAAAGTTCTTGGCCAGGACGACGTTCGGCTTGCCCATGGCGAGGCGCTTGCCCCTAAAGAGCGCAAAGTCACTATTGATCTTCGTGTGAGGCCAATAGGTGCCGATGGCACAGTGACGGACAAGTTTCCAGAGGGAAGTTTTTGGACAGCGTTGTGGGGCAGCGGAATCGCGCTCGATCCGGTCGAGTTCTATGAGTTTGCCCCCATTCGAACAAGCCTCTCGTGGAGCGGTTCGAAGGCAGAGTATGTCGTTGAGCGCAACTTTCTCAAGGAGTGGCGCGAGTTTAAGAACTGGATCGATACGCCAGTCCAGGCCACGCCGGTTCGCGCGGCCCAGATTGAACCGATTGCCTTGCATTTCATCGACGCAAAGCGCGATCTCGACGAAGACCTTCGCAAGCCGGGATCGTTCTGGCGGCGGTTGACGGACGATCTTGGCTTGTCGGCGGTAGATGTGACCGACCTCGAAACGGCTCTCTCGGGGATCAACCAAACAATCGTGGAAAAAAGCGAAATCCTCCAGCATTTGAAAACGAATCTGGCGGACTTGCAGAAGGTGGTTTCAGCCGACAGTGCGGGGATCGACATCGCGCCGGTTGCCCGTAAGTTGCGCGATCTATCCAAGGGCGTGGACGTTTCGTTCTCGACATCCGGCGCTCAATCATTTCCGCTCGCGCGCCATGGTATGGGCACTCGCAGCCTCGCTTCGCTTCTGGTCTTTCGCGCGTTCGTCTCGTGGCGTCACGCACACGCTACCAGTGGCGGCGACAAGGTACATTCAATCCTCGCGCTAGAAGAGCCTGAGTCGCATTTGCACCCTCAAGCGCAACGCTCGTTGTTCGGTCACATCAAGGCCATCGCGGGGCAGCGCGTGGTCAGCACACATTCGCCTTATTTCGCAGGCCAGGCGCGATTGGAAGACCTTCGGCTATTCATCAAGAAGGGCGGCGACACAATGGCGTCGAAACTCGACGTGTCAAAGCTGACCAAGGCAGACGACAAGCGCAAGGTCCAAGAATCAGTCATTGACTCGCGCGGAGACATCCTCTTCGCTCGGGCGTTGGTGCTCTTTGAGGGGCAGACTGAAGAGCAGGCCTTGCCGATTTGGGCTCAAGAGTATTGGGGAGCGTCCATCCACGAGCTGGGTTTCAGTTTTGCCAGGGCAAACGGCACGAACTACTTCCCGTTCATATGGCTTGCGAATAACTTGGACATTCCTTGGTATCTGATCGCAGATGGTGAAGTCCAGCCGCTGAAAAATCTCGAAGACGAGTTAAAGAAGGCCAACCTTCCAGAGTCGGCAAAGTCGCCAAACATCGTTGTTCTTCCTAGTGGAAATAACTTCGAGACTCAGCTCATTGCCGAAGGCTATATGGTCGAAATTGAAGCTGCGCTCAATACTGTATCGGGCGAGGATGCTTTTTTGGATGGGTTCATCGCCAAGAATCACGGGCTCAGTTATGGCAAGTACAAAGACGGTACGGACAAAGGAAGCCGAGATTACAAGAGCGCTGGCGGCCGGGAGCGCGCGGCTGCAGATGCCATGAAGGGGCAGAAAACCCGGCTAGCTAAGCCGTTGGCGCATCAGATCGTGGGGCATGCCGACCCATCGAGAAGGTTTCCTTCAACGATTGATAGATTATTTAAGACCATAGGCGCAGCTCACGGACTGGTCAAAGCAGGGGGAACAAAGCCATGACAATACAACGCAATATTCGCCTATCGAGCCAGCAGGCTACCGTCGTCGATCACGTAGATGGACCTTTGCTGGTCGTTGCTGGCCCCGGCTCTGGAAAGACGCGAGTTCTCACCGAGCGCATTCGGTCTCTCCTGTCGAACGTGCCCGGTCATTTTCGCGTGCTGGCTTTGACCTTCACTAACAAAGCGGCCGACGAGATGCGGGAACGATTGGCAGACTTGGGCGACGCACGTCAACGCGCGTTCATAGGCACGCTTCACAGCTTTTGCCTGGACTTGCTCACTGAGCGAGGAAAGCTAGTTGGCGTCGAAGGTATGCCCAACATTTTCGAGCAGTTCAAGGACCGCAAGGAAATCCTGCTCAGCGCGATCAAGGAAGACCCAGCCCTGGAGGCTGAGTTGGATCAGGAAGGCGACGCCAAGGCTCGCGGAAAGCGGGTCGATGCATGGCTGCAAGGCATTTCGTGGATCAAGGCGCACCCCATTACCTGCGCTGTGATCGAAGACGATATCGAGCGCCGCGTGTTGGAGGCCTATGACAACGAACTGAGGGCGAGCAACGCTTACGACTTCGATGACTTGCTTCTGCTGGCCTACCGCTTGCTGAGCGGCAATCCCAAGCTCGCCGAGTTCTACCAGCGGCTCTACAAGTTTGTCTGCATCGATGAAGCGCAGGACCTTAACGAAGCACAGTATGCGGTGATTTGCGCGTTATGCGGGGAGTCGTTCAAAAACGTGATGATGGTCGGCGACCCTAAGCAGTCCATTTATGGGTTCAATACGTCGAGCCCAGAATACATGGACCGTTTCAAAGCTGAGTTCAGCGCTAAGCTTGTCGGCCTGACGGAAAACTTCCGCTCGTCGAAATCTGTTGTCGACGTGGCACGCTCGCTGGATTCGAACTACCTTGTCGCAGCCCAATTGCCCATCCAAGGTCTTGCCGAATTGATCGTGGGCAACGATGAGGAAGATGAGGCTAAGCGTATCGTTGATCAGATTCAGGCCCTCTTTGATAACGGCCATCCCGATGTGGAAGGCGACATTGAGCCGTCGAAGTGCGCGATCCTTGGGCGCACGCGCTTCGCCTTACTTGCCATCGAAAAAGAGCTGCGCTTGCGGTCGATCCCCTTCTACAAGCGCCTGACCGCCAACCATGAGAACGAATCCGAGGTGGTTGATGATTTTCAGCTTGCGTTGCGCGTGGTTGCTAATCCGCGGGATCGCTTGCATTTCGCAGCATTGGCGAAGAAGTGGAAGGTATCCGAGCCTGGTGCGACCAACGACGCCACCAAAGCTCTCGCTTCCATGGCATCCGTAACAGGCAGCGTCAGTGGCAGGGCCACCGCTGTTGTTGCTGCTGTTGCCAGCGTTTTGCGGAATACTGCACGTTTAGACTTGATGCCAGCCTTTGCCGTTTTGACAGGCTATGCCGACACATTGGATGAGGGCGAGAAGCTTTTGATCTATGAAGACGTTGAGGTTTTCAGGCAGGAGTGGGACCAATATCTTCGTTCGGATTCCTCAACCCAGACTATCGCCGGCTTCATGAGCAGCAAAGCTCTCGGGGCGACGCAGAAGGCGAGCCGGGAAGGCGTGGCTTTGCTAACGGTGCACTCGTCGAAGGGATTGGAGTTCGACGTAGTTTTCATTGCGGGAATGGCTGAGGGCTCATTCCCTGACTACCGTTCCTCGACGGGGCGCGAACTTCTCGAAGAGCGCCGTAACGCGTTTGTGGCGGTAACTCGATCGAAGAGGTTACTTTATCTTTCCTACCCGGTGACCAGGATGATGCCATGGGGTGATCGAAGAAGACAATTACCCTCTCGATTTATTCGAGAAGCGGGATTCAATCAATGAGAGTAAAGGTAACAGATATTCTTAACATGGCCAGTAAAAGCAAAGCATTTCAGGGCTCCTCTGGGAGGGTATGGAGCTTTATCCTACTTGATCGGACCAAAGCTGGGATAAGCGGCGAGTACCGCCGCAACCATATCGGCCACCGTTCCCATGGCGGCGGAGCACCATCCGAATTGATCTTTTCGGTCGGTAATGACTGGCCGACATCCATCGAGAACAGTCCATCCCTCCTGGTACATCGGCGGGTCTGAAGATGGCAGCCAATCAGGATAAGTTCGAAGCATTGGTGACGCTACTGGAGATACGGCAAACCAGAAACGACAAGCCTTATATCTACTGTGAAGTCCAAGATCACGAGGCGCTCGGCGTACCGAAGGGAGCGAACTGGTTCAACCCGCCAAGCAATCTCCAGCTTCCCCTAGGTCCCCATAAAGCTACTCTGATTCGCAAGGGAGGCTTCTGCAATGTCGATTCGTTGCACATCGATGGTCGTCCTCAATCGATGGAGCACGTTGACGGGGAGGCTATCCTTGACTACGATGGCAGTATCGATCCCCTGAGGGACGATCAGCATGGCAGCTTCCCCGTGGAAGACGGAAAAGTAGAGGTCGTCAGACTGCCTCGCTTGCTTCTCAAAAAACAAAACATCGGTCGTATCCTGGCATCAATCCCGATCCAATTCGACATCCTTCACGACGGCAAGGAGTACGTGGCGACGACTTTGAAGACGATGTCGCCCGCTGATGTATTCGAGTCGCAGGTTGAGACCCAGGCCCCCGTCATATTGGCCTCGCTGGGCGCGTGGTCAAGAGATGAGGGCGGTGAAGGTGTCTGGACAGAGGTTTGCTACCCAGGGGCGGCAATGTCCGCTCTGGTGTTTATGCCAGCCCTCTTACTGCGCCGGGCATGTATTCCCCATGTTGAGCCGGCCGCCTCAAGAGACCGATGGATTCCTGGGAATTACGAGGAAATCTTTACCGAGCAGGAGGGGGCACTCATCGACCGAGAAAAGCCGCGCGTTACCCACTTCCTAGTGGTACTGAGCAAAAACAAAAACTCGAAACTACGAATCGACCGTTTGCTTCGACCCCGCGGCGTGGCCGGCGATCCCGGTATCATTGTCGCCGATTGGGTGGAAGGGGAGGTCCTCTCGCAGCCCACTCTCTATTTTGACAAGCATGAAGCGGAAGTGATACTCACAACCTCTCCTTACGAAGGGGACAACGTCTCCTGCACCGTCAAGGAAACGCAGCTCGTTGCGGTCGGCATGACGCCGGGTACCAAGGTCGCCTTGTCCATAAAAGTAAACCGCAGCCAGAAGTTTGTCTGGAGCGCGGGCCGATTGCATCGTACGACGCCACTTCGAGGAAATGAGGAAGTAGATGATCACTAGTTTTCTGCGCTTTCTCTACAACCTGCGCAAAGCTCCATCTTCCATCGGAAGGCCATTGGCGTGCTCTGAGTCTGCCGTGTCCTCTATCGTTGCGGCGCCGGAGCCCGACACCGCACGTGTGAAACCCGCGGTGTCGCTATCTCTGCCGAAGCCGGCGCCGGCGAATTTCTACGTCGCTCCCAGGTCTCCTGCAGTGGATCCGCTATTCTTGGCGAGATATTACCGACAGGCCTTCCTGCATGTGGACATGGGGACCTTTGCCAAGATCGTAAATGGAAAGGGCCCTAAGCTCATCGGCCGACTGGAGCCGTCCGAGGTTCCCAGGAGACAGATCGATCTGTTGACCAGCAGCGAAGAGGGAGGTGGCGCAAAGCCGATTTACGCCATGGCAGTACTTTCTGCCGTGCCTATGAGAAAGCGCAATGACGTGATCGATGGCCGCCGGTACCCGATCCTTGCAGTCCCAGCCCAAGCCGTCGTCGAAGACAAGCAATTTTGGCTCGCTGCGGCGTCGGATACTGCCCCGATCGCCAACCCTCGGTGCTTCTACCCCATGGGCGAAGACTGCGACGTTGGTGACTTTGGCCGGTTCAGTGCTGAACTTCTGCAGTCCCTTGCCAAGCTCGGTGCCGATGAGGAGCTCAACATAGGCTGGCAAAGTTGGTGGGATACCTGTTTGGGTGCATTACTTCGGGCGACTGATGCCGAAGATCTCGCGATGCTCGAACAAAGGGCCTGCAGTCAGTTGCCAGCCTACGAAAAGCAAACCTGGGCGCTTCGGGTCGAAGTTTTTGCCCAAGAGGGTGCAACCAATGCCGCAGTGCGTGAGTTGGATGCAGTGTATGCCGAACTGATCAGCCGTCTTGAGAGGGGGGACAAGGCACTTGGATGCTATCCGACCTTTTGCGGCACCGGGAATTCGGCCGTCGCGCCCGAACGCATTCCTATCAGCTATCGTCAAACTTTCGGGCATATGGATGCCTACGGCGGCGGAAAACGCGAGTTGTTCCCGCTCGATCCCACACAGCGGCGTGCCTCCCGTGCCATACTGTCCCTGCAGTCCGGCCAGGTTCAGGCCGTCAACGGTCCGCCTGGCAGCGGCAAGACGTCGATGTTGCGCGCTGTTGTCGCCAGCAAGTGGGTAGAGGCAGCGCTCGACCAAGCGCCTTGTCCAATCGTCCTGGCTTGCGGCACCACTAACCAATCCGTGACCAATGTGATCGGCGCCTTTGGCGAGGCGCCGCATCTCGACGACAAGCTGTTGATAGCCCGCCGGTGGATTCCGGATGTCCCGAGCTACGGAGCCTACCTGCCGTCTCAGTCCCAACTGAAAAAGGACGGTAAGGACGACAGCAAGGACGTTACCAAGCAGTTTATCTGCCTTCAGAAGGCGGCAACAGGTAGCTTGTATGCCTTCGTCGGTAGATCGGACGTCCTCGATCCAGCAAGGGCACTGGAATTCGAAGTGTCTTATCTCCAGAGTGCCCGGGCGCAATATCCAGATATACAACTTACTCGGCTGGAGGATGCGGTGGCCGCCGTGCACGGCGATCTCCACACGCATGTGGAGACGGTTATTGCTCATGCTAAGGCCTATTCTGAGCACCCGGAGTCGCGGACAAATTTCCATAAGCGCGCGCGCGCGCGGATCGGCCAGTGTGCCGAGCACTGGCATGTCGATAGGGTGGAGATCGCGGGGAAATGCCTGACGGCACTCGAACGCGCCTCAACCGAGCATGGGCGGTGCGACATCGACGCGCTGGATGATCTGATTGACCTGTTGTGGCGGGCCGATGCCTTTCACCTCGCCGCCCGCTATTGGGAGGGGCGGTTCCTCCTGGCCCAGCGAACCCGTCTATTCTCTCGTCATCCAAAAAATGTGGAGGAACAGCTCCGCCGCTTGTGCATGCTGACGCCCTGTCTGGTCGCGACCTGCCATTTGACGCCGACTTGGTGCAATACCGAGCCTGCAGCGGGCGGCAATCAGCCGGACGGGTGCTTGGCGATCGGACTGATTGACTTGCTCTTGATCGACGAAGCCGGCATGGTTTCGCCCGAACTGGGAGCCTGCCTGTTAGGGCTCGCCCAACGGACAGCGTTCATCGGGGATATCAAGCAACTCGATCCTATCTGGTCGGTCGATGTGGTCGGGGAGTCCGCCATTGTGGCCGGCCTCACTGAGGACACTGAGGTGCGTAATGCCCTGATCCAGTCCGGAAGGTCCGTCGCCGGCGGCAGCATGCTGCGCGCTGCGCGCCTAGTTTCTCACTGGCGGGACCCTGATGACGATGGCGTGACACTGCGTTATCACTACCGGTGCGCGCCGCCCATCATCGAATACTGCAATTACCTGTCCTATGGCGGGGTGCTGCGCACGCGGACCAAGACCAAGGATGGATTCTGGCCACCACCGCTTTCGTGGGTTGCCTTGGAAGAGGGGCCCAGCAAGGTGGGCAGCGGCTCCTTCTGCAACGTAGCAGAGGCGGAGGAGATCGTTTCATGGGTTCTCAGCGCTTGGCCTAAACTGACCGGTAACCCCGGCATGGAGGGAAAGACTATCGATGCTGTACTTGCCTTGCTAACGCCATATAGAGCGCAATCGGAATATCTGGCCAAGCGGCTCAAGGAGGAGTTCGATCGAGCCCGCCGAATGGGAACCCTAGGCGAGTGCTGCCCCAGTTCCCAGCATGTCAAGGACGTGGTGATCGGCACGGTTCATAAATTACAGGGCGCCGAACGCCCAGTGATCTGCTTTAGCCTCGTTGAAGGCCCCGAGCAGATGCCTAGCCAGTTCATGGATGGCAACGGGGCCATGCTTAACGTTGCCGCTTCGCGGGCCAAGCATGCGCTCGTTGTGTTCGGCCACCGGGATCGATTCTTGGTCACCGAGGTCAAGCCGGGTACCCAACTTAAGGATCTAGCGTTACAAGGGCTGCCGCCCTCTATCCTGTTAGGTGCCTACCTCAAGTTAGTCGCCAAGCCACTTTATCCAAGGCACTTAGCAATAATCGAGGCGCCGGGCAAGCTGGTGGCTCTGAGGCATGTTCTCGGCAAGGAATTCCGCGTCGAGGCGACTGGGGGATCTCTATGGTCCCTCGATCTAAAGGAGGGCGTTGACGATCGTGCCGGACTGGCACCCCGTCCGACATTGCGGAGTGGGGCGGAAGCGGTGATCAAACGAATTGCGCAGGCGGCGCAATCTGTTGAGAGTGTGCTGTTGCTTACCGACGATGATCGTATGGGCGACTACATAGCCTGGCAGGCTTCCAGGCTTACGGGCCTTGATGCGAAAGGTCTGCCGGTTAAGCGGGCGCGCATGGGGGCAATTACACCGGGCGGCATCCGGGATGCCATTACGCGTGCCACGGAGGGAGTGGACGAGGCGAGAGTCCTGGCCGAAATCACTCGCGAGGTCGCGGACCAGATGTTGACACGCTACCTGAGCGCCTATCTCGACAATGTTTTGAATCATAAGGGCGTGCGCAGCCACTTGTTGAGTCGAGAACAATTCTGGTCCAATTTGGGGGCAATGGATGGCACCAATAAACTCAAGACGACTAGCAAGACGCTGGGCAGGGTACAGGCAGGAATTCTGGGGCTGGTTGCCGGGGAGATAGGTCGCAAAGCAGCTGCTCCGTACTCGCATTGGGTAAGGATTGACCTGGGTGGGCGGTCCCTGGAGGGGCGAATTCTCGGTTCGCTGGGCCCGCAATGGACGGTAGGACAGGTATCCCCCTCTTGTAACGTTGAGTTCACAGTCTTGGATGTCACGGAGGATCGCCTGCCCGCCGACATCGCTGGGGCAGGCACAGTGGAACTGTTGGCCGGCGCATGGCGGCGCTATGCCATGCCACCTGGCACCACCATGAGACGGCTGCAGGCGCTCTATGAGGGCAGCTGGGCCCAGTGTCCGCAGGCTCCAGCCGACCCGATCGATCCGATCGAAATCCGGTATGAAGGTGCTGGACATCCTCCGGTCCTGCCGCTGGATCGGGCCAAAACGCCGGACACTTTGTTCATTGGCGCGACCACCGAGGATGTGGAAACGGCGAATATCTATCGGCTGATCTGGATGTGGTTCGAAGCCTTGGAATGCACTTCGGCGACCTACAGACGGATCACGGTACGCGGAAGGCTTCATGGGTATGGCGACATCGAGTTCACCGGCATGGCTCTTGAAGGGCTTCCCTCTGAGTTCTATAAGCCTCTCGACGGGGTTAGTAACGAAGAATTACTCCTCTGCGAGTTGAACAAAGGGCCCAATTCGCCGGAGGTTCTGCAAGAGCTGGCGATGTTGCGGCAGGTCCAGCCAAGAAATTGCCGCAGCGAAGCGCCGCAAGCAGGTCTGACCTTGGACGAGCTGCTTTACCTCTGCCAGAGAATGGGTATTGGCAAGCCTTCGTCGCTCGCTTCCTCGCTACAATCCCTCATCGACCGCGAAATCGTGCTGCCTAGTGGTCCCGGCAAGCCGCTCTCTTTGAGTCGTGCTGGCGTATGGATTGCCGAATTGCTCGGCTTACCCAAATTCCCCGCCGACTACGAAGGTGTCGGAAAGGTCGGTAAGGCGGACTTCAGCACCCAACTGGAGCGTTCGTTGACCCAGATCGAGAATGGCCTTTCGACGCCAAGGGACGTACTTGAGTGGCTGGTTGAGCTACTGGGTCCGTCCCACTTCAAGCACGTCTTACCTGATGCAATCTGGTCCAATATGACCGAATTGAACCGAGCCATGGCAAATGCCCAGAGCGAAGCATCGGAGGCGCCGCAACTGATTTCCCCGCCCGGAGCGTATGATCCGCTATGTCAGGACTGAGCAGCTATCCCCGATCTGGAGCCGGTGGGCTCAATCCCGCCGTGAAGATCACCAAACTGCTCAACGATTTGGGCAGTGCAGCCACCTTGCAGGACGGACGTTTCATAGCAACCCAGCTTATGAGGGAGTTGAATTTATATTGCAGTGGTAAGGCGAGTGCGGGGGATAAAGTCGACTTGTGTACAGCAGCCAGGGATAGCCTGTTTAAGGCAAAGCAAGCCGGTGTTCTTGACGGCTTCGCCTTTTTTGAGGCGATGCAGCTTGGAGCGGATTGGTTCATCAAGGCCTTTCCATTCGCCCAGATCGCGGGGACCGCTCAAGATATAAGCGCTTTCAACAAGTGCGCCCAAACACTAGAAAGCGCCGGCACGCTGGCAACCCTGGGGGACAAGCGCAGCGCGTCGGAGGAGGTAGGATCGATCTCTGCGCGTTATCAGATGTGCGCTTTGGCCGGCCGGGATCTATATGGCAGCCACTTCAATCCGGCGACGGCGGTCGGCAGCACCAAATACTCGGTCACTCGATCCAATAATCAACTGCTTTACGCCCGGTGCGCCGGACCTTACAACGTGAATGAGATCCTGGTGGTGGAAGTTCAAGGCTGCGATCCGATCGTCATCGTTGCTGAGGCTAAGGGTGGGGGCAGTACTTTCGGTGACGCCAATCCGCATCCTACTCAGAGTAAACCCAATGTGCTTGCCGCAGGCGCCACCACCGCAAACCGAATCAGTCAGACCGATTTGGCGTATGCTGTGTCGCGAGCTATTTACATGTCCAATGCAAAGAGCCACAACGGAAGTGACGTCCAGAAACTGAGGAAGGAAATCGGCTTCCTGATCCAGAATGCTGCGTTTAGCAAACGGCTCCTGTACATAACCGCGCGTGGTCAAGTTAAAGTCATCTCCACTAATCCGTTTCAAGCAGACCTTACGTCCGAGAGGGAACATATCAAATGGATCTAAACATCAGCACCTTTATGAGGTACAAGCTCCCGGATGCCAAGCTTACCGAAGCAGTAGCAGAATTTCTGAATCAACAGCCGGTCGATTTACCCTATTACCAGCGATGCATTCGCATGGCTTTAGTCGATTACAGTAGCAATCCCGAGGACTACTCCTACTTCGCCATACTCGACCAAGTGGCAAACGGCATCGCGACAGCCTATGCGTTGAGAAACAAGGATGATTTCGTGCAACGCTTATTCATCTATCGTTATGATGAAGACGGGGTCGAAGCGATTCCACCCATCGTATACCCGCCGCGCCACTTGATCTTGCGGCTAGTTCTGGCGTTACTGCAACGTGATGAGCACACTATCGTGCGTTTGGTGCACAAGGCCACGCCGCAGGTTGAACTGCGTCCCCAGGCCGGTCTCGAAGCATTTCAATGGCAGGCCATCGTCCTGCTACTCCAGGCCAAGCGAAACGCGTACGAAGCGGCTCTTTCCAACCTGGATAATCTGCTGCTGTCGGACGCTTTCATTCCACGAGACCGGGCATTCGCTGGCGCCTGGTCTGGAATTGCGCACGCTGTCCTTTCCGGTGATCAAGAGAGACTGGCGTCGGCCATCATTACCCGCAACGAGATCTGTACACAATATATCGCTAAGCAGCTCAAGCGCTGGTTGCGTAGCGCCAATACGGAACTCTTCGCCCTGGACTTCTTTGATCATGCAACAACGGCGTTGCTGCTTGCCGCGAATCGGAGCATTCCCTATTTTAGTCTGGCACAGTTGGAGAACTCCTATGCGGACATCCATTGGCTCCTATCGGCTATGCGGTCTAAGCCGCGTTAGTGCAGGGACCAGCCAGGCATTTGTAAAAATACGGGAATACGTGGAGTAGAGGAGAGACGATGGGAATTATCATTGAGTGCTACGAGCTAGCTGCCGATCAAGTGCCGAGCAAGCCAACCGGAGATGTCCTGCTTTCAATTCTGCAAGGCCGCTCCCCCGTCGCTTCGCTACCACTCAACAGTGCCATCGCGGCAGAGGCGCTTTCGGTATTGGAAAATCTCGATGCCACATTTTTTGCGGGTGCGCTTGAGCCGAACTTCAGCACGCTCATTCCACTTGAAATCCAGGCAGATCTGCATACCAAGGTCGACGATGTTCTAAATAAAGGAGGCAGCGAGGACTACGTTCTCGCAATTTTTGACCTCCTTGAAGTTACTCTCTCTGAGGCAATGCGAACAAGTAAGACTTTAGTATTTCGCGTGAGATAGTCCCGCGCTCATTAATTCTGTAATGGTTTAATGTACCCGGAAACTGGTTTGGGCGAAAATGCTCGCCATGGAGAGGTGTTTGATGACCAAGCAAAGACGTACTCTTTCCCTGCGTTCAAACAGCAGGCAACATACTTGGTACTGGATCAAGGATATCTGTCTGAACAATTAGAGCTATCCTGATTGACTCGCGGAGCTGGCATCAGACTAAAATGTGTTGTTTAGTCTGAGTCAGCGGCTGTGGTATCATTTGCGGTTTGGCTGATTTATTCTTAAATCAGGGAAACTGATTTTCTATGGTATTCATCATGGTATTCAAATCAAAGGTTTTGAGCAAACCCGCGCCGGTATTGGGTCTTTGCATGCCATTTACAATTGAGTGGGAATAAGACGTGACATATAGCGTCAAGGAAATTTTTTATACTTTGCAGGGCGAGGGCAATCATGCCGGTCGCCCTGCGGTGTTTTGCCGTTTTTCCGGTTGCAATTTATGGACTGGCAGAGAAGAAGATCGTTCCTCAGCGATTTGCCAGTTTTGTGATACTGATTTTGTCGGTACTGACGGTATCGGTGGTGGAAAATTTAAAGAGGCGCAAGAGCTGGCAGCGACAATTAATGCGCTTTGGCCAGCATCGTATACCGCCAGTAAATATGTGGTGTTCACGGGCGGCGAACCGTTGTTGCAGCTCGATACGGCTTTGATCGATGCTATGCACGCTGTGGGCTTTGAAATTGCGATTGAAACCAATGGCACGCTGCCTGTACCTGATGGCGTGGACTGGATATGCGTGAGTCCCAAAATGGGTTCTGAACTCGTGGTTCGCAAGGGCAATGAACTCAAGGTTGTTATTCCGCAAATCGGGCAGGACATGGCGACATATGCCAATCTTGATTTTGAACATTACTTCGTGCAGGCGATGGATGGCCCATTCCGAGATGATAATCTGCGCCGCGCAATTGATTTCTGCAAACAGCATCCGCAGTGGAAGCTGAGTTTGCAGACACATAAACTCCTTCAAATTCCTTAAGTTTTACATGTTAACGATTACCCGAAAAATGGAGTTCGATGCAGGTCATCGTATTCCCGATCACAGCAGCCAGTGTCGTAATTTGCACGGTCACCGCTATACTTTGCAAATCACGCTGACCGGCGAGGTGGTGCAGCAGGACGGTGAATCCGATAACGGCATGATTATGGATTTTGGCGATATCAAGTCATTGGCGAATCAGCATCTGGTCAATCTCTGGGATCACTCCTTTATCGTTTACGAGAAGGATTACATCATCAAAAATTTTCTGGAAAAATTGCCAGGACATAAAACCGTCGTCATTGATCGGGTACCGACAGTGGAAAATCTGGCGAAAATTGCTTTCGATATTTTAAAAGAAGTGTACCACGACCGGTTTGGCCGCAGTCTGCGTCTGACCAAAGTCACCTTGTATGAAACGCCGAACTGTTGGGCAGAGATTGACGGCTGATCTTCACTGCACAAATCAGCCATGGCCGACGTGAATGAATTTTCTTTGCCTCTGGATTCCGACCGGGAATTTATGCAAATCGCCTGCGAACAGGCGAAACTGGCGTGGACTTTGGGCGAGGTACCGGTCGGTGCTGTGATTGTGAAAGAGGGTGTCGTGATTGCGACAGGCCATAATCGTCCGATCGCCAATCATGATCCTACTGCCCATGCCGAAATCATGGCTTTACGTGCTGCCGCAGCATTGCTGGGAAACTACCGGTTACCAGGATGTGAGTTGTTTGTGACATTGGAACCTTGCATTATGTGTGCTGGTGCGATGATGCATGCCCGGCTTTCACGGGTTATTTTCGGTGCCAGTGATCCGAAAACCGGCGTGGCTGGTTCAGTCATGAATATTTTTGAGCAACCTCAACTCAATCATCATACCCGTATAACCACGGGGGTGATGGCAGCAGAGTGTTCTGCTTTACTCAGGGATTTTTTTGCGGAACGCCGGTTGCTGGCGCAGCAGAAAAAAGCCGGTATCACCATACCGTCGGATATATTCTGACTTTTCCCGATTTCGATTGATATGACATTGAATCTTCCAGTTTTGAAGCAACCGCTTGATATTGCCGTGGTGGCGCCAAGTGGTGCACCGTTAAATGAAACCGCGGTAGTGCGGGGGCTGGATTTGTTGCGGCAGCAGGGATTCAGAGTGCATAGTTACTATGAACCGGAACATAAATATCAGCGCTTTGGCGCAACAGATGAAGTGCGGGTACGTCAGATTCATGCGGCGGCATCTGACCCTCAAATCCGGGTTGTGATGGCTTTGCGTGGCAGTTATGGTTTTTCCCGCTTGCTGCCTTATCTTGATCTGGATTTGCTGGCGCAGAGCGGAAAGATATTCACCGGGTATAGTGATTTCACGTTGATGCATCAGCTGTTGCTTCAGCGGGGTGTCTGCAGCATTGCCGGACCGATGTTGTGCGATGATTACACGCGCGATAATCCTGATGAATACACGTTGAAACAGTTCGCCGATTGTCTGTCTTCCAGCCGGCATCAGGTTGAATTTGCTTCAGACACAGTGCCGGAGCTTGATGTGCAGGGCGTGTTGTGGGGTGGGAACCTGGCGATGCTGGCGCATGTTGTTGGCACCCCTTATGCGGCGGCGCCGGAGAATGGGATTCTTTTTCTGGAAGATATCGGCGAGCATCCGTACCGGGTTGAGCGGATGTTATTGCAACTCCATTACGCGGGAATACTGGAAAAACAAAAAGCCATTTTGTTGGGGGATTTTTCTGGTTATCGTCTGGCCGAGCATGATAATGGCTATGACTTTGCGGCGATGCTGACTTATCTGCGCAGTCTCGTGCGTTGTCCTGTACTGACGGGCTTGCCATTTGGGCATATACGCGAACGTGCCACACTGGTTGTTGGCAGCCAGGCCAGATTGACGGCGAAAGAGGGTATTGCTAGTCTGGTGATGTGTTATCAGTGGTAGCGATGCATGCGTAGTGCATATTTCAAAAATGCCAATTCATTATAAAGAAAGCCGCCCATCGGGCGGCTTTCTTATTGGACGATGCTATCGCTGGGGCAGGTTTCAGTCTGCAGCATAAATATCATTGTCTTTGGTTTCGCGGATAAACAATGCGCCGATAACGAATGTCGCCAGCGCAATGATGATTGGGTACCACAAGCCATAGTAGATGTCGCCCTTGAATGCAACCAGCGCGAATGCAGTGGTTGGCAGCAGACCACCGAACCAGCCATTGCCGATATGGTATGGCAGGGACATGGAGGTGTAGCGGATACGGGTTGGGAACATTTCCACCAGCATTGCCGCGATCGGACCGTAGACCATGGTGACGTAGATCACCAGTATCACCAGCAGAACCAGAACCATAGGCTGATTAATCTGCTTAGGATCTGCCTTGGCTGGATAACCGGCAGCTTTGATGGCATCCGCCAGTTCTTTGGAGAATGCTTTATCTTTTGCTGCCGCTTCTTCTTTTGGCAAACCGGTTGCATTGAAAGAAGTGATGACTTTTTCACCGACTTTGACTGTCGTTACAGTGCCGGCGGGAGCAACTTCATTGGAGTAGTTGACCGATGCCGCCGCCAGTTTGGCTTTGACGATGTCGCAGGAGGAAGTGAATTTTTTGGTGCCGGTCGGATTGAACTGGAACTGGCAATCTGCAGGATCAGCAGTCACCACAACCGGTGCATTCTTCAGTGCGTTTTCCAGTGCGGGATTAGCATAGTGTGTCAGCGCATTGAAAATCGGGAAGTAAGTCACTGCAGCGATCAGGCAGCCTGCCAGAATAATCGGTTTGCGGCCGATTTTATCGGATAACGAACCAAACACGATGAAAAACGGTGTGCCGATAACCAGTGATGCAGCGATCAGCAGATTGGCTGTTGCGCCATCTACTTTCAGAGTTTGCTGAAGGAAGAACAGCGCGTAGAACTGACCGGTGTACCAGACAACGGCTTGACCTGCTGTCAGGCCAACCAGCGCCAGAATAACGATCTTCAGATTTTTCCATTGGCCGAAAGATTCGGTCAGCGGCGCTTTGGACGTCTTTCCTTCCGCCTTCATTTTGGCGAATGCAGGAGATTCATTCATGGACAAACGGATCCAGACAGAAATCGCCAGCAGGAAGACGGAAACCAGGAATGGCACGCGCCAGCCCCAGGCCGCGAATTCGTCTTCACCGATAGCGGAACGTGTGCTCAGGATCACGATCAGGGACAGGAACAGTCCCAGTGTTGCTGTCGTCTGAATCCAGGCAGTGTAAGCACCGCGTTTGTCATGCGGTGCATGTTCTGCCACATAAGTTGCTGCACCACCGTATTCACCGCCCAGTGCAAGACCTTGCAGAATCCGCAGTGAGATCAGGATGATCGGTGAAGCAATTCCCCAGCTGGCATAGCCGGGCAGCATGCCGACGCAGAAAGTCGAACCACCCATAATCAGGATCGTGACCAGGAAAGTATATTTGCGGCCAATCATGTCACCGAGGCGACCAAAAACCAGCGCGCCGAAAGGACGCACAATAAAGCCCGCAGCAAATGCCAGCAAAGCAAAAATAAAGGCGGTATTCGGGTCAGTGCCTGCAAAGAATTGTTTGGCAATAATGGCTGCCAGAGAGCCGTATAGATAAAAATCGTACCATTCAAAAACGGTTCCGAGGGAGGACGCAAAAATTACTTTGCGTTCTTCCGCAGTCATTCCGCTTGACGTTGCAATCGGTGCTGTCGCCATGCTTGTCTCCTGATTATGTTTTAAAGTGTGTTGGCAAAGCGTGTCAGTATGAGGAATAGTTGTTCTGACATTTTTTGCACAACTTGAGTGTGTGTGCTGAACCTTACAACATGCTTTCTTGAAACTTACAGAAACTTACGGATTTGTCGGTCTTATTCGATAAAGCAACGATTTCTCATGAGATTTAAAAATTTGCGAACGGTCGTACTAAATTATGCTATTCTGCTTTTCAGGTCATGCGTATGGCAGGGTATGCAGATAAGCCTAGACAGGTATCTGCATAGCCCGAACTGCAGTTTTATGTTTGCCGATGACAACTGATGTTGCTGAGAAAAAGCGTTTTAGTCGTATTCTGAAGTAGTCAAATACCCAGGTATTTCAAGTATTCCAATTCATCCACAGGAGACACCACATGAATGATGCAGTTATCGTTTCTACCGCCCGTACCGGTTTAGCAAAATCCTGGAAAGGCGCTTTCAATATGACGCACGGCGCCACGATGGGTGGTCATGTTCTGGCAGCTGCGATTGAGCGTGCCGGAATTGAGGCTGCTGAAGTCGAGGATGTCATCATGGGGTGTGCCACGCCGGAAGGTGCAACCGGCAGCAATATCGCGCGTCAGATCGCATTGCGTGCCGGATGCCCGGTCACCACAGCAGGCATGACCGTTAATCGTTTCTGCTCCTCCGGTCTGCAGACTATTGCGCTGGCGGCACAGCGGATTATTGCCGGTGAAGGCGATATCTATGCGGCGGGTGGCGTGGAGTCTATTTCCTGTGTTCAGAACGAAGCCAACAAGCACATGATCGTCGAGCCCTGGCTGAAACAGCACAAGCCGGAAGTCTACTGGCCGATGTTGCAGACGGCAGAAACAGTCGCCAAACGCTACGGTATTCCACGTGAACGTCAGGATGAGTATGGTGTGCAGAGCCAGTTGCGGGCAGCCGCAGCGCAGGCAGCAGGGCTGTTCAATGCTGAAATCGTACCAATGACGACTGTAATGGGCGTGGCGGATAAGGCAACCGGTATGCTGGTCAGCAAAGAAGTGACCATTTCCGCTGATGAAGGTATCCGCGCCGATACCACGCTCGAAGGCGTGTCTAAAATCCGTACCGCGATACCTGGTGGCGTGATCTCTGCGGGTAATGCCAGCCAGTTTTCTGATGGCGCATCGGTTGCGGTGGTGATGAACAGCAAGCTGGCAGAGGCAAAAGGCTTGCAGCCGCTGGGTATTTTCCGTGGTTTTGCGATTGCCGGTTGCGAACCGGATGAAATGGGTATCGGTCCGGTTTTTGCAATTCCGAAGTTGTTGAAAAAAGCCGGTCTCAAAGTGGAGGATATCGGCTTGTGGGAACTGAACGAAGCGTTTGCAGTACAGGTGCTGTATTGCGCTGACAAGCTCGGCATTCCGATGGATCGTCTGAACGTGAATGGTGGTGCGATTGCAGTGGGACATCCATACGGTGTATCGGGTGCCCGTCTGACTGGTCATGCGCTGATCGAAGGAAAGCGCCGCGGTGCGAAATACGTGGTGGTGACAATGTGTATCGGTGGCGGTCAGGGTGCTGCTGGCCTGTTTGAAGTTGTTTGACGTACACTCGTGGCCAGTTTCATGCGGTCGGCTCATCTGACCGCATGAAACGCGTCTGGTTTCCTTCAACTTTTTCTGTGTGCTGCCATGCAATCCAAAATCCTTTCCCGCCGCGATCTTGAATTTTTGCTCTACGAATGGCTGAATGTCGAATCTTTGAATCAGCGTCCACGTTTTTCTGAGCACAGCCGCGAAACTTTCAATGCAGCTCTCGATACCTGCGAGCAGATTGCGACCGATTTATTTGCTCCCCACAATAAAAAGAACGATCAGAATGAGCCGCACTTTGATGGTGAAAAGGTGCACATTATTCCTGAGGTGAAAACGGCGCTGAATGCATTTTGTGAAGCCGGATTGCTGGCAGCCGGACAGGATTTTGACGTCGGCGGCATGCAGTTGCCGTGTGTGGTTGAAAAAGCCGGTTTTGCTTACTTTAAAGGTGCCAATGTCGGCACTGCATCTTATCCTTTCCTGACGATCGGCAATGCCAACACGCTCATGAAATGCGGTACGCCGGAACAGATCGAGACTTTTGTCAAGCCGATGCTGGAGGGGCGTTTTTTTGGCACGATGTGTCTGTCAGAACCACAGGCTGGCTCCAGCCTGTCGGATATCGTTACCCGTGCTGAACCTCAGCCGGACGGTACTTACCGGCTGACCGGCAACAAGATGTGGATTTCCGCAGGGGAGCACGAGTTATCAGAAAACATTGTGCATCTGGTGCTGGCTAAAGTGCCGGATGAACACGGAAAACTGATACCCGGAGTAAAGGGCATCAGTCTGTTTATCGTACCGAAATTCCTGGTCAATCCTGATGGTTCGCTGGGCGAACGCAATGATGTGGTGCTGGCCGGTCTGAACCATAAAATGGGATACCGCGGAACGACCAACTGTCTGCTGAATTTTGGTGAAGGAAAATTCCGTCCGGATGGAAAGGCCGGGGCAATCGGATATCTGGTCGGAACATTACATCGCGGGCTCGCCAATATGTTTCACATGATGAATGAGGCGCGTATCGGTGTCGGACTTGGTGCGGTCATGCTGGGATATACCGGCTATCTGCATGCACTCGACTATGCGCGTAATCGCCCGCAAGGACGCGCCCCGCTGAATAAAGACCCGGCAGCGCCGCAATTACCGATCATCCGGCATACCGATGTCAAACGCATGCTGCTGGCACAGAAGTCGTATGTGGAAGGGGGGCTGGCGCTGAATCTGTATTGCGCCCGTCTGGTGGACGATGAGCGCACAGGCGAGACGCCTGAGGTGCGCCGCCACGCCAGTCTGTTGCTGGAAATCCTGACGCCGATTGCCAAATCGTGGCCATCGCAATGGTGTTTGGAGGCGAATAATCTGGCGATTCAGGTGCATGGCGGCTATGGCTATACCCGCGAATACAATGTCGAGCAGTTTTACCGTGATAATCGCCTCAATCCTATCCATGAAGGGACGCATGGCATTCAGGGGCTCGATTTGCTGGGGCGGAAAGTCGTGATGGAAAATGGCATCGCACTCGAAATGCTGGGTGAAGTCATGCACAAAGCCATGCTGCAGGCAGCGCATCATCCTGAACTGGCGGAATACAGCAAATCGCTGGCACGCGTATTACAGCGTATCGCGCAGGTCACCAAGCAATTGCATGGCTGCGGTGACGTGAACAAGACGCTGGCGAATGCATCCGTGTATCTGGAGGTGTTTGGACACGCAGTCATTGCCTGGATCTGGCTGGAACAAGCCTTGTTAAGCCTGCATAAACAGGATGCGCATGATGCTGATTTCTATGCCGGTAAATTGCAGGCATGCAAATATTTCTTCCACTGGGAGCTGCCAAAAGTTCATCCGCAACTGGATTTGCTGGCCAGCATAGACAGCACGACTTACGAGATGCAGGATCAGTGGTTTTGACCTGAATATACTGAGGGGGAGTATATATTTTCATCCACTAAAAATAAGGACATCAGCCTTGTTTTTTTAGATACTCCCCATTTTTATCAATTTCGGCCCGGGTAAACAATGACTGCACATTGCAGCAAGCCGACGACAACAGACACGACAACAACGGAGACGACAATGGGTACAGCACGCACAGTTCAGGAATTATTCAGTTTAAAAGGAAAAACCGCATTAATTACCGGCGGCTCGCGCGGGCTCGGCCTGCAGATGGCCGAAGCGCTGGGCGAGCAGGGCGCGCGCATTGTGCTGTCCTCACGCAAACAGTCTGATCTGGATGAGGCAGTCGCCCATCTGCAAAGCCGGGGCATTGATGCCAGTGCGATTGCGGCTGATCTGGCAAAAGAAAGCGCAGTCACACCGCTGGTTGACGAGGCGCTGAAGCGGCTTGGTCATATCGATATCCTGATCAACAATGCCGGCGCAACTTGGGGGGCGCCGGCGGAAGATCATCCGTTAGATGCGTGGGATAAGGTGATGAATCTGAACATCCGGAGTATTTTCATGCTGTCGCAGGCAGTGGGTAAGCGCAGCATGATTCCACGTCGTTCCGGTCGCATCATTAATGTGGCGTCGATTGCCGGGTTATCTGGTAATGCTCCTGGCACCATGCAGACCATTGCCTACAATACGTCTAAGGCGGCCGTGATCAATTTTACCCGCACCCTGGCAGGAGAATGGGGTGTGCATGGCATCAATGTGAATGCGATCGCCCCTGGCTTTTTCCCTTCCAAAATGACCAAAGGCATTCTGGAGCATCTGGGTGAAGAAAAGCTGGCAAAAGAATCTCCGTTGCAGCGCATTGGCGATGACGAAGACCTGAAAGGTATCACTCTGTTGTTTGCCTCCGATGCCGGCAAACACATCACAGGGCAGACCCTGGCTGTTGATGGTGGTGTTTCTGCTGTCTGAGGACCACTATGACTCAGACCAGAGACAACACAGACATCCCGCAGCCTACCGCGACTCTCAACCCCTTCCTGCATGATCTGGGTGTGGAGTTTCTGCGCATGGAAAATGGTGAGGCAACCATTTCGCTGGACCTGACTGCGCGCCACATGAACAGCTGGCAAATCACGCATGGTGGAGTCCTCATGACGATGCTGGACGTTGCCATGGCAATGGCAGGGCGTTCGCTGCATGCCGATCTCAAAGGCGTGGTGACGGTTGAAATGAAAACCAGCTTCCTGCAGCCCGGCGGTGTCGCTGGTGGACGGATTGAAGCGCGCGGCAAAGCCTTTCATGAATCGACCACCATGTGTTTTTGCGAGGGCGAAATCTGGAATGGCGACAGACTGATCGCCAAGGCGATGGGCACGTTTAAATATCTGCGTCGCCTGAAATCCGGGGAGAACATGAAAAAGCTGTATGGAAGTGACTGAGTGCAGGTAGTGCTGGCAATGTAAACACAATAATGATGGAGACAACATGCAGCAAACTTTACGCAGCCTTATTCTGACAACCGTTTTGGGTGGATTGAGTATGAATCATGCAATAGCGCAGACCAGCCTTCCCGATCCGGCCTCAACTGATCCTAAAAAGCTGGGATGGATGCAGGGTTTTCCTCCGCCACCCGACAAACTGATTCAATTCGCCAATGGCAGCAATTATCAGTTCCCGCGCACCCGCTGGTCGTTTTCACATGGTCGCGAGCTGGGACCCACCATGAATGTCTGGCATGGCAATGGCCCGGTGTCCGCATTGCCAACGGTCTACCGTGATATTGAGCAGCTGCATTTCACTGATGAAAATAAGGCAGACTCAACCTGGGCAGACATGCTGCAGAACACTTATACAGACAGTGTTCTGGTTATGCACAAAGGCAAAGTGATTTATGAAAAATACTTTGGTATCAGCAAACCGTATTTGCCGCATATTGCAATGTCTGTCACCAAGTCCTTTGTCGGCACACTGGCAGCAACTCTGGCAGAAGAAGGGAAGCTGGATCCGTCTGCCCCTGTCATCCAGTATGTGCCGGAGTTAAAGGATAGTGCTTATGGAGATGCCACTGTACGTCAGGTCATGGATATGACGATAGGCGTGAAGTATTCCGAAGCCTACGCTGATCCGAAAGCAGAAATCTGGGATTATGCGCGTGCCGGCGGCATGCTGCCTGTTGCACCGACCTATGATGGACCGCGGAGTTTTTACGACTTCCTGGTCAGGCTGAAAAAAGAAGGTGAGCATGGTGAGGCGTTTGCCTATAAAACTGTGAACGCGGAAGTTTTGGGCTGGATTGTGCGCCGCGCTTCCGGGCAATCGCTGTCTGATCTGCTGTCAGAGCGGATCTGGCAAAAACTCGGCACAGAAAATGATGCGTATTTCTCTGTTGACCATCTGGGAACCGAACAGGGTGGCGGTGGCCTGAACCTGACGCTGCGGGATATGGCCCGGTTTGGTGAAATGATGCGTCTGAACGGGAGATGGAATGGGCAACAGATCATTCCGGCGGCCGTCGTGCAGGATATTCGCAGAGGTGCAGATCCTGCCAAGTTTGCGAAGGCCGGATACATCACTTTACCCGGCTATTCCTACCACAATATGTGGTGGATAGGACATAACGCACACCAGACCTTCGAGGCACGCGGCATACATGGTCAGCGCATATATATCGACCCGGTGGCTGAGATGGTGATCGTCAAATTTTCCTCGCACCCGCTGGCTGCCAACCCGGTCACCGATCCTGTTACCTACCGTGCATTTTCCGCACTGGCCAATTATCTGATGAAGTGAATAATATGATGACTGCTACTTATCAACGTATCGTACTGGCTTCCCGTCCTCATGGGCAGGTCACGCCTGACAATTTCCGCCTGGAGACTTTGCCGCTTCCTGAAATCCGGGAAGGGGAAATTCTGATCCGTAATCGCTTTCTGTCGCTTGATCCCTACATGCGTGGCCGGATGGAAGAAAGCAAAAGCTATGCGGCACCACAGCCTTTAAATGAAACCATGATCGGCGGTACCGTTGGCGAAGTGATCGCCAGTAAGCATCCCCGCTTTCAGACAGGTGATCAGGTGTTGGGCATGTTTGGCTGGTCGGAAATCGGCGTTTCTGATGGCAGCTTGCTGAGAAAACTCGATACCAGCCAGATACCTTTGTCCGCTTATTTGGGCGCAGTCGGTATGCCGGGCTTGACTGCATGGTATGGCCTGACCCAGATCATGGCGCCGAAAGATGGCGAAACCGTGGTGGTGTCGGCTGCCAGTGGTGCTGTCGGCAGCGTCGTCGGCCAGCTCGCCAAACAACGTGGTTGCCGTGTGGTCGGTATCGCCGGCGGTGCTGAGAAGTGCGCTTATGTCGTCAATGAGCTTGGTTTTGATGCCTGCATCGACTACAAGGCCGGTCATCTGGAAGCGGATCTGGCAGCAGCAACGCCGGACGGAATTGACGCCATTTTTGAAAATGTCGGCGGTGAGATTTTTGATGCCTGTCTGGCACGGATGAATCCATTTGGCCGTATTGCCTTATGCGGCATGATTTCCGGTTATAACGGCGAGCCAGTCAGCATTCGCAACGCCCGGGTATTTCTGACCATGCGTCTGAAAATGCAGGGTTTCATCGTGTCCGAACATATGGACTTATGGCCACAAGGCTTGCAGGAACTGGGTACGCTGGTTGCAACAGGAAAACTGAAATTCAGGGAATCCGTTGCGGAAGGACTGGCGAGCGCGCCGGACGCATTTATTGGCCTGCTCAAAGGAAAGAACTTTGGAAAGCAGCTTGTCAGACTGAGCTGAAACAGCACAAACATCAAATACAAAATTTAATCAGGAGACCAAATGAAAGTATTTAAAGACCGGGTTGCCGTTATTACAGGTGCTGCCAGTGGATTTGGCCGCGAATTCGCACTGATCGGTGCACGACTGGGAATGAGGCTGGTGCTGGCTGATGTGCAGCAGGATGCGCTGGAAAACACCCGCAGCGAGCTGGCGCAGACGGGGGCTGACGTGATCGCCCTGCGTTGCGATGTGCGTCATGCTGAGCAGGTGCAGGCACTGGCAGTTGCTGCAATGGATAAATTCGGTGCAGTGCATCTGGTGTTTAATAATGCCGGTGTCGGTTCAGGCGGGCTGGTGTGGGAAAACACTCAGGCAGACTGGGAATGGGTGTTGGGCGTGAATCTGTGGGGTGTGATTCATGGTGTGCGGATTTTTACCAACCTGATGCTGGAATGCGCGAAAAAAGATCCGCATTATGAAGGTCACATAGTCAATACGGCTTCCATGGCAGGTATGCTGAATGCGCCGACTATGGGCGTGTATAACGTATCCAAACACGCGGTCGTCTCTTTGTCCGAATCGTTGTATCAGGATTTGCAGCTGGTGGAGGCACCGATTGGCGCTTCTGTGCTCTGTCCGTATTTTGTGCCGACTGGCATTTCACAGTCGCACCGGAACCGCCCTGAAGATGTGCCGGGCGCAGCGCCGACTGCCAGCCAGCGTGCAGCGCAGGCCATGTCAGACAAAGCGGTCAGCTCTGGTAAGGTGACGGCGCAGGAGGTGGCTGAAAATACCTTCAAGGCGGTTGCGGACGGACAGTTTTATATTTTCTCGCATCCGGGGGCGCTGAGTAATGTGCAGGAACGGATGGAGGATATCGTTTTACAGCGTAATCCGGGTGACCCATACAAGGCGACGCCGCATATCCGCGAGATGCTGCGCGCAAAACTGAAAGCATAAGCGCCGCGTCTCAATCCGCTTTTCGGTAAAACCCTCAGATAATCAGGAGTCACGGGATGTCAGTCAGTATTCAGCAAAATCAGTTTGCCGTATTGGATAATGGCACGCGGCTGCACTATGCCAGCGCGGGAGAGGCGGGGAAACCATTGATGTTGTTTGTGCATGGTTTTCCTGAATTCTGGGGTGAATGGTCCGCGCAGTTGCCGGAATTCGGACAGGATCATTTTGCGGTGGCTCCTGACCTGCGGGGATTTAATCTGTCGGATATGCCGGCAGAACTGAGTGCCTATAAAGCGAGGCATATCGTCGATGATCTGCGTCTGCTGATACAGCAGCTCGGATATCAGAAAGTGGTTGTGGTTGCGCATGACTGGGGCGGTGCGGTCTGCTGGAATATGGCGATTGCATTGCCTGAACTGATCGAAAAACTGATCATCATTAATTCACCACATCCTTATCTGTTCATGCAGGCACTGCTGAATGATCCTGCACAAAGAGCTGCCAGCGAGTATATGAACTGGCTGCGCCAGCCAGGCTCAGAAGAAGCACTGGAAAAAAATGATTTTGCGCTGATGGACGGCTTTTTTAACGGGATGGGGCAGGGTGAGGCGCACTGGTTCGATGCGGACACACGCGCTGCTTACCATGCTTGCTGGGCCAGGGGATTGTCTGGCGGGGTGAATTATTATCGGGCATCACCTTTGCATCCCCCGACAGCGAACCATCAGGGACCGCAACAGCTGGCGCTGAATCCTGACGACTTCCGTGTCAGGGTTCCCACGCGTGTGATCTGGGGTGAAAACGACAAAGCCCTGCCGAAATCCTTACTGGACGGGATGGAGGATTTTGTACCGGATCTGCGCATTACGCGAATCGCAGAAGGTTCGCACTGGGTGATTCATGAGCAGCCTGAGAGAATTAATGGCCTGATCAGACAATACCTGGATGAATGAGCTGTCATGAAAAGATCCGACTTTGTTTTTTTTCATACGCTGCGGGTGCGCTGGGCAGAAGTGGATATGCAGGCGATTGTGTTCAACGGGCATTACCTGACGTATTTTGATGTGGCATTCACCGAATACTGGCGTGCGACCGGTCTTCCAAATGCGGCAGAGCAGGCCAAAACGGGCAGAGAATTATTTGCCAGAAAAGCCGGTATTGAATATATCGCTCCGGCCAGGTTCGATGATTTGCTGGATATCGGGGTCCGTTGCGAGCGGATCGGAAATTCATCCATGCAGTTCAGTATCGGTATTTTCAAGGAAGATGCACATCTGGTCAGCGGAGAGCTGACTTACGTATATGCTGACACAGCGCTCAGAAAGGGAATGCCGGTTCCAGAGAACTGGCGTGCGATAATTCAGGCTTTCGACCAAACCAATACTCCGGATTGATTCATGATGACCGCTTCCATCGTTTTAGGAGACTGGGCTACTCTGCAAAAGGATGTACAGCCTGTCCGTTATGCCGTGTTCGTGGTGGAGCAGAAAATTCCTGCCGAGCTTGAATGGGATATTAACGACACCGTATGTCTGCATGCTGTTGCATACGATGCACAGCAACAGGCAATCGGCACCGGGCGTTTGTTGCCGGACGGGCATATTGGCCGTATGGCGGTGCTGGCTCAGGCTCGCGGTGTCGGAGTGGGCGCTGCGATCTTAAGGCAACTGATGCAGCAGGCAAAACAACGCGGTGATGCCTGTGTCCGTCTCAATGCACAGCAAAGTGCAGAGCATTTTTATCTCAAAGAAGGCTTTATCCGTGATGGCGACATCTTCATGGAAGCGGGGATTCCGCATATCCACATGCACTGTTTTTTTTGAAGCTCAAAGTTCAGATACACGGTATTTCTCAGCTTCTGCTTGCCATGCAGATGAGGATGCATTGAAAGTCTGACACGACGTCTAAATACCACTTTGTGTTGCCTGTAACCGGGACTGTCGGCAAGGTCGGCAGGCGCACATGGCCGATAACCGACTGCAAAATAGCTTCTTTCCACAAGATGTTGCTCCGCAGTATTGCCGTAATGCAGTGGCTGAAAATTTCACACCACCAGTTTTGATGCGTTGCTACTAATTAGTGCCAGCCGGAACGGGTTTCGCGTACGTAACTCACCGTTTTCTCCGGTAGTTAGCTCCACAGCCACCACTAAGCTTGTTGCCATCGGTTTTTCCTTCAAAAACATCAAAAAGTATCCAAAAACAATCCCGGTATGTCGGCGGTAAAGCCAACCTGCCCCCGGAGAAGTAAGTCTGGTTGGCATGTCGCTCAGTACTGCAAATAAAAAAGACAAACCGATCAAGGCTTGATGGTGTCGTCATGCCATCTTTTTCCAACATTTCTCTCATGAAATAATAAAAATGTTGGATTTTTCAAAACTAATTTTATTAAATAGAGTAGAATTTTTGAAAATAGTTGCTTTGTCTCATGGGTGAATTTTTATCATTAAGCTACGCCCAATATATACATTTTGTTAACTCGGGTATCTGTGATTGAAACAGTGGATTGATATCTGTAATTGAGGAAATTTCAATATTTACCAGGAGAGAATCATGAAAATTCAGGATACTAAAGTTTCCAGCCGCCTGATTCTGGGTTTTGGTCTGGTGCTGAGCTTACTTATCATTGTTGTTATTTTGGGTATTGGTTATTTGCAGCAAATGCATCAGCGAATGGAGCAAATCGTTCGATTCAATGATGAGGAAAGCAAGCTTGCACAGACGATGTATCTGACAGTGACTGAGCGGGCACTGGCAATGCGTAACCTGATTTTGCTCACTGATGAAAAAGAGTCGCAGATGGAAGTTGACAGGATTGCCGCGCAGAAAAAAAAGTATGCGGATGCTGTCGACAAATTAGAAAAGCTGCTGACCAACGATCCTACGCCGACACAAATGCAACTCAGTTTGATTGGCGATATCAAAAAGCAGGCGTTGCTGGCTGAACCGTATATCGTAAAAGCACTGGATCTGTACACACAGAAGAAAAATGATGAAGCGTATAAGTTATTGCGTTTTGAATACCGACCAGTGCAAAAAAAATGGTGGGATTTGATTAATGAATTCATCAAGGACGAAACAGAGCAAAATAAAGAAGCGGTAGCGCAGGCAGAAAGCGACTATAAAGATGCACGTAATATGATGCTGCTATTTGGCACGGTTGCATTGTTATTCGGGGTGCTGGCGTCGTGGATGATTATTCGCAGTTTACTCAGGCAGCTTGGTGGTGAGCCGCGTTATGCGGTACAAATTGCCGAAAAAATTGCAAACGGTGATCTCAGCGTGGATATTCATATCCAAAGTGATGATGAACATAGTCTGATGCATGCATTAAAAAATATGCGTAATGGGTTATCGGAAATTGTCGGTCAGGTCAGGCATGGTACTGAAACGATCGCATCGGCATCAACCCAGATTGCTACGGGTAATATGGATTTGTCTTCCCGCTCCGAACAGCAGGCTGGTTCACTGGAGGAAACTGCTTCCTCGATGGAAGAGCTGACATCAACAGTTAAACAAAATTCTGATAATGCAAAGCAAGCTAATCAGTTGGCTTTGTCTGCTTCTGATGTTGCTGTGAAGGGAGGCGCGGTGGTCTCTGAGGTTGTGCAGACCATGGGCGCAATCAATGAATCATCCCGCAAAATCGTTGACATTATCAGCGTGATCGATGGGATTGCGTTCCAAACGAATATTCTGGCCTTAAATGCTGCGGTTGAAGCCGCAAGAGCGGGAGAACAGGGGCGTGGTTTTGCGGTCGTCGCAACGGAAGTCAGGAATCTTGCGCAGCGTTCGGCAGAAGCCGCACGGGAGATCAAGAAGCTGATAGATGACTCGGTCAGCAAAGTCGAAACCGGTGCAAAGTTGGTCGATCAGGCAGGATCTACGATGGCGGAAATTGTCGGTAGTATTCAAAAAGTCACAGGAATCATGAACGAAATCATGCTGGCGACCGAAGAGCAAACGACCGGTATCGAGCAGATTAATGAAGCAATAGTCCAGATGGATGATGTGACGCAACAGAATGCTGCTTTGGTTGAAGAGGCCGCCGCCGCCGCAACGTCATTGCAGGATCAGGCCGATGAGTTGCGTAATCTGGTCAGCACTTTCCGTTTGCAACCTTCCTCACCTGAAGCTAATGCAGCAGTACAACCGCACGTACACAGTAAAGTCGTTGCCCTGCCAAAGAAACACCCGGTGATGAAAACGAATACCCACAATGTGATGCCGGTAAAAAAAATTGCCAATGCTGCATCCGTGAAGAATGAAGAAGCTGCTGAATGGGCGGAATTTTAAACTGCTTTAGTCTGTTTGTTTTGACGATGATTAATCCCGGGATGCATGGAGGTGTCATGTGAATCTGTCAAAAAATACTGAGAACCTGGCGTACCCTGTCAGCGGGGATGATAAACGGTTACATTTTGGCCGTTTTGTTGAGCATGCCTCACTGAAGGAAAATCTGACCTGGCATTTCGGGGCGGTTTCGTCGGCTGTGCGCGAGAGCCTGTTAAAGCAAAGGCCTGTTACTTTATGGTTGACGGGGTTAAGTGCATCAGGCAAGTCAAGCATTGCGTATGCCTTGGAAAAATTATTGCTTGAGAAGGGGAAGTGCAGTTTCGTTCTTGATGGCGATAATCTGCGTCATCATCTGAATAGTGATCTGGGGTTTACCGCGGCTGATCGCAAGGAAAATATACGCAGGACTGCAGAGGTTGCGCATTTGATGAATGAAGCTGGGCTGATTGTGATCACTGCTCTGATTTCACCGCTTTGCTCAGATCGTCAGATGGCACGTGAGATTATCGGTGCGCAGCGTTTTCTCGAAGTGTATGTTAATGCATCGGCAGCAGTTTGTGAGTCACGTGATCCGAAAGGTCTGTATGTCAAAGCGCGCCGTGGTGAAATTTCCGAATTTACCGGTATATCTGCTCCCTATGAAGTTCCGGATAATCCTGAATTCGAGGTCGATTCCGAAAGTGACCCTGTCGGGTTAGTAGCGGAAAAACTGTATCAGCATTTAGCCGGACAATATTTTCCTAAATGAGTCCGGACATGATTGCCGAACATCAAACCCAGCCGCGTTGCTTTGATATTTTTAATGGTGATGCCGATGGGATTTGTGCTTTACATCAGCTGCGCCTGGCATTTCCTGCTGAAACGATTCTGGTGACTGGGGTCAAACGCGACATCACTTTGCTGGACAGGGTAGACGCCAAAGCGGGCGATAAACTGACTGTACTGGATATCTCGCTGGACGCAAACATCGAACCATTAAAGAAACATCTCGCCGCTGGTGCCGAGGTGCTCTATTTTGATCATCATACGGCCAAACAGATATTTCATCATACCCACCTCACATGGAACTGGAGTGAAGCACATGATGTTTGTACCAGCATTTTGGTCAATCGCTATTTGCAGGGGCGTTTCGTAAAATGGGCAATCGCCGCTGCTTATGGTGATAATTTAATAGCTACTGCGGATATCATAGCAGCCGGTCAGCACCTGACGCAGCTTCAGAGGCTCAATTTGCAGGAACTGGGAAAGCTGATTAATTTTAATGCTTACGGTGAGCATGTCAGTGATTTGCATATCCATCCCGCTGCGTTATATCGCGAGATTCAACAGTATGCCGACCCTTTCGATTTTATCTGGCATTCATCGCATTTTTTAGCATTGCAATACGCTTACGCCGAAGACTTTTCTCACATCGATCATTTACGACCAGTACAGACCGGGAAGGCCAGTCAGATTTATCTGTTGCCGGAAGAGCCGTGGGCGCGCCGTTTGTCGGGGGTATTTGCTAATCAGTTATCTGAACAGCATCCCGACCTTTCTTTTGCCGTGCTCACACCGAAGGCGACAGGTGGTTTCGTAGTCAGTGTACGTTCGGCTGATCCTGAACGAAAACCAGCCAGTCACTTTTGCGAGATGTTTCCCGGCGGCGGCGGCCGGCGGCTGGCGGCTGGCATTAATTATCTTGAGTTGCAGGACGCGGACGCTTTTTTTGCGGCATTTTTTAATTATTTCGAATCACCGGATGTTCATTGATTCACATCTTCACCTGTCCTGGATTGACTGTATTGTTTTGATTGATTTGTGACTTCTTATGAGGCTGACATGGAGCAGGAAATAAAACCGTTATCAATAGCAAAAATACAGTCCAGACCGCGCCCGGTGCTGATGACTCCTCTGCGTCGCTGCGGCAGCCATGCATTACGACTGCGTTTGAATAATAGCCCGGAGTTTTACTCACCATACCCTTTGCATATTATTGATTTCATGCCTTTGCTGCCGCGTTATGGTGACCTGAGGATTGATCAGAATTACTTCAGGCTGATTGTGGATGTGATCGGTCTGCAGACATCCAGTATGGTGAAGTGGAATGACATCGTGTTTGATCCGGTAGACATTTTTGAAGCAATCAAACAGGAAAAGCGCAGCATACACCGGGTGCTTTGGGAGTTGCTGCTACGTGCCGGAGAGTTACACCATGCCAGCATCGTGATGGATAAATCACTGGACAGCGTGCGCTATGCAGACGAGTTGCTGGAGCTGTTTCCCGATATGTTGTTTTTAAATGTCGTGCGCGATCCGCGTGCGCAGGTGGCGTCGATGAATCGGGCGATTATTCACGAATATGATGCGACGCTGAATGCGCTTGCATGGGTTGATGCGCACAAGATGGCCAGTGCATTGATTGAGAAATATCCGGATAGCGTGCTGACTATCCGTTATGAAGATTTTTTAAGCAATCAGGAACTGGTATTGCGTCGCATTTGCGAATTTTTGGGAATCAGTTTTTTGCCGGCGATGCTGGATGTTTCGCATTCGCAGGAAGCGTTGCAGATTTCCCAGTTGTCGGCATTATGGGAAAGCAACCGTTTCCCGCCGTTAATGGCGAATAAAGATAAATTCAGGCAACAATTAAGCCTCGACGAAATCGAGGTTATAGAAACGCTGTGCAAAAGCTTTATGCAGAAGTATGGCTATGAAGCGATGACACCGGCAAATGCTGACATCACGCAAAGCATGCTGGCTGTGGCAGGAGAAAAATCATTGTCAGGCCGTTTGCAGGCGTGGGCTGATCTGAAGGAAAATAATTTCAAAGACTATATATTGCGCCGTTACCGGGCTGATTATTTAGGCCGCCTGATGGCGATGTTACCGCCGCCGGCCTGAGTAAAGGCTAAAGGCTGACTGAGACAAGGTGTTTTGTCATCATATAATCGCAACCATGATACCGGTGGTCAGTACCAGGCTACCGGCAATTCTTTCTGTAATCGCGGCATATCTTTCCTGCGTTGCCCAGTGACTGGCCTTGCTGGCCAACATACCGTAGCCTAGCAAAATAAAAAATTCCGGAACCATGGAACAAAGTGCTAATAACAGCATTTGCCAACCTATCGCTATCGTCGGGTCGATAAACTGCGGCAGAATCGCGACGAAAGTCAGCATCGTTTTTGGATTGCCAAGCTGCAACGCCAGCGCGCTGCGGTAAATTTTCAGCTGACTGGCGTTACTGTCATCAGGACGTGACAGCGTGATCGGCGATGGTCTGCCGAGGATTGCCGATATGCCGAGGTAAACCAGATATGCGGCGCCAAGGTATTTGAGACCATAAAATATTTTGGGTGATGCGAGGATCAGACTGCTTATGCCCGTTGCAGACAAGCCAAAATAAATCGCATTACCGGACAAAATGCCGAGGCTGGCCCAGATCGATGTGCGCCAGCCACGCAAGATGCCACAGGTGACGACCATCATCACAGCGGGTCCTGGCGATAAGGACATGGCGGCTTCTGCCGCTGTAAATAAAGCCAGGCTTTGCACATTAAACGCCATACTTTTTTAGCCCCTGATAAAACGGTAAAGTTTGTTGAGTACCAGTTCTGCCTGTTCCGTCATCATAGAATGCCCGCAGTTTTCCAGTATTTCGACCTGTTTGTCGGTCACTGAATTAATTAAGGTTTGCGCCGCTTTCGGCGGTGTCATCATATCTTTGCGGGCAATCAGAAACAGGGTGGGGCAAGCGACACTGTGCGCTGCGGTCTCGCCATTGTTATAAGTATTGCAGGCGAGAAAGTCGGTATGGAACACCTTGGCAGGATTGATCTGTGAAATCCTTTGCATCAGACGACGGCTGACGCCGAGTACCGAGAAACCAGGAGCAAGACTGGATGGCTGATGCAATTGATTGACGTGTGACCAGATGTTCACCATGTCGATTGCATTGTATTCTTCGTTTTGTGCCGCATCCAGTAACGCATCCGATACTTTCATGGGATAGGCGGTGCCCAATAAAGCCAATTTGTCGATGCGTGCAGGAGCCTGATGAGCTGTTTCGAGAGCGATCAGAGACCCCATGCTATGCCCGATCAGGCTGGCATTCGTTATCTTGGCGGCATCCAGTAGTGCCAGCAGCCAGTTCGCCATTTGCCCGACTGTATTGAGCGCCATGCCACCACTGCGACCATGCCCTGGCAGATCAACTGCAAGAACATTGTAGCCATGATATGCAAAATAGCGGCTCTGTAATGCCCAGACTGAATGATCGTTTTGCGCACCGTGGATAAATACCACGGTCGGCTGTTGCAGATTCAGCGCTTTGTTGCCGGTATAAGCATAAACAACTTGTCCGTTAACTTGAAAAAACATCTCAGCTCCCTTTCTGTGCGGCTTTTAATGCGCGGGCCAAGTCTTCCAGCAGATCGCTGCTATCTTCCAGCCCGACCGATAAACGCATCGTGCCTTCGGTGATGCCGGATTCGGCCAGTTGAGCAGCAGGCACGCGGAAATGCGTGGTTGATGCCGGATGAATCACAAGGGATTTCGCATCACCTATATTGGCCAGATGTGAAAAGACTTTCAAAGTTTCAACGAAACGCTGGCCAGCAGCACGGTCGCCCTTTAAATTGAACGAGATCACGGCACCACAACCCTGAGGCAGCAACTTTTTAGCCAGTTCATAATCGGGATGATGATCTAGTTCGGGATAGGCGACCGTTGCAACAGCAGGGTGTGCCAGTAGAAATTCAACCACTTTACGGGTGTTTGCAATATGCCTGTCCATGCGCAAACTCAGAGTTTCTATGCCCTGGAGAATGGTAAATGCGTTGTAGGGACTCATGCAGGCACCGAAATCGCGCAGGCCTTCGCGTCTGGCGCGCAACGCAAAAGCGCTGACGCTGGATTCTTCGGTGAACACCATGCCATGAAAGCCGTCATAAGGCTCGCATAATTCGGCAAACCGGCCGGTTTTTTCATAAGCCTGCTGCCAGTCAAATGTACCGCCATCGACCAGCAGGCCACCAATTGCTGTGCCGTGACCGCACAGGAATTTTGTGGCGGAATGAAATACCAGATCAGCCCCGTGATCAAACGGGCGCAACAGATACGGTGTGGTAAACGTCGAGTCCACCATCAGGGGCAGGAAGTGCTGGTGGGCGATCTCAGCAACAGCGGGTATATTCAACACATCCAGTCCGGGGTTTCCCAGTGTTTCCGCAAACAGGACCTTGGTTTCGGGACGGATAGCCTGTCGCCACGCATTCAGGTCGCGCGGGTCGACAAAAGTCGTTTCTATGCCAAAGCGCTTCATCGTATAGGCCAGCAGATTGTGCGAGCCGCCATACAGCGCACGCGATGCGACAATATGTGATCCTGCGCCGGCAATAGTTGCCAGACCGAGATGCATCGCTGCCTGGCCGCTGGCGACGGCGATACCCGCCACGCCGCCTTCAAGCGCGGCAATCCGCTCTTCCAGTACGGCGTTGGTCGGATTGGAAATGCGCGAGTAAACATGGCCTGCGCGTTCCATGTTGAACAGGGAAGCAGCGTGGTCGGAGTCTTTAAAGCGGAATGAGGAAGTCAGATAAATCGGCGTGGCTCTGGCTCCGGTCGCCGGATCAGGCGCAGCGCCGGCATGCAGCGCGAGTGTGTCAAAACCGGGATAACGGGGGGCGCTCATCGTATTCAGTCTCCATATTGTGATGCAGCAATGCTACCATCAACGCAACAAAATGAAATTGTGTTTTGATCCGGAAAATAAGGAACTTGCTGGATTTTTTACATGGCTTGCGATACATTGAAAACAGTTTCAAATCATACCGGTCTCAGGAGGGGGCGCTCATGAAAGTTTCCGAAATACTTCAGGTTAAAGGCAATATCCTTTTTACGATCACGCCAGACACTGCCATTGCAGACGCCGTCAGCGTGATGGAAGAAAAAGATATCGGTTCCCTGGTTGTGATGGAATACGGGGATCTGGCAGGCATACTGACATTCCGTGAAGTGATCCGTGCAATTCATAAAAACAATGGCTCACTGGGAACCGGCACCGTTCGCAAATACATGGATGACCATCCGCTGACCGTGACCCCGGAAACAGAAGTCAATGAAGTGCGACGGATGATGCTGGAAAAGCATTCCCGCTATCTGCCTGTGATGGATGCAAAGACTCTGCTGGGCGTCATTTCTTTCTACGACGTTGCCAAAGCAGTGCTGGAAGCACAGAGTTTTGAAAACAAGATGCTGAAAGCCTACATTCGCGACTGGCCTGTGGAAGAAAGCGAAGAATAAATGCTGATGGCCCGCTAATGCCCTGAAACGCCCGCACCCAGATTGCGGGCGTTTTTATTTTTCTGAAAGGAATCATATGAATATTGCTGTAATCGGTGCCGGATTATCCGGTCTGACAGTTGCACGCCAGTTGCAGGCGCAGGGGCATCACATCACTGTGTATGAAAAGAGTGCCGATGTCAGCGGTCGTATGGCCAGCAGGCAGACTGAGCTGGGGGCTTTTGATCATGGCGCGCAATACATGACCGGCACCAGCGAACGCTTTAAAAAGGAAATTGCCGACTGGAAGAAAATGGGCTGGATTACAGCCTGGAATCCGCGGCTGGTTACGCTGGAACAGGGCGAGGCGAAACCGGCAGGACGCAGTGCACACCGGTACGTCGCGGTTCCTTCCATGAATGGTCTGGGCAGACAACTGGCGCACGGTCTGGATATCCGCAAAGAGCAAAGAGTCGTGGCGCTGGAAAAATGGGAAGGCCGCTGGTTATTGAAGCTGGCGTCACCAGAAGTCGCCATTCCTGCATCTGCTGGTCCGTTTGATGCTGTCGTGATGGCATTGCCTGCGGATCAGGCCTTTACCTTGCTGGCGATTGCGCCCAAGCTGCAGCAGCAGATCCGGCCGGTCAATATGGCGCCATGCTGGGCACTGATGCTGGGATTTCAGGATTCACTGGAATTGCCGTTTGATGCAGCATGGGTACAGCATTCGCGCTTGAGCTGGATTGCCCGGGATACCTCCAAGCCCGGTCACCGTCTTGGTGACCGCTGGATATTGCATGCAACGCCCGGCTGGAGCCGGGAGCATCTGGAAGATGACCCTGAACGTGTCCGCGATAAATTGTCGAAAGCCTTTCATGAAGCCACCGATTCCTGGGTGCAGCCGATTTATGCGGTAACGCATCTGTGGCGTTTTGCGCAGGCGGAGCATACGCTGGAGATGGATTGTTTGTGGAATGCCAGCCTGGGCATCGGGATTTGCGGTGACTGGTTCTCTAACGGACTCGAGGGTGCTGGTCGTATCGAAAATGCGTTTTTGAGCGGCCTGGCACTGTCGAAAGAAATAACGTCTTGACTCAGTAATTCTTATGCTGAGCCAGTCGTGAGGCTGTTATTGCCCCCGGCATCAGTCTTTCGGCTGTTCTGATCGCTGCGTTGTTGCCCGTTATGTGTTGTGACGTTCACAGGCAACAGCGCAGCGACTTATTTTTCTCCGGTCTGCAGGCGCCACAATGCAGCGTAAGCGCCGTTCAGCTGCAATAGCTGCTCATGCGTTCCGCTTTCGACGATGCTGCCGGATTCCAGCACATGGATACAATCGGCCTGGCGGACGGTTGAAAGACGATGCGCAATCACGATGGTGGTGCGATCGCGACTGACGACTTCCAGGCTGCGTTGGATAGCGGCTTCGGTTTCGTTGTCAATCGCGCTGGTTGCTTCGTCCAGAATCAGGATAGGCGGATTTTTCAGGATAGCTCGTGCCAGCGCAAGACGCTGACGCTGACCGCCAGACAGCTTTTGCCCGCGTTCGCCAATACGTGTGGCAAAGCCGAGTGGGAGCTTTTGAATGAATTCCATGGCTTCCGCGGCCTGGGCCGCATTGGCAATTGCCTGCTCGCTGATGTTTTCGAGGCCGTATGCAATATTGTCGGCGATCGTGCCGTCAGTCAGGAAACTGTCTTGCGCTACGTAGCCAATCACGCGTCGTAAGTCTTGCAGGTTCAGCGTATCGGTTGCCTGGCCGTCAAGCAGGATGTGACCGGACTGCGGGGTATAAAAGCGCAATAGCAGCTTCACCAGCGTCGACTTTCCCGAGCCGGTAGAGCCGACAAATGCCACTGTTTTACCCGCCGGAATGTGCAGGTTGATGTGCGCCAGTGTGGTCTGCTCACCGTAGGCAAAACTGACTTGCTCAAAGCGAAGATCGCCTCTGACGGCAGCCGGTGGCAGATGCGTGCCTTCGTAGTGAATGTTAATCGGTGTATCGAGCAGGTTCATGGCGCGGTCAATCGCTGACATGGAACGCTGGTACATATCCGCCACCTCCGCCAAGCCTGTCATTGGCCACAGTAATCGCTGAGTCAGGTAGACCAGCACGGAATAGGCGCCGACCGCCAGTTCATCATGTAAGGTCAGCCAGCCGCCGTAGACCAGCGTCGCGGTAAAGCCTGCCAGAATCGCCATCCGGATCACGGGTGTGATGGCGGCGCTGACGGCAATTGCCCGTGCATTGGCTTCTCGATAAGTATTGCTGGCTTCGGCAATGTGATTTTTTTCAAAATCTTCGGTGGCAAACGCTTTGATGGTGGCCAGCCCGAGCAGGTTGTTGTTCAGGCGGGCGCTGACGTCACCAGCGGCTTCGCGGACTTCGGCGTAACGCGGGGCAAGCCGTTTCTGGAACCAGAAGGCACCAAATAAAATTGCCGGTACTGGCAGCAGGGCAATGACTGCCAGCGAAGGTTGCAACGCAAAGAAGACGGCGCTGACCATGATGGAAGAGCAGATCACCTGAATGATCTGATTCGCGCCACCGTTCAGGAAACGTTCCATCTGATTGATGTCTTCGTTCAGCACTGACATCAGATTGCCGGTACGCTGATTTTCAAAATACGCCATTTCCAGTTTTTGTACATGGTCATACGTATCCAGCCGCAAATCATGTTGCAGATTCTGCGCCAGCTTGCGCCATTTCAGCGACAGTAAATATTCAAACCAGGATTCACCCATCCATATAAACGCGTTGACCACGCCGAGAAACACCAGCTGATGCCAGGTTTCCGTAATACCAAAGCCGCCCAGCACGCGTTTGGCAAGAAAGCTTTTTTCGCCATTGACGACGATATCGACTGCCACACCAATCAGCACTTCCGGCAGTACATCAAAAAATTTGTTCAGAATGGAATACAGGGTTGCCAGGCGAAAATCAGTTTTATAAGCACTGGCATAGTGCAGTAATTTTTTAAGCGGATGTATTGCTGGCATGGTGAGCGGCTCAATCAGATAGTAAAAAAATAAAAAAAGGGACTGTATCATACAGTCCCTGAGGGTGTTACCTGATCAGATCACAATCAGTCTTCGCGGCGCAGATGCGGAAACAGAATGACGTCACGAATATTCGGGGAATCGGTAATCAGCATCATCAGACGGTCGATACCGATACCGCAGCCACCGGTTGGTGGCAGGCCATATTCGAGTGCACGGATGTAATCGGCGTCGTAGTACATCGCTTCTTCGTCGCCTGCATCTTTCGCTGCAACCTGCGCCTGGAAGCGTGCAGCCTGATCTTCGGCATCATTCAGCTCGGAGAAACCGTTAGCGATTTCACGACCGGTCATAAACAGCTCGAAGCGTTCTGTGATGCCGGGAACGGTATCAGAAGCGCGTGCCAGCGGCGACACTTCAACCGGGTAGTCGATGATGTAAGTCGGATTCCATAGTTGTGCTTCGGCAGTTTCTTCAAACAGCGCCAGTTGCAAGGCGCCGAGACCGGCGGTAGCAAACGGTTTGACACCGAATTTCAGTAATTCAGCCTTGATGAATTCAGCGTCGTGCAATTGTTCATTCGTGTATTGCGGTGCATATTTATTGATCGCGCCGACGATGGTCAGGCGTTCAAACGGCTTTGACAGGTCAAGCTCTTTACCCTGATACGTCAGCACTGCGGTGCCGTGCGCATCTTCTGCGGCTTTGCGGATGACCTGTTCAGTGAAGTCCATCAGCCATTTGTAATCGACATAAGCCGCATAGAATTCCATCATGGTGAATTCAGGATTATGACGCGGTGACACACCTTCGTTGCGGAAATTACGGTTGACTTCAAACACCCGGTTGAAGCCGCCGACGACCAGTCGCTTCAGGTACAGCTCAGGCGCGATGCGCAGGTACATTTCCATGTCCAGTGCATTGTGATGGGTGATGAAAGGCTTGGCTGCAGCACCACCGGGAATTACATGCAGCATCGGTGTTTCGACCTCCATGAATTCATGGCTGGCCATGAAGTTGCGGATCGATGTCATTGCCGCGGTACGCGCTTTGAAGGTGCGGCGCGTGTCTTCGCTCATGATCAGGTCAACATAACGTTGACGGTATTTGGTTTCCTGATTTGCCAGGCCGTGGAATTTATCCGGCAATGGTCGCAATGATTTGGTCAGCAGACGCAGTGTCGTGACTTTAACTGTCAGCTCATCCGTTTTGGTTTTGAACAACACGCCTTCGATGCCGAGGATGTCGCCCAGATCGTAATGGCGGAAGGCTTCCATTGCTTCCTCACCGGTTTTATCCAGCGTCACGTACAGCTGGATGCGGCCATCGGCTTTCATGCCGGATGCGTCTTGCAAGGTCGCGAATGCTGCTTTTTTACCTGCTTCGCGCTTGAGCATCATACGGCCGGCGACGCTGACTTCCACATTCATGGCTTCCAGTTCTTCGCGCCCGATTTCTGCATATTTTGCTTGCAGGTCAGCCGCTTTGTGCTGAGGGCGGAAGTCGTTCGGAAAGGCGACACCTTTGGCACGGATCGCATCCAGCTTGGCGCGGCGTTCCGCGATGATGGAATTTTCATCGACCGGCAATTCGCTGGCGGCGTTTTGGTTATTCAGTTCTGACATAAGATTTCTCTCAGATTTCTCTCAGTTGTCCGGGCAGTCTGCCCGCCTGTTGGATGTGTGCGACGCAACTTCAGATATAAGAGGTTGCGTCGCTGTATGTGCTTGTCGCGCTCGTTTCGCTTAAACGCCTTGCTTCAGCGAGGCTGCGATGAACTCATCCAGATCGCCATCGAGTACGGCCTTGGTATTTCCTGTTTCGAAACCGGTACGCAAATCCTTGATGCGCGACTGATCAAGCACATAGGAACGGATCTGATGACCCCAGCCGACGTCGGTTTTGGAGTCTTCCAGGTTCTGCTTTTCGTTCATGCGTTTGCGCAGTTCGAGTTCAAACAGTTTCGCTTTCAGCATTTCCCACGCTTCAGCGCGGTTGCGATGCTGACTGCGGTCGTTCTGACATTGGACGACAATGCCGGAGGGACCATGCGTCAAGCGAACCGCGGAGTCGGTTTTATTGATGTGCTGACCACCGGCACCGGAGGCACGATAAGTATCGGTTCGCACATCGGCCGGGTTGATGTCGATCTCAAACGATTCATCGACTTCCGGATACACAAACAGGCTCGAAAACGAGGTGTGGCGACCATTGTTGGAGTCGAAAGGCGATTTGCGCACCAGACGGTGAACACCCGTTTCTGTGCGCAGGAAACCATAGGCATAGTCGCCTTCGACTTTCAGCGTTGCTGTTTTAATGCCGGCCACGTCGCCATCGGATTGCTCAAGAATTTCAACCTTGAAGCCTTTACGCTCGCAATAGCGCAGATATTGTCGCAACAGCATTGACGCCCAATCCTGCGCTTCGGTACCGCCGGCGCCAGCCTGGATATCGATGAAGCAGTTGTTCGGGTCCATTGGATTGTTGAACATGCGGCGGAATTCCATGCCTTCGACCAGTTCGCGCAAATGCTGCACGTCGGTTTCGATGGATTCCAGCGTATCGTCATCGTTTTCTTCTTTCGCCATCGCGAACAGATCGTTCGCATCGCGCAAACCGGATTCGGCTTCAGTCAGTGTGTTGACAACGGCTTCCAGCGATTTTTTTTCCTTGCCCAGATCCTGCGCACGCTTGGGATCGTTCCAGACCGATGGGTCTTCTAATTCGGCGTTAACTTGTTCGAGTTTCTCTGACTTGATATCGAAGTCAAAGATACCTCCGGAGTTCGGCTTCGCGGACGGTCAGGTCGGCGAGCAGGGAGGACAGGCTATTGAGGCGTTCGGCTTCCATAATGGGTCATTTTAAATGCAGTAAAACCTTGCATTATACCCCGATCGGTTTTATGCAAGGCAGTTTGCACTGTATTTTGCCCGGATATTCTCAGGATAAGTGGGTAATCTGCCAAAAGTGAAGCTGATAGCAGGCAATCCTGATTACCAGACCGAGGTGGTGACGGTTGGTTTGTTGCCGCGATGGCTTTCCATCCATTTGCTCAGATGGGCTTTGAAGCAGTCCGGGCAGATATGATATTGGATTAACTGTGACTGACCGCCGTTGGGGAAGGATTCTTCTTCCTCCATTGAGATGGTGGTGAGAATTTTTTCATGTTCTTTTTTACCCCAGTTTTCATCCCAGTGTGATTCCGCACCACAGACATCGCAGGTGAGCTTGTCAAAAACTTCCTCGGTATGCTCAAGGATTAATACAGTCTTCATGTGCTTCATACGTCCTCCGAAAATGTGAATGACAGATGCAAGTCCAATTTTAGAGCGGTTAATCCATTTTACCGTAGCTGATCCGGTGCGGATACCGGAGATCAAAAAGCTGTGTGGCAAACACAGCTTTTTGATTTTGCGGGGCGGGGAATTGCCTGGCTCAGCCGGTATGATTCAGCGGCTACGGCTTCTGGCTGAAGCTGATTTTGCTTTCGGGACTTTGTATGACAGTCCCGTTGCTGAAACGGCGGACGAATTGGTTTTGCTGCTGGCAGCAGCGTTTCTGGCCGGCTGAGGTTTTTTTCCATACGTGTTGACCTTTGGTGCGGCAATCCGGCGACCATTCATGACGCCACTTTCACCTGGCGCAACAGGGATAGCCGGTTGGCGTGATGGAATCAGATGCCGGGGACCATTGCCAATGAGATCGCGTCGCCCCATGCGGAGCAGGCCTTCATGCAGAATTTCCCAATTTTCCGGTGCGTGATAGCGTAACAGTGCCTTATGAAATTTCCGGATTTTTCCGGAACGGGCGGTTTCCACTGCTTCCGAATCTTCCGTGACTTTCTTCAGCGGGTTTTTACGGGAATGGTACATCGTCGTTGCCAGCGCCATTGGTGTCGGCATGAAGGTCTGTACCTGATCCAGCCGGAAATCCTTTTCCTTCAGCCACAATGCGAGGTTGACCATATCGTCGTCCGTTGTGCCGGGATGGGCCGCAATGAAGTAGGGGATCAGGTACTGTTCCTTGCCAGCCTCCTTCGAATAACGGTCAAACATTGCCTTGAATTCATCATAGGTGCCGATGCCGGGTTTCATCATTTTCGACAGCGTATTTTGCTCGGTATGCTCAGGAGCAATTTTCAACAGACCGCCGACATGGTGGGTGACCAGTTCTTTCACGTATTCCGGCGAGCGCACCGCGAGGTCGTAACGCAGACCCGAGCTGATCAGGATTTTTTTGATTCCCGGGATTGCGCGTGCTTTGCGGTATATGGAGATCAGCTTACTGTGGTCGGTACCCAGATTGTTGCAAATCGTCGGATAAACGCAGGAAAGCCGGCGGCAGGATTCTTCGATTTTTTTATCTTTGCATGCCAGACGGTACATATTGGCTGTGGGGCCGCCAAGATCAGAAATGGTGCCGGTAAAGCCTTTGACTTTATCGCGGATGTCTTCAATTTCACGCAGGATGGATGGTTCTGAGCGGCTCTGAATAATCCGTCCCTCATGTTCTGTGATGGAACAGAAAGTGCAGCCGCCAAAGCAGCCGCGCATAATGTTGATAGAGAAACGAATCATTTCCCAGGCAGGGATACGTGCATTGCCATACGAAGGATGCGGTGCGCGCGCGTAAGCGCGGTCATACACGCCGTCCATCTCATCCATTGCCAGCGGCAGGGGTGGCGGGTTCAGCCAGACATCTCTGCTGTCGTGCGTTTGCACCAGCGCTTTGGCATTGCCGGGGTTGGCCTCCAGGTGGAACACGCGTGAAGCATGGGCGTACATGACAGGATTGTCTTTGACTTCCTCGAAAGAGGGGAGTCGTATGACACTCTTGTGCTGTTTGTTTTTCAGCATCAGCTGACGTTCTTCGCGGCTCATAATGCGGATCGCCTGTTGCTGCACCACGTCTGCTTTTTCATCCATCGCAGGTGCGGCGTCGGTGGTGCATTTGGCTTCTTTTTCCGGAGCCATGGCATACGGGTCGGTATGCGTGTCAATCCGGCCCGGCGTATCGATTTTGACGGAATGAATTTCTGTCCATTCTGCGTCCGGCAGCCAGCCTCGTGGCACCATGAAGGCGGTACCGCGCAGATTCCGGATATTTTTGATTGGCTCACCCGCAGCGAGCCTGTGAGTCAGATCAATCAGTGCACGCTCGGCATTGCCAAATAACAGAATGTCTGCTTTGGAATCCGGCAGCACCGAGCGACGGACTTTATCTGACCAATAATCATAATGCGCAATACGGCGCAAACTGGCTTCAATACTACCGATGACGACATTGGCTTCCGGAAAAGCTTCGCGCGCGCGCTGCGCATAAACGGTCAAAGCCCGGTCTGGCCGTTTATCTTTTTCACCGTTTGCCGTGTAGGCATCTTCCGAGCGGATTTTACGGTCAGCAGTGTACTTGTTGACCATCGAGTCCATATTGCCGGCAGTGACGCCGAAATACAGATTGGGTTTGCCGAGTACCCGAAATGCGTCGGCTGAATGCCAGTCGGGTTGGCTGATAATGCCGACGCGGAAACCGTGATGCTCCAGCAGACGGCCAATCAGCGCCATACCGAAGCTGGGGTGATCAATATAGGCATCTCCGGTAATCAGGATTACATCGCAACTGTCCCAGCCCAAGGCATCCATTTCTGCAAGGGACATAGGTAAAAACGGCGCGGTACGCTCACCACCGACATCCGGGCGGTAACGCGGGAAAGAAAATAAATTTTTAGGCTGAGGATTCATGGGCGCGATTGTACCGGAAACCCGCTTATCCTGCCGCAGAGTGACTGAAATTATGCTGAATAATCAATTGCTTGCGCGTGGGTGGCGGTTCTTAATAACAGATCTGCCTCATAATTTTTGTGGCGAGGTATCCATTTCAGTTCAAGATTGGGTAAAGCCTGCATCAGATGCTGTGCCTGTTCGCGGTAATGGGTTAATAATGCCGATTTTCCATTATCTTTATTCAGAACATCGTAGATCACCACCTGGCTATCACCTCTGATCAGGATGGATTTTGTGGCTTGCGGATCAATGGTGTCCAGTAGCAGTTTCAATGTCATGATCAGTGCCTGATACTCAGCATCGCTGCTGTCGCCATGTCCAATCGTTGAGGTGTGCTGAAATTCCTCGCCATCTGAGCTGCGCAGGATGCAGGCAATCTTGCAGACTCCCGGGTTAGGTTTGGCTGAACCGTCAAACCATGCGAGCCAGTCAGTTTGCACTCCATCGGTCAGGGTATCGGACATATTGTGTATCAAATGAGGGTCCCGGAAAAATTCTGAATTCATATCACTATTTTAATCGCGTAGGCACACCGGAGGTTTTTCGGATGATGCAGAACAGGTATAGTGCGTTTTTTATTTTTGTCACCCAAAAATTGATGTTGCACACATTATTTTTTAATCTTTGATATCAAAAAATGAACAACCCAGTGATTCCTTTCATTGTTGCACCTGATTACGCTCATACTGACGCGTGGCGCTCTGCTCTGCAGGCCGAGATGCCTGAATTCAGGATTACATCTGTCGATGCATTAACGCCTGAAGAAAAGCAGACAGTGACGGTTGCCATTGTTGCCAATCCTGATCCTGCCGTTTTACAACAATTACCAAAACTTGTCTGGGTGCACAGCGTATGGGCCGGTGTTGAGCGCCTGCTGACGGATCTCGGGCACACTGAATTAAAAATCGTCAGACTGATCGATCCCCAGCTGGCCGATACCATGGCGGAAGCTGTGCTGGCATGGACCCTGTACCTGCATCGTGACATGCCGCGTTACGCCCGCCAACAAAAGGCGAGGCAGTGGCTGCCCCATGCATACATCCCGCCGCAACGTAAAACCGTCAGCCTGCTGGGATTGGGGGCATTGGGCAAAGCAGCTGCTACGCGTCTGCAGCTGGCTGGCTTTCAGGTATGCGCTTGGAGCCGTCACCCTAAAGCGCTGGATGCCATTACCTGTTTTCATGGTGAGGAGGGATTGATCCGCATGCTGAACAGAACCGACATCCTGATTTGCCTGCTTCCATTAACAGCAGAAACCAGACACTTGCTGAATCGTAAAACACTGCAACAACTGCCTCAGGGTGCTTCGCTGATCAATTTTGGTCGTGGCCTGATTGTGCACGATGAAAATTTACGCACCATGTTAGATTCCAATCATATACAACATGCAGTGCTCGATGTGTTCGAGCATGAACCATTACCTGCAGACAGTTGGCATTGGCATCATCCGGGAGTCACTGTATTGCCGCATTGCTCTGCACCGACAGACCGGCAAACCGCTTCTGCGATCGTTGCAGCACGTCTGCGCAGTTACATGCAGTCCGGAGCAATACCTGAGAGTGTGAATGTCGCGCAGGGATATTGAGTGCTGGTAAGTCTGGCGAAATTGGCCTGTATGCACTATAATCTTTCGCTCAGTGTCGGGGCGTAGCGCAGCCTGGTAGCGTACTTGCATGGGGTGCAAGGGGTCGGAAGTTCGAATCTTCTCGCCCCGACCAATAAAATCAAGGACTTACAAATTTATATTTGTAAGTCCTTTTTGTTTTAAAAAGCATCAACCATCACAACGATGTCTGCTTGCGTATCAGACCTTAGTCAGTCTGAATATCGGCGTTGGCATCGTTGTGAACAAAGCCGGCGTCATCCAGAGCGAAAGCCGTGGCAGGCAAGGCATGCGGATTAATGGCTGTGACATTCCACTGAGTCGTGCCTTTGGCATCGGTGATTAAAAGCGGCAAATGCCATTGTGTGCTCCAGCAGATGTTGCTGGTGACATTATCGCGACTCAATGCGTACCAGCGGCAAGCTGATAATGGTTTGTCATTGTTGGGTGCCGTTTTCAGCGTTGTCAGTTGATATGCCCCGGTGGGCCGGGCCAGTGCGTGAGACATGCTGAACCAATCAGTGAAGTGGCCGATGCGATACAAATTGGTGCGATCAATGTCAGTACGTATTTTGCGTGACAAATCAAGCACAACCATTCGCCACTCGGCCTGATTGGATGACTTGAAAATATGCGTCTCCAATTTGTCATCGGTCCGCCGTTTCAGGCGCTGATCGCGATCACGCCATATCTCTATCTGGTGCTGTTTGCCGTCGACCACATAGGTGGCGCGATAATTCAACTGGCGGGTTTCGCCTTTGGCGTTGAAAGTCTTATCGAAATCCAGGTCGGCGGCCTGAGTACTGGCCGCCGCCATGATCCCGGTCAGAAGTAAAGCCCGGGTATTGATCATCTTAATTCCGTACTGGCTGGGCGTAATCGAAGTAACGATAGGTCTTGCCATCTACCGTCAGGTCTTTCACCATCAGATTGATCGAGTAGCTGCCATTGCTCAATGCTGTGTCGACAGTTGCACCAGTCAGGTCGCTTGGTACTTTAAACAGCAAGCCTGTTGCCGGTGCAGCTGGGTTGACGACGGAAGCCTTAACCACGGCTGCGTTGCTGCTGGCCGGCTTGACGAGTGCTTCGTTCAGTACGCGACCATCGGCTTGTGGCATGGACTGGCCCAGAATGTAGGCAACAGTTGGTGCCACGTCGACGTTACCGGATGGGTTGCTGACCACAGTCGATGTTTTGAAGGCAGGGCCGGTGGCAATCAGCGTATTGTGTACGTCGATCGGACTGAAGCTGCCGTGCATACCACGGTTACCGCCTGCACTTTCAAATTCAGTACCTGGCAGACCATTAACCAGTTGTTGCGCATCCCAGTTGAAACTGACTACGATATCTGGTTGTCCCTTGCCAGAGCGGACTGCATTTTCCAGATTGATCATGGACATTGGCAGCGTGCCAGGGATGACGCCATAACGGCTGTCTACGAAAATCGCACCGTATTCTTCGCGTGACTGCAGGAAGCGTACTACGGAAGCAATCGTGCCAGCATCGTGATCAGGTACATACAGATAGTCAGAACCACCGTTAGCCGCAATCACGATACCCTTGGCAGGCAGCGTCGCAGGAACCTTGAAACTGGCAACAGGTGCTGGCAAGGTGGAGCTGATCGCCTGGTACTTAGCATTGGCTGAACCGCACAGCGTGCCGCCGGCATCTACGCCGACTGGCTGAACGTTGCTGCCATCTGCCTTAATCCCGTACATGGCGGAAGTGCTGCAGCCATTACCGTCATATGCGTTGAAACCGGCATAGGTCAGCAAATCTGCAGTGCGCACGTCACCAGATACCGAGAAGCCATTGATGGCATCACGATTACCCAGAGAGGCGTTGGTGACACCATTGGTTACCGAGGTGCTGGCTGTGATGGCGCGCAGTGGATAGATGCTGGTCGGTCCGGAAACATTGCTGTGCGCATGATCAGAAACCACGATGATGTTGGTGCTGGTATCCATATTATTGGCCTTCAGCGCTGCCTGCAATTCACCAAGACGTGCGTCCTGTGAAGCCAGTGCCTTACGGTAGTTTGCCGAACCCGGTCCGTAGGCATGCTCGGTATTGTCCGGAGTGCGGAACCAGATCAGCGACAGGTCGGGCAATTTTTTCGGCAGGATGAAATCGGTATAGACCTTCATCATGTATTTGTTGGCAGCATCTTCAGGATTACCTTGTGTGGTATCAGTTGCATCTCTCGCCATCAGGCCGTTTGGCAATGCGAATGTGAGCGCGCCTGCACGGGCTGTCGGATCGCCATTTGTCGCAGCAAGAGTGACTGTTCCGGATGGATAGGCGTAAGTTGTATTCTTTGGCAGTGCGAAATTGGCTGCCTGAAGGTCGGTTACCAGTGAAGCAGGCAACACCGCATTTTCGTCAAGGAAGATTCCGCCGCGTCCCAGATCCTGGATGAACGCAGCACCGGATTTACCAATCGTAGCGGTTTTCAGACCTGCATCCTGAGCAGTTTTGAACAGGGACTTAACCAGCAGCAATTGGCTGCCGTAATAGTCGTTCAGTGTGGTGAGCACGGCGTAATCTTCGGTAAATACCGGGGCGACATAATCCTGATTGCCGCCTGACGCAGTCTTGCCGACTGGAATAGGCTGGGCAGCACCTGCTTGTGGCGGAGTCCAGAATGTGTTGCCATAAAATCCGCTGGTCTTAGGGAATGAACCGGTGGCGAACGACGAACCATTCATCATCGTGAAGGTCGGATAAGTCGAGTGGTTGTCGACAAAATGTACGCCAGCCTGACGCAGTGCATACAGATTTGGTGTATCGATCGGATTCACAGAATCAGGACGTAAGCCATCCCAGACCATAATGATGGTGCGCTGGACTGGCGCTGCAGCCGGTGTTGATACAGGGTTACTTGAGCTGCCACATGCGGTCAGAACCGCCAGTGCGGCAGCCATGCTCAGGAACAGGGGAGAAATGCGCATATTCGTGTCTCTTTTCAGTAAAGTTAGCGGAACTCACGTGCGCGCTTACTATAGAAATTGAAAATGACACCGGAATGACCCTGCCCGGGGAAAGTTGTATCAGTATGTATATAAGAAATGCCTTTGCTCGCTAATTCACCAATTCCGCAATGGCTAGAATTGATCAGCATCGCTGGCATGACTTCTCACCGTATTTTTCTTCCGGTTTCAATGCTGATCCCATTGATTTTTGACGGCTAATCGTTTTGAGCTATTCAAACAATAAAACCAGTTTGTGGGGGAGTGTCCTCTGAGCCGGCGACATCAGTATTGAATTGACGGTCAGCATCGAAACTTTTTACCCATAAAGTGCTGGAAGATGTTTTTGTGGGTAAATTTATATTTATTTTACCGATGCAATTTGTAGTAATTTAGATCACAATGCAAAAAAACATAAGGAGGAAGCCGATGAATGCTTGGATGGTATGGGCGACGTTAGCGGGGGCAGTCGTGATTCTGGAATTGTTCTCGGGAACATTTTATTTACTGATGATTTCATTTGGTTTATTGGCTGGCGCTGTCGCCGCATTTTTGTCAGCCGGAACTTCTGTCCAACTGCTGACTGCAGCCCTTGTCGGAACTGCTGCGACATTAGCTTTGCATAACAGCCAATATGGGTGGAAAGGTAATAAAGATGCTGCCCGCGATCCGAACGTCAATATGGATATCGGGCAGACGCTGACGGTCAGTGAATGGCAGGAGCAGAGTGGAGGCCGGTATACATCCCGCGCGATGTACCGTGGTGCGATGTGGGATGTTGAGTTGCAGCATGTGACCGGATATCCCGGAGAATATGTTATTCAGGAAATTCAAGGCAGTCGTCTGATCGTCCGTCCTGTATAGGAAAGTTTGATTATTCTGTTCAGTTCTGGCCGGTCAGTTTTTCAATCACAATAAGGTGAATGTATGGAAATAGGTAGCGTAGCCCTGGTAATTTTTATTTTGGCGATTGTTTTCGTCGTTAAAACAATTAATGTTGTTCCCCAGCAGCACGCCTGGGTCGTTGAGCGTCTGGGGAAGTATCACAGTACATTGGGGCCGGGTCTGAACATCGTTGTTCCGTTTATCGACCGGATTGCTTACAAGCATGTACTGAAGGAAATCCCATTGGATGTGCCGCCTCAGGTTTGTATTACCAAAGATAATACGCAATTGCAGGTGGATGGGATTTTGTATTTCCAGATTACCGATGCGATGCGCGCTTCATATGGGTCGTCCAACTATATTGCTGCCATTACTCAATTAGCCCAGACCACACTGCGTTCAGTCATCGGTAAAATGGAACTTGATAAGACCTTTGAAGAGCGTGATCATATCAACACAACCATTGTCAGCGCGATTGATGAGTCTGCGGCCAACTGGGGGGTAAAGGTGCTGCGCTATGAGATCAAGGACCTGACGCCACCAAAAGAAATTTTGCATGCAATGCAGGCGCAGATTACGGCGGAGCGTGAGAAAAGAGCATTGATCGCCGCATCAGAAGGTCGCAAGCAAGAACAGATTAATATTGCCAATGGTGAGCGGGAAGCTGCTATTGCAAAATCAGAAGGTGAGAAGCAGGCATCGATTAATCGGGCAGAAGGCCAGGCTGCCGCGATTCTGGCAATTGCACAGGCCAGTGCTGAAGCCATCCGGAAAACAGCATCCGCTATTCAGGAACCAGGTGGACAGGATGCCGTGAATCTTAAAGTGGCTGAGCAATATGTCGGTGCTTTTGGAAATCTTGCAAAGACGAATAACTCGATTATTGTTCCGGCCAATCTTGGAGATATGAGTGGTCTGATCGCAACTGCGATGCAGGTAGTGAAATCGCAGAAATCAGCCCCATAACTTGAACGTTCTGCCAATATTAACGATCGAGTCCGGAACTGCGCCTCAGACGTAACAATCGCAGCGCAGTTTCGGAGGAGCGCGAAGCGTTTTCAGCGACCGCCTTGTCTGATTTCTCCAAACAGATTTTTCAATTCTCTTGGTTGCGAGCGCCAGTATTGCGGCGGAGCATCCACCGTTCCGCCCAGTTTTGCTGCAGCGTGCCAGGGCCAATGTGGGTCGTAAAGAATGCCGCGTGCAATACCGATCAGGTCTGCCTGACCATCATTTAAGATGCGTTCGGCATGTTCTGCTTCAGTGATTAAACCGACGGCAATCACTGGCATAGAGGTAATTTTTTTGATCGCTTCGGCAAAATGAACTTGATAGCCAGATTCCAGTGGAATTTTCTGTTGTGTTGATAAACCGCCGCTGGACACATGAATAAACGCACAATCTCTTTGCTCCAGTGCCTGAGTGTAGGTGATGCTTTGCAGGATATCCCAACCGCCCTCAACCCAATCGCTGGCGGAAATTCTCACACCAAGCGGGTAATCTGCTGGTAACACCTCTTTTACCGCATCGATCACTTCCAGTGGAAATCGCATACGGTTTTCAAGGCTGCCGCCATATTGGTCAGTGCGCTGATTCGACAGCGGCGACAAAAACTGATGCAGCAAATAACCATGTGCACTATGAATCTCGATGGCATCTATTCCGAGACGATGGGCGCGAATCGCGGCATCGGCAAAAGCCTGTTTGATTCTCTGCATACCTGCGAGATCCAATGCCGCCGGAGCCGGTTCATTGGCTCCATGGGGAATCGCTGACGGTGCTACAGGATGCCAGCCACCTTCAGCCACAGGAATCAGCTGTCCACCTTCCCAGGGACGCTGGCTGGATGCTTTGCGTCCTGCATGTGCAAGCTGAATAGCGATCGGCATAGAAGAGTATTTCCTGACCGCACTCAGCATATTTTTCAATGCGGACTCTGTGGCATCGGACCACAGACCGACGTCGTAAGGGGAGATCCGCCCGATTGCCTCGACCGCCGTTGCTTCGATAATCAGCATACCCGCACCGGATAATGCCAGGTTGCCGAGATGGATGGTATGCCAGTCACTGACAAGGCCATCCTGCGCTGAATACTGGCACATGGGGGCGATGATAATGCGGTTTTTCAGGTGCAATGAACCAAGGTCAATAGGAGAAAACAGCGTGCTCATCTGATCTATCTTTCTTTGATTAAAAAATCTTACCCGGCATCATAAGTCAAAATAATGAACGCTGCTTCTGCGCACTGTATTGATGCAGATTCAATGGCGAATAAAAAAAGGGATACACGCGAACGGGTATCCCTGTTGAATCAGTCTATAACGGAGTTCAGTGTAATACCTTCTGGAATGCGGGATCGTTCAGATTTTTGAAGCGATATCCTTCATTCAGCAGACGGGCGATGATCCCATCCAGCTGTTTCAGCGTGTTGGGATGAATTTCATGCATCAGGATAATTCCGCCATTATGCGCACGTATTGACGATAAAACATGCTCCGCATAATCCTTTCGGTTGCGGGCGAGCACGCCGCAGCTCAATGCTTCTTTCGCATCCACTTCACCATGATGGTCAAATGCCCAGTCACAGGAGTCAACATGCCAACCAACGATACGGTATTCAAGGGACTTGAGTAACTGATTGGATTCGCAACTGGAGTTTCCGTAGGGGTAACGAAACAGCTTATATTCGTTTTCCTTGTTCACGATAGCAAGCCCTTTATTGATTTCTTCTTGCTGCTCACTGACCGGGATATCGTGAAAATTTGGATGGCTCCAGGAATGGCTTGCGACCAGTGTGTTTTCTGTATCGGTTACCTGTCTTACCAGATCTGGATGTGCCTCTGCCTTTTGGCCAATCATAAAAAAGGTGGCGGGAATCTGGTATTTTTTCAGCAACGCTAAGATCAGCTCTGTCTGACCGGGTTCAGGGCCATCATCAAAAGTCAGCACCACTTCTCCGGCCGGCGGTACAGCAGCAATTTCGGAAACAAAGCGGCAATGCTCTTTTAACGTGGTTTCATCAACGGTGACCCGTTCTTCCAACTTTTTCATGCGGTGCTTTTTTATTTTCGTGGTTTCCTCTTTCAGGGAGTGTCCTGAATCCGGTAGTGACTGTTCTTCCGCATGGAGAGAAGCAGGTATCAAAGCCCACAAGAATGTGATTGCAGCGCTGATTCGCAATACAGGACTCATCATCAGATAAAATTTCAGCATGATTTATTTCGCAGCTTCCAGGGATTCCTGCTGTTCAAGCCAGTCGCTTTCCATCTGTTCCAGTTCTTTAACCAGATAAGCCTGATCAAGCAGTAGTGCTTTCAGCTTTTCTTTATTCTGGTCACTGTAAATGTCACTGTCTGCCAGTTGCTGATCCACTTCCGCTTTTTTCAGATTCAATTTCGCCATCTGTTCTTCAAGCCGCTTAATGCGACTCTCTATGGGTTTGCGTAATGCTGACAGGCGCTGTCTTTCTTCCGCATCACGTTTTCGCTGTTCTTTGTCATCGACTTTGATGGCAACAGGGCTGACTTGCGGCAGGCTGTTCTTTTCTTTCTTTTTTTCTGGCAAAGCCGGACTGGCCGTATTTTCCAGTTTATTTTTAAACAGCCAGTCTTTATAGTCATCCAGATCGCCATCGAAAGGCATCAGTTTGCCGTCGGCAACGATAATGAACTGATCTGTTGTGGCGCGTAACAAGTGACGGTCATGGGAAACGACGACCAGTGTGCCTTCGAATTGCGCCAATGCCTCCGTCAGTGCTTCGCGGGTTTCCAGATCCAGATGATTCGTCGGTTCGTCCAGCAACAAAAGATTAGGGCGCTGCCAGACAATCATCGCCAGTGCGAGGCGGGCTTTTTCACCGCCGGAAAATGGTTTGATCGGGCTGGTGACCATGGTGCCTGGGAAGTTGAAACCGCCGAGAAAATTGCGCAGCTCCTGTTCCCGGACATCCGGCGCGATATGTGCCAGATGCCATAAAGGCGATTCATCATGCCGCAGCATTTCTACCTGATGCTGGGCAAAGTAACCGATCGACAGCCCTTTACCTGTCTGCATCGTGCCTGCCAGCGGAGGAATATCACCCACGATGGTTTTAATCAACGTTGACTTACCTGCGCCGTTCACGCCGAGCAAACCAATACGCTGACCGATCTGTAAAGAAAAATTGACTCCGCCAACGATTTTCTTTTCAGTAAAACTGTGGTCTGTTTTGGATTCCGTGCGGTAGCCGCAATCCACGTCTTCCATGACCAGCATCGGGTTTGGTGCGCTCAATGGTTCACGGAATTCAAACGAGAATTCTGCAGCAGCACGCAACGGTGCCAATTCTTCCATGCGGGCTAATGCCTTGATACGGCTTTGCGCCTGCTTGGCTTTAGTTGCCTTGGCTTTGAAGCGGTCGATGAATGACTGGAGATGCGCACGCTTGCGGTTCTGCTTTTCTATCATGCCCTGGGCTAGTTCTAACTGTGCAGCGCGCTGACGTTCAAAGGCAGAGTAATTTCCGGAGTAGCGTTTGAGTTTTCTGTCGTCAATATGGACAATCACATTGACTACGCCATCGAGAAAATCCCGGTCATGTGAGATGATGATCAGTGTTCCTGCATAACGCTTCAGCCAGTCCTCCAGCCAGATGATGGCATCGAGATCCAGATGGTTGGTCGGCTCATCCAGCAGCAACAGGTCAGATTTGCACATCAGTGCCTGCGCAAGATTGAGACGCATGCGCCAGCCGCCGGAAAAACTGGCAACAGGTTGATCCAGTTGCTCCAGCTTAAAACCCAGGCCAATCAGTAATTGCTCCGCACGCGAGCGAACCGTATAGGCATCTGCATCAGAGAGCGCGGCATACAGATTGCCAATCGCAATGCCATTGTCATGACTTTCCGGTTGAGCTTCAAGAGCGGCGAGTTCAGCCTCCAGTTTGCGCAGGGCAATGTCACCGTCGATGGCATAGTCAATTGCACTGCGCTCCAGCGGTGGCGTTTCCTGAGCGACATGAGCCAATTGCCATTTAGCCGGAAATTCTATGCTGCCCTGATCCGGGTGTAATTCGCCGCGCAGCATGGCAAACAGGCTGGATTTGCCCGCCCCATTTGAGCCGATCAGACCGATTTTGTCGCCGGGATTCAGCGTGACATCGACGCTGTCGAATAATGGTTTGGTACCACGGGCGAGAATGACTTGCTGCAGACGTATCATAGAAAATTCAATTCGGGGAGGGCTGTAATGCAGCAATCTGCCGCAGCAGTGCAGTAATTCAGCGTGGATTCGTTATCTGACCCTGAAGGTCGTTTGTTTGTTGGAGTCAATAAAAAAACGGGCAAACGCAGAGTTGCCCGTCATGTTACCGAAGGGCGTTTTCAGACCTGAAAATTGATCAAATCCCGGGCTTCAATCAGAAATACCATGTCGTCACCCGCACTGGTTGAAACCCAGGTCAGGTTCAGTTCTGGAAATGCAGCCTCTGCAAAAGCGCGCTCATTACCGATCTCTACCATCAGAATGCCATCTTCGGTCAGTCGTTGGGCTGCGCCGGCGATGATTTTCCGCACAAGATCCATCCCGTCATTGCCGCCAGCCAATGCAATCTGCGGTTCGTGCAGATATTCCTTCGGCAGTTTTGCCATCGAACCGGAATTCACGTAAGGTGGATTGCTGATGATCAGATCGTATTTTTTGTCGGGAACCCGGTTATACAAATCGGATTCAATCAGCGTGATGCGGTCTTGCAGTTCGTAGGTATTGACATTGATCTGCGCGACAGCCAGCGCATCTTGTGAGATGTCGACCGCATCCACGTGGGCATTCTGGAACATATCGGCCAGCATAATCGGCAGGCAGCCTGATCCGGTGCAAAGCTCGAGGATATTACTGATGCTGTCCGGATCATTGACCCAGGGTGAAAAATGCTCGGGAATTAATTCTGCAATGAACGAACGCGGTACGATGACGCGTTCATCGACGTAGAAATTATAGGTGCCCAGCCAGGCTTCATGCGTGATGTAAGATGCCGGCACGCGATCTGTTGCCCGGCGTTCAATGATGCGCAATGCGGCATCAATTTCATGGGGCAGTAAATTTGCGTCCATGAAAGGATCGATTTTATCCAAGGGTAAATGCAGGGAATGCAACAGCAGGTAAGCAGCCTCATCCAGCGCATTTGCACTGCCGTGGCCGAAGAACAGTTTTTCCTGATTGAAGCGGCTGACGGCATAGCGTAACAGGTCACGCAGTGTTTTAAAGGTTGTGGCTGGTGTGGGCATAATTTCAGTCTGGTAATGACGTACCGGGAAGCTGGCCTGAAAACATCAGGTCAGTAAATTTTCTAAAGTCCTGCGGTAAATATTCTTTAATGGATCAATATCGGCCAGTGCAATATGCTCGTCGATTTTATGAATGCTGGCATTCGGCGGGCCGAACTCTACCACTTGCGGGCAAATTTTGGCAATGAATCGTCCGTCGGAGGTGCCGCCGGTTGTTGATAACTCGGTTTCCAATCCTGTTTCTGACCGGATTGCATCGGCCAGCGCATCACTGAGGGTGCCTTTCGGAGTCAGGAAAGGGTGGCCGCCGACAGTCCATTTGAGTTCATAAGCGAGACCGTGCTTATCGAGTATGGCATGCACGCGTTGTTGCAAACCTTCTGCTGTACTGGCTGTCGAGAAACGGAAATTAAAATCAATCACAGCTTCGCCTGGTATGACATTCGAGGCACCCGTTCCAGCATGAATATTCGATATTTGCCAGGATGTCGGCAGATAGTATTCGTTGCCTTCATCCCAGATTTCCGCCACCAGTTCCGACATGGCTGGCGCGAACAGGTGAATGGGATTTTTCGCCAGATGCGGATAAGCGATATGTCCTTGCACGCCTTTGATTGTCAGCTTGCCGGACATCGTGCCGCGGCGGCCATTTTTAATGGTGTCCCCCAGTTTGCTGGTGGAAGTGGGTTCGCCGACGATGCAGTAATCCAGCTGCTCTCCACGCGCCTTCAGCTGATTGCAGACGACTACCGTGCCATCGGTGGCCGGACCTTCTTCATCACTGGTAATCAGAAAACCGATAGAGCCATGATGATCAGGATGGGCGGTAACAAATTCCTCGGTGGCGACGACAAAAGCTGCGATAGAGGTTTTCATGTCGGCAGCACCGCGTCCATACAGCTTGCCATCCCGCTGAGTCGGTGTAAAAGGGGCGGACTGCCATTGCGCGACAGGCCCTGTCGGCACGACGTCTGTATGGCCGGCAAAGACCAGCAAAGGTTGCTGCGTACCGCGACGTGCCCATAAATTGGTCACATCGCCGGACTGGATGGTTTCGCACTGGAATCCCAGCGGTTCCAGCAGGGAGATCAAGGTGTGTTGGCAGCCTTTGTCTTCCGGAGTGACCGAATCAAGGGCAATGAGTTGTTCGGTCAGTGCTAAGGTTTTGTTCATCATGATCAGAATTGAGAAAAAATATTGCTGAACTGGCTGTCAGAGAAACCAACCGAAACATGCTGTATGCCATCCTCATCGGTAATCTGCAGAACAGGACGTTTGATCAGGGAGGGATTGCTCAGCATCAGCGCTATCGCACCTGCCCGTGTATCGGCAGATTGCTTTTGAGTATCGTTCAGAGCCCGCCAGCTTGTTCCTTTGCGATTGATCAATTGGTCAGGTCCGATATGCTTGAGCCAGTTTTCTATCAAAACCGGATCCAGCCCTTGTTTTTTAAAGTCATGAAAGACGAAATCCGGACGATGCGCTTGCAACCAGACGCGGGCTTTTTTGACGGTATCGCAATTGGGGATACCGTAGGCAGTGATGTGAATGGTACGGCTGGTCATGAAGGAGTTTTGCTATCAGACATTCAGGGTAAATTCGGTAAACGAGGCTTCTTCTTTGGTCTCTGGTTCCGGTTCGGGAGCGGCCGCTGTGGTGGTGGCAGCTTCATTATTCAGCAGCCACAGCAGATTATTGGCAGAGTCCGCATTCGCCAGGCCTTCTTCTTTGCTGACAAGACCTTCTTTAATCAGGGTGAACAGTGCCCGCTCAAAGGTTTGCGAGCCAGGGGAGAGGCTTTTTTCAATGGCTTCCTTGATCTGGAAAATATCGCCTTGTTCAATCAATTCCGAAACGTAGCGGGTATTGAGCATAATTTCGACTGCCGGACAGCGGCCGCCATCGACCGCTTTGATCAGACGCTGAGAAATAATGGCTTTGATCGAAGACGCCAGATCCAGCAGCAGGGCTGTACGGTTTTCCATAGGGAAGAAGCTGATGATGCGGTTCAGCGCCTGGTAACTGTTATTGGCGTGCAGCGTTGCCAGCACAAGATGGCCCGATTGAGCGTACGCAATGGCAGACATCATGGTGTCGAGATCACGGATTTCACCGATCAGAATGCAGTCTGGTGCCTGGCGCAGAGAATTTTTCAACGCTGTTTTCAGGCTTTCTGAATCACTACCGATTTCGCGCTGATTAACAATTGATTTTTTACTGCGGAATAAATATTCAATCGGATCTTCGAGTGTCAGGATATGGCCTGTTTTAACACCGTTGCGATGATCCAGCATGGAGGCGATGGTGGTGGATTTTCCTGAACCGGTCGAGCCGACTACCAGGATCAGACCACGTTTTTCCATGATCAGATCAGACAGAACCGGTGGCAGATTCAGTGTGTCGATTCTCGGGATGTCACCGGGTACATAACGGAAAACAGCAGAAATGGAGCCGCGCTGACGGAAGGCCGACAGACGGAAGCGGCCAATGCCAGGAGCGCCGATACCGATATTGAGTTCGTTTTCGCGTTCCAGCACTTCCAGATGCTCGGGAGACACCACCTCAGACAGAAGCGACAAAATATTTCCCTGATCCATTTTTTGCTGATTAATTGGCAGCAGGTTGCCATTAATTTTCAAATGAACCGGCGAGTTCATCGCAAAAAACATATCGGAGGCATGTTTTTCCTTCATGAGCTGAAATAATCGCTCCATTGCTGCCATGATGTATCCTCTTCGCTGTGGTTCAGTTCAGGCCGGTTATTGCCGGCCTGATGATAATTGGTAAGGTCTTGTCAGGTGACGGAATCAGGCACCGCGCAACAGCTCATTGATGCTGGTTTTGGAGCGGGTCTGTGCATCAACGCGCTTGACGATCACGGCGCAGTACAGACTGTATTTGCCATCTGCGGAAGGCAGGTTGCCGGACACGACCACAGAGCCAGCCGGAACACGTCCATAAGTCACTTCGCCGGTTGCGCGGTCGTAAATCTTGGTGGACTGGCCGATATACACCCCCATAGAAATGACGGAATTTTCTTCGACGATCACACCTTCCACAATTTCAGAACGAGCACCGATAAAGCAGTTGTCTTCAATGATGGTCGGATTCGCCTGCATGGGTTCCAGCACGCCGCCAATGCCGACGCCGCCAGATAAATGCACATTTTTCCCAATCTGCGCGCAGGAACCGACTGTGGCCCAGGTGTCGACCATGGCACCTTCATCAACATACGCGCCGATATTGACATAAGAGGGCATCAGAATCACATTTTTTGCAATGAAACTGCCGCGACGTGCAACGGCAGGAGGAACCACGCGGAACCCCCCTTTGGTAAAATCTTCTGCGGTGTAATTGGCAAATTTGGTCGGAACCTTGTCAAAAAACTGCATGTGGTCACCGGATGGCATACAGACGTTGTCTTCGAGTCGGAAAGACAGCAGAACCGCTTTCTTGATCCATTGATTGACGTGCCACTGACCTTCTGCTTTTTCGGCAACGCGCAGACTGCCTGCATCAAGCTCGCTCAATACATGCGCGACTGCGTCGCGTACTTCTGCCGGCGCGGATTTGGGGGAAATCTCAGTGCGGTTTTCCCAGGCCTGATCGATGATTTGCTGTAATTGCTGTGTCATAGTAACTTCTTCCAATAAATTAACAGAGAGGATAAATTGTCCTGAACAGTCCATCGCTGTTCAGATTGCGCGTCAGCGGTCAGTCAGTGTTTTGCAGAAGGCCACGATACGCTGTGCCGCTTCAAGGCATTCTTCCACTTCGGCGACCAGCGCCATGCGAATACGGTTTTCGCCCGGGTTGATGCCATGCGCTTCGCGGGCGAGATAACTGCCGGGTAATACGGTGACATTATATTGCTCATACAGCTGGCGGGCGAATTCAGTGTCACTGATGCCATTCAGATCATTCACTCTTGCCCACAGATAGAACGCGGCATCCGGCAGTTGTACATCCAGCACTTCCGCCAGAAGGGGAGTGATCTGCGCAAATTTCCGGATATATTTTGCCCGGTTTTCTTCGACATGCGTTTCATCATTCCATGCATCAACGGATGCGGCCTGAATCATCGGGCTCATGGCGCTGCCGTGGTAGGTCCGGTAGAGCAAAAATTTCTGCATGATCTCTGCATCACCGGCGACGAAACCTGAGCGCAGGCCGGGGACGTTAGAACGTTTCGATAGGCTCGATAGTGTGATCAGGCGTCGATAGTCGCGACCCAATAAATGCGCTGCCTGCAGGCTGCCGAGTGGCGCTTCCTGCTTGAAGTAAATTTCCGAGTAGCACTCATCCGCAGCAATCACGAAGCCGTAGCGGTCTGATAAGTCAAACAGTTCTTTCCAGTCATTCAATGTCAGTACGGCCCCGGTAGGATTACCCGGCGAGCAGATATACAAAAGCTGTACCCGTTGCCAGACAGCCTCAGGAATGCTTTGATAATCAGGCGCGAAATTGCGCTGTGGATCTGCATTGGCAAAATAAGGCTCGGCACCGCTGAGATAGGCGGCACCTTCGTAAATCTGGTAAAACGGATTGGGGCACAGCACCAGTGGCGGGCCATCCTGACAGGCTGAAGGGTTAATAATCGTCTGAGCCAGTGCAAATAAGGCTTCCCTGGAGCCATTGACCGGCAAAATCTGTGTTGCCGGATTGAGTGCCGGAATGTTATAGCGTCGCGCCAGCCAGCCGGCGATTGCGTTGCGCAAAGCTTCAGAGCCAGCTGTTGCCGGATAGCTGGCTAAACCATCCATATTCCTGATCAGCGCATTCCGGATAAATTCCGGTGTCGGATGTTTCGGTTCCCCGATCCCCAGACTGATGGGCGAATACGCTGGATTGGGCTGGACGCCTGCAAACAGACGCTTGAGTTTCTCAAAAGGATACGGCTGTAACTTGCTGAGGTGAGGGTGAAAGGTCATTTTTTAATTAAAGAGACATGCCGGACAATCTGGTGCCTGCCTTTTGCTTGTATCAGTTTTGTCTGCCGTCAGGGCAGTGAGCTGACGATAATTCTGATGATGGCCTGCTTTGCCGTATTATAGCTGTTCGACGGATTCTTCAAAGAAAGGCTTTGAAGAAAATTCAACACTGCACAGGTTTCTTTTTCCGGGGAAATGATCTGGCTTATTCATTTTTCAATCTCTGCAGGTGAATTTTTGCTGTTTCAAATGGTATGATGCAAGGCTGTTCCTATAGAGGATGCCGCAATTTTCCCCGCTGTAAGCGGGTACCCTGGGTCTGACTGTCAACGATAATAAAATTTCATCAAGTGCGATTAACGTCTATTAAACTGTCGGGATTCAAATCATTTGTTGATCCCACCCATTTTCAGGTTCCTGGGCAACTGGTCGGCGTTGTTGGTCCCAATGGTTGTGGTAAGTCCAATATTATCGACGCGGTACGCTGGGTGCTGGGTGAGTCCAAGGCATCCGAATTGCGCGGTGAGTCGATGCAGGATGTTATTTTCAATGGTTCCACTCACAGAAAGCCGGCAGGGCGTTCTTCAGTAGAGTTGGTTTTTGATAACAGTCTGGGCAAGGCGGCCGGACAGTGGAGCCAGTATGCTGAAATAGCCGTCAAGCGTACGCTCACACGTGATGGCACGTCGACCTATTACATCAATGGCCAGCCCGTAAGGCGGCGGGATATTCAGGACATCTTCCTCGGAACCGGGCTTGGGCCGCGTGCTTATGCGATTATTGGTCAGGGCATGATTTCCCGTATTATTGAAGCCCGGCCGGAAGAACTGCGAATTTTCCTGGAAGAGGCTGCCGGTGTTTCCCGCTATAAAGAACGTCGCCGCGAAACAGAAAACCGGATTCACGATACCCATGAAAACCTGGTCAGGGTCGAAGATATTTTGCGGGAACTGAATGCGAATCTGGAAAAGCTGGAAGCGCAGGCAGTGATTGCAAATAAATTTCATACGTTGCAGGCCGATCAGGAAGAAAAGCAAAAATTACTCTGGCTGTTACGCCGGAATGAAGCTGCCGGGGAACAGAAAAAACATTTTGCCGAGATAGAAAAGACTCAGCTGGATCTGGAAGAGCAGACTGCCAGGTTACGTCACGTCGAGCTGGAGCTGGAGCAGATGCGGCAGGCGCATTATGCCGTTGGCGACCGCCTGCATCAGGCGCAGGGACATTTGTACCAGACCAATGCTGAAATTGGCAGCCTGGAAGCGCAAATCAAATTTGTCATTGAATCGCGCAGCAGACTGCAATCCCAGCTGCATTCACTGACAGCGCAGCGGGATCAATGGCAGCGGCAAAGTCATCAGTTGCAGGACGACTTGTCCGAGGCCGAAATTCAGGTCGAAGAACTGGCGATGCGGGCGGAGCAGGCCAGCGAGACTGCGCAATCGCAGCAGGATATCTTGCCTGAGATGGAGCAGCAATGGCGGGAGTGCCAGCTGAAAACTACTGAGTCGCGTGCCCGGATTATGCAAATGCAGCAGCAGATTGAACTGGAATCTGCGCAACAGCGTAATGCATCAAACATCCTGAATAGTCTCGCTGCCCGCAAAGAAAGGTTGCAGCAGGAGCGGCAAGGTCTGGTGATGCCCGATTCGGTGCATCTGGATCATCTGTCCATTCAACTCGAAGAAAAAAAGCAGATGCTGGAAGAGCTGAATATGCAGCTCGATGAAGCGCAGGAACGGTTGCCTTTGCTGGATGATGAGAGGAAGCAGGCGCAACAGCAGGTCAATCAGGACGCTGCAGAACTGGCGCAGCTGGAGGCAAGGCTGCTTGCGCTGAAACAGCTGCAGGAGAAGGTGCAGTCTCAGGGGAAAGTACAGCCCTGGCTGGAAAAACACGAACTGGGCAATTTGCCTAAACTCTGGCAAAAATTACACATTGAGACTGGCTGGGAAACAGCGCTGGAAGCTGTATTGCGTGAGCGGACTACATCGCTTGAAATGTCCAGCCTGGATTGGGCAAAAGCTTTTTTTAATGACGCGCCGCCAGCCAAGCTGGCCGTATATAGTCCGCTGGTGAATGCAGAACCGGTCGCATCGCTCAATGGATTCAAACCTTTCTTTAGTCTGTTGCAACTGAATGAGCCCGGTATTCGTGGTCTGATGCAGGACTGGCTGCACCAGATTTATGTCTCGGAGGATGTGACAACGGCTTTTGCCGGCCGACATCAGTTACCAGCCGGTGCGATGTTCGTCACACGCCAGGGACACATGATTTCCCGTTCCAGTGTCCGTTTTTATGCTTCAGATTCTGAGCAGGATGGTGTACTTGGCCGGCAGCAGGAGATTGAGAACATTGGTAAGCAGTGCCGCGCCAGACAATTGCTGGCTGATGAGGCCAAAAATCGCGCCGTCCGGGCTGATGCCGGATACAGTCAGGCGTCCGTGCAATTGCAGGAATTGCGTCAGCGCGTTGCCGCGCTCACGCAGGCCACGCATGCATTGCAGATTGAATACATGAAGCTGGCTGAGGTTCAGGAGCGCTTCAATCAGCGCAGTACGCAGATTGATACGGATCTGGCAGAAATCATTGCTCAGGAGAGTGAGCAGCAACAGGCACGTGCGGCTTCTGAGCAGACATTTGAAATCCTGGATGCCGAACTGGCTGAATTGCAGGAGGCGCACGAACAGGGACAAACGGTCTATCTGGAAAAAGAGCAGCAGTTAAATCAGGCACGTCAGCGGCTGCGTGATCTGGAACTCGCGGCGCAAGAGGCTGCGTTTGCCGAAAAATCACATCGTCATAAAATGGACGAATTGCGGCGAAATATCGCCACGGCACTGGAGCAGTCGGCGCAGTTATTTGCCAGCATGGAACAGGGGCAGCTGGAACTAGAGTCGATGGATGACCAGACTGCTCAGGCAGGTTTGCAGGATTTGCTCGACAAAAGAACTGAGCAGGAGCGGGCTCTGGCTGATGCGCGCCATGAGCTGGATCAGCTGTCGCAGCAATTGCGTCAGGCGGAAGATCATAAAACCCAGACCGAGCGCGGCCTGCAGCCACAGCGTGACCGTATCGTCGAATTACAGTTGAAAGAGCAGGCAGCCCGTCTGGCGCAGGAGCAGTATGATGAGCAGCTGCGTAATTTTGACGTGGATGAGCAGACTTTATCCGATAAGTTACATCCGGATCTGAAGCCTGCGTATCTGCAGGGGGAAGTCACCCGGCTATCGAATGCGATTACCGCTCTTGGCGCTGTGAATATGGCTGCGCTGGAAGAGTTGGCGCAGGCAAAAGAACGGAAAAATTTCCTCGATGCGCAGCATGCTGATCTGACTGAAGCAATCACCACCCTGCAGGATGCCATTCAGAAAATCGATATCGAAACCCGGGAATTGTTGCAGGACACCTTTGATAAGGTGAATCACCATTTTGCTGAGCTGTTCCCGGTACTGTTCGGCGGAGGGCAGGCGAAACTGATCATGACTGGTGACGAGATCCTGGATTCTGGCGTGCAGGTCATGGCGCAGCCGCCAGGAAAGAAGAATGCCACAATTCATTTGCTGTCCGGCGGCGAAAAAGCGCTGACGGCAACGGCGCTGGTATTTTCTATGTTCCAGCTGAATCCGGCACCGTTCTGTTTGCTCGATGAGGTGGACGCCCCTCTGGATGACTCAAACACCGAACGTTTCTGTAATATGGTGAAACAGATGTCATCCAACACACAGTTTTTATTTATCTCCCATAACAAGATTGCGATGGAAATGGCGCAGCAGCTGATCGGCGTGACCATGCAAGAGCAGGGAGTTTCCCGTATTGTGGCGGTGGATATGGAATCTGCCGTCAATTTTGCTACTGAGGTTCAAGCAGCATGACAGATCTACAATTAAGTTTATTGGCAGTCAGTGGTACTTTGGTTGTCGGCGTATTTATTTTCAATAAATGGCAGGAATATAAAGCAAAGAAAACCGTTGAAAATGCATTTGGCGACGGACATGATGATGTCCTGCTGAATCCGGCGCAACCGGATGATGCCATTCCTTTGCAGCGTCAGGAACCGGTGTTTTCCAGTGATGAGATCATCAGCATCGAGCCAGTCGAGGTTGCACTCTCCGGGGAGGATAGCGTGCTGCCGGCAGTGGCCGAGGCGGTAACTGGTGTGGTGCAGCAACCGGAAAAAGAGTTGCCGGTGGACGAACTGATCGATTGTGTGATTCCGCTGGAGTTCGATGTTCCGGTACGTGGCGAAAAGATTCTGGCTGAAATTTCGGAATTAAAATATGTCGGTAAAAAGCCTGTCCATTTCATCGGGCAGAGTCATGCCGGTGAGCGCGATGTGATTGCCACCGGGGGGGCTTACACCACTTTGTTTGCCGGTATTCAGATGGTCAGCCGCAGCGGTCCGCTCACGGAACTGGAGTATTCCGAATTCGTCATGAAATTACGTGCGATTGCCGATAATCTGAATGCGCATCCTGATATTCCGGATATGAACAGCGTGATCAGCAATGCGCGGGAACTGCACCAGTTCGTTGCCGAGCATGATGCCCAGTTAAGCCTCAGCATTGCTGCCAACGGCACCACCTGGGCATTGCATACACTGTTGCCGGCATTGGAAAAACTCGGTTTCGATCAGCGTCCGGATGGCCGCCTGATGATGCCTGACGGTGATGGCGGCAGTTTGTTCACTTTATCAACCAATGTCGGTGTCAGCGAAACGGTGACATCGCGCCTGACCCTGTTGCTTGACGTTCCTTGCGTGGCACCATCCCGCGATGGTTTCGGTGCGATGGCGGCGTGCGCAAAGTCGCTGGCGACCCGTCTGAACGGCGCGATTGTGGATGATGGCAATCAGTTGATTTCCAAGGCGGCGATTGATGAAATTGCCGGACAGGTCAATGAGTTTTACACCGCGATGGCAGAGGCCCGGATTCCTGCCGGCTCTATGCGCGCTCAGCGCCTGTTCAGCTGATTGTCTGCCTGAATTATGCAAAATGACTTGTTTAATGACGCGGCAGACTCTGCGTTTCAGCAGGCTGCCGCGCGTGCCGCGGTGTTGCGTGCAGATATTGAACGTCACAGCCATGCTTATTATGTACTTGATCAGCCCACGATTCCGGATGCTGAGTACGATCAGCTGTTTCGTGAATTAGAGCAGCTGGAACAGGATTTCCCCTTACTCAAAACTTCAGACTCTCCGACCTTGCGGGTTGGCGGCCAGGCTTTACCTGAATTCGGACAGGTGCAGCATGCGATTCCTATGCTGTCTTTAAACAATGGCTTCGAAGACGAAGACATTTTTGCGTTTGACCGCCGTGTCAGAGAGGGGCTGGAAGCGACGCAGGAAGTGGAATATGCGATTGACCTGAAATTTGACGGGCTCGCGATTAATCTGCGCTATGTGCATGGTGTGCTGACGCAGGCTGCCACCCGTGGTGACGGTTTCACTGGTGAGGATGTCACCGAAAATATCCGCACGATCCGCAGTATTCCTTTGCGTTTAAATACAGAGCAGCCACCGGCTGTGCTGGATGTTCGCGGCGAAGTCCTGATGTTCAAGAAGGATTTTGATCTGCTGAATCAGCGGCAACGTGACGCTGGCGGGAAGGAATTCATGAATCCGCGCAATGCGGCAGCAGGAAGTTTGCGGCAACTGGATTCAAAAATCACTGCTCAGCGGCATCTGCGTTTTTTTGCCTATGGCATTGGCTCTCTGGAAGGGGGAGAATTGCCCGCTTCACATCGCGCTTTGCTGGATTGGTATCAGAAGCTGGGTATTCCGGTGAACGGGGAAAGCGCATTGGTCAGAGGGGCGGAGGGTTTGCTGGATTTTTACCGGAATATTCAGACTCGCCGTAATACGCTGGGCTATGAAATTGATGGTGTTGTCTATAAAGTCAATGATACAGAGTCTCAGCAGCAGCTCGGCTTTGTCTCGCGGGCACCGCGCTTTGCGATCGCACACAAGTTTCCGGCCGAAGAGGCGAGCACCGTGGTGCAGGGCATCGACATTCAGGTGGGACGTACTGGTGCGCTGACGCCGGTGGCGCGTCTGGCGCCAGTTTTCGTCGGCGGAGTGACGATTACCAATGCCACGTTGCACAATGAGGATGAGGTCAGGCGCAAAGATGTGCGGATCGGCGACACCGTGATCGTCCGGCGTGCCGGCGACGTGATTCCGGAAATCGTCTCCGTCGTCATGGAAAAAAGAAGCGACAGCATATCCGCGCCATTTGAGATGGTGAAACATTGCCCGGTGTGCGGCTCGCACGTGGTGCGTGAAGCGGGGGAGGCGGTTGCGCGCTGTTCTGGCGGTTTATTCTGCACGGCGCAACGCAAAGAAGCTCTGCGGCATTTTGCTGGCCGCCGGATGATGGATATCGACGGACTCGGTGAACGGTATATTGATCATCTGGTAGAGCTGGGCTATGTGCATGGAATTGCCGATCTGTATCAGCTCACGCTGTCAGATTTACTGAACATGAAGCAACGTGCGGACGAGCGTGATGGTGTAGTGCCGGAAACGGTTCAGCAGGGAAAGATCGCTACCAAGTGGGCAGAAAACCTGATTGCCGCGATTGCGGCCAGCAAACAGCCGCCACTGGAGCGCCTGCTGTTTGCGCTGGGTATCCGTCATGTCGGCGAATCAACGGCAAAGACGCTGGCAGACTGGCTGGGGCAGCTGGCGCTGATCCGTCACGCGCCGGTGACATTGTTTCGTATCTTGCCGGATATCGGTGCTGCGGTGGCGGAATCGATTGCCGATTTTTTTTCGGAGCCGAAAAATCAGCAGGCAATCAGCCAGCTGCTGGAGGCTGGTGTCGCGCCATCGGGAGAGCACGCACCTGCGGCTCAATTGCGTCAGCGTCTGGAACCTGCTGCGCTGCTGGCAGCGGTGGATATTCCGAAACTGACATTGAAGCGCTGCCAGCAATTACAGGAGCGTGGTTTGTCGCTGAATGCATTGGCAGAGATGCCGGCAGATGGATTTATGGTAACTGGATTTCCGGCGGATCTGACGCAGGCATTGCAGCAATGGCTGGCTATTCCTGAACACCGGAGTCGTCTGCTGGAGCTGGATCAATGGCGTAGTCGCTTACTGGAATTGCTGCCGCCCGAAACGGACGACGTTTCTGCAATGGGTGTGCTGGCAGGAAAAACATTCGTCCTGACCGGGACATTGCCAACCCTGAGCCGGGATCAGGCAACAGCATTGATCGAAAAAGCGGGTGGCAAAGTTACCGGATCGGTATCGGGAAAAACCAGCTATGTCGTCGCGGGCGATGAAGCGGGCAGCAAATTGGTTAAAGCACAAGAGTTGGGTATTTCTATATTGACCGAAGCAGACTTGCTTCATTTATGTTCCAGGAGCTGAAATGAGAAAGATTAAAAAAGCCGTATTCCCGGTCGCGGGTCTGGGTAGCCGGTTCTTGCCTGCCACGAAAGCACAGCCAAAAGAAATGCTGCCGATCGTGGACAAGCCATTGATTCAGTATGCGGTGGAAGAAGCTGTCGAGGCTGGTATCACCGAGATGGTTTTCATCACCGGCCGTAACAAACGCGCGATCGAAGATCATTTTGATAAAGCCTATGAACTGGAGAGCGAGCTGGAAGCAGCGGGTAAGGAAGCGCTGCTGGATCTGGTGCGTAATGTGATTCCTAAAAATATCAACTGCATTTATATCCGGCAGCCCGCGGCTCTGGGTCTGGGGCATGCAGTGTTGTGCGCCCGGCCTGTGATTGGCGATGATCCGTTTGCGGTACTGCTGGCGGACGATCTGATGGATGCCGATCCGGGACAACCATCCGTGATGGCGCAGATGGCGCAGCAATACGAGCAGGAGGGCGGCAGTATTATCGCGGTGCAGGATGTGCCGCGTGAATTTACCCGCCAGTACGGCATCGTCAGCGGCACGCCTTATAAAGACCGGCTGGAACGCATGCAGGGGATTGTTGAAAAACCGATGCCGGATGTGGCACCGTCCACGCTGGCGGTGGTGGGACGCTATATTTTATCCGGCCGGATTTTTTCCTATCTCGAAAATCTGGGCAAAGGCTCCGGAGGAGAAATTCAACTGACCGATGGTATTGCTGCCATGCTGAAAGATTTTCCGGTTTATGCTTACCGCCCATCTGCGACCCGTTATGACTGCGGTTCCAAGCTGGGGTATCTGAAGGCCAGTGTGGCTCTGGGCCTGAAGCACAAGGAAACCAGCGTTGAATTCGCTGAATTTCTGAAAAATATTAAATAAGGCTTTATCCGGAATCCGGACCTGCCTGTTTTTAAAAATGTACTGACGGCCTGAGTTTTCGGGCCGTTTTTTTACGTATCATTGGGCTGTGCAGTGTATGCTGATGGTGCTGAATTAATCTGACTGTCGGGCCAGAAAAGGTGAGGGAAATGATTCATCCAATTTTAAAGATGGGTGATCCGCGCTTGCTGCGGATTGCCGAGCCGGTCACCGAGTTCAATACCCCGGCCTTGCATGAGCTGATCAGCGATATGTTTGACACGATGCGGGCAGCCAATGGCGCAGGACTGGCGGCACCGCAAATCGGCGTTAATCTGCGGCTGGTGATTTTTGGTTTTCAATCCAACTCCCGTTATCCGGATGCGCCGGTGGTGCCGGAAACGGTATTAATCAATCCGGTGCTGACACCACTTTCGGATGCCACGGATGACGCATGGGAGGGCTGTTTGTCTGTGCCCGGTATGCGGGGGCTGGTGCCGCGCTGGTCGGCCTTGCATTATGCGGGCATGGATCAGTTCGGCAATTCCTTGAGTCGCGAAGTGGATGGCTTTCACGCGCGGGTCGTGCAGCATGAATGCGATCATCTGGATGGCATTTTGTACCCGCGGCGTATCCGGGACCTGACCCAGTTCGGGTTTACTGAAATCCTGTTTCCCGAATTAGATCCTGCCATGGACGACTGAGCATCTGATGCCGGTTGCGCCTGCAATGCTTGGTTGTTTGCTATGTATGAATTTGCTCAGTTATTACTAATTCCTGAAACATACTCCTGGGGAGTATGTTTCAGGGGCGTTATTTAATGCAGGGAACAGGGCAGTTTTTCTGAAAATCAGGGGGAGTATGCGTGAAATTAAAATTGCTCATCATCCCGCAGATAACGCCATTGCCCTTCTGGTAATTTACCCAGTTTGACTTTGCCGATGCGAACGCGTTTAAGTCCGATGACTTTCAATCCTACGAGTTCGCACATGCGGCGGATCTGGCGTTTTTTCCCTTCCCGCAGAATGAAGTTGAGCTGATCTTCATTTTGCCAGGTCACTCTGGCGGGCAGCAGTTTTTTACCGTCCAGGCTCAGACCGTGGTTTAAGCGACGCAGATCGGCATCCGGCAGGCGTCCCGGTTTGCTGTAGGCAACCCGCACCAGATATTCCTTTTCGACGGAAGTCGTTTCGCCTATCAGGTGCTTCGCTATGCGTCCATCCTGCGTCAATACCAATAACCCCACCGAGTCGATATCCAGGCGGCCGGCCGGCACCAGACTGCGCAACTGGGTCGGGTGAAATGTCGTCTGTACCTTGTCTTCCGGCCAGCGGTTTTCCGGCTTTACCAGCGCTATGGCTGGTGTATAACCGTCTTCCGCCTGACCACTGACATAACCGACTGGCTTGTTGATCAGTATGGTCACGCGCTTTGACTGCTCTGCAGCAGCCTGGCGCTCGACGCTGACGCGCTGATGTGGAAGTACCTTGCTGCCCAGTTCGGCAACAATTTTTCCATCCACACGTACCCAGCCACGGGCAATCCACTCATCTGCTTCACGGCGCGAACATAATCCGAGTTCGGACATGCGTTTTGAAAGTCGTACTAATTCTGTCATAAGAAAATAAAAGCATCAGCGCCGTAAAGCGGCGCCGGGGTGACGATAAAATTGAAATGATGCGTTGTTTACCCGACGCGCAAGGCTTCCAGTAATTCAGTTTCAAACTGTATCTGAGTCCTTGCACCTTGCAGGGCGGCGCCATCCACGATGAAAACATCCTCCACACGTTCGCCAAGAGTCATGACTTTGGCGGTATGCAGATTGATTTTATATTTGGTCAGTACCGTCGCAATCGCATACAGCAAACCGTTTCTGTCGTTGGCAGAGATTGAGAGCAGATAATACTGCCCCCTTTCATCGGGGCGTAAATCCACCGTAGGCACAATCGGGAAGCTGCGCGACATGCGCGACAAGCGTCCGCAATTCGGCGGGGACAGTGGTGTCTGCTGCGCCAGGACTTCGCTCAGTTCGTGCTCAATCAGATTGATGATGTCCCGGTACTGATGAGCGAATGTCGGCTCGGTCACCATGAATGTATCAAGCGCATAGCCATTTTTGGTGGTGTAAATTTTGGCATCCAGAATACCGAAATTCTTGCCGTCAAAATAGTTGCAGATGCGTGCAAACAGATCCGGCTGGTCTTTCACATAGACCGTGACTTGCAGACCCTCACCAATCGGTGCAAGACGGCATTTGACAACCGGCGTCGGGTGGCTGATCTTGTCATGCAGGACCCTTGTTTGCCAGGCGATATCCGAGGCATCGTGACGCAGGAAGTAAGAGACATCCAGTTGTTCCCACAGGCGTTCATGCGCATCGGGGCTGATGCCGGCCAGTCGCAATGCTTTGAGCGCCTCTTCCTGGCGGTTTTTCAGTTCCCGGTCTTTGGAAGGCGCTTCACCGCCGAGCACTCTGAGCGTCATGCGGTATAAGTCTTCGAGCAGTTTGCCTTTCCACGCATTCCAGACTTTGGGGCTCGTGCCGCGAATATCGGAAACTGTCAGCAGGTACAGGGCAGTCAGATGACGTTCATCTTTCACCAGTGCGGCGAAATTTCTGACGACATCCGGATCGGATAAATCCTGTTTCTGTGCCACATGCGACATGGTCAGATGGTTTTTAACGAGAAACACCACCAGTTCGGTATTCGCTTTCGTCAAGCCGTGGTCATAGCAGAATTTTTTGGCGTCGGTCATACCGAGTACTGAATGATCGCCTCCGCGCCCTTTGGCGATATCATGAAACAACGCCGCAATATACAACACCCAGGGCTGGTTGAAGTTTGCCATCAGTTGGCTGCAAAACGGGTATTCGTGCGCATGCTCTGCCATCGTGAAGCGGCGCAGGTTGCGTACGACCATCAGGATGTGCTGATCAACTGTGTAGGCATGAAACAGATCGTGCTGCATTTGCCCGATAATGCGACGGAAATTTGGCAGATACCTTCCCAGAATGCTCATCTGGTTCATTCGGCGCAGCGCATGGGTAATCCCTTGCGGCGACTGCAGTATCTGTAAAAACAGGGCACGGTTAAAAATATCGTGCCGGAATTCTGCATCCATCAGCAGACGGGCATGCCACATGGCGCGCAGGGTCCGCGCTGTCATGCCTTTCAATTCGCTATGTTTGGCGAGGACCAGAAATACCTCCAGCAAAGCTGAAGGTGCAGACTCGAATGTGTCGTCGCGCGCAATATCAATAAAGCCATTCACTTCATTGAAATGTTCATTGATCGGCCGCGGGACGGAGGGTTGCGGAAACAAGACCGCTTCAATGTTTTGCAGCAAAATCTGGTTCAGCTGGGTGACTGCTTTGGCTGCCCAGTAATAACGTTGCATCAGATATTCGCTGGCACGGCGCGAATCGGTGGTTTTAAAACCATAAGATTCGGCAATTGGTGTCTGCACGTCAAAAATCAGGCGGTCCTCACGCCGGCCGGCATGGGCATGCAGGCGGATGCGGATGTCTTTGAAAGCCCGTTCGTTGCGTTTTAACTGACGTGCCTCGGTATCTGTAATCAGCCCGCGGCCAGCCAGCTCAGCCCACGAATTGCCCAGGTTGGCTGCCTTTGCCACCCATAAAATAACCTGCAGATCGCGCAGACCGCCCGGGCTTTCCTTGCAGTTGGGTTCGAGGCTGTAGGGGGTGTCTTCGTATTTGACATGACGCTGCTGTAATTCGAGCAGCTTTTCCTGGAAAAATTTTTGCGGATTCATTGCTTCCGCATAGCGCTGCTGCAGTTCCCAGAATAATTTCCGGCTGCCAGTGATGAGGCGGGCTTCCAGCAGGCTGGTCTGTACGGTGATGTCTGCAGCAGATTCTTGCAGACATTCATCCACGGTGCGGATGCTGTGCCCGATATCCAGGCCGATGTCCCAGAACAGCTGCACCAGATTTTCCAGCTTGTCTCTCAGCGCTGCATCCGGAGCCTGACTGAGCAGTATCAGGACATCGACATCCGAATGCGGGAATAATTCCCCCCGGCCATAACCGCCGACTGCAATCAGGGAGCAGTCCTTCGGCATCTGAAAATGCTTCCAGATTCTGTCCAGCATGTGATCCACATTACGGCACAGGTCATGCAGCAATTTTTCTGCTTTGCGACTGTCGCTGTAATTATCAATCACAGCGGCCTGTGCTTTTTTAATGTCTTCTTTGAAGGCGAGCGCCGGTGAAAGCATTATTCTTTGCCTTATGCAAGCTTGATGAAGTCAGGAATTGGCGGATAACCTGCTGATAATGTCAGAACTTCAAAACCGGTTTCAGTGACCAGTACGGTATGCTCCCATTGCGCTGACAGGCTGCGGTCTTTGGTGCGGATCGTCCAGCCGTCACCCATTTCGCGGATTTCACGACGTCCGGCGTTGATCATCGGCTCAACGGTGAAAATCATGCCAGCCTCCAGTTTCTCCATCGTGCCGGGTTTTCCATAGTGCATAACCTGTGGCGCCTCGTGGAAAATTTTACCGATTCCATGGCCGCAAAATTCGCGTACGACGCTGTAACCTGCTTTTTCCGCATGCTGCTGAATGACATATCCGATATCGCCGAGATGAGCGCCCGGCTTGATTTTGGATATGCCCAGCCACATGCACTCATAAGTGATCTCACTCAGACGCTTGGTCATGATGGATGGCTCGCCGAGCAAAAACATTCTGCTGGTATCGCCGTGATAACCATTCTTGATAATCGTGATATCCAGATTCACCGAATCGCCGCTTTTCAGCACTCTGTCGCCAGGAATGCCGTGGCAAATGACGTCATTCACGGACGTGCAGATGGCTTTGGGGTAAGGAGTATAGCCGGGCGGGCAATAGTTCAGCGGCGCAGGGATGCTGCCCTGAACATTGACCATGTATTCATGGCACAGGCGATCGAGTTCGCCAGTCGTGACGCCGACCTGTACAAAGGGGGTGATGTAATCGAGAACTTCGGAGGCCAGGCGGCCGGCAATACGCATTCCTGCAATATCTTCTGCGGTTTTAATTGAGATAGATTCCATTTTTGTTTCTTTTATTTTAACTATTTGAGCTATAGGATGAGCTGCATGCCCGCAGATGTTGGTAGCGGGTTACTCGGAGCTGAGGCACATAAAGCTGGAATTATAGTCGAGGAACCGTACTCTTGCCTGTGGTGTCCTACTTTCGACTTGAGAAAACATCTGAATTTATAGTAGAATAGATGGTTAGCTTGTGGTTGATGTTTAATTTGCTCAAGTTAATTCATTTTTTATTAATCGAATCCGGTCGAAAAGGGTGTCTGACTGAAATTAATCAGGAAGATCACTGGCTGGATTCAAGACCTAACCCTGGAGTTATTATGTCTGTAACAATGCGTGAAATGCTGGAAGCTGGTGTGCACTTTGGTCACCAAACCCGTTTTTGGAATCCAAAAATGGCACCGTTCATTTTCGGTCACCGCAACAAGATTCATATCGTTAACCTGGAAAAGACATTGTCTATGTACCAGGAAGCGATGAAGTACATTCGTCAGTTGTCTGCTAATCGCGGCACAGTCCTGCTGGTTGGTACTAAGCGTCAGTCCCGCGATATCATCGCTGCTGAAGCGCAACGCGCTGGCATGCCATTCGTTGATCAGCGCTGGTTGGGCGGTATGCTGACTAACTTCAAAACAGTCAAAACATCGATCAAGCGTCTGAAAGACATGGAAGTGGCGATCGAAGACGGCTCTGTTGAAAAGCTGTCTAAAAAAGAAGCGCTGATGTTCCAGCGCGAAATGATCAAGCTGCAAAAATCCATCGGTGGTATCAAGGATATGGGCGGCATTCCTGATGCAATCTTCGTAGTTGACGTTGGTTACCACAAGGGCGCAATCACTGAAGCGGCCAAGCTGGGTATTCCTGTGATCGGCGTGGTTGATACTAACCACTCCCCGGAAGGCGTCACTTATGTTATCCCTGGTAACGATGACTCTTCCAAAGCGATTGCTCTGTATGCACGCGGTGTTGCAGATGCGATTCTGGAAGGTCGCGCAAATGCAGTCAATGAAGTTCTGGAAGCAGTAAAGCCAGGCTCTGACGAATTTGTGGAAGTTGAGCAAGCGTAATCTTGTTGAAGTAACTCACCCGGCTTGCTGACGCGAGCCGGGAATGAAAAATGGGGCAACTGTGGTCGCCCTTTTTTTTAAACTAAATTTGATGATCGGTGCCTGAGGCACTACTGAATTAGGAGAATGACATGGCAGCGATTACAGCAGCAATGGTTGGCGCGTTGCGCGCAAAGACGGATGCGCCAATGATGGAATGCAAAAAAGCTTTGACGGAAGCTGATGGTGATATGGATCGTGCAGAAGAAATTCTGCGTGTGAAACTGGGTAGCAAGGCATCTAAAGCTTCTTCCCGTATTACTGCAGAAGGCGTGGTTGCTTCTCATATCGCTGGTAATGTTGGCGCGCTGATCGAAGTTAATTGCGAAACCGATTTCGTGACCAAAAATGATGATTTCATCGCTCTGGCTAACGCCTGTGCAAAACTGGTTGCTGAACACAATCCGGCTGACGTCGCTGCTTTGGGTGCGTTGCCACTCGAAGGTAAGACGGTTGAGGAAGTGCGTGCTGCATTGGTTGGTAAGATTGGTGAAAATATGTCTTTCCGCCGTTTTGCCCGTTTCGAAACACCGGCAAAACTGACGTCTTATCTGCACGGCACACGTATTGGCGTGATCGTGGAATTTGATGGTGCTGATGAGCAGGTTGGTAAAGATGTGGCAATGCACATCGCAGCGATGAAACCGGTTTCCCTGTCGACAGAACAGGTTCCTGTCGAACTGATCGAAAAAGAGCGTTCTGTTGCGGAGCAAAAAGCGGCTGAATCCGGTAAGCCAGCTGATATCGCAGCAAAGATGGTTGAAGGCTCTGTGCAAAAATTCCTGAAAGAAGTTTCTTTGCTGAATCAACCTTTCGTTAAAAACGATAAACAGACTGTTGAGCAGATGCTGAAAGCATGCAATACGTCTGTTAAGGCGTTCACGATGTTTGTTGTTGGTGAAGGCATCGAAAAGAAAGTGGATGATTTCGCAGCAGAAGTGGCAGCTCAGGTGGCTGCAGCAAAACAAGCGTAATCAGGCGTAACAGAAAACGGGCCGAAAGGCCCGTTTTTTTAAGGTGCTTACTAAACAGCAGGAAATGAAGTTTTATTCGATTTGTGTAATTGGTGCAGATTGCACAGATCAAATGATTTTTTGTTTTACTAATTTTAATTTTCCAGAAGGAGTCCTGTCATGACAAAACCTGCTTACAAGCGTGTGCTCTTGAAGCTCTCTGGCGAAGCCCTGATGGGTGATGATCCGTTTGGCATTAACCGCGCCACGATTGAGCGTATGGTTGCGGATGTGGCTGAGATATCCCGCCTTGGTGTTGAGCTGGCCATTGTGATCGGTGGCGGTAATATATTCCGCGGTGTTGCCCCCGGAGCTCAGGGTATGGATCGTGCAACTGCAGACTACATGGGAATGTTGGCAACCGTCATGAATTCACTGGCTCTGGCGGACGCCATGCGCCAGGTTGGCATCACTGCCCGTGTGATGTCTGCAATCGGCATTGAGCAGGTTGTTGAACCGTATGTCCGCCCCAAGGCACTGCAATACCTGGAAGAAGGAAAGGTTGTTGTGTTTGCGGCAGGGACGGGTAATCCTTTCTTTACGACTGATACGGCCGCTGCATTACGCGGCTCGGAAATCGGCGCTGAAATTGTGCTCAAAGCGACCAAGGTGGATGGGGTCTACACAGCAGATCCCAAAAAAGATCTGAATGCGACCCGCTTTAGCACAATCTCTTTTGACGAGGCTATTTCCCGCCATTTGCAGGTAATGGATGCAACCGCGTTTGCCTTGTGCAGGGATCAGAAGCTTCCAATTAAAGTATTTTCAATCGTGAAGCCGGGTGCGCTGAAGAATGTCATTATGGGGGCAGACGAGGGAACCTTAGTCCACGTATAATGCAGCCTTTCCGATTGGATGAGTTGATTTTGATAAGATTTTTTGGCGCATAGAATGCCCAGAATGATGTACAGGAGGACAGTATGACCGTAGCAGAAATTAAAAAAAACAGTGATCAGCGCATGCAGAAGTCGATTGAGACTCTGAGGGCTGATCTGGCAAAAGTCCGGACAGGCCGCGCGCACACCGGTATTTTGGATCATGTGATGGTGGATTATTACGGTTCGCCGACCAATCTGAGCCAGGTGGCAAACCTGACTTTGATTGATGCCCGTACCATCGGTGTGCAGCCGTGGGAAAAAAAGATGTTGAGCGTCATTGAGAAAGCGATCCGTGATTCCGACCTCGGTCTTAATCCTTCCAGTCAGGGAGACATGATTCGTGTTCCTACGCCGCCGCTGACTGAGGAGCGCCGTAAAGAAATGGTGAAACTGGTCAAGACCGAGGGCGAGGGGGCCAAGATTGCTATCCGCAATATTCGTCGCGATGCCAATGAGTCGCTGAAGAAAATGTTGAAGGATAAAGAGTGTTCAGAAGATGATGAGCGCCGCGCGCAGGATGATATCCAGAAATTGACCGACAAATTTGTTGCCGAAGTGGACAAATTACTGGCTGAGAAAGAAAAAGAAGTATTGACGGTATAAGCCCTTGCGTACCGCATCGCTTCATGAGTCAGGCGATCAGAAATAAAAAACAACCGTTCCTGTCCGCACATGTTTTCAGCATGGCGGGTACGAACGGTGATTTTTTGTCGGCTGGCGGGTCACTGGGATTTAAGCTTCTTTTTTAGTGTCATTATATTGGCCGATTATTGATTTTTAATCCCGGAATGCCGGGAGCCGGGTTTTCTATCCTGTTCCGGAAAATAATTTTTTGAAAGTAGCTGATGTTAAAAACCCGCGTCATTACCGCATTGGTACTGCTTGGCATCTTGTTGCCGGTGCTGTATTCGGCCAACTATATTGCTTTCTCGTTCGTTGCTGTTTTGTTTTTCGGAGCGGCAATCTGGGAGTGTCAGCGTTTATTTAAAAAACCTGCGCCTGTTGTTATGTCGGTGCTGTGGACCGGTTTCTTTGGTTTTTTATTATTTCATCTGGAAAGTTTTTCGACCCTGCTGCTATTTGCCCTATGCGTGGCATTTTGGGCGTTGCGTCTTACCCCGCTGTTACTTAAGGGCTTGCCGGATTTTGGTTTTTCAAATGGCATATTGAGCACGCTGTATGGCATCAGCATATTCGGATGTTTCATCGCAATGGCTGTATTGTTCCGGATGTCTCCGTTGTATCTGCTGTCGGTGATGTGTATCGTCTGGATTGCTGATATTGCTGCCTATTTTGCCGGTAAAGCTTTCGGGAAACGCAAATTGGCACCTTCTATTTCTCCGGGGAAATCCTGGGAGGGTGCAATTGGCGGCTGGTGCGCAGTTCTTGTCTTGTCTGCGATTTCGACACAAATTCCACAATTACAGGATACATTCGCCAGTCAGATATGGTTGCGCAAAGGCTGGATCATGCTTGCTGCCGTGATGACTTTACTTTGCGCCGCAAGCGTCATTGGTGATTTGTTCGAATCTCTTTTGAAGCGCCGGGTCGGAATGAAAGACAGCAGCCAGCTTTTGCCCGGTCACGGCGGAGTGTTGGACAGGATTGACGCTCTGATACCGGTACTGCCTCTCGCAGTATTGCTGGAAATGTGGCATTAATCGTAAAAATAAGAGCAGTGAGCATAGAGATGACGCAGCGTGTTTGTATTTTGGGATCGACAGGGTCGATCGGTGTTTCCACTCTGGATGTCATTGGCCGGCATCCGGAGCGTTATAGTATTTATGCGCTGACCGCGCATACACAGGTAGAGAAACTGGCGCAGCAATGCCGGGGATATCGTCCAGAGGTAGTTGTGGTGGGGACGGCTGAAGCGGCCGATGCGCTGCACAAACTGTTGGCCGGGACTGAAGCTGGTCGTGTACAGATCATGCATGGTCCTGAGGCATTGTGCGAGGTAGCCTCTGCATCAGGATGCGACACGGTCATGGCGGCAATTGTTGGTGCTGCAGGTTTGCCTGCATCCTTAGCGGCCGCGAGGGCAGGTAAAAAGGTTTTACTGGCAAATAAGGAAGCACTCGTGATGTCAGGCGCGCTGTTCATGGATGCGATAAAAGCCAGCGGTGCTGTATTGCTGCCTATCGACAGTGAGCATAATGCGATTTTCCAGTGTCTCCCAGAGAATTACGATGGCCAGATGGCGCAGCGCGGGGTGCGTAAAATTTTACTGACTGCATCTGGTGGCCCTTTCCTGAAACGGGATATTGCCAGTCTGGACAAGGTGACGCCTGAAGAGGCGATTGCACATCCTAACTGGGTGATGGGCAAAAAAATATCGATTGACTCTGCCACGATGATGAACAAAGGGCTGGAAGTTATCGAGGCGCACTGGCTATTTTCTGCACCTGCAGAGTCGATTGAGGTAGTGATTCATCCGCAAAGCGTGATTCATTCCATGGTGTCTTATGCGGATGGCTCGGTTTTGGCGCAACTGGGAAATCCGGATATGCGCACACCAATCGCTTATGGTCTGGCCTATCCTGAACGGATTGATTCTGGCGTCAGCCCGCTTGACCTGATTAAGGTGGGGCAGCTGAATTTTAAAGCGCCAGATTTTCAGCGTTTCCCGTGTCTGGATCTTGCTTATCAGGCACTCGGGGCTGGTCGCTCTGCGCCAACGATATTGAACGCAAGTAATGAAGTTGCTGTCCAAGCGTTTTTAGATGGAAAAATTGGTTTTCGTATGATTGATCAGATTATTGAACGATGCCTGAATCAGATTGAAATCGATTCGGCACATGATATCGAAAGTATTCTGGCTGCCGATGCCCGTACCCGGCTTGTAGCCAGCGACCTCATCGCATCATGACACTGATACAGACCATCGTTGCCTTCATGGTGGCAATCGGTACCCTGGTTACCATTCATGAGTTCGGTCATTATCTGGCGGCGCGCTTGTGCGGTGTCAAAGTGCTGCGGTTTTCTGTCGGAATGGGAAAAATCATTTATTCGAGGAAACTGGGTAAAGATCAGACCGAATGGGCGATTTCCATGCTCCCTCTTGGCGGCTATGTGAAAATGCTGGATGTCCGGGAGCAGGGGGGCGTGCCGATTGCTCCCGCCGATATGGCGCGGGAATTTTGTAGTCAATCGGTATGGAGGCGCATCATCATCGTTGCTGCTGGTCCGGTGGCTAATTTTTTGCTGGCAATTTTTCTCTACACGGTTTTATTCGTACATGGCATTCCTGAACCGGTTGCCAAAATACGTGTTCCATCTGCCGATTCGGTTGCCTACCATGCGGGTTTGCGGCAGGGCGATCTGATTCAACGCATTAATGGGCAGTCTGTGCGTAGCTGGAATGATGTCCACTGGATTCTGATGCAACGCGGTCTCGAAAAAAAGGATGCTGAAATTGCGGTCAGCCGACAGATCATCGACGACAATCACAGTATTTCTGGTGAACGAATAGTCACGCTGCCACTCACTCATCTGAGTAATCAGGATTTGGAAGGTGATTTTCTGACCCAGTTAGGTTTTTCCGTTCAGCGGCCACCAGCAGTATTGGGACAGATCCTGCCTGATGGCCCCGCACAGGCGGCCGGTCTGAAGCAGGGGGACGTCATATCGCAGATCAATAATCGTCCGGTGCTTGATGGTCTCGCTTTGACGGAAATAATCAATGCCTCTGCCGGGATGAAATTAAAATTGCATGTATTGCGGCAGGCTCAGGAATTGGATATCGATGCGACCCCGGTTGTCGATACGGTAAATGGTAAAACAATCGGACGTCTGAAAGTGCAGCTTACGCTGACGCCAGAAATGCTGACCGTGCGCAGTACTTTGGCTGAAGCTATTGCTCAAAGTGCGCAAAAGACGTTTGATACCAGTATTTTGAGCCTGAAAATGCTGGGCAAAATGGTGACTGGTGAGGCGTCCTTAAAAAATATCACCGGCCCCCTGACCATCGCAGACTATGCCGGTCAGACATCCCGCTCCGGGTGGATCAGTTTTCTCAGTTTTCTGGCATTGATCAGTATCAGTCTGGGTGTCATGAATTTGCTCCCCGTTCCGGTGTTAGATGGCGGCCATTTGTTGTATTATTCGCTGGAAGTTTTGACTGGCAAACCGGTATCTGAACGTTTTAGTGCAATGGCGCAACGGGCAGGCATTGCGTTATTAATGGCGATCATGGCTATCGCTTTTTTTAATGACATCGCAAGACTGATGTCATAATAGCCGGTTTAATGATAAAGACTCATTTCAGATAGCATAATTGAGAGTATTGAAAGAACTGTACACCCAATGAAATTACATATTGAGCGATTCACTTTGCCAAATTTCCCCCTTCGTTCCATCGCATTGGCCGCATTCGCAGTCTGCTCCGGCAGTGCCTTTGCCATTCAGCCATTTACAGTCAAGGATATTCGTGTCGAAGGTTTGCAAAGGACGGAAGCCGGCACTGTATTCAGCTATCTGCCCGTGAAAGTGGGTGAGGTTTTTGATGATGCAAAAAGTACGGCTGCGATCAAATCCTTGTATGCAACAGGTTTTTTCAAGGATATCCAGATTGAAGAACAGAACGGAGTTCTGGTTGTATTACTGGATGAGCGTCCAACGATTGCAGGTGTTGAATTTACCGGCACAAAAGAATTCGAAAAAGACGCGCTGGTTAAAGCGCTGAAAGATATCGGTATTGGTGAGTCCAGAATTTTCGATAAGGCGACTGTTGACCGCGCTGAGCAGGAGCTGAAGCGACAGTACTTGTCCAAAGGTTTGTACGGGATGCAGATCACCACAACAATCACGCCGATTGAACGCAATCGCGTGAAAGTGACTTTTGCGGTGAATGAAGGTGAGATTGCCCGTATTGCGCAGATTAATATTATCGGAAACAAGGCTTTTTCAGATAGCGAGCTGCGTGACCTGATGGCATTGAATACGCCAACCTGGTTCTCCTGGTACACCAAAGCTGACCAGTATTCCAAACAAAAATTATCAGGCGATATTGAAACGCTGCGTTCGTTTTATCAGAACCGCGGTTATCTGGAAATGCAGATTCTGTCTACCCAGATCTCGATCACTCCGGATAAAAAAGATATATACATCACCATCAATCTGACCGAGGGTGATAAATACACGATTTCCGACATCAAGCTTGAGGGCGACATGTATGGGCGCGAAGATGAGTTGAAATCGTTAATGTTGTTAAAGAAGGGGGATATTTACAATGCCGCCCGTCTGACCGAGAGCACTAAACGGATTTCTGAGCGCATGGGGAATTTTGGTTACGCTTTTGCGAATGTGAATGCTAATCCGATTCTGGATAAAGAAAAGAAAGAAGTGGCGTTCACCGTTTTCGTTGATGGTGGAAAACGGGTTTATGTCCGGCGCATCAATCTGGCTGGTAATACCCGTACGCGGGATGAAGTAATCCGCCGTGAATTCCGTCAGTTTGAGAGCTCCTGGTATGACGGTGAGAAAATCAAAGCGTCCAGAGACCGTGTGGAGCGTCTTGGTTATTTTGGTGACGTAAAACTTGAGACGCCGGAAGTGGCCACCAGTACGGATCAGGTGGACGTGAATTTGTCGGTCACAGAAAAACCGACCGGTAATCTGACTTTTGGTGCAGGCTACTCCAGCGCGGAACGATTGACGCTGACAGGCGCTATCCAGCAGGCTAACGCTTTTGGCAGCGGTGATACCATTGGTCTTGAAATCAATACCAGCCGCCAGTACCGCACGGTTGCTCTGGCGCATACTGACCCATATTTCACGGATGACGGCATTAGCCGCAGCGTAGAAGCTTATCTGAGAACAACACGTCCGATTATTGGCAGTATCGGTGATTACCGGGTACAGACGACCGGTGCTAACCTGCGTTTTGGCGTCCCATTCTCAGAGGTGGATACCGTATTCTTTGGCCAGGGTTTTGAACGGACAAAAGTAGAAACTTATATTACAGGTAGTCCGCAGGCTTATTTGCGCTACGTTGCTGCCTATGGTGACGGTGTCAAAGATCCTACTGATCCTTACTATGGCGTGGGAACTGCGACAACGAATTCGTTCCCGATGACAGTCGCCTGGCAGCGCGATAGCCGCGACAGTGTCCTGACGCCGACGATTGGCCGTTATCAGCGCGCCAATCTGGAGTTGGCCGCGATTGGTAATTTCAAATACTACCGCGCTATTTACAATGCTCAGTATTTCAAGCCTATTTACCGCTCAGTAACACTGGCTTTAAACGGCGAATTTGATTACGGTCATGGAATTGGCAGTAAGCCATACCCGATTTTCAAGAACTTCTATGCTGGTGGTATCGGTTCTGTGCGTGGCTATGAGCCTTCATCGCTGGGTACAAAAGACCCATATGGCAATGCGACCGGCGGCGCCAGCCGGGTTCTGGGTAATGTAGAATTACAGATTCCTTTCCCTGGCGCAGATAAATCTTTGCGCTGGTTCACTTTCCTGGATGGTGGCCAGGTATTTGATGAAGGACAGAAAATGCGTTGGAGCGACCTGCGTTTCGGCGCCGGTATCGGTATCAGCTGGATATCTCCTGTAGGGCCGCTGAAGCTCAGTTTTGGTCGTGCGCTGAATGCAAAACCGGATGATAAGAAGCAAGCCTTCCAGTTCCAGATGGGTACGGGTTTTTAATTAGTTTTGCCATAGAGGTTACGGAGATTATTTTGAGTCAGCATATTACCCCGTTCAAATTGTTGCAGCGTCTGGTGATTTGTGCGGCCTGCTTTGTGGGTTTATCTCAGGCGCAAGCACAGGATTCCAGAATCGCGATTTTTGATTCACAGCGTGTTATCCGCGAATCTGCACCGGCAAAAGCCGCAGAGGCGAAGATTGAACAGGAATTTTCCAAGCGTGGTAAAGAGTTGCAGGATCTTGCAACCCGTATCAAAGCGATGGCTGAAAAACTGGACAAAGATTCTCCTGTCCTGTCTGAGTCGGAAAGAATCAAGCGGCAGCGTGAGCTGGCTGATCTGGATCAGGACTTCAAACGCAAACAGCGGATTTTTAATGAAGATCTGAATCAGCGGAAAAACGAAGAAATCGCTGCACTGGTCGACAGAGCGTATAAAGTTGTGAAGCAAATTGCAGAAACAGAAAAATACGACATCGTTCTGCAGGATGCTGTTTATTTTAATCCTCGCGTTGATATTACCGACAAGGTTCTTAAAGCACTCGCCAAGTAAGCCATGACCACGACAAGCACTCGGCTGGGAGAATTGGTCGATCGCTTCGGTGGTCAATTAATTGGTTCACCAGACCTGACAGTAACCGGCATTGCTCCTTTAAGTGATGCCGGCCAATCTCATATCACCTTCCTTTCAAATCCCAAGTTCCGTCAGCAGGCAGCGTCTACCCATGCTGCAGCATTGATACTGACGGAGACAGATTACGCGCAGATATCATCCCAGTATCGGGGGGTATGCATTCTGACCTCGAATCCTTACGTTTATTTTGCCCGTTCCGCCCAATATTTTGCATCCCTGACGGCGCTAGCCCCTGTAAAAGGCATTCATCCTGCCGCCTGGGTGAGCCCGCACGCAGCGATTGCACCCAGTGCGAGCATTGGCCCGCATGTCAGTATTGAGGCAGAGGCGGTGATTGAAGACGATGTCGTGATTCATGCAGGGGTGTCTATTGGTCGTGGTGTTCGCATCGGACGCGGCACAGTGATTCATGCCAATGCCAGTATTTATGGCTATTGCGAGCTTGGTCAGCGTTGCATTATTCATTCCGGAGCAGTGATCGGTGCGGATGGCTTTGGTTTTGCCAATGAACGCGGTTCCTGGATCAAGATACCGCAAACTGGACGCGTCATGATCGGTGATGACGTTGAGGTAGGTGCCAACACCAGCATTGACCGTGGTGCACTCGCAGATACGATTATTGAAAATGGCGTCAAACTTGATAATCAGATTCAGATAGGCCATAACTGCCATATTGGCGAGCATACAGCAATGGCGGGCTGTGTTGGTGTTGCCGGTAGCGCAAAAATTGGCAAACACTGTACGTTTGGGGGCGCAGCGATGGTTCTGGGACACCTGACTATCGTTGATCATGTTCACATTTCTTCTGGCAGCATGGTATCGAGATCCATTCTCGAACCTGGGCAATATACGGGTTTTTATCCTTTGGCAAAAAATGCGGATTGGGAAAAAACTGCTGCTATCGTTCGTAATTTATCCGGTATGCGCGAAAAAATTCGCCAGCTGGAAAAGACAATCAAAACATTGACTGAAAAGACATCATGAATACACTTTGCATTAACGAAATTAAAGAATATTTGCCACATCGTTATCCGATGCTGCTGGTGGACCGGGTATTAAACTGGGAAAGCGGAAAAACTATCACTGCAATCAAAAATGTGACAGCGAATGAAGAGTTCTTTAACGGACATTTTCCAAATAAACCGGTCATGCCGGGTGTGTTAATGATCGAGGCACTGGCGCAGACAGCCGCTATTCTGTCTTTCCTGACTATGGGACAAAAACCTGACGACAAAACGATCGTTTACTTCCTTGGAATTGACGGCGCGCGGTTTAAACGGCCGGTTGAACCTGGCGATCAGTTGAAAATGGAAGTTGAAATTCTGAAGGTGGCCCGTGGCATCTGGAAATATAAAGCCAAAGGGACGGTGGATGGACAGCTTGCCCTCGAAGGTGAGTTGATGTGCACTATGCGCACAACAGACGATGCCGCGGAGAAATAATGCCAATTCATTCAACAGCGTTGGTTGATCCCCAGGCTCAGCTGGACAGCTCCGTTGAGGTTGGGCCTTATGCCATTATCGGTCCGCATGTACGCATTGCGTCGGGGACAAAGATCGGTTCACATGTCGTCATTGATGGGCATACGACGATTGGGCGGGATAACCATTTTCATGCTTTTTCTTCAATAGGCGGACCACCTCAGGACAAAAAATATGGCGGTGAGATCACTTATCTTGAAATCGGTGACCGGAATTTAATTCGTGAATTCTGTACGTTTAATTGCGGTACTGCTCAGGACAGAGGTATCACCAAAATCGGAAACGACAACTGGTTCCTGGCATATGTGCACATTGCCCATGATTGCACAGTCGGTAACCACACGATCTTCTCCAATAATGCAGCGCTTGCAGGGCATGTGCAGATTGGTGACTGGGTGATCATGAGCGGTTTTTCCGCTGTTCATCAATTCTGCAAGATCGGGGCCCATGCGTTTGTCGGGATGAATACCAGCCTGACGCAAGATGTGCCACCTTTTGTCCTGCTGTCGGGAAATCCGGCGCAGGCGCATGGCGTGAATCTGGAAGGTCTGAAACGCAGAGGTTTTGACCGTGCCCAGCTGAATGCAATTCGCCATGCTTACAAGCTGACCTACAAATCAGGACTGACGCTGGAGGAAGCCAAAGTCGCGTTGCACAGCTATGAGGAAACGCTGGATCCGGCAGCCGCATCTCAAGTCTCGTTGATGCGTGAATTCCTGAACGAATCAACACGCGGCATTGTCCGTTAATCATCTGACGGCAGTCAGTCATCACATGTCCCTTACAGAAAAACCAGTCATTGCGATGGTCGCCGGCGAAACATCCGGCGATATGCTCGCTGCCCGGATGCTATCCGGGTTGCGTCCGCGTATACCCGATGCGCGCATACACGGAATTGGCGGGCCGCGCATGGCCGAATACGGTTTTATTAATGACTGGCCGATGGAGAAGCTGTCGGTCCGGGGATTGTTTGAAGTGCTTCGTCACTATCGGGAAATCAGCGGTATACGCAGGCAGCTGCGTGAGCAGCTTTTAAATGAGAAGCCCGACGTATTTATCGGTGTCGATGCGCCGGATTTTAATCTTGATCTGGAGATTGAATTGCGTCAGGCTGGTATTCCTACCATGCATTATATTAGCCCGTCTATCTGGGCCTGGCGTGGTGGACGAATTAAAAAGATCGCCCGAGCAGTGTCTCACATGCTGGTTGTTTTTCCATTTGAAGAACAAATTTACCGAAATGCGGGTATTCCCGTCACCTATGTCGGTCATCCGCTCGCTCAGGTGATTCCTCTGGAAATAGATACGGCTGCAGCACGTGAGGAGCTTGGCCTGGATCCGCGATTTAAAGTGGTGGCGATACTTCCGGGTAGCCGGATGTCAGAGATTAAATACAATACGGAAGCTTTTATCCGTGCAGCAAAAATCCTCACAGATCGTGAACCTAACTTACAGATCGTTGTGCCGATGGCTGGCAATGCGCAGCGCAGCTATTACATTCAGCTGGTAGTGGCAGCGAAACTGGAGGGTGTTCCAGTACTGCTGATTGATGGCCGCTCTCATACGGCGATTGCCGCAGCAGATGCAGTGTTGGTGGCTTCTGGTACGGCATCTCTGGAAGTGGCTTTATTTAAAAAGCCAATGGTCATTGCGTATAAGATGATGGAAGCATCCTGGCAGATTCTCAAGCATATGGGGTATCAGCCATGGGTCGGGCTGCCAAATATTCTGGAAGGTGAATTTGTTGTTCCTGAATTTTTACAGTCAGCCGCCACGCCGGAAGCGATGGCAGAGGCAATCTGGACGCAGTTAAATGATGATGTCTTGCAAAATAATCTGAAGGACAGATTTATGGCCATGCACCATACCCTGCTGAGAGATACTGCCGGCGTTTCTGCGCAAGCTGTGCTGGACGTCATCGGTCAACGCTGATCGTCATCTCGCCGGACTTCTGTCCGGCTACTCATCGTTTCTTGGTCTGAGCACGCGCACACCAATTTTTGAATACACTGAATGGCCCGTTATGTACGTTGATTCCCATTGCCACATTAATTTCCCTGAGCTTGCCATCCGTATGCCGGAAATTTTGCAGAAAATGCAGGATAACGGCGTCAGTCATGCTTTGTGTGTATCGGTTGATTTACCCGATTTCCCGCAAGTGCTTGAACTGGCAGAGCGGTATCCTCACATTTATGCTTCCGTCGGCGTACATCCCGATTATGAAGATACGCCTGAACCGACTGCGGAGCAGCTTGTCGAACTGGCCCGGCATCCTAAAATCATCGCAATCGGAGAAACCGGCCTGGATTATTTTCGCCTGAAGGGTGATCTGGAGTGGCAGCGTGGACGTTTTCGCCAGCATATCCGTGCTTCCCGCTTGAGTCGGAAACCACTGATCATCCATACCCGTTCCGCTGCTGAAGATACGATCCGCATCATGCAGGAAGAGGGGGCGGGAACGGATAATGGTGGTGTGGCCGGTGTCATGCATTGTTTTACAGAGTCTCTGGAGGTTGCGCTTGCCGCAGTGGAGATGGGGTTTTACATTTCTTTTTCCGGCATACTGACTTTTAAGAGTGCGAAAGATTTACAGGCAGTGGCAAAAGCTTTGCCTTTAAACAGAATCCTGATTGAAACTGATTCACCTTACTTGGCACCCGCACCGCATCGCGGGAAAATGAATGAGCCCGGATTTGTGCGCCATGTCGGTGAATTTCTCGCCGATCTTAAAGGCATTCCGGCGCATCAGGTACAGACCGTGACAACGCAGAATTTTTTTGATTTGTTTCAGTTCGCCCAGCGAGGATTGTGATGCTATCCCGTATCGCTTGCGTATTGCTGACCTTTTGTTTATGGCTGGGTTGCCCGACAGATTCGTATGCGGATTCTTATGCAGATTTTTTGTTTGCGATCCGTTTTAATGATGCAGAAACTGTTAAAAATTTTTTACAGCAAGGAATGGATGTTAACTCTGTGGAAGGCGAGCGCGGCGAAACAATATTGATGATTGCATTGCGAGAAAAGGCAATGCGTGTGGTTGATGTATTGCTGCACACACCGGATATCAGGGTGGGAGCGAGAGCAAAAAATGGCGATACCGCATTAATGATTGCCAGTTTTTTAGGGAATGCGGCGGCAGTTTCACAACTCATTGACGCAGGTGCGGAAGTGAATCAGCCGGGATGGACCGCATTGCATTATGCTGCGGCCAGTGGCAACACGGAAGTAGTCGCTATCTTGCTGGAACATTATGCCTACATCGATGCGGAGTCGCCGAATAAAACCACGCCTTTAATGATGGCGGCGCGCTCCGGGCGGGCCGCCGTTTTCCATCTGTTACTGGATGAAGGTGCTGACCCGGATCTGAAAAATGACAAAGGCATGACGGCACTGGATTTTGCAATTGAACAGGAGAGGCGTGATCTGATTGATATTTTGAAGGCAGGAAAAACGCATTCCTCCGGTAATTGATACACGATGATACACGATGTTTTGCCCCGACACATTCATCCTGAAATTTTTTATAAATTCCGCGACGCAGCATATTGTGAGCAGATAGCTCCCTGTGTTAGAGTGCGGACTTCATCATTTCGGAGTTGATTCTGTGGACAGTTATAGTTGTAGATTATCTTCTAATTACAACATGGCAATGTAAAGCAGAAACTCTGCTACTACCTTGCCAGACGGCGGGGAGTAGTTCCAAACAGCATTCGCTGACTTCCTACTTATCCAATCACTTTTCAGATTCAATGCAGGTAATAATTACGGCATTGAGTGTGAGCAGACGTATGCAATTGTTTCGCCTGACAGGCATCAACAGCAGGGGAGGTCGTTTGTTAAGTTTTATTTTATTTATTTCCGGATCAGTCGTTACCTGGGAGATCGTCAATGTTTGAATTATTTAAACTTCAAACGGGTGAGGAACCACGGGAAGACACAGGCCCAAACCGCTGGGACTGGGCATTATTACCTTTGATTCTTGCGTTGCTGAGTGTATTTGCCTTTGCAGCAATGCAGATGAGTCGGCCTTTTCTGGTCGGAGAAGCATTGCAAGTGTCGTTGGATCCGTTTCATTTGCCTTATTATCTTCTGCGCACCATTCTCCGGATGTTTACTGCGCTTGGATTTTCTTTACTGTTCAGTCTGATTTTTGCTGCTGTGGCTGTGAAATATGCCGCAGCTGAAAAGATCATGATTCCTGCACTGGACATTTTGCAGTCCGTCCCAATTCTCGGTTTTCAGGCGATTGCGATTGCACCATTCATTGCGCTGTTTCCGGGAAATTTACTGGGCGTGGAGTGTGCCGCTATTTTTGCGATATTCACTTCCCAGGCCTGGAATATGGCGTTCAGCTTATACCAGTCGATGCGGAATGTGCCTTCTGAATTAGCGGAAGCGGCACATATTTTCCGGTTGTCGGGATGGCAGCGGTTTTGGCGTCTTGAGTTGCCCTTTGCGATGCCTGGACTGTTATGGAACATGATGATGTCCATGTCCGGAGGATGGTTTTTCCTGGTGGCTGCAGAGGCGATTTCCGTCGCTGGTCAGGACATCAAGTTGCCAGGGATTGGTTCTTATATTGCCGTTGCCATTGAAGCGAAAAATGGACCGGCAATTGCCTGGGCAATCGCCGCCATGCTGACCGGAATTCTGTTGTATGACCAACTGTTTTTCCGTCCATTGCTGGCCTGGGCAGATAAATTCCGCTTTGAGGAATCTCAGGGGGAAACAGCACAACAATCGTGGTTGCTGGACTGGATGCGCAACAGCCGCTGGGTACGCGGATGGACAGAGAAATTCTGGAGTCGTTTAGGACGTGTGCTCGGCTGGTTTAGTGTCCATCATGACGGTACTTCTGAAAAAGCGAGGAAAAAACTCGTCAGTCCTTTCTGGTCCCGTTTATGGGATACAGGCTTGATCCTGATAACGCTGCTGGCTATTTATCGCTTGATAAGTTTCATTCACAGTGATGTCGGCTGGCACGAAGCCTTGCACGTCGTCGGGCTCGGATTCATCACATTGTTGCGGGTAATGTTGCTGATCGGACTGGCATCGCTTGTCTGGGTGCCGATTGCGGTGTGGATCGGTTTGCGCCCTCAGTATTCCCAACAGGTGCAGGCGGTTGCGCAGTTTTTGGCTGCCTTTCCAGTCAATCTCATGTTTCCGCTGGTAGTGTTTGTGATGCTGGCACTGGATCTTTCACCGAACATCTGGCTCAGCCCGTTGATGGTTTTTGGTACCCAGTGGTATATCTTGTTTAATGTGGTTGCCGGGGCATCGACGATTCCGAATGAGCTTCGTCTGGCTGCAGACAATCTGGGGCTGAGTGGCTGGCTGAAATGGAAACGTGTTTATCTGCCGGCGATTTTCCCCAGTTTTATTACGGGTGCCATCACAGCGAGCGGTGGTTCCTGGAACGCCAGTATCGTTGCAGAATATGTGACCTGGGGTAAAACGACTCTGGTGGCTGATGGGCTTGGAAGTTATATCAAACAGATGACCGAGGCCGGAGATTTTCACCGTATTGCACTGGGTATCGGAATCATGTGTATTTTTGTGACCTTATTGAATCGCTTTTTCTGGCGCAAACTGTATTTGCTGGCAGAGGATCATATTCGCTGACCGGCATGCCCTCCCGCTAGTGCGTGCTGATTGTATTATCAAAATAATGAGACTGACGATGGCCGAAGCCGGCAGAGTCAGTCTGGAGAATACCGATGACACAGAATTTACTGATTGACCTGAATCAGGTTGCTAAATCTTTCAAAGCCGCTGATGGCAAATCCCGCCTGATTCTGGACAAAGTGGATTTCCAGCTGAAAGAAGGTGAAATTGTTGCTCTGCTTGGCAAGTCTGGCTCAGGTAAGTCGACATTGCTGCGCATCATGGCTGGATTGATTCCTGCCGATAAAGGGCGGGTAGCCTATCGTGATCAGCATATCTACGGGCCGGTGGCTGGCGTGGCCATGGTGTTTCAGTCTTTTGCCTTGTTTCCGTGGCTGACTGTCCAGCAGAATGTGGAGCTTGGACTGGAGGCGCAGGGCGTGCCTGCAGACGAGCGTGAACAACGGGCAGATGCTGTGTTGGAGCTGATTGGTCTGGCTGGCTTTGGCGGCGCGTTGCCGAGGGAGTTATCCGGCGGTATGAAGCAGCGTGTTGGTATCGCCCGCGCTCTGGTAACAAATCCGGATATTTTACTGATGGACGAAGCCTTTTCCGCACTGGATGTGCTGACCGGCGAAACGCTGCGGAATGACATGCTGGATTTGTGGGAAGAGAAAAAGATTTCGACCAAGGGAATTCTGATCGTTTCTCATAATATTGAAGAGGCGGTCATGATGGCGGACCGGATCATTATTCTTTCCAGTGACCCTGGAACTGTCCGCTGTGAAGTCAAGATTGATTTGCCGCGCCCACGCCATGTTGAAGCTGTCGAAGTCCGTGCCTTGATGGATGAAATTTATGGTCTGATGACAATGCGGCATACACATGAAGCGGCTTCGGATGCGCCGAATACACGGCATATCGGTTATCGCCTGCCTGATACCGACGTCAGTCGTATTGAAGCGGTGCTGGACATGATTGCCGAAGCGCCGTTCAATGGACGTGCTGACTTACCGCAACTGGCAGAGGAGGCCGAATTATCGGATGAAGAATTGTTCCCGACTTATGAGGCGCTGAGCCTGCTTGGATTTGCGGTACTTGAAAAAGGTGACATTATTCTGTCTGCGCTGGGTAAAAAATATTATGAGGCGGAACAGGCTGAGAAGCAGGAGCTATTCGGGCAGCAGTTGTTGATTCATGTGCCACTGGCATCGCATATCCGAAATAATCTGGAAATCGAAGATAGCGGCAGCCTGTCAGAGCAGCCACTGCTTGAAATGCTGGAGGAGTTTCTGAAGGCGGATGAAGCCAAGCGTGTGCTTGAGGTGGCAATTGAGTGGGGGCGTTATGGTGAAGTATATGAATACGACTACCACACCGGACGACTCAAATTGCCGGAAGCCAGCGAAGAGTAAGTGAGTTTCTCTCGGGAGAGATGATTCTTCTGACCGGCTGCGTATGGCGTCGAATCAAATGACAGGAGTTTTTAACTGTAATCTCTATTGGGTTCTGGCTAATACCAGAAACAGGTCAGGATTCCTCTGAAGGTGTGGCCAAAGCGGAGAGTGCTGATTACTATGCTGAAACAAAATGGCATCCTTGCGGATGCCATTCGATTGTTTCCGGTATTAAAAATATGGTGTTAATGGGACATGAATACCGGAATGGTCATGCTCTCCAGGATGGTTCTGGTCACACCGCCCATGATCATTTCCCTGAAGCGTGAATGGCCGTAGCCGCCCATGACCAGCAGATCACTGTCGAGGTCGTGCGCAAGCGAGAGGAGCGCGTTGCCGATGTCCGTGGATGTTTTGTGAACAGATACTTCCACCTTGATTCCATGTCTTGCCAGATAAAGTGCGATATCTGCCCCAGGTTGTTCACCATGTGCATCAGGAATGGATTTAGGGTTGAAAATAGCAATCTGGACCAGGTCTGCCTGTTTCAGCAGGGGCAGCGCATCTGTTAATGCACGCGTAGCCTCGCGACTGGCATCCCAGGAAATCAGGGGGCGTTTGGCAATCGTCTTGAATTCACCCGCATAAGGAATAATCAGAACGGGGCGGCCTGAATTCATGACGATGTATTCAGGAAAATCGGGCAGGACAGATGGCGAAGGTTCTTCGCGATTTGTCTGGCCAATCACAACGAGATCACTGTATCTCGCCTGCAGGCCGATCCCGCCACCAGCCTCATCGTTTGCGATCATACTTTCATAAGAACTGACACCGATTTTTTCGGCACTGGCATTAAATTGCGCAACGGCTTTTTCTGCACGTTCTTTCAGAAAGTTCAGGTGAATTGTCAGATTCGGGTCGCTGGCACTGATGTTACCGTCCTGGTAAATGAAGCGGGATACACCGGTCACAGCAGTTCCGATCAGGTGGGCGCTCTCTGCTTTTGCTATATCTGCGGCGATTTGGACTCTGAGTTCTGAACGCGCAGATTCATCTACGTGTACCAGTACGGTTTTGTATGCCATGTCATTGCTCCTGTTGAGTTTTTCTCTACGAAAACAATCTGTTTCACTAAACGAAAGATGCGGATTTCCCTGAAATTGCTCTGACTATTTCTTGATGAGAAATTTCAGCAGCGAGTTTAGCTTAATTTTCTCATGCCGCGACAACAGTTTCATTGCTCCATTGAGGCAATAATTTTTTCCCCACCAGAACGGATACCTTTTCAGTGACTTTTTCAGTGACCTTGCTTCTTGCCTTTGCCGGAGGCAGGCGACGCAGCGTCTTTAACGCATTCGTATCCAGTAAGCAGATTTCACGCTGATCTACGCTGATGAACCCCATTTCATTAAATGCGGATAAGGTACGGCTGACGGTTTCCAGTGTCAGACCGAGGTAGCTGCCTATTTCATGACGTGTCATACGCAGATTGAAGCATTTGCCTGAATAGCCGAGTTGGCTGAAACTCTCACCCAGACTGGTCAGGAAGCGGGCAACCTTGGCTTCTGCACTCAGTGCGCTCAGCATGCCGATCATGGATTGTTCGCGCACCAGTTCCCGGCTCATGACGCCGTACATCGCATTTTCCAGCTCAGGGTAGGTGCGCCCCATCGCTGCAAATGTTTTGTAGGGCAGCAAAATGATGTCGCAGTCGGATAGGGCCACTGCCTCTGATGCGTGGTGCTGATTGTGAATGCCGTCGATGCCGAGTAAGTCGCCTTTCATCGGGAAACTCAGCACTTGCTCATTACCATATTCGTCAATCAGCACAGTTTTCAAAAAGCCGGAGTTCACAATATAAAGTGAGTCGAAATCCTGACCGATAGTATGAACGCGTTGACCGGCTTTGAAACGTACATGCTGAAACAGTGCTTCTTCTTCGCCTGAACATGCCGGGGCAGGTATGTGCAGCAGTTCACAGATCTCGCGCAAATTTGACCACAGGTTGCCGTGGCAACGCCATCCAGCCTCATTGGAGACTGTGACGGGTAAATTTTTTACCATAACATGTGGGTTCGTATGGCGGGATGTGTGAAGAGCGGTAGTCATAGAAGTCTCCTGGGGAGGAAAGATTAATTAATTCTGTGAGGGGCAAGCGGTTGCTGCCAGCTGTGCAAAATATTCTGAATTTGCTCAAAATCGGTGGACTTATCCAGAAAATCATCGGCACCTGCGCGGAGTGCGTGAAGGCGGTTATCTTCGGTCGAGTGATTGGTCAGAATCACAATTTTGATTTCAGGTTTGTGTTGCTTGATTTCTTTTAATAACTGCAGGCCATTACCCGTTCCCAGTTGCAGATCAAGAATGATGGCGTCGGTCTTGCTGTTAATGACTCCGTTGTAAGCGCTGTCGACATCTCCGGATACACCGACGACATGCATCCCCGGGATTTCTTCCACGAAACGGATGAGGCGGTTCTGAATCAGGACAGAATCTTCGACAATATATAAATTCATAATGCGCTTGACGTAGGACAATGCTTTGTTTGCTTGTGTCCATTATTGCGGATTGGCGCTTTGATTTATATCAGGCGATGCTGATTTGCCTTGTCGGATTTGTGGAGGGGAGGTTAAGAATATTCCTACAGGCTTCCAGGCGAGCAGGCAGGATGCGGGAGAGGGTGTAACTTCAGGAACCGTTGTTTATTAAGTGATGCGCCACGGCATATTGCACCAGGTCTGACAGATTCGTCATATTCATTTTCTGGAGAATCCGCATTTTATGGGTGCTGACGGTTTTAACGCTTAAATGTAAAAAATCGCCGATTTCTGTAATCGACTTTCCCTTGACCAGATGACTGAAAACCTCAAACTCACGGTCTGAAAGTGCAGTATGCGGCAGGTTGTCATCCGCGGGCATGACATTCATCGCCAGTTGTTCTGCCACTTCGATGCTGATGTAGGGGCGGCCGGAAGCCACTTTACGCAAGGCGGTCAGCAACTGGGTGCCTGCGCTTTCTTTGGTCAGATAACCTCTGGCGCCAGCCCTGATGGCTCTGACAGCGTACTGCTCCTCTTCGTGCATGGTCAGTATCAGGATCGGGAGCTTGGGCGATTCGTCCTTGATTTGCCGGATCAGGTCGACCCCGCTTCTGCCTGGCATCGACAGATCCATGAGCAGTACGTCGAATTCCATGGTGCGTACTTTTTCCAGTGTGTCGAATCCGTCCACTGCTTCACCGACGACCTGCACATCTTCAATGCCATCCAGAATGCGCTTGAGTCCCTCGCGCATAATTGTGTGGTCGTCTGCAATCAAAATACGGATCATTCAATACATTCAGGGTAAAGGTTGCACATGGAAAGCACGCTCCCGGCTATTGTACTGTAGAAGCCATCCTGATGTGGCACTGCACGATGAGGAACCTGCAGTCCTCAGCGCTGTTTTTTCCTGTGCACTAATACGGGAATGTTGCAAAGCGATAAAACCTTGGTGGTTGTGCTGCCGAGCAAAAGCTGACCGACGCCGCTCCGGCCATGCGAGCCGATGAAAATCAGATCGCAGCCATATTGCTGCGCTGTATGAATAATTTCCTTTGCCGGAGAATCATTGAACTGAATCACGCTCTCAAATTCCACACCGGCTTGCTTTGCCGCATCGCGGGCAGGTTGCAGGTAGGATTCGGCAAGCGTACGCATGGCAGATTGATATTCTTCTTCGGTTGGCGTATTAGGAGGGATGATGTCGATATAGATCGGATACTGATAATTACTCGCTACAAATAAGGCGATCACTTTTGCATTGAGCTGTTTGGCGAAATCGATTCCTGCCTGAACACTGGCGTTGGCCAGTTCGGAGCCATCTGTTGGCATCAAAATTTTGCTGTACATTTTCTCTCCAGATCTGGGGTGGTGTTAAACAGATTCTATCTTGTATCTTCGATGCAGACAGAGCTTGATGCTGAACAAGTTTATGGCGAAATATCCGGTTTGCAAAGATGGTATCGCTGTACGGTTATCGGAAAACAAGGGGGTATCAGAACGCCAGCATCCGTCTGACAAAGGGAGTAATATCCGCAGGACTGAAACGAACATCTGTGCATGCATGCCAGACAGCGAATTCACGGATGACTTTCATCAGGTCAGCCGCCAATGCGTCACTGATGCGGACATCGACTTCCAGAAACAGGGATTTGATTTCCATGATCTGTTGCTTGCGGTGCGCTTTGGCATCGATTCTTGCAACCAGTTTGCCATTACGCAGGATAGGCAGGCAAAAGTAGCCATATTGCCGTTTGGCTGCGGGGGTGTAGCATTCCAGCCGGTATTCAAATCTGAATAAGTCTGCTGCGCGTTTTCTGTCCCATACCACCGGATCAAAAGGTGATAAAATTCTTGTGCTGTTTGCTTTCAGTGCCTTATCTGCGGCGAGCTCCAGTTGCTCTAGATGATCGGGGTGCACGTATGCTGGCTGATCCCATGAGTCCACCTTGATTTTTACGAGCAAACCTTGTCTGCAAAGCTGATCGGGATGATTGTCCGGGCTGATACTTTTCAGCCGGAAGTAGTCTTTGATCCAGCTTGCTTTCGCTACGCCGAGTGCTTTGACCGACAACAGGATTTTGTTTTTCTCTGCATCGTGCCGGGTTGGCAGGTGAATTTCGTCATTCCATGCCGGATGCACACGCTCACGCAAATCATAGACACGTTGAAAGCCGCGTCGTTGGGCAACCATGAGCTGCCCAGTGGTAAACAGCACTTCCAATGAACGTTTTTCGGGTTTCCACTCCCACCAGCCGCCGGCTTTTCCGTCCTGTCGTTCAAAATCGACAGAGCGCACCGGACCATTTTGGCTGATGAAGTCGCGCAGATGGATAATTTCCTGCTGATGTTCCTGTTGCCACCGGTGATTGAATTTCCAGCCCATCCCATCAGGAGAAATCATCTGATGTCGGTACAAGCCATAGTTTTCAATCGGCAGAAAGCAGGCTTCGTGTGACCAGTATTCAAAGAGCTTTTTTTCCGCCAGCAGTTCATCGAGCCAGACTGCCGGATAAGCACCGAGTCTGCTCCACAGAACCAGGTAAGGGCTTCTGGCGACTACGCTGATGGTATCAATCTGAAGCGCAGACATGCGGCGTATACATTCCAGCACGTCGTCCTTCGTCGGCTGCCGGCGCGGATTTTTCAGTAAGCCCTGAGCACTCAGATGCAGTGCTCTGGCCGAGTCAAGGCTGATCTGGTACGAGCTGGGCATGAGTGCAGGCGCCTTCCTCAAATAATCTGGATGCGGTGATCTCTGTTGAGAAGAATGGTGCTGCACCGCATTGTTTTGCTGTCGTACTCAGAAATGCTTCAGGCCAATAGCAGTCTTGACTTCGTCCGTGGTCTGGGCGGCGATTTCCCTTGCCTTGCGCGTGCCTTCTTTAAGCATTTGCAGTACCTGGCCACGGTCTTTCGCATATTCTTCACGGCGTTCCCGGATCGGAGCCAGCAAATCCTGCAAAATACCTTCGAGGCGTGCTTTTACGACACTGTCCCCGAGACCGCCGCGGACATAATGGTCTTTCATTGCTTGCAGGCCGGCTTTGTCCTCATCAAAAGCATCCAGGTAAATAAACGCGACATTACCCTCCAGATGGCCTGGATCATTCACGCGCAGATGCAAAGGATCGGTATAAACATTACGCACAGCCGCTTTGATTTCTGCTGGAGAGGCACCCAGATTAATGGTGTTGCCCAGAGATTTGCTCATCTTGGCTTTGCCATCAATACCGGGTAACCGGCCAATTTCCGGCACCAGTGCCTGGCATTCCACCAGGATATCTTTATTGGCTAAACGGTTAAAGCGCCGGACGATTTCATTTGTTTGCTCAATCATTGGAATCTGGTCTTCGCCAACAGGAACCAGTGTGGCTTTGAATGCGGTAATGTCTGCCGCCTGGCTGACCGGATAAGTCAGGAATCCGGCCGGAATATCCCGTTCAAAATTGCGCAGGATGATCTCTTGTTTGATCGTCGGATTGCGTTCCAGTCGTGCGACAGAAACCAGATTCAGGTAGTAAAACGTGAGTTCGGTTAATTCGGGAATCTGCGATTGGATAAAAATAGTGGATTTTGCAGGATCAATTCCAACAGCCAGATAATCCAGTGCGACTTCCAGGACATTGTTATGCACTTTGGCCGGATCATCCATGTTGTCTGTCAGGGCCTGGGCATCTGCCAGCATGATGTATTGTTCGTATTGATGCTGATATTTGACGCGATTGCGCAGGCTTCCGACGAAATGTCCGAGATGCAGCGGACCGGTAGGACGGTCGCCCGTCAGGATAAGATGATTTTTATGGTCATTCGTACTTGCTTGCATAGGAAATCCGTTCTCGGTGCGTAAAAAAAGCCGCTCATTGATGGCGGCATTTTGGAAAAATTGCTTCTTGTCAGGACAGTATGATGCCGCCAGAGCAGATTATGTGTCAAGTTTGTGGATGTGCATCAAAATACGATCAGTTTCCCTGGTTTCGCTGGCAGCGGAATAGAGGTTGGGTGGTAAAATTCGCAGCAATTATTCTGGCCGGCCTGTATGTCGGCCTCCGATCAAGTAACAGGTAATCTGATAGTGACTACTCCTGAAAAATTAATTATCGCTTCCCGCGAAAGCCGTCTGGCGATGTGGCAGGCTGAATATGTGCGCGATCAACTGACGGCCCTCTATCCGTCCTGCGACATTCAAATCCTCGGTATGACGACGCGTGGTGATCAGATACTGGATCGTGCCTTGTCCAAAGTCGGTGGCAAGGGTTTGTTTGTGAAAGAGCTGGAAGTCGCCATGCTGGAAGGACAGGCGGATCTCGCCGTCCATTCCCTCAAGGATGTGCCGATGGATCTGCCGGAAGGATTTGCTTTGGCAGCCGTGCTTGAACGCGAGGATCCGCGCGATGCTTTCGTTTCAAATCAGTTCTCTTCCTTAGATGAATTGCCTGCCGGAGCAGTAGTCGGCACCAGTAGTCTGCGCCGGCAGGCCTTAATTTCAGCCCGTTTTCCGCATTTGCAGATTCGCCCGTTACGCGGCAATCTGGATACCCGGCTGCGCAAGCTGGATGATGGTGACTACGCGGCGATCATTCTGGCCGCGGCCGGGTTGAAACGTCTGGGGTTACCGGAGCGCATACGGAGCTTTCTGTCACCTGAACAAAGTCTGCCTGCTGCAGGACAAGGAGCAATGGCGATTGAAATATCTGCCCATCGTGCTGATTTGATGTCATGGCTGGCGCCATTGAATCATCTGCCAACCGCGCAGGCAGTCAGTGCCGAGCGCAGTGTTTCCCGGGCTTTTGGCGGTAGTTGTCAGATTCCACTTGCTGCCTATGCGACCGTCAGTGGATCGCAGATGCATTTGCGTGGAATGGTTGCGACACCGGATGGGGGGCGGATTGCGCAGGCTGAAATGCATGGTCTGGCGGAGCAATTTGAAGCGCTGGGTGCGCAGCTGGCAGATGCTTTATCTGCGCAGGACGCAGCCGGTATTCTTGCAGTTTGTAAAGCGCAGATCACAGAGTGACTGGCCAGGGATGTCTTACCGGCCAGTGATTATTACCCGCCCCCGGATTCAGGCACTTGAGTTTGCGGAAAAATTGAAACGCTTGCAAAGACAGGCAGTCATCTTTCCATTACTCGATATCAGTCCACTAACCGATCAGTCGGAAATTATCAGAATTGCGGGCTTGCTGACGGACTTCGACCTGGTTGCTTTCGTCAGTCCGAATGCCATTGATGGTTTCTTTCCACATGTTGCTGCTTGGCCTGCTGGGCTTCCGATTGCTGTTGTGGGGGAAGGGAGCTGCAGGGCATTGGAGAAGCATGGTCTGAATCATCAAAATGCTGATATTCGCAAGCCGGGTAATTCAGACCGGACAGACTCTGAAGCCCTGATGGCAGAAATGGACACGACTTCGCTGGCTGGGCAGAAAGTGCTCGTGGTTCGTGGCAGCCGGGGGCGCGAATTCCTGGCTGATGCGTTCCGCAACCACGGGGCCGATGTGGTTCAGCTGGTGGCATATTCCAGCTCGGAGCCGGAATTCACCATTCAATGCGCAGACCAGTTACGACATTTGCTGAATATGGATAGCGACTGGGTAATAACCAGTTCGGAAGCCGTACGAACCCTGATGCGATGGACGGAAAAATTAGATTACGGAAAATATGTATCAAAAATGCAACATCAAAATCTGATTGTTTCTCATGCCCGCATTGCGGAAACTGCGACGGCGCTTGGTTTTCGCAACATTACTTTAACAGGTACCGGCGACGAAAATGTGCTTGTCGCGTTACAATCACGCGTATGAACGAACAGCCTATCAATTCAGGGAGTGATTCCTTGTCTCAACAAAACGAACCAATCACCGCACCAGCGGCGACGCTTGCGCCAGCCGTTTCCGGCGCGAACCCCAACTGGACTCAGCCGGCCTACCTGATATCTGGCGTGCTCGCAGTTTTGCTGGCGGCAAACTGGTGGTCTTCGCAAAATCAAATCAGTGCTCTGAGGGAGGAGGTCGCCCGTCGTTTGCTGAGCGCCGATACCAATAGCAGCGAAACGAAAATACTGGCCAAAAATGTTCAGGATACAACGAAGGAAATTCAGGCAAAAGTAATTTTGCTGGAGGGAAAGCAATCAGAGGCACAGAGTCAGCAATTAGCGCTGGAGCAGTTGTATCAGGATTTGTCCAAGAATCGTGACGAATGGGCGCTGGCGGAGGTCGAGCAGGTTTTATCTACTGCCAGCCAGCAATTGCAATTGGCAGGCAATGTACAGGGGGCGTTGATTGCCTTGCAAAATGCGGATAATCGCTTAGCTAAGTCTGAGAAGCCGCAATTTATCCATATCAGACGCGCTATTGCAAAAGATATTGAGCGCTTGAAGTCTTTGCCTGCGCTGGATTTGCCGGGGCTGGCCTTGCGTCTGGATAGCGTCATCGCTCAGATTGATCATATTCCTTTATGGTCTGATGAAAAGTCTGTGGTTACCGCAGTGGCGCCGAAAGCGCCATTGCGGGTATTGTCCAAATCAGCGGCTAGTACCAGGCAGGATAACAAAAAAGCGGTTGCGGAAACCGACGATGTCAGCTGGTCTGTGCGAGCGCAGGATGTGTGGCAAAGTTTTTCAAGTGAAATGTGGGGCGAGGTCCGGCAATTGATCCGCATCCGGAATGTCGAGACGCCTGATGCACTGTTGCTTGCTCCGAACCAGGCCTATTTTGCTCGGGAAAATCTGAAGTTGCGGTTGTTGAATGCGCGGTTAGCCCTGCTTTCCAGAAATGAAGGTATTTTCCGTAATGATCTGGTCACAGCGCAGGATGCGATCAGCAAATATTTTGACACCCGCGCCAAGCAGACTCAGACGGTACAGGCATTGCTGCGCCAGGTGCAGGGCAGTAATTTGTCTATTGAAATGCCGACTTTGTCGGAAAGCCTCAATGCTGTGCGTAACTATAAAGTGAAGCCCTGATATGCGAATTTTTATCCGGCTTCTGATTCTGTTTTCTCTCGCCGTGGGGCTGGCGATCGGTGCGCGTTTTAATCCCGGTAATGTCGTATTGTTCTTCCCGCCTTATCGTCTGGATTTGTCGCTGAATTTGTTCCTGTTTTTGTTACTGGTGTTATTTGTTGCCTGTTTTCTGGTGCTTGGGGCCATCAACAGCGCACGGAAAATGCCGAAAAAAGTCGCTGCATACCGTCATAGCAAGAAAGAACGTGACAGTAATAAAGCATTGCGTGAATCAATCCGCACTCTGTTTGAGGGACGCTTCGGTTATGCAGAAAAGGCTGCAATCCGTGCCGCGGAATTACCCGAAAACGCCAGTATTGCTGCATTAATTGGTGCGCGCGCTGCGCATCACATGGGGCAATTTGAGCGTCGGGATGGCTGGATGAGCGGAATCGAGGCGGATGCTTCACACAAAGTGGCGCGTTTGGTCAGTATGACAGAACTATTAGTTGATCAGCATCAGTCAGAAAAGGCGCTGGAGTCCGTTCGTGAACTTCAGGCAAATGGCAGCCGGCACATCCAGGTATTACGATGGGCCCTGAAAGCAAATCAACAGGCGAGAAAATGGCAGGAAGTTTTGAAGCTGGTACGCACGCTGGATAAGCACCATGCCTTACATCCCGCATTATCAAGCCGTTTAAAAGAATTATCGTATGAAGACCTGCTCAAAGATAGCGCTAATGATGCAGAGTCGGTGCGCCGCACCTGGTATGACATTCCCGCAAGCGACCGGAAATCTGCTTTCGTAGCACATCAGGCAGCCCTGGCATTTAACGCCAGAGGATTGTTTGATGAGGCGCGGACGATTGTCGAAAAAGCCTTGCAGGAAGAGTGGGACGAACGTTTGCTGAGAGATTACCGCGATGCGGCAGCCCCGGAGGGTTCGGCCGCCTTGTTGTCGCAGATCGAAAATTGTGAAAAATGGTCAGTCGAGCACCCGACCGATCCTGAATTAGCCCTGACGCTTGGGGTTTTATGTTTGCGTCAGAAATTATGGGGTAAGGCACAGCGTCATATGGAACAGGCATTATCTGATGCCATTTCAGGACGAACGGTCAGAGAGTCGAATCTGAAGCTCGCGCAATTACATGAGGCACTTGGTCAGAGTGACGAGGCAGCCTATCACTACCGGCAGTGCGCAATTGCGACCACGCTGTGATGCTTCAGCGTTGTGTGCATTGCACCAATTTTGTCTGAAAGCCGATATAATCCCGAGTGGTGATATAGACTTCCCTGATATTGAAAAGAAAGACTGACATGAGCTTGAATAATGTACCTGCAGGTCGTGATTTACCGAATGACTTCAATGTCATTATCGAAATTCCGATGAATGCTGATCCGATTAAATATGAAGTAGATAAAGATACCGGCGCGATTTTTGTTGACCGTTTCATGGGTACTGCCATGCACTATCCTTGCAATTACGGATATGTGCCGCAAACAATCGCTGGTGATGGCGATCCTGTCGATGTGCTGGTCATTACACCTTTCCCTTTGATTCCTGGTGTCGTGGTTCGTTGCCGTCCGATTGGCGTTCTGAATATGACGGATGAGGCCGGAAATGACGCGAAGGTTCTGGCTGTGCCGGTCGATAAAATTTTGCCGATTTACACCCACTGGCAAAAACCTGAAGATATGAATGAATTGCGTCTGAAGCAAATTCAACATTTCTTTGAACACTACAAAGATCTGGAAAAAGGCAAATGGGTGAAGGTTGAAGGTTGGGCGGGCCCTGAAGCTGCAAAGAAAGAGATTTTGGCTGGCGTTGAGAATTTTAAAAACGCAGAGAAATAAATCTCAGTTCATCTTTGATTCATGAAAAAACGCGGCAGGTTTGCCGCGTTTTTTTATTGTGTAATGAAGAGTCGGGTTGCTTATCGTTGATATTTTTGATGCAGGCTATTCTGTTACTGGACTTATCTAATGAGGAAAATACATAGTCGCGGCAATGATCAGGCCAACCAGAACGGCAATCAGGCTGATCCATGTTAACGAAGTGATCTTTTCTCTGCGCTGACTGACAGCAGCAGGGGAGCGCTGGGCGTGCTTACGTTTGCGTTTGAGTCTTTTATCCCGTTCGATAAAATGATGAAGTGCCAAGGATAAGGCTTCTGCATTGGCATAGCGCGCATTCAAATCCTTGTCCATCGCTTTCATGACGATTTTGGAGAGCGAACTTGGAATCCGCGGATTAATTTCTGACGGCGGTTTCAGTGTTTTGTGTGCGATTTGCTGCAAGAGCTTATCGATGTTATTACTCTGAAAGGGTTTTTGCAGTGTCAGCATTTCATACATTACCGCCCCGAGTGAGTAAATATCCGTCTGCGCATTGACTGGTTTTCCCAGAGCCTGCTCAGGAGACATATAGTTCGGTGTTCCCAGAATATTGTTGTTAAACAGGGTCACATCGGCAGGCTTGCTTTCATCAATTAAACGGTTTGGTGCCCGTGCAATTCCGAAATCGACTACTTTAGGCTGATTATTGGAGAGGATAAAAATATTACCTGGCTTGATGTCACGGTGAATCACGCCGTGTGCATGGGCGTAAGACAGAGCATCCGCAATCTTTTGAATAATCGAAGCCGTTTCTACGATATCAAAATTTTTCCCGTTCGCAAGCATGGTTTTTAAATCTTCACCCGGCAACAGTTCCATGGCGATAAATGTAATGCCTCCTTCTGTAGAGGCATCGAAGATGGTCACGATGTTCGGATGTGACAAGCGGCCGGCAGCTCTTGCCTCGTTAATAAACTGCTGTTCGCGCGATTTTTTATCAGCCGTACCGGTATTGGTGTTCAGAAGCTTGATAGCGACGCCGCGGTCGATCACCGGATCATGTCCGCGGAACACGGAGCCATTCGCACCGTTACCTAATTGTTCCGTCAGATAGAATCTGCCCACGCGCTTATGCATGAGTGGTGCCTGAGGTTGTGGGGGAAAGGAGCTTGGTTTGTTTTCCATGTCAGCAGAATGCCTTGTACAAGATCAAATATCAAGTGAGCTTGATGTAATTATTTTATTTTGTGGCAATTTTCTGTAAGGATTGTGCTCATTCAGCATATCAGTGTAAAGCTGCATATCCTGTTTCTCCCGAAGCAGGAAGGCGGCTACAGCATGATTAAATTCCGGATGGCTTAAAAAATGGGCTGAGTATGTTTTTTGCGGCAAAAAACCGCGCGCCATTTTGTGTTCGCCTTGTGCGCCACCTTCAAAAGTAAGGAATTTTTCGCGAATACAAAATTCGATTCCCTGATAGTAAGCGGTTTCAAAATGCAGGCAGGGATAATATTGCACGCAACCCCAGTAGCGACCGTAGACGTGTTGTCCATCGTGAAAAAGCAGCGTGGCAGCAATGTTTTGATGATCTTTAACCGCCAGAATCATGTAAACCTGTTTCTGCATGGATGCTCCGATCTGGAGGAAAAAATCCAGATTCAGATAGGGGCGGGAATGATGATTCAGGTAGGTCAGGTCGTAACAGTGCTTAAAAAATTCCCATTCTTCTCTGGTGATATGTTCTCCTGGAATATGCCGGAAACTAATGCCCTGTTCTGTGATTTTTCTTCTTTCCGCGCGAATATTTTTTCGTTTTTTATGATCCAGTGTATTGAGAAAATCGTCAAAGTTGAGATATTGATGATTGTGCCAATGAAATTGAATGCCAGTCCTGATCAGAAAACCGGCTTCTTGTAGTAATGAAATTTCGGATGCATCCGGAAACAGCAAATGGATGGACGATAATTGTTCTTTTGTGAGGATTTCTCTCAATGCATCAATCAGAAGTTGTCTGACTTGCGGCACGGCGCTGATAAGCCTGCTCCCCGTTACGGGGGTAAAGGGAATTGCTGCCAGTAATTTGGGATAATATGCCAGACCGTGATGCTGATAAGCTTCGGCCCAACTCCAGTCGAAGACATATTCACCGTAAGAGTGAGATTTTTTGTATAGCGGGCAGGCGCCTACCAGAATCTCCCGATCCCAGATAGTCACAAAATGGGGTTGCCAGCCGGTCTGGGCGCATGCGCTGCCCGATTCATGCAATGCATGTAAAAATGAAAACGAAAGAAACGGATTTTTGTTTCCGGTCGATCGAAGGAGATTTTCCCATTGCAGCTGTCCTACATCTGATAAGGAACTGGCGATGCACGTGCGATAATGCTGGTTTTCAGAAATTAATTTCATTATTGAATTAAATGAGATTGCACGATTATGACGATTAAAGTTGCTATAGCCCAGATGAATTGCACGGTCGGAGATTTGACCGGAAATGCTGCACAGATTGTAGACTATGTTCGTCGGGCAGCTGCTGGAAATGCCGATATTGTTGTGACGCCAGAGCTGTCGCTGACCGGATATCCGCCAGAAGATTTGCTGCTGCGCCCAGGATTCTGCCTGCAATCGCAGGATGTCTTGCAGGCGCTTGCTGGTCAGCTACGTGAATTTCCTGATCTGTATGTGCTGGTGGGGCATCCGTTGGCGCAGGATGGCATGCTGTTCAATGCAGTGTCTGTCCTGATGAATGGCCAGATTATCGGAACTTACCGTAAACGTCATTTACCAAATGACGCTGTTTTTGATGAGCGCAGATATTTCAGCCCCGCATCTGATGTCTGCGTGTTTACGGTAAAGGGTATTTGTTTTGGGATTAATATCTGCGAGGATACCTGGTTTGCAGATGCTCCAGCCGCAGCCAGGAATACCGGGGCTCAGGTATTGCTGGTGCCTAATGCGTCTCCGTTTTATATGGACAAGCTGCACCGGCGTCAGCAAGTCATGCGTGCTAATGTCACTTCTGCAGGACTGGCATTGGTTTATGCCAATCTGGTTGGTGGGCAGGATGAATTAATTTTTGATGGTAATTCTTTTGTGCTGGATCAGGCTGGAAAAGTGTGCGCGCAGCTCGGGCATTGTGAAACCGGTCTGCAGCTGATTGAATTTGACGGATCTCAGCCGCAGCCAGCGGAGTTAGCTGAAAATGGCAGCGCCGAAGCACAGATTTATCAGGCGCTGGTATTGGGTTTGCGTGACTATGTAAATAAGAATGGTTTTCCCGGTGTGCTGCTTGGTTTATCCGGTGGTGTTGATTCGGCGCTGACGCTGGCAATTGCCGTGGATGCGCTGGGGGCGGATAAAGTCAGGGCGGTGATGATGCCATCTCCGTATACTGCGGATATTTCCCTGGTGGATTCACGTGAGATGGTCAGGCGGATTGGCGTCCGCTATGATGAGATTTCAATCGCTCCATGTTTTGACGCTTTTAAATCAGCGTTAAGTCATGAGTTTGCAGGATTGAAAGAAGATACGACAGAAGAAAATATACAGGCCAGGATACGCGGCACTTTGTTGATGGCGATGTCGAATAAATATGGTTCTATCGTCGTGACTACTGGGAATAAGAGTGAAATGGCTGTGGGTTACTGCACTTTATATGGTGATATGGCGGGTGGTTTTGCAGTGATTAAGGATATTCCCAAGACGCTGGTATATCGCTTGTGCGAATACCGAAACCGTATAGAAAACATTATTCCAGAACGGATTCTCACGCGGGCCCCCTCGGCTGAGTTGCGTCCGGATCAGAAAGATCAGGATTCCTTGCCACCATACGACATACTGGATGGAATAGTGCAGAGATATATGGAACAGAACCAGTCGCGTGAAGAGATTATCTCCGCCGGTTATCGTGCTGAGGACGTGGAGCGGATTACGAAATTGATTAAAATTAATGAATATAAGCGCCGCCAGGCACCTGTCGGGATTAAGATTACGTCAAGAGCCTTTGGGCGCGACTGGCGTTATCCTATTACATCAAAATTCAGAGATTAATAAAGGAAAACAATATGAAGCAAGTAACCGCTGTGATTAAACCTTTTAAGCTCGACGAAGTGCGCGAAGCACTGGCAGAAGTCGGCGTAACAGGATTAACCGTCACTGAAGTCAAAGGATTCGGACGGCAAAAGGGGCACACCGAGCTATATCGTGGTGCGGAATATGTGGTTGATTTCCTGCCAAAAATTAAAGTCGAAGTCGTGATTGATGACAAGATTTGCGATCATGTCGTAGATGCGATTATCAAGGCTGCGCATACCGGAAAAATCGGTGACGGCAAAATTTTTGTGCAAAATGTAGAGCAGGTTATTCGGATCAGAACAGGAGAGACGGGCCCGGATGCCGTCTGATGCAGTGATGCAGGATTTCTTTTCATTACGAAGAAAAACAGTTTTCAGTTCAATCCTGCTGACAATTGGTGCCGGGTGTTTGCCGGCAGCCAGTGCACTGGCGGATAGCGGCGTTACGGAGCATAAGATTATTCTGGGTCAGTCCGCTGCTTTTTCTGGCCCTGCTGCGCAACTGGGGATTCAGTTGCACGCTGGTGCAAAGGCCTACTTTGATTACATTAACTCAACAGGCGGCGTATTTGGCCGGAAGATTGAGTTACTCCGGCGGGATGATAAATACGAAGCGGAAATTGCCGCGGTCAATACCAAGGCGTTTATTGAGAATGATGATGTTTTTGCCCTGTTTGGCTATGTAGGTACGCCGACCAGTAATGCCGCCTTGCCTTTATTTACTCAGGCAAAAATTCCATTTTTTGCGCCATTTACAGGAGCACAATCCTTACGGGAACCGTTTAACCGGCAAATATTTAATATCCGCGCCAGTTATTTTGATGAAACGGAACATCTGGTCGACCGGCTGGTAAATACGGGATTGAAAAATATTGCTGTGTTTTACCAGAATGATGCTTATGGTAAAGCTGGTTTGGCGGGTGTTGAGCGGGCCCTTAAAAAGAAAGAATTGCCGATCATTGATACTGCGACTGTCGAACGCAATAGTCTGGATGTGTCAAAGGCAGTGGCAAAACTGATCGCAAAGCGCCCTGATGTCATCATTCAGATCAGTGCCTATTCCTCCTGCGCTGCTTTTATTAAAGAAATGCGCAAATTGGAATATACCGGTCAGTTTTACAATGTGTCTTTTGTCGGTAGTCAGGCGCTCGCTGACACGCTTGGAAAAGATGGTCCGGGAGTCGTGATTTCCCAGGTAGTGCCATTTCCGTGGTCAATCGCCAATGCCATGGTTGTCGGCGAATATACCAAGATCATGAACAAGGCAGGTATCAAAGACCTTAACTTCTCCAGCCTGGAAGGATTTATTGCTGCGAAAGTGTTTGTGGAGGGCTTGCGCAGAGCAGGGCAAAACCTGACACGCGAAAAACTGATTGCCGCTCTGGAGTCAATCAATGTCAAAAATTATGATGCGGGTGGATTTGATATCAATTTTTCGCCATCGAATCATAATGGATCCCGTTACGTCGACATGACCATAATCGGGAAAGACGGACGCTTTAAAAACTAACTGGCTGGAAAATCCGGTGGTGAGGCCTGTTTTTGCATCTGATCGAATGGCACAGATCAGGGAATCAGGCTTTCAGTAAAACAATCAATGCACCGGAACCGCCATCGGCAGCAGTTGCCTGACTGAACGCAAGCACTTCATTTTTTTGTATCAGCCAGTTTCTGACCTTATGCTTCAGGACGGGTTCTTTGTTGACGGAGCCCAATCCTTTCCCGTGAATGATGCGGACGCAACGGATGCCGCTACGCCCGCATTTTCTTAAAAAATCTCCCAGACTGTCTCTGGCCTGATCCCTGCGATAACCATGTAAATCAAGCTGCGCCTGAATGACCCAATGACCTTTGCGTAATTTACGAACCACATCAACGCCGACGCCCGGTCTGGTGTAACTGAGATTTTCATCCGTTTCAAGTAGTGAGTCGGCATCGAATTCGTCAGAGAGAGATTCCTGTAAAGCCGCCTTTTCATCCGCTAAGTGCTGAAATGGAATCGGCGCCGGACGTTGTGGTTCCACCTGATGCTTTGCAGCAGTCTTGATGGGGGCAACATGGCCAATGCTGTTGCGGAAAATATTCGCTTCAGCCTCTGCTTTTTTTTCCTGTTCCAGTCGTTCAGCCTCAGCGCGCTGTTTTGCTTCCTGCTGCTGTCTGAGTTGTTGCCCCAGGGATTTCAGGTCAGCAAAATTCTTCATCTGCCACCTCTGAATCTTTACTTACTCTTCCAGATAGCGCTGGGCGTCCAGTGCGGCCATGCAGCCGGTTCCTGCACTGGTGATTGCCTGACGATAGACGTGATCCTGAACGTCGCCTGCGGCAAAGACTCCCGGAATATTTGTTGCCGTAGCCATGCCTTCGGTGCCTGTCCGGGTCCTGATATAACCGTTGTGCATATCAAGTTGCCCTTCGAAGATACCCGTATTCGGTTTGTGACCAATGGCGACAAACAGGCCGTGTAACGAAATGGCGCTGACCGTACCTTCTGCGGATTTGATCCGGATGCCAGTGACACCGCTGTCATCGCCAGTTACCTCGTCAAGCGTGTGATTCCATTTGATTTCAACTTTACCTTCTGCGACTTTAGCCATCAGGCGGTCGATCAGAATGGCTTCTGCACGGAATTTGTCGCGGCGATGAATTACCGTCACTTTACTGGCGATATTTGACAGATACAGGGCTTCCTCCACAGCGGTGTTGCCGCCACCGATGACAGCCACTTCTTTACCGCGGTAAAAAAAGCCGTCACAAGTCGCACAGGCAGATACGCCTTTTCCCATGAATGCCTGCTCTGAAGGCAGCCCCAGATATTGTGCTGAGGCGCCGGTAGCGATAATCAGGGAGTCGCAAGTGTATTCAGCCTGATCACCGATCAGGCGAATCGGTTTTTCGTTGAGCTTTGCGGTGTGAATGTAGTCAAAAATAATCTCAGTATTAAACCGTTCCGCATGTTGCAGGAAACGCTGCATCAGTTCGGGCCCTTGTACGCCCATCGGGTCGGCTGGCCAGTTTTCCACGTCGGTCGTCGTCATCAGCTGACCGCCTTGTTCAACACCGGTAATCAGAACAGGATTCAGATTGGCGCGCGCAGCATAAATAGCGGCGGAATAGCCAGCCGGACCGGAACCAAGAATCAATACTCGAGCGTGTTTAGATGTAGACATGGAAAACCTGCAAAAAGAAAGTTAAACGTGGAGCGGTGAATGCCATCTGTATTGTCAGGAGATGGAGATGCCGGTACAGAATACAAGTGCTTACATTATTTTGGAGCTGTATCCCGCATTAGCCGTGATTATAGTCTATCCTCTTACCCACCGTGACAGGCATCTGGGTTTTGCGCATCACCCAGGGCGTGCTATCTTGTCAGTTTCGCTTGTCTGGATGAACATATTCCTGATTTATGACTACAAGTAATAACGAAGCTTATACCCGCAATCATAAAAGTACATCGCCCCCGCCTTTGCCGGGAAAAATGCTGGTGTTACTGATGGAGGCGCGCTGGATTCTGTTTGCTGCTCTCAGTATTTGCCTGATACTGGTGCTGGCAACGTATTCAAAGGCAGACCCGGGGTGGTCGCAATCGAGCGTGGTTCCACGCGTCCACAATCTGGGAGGCAAATTTGGTGCTTGGCTGGCTGATGTGCTGCTCTATGTGTTTGGCATATCTGCCTGGTGGTGGTGTGTTGCCTCATTGAAGCAGGTCTGGAAAACATATCGTTTGCTGGCCAACCGCTTTGCCGTCCAGCCCGCGCCAGAAGAAGAGGTGCATCAGTCTGTATTGCTGATACAGAAAGCCGGCTTTGGATTATTGATCGCCAGCAGCATGGGAATTGAATACCTGAGGATGTATTCCCTGAAACTTCCGTTGCCATTGGCGCCGGGGGGCGTACTGGGGGAGCTGATCGGACGTTTTTCTTTGACGGCATTGGGTTTTACCGGTTCGACTTTATTGCTGCTGCTGGGAATGGCTCTCGGTATCAGCCTGTATTTTCAGGTGTCATGGCTCACGATCGCAGAAAAGATTGGTACTGCGATTGAGGCAATCTTTGTGTTTGTACAGCATAAACACGCTGCCGCTGAAGACCGTCGTGTCGGGCAAAGTGCCGCTGTCAAGCGGGAAGAGGCAGTCGTTCAGGAGCGGGCGAAAATTGTTGAAGCTGCACCAATCCGCATCGAACCGCAAGTAGTGGCTGTGCAGCGCTCGGAGCGGGTGGAAAAAGAAAAACAGGTTTCTTTGTTTAATGAGTTGCCAGATACAAATTTACCGCCGTTGTCCTTACTGGATGAGCCGCCGCCGGCTCAGGAAACCGTCAGTGTCCAGACCCTGGAATTCACCAGCCGCCTGATAGAAAAAAAGTTGTCCGATTTTGGTGTCGACGCCAAAGTCGTGGCGGCTTATCCCGGGCCGGTCATTACACGGTATGAGATTGAGCCGGCGACAGGTGTAAAAGGCAGTCAGATCGTCAACCTTGCCCGGGATCTGGCACGGTCTTTGTCGCTGACCTCGATTCGCGTCGTCGAAACAATCCCTGGAAAGAATTATATGGGCTTGGAGCTGCCCAACCCTAAACGGCAGATTGTGCGACTGACAGAGATACTGGGATCAAAAATCTATAACGACAGCACGTCAAGCCTGACAGTCGCTTTAGGAAAAGACATTGCCGGTCATCCTGTAGTTGCCGATCTGGCAAAAATGCCTCACCTGCTGGTGGCAGGTACGACCGGTTCAGGAAAATCTGTCGGCATCAATGCCACGATTTTGTCCTTGTTGTATAAGTCCGATCCCAATGACGTCCGCATGATTCTGATTGACCCCAAGATGCTGGAAATGTCCGTCTACGAAGGCATTCCTCACTTGCTGGCTCCGGTTGTGACAGATATGCGCCAGGCCGGGCATGCACTGAACTGGGCTGTGGCCGAGATGGAGCGCAGATATAAGCTGATGTCCAAACTCGGCGTCCGTAATCTGGCTGGCTACAACACCAAAATTGCCGAAGCCACCAGGAAAGAGCAGCACATTCCCAATCCTTTCAGCCTGACGCCTGACGCGCCGGAACCGCTGGAAAAGTTACCCACAATCGTGATCATCATCGACGAGCTGGCCGATCTGATGATGGTGGTTGGTAAAAAGGTGGAAGAATTGATTGCCCGTATTGCACAAAAAGCGCGGGCTGCCGGTATTCACCTGATCCTGGCCACGCAGCGCCCATCGGTGGATGTGATTACTGGTCTGATTAAGGCGAACATCCCGACCAGAATTGCATTCCAGGTCAGCAGCAAAATTGATTCACGGACCATTCTGGATCAGATGGGGGCGGAAACTTTGCTCGGTATGGGGGATATGCTGTATATGCCACCTGGGACAGGTTTGCCTATCCGCGTCCACGGAGCGTTCGTCTCTGATGAAGAAGTACACCGGGTTGTCGAGCATCTGAAGGCGCAAGGCGAACCGAACTACATCGAAGGTATCCTGGAGGGGGGCGTGCTGGATGAGGGGGCAGAGGGCGGTGTTGCCGGAGAGGCGGGTGCTGGCGGTGAGGCCGACGCACTGTACGATCAGGCTGTGGCGATTGTTCTCAAGAACCGCCGGGCTTCCATATCGCTCGTTCAGCGCCATTTGCGGATTGGTTATAATCGCGCGGCCCGGCTATTGGAACAAATGGAGCAAAGCGGCGTCGTATCATCAATGCAGTCCAATGGCAACCGGGAGATACTGGTGCCGGCGGGAAATGCAGAATAGTGAATTAGGAAATCAAGTGAAGAGCAAAATCAAAATGCTGTGCGGGCTGATGACAGCTGCGGCGATACTCCTTGCGCCGGTATGGGCACAGGCCTCAGCCGTCGAACAGTTTAAATCTTTTGTCAGCAATACCAAAAGTGCCAGAGGCGAATTTGTTCAGCAACAGGTCAAGATGACAGATGGTGCTGCGAAAATTGGAAAAACTTTTCACGGCACATTCATCTTTGCGCGACCAGGAAAGTTTATCTGGATATATCAGAAACCCTACGAACAGACATTGCAGGCAGATGGGGAAAAATTATTTATTTACGATAAAGACCTGAATCAGGTAACGGTGAAGGAGCTGGGAAACGCGCTCGGCGCCAGCCCGGCAGCGATCTTATTTGGCAGTGCAGGCGCCGCCGATCTGGAGAAAAATTTCGGATTGCGCGATGTCGGTGCGAAGCAGGGGATGGAGTGGCTGGATGCGACCGCCAAGAGCAAAGACAGTCAATTTGATCATATCGGCATCGGAATGAAAGACGGCGTGCCCGTGGCACTGGAATTGCGGGATCATTTCGGCCAGGTTTCGGTGCTGACGCTGAAGAATCTGGAAAAAAATCCTGCTCTCAAGGCTGATCAGTTCAAGTTTGTTGTGCCTGCTGGCGCAGATGTGTTTCGGCAGTAAATGAGCGAAATGAGTTATTCCGGCAAGTCGCTCATTCCACTGGCGGAGCGCATGCGCCCCGCCACGCTGGCGGATGTTATCGGGCAACAGCATATTTTGGGTGAAGGAAAACCTTTGCGGCTTGCCTTTGAGTCCGGTCAGCCGCATTCGATGATTTTATGGGGGCCGCCAGGCGTAGGAAAAACAACGCTGGCGCGGCTGATGGCCGATGCATTTCACTGCGAATTCATTGCCTTGTCAGCAGTGTTGTCGGGTATAAAGGATATTCGTGATGCCGTCGAACGCGCGCAGTTGTTACGTGCCACCTCTCAGCGCAGAACCATTCTGTTTGTCGATGAGGTTCATCGTTTCAACAAGAGCCAGCAAGATGCGTTTTTGCCTCATGTAGAAAGTGGATTATTTACTTTTATCGGCGCAACTACCGAAAACCCGTCTTTTGAAGTCAATAGTGCGCTGCTGTCGCGTGCTGCGGTCTATGTTCTGAAATCATTGACAGATGAAGACCTGGCATTGATGGCTGAACGTGCCTGTGAGCATGAATTGGGTGGCATCCACATGACGGAGGAGGTGCGCGCAAGCCTGGCAGCCAGTGCCGATGGTGACGGCAGAAAGCTGTTGAATAATCTGGATATCGTGGCGCGCGCTGCCATCGCAAAGCACCTGGCACTGATCGACTCCGAGTTGCTCAAGGAATGCCTGGGCGATAGCTTGCGGCGTTTCGATAAAAGTGGCGATGCGTTTTATGATCAGATTTCAGCCTTGCATAAATCGGTGCGTGGGTCGAATCCTGATGCGGCGTTGTACTGGATGGTCAGGATGCTGGATGGCGGCGCTGATCCGCGCTACCTGGCCCGGCGCATCATACGCATGGCATCGGAAGACATAGGTCTGGCCGATCCGCGCGCTTTGCGAATCAGTCTTGACGCCGCGGAGACTTATGAGCGGCTCGGCTCGCCCGAAGGAGAGCTTGCATTGGCTGAGGCGGTGGTGTATCTGGCTTGTGCCGCGAAATCAAATGCTGTCTATCAAGCGTATAACGCAGTACGGGCACTGATTGGGAAGGATAAGTCGCGTGTGGTTCCTGAACATTTGCGCAATGCTCCGACCAAACTGATGAAGGAACTCGGCTACGGCAAACTGTATCGCTATGCCCATGATGAGCCCGGTGCGTATGCGGCTGGCGAAACTTATTTGCCGGATGGGCTGGAGGGGCAGTCATGGTATCACCCGGTGCCACGCGGACTGGAAATCAAAATTGCAGAGAAATTAGATTTCCTGCGTCAGCTGGATGCTGAGGCAAGCAAAAAATGAAAAGCAATACAGTCCGGACGTTTGCCTGTCGTAACCGTTGAAGGGAGCTCGCGTCGGTGCGAAATCTTAACCGGCAAATACCAGGAAAAATAGGGAATTTGAGCTTCCCTTGTTACAATAGCAGACTCGACTATTTTCTACTGTTGGCAACATTATCATGATCGATATTCAACTTCTGCGCAAAGACATCAACACGGTGGCGGCCCGTCTGGCTACCCGTAAATTCCAGCTGGATGTCACGACGTTTAATGCGCTCGAAGCAGAGCGCAGGCAAATTCAATCCCGTACCGAAGAATTGCAGGGCAAACGAAATAGCTTGTCCAAGCAAATCGGTATGCTTAAGGGAAAAGGTGAAGATGCTTCTGCGGTCATGGCTGAAGTGGGCGGAATCGGCGATGAGTTGAAGGCATCGGAAGTACGCTTGTCTGAAGTGCAGACGCAAATGACGGCATTTTTGCAAACGATACCGAATCTGCCGCACGAGACGGTGACTGTCGGTAACGACGAAACTGCAAACGTGGAAGTGCGCAAGGTCGGTACGCTACCGGCTTTTGATTTTGAGGTTAAAGACCATGTTGATATTGGCTCCGCACTGGGGCTCGATTTTGACACGGCAGTCAAACTGACAGGTTCGCGTTTTTCTGTCATGCGAGGAGGTATTGCCCGGTTGCACCGCGCACTGGCGCAGTTTATGCTGGACACGCAAACAATGGAGCATGGCTACACGGAAGTGTACACACCCTATATGGTGAATGCCGACTCGATGCGCGGTACCGGGCAGTTACCGAAATTTGAGGAAGATTTATTCGCCGTGAAAAAAGGCGGACAAGAAGGTGAGGGTGAGACACTGTATCTGATCCCGACCTCTGAAGTGTCTCTGACCAATACCGTGCGCGATGAAATTCTGGCCGCAGATGCACTGCCAGTGAAGCTGACTGCGCATACGCCATGCTTCCGTTCTGAGGCTGGCAGTTATGGCCGCGATACGCGCGGCATGATACGTCAGCACCAGTTTGACAAAGTTGAAATGGTGCAGATTGTTCATCCGGAAAAATCCATGGAAGCGCTGGACGAAATGGTCGGTCACGCTGAGGCAATCCTTCAAAAACTGGGATTGCCATACCGCGTGATGAGTCTGTGCACCGGCGACATGGGTTTTGGTGCAATGAAAACGTTTGACCTGGAAGTCTGGTTGCCGGCGCAAAATACTTATCGTGAAATTTCTTCCATTTCTAATATGGAAGCATTTCAGGCGCGTCGCATGCAGGCGAGATTCCGTAATGCGCAGGGCAAACCGGAACCGGTACATACCCTGAATGGCTCGGGGCTGGCTGTTGGCCGTACTCTGGTTGCCGTGCTCGAAAATTACCAGCAGGCGGACGGTTCGGTCATCATTCCTGAAGTGCTGCTACCATACATGGGCGGCATCGAAAAACTGGTGCCCGCAGCATAATCAGATGTCCCAGAAACCGCATCTCAGATGCGGTTTTTTTATAGGGAACTTCAGCAGGTAATGTCGCAAGTCAACCGACAATTGTTGCTGTTAGCTGATGATCAAATCCAGCTCGGAGCGACGGTCAATAAACAAGCTGTTGCCGTGAATTTTCTTGGCCTGTTTTTTGGCTTCCGATGCGGCAATGGATATCTGGTGATGAGAGTAAAATTTGTTAGCCCGCGATTTGACCACGCCCAACGACAGACTGACTAAAGGATAGAAAACTTTTTTCCCCTGCCGGTCTTCGCTCAGATAACCGCCACGTTCACGGTCATCATTACTGTAAAAATCTCCGATACTGGCAGCAAAATTCTGCAAAATATCCTGGCAACGTTGTTCCCAGTCCTCGCTCCGGAACAAAATAATAAAATCATCGCCGCCAATGTGACCAATAAAATCCAGCTGCGGATCGCAATGCTGCTTCAGTATTTCACTGGTCATCTGAATGATGTCATCACCGCGCCGGTAGCCGTACACATCGTTAAATGGCTTGAAATGATCCAGATCACAATAACAGGCGCTGAAATTTTGTTGTTGCTGAAGCAGATGGTCAATATGCTCATTAATCGGAACATTGCCTGGCAGTTGTGTTAACGGATTCGCGTAACGTGCTGCATTGATCTGCATTTGAGTAATTTCTCTCATCAGATCCGGGCCAGTGCAGATACCGATGTATTGTCCCTGATCAGTAATGATAATGCCGTTAATCAAATGATCAGGATTGGCTTCAATAATGATATGGCTGACATCTTGCATGCTCGTGTTTTTATCCACGACTACTGCATGCACATCCATAAAAACCTTACAGGATTTTTTACCATACAGCTCGCGCTGATAGGGGCGGGCAAAACGGTCAATCATGTGATAACGATTGATGATACCTACCGGAATACCGTTGTCCACTACAGGTAAAATCTGCAATCTGGGGTTTTGCAGAAAAATATCATCCACCTGATTATTCAGCATCGTTGATGGGACTGTAGGACATGTTTTAAGTATTTTTTCAACCGCCGTCATTTGCTCAACACCTCCTGCCTGGCGTTTAAACATCAGTTGATGATCCGAGCTCAGCAGCTTGATGACTTCGGCAGAAATCATCCTGGCCGGAGCAGGATGTGGTCGTGCAATATGATAACCCTGGCCACACGCTACTCCCAGATCGCGAACCGCTATCAGCTCGGCCTGTGTTTCTATTCCTTCTGCAATGACCTTGGTGCCGGACTTTTCAGCAATACTCTGAATCGAACGGACAAATTGTGCTTTAACAGGGTCATGATCAATTCCCTGAATAAAATGCATATCAATTTTGACGTAATCTGGTTTTAATTCAGACCATAAGCGCAGACTGGAAAAACCTTCACCCAGATCATCGATCGCGATTTCAAAGCCCATCTCACGGTAATGCATAACAGCATCGCATAGTAAACCATAATCATGCGTTGGCTGATACTCGGTCAGTTCAATGATGACCCGCTCCGGAGAAATACCGAGCTGGTGAACGGTGTCGAGGGTTTCGCCGTAACGTGTATCGCGCTGAATCAGGGATTCGGGGCTGACGTTCAGAAATATTTTTCCCGGCAGTTTTTGTGCTGAAAATTGTTCCAGCACGACTTTCCGGCATAAATGCTCAACCGTTACAGTCAGTTGATGGTCAGCTGCTGCCTTGAATAAATTGATGGGAGCATGCAGTGGGCTATCAGAGGGTCCTCTGATCAAACCTTCGTAACCGAGAATATCGCCATTCTGCATATCCACGATAGGCTGAAAACGTGCAGTCAGCGAGCGTTGCTCGATAATGCGTAAAAGCTGTGAATGCATAGATGACTCCCCGGCTTCAGGCAATACAGGGTGCACCAGACTGATGTATGGTTCGTTCAGCGGTGAAATTTTGGCAGGACCTTGCATCGGCATGCTGAGAGTGGCAATTTTCATGGGACAGAGTTCGGAATTCGTGCAGCCTGGGGTCATTTTTCTGGAAATGGAGGTGCGCAGGTAAGAAAAAGTAACAATCCCGAATATAGTGACCTGATATGACAGGCGCATGTCATTATTGAAGTACGGCAATAAATTTTGAGAGTATTGTTTTAATCATTGCCTGCAGCTGGCTAGGAAAGAAACTTTTTTTTTGCTATACTCCAAGGCTTCGCTCTTAATAGCGAACAACCAAGCCGGAGAGGTGGCAGAGTGGTTGAATGTACCTGACTCGAAATCAGGCGTACTGTAAAAGGTATCGGGGGTTCGAATCCCCCCCTCTCCGCCAGAATGACGTAAAAAAAGCCCTTGAGTAATCAAGGGCTTTTTTATTTTCAATTCTCGACGAATATGAGTATCTGGGGAATGACTTCTCCTAAGAGGGCGTCATTGCCGAATCCATCAATACCATTGAGTCTTATTGCCATCGTGTAATGTTTACTGATGGCTTTCAGCCTTGGCCGCGACTTCCCGAGCGGTGAGTCAGGGCGGGTTTTGTCGCCTGCCGGTTAGTGCTTTGACGGGGCTTTCCATTATGTGCTTTGTTGGCTGCCGGTTGTGCTGGCTTGTTTCCGGATTGTGTCCGTGGCGGTCGTTTGCCTGAAGATGGCGGACGTCCTTCAAAACTACGAAGTTGTATCGGTTGCGCTTTGGCGTTTGGATCCGGAATAAATCCATCGACAATTTCTTTCGGAATCTGGCGTTTGATGAATTTTTCAATATCGGCAAGCAATTTAAATTCATCAACACATACCAGGGATACTGCTTCTCCGGTGGAACCTGCACGGCCAGTGCGGCCTATGCGGTGTACATAGTCTTCCGGTACATTCGGCAGGTCATAATTTACAACGTGCGGTAGCTGATCAATGTCAATACCGCGTGCCGCAATGTCTGTGGCAACCAATACAGGCAGGCTGCCATCCTTGAATTCGGCAAGCGCCTTGGTGCGGGCCGACTGACTTTTGTTTCCATGGATTGCCATGGCGCCAATGCCATCTTTACCCAGTTGCTCTACCAGCTTATTAGCACCGTGCTTGGTTCGGGTAAATACCAATACCTGGGACCACTGGTGTGTTTTGATCAGATGAGCCAGCAATGGGTGTTTTTTGTCTCTGTCTACTGGATGGATTTTCTGTGCGATCACTTCCACTGTTGAATTGCGCCGGGCAACCTCGATCATCGCAGGATTATTCAATAAGCGGTCTGCCAGTGCTTTGATGTCATCGGAGAACGTTGCAGAAAATAACAGATTCTGGCGTTTGGCCGGCAGAATGGCGAGCACTTTCTTGATGTCGTGAATGAAACCCATATCGAGCATGCGGTCAGCTTCATCCAGCACGAGTATTTCAATATGGCGCAAATCAATCGTGCCTTGCTGATGATGATCGAGCAAACGTCCCGGAGTGGCCACCAGAATATCCACGCCATGTTTTAATAATTTGATTTGCGGATTAATTCCAACGCCACCAAATATAACGCCGGAATTCAGTGGCAGATATTTACTGTACAAGGCGATATTCTCCTGTACCTGCGCTGCCAGTTCTCTGGTAGGTGTCAGCACCAGAACGCGAATGACGCGGCGGGCAGCTTTGTCCTTGAGTGTGGTGGTGCTGGCTAAACGCTGCAGGATAGGCAACGTGAAACCCGCCGTTTTGCCGGTTCCGGTTTGTGCGCCAGCCAATAAATCTCCGCCACGAATGACGGCAGGAATTGCCTGTTGCTGAATTGGGGTGGGGGAGACATAACCCTGTTCGCTGACTGCACGAACAATATCCTCGGACAAACCGAGTTCGCTAAATGATGACATGGATTTCTACTGGATTACTGAAAACACGGATTCATTTTTCGTGAATCCGGAAGGGAGCCTGCATGCCGGGGCATGACAGGCCATGATGCTTACTTTGTTGTTGCCGCAAAGGGCTGGAGTACATTGACCATCTGCGCAAATACTTTGGGTGTTCCGGCTAATACGTCACCCTTATACAGGTAATCAGCATCGCCAGAGAAGTTGCCCACGATGCCACCGGCTTCTGTAATCAGCAAGGAACCTGCAGCAATATCCCATGGTGCCAGGCCTTTTTCAAAAAAGCCATCGAGGCGTCCTGTCGCCACATAAGCAAGATCCAGTGCCGCAGAGCCCGGTCTTCTGAGTCCCTGGCATTTACCGGTCATGACTTTGAACATTTCCAGATATTGATCAAGCGCCGACAGGTCTCTGGAGGGAAAGCCGGTTCCAATCAAAGAGTCTGCCAGTTTATCGCAACGTGTGACGCGAATCCGTTTTTCATTCAGAAATGCGCCGGCTCCTTTGGTGGCGGTGAACATTTCATTACGGGTAGGATCATAAACCACGGCCTGGGTAATGACTCCGCGGTGCTGCAAAGCAATGGAGACGCAATATTGCGGGAAACCGTGAATGAAGTTGGTGGTACCATCGAGCGGATCAATGATCCATACATAATCATTTTCGTCATGCAGATTAGCGGATGCGCCAGACTCTTCTGCCAGAATCGCATGATCTGGATAAGCAGTTTTTAAAACCTCAATAATGGCGGCTTCTGCGGCCTGATCAACTTCAGTGACAAAGTCATTGAAATGTTTTTCCGTGACGCTTACGCGATCAAGGTCAAATGAAGCACGATTAATCAGTGTCGCGCCACGACGAGCGGCTTTGACCGCAGTATTCAGCATTGGGTGCATAAGGTTTCCGATAAAATGACGGCAAACAGATCATCACGCTTCACGCGTGACGGATCATATTGCTGGACAAAAATGATAAAGAGCGTGCGCTGCTGTTTTCCGGAACAGCCCGTAACTGAAAAAACAACGCAAATATTCCGCTATTTTAAATGAACTTGACACAAACTGACACATCTCTTTTTAATCGCTTGCGATTTGTTCTGGTGGAAACCAGCCACCCGGGGAATGCCGGGGCAGCTGCCCGGGCATTAAAAACCATGGGGTTTTCCCAGCTTTATCTGGTGCGGCCACGGTTTGCAGATGTACTCAAACACCCTGATGCGATCGCCTTTGCTAGCGGAGCTCAGGATATTCTGGATAATGCCCGTATTGTTGATACGGTAGAAGAAGCTCTGGTGGGCTGTGATCTGGTGGCCGCAGTCAGTGCCCGGCTGCGTGAGTTTTCGCCGCCATTGATCACACCGCGGGATCTGGCGAGTCAGGCTGCAGGAAGTCTGGTCAATGCAGCGCTGGTATTTGGCAGTGAGCGCTATGGCTTACCCAACGAAGTAGTCATGAATTGTCAATGGCTGATTAACATACCAGCCAATCCTGAGTATTCATCACTGAATCTGGCGCAGGCAGTTCAGTTATTGGCTTACGAGGGAAGAATGGCCGCCGGGCAGAGCGTAATATCTGATGCTGAAAAGAACGTTCAGATTGGATTCCGCGGGCAGCTGGCAACCAGCGAGATGCTTGACGGCATGTATGCTCATCTGGAGCAGGCCTTGATCAAAATTGATTTTTTGCACCCGGATCAGCCGAAGAAATTGATGCCCCGATTGAAGCGTTTATTTTCCCGCACTCAGCTGGAAACTGAGGAGGTCAATATATTGCGTGGAATTGCAAAAAAAATCATGGACATGCCTGGTAAATAACATCAAAAAGGGTTTGTCGTATCAAACCTTGTTGAATTGTTGTTTAAATTGATAAATATGATGAAATCGATTGTATTAAAATTAATTTCTTTCCTCTTTAGTATTTTCAGCAACATCTTATTTGTTATAACCTCAGTAAGATTGCAGTGAGGATACATTGCATATTCAAAATAATTTTTACAATTAAAAGGGTGTCATTATTTCCGTTTTATTCAGACGATCCGTTATTTCCCGACTATGTGCAGGTCTGTTTGCCATCAGCCTGGCGAGTCCCGTTGCCGCATTAGGTGTCGGCGGGTTGCGTATGCAGTCGTCACTTGGTCAGCCGCTGAAAGCACAGCTGGAAGTAACCGGCGCAGAGGCTTTTGATATTGATCTGAATTGCTTCAAAGCGTCGGTGGAGGCGGCAGATGGCACTTTACTGGCGCCTGTTGCATTAAATTTTATCTCGCAGGGTGACCGGCGCTTCCTGACGCTGGCAACGCGAAAAAATTTACTGGAACCGGCCGTTAAAGTCATGCTGAAGGTGAATTGCGAAATTCAGTTTCATCGCGAGTATCTGGTGTTACTGGATCCGCCCGAATTATCGACTTCTTCTCCAGTAGAGCAACCCCGCACTCAACCAGAAAGTGCAGCATTCAAAGCAGATGTTTCTGCTTCTGAAAAACTCGCAAAGAAAGAGCAGGGGCGGCAAGTAATCCGTCCGGCCGCATTGGCGCGTCAAGCATCAGAGGAACCTGTTACTCATAAGAGAAAAAATACGCCACAGCAAAAAATATCGCCTGAACTGTTTTTGCCGCGACCTGCCAGCGCCGGAAAGGATACGCTTAAATTATCGGGGGGTGGGGAGAATCTGGTTTTTGGCTTAAGGTCATCTGACACATTGTCACTCCCTGAACAAGGCGCTACCTCTGCTAACGCGGATATTGAAGCAATCAGACTGGCGCAGGCCCAGTTCGCGGCAATGCTGCGCGATGAAAAATTACCGGTGGTAAATGCAGAGAAAACTAATGCAGAGCAACAAAAAATACAAAGCCTGCAACATGAAGCCATTCAGCTGAAGCGCCAGATTCAAATCGACAAAGCTGCTGTGGAAGAGTTAAAAGACACTTCAGTCTCTAAAAACTGGTTATACCTTCTGCTGGTTCTGATGTCGGGCGGCATTGCGGTATTGCTGACGCTGCTCGCCTACGTACGGCGGCTGCATAAAAAAACGGCATCTACCTGGTGGGAACAAAAAGAATCGAAAAATATGGAAACCCGGCGCAGTGTCGAGGAACTGGTTGACCATGTTCAGGCTTCTTATGGACCGACCACGACCACAAGCGAACATTCGCAGCTAATGGAAAAATCGTTTGCAGCCAGTGACCTGGCGCACGTATCAGTTATACCAAAAAATAGCCGGGGACAATCGGCAGCACAGGGAGATCTGGAAGCCAATTCCGTTTTCAGCCGCAGCTACACACCTTCACTGGAAGACACCAACAGCAGCACTTTTAACTTTTTCTCTTCACGCGGACATTCTCTCAAAGTTGAAGAAATTTCAGATGTGACTCAGGAAGCTGAATTCTGGATGTCGGTGAATGATCCTGAGCGGGCAATTGAAATTCTCGAGCCGCAGGCTGAGCAGAATCAGCCTGAATCCCCGGTGCCTTGGCTGTATCTGCTAGATCTTTACCGCTTGACTGGTAACAAAGAAAAATACGATGCGCTCAGGGATCGCTTTATCGTTTATTTCAATGCGAATGTGCCTGAGTTTGAAGTCGATCCCGCCAGTCTGACGGTGCGTCATCTGGATGATTTTGAACATCTGATCCAAAAAATCTGCAGCCTCTGGACGAGCAATGATATTCTGCCGTTCCTGGAAAGTCTGCTGATCGACGATCGTGATGGTAAGCGTATGGGATTTGATTTGCCGGTCTATCGGGATATTCTGCTGCTGATTTCGATTGCCAATGAGCTTGACAGATTGAAGTCATTTGGCGAACAGATCAGTGGCTGGAAAGCTGCGACGGATATTCCGTTGGCAGAGTCGGAAGCGAATTCGGCAGATCAGTCACACGTCATTAACTTTGAAGCCATCGACTTTCACACAAAACCCTGAAAGTGATACGAATACCCCGATGAAGCGTCATCATTTTTACATCTGAATTTCCATTAAACGGAAGGTCGTCACACATGATTAAACTTTGTGGTTTTGCCGTAAGCAATTATTACAACAAGGTCAAACTGGCTTTGCTGGAAAAGCAGATTCCGTTCGAAGAAGCTCTGGTATGGACGGATCGTTCGCCGGAACTCATCGCCAGATCACCGCTTGGTAAGGTGCCGTATATTGAAACTCCACACGGTGCCTTATGTGAGTCGCAAGTGATTCTGGAATATCTGGAGCAGGTTTATCCGGATCGCCCGTTACTTCCTGAGGATGCTTTTGCGGCAGCCAAGGTCCGTGAGCTGATCGTATTTCTGGAATTGCATCTGGAACTGGTTGCGCGCGAACTGTATGGGCAGGCATTCTTTGGCGGCAGTATTTCGGATGAGATCAAAAACCGCACGGAGAAGCAGCTGACCCGCAATATCGCAGCTTTTGCAAAGCTGGCGAAATTTGATGCATTTATCGCAGGCTCTGAATTCAGCATGGCGGATTGCGCAGCAGTCGTGCATTTGCCTTTGATCACACTTGCTACGAAAATTATTTATGGCCGCGATTTTCTGGCAGAGTTGCCAGTGAAGGAATATCTGGAGCGTTTGGCTACGAGACCCCATATCCAGAAAGTGAATGCCGACCGGAAAGAAAATCAGGCGCTCATGATGAGCCGTAAAAAATAGGATCAGCACAGAGCGCGGTATCAATAAAAATGGGAAGCTGTGCTTCCCATTTTTATACTGCCCGGCGCATTTTTTGCACGGTATAGTTTTTCACTTCTTTCGGCGGCTCAACCAGTTTCACGATGGCGAATGTGCAGTTGTCGCCACGCGGAGCACCGCGATCCCGCGCTTTGCGGATCAGTAATTCAGATGCCTGGCGAGGTGAATTCGCAGCGACTGCGGCGGACAATTCAGCATCGTCAAAGTAGTGCCAGAGTCCATCGGAGCATAATAAAAAACAGTCGTTGACCTGAAGATTATCGCGCTGCCCAAATTCAATATAAGGCGGGGAGGTGGTTGAGCCCAGCACATTGACAAGGATATTGGCTAACTTATGGGTTTTGGCTTCTTCCGATTGAATTTTTCCTTCACTGACCAGTTTTTCAACGTAAGAGTGATCCCGGGTTCTTTCAGCGAAATTAGGGCCGCTGAAACGGTATAGGCGTGAATCGCCTGCATGCGCCCAGATTGCCTGCTGCTGCGGGGTAATCACCATGGCGACTAATGTGCTGTGCGGTTCTTTTTCCGCCGAGACGGCGGTTAGCTTGATGACGGTGTGCGCTTCCTGCAGGATGGATTCGAGCAGATGACGCACATCGTTGCCAGGGTAAAAGTCATCAAATAACTGTTTCGCTGTACGTACTACCTGCTCTGCCGCCAGTGCGCCACCGCTTTTTCCACCCATGCCGTCGGCCACCACGGCCATCATATAGCCAGGTGCATTGGGGGCGGCAAAAAGCCCGACCCTGTCCTGTTGTTCTTGCCTGTCACCGATATGTTGCCCGGTGCCGGCTTCGATCTTATATTGGCTCATACGTCTCGGTAGATTACACTAATGAAAAGTCTGCTTTGCATGACTTTCCCGAAATTAACACTATTCTACTGTAAGCTGAAGGCTATGAGCCATCCTGAACAAGTACGACAACGAATAATTGAGCTGGAAGTGGAGCATCGGGATCTTGATGTCGTGATTAACGCGCTGCTCAAAGACCCTGCACATGATGAACTGCAATTGCGCAGACTGAAAAAGCGTAAATTACAGCTGAAAGATCATATCACTTTACTCAAAATGCAGCTGACTCCTGACGTGCCAGCCTGAGATTACCCACAGGAAAAAACTGTTTTTGTCCTTGAATGCCCGATTTTGACTGATATAACCACTCCGAATACGACGATTACCCCTGGTCAGCACGATACTGAAGTCACACAATTGTTTGGCTCCGATGGCCCTTTAAGTCAGGCCATTCCCGGATATCGTCCGCGGTCACCGCAGATTGACATGGCAAAAGCCATCGCCAGAGCAATTGCCGGACATGGTACTTTGCTAGCGGAAGCAGGTACCGGAACCGGGAAAACTTACGCCTATCTGATTCCTGCATTGTTGTGGGGCGGGAAAACGATTGTTTCAACTGGTACAAAAAACTTACAGGATCAGTTGTTTTTACGTGACATTCCAACGATCCGAAAAGTACTTAAAGCCCCTGTTTCAGTCGCTCTGCTGAAAGGCCGTGCGAATTATCTGTGCCATTATCATCTGGAGCGCACCCTGCAAAATGGCCGCCTCACTTCGCGTGAGGATGTGGGCTATCTGCGGGATATTTCCCGCTTCATCAAAACGACTGCCAGCGGTGATAAGGCGGAATTATCGCGTGTGCCGGAAGGCGCATCAGTCTGGAGTCTGGTGACATCGACCAAGGAAAACTGTGTCGGTTCTGAATGCCAGTACTATCAGGATTGCTTCGTGATGAAAGCGCGCAAAGAGGCGCAGCAAGCCGATGTGGTGGTGGTGAATCATCATTTGTTTTTTGCCGATGTTGCGCTGAAAGATACAGGTATTGCCGAGTTGCTGCCTTCGGCCAACACGGTCATTTTTGATGAGGCACATCAATTACCGGAAACGGCGACTTTGTTTTTTGGTGAAACGATTTCTACATCCCAGGTGCTGGAATTATGTCGTGATGTACTGGCGGAAGGTTTGTCCCATGCACGAGATGGTGCCGAGTGGGCCAAACTGGTTGCGCCGGTCGAACGGGCTGCGCGCGATTTACGACTGGCCTTTCCGCAGGATATTGTGCGTTTGTCGCTGGATCAGATCGCGCCATCCAGTCCATTTTTTGAGGCGCTGGAAGCACTGAAGCGCGGTCTGGATGACATGATCGCCGTACTGGAAAAACAGGCGGAGCGTGCGGAGACACTGGAGCAGTGCCGCGCCCGCGCCATCCTGCTGCTGGACCAGATTGAGAAATGGAATGCTACTCCCGATCCTAAAACCAATGATGGCGAATATGTACTGTGGGTGGAAGCATTTTCCGTGTCTTTGCAATTACACCGTACGCCCTTGTCGATTGCGCCGATTTTCAATAAACAGCGCGAAGGAACACCGAGAGCCTGGATTTTCACTTCGGCAACGATGGCGGTGAAAAATGATTTTACCCATTACGTTTCTCAGATGGGCTTATGGAATGAACCGGCACACACCTGGCCCAGCCCATTTAATTATCAGGAGCAGGGATATCTGTATGTGCCGGACCGGATGCCCGACCCAAATTCGCGCGATTACACAGATGCCGTGATTGACGCCGCCTTGCCGGTGATGACTGCTGCCGGTGGCAGGACATTTCTACTGTGCACGACCTTAAAGGCCGTCAGACATTGCGCTGAACGTCTGAAGTCGGAGTTTGAGCAGCGCGGTCTGGATTTTCCTTTGTTTGTGCAGGGTACTGCCGGACGGACGGAATTGCTGGATCGTTTCCGTGCCGCAGGAAATGGTGTGCTGATCGGCAGTCAGAGTTTTTGGGAGGGGGTCGATGTCCGTGGCGAGGCATTGTCATTGGTCATTATCGATAAACTACCTTTTTCGCCGCCGGATGATCCGGTACTGGCGGCACGTATCAGCGCCATGGAAAAAAAGGGACTGAATGGTTTTGTGCATCACCAGCTTCCCGAGGCCATCATCAATCTGAAGCAGGGAGCGGGGCGTCTGATCCGTGATGAAACGGACCGCGGAGTGCTGATGATTTGTGATCCGCGTCTTATTTCCAAGCCATATGGCAAGCGTATCTGGCAAAGCCTGCCGGGTTTCGCCAGAACGCGTGCGGAAGCAGACGTGGTGGCATTTTTCCGGCAACTGAAACAAGATAAAGTCACGCCGGCGGAATGAAGGGTTTGTATCCACTCTCAGCTGATTTTTTGGGGAGTATCTGGTATTTTCACCTTGTTCTCCTTAGGTATAAAAGGCATTAAAATATACTCCCCTTCAGTATCAAAACAGGCAGATGATCATGGAAAGACTTTTCTGCATCTTTAAGCCGGTGGCGAGCAGTCCGGAAACGCGGAAAAAATAAAAAAAGCTGAATATCCTGCGATATTCAGCTTTGGGTTACGTACCGGAACTGATTCCGGATGCGTTGATTACCAGATAGAAACCCGTTCCGATGCCGGCAGATACATCTTGTCGCCGGCTTTTACACCGAAAGACTCGTAGAACGGCGTCATGTTGCGCAAAGACCCATTGGCCCGGAATTCACCAGGAGAATGCGGGTCGGTTTTGATGCGGACAATCGCCTCCTGTTCACGCATTTTTCCGCGCCACACCTGGCCAAAGCCGGTGAAGAAGCGCTGGTCGCCAGTCAGGCCGCCAATGACCGGCGCGGGTTTGCCGCCCAGCGAGAGACGATAAGCTTTGTAAGCGATGGCCAGGCCTGAGTTGTCTGCAATATTTTCGCCCAGTGTCAGCTCGCCGTTCACGTTGTAGCCCGGAACCGGGCTGAAGGCATTGTATTGTTTGACCAGCGCTGCCGTCTTGGCGGCGAATTTCTCATGATCTGCCTTGGTCCACCAGTCGCGCAGATTACCGGCACCGTCATATTGCGAGCCCTGATCGTCAAAACCATGGCTGATTTCGTGGCCGATCACAGCACCGATACCGCCATAGTTCACGGCATCGTCAGCTTTTGGATTAAAGAAGGGCGGCTGCAAGATCGCTGCCGGGAACACAATCTCATTCATTTCAGGATTGTAGTAGGCGTTAACCGTCTGTGGCGTCATGCCCCATTCTTCACGGTCGATTGGCTTGCCCAGTTTGTTCAGCTCGGTTTGCGCTGCAAAACTGCGTATTGCCCGCAGATTAGCAACGGCATCTCCCTTGGTGATCTGTAATGCGGAGTAGTCTTTCCACTTGTTCGGATAACCGATCTTTGGCATGAATGTGGACAGCTTTGCCTGCGCTTCTTTTTTTGTTTCCGGGCTCATCCAGTCGAGTGTGTCGATGCTTTTCTGATAGGCGAGCAGCAGATTGGCGACCAGTTTTTCCATCCGCGCTTTGCTGTCAGCCGGAAAATATCTGGCAACATACAGTTTCCCCAGGCTTTCGCCCATGCCGGCATCGACCAGGCGCACACCGCGTTTCCAGCGGATTTCCTGTTCCGGTACGCCACGCAGTGTCTTACCGAAAAATGCAAAGCTTTCATCGCTGAATTGCTTCGGAAGCTGGCCAGCAGCAGAGCTCAGCACATGCCATTTGAAATAGGCTTTGATGGTATCAAGCGGCGTTGCCTGCAGAATGCTGTTCATGCTGCTCAGGTAACTGGGTTGTGCAACGATCAGATAGTTGATTTTGCCGGTCACACCCAATGCGTTCAGATAGGCGTCCCAGTCATAGCCAGGCATGAGATCAGTCAGTTTGCTTAATTCAATTTTGTTGTAGGCTTTGACCGGATCACGCAACTCGACTTTGGTCCACTGGACTTTGGCCAGCTCTGTTTCAAATGCCAGAATGGCGGAAGCATTTTTGACGGCCTCTTTGTCGCCCGCCATACCCAGCATGGTTTCGATATGTTTCAGATAGGCGGCGCGGATGCTTTTCAGCTTGGCATCGTCATCTTTCAGGTAATAATCGCGGTCTGGCAATCCCAGACCGGACTGGCCAATGTCAAGCACGTATTTGGTGGAATCTTTGTTGTCCTGATGCACCTGAATATCATACGGTGCCGTCACGCTGATGCGGTTGACCCAGGCCATGAAAGCTGGCAGCTGTTTTTTATCCGTGAGGCTGTCTACTTTAGCGAAGTCCGCCTGCAGCGGTTTTAAGCCCAGCGCCTCAATGTGTTTAGTACCCATGAAACTGGAATACAGGTCGCTGATTTTTTGAGCATCACTGTCAGCAGCATTTTTATTTTTTGCCAGACCCTCAATAATTGTATGCAGCCGCGGAACCACTGCTTCACGCAAATCCATGAATGCGCCGGCAGAGGAGCGGTCCGATGGAATCTGGGCCGTTTTCATCCATGTACCGTTAACGTGACGATAGAAATCTTCCTGAGGTTTGACGGACTTATCGGCGTACTGCGTATCAATTCCCGACAGCAAAACGCTGCTGGCGGCAGCTTTGGCTGGTTCTGCAGCGTAAACCTGGGGCGCGCCGGTGGTTCCGGCGATCATCAGCGCAATGGCGCTTAAAACGGTGGCTTTCACTTGTTGGGGTCTCCTGAGTGTGAAGTGCTTGGTTAACATGTCGCCTGATTGAAGCGGCACGACGGGACAAACGGAATGGACGGGATTCGCCATTCTGAAAACGGAAGCGGCAAATTGGTCATAATAAATTAAATAATTTTTTCATTTTATCAAGCATTGCCCGGTTGGTGAATGGGGGCGATGCGGGTTTTTTTGACTGGGTCACCGTGGGCTGCGTTCTTATTTCAATGGCGTCAGGATTCCCTGCAAGCGGTCTGGAATGCCTTCAATGCGCTGCAGGCGTGGATATCTCAGGCCCTCAAAATAATGCAGGGTGACAGTACGAAAATCATCGCCATGACGGACGATCAGCTCTATCGGTTGCCGTGTGGTTTTCGCATGGATGACTGCTGATTTCAGGTTATCTGTCTGGTAAGCCCGTCCATTAATGGCCAGGATCACACTGCCACTCAGCATTTTTGCCTGATAGGCGGGGCTGTTCCAGACTATCTGGCTGATTTTTCCTGATTTATCGCTCATGAAACCAAGCGCATAGCGGAAATCACTCTCCTGACGGCTATCTTCCATGGATTTGGCGAAATCAGTCAGTTTATCGGTGTATACCAATTTCCAGCCAGCGAGCTCTAATGCTGATAATGGGGTTGCCGGCTGGTAGCTGTCGAGCCGGGCTTTCAGAAAACCGGCCCAGTCATCTGCCTGAATGGATTGCAGGGTGGCAACAATATCATCGAAGCGGTAGGTGAGCGGTCTGGATTCACCATCCTGCATACTGAAAAAATGGAGTGCGAAATCATTCAGCGAACGCTTGTCTCCAGAGAGCTGACGCAGTCTGGCATCGACTTCCAGCCAAAGTAAAAAACCTTCCCGGTAATAGTCTTCCTCACGTTGCCAGTCACTCCAGGCCTGCGCCCTGCGGCTGATGAAAATGGGGCTGTTGGTGGTGTCCTGCAGCGACCGCCATGTCCGTCCTTGCTGCTGATCATAATGTGCCGCCAGACTGGCAATGCTGTCACGGATTTGCTCCGGCGTGAGCAGGCCTGAGCGCGCCGCCAGCACCATGCCCCAGTACTGGGTCTGGCCTTCATACATCCAGAGCAGGCTGTCCTGCATCGGCACATTGAAGTCCGGCGTCATCAGATCAGCAGGACGGCGGAATTTCCCATTCCATGAATGTGTGTATTCATGCGCCAGCAAATCCCGTCCGCCCGGTTTTTTGGCCCACTCCGTAAAATACCCGGGCCGCAGACCGTTTTCGCTGGATTCATGATGCTCCAGTCCAATACCTGAGAAACTGTCGCTTAATGCCAGTAAAAAATCATAATGCCGGTAATGTTGCGACCCGAACAGGCGTGCAGCCTGTTGCACAAGAGTGCGATGCGCCGCAATCTGTTCGGCAGAAGCATTCAGTGATTCCGGTTTATCTGCAACGATGTTGAGGTGAGCAGTCGTCTTTGCGCCGGGGGCAAGATCAATGCGTTTGAAGTATCTGCCGGCAAAAACCGGTGAGTCAACTAATTGTTCAAGACTGACGGGCTGAAAGCGAATTTCTGTATTCTGTCTTTCAGCCACTTCCAGTGCGCTGCCAAATTCAAAGCCATCCGGCAGTCGTAAAGTAGCCTGTATCTGTATGCCGCTTGCATCAAATCCGGCCGGATAGAGCAGGACGGTATTCCACTGTACGCCAACGATGTCGCGCGTCATGGTAACGCGCCCAAACTTCTCTTCCGTTGGCGAGAGAAACTGGAATGCCGCGTCGATCTCAGTGACTCCGGCAGGAATGTTGAGGTGAAATGCGTACATATTGACGGGATCACGCTGCCATTGCAGGACCTGGCCTGCGGCCGAAATCCGCAATCCCGCCAGTAAATTCAATGGGCCGTAGGGGCCATGGCGGCCTGGCAGCCATTCGGGAAACAATAAAGTGAGCTGACCTGCGCTAACAGGGATTTTTTCCTGGACCTGGAATATTTTTCGTTCGACATCCGTGGCATCAACCTGTAGCCGGAGCATCCCGGGATAGTGCGACGCATTGCTGGCGCTGACGGGGCTGGCAGGACTGCCCATGCTGTATGCGGGCAGGGATAACAGGGGAAGGCTCAGCAGGGCGGTGCCGAGAAAGAGTCGCGCAAAGCTTGATTTCATCCGTGATTGTCTCGTTATATCATCGAAAAATATTTATTTAGGATGATGGACAATCTGACTGGAATTAAGTTGCACTAATCCGGATGAAAATCTGCTAACTGCGCTTACTGGTTCTCGATATGTTCTACCAGCATCTGCACCCGGGTCACGCCGTTGTATTCATTGGCGTCGAGCCTGAAGGCAACCCGGCAGCGGGCCGATAGCTGATCGGTATGTCCGAACCAGATCGCGTCGTACCGGATGCCTTGCTTTTCCAGTACCAGTTTGAGATGGCGCTCCTTGAGGATACGCTGGGAAATGACCGTAAATTCATCACAAAATACGGGAGGAGGAAAACCCTGACCCCAGACCTGGCTATCGAGTAGCTGAATGAAGTCAGTAGTGAAATAACTGTTTTCCAGTTCACCATCGGTTTCAATCACCCGTTCGAGCTGATTCTGCTGCAACCATGTCTGTCCGACAGCTTCAAATGCCTGCTGAAAAGCGGAAAAGTTTTCTGCGCGGATCGTCAGCCCGGCTGCCATGGCATGTCCGCCAAATTTCTCGATCAGCTGCGGTGCGTGTTTTGACACCAGATCCAGCGCATCCCGTAAATGAAATCCGGGAATGGAGCGACCGGAGCCTTTCAATGTCCCATCTCCGGCTGGCGCAAATGTGATGGTAGGCCGGTAGAATTTATCCTTCAGGCGCGATGCGACTATGCCAATGACGCCCTGATGCCAGCTTTCGTCGGAAACGGTAATCGTGTGGCTGGACTCCGGCTGAAACTGATCCAGATGCAGTAAGGCGACATCCTGCATGTCACGTTCGATGTCTTTGCGGTCGGCGTTAATACTGTGCAACTCCTGGGCAATCTGCCAGGCTCTCCCTGCATCATCCGTCGTCAGGCATTCAATGCCCAGCCGCATATCGGCCAGCCGGCCGGCAGCGTTTAAGCGTGGGCCGACAGCAAAGCCAAGATCGAAAGGGCTGGCCAGCCGCAATTCGCGCCCGGCCACCTGAAACAGGGCAACAATTCCGGCGCAGGCCCGGCCAGCCCGCATTCGTTTAAGCCCCTGTGCCACCAGGATGCGGTTATTGGCATCAAGCCGGACGACGTCGGCAACCGTGCCCAGTGCAACCAGATCAAGCAGATTGTCCAGTTTTGGTTGCGTTTCCAGACTGAAAACATTCCGTTGCCGCAGTTCGGCCCGCAGCGCCAGCAGGACATAAAACATCACGCCAACTCCGGCCAGATGTTTGCTGGGAAATTCACAATCAGGCTGATTCGGATTCACAATAACAGCTGCAGCAGGCAACTGTTCGCCCGGTAAATGATGGTCCGTAATCAGTACCTCAATACCTTGTGCAGCGGCAGCGGCAACCCCATCCACGCTGGCAATGCCATTGTCAACCGTGACAATGATATCCGGTGTTTTTTCGCGTACAGTCAGCGCGACGATTTCCGGGGTCAGGCCGTATCCATACTCAAAACGGTTAGGCACAATATAGTCCACATCCGCACCAAGCATACGCAGCCCACGCAAGCCAACGGCGCAGGCTGTGGCGCCATCGCAATCATAGTCGGCCACGATCACGATCTTTTTGTGAGCAGCGATGGCATCAGCCAGAAACTGTGCAGCTTCGCGCATCTGGTGCATCCCGGCAGGCGGTAGCAGGGCATTCAGCCCGGTTTGCAGTTCGCTGTCATGCTTGATGCCGCGTGCTGCGTACAGGCGTGCAAGCACGGGGTGCATGCCGCTTTGCCGCAGCATTTCGGATTCTCTCAGCGAGTAGGGGCGGGTGCTGATGCGCGTCATGGCTGAGCAGATGGAAATAATTTTTGCAGATGCGGGCGACGCCAGAATTGGTAGAGTGACCAGGGGCTAAGGCGATAGCTGAGAAGTTGTCTGTGATCGGAGCAGATCAGTGTGACTTGTTTCAGCTGACGCTGCCGGAGTGCGTCGTAAACAGGCACAAACCAGTTTTCTTCCAGACGGCCGAGTTCCTGCAGCCAGGTACCCCAGTCATTATTCAGTGCCGGTTCAATCAACGTGTCTGCCAGAATGCAGATCGCCTGGCCGGTGGCAGCGGGAAGCTGGTTGAATCGCGCTGTTTTTTGTACTGATTTGAAACTATTGAGTCTGCTGTCACTGCCGCCGGACAGCCAGACCGAATTCACGGCCTTTTTTCCGATGGCTTCCCGCTCCTGGTTGATATCGTGGGTGAACCACAACATTTGGATTTCATTCTGAAATTTTCTCCAGGCACGGGCTTCCTGTCCTTTGGGCATCCAGATATCGATATTGTGGCCACAGGCCGCATCAGGTGTCGCTGTCTGCAGCTCAGACCAGTTGTCGGCCCGTAAAAACCAGTGCTGTGCATCGCCATATATCAGCGAAAATCCAGCGTCTGCCGCGACGGTTTTGGCGATGTCAAACAGTTCCTTTGATTCCTGCTCGCTGAGATCCAGTCTGCGCTGGTCAGTCAGCACCAGATGGTCGCGGGCGATGTGGATATGTACCGGTTGCAGCAGGAACCAATATCCGTCGTTTGCTGACAGGTTATATGCCGCCATTTGGTGCAGGCTGATTGCCGGGCTGTTGGCCGAACTGGGCAGCGCCGGATATCCGGCCAGCCAGTATTCATGCGGGAGTGCGTTGGAAAACCCATCGGCGGCGTCTGATTCTGCGGTGGCGCTGGCCGCCAGCAGGTTTGCTAATGCCGGAGCCTGTATGGCCTTAATCAGGTCGTTTCTGAGTTCTGCGGGGGGGAGGCTGAATGGCAGCAGGAGTTCTAAATTCTTCATAGATGTCATTGTATGGCAAATGTGTGGCAAACTTCTGGCTGCCTTATTTACTTGAAATGAATTTGCGGTGAAAAATCTCTCTTTTGAATGGTTGGTCGGTCTGCGCTATACGCGGGCCGGGCGTCGCAGCGGCAGAAACAGTTTTATTTCTTTTATCTCCATGATTTCTATGGCTGGTATCGCACTCGGGGTTGCTGCATTGATTATTGTTCTGTCAGTCATGAACGGTTTTCAGAAAGAAGTCCGGGATCGCATGCTTTCCGTGCTGGCGCATATAGAAGTGTTTGATGCCAGCGGCACGCTGGTTGAGTGGCAGAAAACAGCCTTGGAGGCAAAGAAAAATCCCGCCGTGACAGGTACTGCGCCGTATGTGGATGGCCAGGCGATGATTATCCGGGACGATGTGATGCACGGCGTGATTGTGCGTGGCGTATTGCCGGATCAGGAACGTTATGTGTCGGAGGTATCGGAAAAAATTAAAGCAGGCAGATGGGTTGATCTGCGTCCGGGAGAGTTTAATATTATTCTCGGGTCTGCACTGGCAGCCAATCTCCATGTGCATGTCGGCGACAAAGTCACGCTGGCGGCGCCAGAAGGACAGATGACACCGGCAGGTGTCGTTCCACGGCTCAAGGCATTTACCGTGGCTGGCATCTTTGATGCCGGGCATTATGAGTTTGATTCTGGCATGGCATTCATGCATATTGCCGACGCCCAGAAATTTTTCCGGTTAAGCGGACCATCAGGATTGCGCCTGCGGATTAAGGAGATGCTCAAAGCGCCACAGGTTGCGCTTGAATTGTCGCGTACCTTATCCGGCGATCTGCTGATTCGCGACTGGTCGCAGCAAAACCGGAATTATTTTTCAGCCGTCAAGACAGAAAAAACCATGATGTTCATTATTCTGGCACTGATTGTTGCCGTGGCTGCGTTTAATCTGGTCTCGACTCTGGTGATGACTGTTACGGATAAACAGGCGGATATTGCGATTCTCCGCACGCTCGGAGCATCGCCTGCTTCAATCATGAAGATTTTCATGATACAGGGCGGTCTTGTCGGTCTGATCGGAACCGGGCTGGGTGTGGCAGGTGGCGTCGTGGTGGCTTTGAATATTGATGTGATTGTTCCTTTCATTGAACGCTTACTGGGAGTCGATTTTTTACCGAAAGATTTGTATTTCATCAGTGCATTACCGTCGGATCTGCGATGGCCCGATGTGTGGCAGATCAGTATCATGGCCCTGGTCCTGGCGTTTGTCGCAACGATTTACCCCAGCTGGCATGCCGCCCGCGTGAAACCAGCGGAGGCATTGCGCTATGAGTGATCAGATGAATGCACAGACAAACGGACAGGAAGTGATCCTGAGCTGTCAGAATCTCGGAAAAACCTTTAACGAAGGTGCGGAAGCCGTTTCAGTGCTGAAAGGCATTACGCTGAATGTGAATAAAGGAGAGCGGCTTGCCATTATCGGCGCTTCCGGCTCCGGAAAATCTACCTTGCTGCATTTACTGGGAGGGCTGGATACGCCGACTACAGGCACAGTCTGTTTGCAGGGTGAGGATATCAGCAACATGAGCGAGTCTTCACGGGGGACGATGCGCAATCGCTCCTTGGGTTTCGTTTATCAGTTCCATCATTTGCTGCCTGAATTTTCTGCGCTGGATAATGTGGCTATGCCATTACTGATTCGCCGTGTTCCCCGCTCAGAAGCGCAGCAAGCGGCACAGCAAATACTGGAAAGGGTCGGGCTGGGGCACAGAGTCAGACACGTTCCCGGAGAACTGTCTGGTGGCGAGCGTCAGCGTGTCGCCCTGGCACGTGCATTGGTGACCCAGCCAGCCTGCGTTCTGGCGGATGAGCCTACCGGAAATCTGGATGGCGGCACCGCCCAGCAGGTATTTGCATTGCTGCTGGAATTATCCAGAACGCTTGGCACGGCTTTTGTGATCGTGACTCATGATGCGGAGCTGGCCAGTCGTTGCGACCGGATATTCAGACTCTCTGATCAGGGCCTGTTGCAGCAATAGGCGACGCATGACTGACCGGCATTTTCCTCCGTTTTTGATACCTGCATTCCGGCATATTATGTTGCTGGGAGGAATGGCCTGTTGTGCGGCTACTGCCAGCGCCAGCAATGATCTGGCTTTGCAGCTCGAAACATCTCTGCTGACTGACAGTAATCCTTTCCGGTTTTATGATCATCAGACAGATGCGCAGCGCCTTGAAATCCAGCGCCTGACAGATATGATCAATACCACCGATGTGCGCGGCGGTGCGATCATCCCGTTGCTTTCAGAGCAGACGAGACTGATCCTGACCGGATCGCTGGGAAACCGGCATTATAAAGACTACCGCCAGCTCGATCATCAGCAGGCCGCTGGCGATGCGGTGCTGGAGTGGCAGGCAAGCAAAATGCTCGACGGCAGGGTGGCGGCAGGTAAAGACAAACGCTTGTTTCAATACATTAACGGTACGCTGACCGAGCGTGATCTGGCGCACCAGACAACCGGAAGCGCCGATATCAATCTCAAAATCAGCGATGAATGGCAGCTCCGGAGCCGCTGGTTCCGCTCAGAGCTGGCGTATGATCTGCCGGTCAACCAGTTGTACAACTTAACAGAACGTGGGCAGCAGGCGGGTGCGCTATACCTCTCGCCAACGGGTTCCAGTATTGGTGCGGGAATACGCCATTCCGATGTCTCTTATCCGGACCGCACACCGCAACAGATCGCTGATCTGGACCGGCATTATCAGGAGAATGAATTTTTTCTGGACGCAGAATGGCAATACAGCGTCAAAACTGCCACCAGCGCGCATCTGGGCATGATTCGTCGTCGTTATACCGTTTTGGATGAACGTAACAGCAATCTATTTAATGCAATCTGGCGTGGCGTGTATCGCTATTCCCCTAAACTCAGACTGGATGTGCAGTTATATAACCGGCCATTTTCAATTGTCGATCCGGCCGTCCTGTACGTGACGAGTAAAGGCATTCGTTTTGATGCGCTCTGGCACTGGTCAGATAAAACCAGATTCAATTTCTCAACACTCTGGCAGGCCAGTGATCAGCAACTGATTCCACGCCTGACGCTGCCCGGGAATACTTCCCGGCAGGAAAATCTGCAACGGATCGGCGCCGGAGCAAGCTATCAGCTGGAGCGGGGCTTCAGAGTCTTTTTTGACAGCTTTTACGAAAGAACCACCCGGAAAGCGGATGATCAGCAGTTAAAGCAGGCAGTAGTGAAGTTAGGACTGGAATACACTTTTGAAAATCTGCCGGGAAGCGCTGCCAAAACCGGATTGCTGCGTTATCAGCAATCGTTGAGCGCTTCCGATCCTATACGGGAATAATGAGCTCATGTCTTTGATCCGGAAAATCAGCCGCTTATCCGCCCGCCATCTGGCCTGTCGCTGGATTCCATTACAACAGGAGCGCGGCGTCATCAGTTTTTCATTCGATGATGTACCTGCCAGTGCCTGTCACCAGGGAGCCGCCTTGCTTGAGCAATATCAGGCGCGCGGCACATTCTATGTCTGCGGTGGTTTAACTGACGGTATCGAACAATCCCAGCCATGCCATAGCGTGCAGGATTTGCAAAGACTGGCGTGCAACGGACATGAAATCGCCTGTCATACGTATGCGCACCGAAACTGCGCTGATACCGCAATCCCTGCCTTGCAGGCAGACTGGGAACGTAATCAGGCATTTTTTAAGACGCATCAGTTGCCGGGTGCTGGATTTGCATTTCCTTTTGGCGCCTACGGCTTACTCAGCAAAATCGCTGCATCGCGCCGGTTTGCATACAGCCGCATCACCGGCGGCGGACTGCAAACCGGGCGTGCGGATCTGGCTGCATTGCGGGCGCAGGCCTTGTATGCCAACACCATGACTACGGAACAGATGGCTGCGTTGATCCGGCAGGCAGATCAGCAGCGTGGCTGGCTGATTTTCTATTCTCATGAAGTCAGTGCACAGCCGGGACCATGGGGAACCAGCCCGCAGCAATTGGAAACCGCATTGCGTCTGGCTGCGGAGTCCCGCTGCCGTCTGCTTACAGTGCAAAAGGCGATACATTATTTTCAGCATGGAGATGCGGGCGACTGACACCTGCTAGATTCCACAGCAGATTTTTGCTAGGCGACTTCAGTTACAATTTCCGCCACACTTTTTGATTTTCAAGATCGGATACGATTTATGCGCCAGCACAGCCAGTTCGGACTGTTAAAACAACACCGCTTTGCACCGTTTTTCTGGACACAGTTTTTAGGGGCATTCAATGACAACGTGTTTAAAACAGCACTGCTGACGATTCTGACTTACAACACTCTGGAGTGGACCAAGTTGGACATCGGTTTGCTGAATAATCTGATTCCCGGGTTATTTATTCTGCCTTTTGTCCTGTTTTCTGCCACAGCAGGTCAGCTCGCCGATAAGTTTGAAAAAGGAGCGATGGCGCGTAAGGTCAAGTTGTTGGAAATCCTGATTATGCTGATTGCCGCATATGGCTGGTGGAATCATCAGCTCTGGCTCTTGATTGCCGCAGTGGCTGGCATGGGGATTCATTCGACATTATTCGGGCCGGTCAAATACGCATATTTGCCCCAGCATCTGCAAAAAGATGAACTGATCGGTGGCAATGGCCTGATTGAAATGGGAACTTTTGTCGGAATTCTGGCTGGCGAAATTCTCGGAGCGATGCTGGTGGTGCACCAGCCGTGGGGATTGCAGCTTGTCGCTACCGGAACCATCATCGTCGCGGTTCTGGGTTACATTGCCAGCCTGCGGATTCCTTATTCACCGGCACCAGAACCGGCATTGCCGGTTAGCTGGAATCCCCTGAGTGAGACGGTGCGAAATATTCGTTTCAGCAGAAAAAACCGTCCGGTGTTTTTATCGCTGATGGGAAATTCCTGGTTCTGGTTTTATGGCGCCATCATTCTGGCTCAATTTCCTCAGTACGCAAAAAATTATCTGCACGGTGACCATAGTGTTTTTGTATTGCTGCTGACGGTTTTTTCTTTTGGAATTGGTACTGGCTCACTGGCATGTGAAAAATTATCGGGGCATAAAATTGAAATCGGTCTGGTGCCATTTGGGGCGATCGGTTTATCGGTCTTTGGTTTTGATCTGTATTTGTCCAGCAATACTTATATCAACACGCAGATAGTCGATCTGTGGGGATTCCTGCAACAGGCCGGCGCTGTGCACATCCTGGCGGATATCGTGATGATCGGTGTTTTTGGTGGTTTGTACATCGTACCTTTATTCGCTCTGATTCAGACGCGTTGCGATCCTGCCCATTTATCCCGCACTATCGCCGGCATGAATATTCTGAACGCTTTATTCATGGTTGTGGCATCACTCGCTGCCATGCTGATGCTGAAACAAGGCTTTACCATCCCGCAGATATTTATGGCTACCGCGATGCTGAATGTCGTCGTGGCGCTTTATATTTTCAGTCTGGTTCCTGAATTCTTAATGCGTTTCATTGCCTGGCTGCTGATTCATACCGTGCATCAGGTCAGGACTGTCAATGCTGAACGTATTCCGGCGGAGGGAGCAGGTGTACTGGTCTGCAATCATGTCAGCTATATGGATGCTATCGTCATCATGGCCTGCAGCCCTCGACCTATCCGCTTTGTGATGGATCACCGCATTTTTAAAATCCCGTTTTTGTCCTGGATTTTCCGCACAGCCAAAGCGATTCCGATTGCGCCTGCCAAAGAGGATCCGTGGCTGACCGAAAAATCGTATGTCGATATTGCGCAGGCTTTGCATGAAGGGGAACTTGTTTGCATCTTCCCCGAAGGAAAACTAACCAGCACCGGCGATATCAATCAGTTTCGTGGCGGTGTGATGAAAATACTGGAGCGCTCGCCGGTTCCGGTTTATCCGATGGCACTGCGGGGTTTATGGGGCAGTTTTTTTACGCGCGACGGGGGAAATCCGTTTGAACGGGCATTCCGGCGCAGACCTTTTTCCAGACTGGAATTAGTCGTTGGAGAAGTCATGCAGCCATCGCAGGTATCTCCAATCGTATTGCAGGAAAAAGTAACGCAGTTACGCGGCAACTGGCGCTGAAAAAAAGACCAGCCCTTATGTAACTTATGTAACGTGAGGCTGGTCTGATTTAATTTTAGAAGGGCGCGGGATCAGTGCGCACCGCCGGCATCAGCCGGAACGGATGATTTTTTGGGTTTAGTCAGCCAGACCAGGCCAATCAGTCCGAGGAACATAAAGGCTGCCATATAGAACAGATCGGTTGCCGCCATCGTGCTGGCCTGTACGCTGATGATTCTGTCGATGAGCGCGTAGGCTCCTGCATCAGGGATGCCTTGCTGGTTCAGCCCCTGAACTGTCTGCACGAATGCCTGGGAGCTGCTGCCCGTATGCTCTGTAATGTGCGCATGGTGCATGGTGCTGCGGCTATCCCACATGGTGGTCATGATAGATGCCCCCATACCGCCGCACATGATCCTGACGAAATTCGATAAACCGGAGGCCGCCGGAATCTTATCGGGTGGCTGGCCAGACAAGACGATGGATGTCAGCGGGATAAAGAACATCGACATCGCAGCGCCTTGCAGCAGTGTAGGTATCAGCAGAGTGATGGTATCGACTTCGGTGGTAAATCCGGCGCGTAAAAAGAATACCAGCGCAAAACCGAGGAAAGCCACAGAGGCAACCTTACGGGCGTCGACTTTCGGTAAAATTTTACCGATCACGGGCGATAGTAAAATCGCAAAAATACCTACTGGCGCCATGACCTTACCGGCCTCTGTCGCAGTATAAGACAGCTGGGTCTGCAGCCATAAAGGCATGATGACCAGACTGCCAAAAAACAGCCCGTAACCAATCGAAATAGCGACGACGCCGGCAGAAAAATTACGGCCTTTAAATAAGGACAAATCAACGACCGGATGGTCCTGTCCTGTTTCCCAGATCACGAAATAAATCAATCCGATCACGGCAACCACTGTCAGCAGGATGATCTCCCCGGAGCTGAACCAGTCAAGTTCTTTACCTTTGTCCAGCATTAACTGCAACGCACCGACCCAGACCACCAGCAAAAATAAGCCAACTTTATCAATAGGCAGTGCCTTGATCGCAGACTCACGCTTCCGGTAAATAGACCAGGTCGCCCATGCCGTAAATAATCCGACCGGAATGTTGATGTAAAAAATCCAGGGCCAGGAATAATTATCCGAAATCCAGCCGCCAAGCAGTGGCCCCATGATGGGCGCCACCAGTGTTGTCATCCCCCATAAGGCCAGCGCCATTGAGCTTTTCGCGGGCGGATAACTCCCGAGCAGCAGGGATTGCGAAAGGGGAATCATCGGGCCGGCAACAGCTCCCTGCAAAATACGGGCGGCGATCAGTATTTCGATATTCGGCGCCATCCCGCACAGCCATGATGAAATGACGAACAGCAGAATGGATGCCATAAATAAACGGACCTGGCCAAACTGTGTTGTCAGCCAGCCAGTCAGAGGCACAGAAATCGCATTGGCTACTGCAAACGATGTGATGACCCAGGTGCCCTGTTGCGGAGAAACACCCAGATTTCCCGAAATCGCCGGAATCGAAACGTTGGCAATCGAGGAATCCAGGACATTCATAAATACCGCCAGCGATAAGGCCAGCGTGCCCATAGCCAGTTGCGATCCCTTTAATGGCGCATACGGAGCGCGGGAAGCTGTGCTCATTATTTTGCTTTCGTATCCGCGGTGTTTTTCATAGTTGCTGCAGTACTGTTCTGAGCAGTGGATAAGTTGATCTGAATAATCTGGGCAATACGCTGGTCGGCATCCTTGGCAGCCTGTTCAAATACCTGCGTCTGATATGCCGGCGTTGCTCTTGCTGGCTGACTGGCCGTGACTGGCGCTCCCTGTTGCTGAGAGATATTCACCTGTACCTGCATCGATACGCCGATACGCAAAGGATGGCTTTCGAGTTCTTTCGGATCAAGGGAAATACGTACCGGAACTCGTTGTACAACCTTGATCCAGTTACCGCTGGCATTCTGTGCCGGCAGCAGCGCGAATGCTGCTCCTGTACCAGCAGACAGGCCCACAATTTTTCCGTGGTATTCAACGTCGCTGCCATACAGATCAGAGTGCAGTGTCACATCCTGACCGATGCGCATGTGCGCCAGTTGTACTTCCTTGAAATTGGCATCCACCCACAGCGAATTGAGCGGTACGATCGACAGTAGGGGCGCACCGGGAGCTACACGCTGACCAACCTGTACCGCGCGCTTGGCCACATAGCCGGTTGCCGGTGCAGGTAAGGAAGCACGGCTGTATGCCAGCATCGCTTCGCGTAATTTTGCGGCTGCGCGCAATACGTTCGGATGCTGGCTGACGCTGGTATTGTCAGTCAGTGCCCGGTTGGCGCCGAGCTGCTCACGTGCTGCAAGCTGGGCAGCTTCTGCCGTTTTGAGCGCATTCTTTGCGTGTTCCAGTTCCTCAGCAGAGATGGCGCCGGTACTCAGTAATTGCTGGCGTCGCGCCAGATCAGACTTGGCACGCTCAACGTCGCTGTTGCGAACATCGATGTTGGCCTGCAGGCTGGCATTATTGGCGAACAAAACCCGGACTTCGCGCACCGTCTGCGCCAGTTGCGCTTCTGCCTGCTCCAGGGCAACTTTGGCGTCAGTTTTATCCAGATCAATCAGTGGTTTGCCAGATTGCACCAGTTCTGTATCGTCCGCATGAATAGCGACGACTGTGCCTGCAATCTGTGGCGTGACCTGAATGACATTGCCAGCGGCATAGGCATCATCGGTGTGTTCATAGTTACGGGCCACCAGCGCCCACCATGCGCCATAGGCGATGGCGGCGAGGAGAATGACGCCGGAGACAATCAGCAGCAGTCCCCGACGTTTGCTGTTGTCGGAAGCGGGTTCATTAGGAATAGATGGCGTGGAATTTTGTACTGGAGCGTTCATTACGCTACCTCCGGAATGTTGGATGCTGAATGATTTTTTGTTGTGAGTCTGGATGTGCTGCTGTCTGGCACAGTATGACTGTCATAGCCGCCACCGAGCGCCTTGATCAGATTGATCTGACTGTCTATGTGCCGTAAATGGATGTCCAGCGATAATTTTTGCTGGGAGAGCAGGGCGCTTTCAGCCATCAGCACTGGCAATACGTTGGCAGTACCTGCCTGCTGACGTTGCTGAGCCAGCTTCAAGGCAGTCCTGGCGGCCTGTTCGGCCTGTTGCTGCTGCTTTGATTGTTCATTGCATGCCTGAATAATCTGAATCTGATCCGCCACTTCGTGCAAGGCATCGGTCAGGCTTTGATTGTAGGTGGCGACTGCGACATCATAGCCGGCAACCCGGGTTTTTAATTCCGAGCGTAAGCGGCCGCCCTCAAATACTGGCAGATGTATTGCAGGACCAATGCCGTTGATCATGCTGCCCGACTGGAGTAAATGATCCAGTCCGAGACTTGAAAGACCAATGAAACCGGAAATATTCACGTTCGGATAAAACTGAATTTTGGATAATTCAATGTCACTTTGCCCCGCCTCCACACGCCAGCGTGCGGCAGTGATGTCTGGCCGGCGGCTGATCAGCTCCAGAGGCAGGCTGGCAGGCGCAGTGATGTCGCCAGGCGGCTGATATTGCGGAACCGGAATTTGCTGACCGCGTTCAGGATCGGCACCGATCAGAGCAGCCAGCTGATTACGGGTCAGCACAATATTTTCTTTCCAGTTGCTGATCTCATTTTTGAGGTTGGAAATCTGTATCAGACTTTGCTGAATCTCAGATTTGGTATCCAGCCCGGCTTTGACGCGCTGACTGGTTAATACATCCAGTTTTTCCCGGATAGCGAGTTGCTGTTCACTGATGGCCAGTTGCTGATAGTCACGAACCAGTTGTACCCAGCTGCGGGCAATCGCATTACCGAGCATTAAGCGTGCACTTTGTTGTTCTGCTTCTGCAATTTTTTCCTGAGACAGGGCGGCGCGCATTTCAGTACGATGTTTGCCCCAGAAATCCAGCTCGTAAGAGGCACTCAGCGCCAGTTGATTATCTGTATCGTAAGTGCCGGCCAGCGGAGGAGGGACGAGTCCATGCTCGGTAAAACGTTGGTAGGTGGTGCTGTAACTGCCGTTCACAGAAGGAAGGGTATTTGCTTTGGTAATCCCGGTTGCTGCCTGCGCTGCCTGAATGCGGGCTGCTGCCGCTTGCAGGCTGGGGTTGTCACGTAAACCGGCCTGAATCAAGGCCTGTAAATCGCTGCCGCCGATTTGCTGCGCCCAGTCGGCTGTCGGCCATTGCCCGTGTTGATTGGCGAAGATGCCGGAATTCGCCTGATCACCGATGGTTTTTAATTGCGCCTGGCTTTGTATGCCGTTGTAACTCACGCAGGCAGACAGCATCGTGACAGCACTGGCTACCATTAAGCGCCTGAACAACCGCGGGGTGCCGTTGTGTTTTTTAGAGATGGATTTCATGAGGACGATATCTTTAAAATAGGATGAAACAAGATAATTTAATTGTCTCGGCAATGATTATTTCTTTCTTCAAGCAAAGGCCGGTTGGCCAATAATTTCCGCAACAGGCTTTTCAGAAAACCGATTTCTTCCTGAGTGAATCCGGTAAATCCGACATTCAGCACTTCCCGGTAAATCGGGGGCAATTGCTCGGCAAGATGTTCACCGGTCTCCGTCAGTTCCAGCTTAAACAGACGCTTATCCGCAGGATCAGCGATGCGCCGGATAAAGTTTTTCGCCTCCAGCCGGTCTACCGTGCGTTTCATCGCCGCGGAGTCAATGAACAGATCTCTTGCCAGTTCTGCCGCCGTGCTGCATTTCCCAACGTTAATCAGCAAAAAGACACTGGCCTGGGCATGCGTCAGACCCAGCGAGCGCAAGGAGTCATCCACCGATCTGGATAGCATGGTCCGCGCTCTGGCAAGTAAATAGCCGACACTATCCTCCAGATGGGAAACATCGAACTTTAGTGAGGAATCTTGAGTATTCATGACAATCAGAAATCATTGACTAGGCAATAGTTTATATCAACTGAAAAATCTTTGCAGGCGATAAAAAAAGGCGCTGCATTGCAGCGCCTTTATCTGTGAAATAAGTTATCAATTACAAAATTTCACTCGCATGATCTGCCAGACGAGAACGCTCACCGCGCGCCAGCGTCACGTGACCGCTATGTGCCCAGCCTTTGAAACGGTCAACTACGTAAGTCAGACCGCTGGAGCCCTCAGTCAAATAAGGTGTGTCAATTTGGGCAATATTGCCCAGGCAGATAATTTTTGTGCCCGGACCGGCACGGGTGACCAGTGTTTTCATTTGTTTGGGCGTCAGATTTTGTGCCTCATCAATAATCAGGAACTTGTTGACGAATGTCCGCCCCCGCATGAAGTTCAGGGATTTGATCTTGATTTTGGAGCGGATCAAATCCTGTGTTGCAGCTCGACCCCAGTCACCGGCATCGTTATCAGACTTATTCAGCACTTCCAGGTTGTCGTCAAATGCCCCCATCCACGGAGACATTTTTTCTTCCTCCGTTCCCGGGAGGAAGCCGATATCCTCGCCAACGGGAACGGTAACGCGCGTTACGATAATCTCGTTGTAAGTCTTGCTTTCTAAAACTTGTGCAAGACCCGCGGCCAGTGCCAGCAAGGTTTTTCCGGTACCGGCCTGACCCAGCAGGGTGACAAAATCACATTCAGGGTCCATCAGCAAGTTCAGTGCAAAATTTTGTTCGCGGTTGCGCGAGGTAATGCCCCAGACGCTATGCTTGACGTGTCCGTAATCCCTCAGTGTCTGTAAAACGGCTGTTTTACCGTTGATTTGCCTGACTTGGCCATAAAATGAAGCTTCCCCATTTTTAGGCTCCAGATACACGAACTGATTGACCAGCAAAGAAGGGATGACCGGGCCGGTAATCCGGTAAAACGTGCTGCTGAGACCATTTTTATTCTCTTGCCAGGTTTCAATTCCCTTACCGTGCCGGTTCCAGAAATCATCGGGCAATTGCACAATTCCTGAGTACAGCAAGTCGGAGTCTTCGAGGACGTGATCATTGAAGTAATCCTCTGCAGGCAGACCCAGGGCACGTGCCTTGATGCGCATATTGATGTCTTTGGACACCAGCACAACCGGTCTACCAGGAAATTCCTGCTCCAGCGCTTGCACCACGCCCAGAATCTGATTGTCAGCCTTGCCCTGAGGTAAGCCGCGTGGCAATTCATTGACGTGCAGCTTGGTCTGGAAGTAAAGATGACCTTTCGCATCTTTATTACCCAGTTTTGATAAAGGAATCCCTTTTTCAATCGCGTGATGATCAATATCACCGACCAGTGCATCCAGGGAGCGTGATACCTGACGTGCATTGCGCGCCACTTCTGACATTCCCTTTTTATGATCGTCCAACTCTTCGAGTGTGATCATCGGCAGATAAATATCGTGTTCTTCAAAGCGGAACAAAGAGGTTGGATCATGCATCAGCACATTGGTGTCCAGTACAAACAGCTTGGTCGTGCCGGATTCATCCGCTGCTTTGCTGGTGCTGGATTTGGCGCGATGTTCCGGCACCTTTTTTTCTATCGCAGCGGCAGGAGTCGTTCTGGCAGACTTTTCAGAGTTTGCTCTGGCAATCACTACGGGTGCCTTATCCGCTGCAACGGGCATTTTTCTTCTGGCGGGAATCGCGCTGCCGGCAGAAGATGTTTTCATGTGCTCCGGGGGCGCCGCTTTGACTGTTTTTGCAGTCGTTTTGGTGTTCTTTACTGTTTCTGCTTTTGGATAGTCTTTAGGAGACAGTAAGGCGGCTGGTTTTGCCGGCATTTTAGGCAATGGCATGAATACCTCAGTAAAAAGTGAGAGCTGGAAAATTAAAAAGCCGCTGTGGCTTACCCGGCATTAATGCTGGATTGACCATCTGCGGCTTTGAAAATAGAAAATCGTTTGAGTCCAATTATGTTTGTGCGCTCACAAATTCAAGTACTTCATCAACGTGACCTGCGACTTTGACGCCTCTCCATTCTTTCACCAATTTACCTTTGGCGTCAATCAAAAATGTGCTTCGTTCTATGCCGCGGACTTGCTTGCCGTACATATTTTTCATTTTCATCACATTAAACAACTGGCACAAGGTTTCGTCAGGGTCGGAAATCAGGTCAAACGGCAATGCCAGCTTAGTTTTAAATCCCTCGTGAGAGCGCAGGCTATCGCGGCTGATGCCAAAAATTTCAGTATTAGCTGCCGAAAAGCGGGGATGGAGATCACGGAAGGCGATCCCTTCAGTGGTGCAGCCAGGGGTGTTGTCTTTTGGGTAAAAATACAGAACGATATTTTTACCCGCGAAATTGCTGAGTTGAAAGGTATTGCCGCCCGTCATGGGAGCGGAAAATTCGGGAACCTGGCAGTTAAGTGCGGAAGCGGTTTCAGCCACTACGATCTCCTTGATGTGTGAAGGGAGAAAATGCTGCTGCCACAGGTTTACATCAGCGCAACCAGTTCTCCCGAGCGTCCTGGCAGGCTTGCCCATGTTAGCGGTGCAACAGGCAATGACTGGTCTTTGATCGACTCATAAAAATCAGCCATCGAAATACAATCGTATCCCTGCCCAATCCAGCCAGTCAGCAATTCCTCGAATATGGGGGCGAGTTTTTGCCCTTCAAGCTCTGCGTGCAGGGTAAATACATGGTCTCTGTGCGTTTGCGTCAATGACAGGATATGTGCAGCAATATTGCCGGTCGTAATTTCCCGTCCATTGATCTGTCGCCCTAGCAATTCGTCCAGTGTTGGCAATGTTGTCGGCATTTGTATGCATGCACCGTCCTGCAGGCGGTAAGGGCCTGCAGCCGGATTCGCCAGGCTGCCATCTTCATTCAGCATTGCCCGGCCATCAGAAGCATAGCGCATACCGAACTCATTCAATTGCTGAAAGGCATATTCATTCATTTGCCAGCCGGCAGCGCCATGCGTATTTGGCGGAACTCCAAAAATCTGCTGAAAACGCTGGTATGCCTGCTGCAGTTGATTGCGAGTCCATTTTTCACCACGCTGGCGGACATTGTCCTGCCAGACTACATGATCCCAGGTGTGGATGCCGCATTCAAAGCCTGCTGTCTGAACCGCCCGCATTTCACTGGTACAGCTGCCAATGTCCGGAGCAGGCAAAAAAACACCATACATCAGTGTTTTAATGCCGTAATGCTCGACAACTGAAGTGCGGGACACTTTCTGAAAAAAACCCGGCCGAAAAGCCCGGCGCAATGCCCAGCCAGTATGATCTTTTCCGAGGGAAAACAGAAAAGTCGCGCCGGCATGATGCTTTTTCAGCAGTCGAACCAGGTTCGGAACACCTTCGCGGGTTCCCCGGTAAGTGTCAACGTCGATCTTCAGAACAATGGATGGCATGGATTGACTTAATCCATCAACGCGCGTGCTTCCGCAACCTGAGAACGGTATGCGTCAAAAATATTACGCATGGTGTCTTTCATGGTGGTCACCGGTTTCCAGCCCAGCTCTTCGCAGGTATTGGTAATTTTCGGCACGCGGTTTTGCACATCCTGATAGCCTTTTCCGTAATAGGCGGCAGATGTGGTCTCGGTCAGCTGAACTTTTTTTGCTGTTTCCGCATATTCAGGATATTCGGCTGCCAGATCCAGCATCATGTGGGCGAGTTCGCGGATCGAATAATTATTGGTTGGATTACCGATGTTGTAAATTTTGCCGGAAGCAATGCCGTTCTTGTTATCGATAATGCGCATCAATGCGTCGATGCCGTCATCGATGTAAGTGAAGGCACGTTTCTGCGCGCCGCCGTCGACCAGCGAAATGTTTTCACCGCGCACGATATGGCCGAAGAACTGAGTGACCACGCGGGAAGAGCCTTCTTTGGGCGTGTGAATATTGTCCAGGCCGGCACCGATCCAGTTAAACGGACGGAACAGGGTGAAGTTCAGGCCTTCCATGCCATAGCCCCAGATCACGCGGTCCATCAATTGCTTTGCGCAAGAGTAGATCCAGCGCGGTTTGTTGATCGGGCCGCAGATCAGTTCAGATTCTTCCGGATCGAATTCTTCATCGTGGCACATGCCGTAAACTTCGGAAGTGGAAGGGAATACCAGATGTTTGCCATATTTGGCAGCAGAGCGCACGATAGGCAGATTGGCTTCAAAATCCAGTTCAAATACGCGCAAAGGCTGTTTGACATAAGTGGACGGTGTGGCGATTGCCACCAGCGGCAGGATTACATCACATTTTTTAACGTGGTATTCGACCCATTCTTTATTGATGGTGATGTCACCTTCGAAGAAATGCATGCGCGGATGGTTGATCAGTTCGCCCAGACGTTCTGTCTGCATATCCATGCCATAGACTTCCCAGTCGGTTGTTTCCAGAATGCGTTTGGACAGATGGTGGCCGATAAAACCGTTCACGCCGAGAATGAGGACTTTTTTCATAATGAGTTCTTCTTAAAAATTAGGATTGCAGTTTGAATGAGCGGCAGAAATATCCGTGATTCAATGCAGGTTGTGCAAATCGCTCGCTGTGACAGCCTTGCCGTCACGATTCAGTTCAATGATACGCAATGCGCTTCCATCTCCGCATACGCCAAATATCGCATTATCCACTACATGCAAGCCTGGCGGCAAATCCGGAAACGACAAATCCGATAAGCGTGCTTTTATGATAATAAAATGATGCCCGGATTGCTCGAAAAAAGCGCCCGGATAAGGTGGTGCGACGGCACGGTGCAGATTGTAGACTTGTTGCGCAGGTTGTGACCAGTCAATCCGGCCGTCTTCCGGCTTGCGTCCGCCAAAATAACTGCCGGCAGCCAGATTATTCGGTTGTACCTGAATTTTTCCTGCGATTAGGCCGGGCAGGGCGCGCCACAAAGTCTGCTCTGCAGCCACGGTCAGTTTGCCAAAAACTTCATAAGCAGTGTCGTCCGGCAGGATTGGCACGCTGGTCTGTCCGACTATGCCGCCTGCGTCAGGTTTGGCGGCCATTTCATGCAAGGTTGCACCGGTCTCAGTTTCTCCGTGCAGCACAGCCCAGTTCACCGGAACGCGACCACGGTATTTGGGAAGCAGCGAACCATGTAAGTTATAAGCACCGCGTTTTGCCAGTGCCAGTAATGTGACTGGCAGCATATGGCGGTAATAAAAGCTGAAAATGAAATCGGGGGAAACAGATGCCACTCGCTGATATAGCTCTTCCGATTTCGGGTCAGCTGGCGTGAGCGTTTCTATGCCATGCTCTTTGCAGAGGTCGGCAACCGATTCAAACCAGATCGTTTCGGCAGGATTATCTTCATGCGTTACCACCAGGGCGATATGGATTCCCCTGGCCAGCAAGGTCTTGATGCTGCGGACGCCGACGTTGTGATAGGCAAAAACAACAGCGACAGGTTTTTCAGAAATCATCTTAGTTACTTTCCGGTGCGTCGCTGGAATGATTTTCCAGAATGGTTTGCACCACATAACGCGGTCTTCCCCGGACTTGCTGATAGATACGGCCGACATATTCTCCCAGCAAGCCAATACCAAACAGGATGACGCCCATCAGAAAGAATGCGATCGCAAACAGGGTGAACAGTCCTTCGGCTTCCGCGCCGAATATAAAACGCCGCACCAGCAGAAGGCTGACGAGCCCGCCTGCCAGAAGGGACAACATCATGCCCAGCATCGAGAACCATTGCAAAGGCATGATGGAAAATCCGGTCATCAGATCGAAATTCAGGCGGATCAGACTGTAAATAGAATATTTGGACTCGCCGGCAGAGCGTTCTTCATGTTCGACGATGATTTCAGTGGGCTTGCGTGAAAAAGTGTAAGCCAGTGCCGGCACGAAAGTGTTGACCTCGCTGCACTGGTTGATCAGATCAATCACGTTGCGGCCATAAGCACGCAGCATATTGCCCTGATCGGTGATTTTGATGCGGGTGATTTTTTCACGCAGGCGGTTCATCGCTTTGGAGGCATAGGTCCGCCAGGCAGAATCCTGGCGTTTGCGGCGGATGGAACCGACGTAGTCATACCCCTCGCGCATTTTGTCTACCAGCGCCCCGATTTCCTCTGGCGGATTCTGTAAATCGGCATCCAGTGTGACCACGATATTGCCATGCGTGGCCTGGAATCCGGCCAGAATCGCCATATGTTGGCCATAATTGCCGTTGAACAGCACAACGCGCGTCACATCTGGCCGCAAGCGGAACTGATCAGACAGGATCAGCGCCGTATTATCCCGGCTGCCATCGTTGACAAATACAATTTCATAGCTGATGCCGCGCCCGGCGAGTGCGTCCAGTGCGGGATACAGGCGGGCGAACAGCTTGGCCAGACCGGCTTCTTCGTTATATACAGGAATGACGACAGAGAGTTCGGGTTTCATCGTTTTTAATTGACCGGTTTCAGAGAAGGCGGGATTTTACCGCAGACACGATGCGTTCGATATCTGCTTTTGTCATTGTCGGGAACAGTGGCAAGGTCACGATTTGTTTGCCGATGCGTTCGGCAACCGGGAACATGCCTTCCTTGAAGCCGCGATTCCGGTAATAGGTGAACAAATGAATCGCGCGGTAGTGATAACCCAGGCCGATCTGCACGTCCAGCATCTGCTGCATGAATACAGCGCGGTTGATCCGTTCCGGCAGGACCAGATGGAACATGTGCCAGTTAGAATTTTCAAAATCCGCCACTGGTAATTCCGCACCGGTCCGGGCTTCAAAATCACTGCCAAACTGCTCGAAATAATACTGCGCCAGCTCCAGCCGTTTGGCGTTGAATTCGGTCAGGCGTTTCATCTGACCCAGACCGATAGCGGCAGCGATATCCGTCATGTTGTATTTGCCGCCCAATACATCCACATCGATGCCATCCAGGCCGCTGCGCGTGACGCCTTGTAATCGATATTTTTCCGCCAGACGGGCTTCTTCTGCATTATTCAGCACCAGGCAGCCGCCTTCACCAGTCATGATGTTTTTATTGACTTGAAAACTGAACGACACGAAATCACCGAATGCACCGATCCGTTTTCCTTTCCAGCTGGAGCCGATCGCCTGAGCCGCATCTTCAATCACGCGCAGCTTGTATTTGCTGGCAATTGCGTACAGCTTGTCCATGTCGCATGGCAGGCCGCACATGTGCACGGGAATGATTGCTTTGGTGCGTGGAGTGATGACCGCTTCCACTTTATCCAGATCAATATTGTGCGTTTTGGGATCAATGTCGGCGAAGACCGGAGTCGCACCTGTTTCGATAATGACGTTGGCAGTTGCCACCCACGAATTGGGGGTCGTGATGACTTCGTCACCTGCACCGATGCCAGCGATACGCAAGGCAATTTCCATGGTGCAGGTTCCTGAATTGAAAGTGCGCACCGGACGGCCGCCAAAATATTCAGACAGCTGCGCTTCGAGCGCCTGTACTTTCGGGCCGCTGGTCAGCCAGCCAGACCGCAGCACCTCCGCTACCGCTGCGATGGTTTCTTCGTCGATGGTCGGTTTGGTAAATGGCAGGAAGTTTAAAGACTCACTCATGGTCATCTTTCATCAACAGTTAATAAGTCGGGGTTGACTGCCCCATATACTCAGGGGGAGTATTTAAGACTCCCCTTTAAAATTAGTGGGGAGCAGGGCATTTTTTATCTATACTCCCCCATTTTTTCGGATTTGGCGTTCTAGCTTTTTACCAGCAGGGCGACGCCGATGATAATAATGCCGATTGCCAGCAAGCGTTGCAACGACATCAGCTCCCCCAGAAAATACCAGGCACCGAGTGCATTCACGATATAGCCGATCGAGAGCATCGGGTACGCGATTGATACATCAACGCGGGATAAACCGATAATCCAGACCACCACCGAAATTACATAGCACGAGAGACCGCCGATAATCGGCAACTGGGTTGCCAGTTGCACGCCGGTGTGGAACCAGTTTTCAGCATTCAGATGAATGGCGCCGACTGCATTGGTGCCTTTTTTCAGCAGCAACTGCGCCAGCGCATTGAGCAAAATGCCGGTAATGATAAAACCAAAAGTATTCAGATTCATAAAAATTTCAGGCCAAAAGTGTTTATTGCGTGACTGCGGGTAGGGCGATGATGACCCGTTTGGGGTCTTCGCCGATGACGCGCATCGGGAGATGCTGATTCTGGAAGTCGTGATAAATATCCGTGCGCAGAATAGCCATCGCTGTCTCTCCATTTTGCTGATGCTTCAGCCAGCGAGTAACGAAGTCCTCCCGTTTGGGAATCCATAATTCCGGTTGTTGCTGGAGGCCAAATTCCATTTCATCTGGAAATTCAACCAGAATCAGCTGATGCTGCAGATAAAACGGCAGCGCCTGTTCGTAGCGGCCTACCGCATAAACCGGCGTATCCGGATTTTTCAGCTCAGCCTGTATGGCCGGAATATGCGCCGTTCCTGCAATATATTTCCCCCACGGATCATGGCCGAGAAAGGCAATTTGACCGGCCAGAAAACCACTTAGCGCCAACAAGACGACGGCCCAGTCCTTGCCTGCCTGCCTGCTGGCAGCCACTCTCCAGGCAGCCAGACCGCCCGCGAGCGTCAGCCCGCTGGCAGCCAGCAGCCACGGCAGATAGTGCTGATAAAGCGGAACTTCGATTGCCGGTTTGTTCTGAACCAGCTTTGTCACCAGAGAAGGCAGACCCAGCAATCCGGTCAGGCCAATTGCGGCGAACAGAATTGCGGCCAGCCTGATATGGCGTACCGTACTGTTTTCAATCGCAACCGCAATCAGCAGGGCCAGCGCGGGGAAAATCGGCAAAATGTAACCTGGCAGCTTGGAGCCGGAAATGCTGAAAAAGAAGAAAAAGAAAACAGACCAGATCAACAGCAGTTTCAGAGGCTGAAAACCTCGTGATTTTTCACTGACGCCAGCCCACAATCCTTGCAGCAGCAACCCCAGCCAGGGAACGATGCCCAGCAGCAGGAAAGGAAAAAAATAGTACCAGGCACCACCCCGTTTATGCACTCCGCTGGTGAAACGGTCGAAATGCTCGTGGATGAAGAAAAAATGCGGATGCTCAGGGTTGCGCAGGGCAATCAGTATGAACCATGGGGCGGTGATGATCAGGAACAGGGCCAGGCCTTTCCAGAAATGCAGACGTGTCCACAATTTCCAGTCACGCGTCAGCAGGGTGTAAATCACCAGCACAGCACCGGGCAGCACAAAGCCAATCAATCCTTTAGACAGGGTGGCAAGTGCCATGCCCGCCCAGCACAGCAGCATAAAATTACGCTGTTCCCGTTCGCTGGCGTCGTTGCGCTGGCCCAGCAATAGGCCGCACATGCAGATGGCCATCATACCTGACAGCCCCATATCCAGTGAATTTACATGGCCCATACCGGCCCAGTAAAAACTGGATGCCAGCACCAGACCGGCCATGATGCCAATCCGCCGGCTGAAAACACGCATTCCCGTAAACACGACCGATGCGACGCCGATCAGGCCGCACAAGCCGGTCCATAGTCTGGCCTGCCAGTCTCCGAGTCCGAAAACGGCAAAGGTCAGCGCATTCATCCAGTTTTGCAGCGGCGGCTTCTCAAAATATTTAATACCATTCAGACGCAGGGTAATCCAGTCGCCGCTGGCGAGCATTTCGCGCGCCATTTCGGCATAGCGGCCCTCATCAGTCGGAACCAGGGTTCTGGTTCCCAACATGACCAGCCAGACGACTAAAAAGCCGATACTCAGCACCCACAGCGTGCGGGTTGACTCAAAAGGGGAGCGTGCATTCATCGTCAGGCGGTTTCCATAATGAGCGCCAGAGCGACTTTGCGTCCTTCTGCCATCAGAATATTATAGGTACGGCAGGCGGCCTGGTTATCCATGCATTCAACGCCGATTCTTTGGGAAGTCAGGCTGCTGATCAGTTTTGGATGAATGAAGCGCTGACGATTCCCGGTTCCGAGGATCACCACATCCGGGCGGGTTGCTTCAATTTGCGCAAAATCTGCTGCGTTCAGATTATCAAAACGCTCTACCGACCAGAGGGCTGGTTTTGTTTCGGGCAGCACGATCAGACTGTGCCGGAAAGCGATGGCATTAATTTCAACGCTGTCAGCATCGTAAGCCGTGATGGTCTGATATTGCTGGGTCGGTGTGGAGTGCAACTTCATGTGGGTATTCTATGCAAAGGAGTATCTTTGACGGAGAGCTTTCAGTGCGGCATTGTAACTTTTTTTTCATGAATGTCATGCCCGCTCTCGCGTTGGTATGAAATTATTCTGTTGAGCGAATAGCCAAGATCATAAAAAAGGCTCCCGCAGGAGCCTTGAAGAAAAGATTGACTGCGATACGCATCTCAGAATTCCTCCCATTCGTCTTGTGTTTTTTGCTGAGACTTGGCATCGATTTCCCTGATTTTGACAGGCAAGACTTTTTTGGGTGCTGCCTGCATGGCCCGCTTGCCGTGAATGGCAGCAGTAGCGGCAGTCCGTACCGGACTCAGGGCTTTCTTTTCAGGGGCTGTCGTCTGCGGCCGGTCATTTTCTTTGAGCTTAAATACACTGACTGCTTTCAGTAAATGTTCCGTCTGATCTTGCATCGCCGCTGCCGCGGCGGCGGCTTCTTCGACCAGTGCGGCGTTTTGCTGGGTCACATTATCCATTTCGGTGATGGCCAGGTTGATCTGGCCAATGCCATGGCTTTGCTCCGTGGTTGCCGCAGTAATTTCAGCGATTACATCGGTCACGCGGCGCACGCTGTCCGATATCTCGGTCATGGTCTGTCCGGCTTTGTCCACCAGTTTACTGCCGTGATCGACGCTTTCCACCGAGTCATTAATCAGAACCTTGATCTCTTTTGCCGCAGTCGCAGAGCGTTGCGCCAAATTGCGCACTTCCGAAGCCACCACCGCAAACCCGCGGCCCTGCTCGCCGGCACGCGCTGCTTCAACAGCCGCATTCAGTGCCAGGATATTGGTCTGGAAAGCAATGCCGTCAATGACGCCGATGATGTCGACAATTTTCTGGGAAGACGCATTGATCAGGGTCATGGTTGAAATCACTTCAGACACCACTGCGCCGCCTTTGACGGCCACATCCGTTGCCGAAGCCGCGAGCTGATTGGCTTGCCGGGCATTGTCTGCATTATGCTGGACAGTGCTGGTCAGCTCCTCCATTGAAGAAGCTGTTTCTTCCAGCGAACTGGCCTGGGATTCGGTACGGCTGGATAAATCCATGTTACCGCTGGCGATTTCTTTTGATGCACCGGAAATGGCATTGGCACTGGTCTTCACCTCTCCGATCAGGTGAGCGATGCTGTCGCGCATTGTTTTGATTGAAAACAGCAGGCTGGAATTGTCTTTGTCACGTAAAACAATATCCTCTGTCAGGTTGCCTGCGGCAATGTGGCGCGTCATGGTTGCCGCATAATCAGGTTCTCCACCGAGCTGCCGTATCAGCCCCCGGACAATGAACAGGGACACGGCGACCAGCAATGCCGTCAGAATGGCGGCTCCTGCCGTTGCTTCCATCAGCCGCTCGTAGAATGTGGCATTGATTGAATCGATGTAAACACCAGATCCAATGACCCATCCCCACGGAGCAAAGCCTTTTACAAAAGAGACTTTTTGTACCGGCTCTGCATTTCCAGGCTTGGGCCACATATAGTAGACATAGCCTTCGCCATCTTTTTTGACGACGTCGACCATTTCAGAAAATAAATGTTTCCCGGTCGGATCCTGCGTCGCGGACTGATTCTTTCCTTCCAGCTCCGGTTTAATCGGATGCATGACCATCACAGTCTGCATATCATTGATCCAGAAGTATTCACCCTGACCGTAACGCAATGCCCGCACGGCATCTTTGGCGGCCTGCTGCGCCTCCGCCTCCGGCAGCTTGCCGCTCTTGAACTGGCCATAATAAAACTCAACCAGCTTTTCGGTAGTCTCTACGGTTTGCCTGACGTTGGCCTGCCTTTCCTGCAGAATCAGTCCTTTTTCTGAGATCAGGAAAGTCGCTGTCAATAAAAGGATGCCAATAACTGCGCCAAAAATTAAAATTCCGAGACGCCGGCTGATACTGAGCCTCTGAAGCGCGAGAAAAGCAGACATGATTGCCTCCAGTTTATATTTTATAGGTGAATTGTTGTTAGGTATTTTTGCATATAAGTATTTGCTTGAATAGTGAAATATTTCCACGTGGAAAATTATTCACTTGTGCCAAATTGTTTTTTGTCATTGTTTCTTTCCATACTAGTCTTTTTTTCTCTTAAGTAAAATTTCTCCGAGCTGTGCGAATCGGCAAACAAATCCGCCATAAATCCGATAATTACGGAAAACGAATTGATTAAACACAATTCCTTGTGCAAAATGCTCTGTTCGGCAGTGCAGCAAATAGAGGCGGTATTTCATTTGCTGACCGTTTTCAGGCGATCGTTTAAGGGAATTTGCTGGTGCGTCCAATACTCAAATCACAGAAATTAGCTGACGTCTGTTATGACATCCGTGGGCCTGTTATGGAAAAGGCTAAACAGATGGAGGACGAAGGGCACAAGATCATTAAATTAAACATCGGCAACCTGGCGGTGTTTAATTTTGATCCGCCTGATGAAATTGTCCAGGACATGATCCGGAACATGCAGAACGCAGCCGGGTACACTGACTCCAAAGGCATGTTTGCGCCGCGCAAGGCAATCATGCACTACACGCAGGAAAAGCATATCCATGGCGTGACGATTGAGGATGTGTATATCGGCAATGGCGCTTCCGAGCTGATCGTGATGGGAATGAATGCGTTGCTCAACAGCGGGGATGAAGTGCTGGTCCCGGCCCCGGATTATCCTTTGTGGACTGCGGCGGTCAGTTTGTCCGGCGGCAAGCCAGTGCATTATATTTGCGATGAGACGGCCGACTGGATGCCGGATATCGATGACATCAAGAGTAAGATCACACCGAATACCAAAGCCATTGTCGTAATTAATCCAAACAATCCGACCGGGGCGCTTTATCCGGTGGAGGTACTGCAACAGATCGTTGAGGTTGCGCGTCAGCACCAGCTGATTGTTTTTGCTGATGAGATCTACGACAAAACCCTGTATGACGAAGCCGAACATACCTCGATTGCGTCGCTGGCGGATGATGTGCTGTTTCTGACACTGAATGGGCTGTCAAAAAATTACCGCTCCTGCGGTTATCGCGCAGGCTGGATGGTGGTTTCCGGCGAAAAGCGGCATGCTAAAGATTACATTGAAGGTCTGAATATGCTGGCATCCATGCGTCTGTGCGCCAATGCGCCGGGACAGTTTGCGATTCAGACCGCACTGGGGGGCTATCAGAGTATTCAGGATCTGGTCGGTCCCGGTGGACGTTTGCTGAAACAGCGCAATCTGGCCCATCAGCTGCTGACCGAGATACCCGGGGTGACCTGCGTCAAACCCAAAGCAGCACTGTACATGTTTCCGAAGCTGGACCCCAAGATTTACCCGATCGCGGACGACCAGCAATTTATTCACGAGCTGCTGACCGAGCAGCGCGTTTTGTTAGTGCAGGGGACTGGTTTTAACTGGATCAGACCTGACCATTTCCGCGTGGTGTTCCTGCCTAATACGGATGATTTAACCGAAGCATTCGGACGGATTTCCCGCTTCCTCGAAGCGTACCGAAAACGTCACGGCACCAATTAATCCAAATTACTGTTTAAAAATCATATGAAACCCATCAAAGTAGGTCTGTTAGGCATAGGTACTGTCGGTTCCGGCACTTTCAATGTATTAAAGCGCAATCAGGAAGAGATTACGCGCCGTGCGGGCCGCTCTATTGAAATTGCCATGGTGGCAGATCTGAATGTTGAGCGGGCGCGTGAATTAACGCATGGCGAAGTAGAAGTCGTCAGCGATGCGAACCTGGTGGTGAGTCACCCGGACATCGATATCGTGATTGAACTGATCGGCGGTTACGGTATTGCCAGAGAGCTGGTTTTAAAAGCGATTGCCAATGGCAAGCACGTCGTTACTGCAAACAAGGCGTTGCTCGCAACGCATGGAAATGAAATCTTCAAAGCGGCGCAGGAAAAAGGCGTGATGGTGGCGTTTGAAGCTGCTGTCGCCGGCGGCATTCCGATTATCAAGGCGCTGCGTGAAGGGTTGACCGCTAACCGGATTCAATGGATTGCCGGCATCATCAACGGCACCACTAATTTTATCTTGTCAGAGATGCGTGAAAAAGGACTGGATTTCGGTACCGCGCTGAAACAGGCGCAGGAACTGGGTTATGCCGAAGCCGATCCGACTTTTGATATTGAAGGTATTGATGCGGCGCATAAGGCGACGATCATGGCATCGATTGCCTATGGTATCCCTATGCAGTTCGATAAAGCCTATGTCGAGGGTATTACCCGTCTGGAAGCCAGCGACATCCGCTATGCAGAAGAGTTGGGTTATAGAATAAAATTGCTGGGCATTACCAAGCGCACCCCGGAAGGCATTGAGCTGCGCGTACATCCGACCCTGATTCCCGAAAAACGCCTGATCGCGAACGTTGAAGGTGCCATGAATGCCGTACTGGTGCAAGGTGATGCTGTAGGTGCGACGCTATATTATGGAAAAGGCGCTGGTTCCGAGCCGACGGCGTCTGCCGTGATTGCCGATCTGGTTGATATTACACGGCTGGCAACAGCGGATCCTGAGCACCGTGTGCCACATCTGGCTTTCCAGCCCGGCTCCATCAGCGACCTGCCGATTCTGCCGATGACAGAGATCGTGACCAGCTATTATCTGCGTATGCATGTCGAAGACAAGCCGGGTGTACTGGCTGATGTCACCCGGATTCTGGCTGATTTTTCGATCTCCATTGATGCAATGCTGCAAAAAGAACCTGGTGAGGGTGAAACGCAGACAGATATCATCATCCTGACCCATCAGACGAAAGAAAAAAATATCGTTGCCGCAATCCAGAAAATTGAGGCACTGAATGCGGTATCTGGCGATGTCACCAAATTGCGCCTGGAAGATCTGAACTGAACGAAGCATTGTCATCTGACATTTCGATGCCGGATGATCCGTGAGGAATATAAAAACGCGATCATTGATTGATCGCGTTTTTTATTTCAGCTATTTGGGGAATGGAGACTGGTGAAAGACCGAGGGAACACATGCTGAATATAGACACAGCAACAGTTCCGGAGAGGTCGGGAAATTGTCTAACGCAATATTTTTTCTTTTAATTCTGCCGCATGATGCTGGTGAACTTTGACCAGCGTTGAAACTCTTGTCCCGTAATCGCTGGAAACAATGCACGGTGATGACAGCAGCCGTTCCATTTCAAAAGAAACACCGGTATCGGGCAAGCGGCAATCAGGTGCCTGATTCGTATTCGCCAGCATTTCAAAAAAAGCGTCTTCAGGTGCCAGCTGGCACAACAGGCTGGCAAATTCCGCCTTGGTTTTCACGACTTTATGCCAGCAGGTATCGAGTGCGGCATTTGATAATCCATAAATTCCGGCGGGAAGCGAGACGCCATTGAGTGGATTGTCCTGATGGCGATTAGAAAACCAGATCAAATCCTGCTGATCTCCTACCAGCAGATTAAAGCCGTTGTAATCACCGACAGCATCCCGCAAACCAGCAATATAGTCCTGGGCAGACACATCGCTTTGCAGATAATTGGCAACCAGCTCACCACGTGAAGGCGCTGCATCCCGCTTGTCGCCAGGGGCGCGAACATTGGTGATTGCCGCAAATTTTCTGGCTGGTGCGTCAGTATTTTTTCCTGCCTGAATACCAAGCCAGGTGCCACCAGACTGCAAATCCCGCCCTGCATAGACACTGGGGGCTTCCGGCCACCAGCTGGCTGGAGCCGCCGGCCGGTCGTAAAATTCGTCGCGGTTAGCGGCCGCCAGCAGAGGTGTTCCGGGGATCAGCTTCCAGGCAAAAACAATCAGACACATACATCCACATCCAGAAAATATTCAATATGTCGTTCACTGTACTGCAAATCGGCAAACAGCGTTTGCTCAAGCACGCGATTCAGCAGGATGTCAAAACCAGAAGGGACATTATGATAAACCTCCATCCATGTGTGCGGCACACCTGCCACGGCCGGACGACGCTGCACCCGTCCACAGATCTGATGCCGTGACATCAGCAATTGCTGCAGTTGCTTTTCTGCTTTCAGGATATCCGCTTCCAGGCCTGAGTCTGCTTTGAAATAAATATAACAATTCATCATTTAAGTAAGGGAAACATCCTCTTTTTCAGTCCGTATGACCGTGATCAATCATTGTAAAAGTATGCCAAAGCGCATACAGCCGTAAACCTGCCGGGGATTGGCATATCTGATCATCAGGCAGTAATGTCGGTGATCGGGTATGGCAAAGGCAGCAGTTGTGCAACCGGTCCGTCTGGCGCTCCACAATGAATGACGCCATGCTCCTGATCGGCAATAGTCATTTCGATCAATGCCAGACTGCTGGCAGCGTTGACAGGCTCCGCATTCACGATCACGCCGCATGGCTGCGCCTGATCGTCCGCCCGGTAGACATCCATGCCAGCCTCCATTCCCGTTGCAGGAATAGATGCCAGAAAAGTGCGGCGTTTCAGCTTCCCAAGATACTGGCTGCGTGCGACGATTTCCTGACCGGGATAACACCCCTTTTTAAAGTTGACTCCACCGATCAGTTCAAAATTAATCATTTGCGGCACAAATTTTTCCTGTGTTGCAAGGTGGATATGCGCGATACCGGCTTCGATTTCACCCAGATTCCAGTCCGCTGTATTCGTCAGTTGCAATTGCGCACTGAGGACCGGCCATGTCTGAGCGGCGAGTTCTTGCGGGCAGACCCACTGATAGCGGGGAGACGAACGCACATCGCTGCAACGGATTAAGGTTCCCGCTGCATTGCTGATCTGCATTCCGGCTGCCGCAGGCAACTCTGGAAACCAGGCGGCAAGCGCCTTTCCAGCCTGTTGCCCGCCAAGGCCAAACACGACAAATTGCGAGGTCACATCATGCAATTTCGCTTTAGCGCGCAAAATAAACATACTGAGCCGCTTCAGTACCACCGCCTCAATTGAACCGGACATCATCAGGTAAATTCCTGCGTCCGTCCTCCAGTATTCAAGGCTTGCCAGCATGCGGCCTTTGGGAGTGCAGTACGCAGCACGTCTGACTTCGCTGGCACTCAGTTTTTCCACGTCATTGCTGAGCTGATTATGCAGAAAATGAGCTGCATCCTCACCATCCGCAAGCGCCAGTCCTGCATCCGGCAATAGTGTGAGGTAACCGTTTTCCCAGGCAGCATTGTTCCACGCTGAGGGGTAACCGCTGAGTTTATGGTGTGTGACCGTGAGTTTCTGCTGCTCTGCAAATTGTTGCCACATAATTCTGACTTTCTGTTGGTTCAGTTAATCCGGATGATCATGGGAAGCGTATTTCATTCGACGCCGGATATGCGTTCTTTGGAATGGCCTCTGAATGGTTCAGAATTATAGTAGCCTCTGAAGATTCTGGTGTGGAACAGGTTTTCTGCCCAACATGGCGTGTCAGGAACGCAGCGACTTGCGCTACACTACGTCTTTTTCGGCCGATGTGACGCTCGCATCACTGACTGACTTTTTATTTGCTGCATTATGAGATTCATCCGATTGGTATTCGTCCTGCTGGTTTTGGCGGTAGTTGCTGCCGGCGCAGGGTTTCAATTTTGGACCGGGCAGGTGATTGAAGTCGGGGAGACGCCGGTTGAATTTACCATCCGCCCCGGCAGCAGCGTCAGAAGCGCCATGAAGCAGATGCATGATGCCGGACTTCCGGTGCAGCCTTTACTCATGGAATTATTGGCACGTCTGTCCGGTAAAGCCAATAAAATCAAGGCCGGCTCTTACGCACTGGAGCAGGGGAAAACACCCCTGCAGCTGCTGGATAAAGTCGTCAACGGTGAGTTTTCGATGGGATCGGTAGTTATCATCGAAGGGTGGAATTTTTCCCAGATGCGCAAGGCAATTGACGCGCAACCTGCGTTGAAACACGACAGTCAGAACCTCAGTAATGCAGCGCTGATGAAAAAAATCGGATCAGACTACAGCAATCCCGAAGGTCTGTTTTTCCCTGATACGTATCTGTTCCCTAAAGGCAGCAGCGATCTGCTGATCTATCAGCAAGCGCATGCTGCGCAACTAAAGCGCCTGCAGGATAGCTGGAGCGGTCGCGCCGGACATCTTCCGTATAAGAATCCGTATGAAGCACTGATTATGGCATCTATCATTGAGAAGGAAACCGGCCAGAAATCAGAGCGGCCAATGATTGCTGCAGTATTTTCGAATCGTCTGAAAGCCGGCATGTTGCTGCAGACAGACCCAACGGTGATTTATGGGATGGGCGAGCAGTATCAGGGAAAAATTCACAAACGCGACCTTCAGACAGATACGCCTTACAACACCTATACACGGGCAGGTTTGCCGCCAACTCCGATTGCTTTGCCTGGACAGGCGTCCCTGTCCGCTGCTTTAAATCCGGCACAAAGCGATGCCTTGTATTTTGTTGCCAAAGGGGATGGTACCAGCCATTTTTCCGACAATCTCGATGCGCATAACCGTGCCGTCAATCAATTCCAGCGCTAAAACGGCCAGATCAGAACACAATGACATTTTCAGGAAAATTTATCAGCTTTGAGGGCATCGACGGTGCCGGAAAATCGACCCATATCGATTATGTGGCAGAGCGTTTGCAGGCGGCACTGACGGCGCAAAACAAACAAGTCATCTGCTCCCGCGAACCGGGAGGAACCCCGCTGGGAGAAACTTTACGTCAGATTTTACTGCAACAGAAAATGCACCTGGAAACCGAAGCATTGCTGATGTTTGCTGTGCGCCGCGAGCATATTGCACAAGTGATTGAGCCTGCCTTAAAGCGCGGTGACTGGGTGATTTCGGACCGTTTCACCGACGCCAGTTTCGCTTATCAGGGCGGAGGGCGTCATCTGTCGCTGGAAAAACTCAATGTGCTGGAGCAATGGGTGCATCCGCACTTGCAGCCAGATCTCACACTGTTATTTGACGTGCCGCTGGAAGTTGCGCGCGCCCGTCTGGATGCAACCCGCGATCTCGATAAATTCGAACAGGAAAAAGCCACTTTTTTCGCAGATACGCGTAATGAATATCTGCGTCGCGCCGCTGAATTTCCACAACGTTTCCGCATCATTGACTCCACCCGCTCTATAGACGAAATACGCGTGCAGATTGATATGCTGATTGATGCCTTGCTGAGTAACGGTGGAGTACCTGCTCAATGACACATCCTTTGTTCGACTGGCAGGATCAGGCATGGCAGGCATTCCGCGCGCTGCGCACACGCATGCCACATGCATTTCTGATCCATGGTCCGCGCGGTATCGGAAAAACAGTATTTGCAGAACATATGGCGCAATCACTGTTATGCGAGCAGCCGGATGCGCATGGCCACGCTTGTCAGCAATGCGCTTCATGCGGATGGTTTGTCCAGTACAGTCACCCTGACTATCGTCGGGTCAGGCCCGAATTGATGGATGAAGAAGATGCCACCACAGAAGCAGACGGTAATGCCCCTGACGCAACTGCAGGTACTGGGAAAACATCGAAAGCGAGTAAGGCGCCGTCGAAAGAAATCGTGATTCAGCAGATCCGCGCCCTGTCTGACTTCATGAATATTTCAACGCACCGGCAAGGTAAAAGAGTCATTGTCTTATATCCGGCAGAAGCCCTGAATATTCCTGCCGCCAATGCCTTGCTGAAGTCGCTGGAGGAGCCTGCAGCAGATACAGTTTTTATTCTTGTGTCTGACAGTCTGGACCGGTTGTTGCCGACTATTTTGTCGCGGTGTCATAAGTTTCCACTCGGGATGCCGGAGTACCGGATTGCACTGGATTGGCTGAAAAAGCAAGGTATCCGCGATGCAGAAACCTGGCTGGCACAACAGGGAGGGGCGCCATTAGCGGCACTGATGATGGCTCAATCAGACACACATGCTGATCTGGAGGATTTCCTCCGGCACCTCAGTATGCCAGGAGTCGATGGCAGTCTGAAACTGGCTGACAAAATGCAGAAAATGGAAATGCCCGCCTTAATTGGCTGGATGCAGCGCTGGTTATACGATATATTCTCTTACAAACAAAGCCAGAGAATCCGGTATTATCCCCGCTACGAAAAAGAGATGAAGAGTCTGGCCGCACGCATCGGAACAGATGCCTTGCTAAACTTGTTAAAAAATATGAGTGAACGCCAGGCAGTCGCGAGCCATCCTTTATCGCCAAAATTATTCTTAGAAGATATGTTGCTTGAGTATGCTGCCGTCTTCGCCTGAACCAGCGAAAGCATGACTATGTCAGAGTTATCATCCGAATCCGGTATTCCTGCCGCCCCCAATCGCCCGTCAGTTCTGTCGCTGGCGATTAAAGAAAAAGCAGCCTTGTTTGCTGCGTACATGCCATTCTTAAGAAATGGCGGAATTTTTGTTCCTACGAATAAAAATTACCGGTTGGGAGAAGAAATTTACCTGATCCTGACACTACTGGATGATCCGGCCAAATATCCGGTTGCGGGGAAAGTCGCATGGATAACGCCTCCCGGTGCCGGCAATAACAAATCTCAGGGCATCGGCGTTCATTTTCCCGATGATGAAAGCGGCACCCGCATCCGCTTGCGGATTGAGGAAGCGCTGGGTGCTGCAATTCGCTCTAACCGGGCGACTCACACTATTTAATTTATGTCAGAAAATTTTTCATACCGGTTTGCACGTTTTGAAGATTTGCCACAGATTGTGGCGATTTATAATTCGACCATTGCGTCACGTGAGGTCACGGCGGATACGGAACCGGTCAGCGTCGAATCACGTCACACCTGGTTTCACGAGCACACGCCTGATCGCCGGCCTTTATGGGTCAGCGAACAGGATGGCGAAATCACTGGCTGGCTGTCATTCTCCAACTTTTACGGACGTCCGGCATATGCAGGAACAGCGGAGCTGTCGATTTATCTGCATGAAAATGCCAGAGGCAAGGGATTGGGCAAGCAGTTTCTGAGGCTGGCAATGGTACATGCCCCGGTAATTCAGGTGCATACACTGTTAGGCTTTATCTTTGGGCACAATACGCCAAGCCTGAAATTATTCGAGCATTTCGGTTTTGAAACCTGGGCCAATCTGCCCAGAGTTGCAACACTGGACGGTATAGAGCGCGATCTGATTATTCTCGGCAAACGCGTCGCCTGAACCCGGCAAACAGTCCGGTATCAGATCTACATGGCAACCTGCTCAAACAGGTTGCCTTTCATTTTTTAGGAATTTCACTATGCTGAGTTACCGTCACGGTTTTCACGCAGGCAATCACGCCGATGTATTAAAACACTTTGTCCTGGTCCAGCTGCTCCAGTACCTGAACCAGAAGGATACCGCTTACACCTACATCGATACCCATGCCGGTGCCGGTTTGTACGCTCTTGACAGCGGCTATGCCACCAAAAACGCCGAATTTGAAACCGGGATTGGGCCGCTCTGGGAAAAGAAAGACTTGCCACCGGCGCTGGCTGATTATATGGCGCTCGTCAAAGAGTTAAATCCGAGTGGAAAGATGCGCTACTACCCCGGCTCCCCATATTGCGCCAGCAAAATCATGCGGGAGCAGGATCGTTTGCGCCTGTTTGAGTTGCATCCCAGTGAAATTAAGGTCTTAAGTGAGAATTTCCGGAAAATGGATGCCCATGCAGCCGAGCAGGGGCACCGGCCGGCAGTACGGGGAAAGCGCATCATCATTTCTGATGCTGACGGCTTTGAGAGTATGAAAGCCTTATTGCCGCCACCTTCACGTCGGGGAATCGTGCTGATCGATCCGCCATATGAGGTGAAAGATGATTATCGCCGCGTCAGGGTGGCGCTGGAAGACGCAGTTAAACGTTTTTCTACAGGAACCTATGCAATCTGGTATCCGGTATTGCAACGCCCCGAGTCACGCCAACTGCCAGAAAAGTTGAAGCGCATTGACTGTAATGACTGGTTAAATGTCACGTTATCAATCAGCGGACCATCACCAGACGGATTTGGCCTGCATAGCAGCGGCATGTTCATCCTGAATCCACCCTGGACACTGGCTGCGACACTGAAAGAAGTGATGCCTTATCTGGTTGCCGCATTGGGCAAGGACAAGGGAGCGCATTTTACGCTGGAAGCCGGTGTGCCGGTTTCTTCCGGAGGAAGTCGACCGGCAAGGTCCTGATCCCGGCATCATCCTGATAGTTGGTCACCCTTTAAAGAACGGGAATTGGATAGTAATCACACTGCCAGTTTCCGTTTTTTGCTTTCTGTTGCTTCATTCATAACGTCATTTTTGCGCATCGCAATAACGCTTATTTTCCTTAATCATTCTGCTTAAATGTCATGACAATCCTTTTTTTGAATGCGTTATGTTGCGCCGCAAGAAAAATAGTGATTGACGGATTAGTACGGTCGTACAAAAATCGTTCAAGAATAAAATTCAGCAAACTCTGAAAAAAACAAATAAATCACTAGGCAGTTAATTTCAGGAGAACAAATGTCAGCTTACCCGATGAGTCCGTTAATGGGCCAAATGATGCATAAGCCTTTGCTGATCTCCAGCATTATTCAGCATGCGGATCGTTATTTCGGAAAAAATGAAATCGTTTCGCGACGTGTTGAAGGCGATATTCACCGCTACAACTATACCGAGTGCCACCGGCGCGCTAAAAAACTGGCCAATGCATTTGCTGGTTTTGGTATTCAGATCGGTGACCGGATCGCGACGCTGGCATGGAACGGTTACCGTCATCTGGAAGCCTATTACGCCGTATCGGGTTCCGGGGCTGTGCTGCATACCATCAACCCCAGGTTGCATCCCGAGCAGATCAGCTATATCGTCAATCACGCAGAAGACCAGTACCTGTTGTTCGATATCACTTTCCTGCCAATTATCCAGGCGATCGCAACACATTGTCCGACCGTCAAAGCATTCATCATGATGTGCGGTCGTGATCATTTTCCTGCTGATTCCGGCATTCCGAACCTGTTGTGCTATGAAGACCTGATTGAAGGTAATTCCGATCAGTTTATCTGGCCGGAATTTGATGAGAATTCCGCCTCCAGCCTGTGCTACACATCCGGTACCACCGGACATCCGAAAGGCGCCCTGTACTCCCATCGATCTACGATTCTTCATTCTTATGCTTCGGCTATGCCGGACGGATTAAATGTTTCAGCCCGTGATTCAGTGCTTCCGGTGGTGCCGATGTTCCATGTGAATGCCTGGGGATTACCGTATTCCGCACCGCTGACTGGCGCAAAACTGGTTTTTCCCGGCCCTCATCTGGATGGTAAATCCTTGTACGAATTATTTGAACAGGAACAGGTAACTTTTTCAGCCGGAGTCCCAACTGTCTGGCTCGGTCTGCTGACCTACGTAGGGCAGAACAATCTGAAGTTTTCCAGCTTCAGGCGCACGGTGATTGGCGGTTCTGCCTGCCCGCCAGCGATGATGCGGACCTTCCGTCATACCTACAACGTCGAGGTCGTACATGCCTGGGGAATGACCGAAATGTCGCCGCTGGGCACGGCCTGTACATTGTTATCGAGGCACAATGCGCTGAGTGAGGAAGATCGGGAAAAAATCCTGACCAAGCAAGGTCATGTACTGTACGGCGTTGACATGAAAATTGTCGATGATTCCGGCAAAGAATTGCCTTGGGATGGCACCACCTACGGGAATTTGCTGGTCAAAGGGCCGTGGATCATTAGCTCCTACTTTAAAGGTGAGGGCGGCGATGTGCTGGAAGACGGCTGGTTTCCAACCGGAGATGTGGCGACGATTGATGCGGATGGTTATATGCAGATCACTGATCGCAGCAAAGACGTGATTAAGTCTGGCGGTGAATGGATCGGCACGATTGATCTGGAGAATGTCGCCGTATCGCATCCGGCCGTGTTGCAGGCCGCATGTATCGGTATCTACCATCCGAAATGGGATGAGCGCCCATTATTATTGATTGTCAAAAAACAGGGAGCTGAAGTCACAAAAGAAGAGCTTTTACATTTTTTTGAAGGTAAAGTAGCTAAGTGGTGGCTGCCTGATGATGTGGTGTTTATCGACGCTTTACCATTAGGGGCGACAGGTAAAATTTTAAAAAACAAACTCAGAGAACAATTTAAGGAGCACAAACTGCCGACAGCCCAGCTCTAAAAACTCAGCAAGATCATGATGAAGACCGCATAAGACGGTCAATGCCAGACAAGTTCGCAGGGTACATAATTTCCAACTCAAAAAATGGAGAGAGACAATGAAATTCCAATCATCCCCACTACGTGCATCTTTCGTCGCAGCCGCATTATCCGCCATTCCATTCGTGCTGACAGCTCAGGCATCCATGGCGGATACGATCAAAATTGCTTATATTGACCCGTTGTCCGGACCATTCGCTCCGGTTGGGCAAAATATTCTGAATTCATTTCAATATATCGCCGAAAAAGCAAATAATGAAAAATGGGCCGGCAATAATACATTTGAAGTTGTGGGGTTCGACAATAAAGGCAGTCCACAGGAATCGCTGAATGTATTGAAAACCGTGATTGATAAGGGATTTCGTTATATCACCCAAGGAAATGGGTCCGGCGTTGGCCTGGCATTGCTGGACGCGGTCAATAAACACAATGAGCGCAACCCCGGTAAAGAAATTATTTATCTGAATCACGCTGCCGTAGACCCGGATATGACCAACAGCAAATGCAGCTACTGGCATTTCCGGTTTGACTCCAATTCGGATATGAAAATGGAAGCGCTGACCACCTATATGGCAGCGGATAAGAATATCAAGAAGGTCTATATCATTGGGCAGAATTATTCCTTTGGCCATCAGGTAACACGCGCCGCCAAAGAATACCTGGCGCGCAAGCGTCCTGATATCCAGATCGTGGGCGATGATTTGCATCCTATCGGCCAGGTTAAAGATTTCTCCCCATACATCGCGAAAATCAAATCTTCCGGAGCGGATACGGTCATCACCGGAAACTGGGGCGCTGATCTTGCTTTATTGATTAAGGCTGCCAAAGATGCCGATCTGAAAGCCAATTTCTATACTTATTACGCTTCCACAACTGGTGTCCCGACGGCAATGGGTGGTGCCGGTATCGATCATGTGAAGTATGTTGGCTACTGGAATGTCAATAACGAAACCTTCGCCGGAAAAGATATTGTCGAAGGATTTAAAGCCAAATATAAAGACGATTATTACTCCATGGCGACTTATTCCATCATTACCGCCATGTCGCAGGCAGTCAAAAAAGCACAGTCGACAGACCCCGTGAAAGTGGCACCGGTACTCGAAGGCGCCACCTTCAAGAGCCTGAACGGCGAGGTCGTCATGCGTAAACTTGATCACCAGTTGCAGCAACCTTTGTATATCGCAACCTGGGTCAAGGTCAACGGTAAAGATGTGAAATACGATCAGGAAAATACAGGCCTGGGCTGGAAAACAAATCAAAAAATTGATGCGTTTGTCGCCTCTCAGCCATCTTCATGTCAGATGAAACGCCCTGGTTAATCGGTATTTAAAAAGAGAGTCAATCTGCACTGACTCTCTTTTTTTGTCTGAAAATAGTACGGTCGTTCATAGAAATCGCTGAAAAGGATCTCGCTGTGGAATTTACCCTCATTACCTTGTTGAATGGCGTCAGCTACGGGTTGCTGCTGTTTATGCTGTCATCGGGGCTTACCCTGATTTTCAGCATGATGGGCGTACTCAATTTTGCTCATGCCAGTTTTTATATGCTTGGTGCTTATTTCGCCTATATGCTGAGCAGTGTTTTAGGTTTCTGGGCGGCTCTTGTCCTGGCACCACTGCTGGTCGGCATACTGGGCGCACTGGTCGAGCGATATGGTCTGCGTTCGGTGCATAAATATGGGCATATTCCAGAACTGCTTTTCACATTCGGATTGTCATACGTGATTGTGGAAGTGGTTCAGCTGATCTGGGGGCGGGCCGGCGTACCGTATGCCATACCTGCGTCACTGGACGGACCGCTGTTCACACTCTACACAACGACCTTTCCGATTTACCGGGGATTCATGATGCTGGTGGCACTGATCATGCTCCTGTCAATTTATCTGGTATTGACCCGCACGCGCATTGGGCTGGTAATTCAGGCAGCACTCACGCATCCGGATGCCGTAGAGGCTCTGGGACACAATGTCCCGCGGGTCTTCATGCTGGTGTTTGGCGGTGGCTGTGCCCTCGCAGGCCTGGCTGGCGTTGTGGGAGGGAATGCATTTGTCACTGAACCGGGTATGGCCGCAACATTAGGCAGCATTATTTTTGTCGTCGTCGTTGTCGGAGGAATGGGGTCTCTGGCCGGCGCTTTCGTCGCTTCGTTGCTGATTGGCATTTTGCAGACATTTGCCGTTGCACTGGATTATTCGTTTGCCAGCCTGCTGTCCCAATTCGGGGTGCTGGTAAGTGCCACGTCACCACTGTATGCGCTGTTGACGCTCACGATTGCGCAAATTGCGCCAGTCATGCCATATCTGCTGCTGGTTCTGATCCTGATTTTCAGACCTCGTGGTTTACTCGGAACACGTGAGGGCTAAACAATGAATAACACGCTTCACTACAAACCTCTTCATCTTGGCCGCTGGTTAGTCTGGAGCAGTTTTGCTCTGGTGTTGATCATGGCTCCGGTTATTTTTCATGAAGGTGCAGCGCTATCCCTGTTGTCACAAATGGGTACGCTGATGATATTCGGGCTGTCTTTCAATATGCTGCTCGGACAGGGGGGGATGCTGTCTTTTGGTCATGCTGTTTATTCAGGCCTGGGAGCCTTTTTTGCGATCCATGCGATGAATCTGGCGGCGGATGGTAGTCTTCCGATTCCTGTCACATTGATTCCACTGGTCGGCGGACTCGCAGGCATGGGTTTTGGCATTCTGTTTGGTTATGTCACCACCAAAAAATCAGGAACAACCTTTTCAATGATTACGCTGGGCATGGTGGAGTTGGTGTTTGCCTGTTCCCTGATGTTTCCCAAATTTTTTGGAGGGGAGGGTGGCATATCGACCAATCGCGTGATCGGACAAGCTGTCATGGGCATTAGCTATGGTCCGCAAATTCAGGTTTATTACCTGATTGCGTTCTGGCTTTTTATCAGTGCTGCAGCGATGTTTGCGTTTACCCAGACCCCGCTGGGGCGCATGATTAATGCGGTGCGCGACAATCCGGAACGTGCTGAATTCGTTGGCTATGACACACAATGGGTGCGTTATCTGACACTGATTCTGTCTGCATTTTTTGCCGGCATTTCCGGTGGACTGTCGGCGATTAATTTTGAAATTGTGACGGCAGAAAATGTCAGTGCAATTCGCTCAGGAGCCGTATTGCTATTCACATTTATCGGTGGAATCGGGTTCTTTTTTGGACCACTGATCGGTGCGGTCCTCGGTGTTTTCCTGACCGTGATGTTGTCCGATTTCACGAAGGCCTGGCAACTTTATCTGGGAATCTTTTTCATCTTGATCGTCATGTATGCGCCGGGCGGTATTGCCAGCATCCTGATGTTGAATGTGCGGTTGGTCAAATTTTCCAAGTTTGGTCGCGTCTGGCCAGCACTCTGGAAATTGTTGCTGTCGACGCTGATTGCTCTGGCGGGATTGATTATGTCGATAGAAATGTTGTACCAGCTCTCTCTCGAATCGATGCAGAATCCAGTGATAACATTGCTTGGTTTCCAGGTGAACTCAGCTGCGCCAGCGTCATGGGGTATTTCCCTGTCATGTATTTTGGTTGGAGCGATTGGTTTTATCCTGTTTAAGGCACCGTTTCAAAAAATATCCGGTGAAGTCAACACGGAAATTGAGGAAGCAATGCGGAGGGCGCAGGCATGAGTGATTTTTCTCTTGAGTTACAAGACGTCCGAAAAAGTTTTGGCAGTGCTGAAATTATTCGCGGCGCTAATCTGCAAGTTCCGAAAGGCGAGCGCTTTGCGATCATTGGTCCGAACGGCGCCGGAAAATCCACTTTGTTCAATCTGATCTCGGGACGATTCGGCATCAGCTCAGGCGATATCCTGCTGAATGGCGCAAGTATCAGAAATCTCCCCCCCTATGTGATTAATCGTCGTGGATTATCGCGCAGCTTTCAGATTACGAATATTTTCCACCGCCTCAGCGTCTATGAAAATCTGCGTTGTGCTGTACTCTGGTCTCTCGGATATCAATACTCCTTCTGGCAGAGACTCAATGGACTGAAGGATGCGCACGAACGCGCAGAAGCGGTATTGGAGCAAATCGGGCTGAAACGTCGCCGGGATGTTACAGCAGGGCTGCTGACTTATGCGGAACAACGGGCACTGGAAATCGGTATCACGATCGCTGGCGGTGCAGATGTCATTTTGCTGGATGAGCCGACTGCCGGTATGAGCAGATCGGAGTCCGATGCTGCTGTTGAACTGATCCGTAAAGTGACTGTAGGGAAAACCTTACTGATGGTTGAACATGATATGAGCGTAGTTTTTGGGCTCGCCGATAAAATTGCTGTCGTCGTGTACGGAGAAGTCATTGCTTGCGACACGCCACAAAACATACGGAACAATCAAAAAGTGAAAGACGCTTATCTGGGCGGCCACGCGCCGGTGGAGGTGAATGCATGACCGCATTACTGGAGATTAAGGATTTAAATGCTTTCTACGGCAAGAGCCACGTGTTGCACGGTGTGGATTTGCACGTCAACCAGAGTGAGATAGTCAGTCTGCTCGGACGCAATGGTGTTGGTCGTTCCACCACGGTTAAGGCAACAATGGGGCAGGTGCATGCAACCGGCTCTGTCTTGTTCAAAGGTGAGCAAATGATCGGACTGAAGGCGTTCCAGATTGCCCATAAAGGACTGGGTTACGTGCCTGAAAACAGGGATATTTTCCCCACGTTGACTGTGGAACAAAACCTGATTCTCGGAGAAAAGTCTGGTCAGAACAGAACACCGCGCTGGAGCATGGAGGATATGTACCAGATGTTCCCGAGACTGAAAGAGCGGCGGAATACTCCGGCAGGAGTGATGTCAGGAGGGGAACAGCAAATGCTGACGCTGTGCAGGACGCTGATGGGAGATCCTGATCTGATCATGATTGACGAACCGACTGAAGGACTTGCCCCAAAAATCGTCGAGCTGGTGGGCGAGTATCTGAAAGAACTGAAAAACCGTGGCGTTTCGGTTTTGCTCGTAGAGCAGAAACTGGCGATTGCACTTGAAATTTCTCAGCGTGTTTATGTGATGGGACATGGCAGTATCGTGTTTGAAGGTACGCCGGACGATTTGCGCGCCAACGAAAAAATCCGGCAGGAATGGCTGGAGGTGTAGAGAAGCTGTTGGGTTTTTCAAGAAAACTCAAAAAAATAATACGATCGTACTATTTTTGAGTTATAGTCAGGTTTGTGTGTGACATCGCCCACTCGGCTGACGCCTGGCGTCGGACAATCATTCCATCCGTATTTCAACCTTAGGAAGAGACATGAGCGCAGAATACAAAGTTGATGGCAGTATCGCCGTCATTACCATGAATAACCCTCCCGTTAACGGTTTGGGGCACGCCACAAGACATGCAATCGTTGAAGGTGTCAGGCAGGCATTGAATGATCCGGCAGTTAAAGCGATTGTCATCACTGGCGCAGGGAAAGCGTTTTCCGGTGGTGCCGATATCAAAGAATTCAATTCTCCGAAAGCTTTTGCGGAACCAAGTCTGCACACGGTGATTAATGTGATTGAATCGGCAGACAAGCCAGTCATCGCGGCGATTCACACTGTCTGTATGGGCGGCGGACTTGAACTGGCGCTGGGCTGCCATTACCGTATTGCTAGTCCTGGTGCGCACATCGCTTTGCCTGAAGTAAAACTTGGAATCCTTCCTGGTGCCGGCGGTACACAACGCCTGCCTCGTGTCGTCGGACTGGAACTGGCGCTCAATATGATTGTTTCCGGCACGCCGGTGGCATCAGAAAAGCTTGCTAAAACGGCTCTGTTCAACAACCTTGCAGAAGGTGACTTGATGACAGCCGCTATTGCGTTTGCAAATCAGGTTGCAGATGTCCGGCCTTTGCCTAAAGTACGCGATATCAAAATTGATTATCCAAATTACGAGGCTTTTCTGCAGTTCAGCCGGAATACGGTCACAGCAATGGCTGGTCCATTCCCGGCGCCGTTGAAATGCGTGGAAGCAGTTGCTGCAGCAGTCACCAAAAAATTTGATGATGGCATCCGTTTTGAGCGCGACCTGTTTTTAAATCTGGTGCAAACCACCGAATCAAAAGCATTGCGCCACGCCTTCTTTGGAGAGCGCGCAGCCAGCAAATTGCCGGATGTTCCGGAAGATACGCCAGTTCGTCCGGTTAAATCCGTTGCCGTGATCGGTGCGGGTACGATGGGTGGTGGTATTGCGATGAATTTTGCCAATGCGGGCATTCCCGTCAAAATCCTTGAAATGAAACAGGAAGCGCTGGATAAAGGGCTCGCAACCATTCGTAAAAATTACGAGAATACCTTTAAAAAGGGCAAGCTGACGCAGGAGAAATTTGATCAGCGTGTCAGCCTGATCACTGGCTCCCTGAGCTATGACGATATCGCCCAGGCGGATCTGGTGATTGAAGCCGTTTTTGAAGACATGGGCGTTAAAGAACAGGTATTTAAAAAACTGGATTCCGTGATGAAGCAGGGCGCGATCCTTGCATCAAACACGTCGACACTGGATGTCGACAAAATTGCCGCATTTACGCAACGCCCTCAGGATGTCGTCGGGATGCACTTCTTCAGCCCGGCAAATGTGATGAAATTGCTGGAAATCGTCCGCGGCAAAAAAACTGCCAAGGATGTACTGGCAACAGTATTGGCGATTTCTAAAAAAATCAAAAAGACCGGCGTGGTTTCCGGAGTGTGTGATGGATTCATCGGTAACCGGATGATTGAACAATACAGCCGCCAGGCAGGTTTCCTGCTGGAAGAGGGTTGCACACCGGAACAAGTAGATAAAGCGGTAGAGAAACTCGGCTTCGCCATGGGGCCATTCCGGATGGGTGATCTGGCAGGTAATGACATTGGCTGGTATATCCGTAAGCGTCGCTATGTTGAAAAGCCACATATCACTTACTCCAAAACAGCCGATTTACTGTGTGAAATGGGGCGTTTTGGCCAGAAAACCGGTGCAGGCTGGTACGACTATAAACCGGGCGATCGTAAGGCTTATCCATCTGACGTGGTGAACGATATGATCGTGAAGCATTCTGCAGATCTCGGAATCACACGTCGCAAAATTTCTGACCAAGAAATTGTTGAGCGTCTGATTTATGCTTTGGTCAACGAAGCGGCTTATATCCTCGAAGAAGGCATTGCAACCCGGGCTTCGGATATCGATATGGTCTATCTGACTGGCTACGGATTCCCACTGCACACTGGCGGTCCGATGTTCTATGCCGATACTGTCGGGCTTCCTAACGTTGTCATGGCAATGGAAAAATATGCCAAGGGTCGTCATGGCGATGCCTGGAAACCTGCGCCATTGCTGGCTAAACTGGCCGCAGAAGGAAAAACGTTTAACTAACAGCAGGGTTCGCAAACGAAATGGGCAAAGTAATATTCCGTTATTGATGATTCATCATAATCAGTGGCGGAATATTGGCTTAGTCTGATAAGAACGTTACGCAAAAAATAAAAAAACGTGTGGTCAAAAAGCGCAATTTAGTATTGCGCTTTTTTTATTTTCACACCGATGCGACCTGATTCCTGCCCGCTTGCTTTGCCTTGTACAAGTACTGATCGGCCTGTCTGACTGCCATTTCGGCGTCTGACTGATCCAGTGCTGCAACTGAAACACCGATACTGACGGTGACCTTGCCTACCGGATCAACAGGACTCGATTCAATATGAGCGCGCACTTTCTCCGCAATACTCATTGCGCCGGCATGATTCGTCATAGGGAGGATCACCAGAAATTCCTCCCCGCCAATCCGCCCGACGAAGTCTGTTTTACGCAGCGATGCCTGGATGTGCGTTGCGACATGCGTCAGCACGGCATCGCCGGTCGCATGTCCGTAAGTATCATTCACCCGCTTAAAAAAATCGATATCCATCATCAGTACAGCATAAGGCTCCTGACTGCGTATCATCCGGTTGAATTCATGCAAGAGCTGTTCCTTTGCGGCCAGTCGGTTCGGCAAACCAGTCAGCGTATCGCGCCGGGCTAGTTGCCTCAGCTCATTGTTAGCGGCTTCCAGTTCTGCCGTTCGCTCTGCAACAGTCGACATCAGATCGCGATTGGCATCTTCCAGGGCATGCTTCCGCGCCAGGAGCGTGACGGCCATATTTTCAATGGCAGAATTTAATTCCTTCAGTTCACGACTGTTTGCAGAAACATTGAACTGAATTGTTTCGTCGCCACCGGATACTTGCTTGGCTATTTTTGCCAGCTGAATAATTGGACGGCTGATGAAGTGACCAAGTAACCAAGCCAGTGAAATGAATATCAGCCCAACGGCAACAAGACCCAGAGTGATATCTTTTTCCAGATTATCCACCTCAGACAAGACCTGGCTCCGTGGTTGACGCACCATGACTTTCCAGCCTAGAGGCCATTTTCCATCGGCCACTGGCTCACCGACGTTTGCAACAGTCGTCAGGTAACTATCCTTTCCGCCCCAGTTATCAAAAGTGGAGTCATCACCTTTCAATTCTTTGGGTGCCATTGGATTGCCAGGCATTTTTTCAGGATGATCTGGATAGATGATTTCGTTATTGCCATTGACGATGAAGATCTCTATTTTCCGCTTGGCGGCACCCTCTGGCATGACTTCACTGACGGCTTCGGCGGTCCAGCGCCAATGTGCATGAGCCCCCAACACTGCCCGCAATTTTCCACTTTCATCGTAAACCGGAGAGGCGAAGTCAATGAAACGAACAGGCCACTCATGGGTTTTATTGGGCAGTAAGCCTGCAAGCAATTTTGCTTCGTGTAAATCACCCACATAAACTTCCTGGCTGGCATGCTGAAACCAGGGCCTTGCACTGACGTCCGTACCGAGTAAATGATCATTCGTTGCATGCAAGACTTTACCGTGCGTATCGGTCAGCCCGATCCAGGAATAATGGGCGTAAGAACGATGCAGCCGTGCCAGACTGGCATCAAACTCTTTGCTATCCAGCGACGCCTGGACAAACAATGGGGTTTGCGCCAATAGTTCGACTTCCCGGCGGCGTTCTTTCATGTTTTTCGCCAAAACGGTAGCCGTACCTTTGGCCAGCGTGCGCAATACGGCACCACGATCACTGATCAGCTGATCGGTATGAATTTTGTTGATATAGAGATAGGTCGGAAAGCCAAGCAATAAAACCAAGGCAATAAACGAGCTGACGATGATGGTATGCAGAGGGCGCGGCTTCAGCTTCACCAGATTTCTCCTGATGGTTTTCTCGTCTTATGATAGTCGAAAAATATGATTTAAATTTCACTACATTAATATTTTGCAACAAAATTAATGGGTCGGGTCGGAAAGTCGGCTTTCTTTTTTATTTATAAATATCTTTCGGTTAACTTTTTTTTAAAAAAGCACATTGTTTGCTGCCGAACTGATTTTTCATCGGTATCCCCCTGATTGCAATACTTAGGTTGTCTGCCTGGGCGACTGAGTAAGTCATTTTTCAGTTTGTGCTGAATGGTATAATGTGCGGTTAATTATTCATTTCTCTTCACAAAAGGTTCACAGTGTTATCGACCGCAAATATCACCATGCAGTTCGGCCCCAAGCCGCTGTTTGAAAACATCTCTGTCAAGTTTGGCGAAAGCAATCGTTATGGCCTGATTGGTGCTAATGGTTGCGGCAAATCGACCTTCATGAAAATTCTGGGCGGCGATCTGGAACAATCATCCGGTACCGTCATGCTGGATCAGAATGAACGGCTCGGTAAATTACGCCAGGATCAGTTTGCCTATGAGGACATGCGTGTACTCGACGTCGTCATGATGGGACATACCGAGATGTGGGCAGCCATGTCCGAGCGCGATGCCATTTATGCCAATCCGGAAGCGACCGACGAAGATTATATGAAGGCTGCAGATCTGGAAGCCCGGTTTGCAGAATATGATGGCTATACGGCAGAGGCCCGGGCTGGTGAACTCTTGTTGGGTGTCGGCATTCCTATTGATCAGCATCAGGGGACGATGAGTGCTGTCGCACCAGGCTGGAAACTGCGTGTCCTTCTGGCGCAGGCATTGTTCTCGAATCCGGATATTTTGCTTCTGGATGAGCCGACGAATAACCTCGACATTAATACCATCCGCTGGCTGGAAGATATTCTGAATCAGCGAAATTCAACCATGATTATCATCTCTCATGATCGCCATTTCCTGAATCAGGTATGCACCCACATGGCAGATATGGATTATGGAACTCTGAAAATTTATCCGGGCAACTATGATGACTATATGTTGGCATCCTCTCAGGCCCGGGCTCAGCAAATGGCGAATAATGCCAAGGCAAAGGAAAAAGTAGCTGAGTTGCAGGATTTTGTGCGCCGCTTTTCTGCCAATAAATCCAAGGCACGTCAGGCAACGTCCCGTGCGAAGCAGATCGACAAGATCAAGATTGAAGAATTCAAACCATCAAGCCGGCAGAATCCGTTCATTCGTTTTGATGGTGAAAAGAAGTTGCATCGTCTTGCTGTCGAAGTGCAGGGACTGACCAAAGCCTATGATCGTACTTTGTTCAAGAATATCGATCTGATGGTGGAAGCTGGTGAAAAGATTGCGATTATCGGTGCAAACGGTATCGGTAAAACTACCTTGCTGCGCTGTATTGGCGGTAATGATGTCTGTCACCTGCAGGCTGATCACGGCATCGTTAAATGGGCGGAAAATGCGAATGTCGGTTACATGCCACAAGATCCGACGGAAGAATTTTCCGCCGATAAAAATCTGACTGACTGGATGGGGCAATGGACGCAGGAGGGAGATGACGATCAGGCAGTACGTTCGATTCTCGGACGTTTATTGTTTGGCGGCGACGATGTGAAAAAATCGGTGAAAGTCCTGTCGGGCGGTGAAAAAGGACGCATGATGTACGGCAAACTCATGCTGGGGCGGCATAATGTACTGCTGATGGATGAGCCAACAAATCATATGGATATGGAATCGATTGAATCCCTGAATATCGCGCTCGAAAAGTACGCCGGCACCTTGATTTTCGTATCTCACGACCGGGAATTCGTCTCTTCGCTGGCGACCCGTGTGCTGGAGATCAAAGAAAATGAAATTATTGATTTCCATGGCAGCTACGAAGAGTACCTGACCAGTCAGGGTATCGAATAAAATCAGACTGCATAATAAAAAAGCCAGGAATTTTCCTGGCTTTTTTATAAAATGATTGTGATGCTATGCTTTACTCACTCAGATTGAGATCACTGTTATTCAGCAATGTATCCGTTTGCTGCTTACCCTCATAGAGTAAAAAATCCAGCCGGTCGCGCAAACTGCGCGCCATCTCACGTCCTTTGTGTTTCAACACCGCCTCAACATAGGCTTGTCTGAGGTTTTTGAAATCATCTAATGTGGTAGCGCGCTCCACTTTCATCTGAAGTGCAAAGCCGCGTAATCCCAATGTGCTTTTGATGGTCTCGTTAAAGAAGTGATAGATCGCCTGAAATTTTTCTGCATCAGATGCAGATATACCTAGGCTGGTATTTGTTGCAGAAACTGTATCGTTGGTAGGTGCGACGGAGACAGCGGCATCTGCTGTCGGTGCATCAGCCAATGGCGCAGGGGGGAGCTCTGCGCTGACAGTTATGCCGATTAATTCCTGATCGATCAGATCCTGGATGCTGTTTTCATCGAGCCCCAGAGTGGCTACTTTTTTCAGCAGATCTGCGGCCGTTTGCTTCCCATCCACCATTACCAGCAAGCTGCGCAATCTGCTGGGCAAATGATATTTGCGGGTTGCTATTTCTTCCCGGCCTTTATCCGTTTTATCATAAATACTGTTCAACATATTACGCGTGAGTCTCCGGACGATTTTTGATGTCATTAAAACTGACTATTCTTTCTCTGGAGGATACATCACCGTTACCTGGCTGCCTAGAATTATTCACAGGAAGCGTTGCGTTGGAATTGATTTATTTCATTTTCCTGATAAATATTACAGGCTTCTGATCCGTTGTCTGCTCGGATGTTTTTTGCGTATCGCAGCCATGGCATGATGAAGAACATGAGCTGCCGCACGCTTTGGTCGCGCTGGCAAGATGAGCTGCGATGACCGGGTATTTTTGTCCCACCTTGTGCATGATGCCTTGCTGAACAGACGACGGCATCCACTTCAGCAAGAGGTAGCCGGCTGCTATCAGCAATAACATCAGGGTGAAAGCTGTTTGCATAATTAATTCCCTATAAAATAGCGTGCCAGATGATAGGTCAGCAACGAAGCCAGGTAAGCAAGACTGAACAGATATCCCGCCATCAGCAGAGGGTAACGCAAGGTGTTGGTTTCGCGCCGGACTACACTCAGCGTTGCAATACACTGTGGTGCAAACACATACCAGGCCAGCAGGGATAACGCGGTTGGTAAACTCCAGGACTGCGCAATCAATGGCTCCAGTGCGCGATTAAGTTCTTCTCCCGATTGCGATAGTGCATAGACAGTGCCAAGCGCCGCTACGGCAACTTCCCGCGCTGCCAGCCCTGGCACTAGTGCAATACAGATCTGCCAGTTAAAGCCGATAGGTGCAAAAATTACCTCCAATAAGCGCCCCAGTCTGCCAGCAATACTGTAATAGATTGCAGGTTGCGTCGCGTTGTCCGGGGCGCCCGGAAAACTGCTGAGGAACCAAAGCAGGACCATTAGCGCCAGAATGATGGTGCCAACGCGTGTCGTAAAAATCTTAACCCGCTCCCATAATCCCAGCACTAAATTTCTGGAATTTGGCAGGCGATAATCAGGCAATTCGAGCATTAACGGATGCTGCTCCGCTTTTCCCCATTTTTGTTTGAAAACCAGTGCTACCAGCATCGCAGAAACGATCCCGGCAATGTATAAAGCGAACAGCACCAGTCCTTGCAGGCTCAGTATGCCGAGCACAGTTTTTTCGGGAATAAATGCGGCAATCACCAGCGCATATACAGGCAATCTGGCGGAGCAGGTCATCAAAGGCGCAATCATGATCGTCACCAGACGATCCCGGGGATTCTGTATCGTCCGCGTTGCCATAATGCCAGGAATGGCACAGGCGAAACTGGATAACAGAGGAATAAAAGCCCGTCCGGATAAACCTACTTTGCCCATAATGCGGTCAAGCAGAAACGCTGCACGCGGTAAATAACCGGAATCTTCCATCACGAGGATAAAGAAGAATAAAATCACGATCTGAGGCAAAAATACCAGTACGCTGCCGGCGCCTCCAATCACGCCCTTCACCAGCAAACCCTGAAGCATACCTTCCGACATATTGGCTTCCACCAGGCTGCCCAGCTGCTCCATCGTGGATTTGATGATTTCCATCGGGAGCTGAGCCCAGGCGAAAACAGCCTGAAATACCAGGAACATCAGCGCCGCAAAAATTACAGGACCTAATATAGGATGCAAAATCCAGCGGTCGATCCGGTAACTTAATGGGAGCGCTTCCACTGTCTCTTGAGTTTCCGTGGTAACACAGACATCCAGAACCTGATTCACTGCAGTCTGGATTGCTTCCGGAGACTGCACCGGCATCCGCTTTTGTGGCGCTGTCGATACTGGAAGCGATTGCGCCAGACTTTCCAGTTGCACCAGCAGAGCATCAACACCTTTGCTGTCCACCGCAATTGTCTCAACTACCGGAATGCCTAACAGGCGATGCAAGGCGGCGATATCAATGTGAATATGGCGCTTCCTGGCAACATCCATCATGTTCACGGCCAGGATCACAGGTAAATCAAGCTGCTTTAACTCGAAAACCAGACGCAGGCCACGCTTCAGGTTGGTGGCATCAACCACACACAAGACAGCATCTGGTAAGGATTCATCTGCACGCTGCCCGGTAATGACTTCTTCGGTGATTTTTTCATCAGGGGTAATCGCATGCAGGCTATAGGTTCCGGGTAAATCAAGAACATGCCAGTGACGTCCATTCGGCGCGGTGAATTTTCCTTCTTTGCGCTCAATGGTGACGCCGGCATAGTTAGCAACTTTCTGCCTTGCCCCTGTCAAACGATTAAACAGCGCCGTTTTCCCGCAGTTTGGATTGCCAACCAGCGCGATTCTTGGGGATACTGATAAATGCGAAGTCATCCGATACGTCCATGCTTGATTACGCCCACGAGTGCGGCTTCAAAATTCCTGAGAGCAAAAGTAGATTGCCCGACCCGCACTGCGACCGGTTCGCCGCCAAAGTAACCTTTGTGCAGTATTTTAATTTTCTCACCATGCACAAACCCGAGTTCCTTCAGGCGACGTGTGATATCCGCCATGGCGCCGGGAACAGACTGTCCGCGCCCGGATACGTCAGTCACCTCGGCAGAGTCCCCGACCTGAAGGCGATCCAGCGTAGTACATCCGTCGGCATGATTGGATAGATCTGACATAGTATATGGATGCGTGAAAGAGAGAATCTTGAATGATAATGAGAATATATATCAATATCGATTATGATTCAATCATTACCAGCAATGCTCATCAGTAAGAGAGAGGATTCTTGATCTCGATTAAACTATAGGCACTGAAGGATAATATTCCTGCTTCTGGTGTAATTCTTGCTTATGTTTGGCAGTGTCTGTGCATTGCAATCTCAATGACCGTAGCTAACATGAAACCACCACCAGAAGGGACGCCATCATCTTCATCAAACCTGAGGATTGTCGTCGTCAATACACTGCCACCGCAAGAGGACGAGCATGATTCCAGCGTTCAGGCTCAACTGGCTCGTTCAAGGGCATTGCGTATTGGTTTACTGGAAGCCGGATACAACATCATTGCATCGATTCCCGGAGATATCTATCTGATAGATCGGATTGCACAACTGCAGCCCGACATGATCATTATTGACGCCGAATCCGACGCACGGGATGTGCTGGAACATATGGTCCTGATTACCAGCGAAGCGCCGCGTCCTATTGTTTTATTTACCGAAGATGGCAATCCATCACAACTGGCTGTTGCCATGCGGGCTGGTGTCTCAGCATATGTGGTTGCAGGCCTGCAGTCTGAACGCATTAAGCCGGTATTAGACGTTGCAATCGCCCGCTTTGAAGCAGAACAGAAGCTGCGCAACGAATTATCTGACACCAAAGCGCGTCTTGCTGAGCGCAAAACCATTGAGCGCGCCAAAGGCTACCTGATGGAGCGTCATCAGCTCTCTGAAAATGAGGCTTATCAACGGCTTCGCAAACAGGCTATGGAAAAAAACCTGAAACTGGTTCAGGTAGCCGAAAGAATTCTGGATATTGCAGACTTACTCGGTTGATTCGCTTACCTCCTCAAATCTCCACCATTTTTGGGCGCACTCTGAACGCATGCAATTTAGTGCATCGCACAATTCCGGTGCGCATTACCGAATCGATTCTCACAAAACACGGTATGTCAGCCTCGAAATTCACACCCCGAAGCTGGCACGTCAATTGCAGTACTCGGATTGATCTTAATAATGGTGTCAATGTGCAGCGCGACTAACGGTGGCAGCCTGATTCAGACAAAGGTGTCTGTTTACCGGTGATGCCAGATCAACAAATACATTTTTGTATTTCGAAAGCATATCCAAATAGAGTACAGAAATGAAAAAGCCCAAATTACCTCCACAGCATCCTGTTCAGAGTGATATTCAGTCAAACCTGTCGGATATTGATCAGCAGCATCACAGCATAATTCATAGTGCTGGAGCACTGGCAGGAACCGGGATCATGGGATTATCAGGTGGTGGCGTATGGGTAGCTGGCTCTGATAAACCCGAAAAAGAAGAGGTAAGGATAGGCTTTATTCCATTGACGGATTGCGCCTCGGTGGTGATGGCTTCCGTGCTGGGATTTGATAAAAAATACGGCATCAAAATCGTCCCGACCAAAGAATCATCCTGGGCAAGTATCCGCGATAAACTCATCAACGAAGAACTGGATGCAGCTCATGTGCTGTACGGTTTGCTGTATGGCGTGCAAATGGGTGTGAGTGGTGCAAAAAAAGATATGTCGGTACTGATGACGCTCAACAATAACGGGCAGGCCATTACCTTATCCCGGAAACTGGCAGAGCAGGGGGCTACCGATGGTGCAGGACTGGCAAAATTGATGGCCAGTGAGAAACGTGAATACACTTTTGCCCAAACTTTTCCAACCGGCACGCATGCGATGTGGCTTTACTACTGGCTGGCTGCACATGGAATTCACCCTATGAAAGAAGCGAAAGTCACCACCATTCCGCCGCCGCAGATGGTTGCCAATATGCGCGTTGGCAATATAGATGGCTACTGCGCCGGGGAACCCTGGAATCATCGTGCCATTACCGATGGCATCGGCATTACTGCAGCAACATCTCAGGAAATCTGGAATGACCATCCGGAAAAAGTGCTTGGCACAACGGCCGATTTTATCCACAAATATCCCCATACTGCGCGCGCCGTTACTGCTGCGGTTCTCGAGGCGGGGCGCTGGATCGATGCTTCACTCTCCAATAAAGCCAAAATGGCTGAGACGATCTCTGACAACGCCTATGTCAATACCTCAGTGGAGGTGATTAGGCAGCGCATCATGGGACGCTATCAGAATGGACTGGGTAAAGTCTGGGATGACTCTGATCACATAAAATTTTTCAACGATGGAGCCGTAAATTTCCCTTACCTGTCTGATGGCATGTGGTTTCTGACTCAGCATAAACGCTGGGGTTTATTGAAAACTGATCCGGATTATCTGGCCGTTGCCAAATCAGTCAACAGGATCGATATTTATAAAGATGCCGCAGCGATGGCGAAAGTGGATGTGCCAAAAGACGAAATGCGCAGCAGTAAACTGATGGATGGCACGATATGGGACGGAAAAAATCCAGCAGACTATGCAGCTTCTTTCAAAATCAGAGCCGGATAATCCCATCCAGACACGATCCCCTGAACTGATCGATGCTCTCCTGTGATCAACTATAGAATCAGCTGAAAACGGACTTAATGCTCATTGCGACCGCTCCACCGGCTGCTGTCTGTTTTGTTTTATCCAAATCAAAGCCTGAGTATCAAAGCCGGCTTGTCTGGCCTGGTCGAGCAGATGGTCTATGGTAGTCTGCGGCAGTTGCTTGTCGCGCGCCAGTATCCATAAATAGCTATTGTCATTACCGGCCACCAGCGCCCAGCGATAATCCGGATCCAGCGCAATAACATGATAGCCACCATAAAATGGGCCAAAGAAGGATACCTTGAGCGAAGCCACATCGGGCGTGCTGTTGAATAAGGCGCGGCCAACCGCCTCTTTCCATTTCGACTCAGACTCCTGATAGCCACGATTCAGCACCTGGACGCTACCGTCCTGTTGCAAGGTATAGGTGGCACTGACATCGCTCATGCCGCGTTCAAAGCTATGATCCAGCCTTGCGATTTCATACCAGCGTCCGGCATAACGCTGAATGTCGAAATTACCCACGACATGTATGCCGGGAGGAGGGTTGGTCGAGCAGGCGGCGAGCCCGATTAGCAGGCTCAGACAAAACAGTCGGCGCAATATGGGCATTTGATTTCTCCTTTGTAGATAGGTCAGTCGGATTCACGGTGCCGCGCAGCACTTAACAGACATGCCGCTTCATAGCGTATTCAGATTCTGCTTGAGATAGTCCGCACGTTCTTTTATCGCGTCCAGTTCGGTTTGACTGAATTGCTTGAGCTGCTTGTAGACGAAAGCCAATCTTGGATTACGTTCAAAACGCTCAAAGTGACGCGCAAAAAAATCCCAGTAAAGTGCATTGAACGGGCAGGCATGCTCGCCGGTACGCTGTTTGGGTTGGTAGACGCAATCACTGCAGTAATTGCTCATGCGCTGCAGATAGGCCGCCGAGGACACATACGGCTTGCTGGCCAGCTTGCCGCCATCGGCGAACTGACTCATGCCGAGCGTATTGGGTAGCTCGACCCATTCGAAAGCATCGATATAGATACCCAAATACCATTCATGTAGCTGTTGCGGATCAAGCCCGGCCAACAGGGAAAAATTTCCGGTGACCATCAGGCGCTGTATGTGATGTGCGTAAGCAGTTTGCAGCGATTGTCCGATCACCGCCGACAGGCAGCGCATACGGGTTTGGCCGTTCCAGAACCAGGGCGGCAGTGGCAACTGGTGTTGCAAGCTATTTTGACTGACGTATTCCGGCATGCTGGCCCAGTAAATGCCGCGTATATATTCGCGCCAACCCAGTATCTGGCGAATGAATCCCTCCGCTGCCGCCAGCGGTACTCGTCCGGCATGCCATGCCGCGGCAGCCGCCTGCACGACTTCAGCTGGATCAAGCATTTTCAGATTCAAGCCAAAGGACAACAGGGAATGAAACAGAAACGGCTGTTGGCTATGCATTGCATCCTGATAATCACCAAAAAACGGCAGTTGGTGTTCGATAAAATAGTCAAGCTGCTGCAGCGCTTCAACCCGGTTCAATGGCCAGCGAAAATTCTTCGCACAGGCCTCACCGAAACTTGTCACGCCCGCATTGCAAATGGTTTGCCATAATGCGCTATGGTCATGCAAGGGGCGCAGATCCGGTGCAGGTAGCGGCTGGCCCTTCCATGTCCGGCGATTATCCGCGTCAAAATTCCACTGACCACCAGCAGGCTTATTATCGGCAGTCATCAGTACGGCATGCTTTTGGCGCATCGCACGGTAAAAATACTCCATCCGCCATTGCCGTTTGCCTTTGAAAAATTCCGCCGCATCCTGCCTTTGAGTAAAAAAATGTTCGCTGTCGACCGCAGCGGCAGGGATACTCAGTTGACTGGCCCATTGATGTAAGGCCTGATCCAGCCGGAACTCGTCTGGCTCCTGCCACAGCAGACGATCTGCCTGATAGTGTGCAATCAGGGCATCCAGATTCGCGCACAAACTCGGCCGGTTGCTGGTCTCATCGATTTTTACGTAACGAACCCGGTGTCCGGCCTGACGCAGTTCTGTCGCGAAATTGCGCATGGCTGCAAAAATACCAAGGATTTTTTGAGCATGATGCAACACATAGCTGGTTTCCTGATGCAGTTCCAGCAGCAGATAGACCACATCCGGCCGGACTTCGGAAAACCAGCTATGACGCGGATTCAGCTGGTCGCCCAGGATCAAACGCAATTCTGTCATGGGTCGACACCTTTAAAGAGCAGTAACAATCCGGTAGCACCGGGAACGGCTGAAGAGCCCGGCTGATAGGTGGTGATCGATTTTCATTGCGAACTCTCCCTTTGCTGACGACAGCGATCAGAACAGAACTTTACCTGCCCCCAATTCTGCGCCCATTTTTTGCGCCAGCTCATGGTTCTGCCGCAAGCTTGACAAGGCTTGGATGGCAAATAAGATTTATTACCCTTAAATTTGCCTTGCATCGTTTGCCTCCTGAAAATGCGCCAGCTGATCGTTCAAATAGCATGACTACTCATTTGACGATCCAGATCGACAAAATCGCCTCGATAAAAAATGACCGAAAAGTGCGAAAAATGACTACAAAGTCATATTTTAAAACAATTCCTACTTTTGTATTGCCAGGATTGAGGTGGCTCAGACATAAATCTGCACAATCCCGGGTATTACGTTTATTAGAGAAGGGGAGAAGGCGGTTTCCTAAATTGCTGCTTACCTTACATTCAAGCGCACCGCTTTGGAATGACCTTATTGCTTAGGACTAAACGGTTTGACATCGATGGTTTCCCCGATACTGAACGTCATGAGATCGGCCCCTATCTGCAGGGGACCGTCATAGGTTTCGCGGGTCTGATGCATGACATCGTCCACGGATGGCACCGGAAAGCGCGGGTCGGGCAGGAATACCAGATGGGTGTAGGCGGCCATGCGAGGCCTAGCCTGACTGAAAATCCGTCCAGCCTGCTGCGGTGAAGTGTGATGCGCGAAGATGCGCCTGAACCCCTCGTTGCCGTTAAGGGCGTCAAGGTTGGCAATTGCTACTTCATGGATTAGCAGGTCGGTATTCTTGCCATATTTCACAACATTTTCCGTACAACGGGTGTCGCCCGAGACCACGACGGAATGGCCCTTGTAATCGATGCGATAGCCATAGGCCGGTTTGATGGCATCTCCGTGATCGACTTCAAACGCCGTGACGACCACGCCATCCTGCTGGTATACCACGCCCTCCGATTTGAATTCCTTCACCGCCACCTTGATACCCGCCGGCGGATTTTTCTCATCTTTCAGACGGATGTTTACGTCGTCGGCGTAGGCCTGCTCCAAGCCCTGCATCAGGCGCTTCGTGCCAATCGGCCCAATGACCTGGAACGGCGTTTTGCGCCGCCCATACGGTGTGTCAACCCAACCGGTCAGCCAGATATCGGCAATCCCACTGGTATGGTCGGAATGGAAATGCGTCAGCAGCACCGCGTTGAGACGACTGAGCGGTACACCGAGCTGCCACATGCGGATCGAGGCACCGCGACCAGCGTCGATCAGCAACGTTTGGCTGCCTGTCTGAACGAGCGTAGCCGGTCCAAATCGCTGCGAATCGGGATTCGGTGAGCCAGTACCGAGAAGGGTCACCTTGAAATCGGTTTGCGCATGCGCTGTGAACGTCAGCACGAGCAGACAGCTGGCAAGCAGGGAAGTGAAGGTCTTGTTCATGGTTTTCCTAAAGGTTAAAAAGCCACGAGAACTGGCGTCGAGAGGAAGCTGGCGGAAAAAAAACTTGCGGTTTCACTGAGCTTGAGCAACCGCCAGATCGCAGTGCATTACGCTACGCGGTGGCCAGCAGACCTTGGGCATCCTTGGCGTAAGTCCGGTCAAGCAGGACGGTGAGAATGCCCGAGCACAGCAGTACCCCGCCAAACAACTGGTACGCGAATTGCGGGGTAGCGCCTGCCTTGAGCAGATATCCCGTGAAAATCGGCGCCAGAATTGCTACACCCCTGCCGAAGCCAATCATGAGGCCGACACCAGTGCCGCGCGCTGCGACAGGATAGATGCTTGGGCTGATCGCATAGAAGGCCGCCATGCCGCCGTTGGCGCAAATGCCAACAAGGACGGCGAGGGATAAGGCCAGCGTCAGCGTATGGAAATAATTCGCGTACAGAACGTACGAAACGGCGCCCGCGAACATGATCAATGCCGTCGCCAGGCGAGGCCGCATGACGGTCGACAGGGCTGCAAATATCAGAGCGCCAATGACGTCTGATTGCATAAAACTGTTCTCCAACGTTTCACTGTGGGAATACTCCTAAAAAGTACAATTTTGTGCAAAATTTGATTGCAGAAAATTGTCTCTTTCTCGAACGATTTGCAGCAAATTGTAGATATTCCGAAACTCCTTTTTTGCGTACTTGTATCGCATCAAAGGACATGATAGTGTTGCTAAATGAATATAGTTCTGAGGAGCCACTATGCAAGAAGGCCCGGATGTTCATTCACAATATTCAAATCGTGTCATTGGCGGCAGTAGCATTGACGTCTCGACGTGGCCAACCCCGGATGAGGGTGCCCTGAGCGGTGATCTTCGGGTTCTTTATTTCGCTCGAAAATCTGCTGTTACCCTCTTTTTGCAAGGCTTTCCGGCCGAGCATGTAAAACGCATTACGAGCCTATCACTGATTACCCGATTTGCTCACCTGAACGGCATAAAGTTGCGAGAGTGCGAGTCGTATTTCCAGCACATTTTAGGGAATACTTCCACCCCGAGTGGGGTGGATATCGACCGACTGGCAACTACTCTCGATGAAGATTTAACCACTGTACAAGGCGTCCTCGGTGAAACAATCAATTTGGGGCTGGGGCATGACCTCTCGATTGTGCCAGAGAAGGTGGGCGACTCAGTACGGTATTGCGAGCGATGTGCGTCTATCGGCTATCACAGCTACCTACATGAATATCATTGGTTGGCCCGTTGCCCCTTCCACTCCACGCCTTTAAAAATTATTCATGCTCCTTATAAAGCTACAACAGTCCAAGTTCGTCGCTACGAAGCGCTTGCACGACTTATGCAGGCCGCTTGCTCCTACTGGCCGAGGACAGGATCACAATCATTTGAGCCAAAAGAATATGAAGGGTTCAGATGGCTTTCCAGTTGGGCTTTCTGAAATCATGCGCAGAGAAGCGCTCCTTGTTTCTGCATTCCGGCCCTTAGCCGTTTCAATAAAAGCCGGAAAAATCGTGCCATCGACACTCCTGCGCCGTCTGGACAGTAATTCGTAAAAATATTCGTAAAAATAAACTCTATTTTGCATTTTGGGAACTCGGACGAGTGATTCGCACCATTTTCTTGCTTCGTTACGTGGGAGATCCTCAACTGAGAAGAACGATACATACAGCAACTAATAAATCTGAGCAGTTCAACAATTTTGCACAATGATCGTTCTTTGGCAATGAAAGCATTATTATCGAAATTTGGGCCATGAGCAGCGTAAAGTAATGAAATATAATCATTTGGTGGCGAACATGATTATTGTGAATACCGATCGCGGCAGGTGTTTTATATCCGCTAACCGGGTGGTTGTTGTCGCCGTTGATTGCAGCACTCGCGATGAGCTTGAGCTCTGTATCCGTCATTGGTAATGCACTCCGATTGCGCATCTAAGTAGGCGACATGACAATGTGATTTTAAACGACATGAACAGTTGCCTTGTAAAGAGATAATCACTTAAATGAACTTGATACGCCTCAAAAAAGCACTAACGGACTGAGAATAAAATGCGACTGACTGGGAAAGTCTTTTTTGTAGAATAGAAAATTCAATTCTGCCATAATGAATTCTGTTCCGTTTCAGGTATTGCAAAGACCATGTTGATTTGATTTGCCGATGAAATTTCGCCTTTCCAAACTGATTACCGTTAGTCTCGCTCTCTTCAGCATGTTATTCATGCAGCTTGCGATGGCTTCGTACGTCTGTCGTGGCACGAGCGAGATTCAGAGCCATAGCGTTGGCACGCCAGATCCGTCGATGGAAGGCATGACGATGGCTGCTATGTCCGATTGCGAAGGAATGGACATGGCACAACCGGTACTATGTCATACGCATGCACAAGATCCGTTGAGCAAACAGTCTTTCGATAAGCCGCAATTGCCGGACGTGCCGGCTTTCGTTGGCGCCGGGATTTTACGAACGGTTGAAATGATCGAACCTGTGCAACTGAACGAATCCCTCTTGTCAGGTCTCAGCTTTCATCTTGCCACTGCAGCTCCGCCGCTCGCCATTCTTCACTGCTGTTTCCGCATTTAATACTCCAGATTGCTCTCTGTTCCCGTCAAATTTTGACGGCAGTTCATCTTGCTATCTGGAGTCACTATGTCTTTTTCACTCTGCACGCCCATTGTTACTGGGCGCCATCCTTATACTGCATTTAAACGCGGCAGTTTGCTTGCGGTCGCTCTCGCTTCGGCTGTCGGCTCATTTTCAGCACATGCGCAAGATAGCGCGCTGAGCTTGAATCAGGCGCTGCAACTGGCCGTTGCGCATTCGCGCCAATTACCGGCGCAGGACATGGCCGTCAACGCTGCACGCGAGATGGCGGTCGCCGCTGCCCAACTACCGGATCCCGTGCTTAAAATCGGTGTCGATAATTTGCCGCTCAACGGCCCTGACCGTGGCAGCCTCACCAGCGACTTCATGACCATGCGCCGGGTCGGCATCATGCAGGAATTGACCCGCAGCGAAAAACGTCGATTACGCGCCGAGATTTACGATCGCAATGCCGATAGGTCGCTCGCCGAAAAAAGTGTGTTACTTGCGGCGCTGCAACGCGATACGGCAATTGCCTGGCTCGATCGTCTGTACGCCGAACGGATGGTAGCCATCGTTGCAGAGCAAGCGGCGCAGGCCAGGCTGGAAGCCGAAGCTGCCGAAGGCAGCTATCGCGCCGGTCGCGGTACGCAGGCGGACATCTTCGCCGCTCGCAGCGCTTTAGCCATGGTCGACGATCGCATGAGCGAAGCGCAACGCAAGCTGGCTAACGCAAAGATTTTATTGCGTCGCTGGACGGGAAGCTCAGACGACAAGCGCCTGGCGGAAGAACCGCGTATCGACCAGATCCCATTGGCGACGACTGTTCTGGAAAGTGCATTGCCGCATCATCCGCAAATAGCGGCATTGACGCGGCAAATCGACATAGCGCAAGCCGATGCCAGATTGGCCGAGGCGAACAAGAAAACCGACTGGAGCGTTGAAGTCGCCTATCAGCAGCGAGGTCCTGCTTATTCGAATATGGTATCGATCGGTTTTTCGCTCCCTTTCCAATGGGATCAAGCACATCGCCAGGACCGTGAATTATCGGCAAAATTGGCTTTGCTGGAGCAAGCGAAGGCCGAACGCGATGAAGCTCTGCGAGCGCATAACGCTGAAACCCAGGCCGTTGCGGAAGAGTGGCAAAGCGACCTGCAACGGCTCACCCGGTATCAAAGCGAGCTGATCCCTTTGGCGGGAGAACGTACCCAGGCAAGTCTCGGCGCCTATCGCGGCGGCAAGGCGAACCTCAGCGAGGTATTGGCTGCCCGGCGCAATGAGATCGATACCCGTTTGCAAGCCTTGCAACTGCGCGCCGATACGGCGCGCCTCTGGGCACAGCTCAATTTCATGATCCCCAGCGACACGCAATCCGCCGTCAACGTGAATTCACAGCACAAGGACTAAGCATGAAAAACACAAAAATCATCGCAATGCTGGTGGCGACTGGCTTGCTGGCCGGCGGCGCTTACGCGCTCTATCAACTGGGAATTCGTCAAGGTACGCAAGCAGCGGCGAGCCAGAATCCGCTTGTTAAAGCGGACAAAAAAGTCCTGTATTGGCAAGATCCAATGGTACCGACGCAGAAATTCGATAAGCCGGGCAAATCGCCGTTCATGGACATGCCGCTGGTGCCGGTGTATGCCGACGCGGTTGACGAAGGTTCCGTTGCGGTCAGTCCGCGCATCCAGCAGAATCTCGGCATGCGGACGGCCGAGGTGGTACGTGGCAGTCTGGGCGGCACACTCAGCGCGGTGGGTAATGTCGCTTACAACGAACGAGAGATGGTGTTCGTCCAGGCGCGAAATAACGGCTATCTCGAAAAGCTTTTCGTGCGCACACCTTTGGATACGGTTCGAAAGGGGCAGGCGTTGGCCGAACTGTATATGCCGGAGTGGGTCGCGGCACAGGAAGAGTTCTTAACGGTAAAACGCTTGCAAAGTGGCGGCATTGACGGCCTGCTCGATGGGGCAAAACAAAGAATGCGTTTGGTCGGCATGACGGATGAACAGATTCGCCTGGTCGAAAGCAGCGGAAAAGTGCATCCCCGTCTCACCGTGGTAGCGCCGGTTGCCGGCGTGATTTCTGAATTAGCGGTGCGCGAAGGAATGGCCGTCGCGACCGGTACGCCTATGTTCCGGATCAATGGACTGGAAACGATCTGGGTCAACGCCGAGATTCCAGAAAACCAGGCGGAGCAAGTACATGTCGGGAATGCTGTCGAAGCGAGCACGGCATCCTTACCCGGTGTTCTGTTCAAAGGAAAAATCGACGCTGTGTTACCGCAAATCGATGCGGGCACGCGTACTTTGAAAGCGCGCATCGAACTACGCAATGTCAATCGTCAATTGTTGCCGGGCATGTTCGTCAAGCTCAACTTCAATACCTTCGCTCGTCAAGACATGTTGCTGATCCCTAGCGAAGCCGTCATACAAACAGGTACGCGCACGCTGGTCATGCTGGATAAGGGAAATGGTCGATTCACTCCGGCTGAAATAGAAACTGGCATGGAAAGCAAGGGCCGGACCGAAGTCACGAAGGGGCTCGACGTTGGGCAAAAGGTGGTCGTTTCAGGCCAGTTCCTGATCGATTCCGAAGCCAGCCTGAAAGGGACCAGTGCGAGATTAGGTAACGACACGCAGGACGTCTCCGGCAAACCGGCTGCACAACCAGTGAAAAGCATGCCGGTCTTGCACTATGCTAGCGGTATCGTGGAAAAGATAGCGCAAGATGAGATCACAATTTCTCACGACGCGATCGCCAGCCTGCATTGGGATGCGATGACCATGAATTTCAAACTGCCGCCGGCCGGGCTCCCCCAATCGATTCGGGTAGGCAGCAGCGTGCATTTCGAAATCCAGCAAACCAGAGGCGGCGCATTCCAGATCACGGAGATCGTTCCTGCCGAAAATGCAGCTGGAGGCAAGCGATGATCGCCAAACTGATACGCTGGTCGATCGCTAACCGTTTTCTGGTGCTGTTAGCGACGCTGATGCTGGCCACCTGGGGCATCTGGTCGTTGTCGCGTACGCCGCTCGATGCGATTCCCGATCTCTCCGATGTGCAGGTGATTATCCGCACCAGTTATCCAGGCCAGGCGCCGCAGATCGTCGAAAACCAGATCACCTATCCGCTCACCACTACCATGCTGTCGGTGCCGGGGGCAAAGACCGTACGCGGCTATTCTTTTTTCGGCGATTCGTTTGTGTATGTGTTGTTTGAAGACGGCACCGATCTGTACTGGGCGCGCTCGCGCGTGCTCGAATACCTGAATCAGGTGCAGTCGCGCTTGCCACCGCAGGCCAAGACTTCGTTGGGGCCGGATGCGACCGGCGTCGGCTGGGTCTATGAGTATGCGCTGGTGGACCGTAGCGGCAAGATGGATTTGTCGCAATTGCGCACCCTACAGGACTGGTTTTTGAAGTTCGAATTAAAATCGGTGCCGAATGTCGCTGAGGTTGCCAGCATAGGCGGCATGGTGCGCCAATACCAGATTCAGCTCGATCCCGATAAGCTGCGTGCATACAATATTTCGCATAGTAAGATTATCGAGGCCGTGCAAAAAGCGAATCAGGAGAGCGGCGGCTCGGTGCTGGAACTGGGCGAAGCCGAATACATGGTGCGTGCGTCCGGCTATCTGAAATCACTGGACGATTTCCGCCAAATACCGTTAATGGCGACCGATGCCGGCATTAGCGTGCGACTGGGCGATGTCGCCCGCATCCAGGTCGGTCCGGAAATGCGGCGCGGCATCGCGGATCTGAATGGCGAAGGGGAAGTGGCCGGCGGTGTCATCGTGATGCGTTCAGGTAAAAATGCGCTGGAAGCGATCGGTGCCGTCAAGGCAAAACTGGAAAAGCTTCAATCCAGCCTGCCGCCCGGTGTAGAAATCATTACTACCTACGATCGCTCGAATCTGATCAAACGCGCGGTGAGTAATCTGCAAGACAAGCTGATTGAGGAATTTATCGTCGTGGCGATTGTCTGTGCGATTTTCTTATTCCATTTACGTTCAGCGCTGGTCGCGATCATCACTTTGCCTGTCGGCATTTTGATGGCCTTTACTGTGATGTACTATCAAGGCGTCAATGCCAACATCATGTCGCTGGGCGGCATAGCGATCGCCGTCGGGGCCATGGTCGATGCGGCGGTGGTGATGATAGAAAACGCGCACAAGCATATCGAGGCCTGGAAACATCGCCATCCCGGCGCAGCTTTGCAAGGCGATGCGCATTGGCGAGTGATCGGCGATGCGGCCAGTGAGGTCGGACCGGCATTGTTTTTTTCGCTGCTGATCATCGTACTGTCTTTTATTCCGGTGTTTACGCTGGAGGCGCAGGAAGGACGCTTGTTTTCTCCGCTGGCATTCACCAAAACCTATGCAATGGCGGCAGCCGCAGCGTTGGCGGTCACGCTGATTCCGATATTGATGGGTTATCTGATACGCGGCAAGATACCGGACGAGCAAAAAAATCCGCTGAACCGATTTCTGATCGCGCTGTATCGCCCTTTACTCGATTGGGTGCTGCGCTTCCCCAAGCTGACGCTGTTGGCAGCCGCATTGGTTGCGGTGATGTCCGTGTGGCCGATGACGCGGCTGGGCGGCGAATTCATGCCGCCATTGGATGAAGGCGATTTGCTGTATATGCCGTCGGCATTGCCTGGTATCGCAGCCGGTAAGGTTTCCGAGTTGCTGCAGCAAACCGACCGGCTGATCAAAACCGTGCCGGAAGTGCAAAGCGTGTTCGGCAAAGCAGGGCGGGCCGAATCGGCAACCGATCCGGCACCGTTGGAAATGTTTGAAACGACCATACAATTCAAACCTCGTACGCAATGGCGGGCCGGTATGACGACCGAAAAACTGATCGCCGAACTCGACCGTATCGTCAAGGTTCCGGGACTGGCGAATATCTGGGTGCCGCCGATCAGGAATCGTATCGACATGCTGGCAACCGGCATCAAAAGCCCGGTAGGGATAAAAGTGTCTGGTACCGATCTGAAGGAAATCGACCGCATTGCCAGCCAGATCGAACACGTCGTTAAACAAGTGCCCGGCGTTTCTTCGGCATTGGCTGAACGTTTGAATGGCGGGCGCTATATCGACGTCGACATCAATCGTGACATTGCCGCGCGTTATGGCATGAATATCGCCGATGTGCAAAGCATCGTCTCGGCAGCCATAGCCGGCGACAACATCGGCGAGACGGTCGAAGGTTTGCAGCGTTTCCCCATCAACGTTCGCTATCCGCGCGAACTGCGCGATTCTCTCGAAAAATTGCGGCAGTTGCCGCTGCTGACCGAGCGCGGTGCACAAATCCGTTTGGGCGACATCGCCACGATCCGTATCAACGATGGGCCGCCGATGCTGAAAAGCGAAAATGCTCGTTTATCTGGGTGGATTTATGTCGATATTCGCGACCGAGACTTGAACTCGGTCGTGAAAGATATGCAGATTAGCGTTGCGAAGGAAGTTCGTTTACCGGCCGCATATTCGCTGACCTGGTCCGGCCAATTTGAATATCTGGAGCGTGCAACCGCTAAATTGACAATAGTGGTGCCGGCAACCTTGTTCATCATCTTTGTCTTACTGTACATGACTTTTAAACGCATCGATGAAGCGGCACTGATCATGGCAACCTTGCCTTTCGCACTGGCTGGCGGGGTGTGGTTATTGTGGGCGCTCGGCCATAATCTGTCGGTCGCCAGCGGAGTCGGTTTCATTGCCTTGGCCGGCGTGTCCGCCGAATTCGGTGTCATCATGCTGCTGTATTTGAAGCATGCGTGGGAAGCACGCCTGAATACTGGCATAGTAACGGAATATGACTTGCTGGAGGCGATCCGTGAAGGCGCTGTGCTGCGCGTGCGACCGAAGGCGATGACGGTCGCCGTCATCATCGCTGGCCTGCTACCCATTATGCTGGGTACCGGGACCGGATCCGAAGTAATGCAGAGAATAGCGGCACCGATGGTCGGCGGGATGCTGACCGCGCCTTTACTTTCGATGTTCGTAGTACCGGCGGTGTATCTGTTGCTGCGGCGACGGAAAATCCCGGGGAAGTCAAAAGAATCAAGCAACTGAGATCGCTGGTCGTACGATAGAATTCACCGACAATTTTTTGGAGCTCAAAGGAAAACAGATATGTTCAAACGTATGCTATCGGTAGCAGGTATTCTCTGCATCCTATTCATCGGACAGGCGCATGCCCATGCGATGCTGGAAAACTCGTCGCCGGCAAATAACGCGGTGCTGGCGACTGCGCCCAAAAATTTCTCTTTGACTTTTGGTCATCCAACCAAATTGATCATGCTCAAACTCGTCAAAGGCGAGGAGGTCATTCTGCTGCGCGTCGATAGTGAGCACGGCGCGAAAGGATTTTCTATTCCTTTGCCTTCACTAGGGCCAGGTAAATATGCAGCGACCTGGAGCACGCTGTCCGACGACGGTCATCCGATGAAGGGAACCATCACCTTTACCTTGACCGGAAAATAAGCGTGAATCATGCGCTGTATTCTTTATGGCTGAATGCAGACGGCTGGCAGCTTGCCGCTGTGCTGGCAAAGACGCTGACCTATGGCGCATGTTTTGCGGCCAGCGGCGGCGTATTTTTTAGTTTTCTTTTCAGGCGATGGTCGGATGCTGCGGATTTGGCTGGTAGTCGTCGCTTCATCGGCAAAGCGGCGCTGTTCGCGCTGATGCTGACTGCGATTCGAATATTCATATCCAGCGGTATGTTGAGCGACGACTGGCGCGGCATGTTCGATGTTCAAATATTGCGCATGCAGCTGATCTCCAGCGAAGGTACGGCGCTCGGCTTGCGCGTGCTGGGCTTGCTACTGATATGGGGTTGGGTCGGCCGACGCACCAGCGATCAGTTCACTGTACTGGTGTCGACTGGATCTGTGCTGGTGAGTGCATCGTTTGGACTGGTCGGACATGTGCACGAATTAAATGGCCTGCGCGCTGTCGCTGCACAATGTCTGATCGTGTTGCATTTATTGGCGGTCGCATTCTGGTTGGGAGCGCTTTGGCCTCTCTATCAAATCTGCGACGAAAGCAATACGCTCAAAATTGCAAGAATCGCTGTCCGGTTCGGACAATTGGCTGCCTACGTTGTCGCGCTCCTGTTTTTTGCCGGGCTGTCGTTATTATGGCTGCTGCTGGGGTTTTCTGCGGGTGCGTGGCAATCGGATTATGCGCAATTAATGATGGTGAAGCTCGTGGCGGTGTGCATGCTGCTGGGATTGGCTGCACTGAATAAATGGCGCCTGACGCCAGCGTTGCAGCGAGGCGAATCCTCTGCAGTAGTTCGTCTACGGCGCTCGATTGCCGCCGAGGTCGTCGTAGCTGGACTGATTTTATTGATGACAGCTTGTTTCACGACGTTGACCGGGCCGCCGATGCTGGCATAACGGCACATGGTGGTAATAGCAAAAACGTCGATTTAGTTACAGCCAGGATGAGGAATCGTACGTTGTCTACGGTGTACTCCGTAGGATTTTACACGCTGGCATAGCGGCTTGTTCGGTCAAGCTGGTTTCGATACGAAGCCGAGCGAACGGGTCGGCACCTTCAACATAGCGCATAGCAGATTGCACGTTTTTCCAGCCAACATATTCCATCAGTGTTTTGATGTCCCAGCCATTGGCCGTTGCCCAATTTGCAAATCCTCGCCGCAAGGAGTGCGCGCTGTATTGCGTCGGCGATTCAATGCCGGCATGGTGAAACAACGATCGCAACAAAGGGATCAAGCTGTCCGCATGCAATCCGTCCTGGCTGACATGACCCCAGCGATCAATTGCGCGAAATACCGGTCCAGCCTTCAGGTCGGCCAATTCGATCCAATCCAGATAGGCAGATACTGGGCATAATTGGGACAATGCCGGTACCTTGAAGCTGCTGCCCTTGAATTGCCGGTCGGCTTTGGTTTGCGGAAAGTAGCAACTCATTCCTTCACCAGACACGACGTCGACGTGCTCGATCCGCATTCGAGTGAGTTCGTCACCGCGAAAACCGCGCCAGAAGCCCAGCAACAAAATCGCTTTGTTCCGAACATGGCGTAGTTCGTCGGCACGCTTGCCGGTTAGGTGCGACGTCTCGATGGCTTGGTCCAGCCAGTCGACGACTCGGGTCAACTGCTCCATTTGCAGCGGTTTGGCGCGTTTTTCTTGTGCGGGATGTAGTGCCTGAATACCGCGAAACACTTTGCGCACAATAGGAGCCTTGGTAGGGTCAGGGAATCCTTGGGCGATATGCCACTGTGCGAGTGCCGCCAGACGTTGACGCAGTGTGTTGATGGAAAGCGACTCGGCATGATCTGCCAGATAGCGCGCTACACTGTCTGCCGTTGCCGGCAGAAAGCCACCCCATTCAACCTCAAAATGACGCACAGCAGACTGATAGCTGCTGCGCGTGTTATCCCTGGTCGCTGCGTGAACGTATTGATCGAGTTTGTTCATGATGATTTTTGGACTACCTTCCCCTGATCATACACAATGCTATCTTGATTTTATGTAGGCAAACCGAAGTCTCTCATTGATTCAAGCTCTCATCGACCTAATGTTCATGCCGATGATGCGCATCGGGGAAATGCTTGTGACTATGCGTGATCGCTTCATGTCGGTGTGGATGGCTATGCTTGGTGCCGGCAGCGACGGGAAATTCATGATCGTGAAGATGGTGCTCGTCATGCACGTGTTCGTGCTCATGCTCCATTTCCTCATGTGTATGCTCGTGTTCGTGGTGTTCGGTCAAATGCAGCCAGATGCCGAGCGCCATGAGTGAGCCTGCCAACAGTAAGGGGGCCGTGACGGGGTCGCCAAGGAGAACAGCCAGCGTGGCACCGATGAATGGGGCGATTGAAAAATAAGCACCGGTGCGTGCGGTACCCAGGTGGCGCAAACCGACCACAAACAAGGTCAAGCTCACGCCATAGGCCAAGAAACCAACCACCATTGCACCGAGACCATAAGGCCAGTGCGGCCATGCCGCCCCAACCAAAAAAGCCAGCGTCAGATTGACCGAACCCGCTACCAAACCCTTGACTGAGGCGATCCAAGTAGCATCAGACAAGGATACCTTGCGCGTCAAATTATTATCGATGCCCCAAGCCAGGCAAGCACCTAACACGGCCAACGCCGGCCAGATACTGGAAAACTCCACCTGGCCAGGCCAACTTAGTACTGCCGCCCCAAGCACAATCACCAGCATACCCAAGGCAATGCGCCGGTCGAAGTTTTCCTTGAAAGCGAACCAAGCCAACAAAGCGGTAAAGACGCCTTCAGCATTCAGTAACAGAGATGCACCCGAAGCAGGCATGCCGCTCAGACCTATCATCAGTAAAACAGGAGCGATGACTCCGCCACTGACGACTGCTCCGCCGAACCACCATGCTTCGCTACCGGTCAGCTTGGCCGATTCTGCACCTGTGAATAACCGATACAGCGTCAAGCCCAAGCCTGAACCCAGATACAGTAAGCCTGCCAACATCCAGGGGTTGATACCAGCCAGTAAAAGTTTGGCGAGTGGCGTGCCGGCACCAAATAAGAGGGCGGCGCCTAAAGCTGCAGAAACGCCGGTGTTATGAGAGTGGAATTGCGACATCGTGTCGATTTCTAACGGAAGGGTAAATAAAAAGAGTGGGGTTACAGCATTGTAGCGGCTGCAAATCAAATTTTTGAAATAAGCTCAATAAATTATGTAGCGTTTACTACTTTCTTGTATTAATCTTTACTTCCATGAGCATACTACTACTGATTCTTTCCCTTCCCACCGAAAATGCTGCAACACGCATGCGCGCCTGGCGCGCCTTGAAGGCGTCCGGTGCTGCAGTGCTGCGCGATGGCGTTTACTTGATGCCGGACCGGCCTGGCTGTCGCAGCGCTTTGGAAGCGATCGCTGCTGACTTAATCGGCAGCGGCGGCAGTTCTTACGTGTTGCTTGCCGAACCCACTAATGGTGCCGACTTCAGTCGGCTGTTCGACCGCAGCGACGACTATGCAGCACTGATGGTCGAAGTGGTACAGGCGCGTACGCAACTAACCGAAGCTAGCCTGCCCGACATACTCAAACAGGTGCGTCGCCTACGCAAGACCTTTAGCGGCATGATAGAAATCGATTTTTATCCCGGCGAAGCACAGCGTCAGACCGATCAGGCGCTAGAGGAGCTGGAGCTGGCCTGCGCCCGCGTTTCGGCCCCGGATGAGCCGCATGCGATTTCCCATGTGATAGGCCGATTGTCGGTTGCCGACTATCAAGGCCGTACCTGGGCTACGCGTCGCCGCCCTTGGGTGGACAGACTGGCATGTGCTTGGCTGATCCGTCGTTTCATCGACTCCAACGCAGACATTCTGTGGTTAGCCAGCCCAGCCGATTGTCCGATGGATGCGTTGGGTTTCGATTTTGATGGTGCGACCTTCAGCCACGTCGGCAGCCGGGTCAGTTTCGAAGTGTTGCTGACCAGTTTTGTACTGGAACAGCCCGGTCTGCAGCGACTAGGTCAACTTGTTCACTATCTGGATGTGGGCGGAGTGCAGCCGCCGGAAGCGGTCGGTGTCGAAAGCATTTTGGCCGGCTTGCGTAATGCGATCCAAGACGATGACCAACTGCTCACAGCGGCTAATGCGGTATTTGACAGCCTCCTGCTCAGCTTTCAAGGTGAGTTAGTATCTAAACCAGTGGAGAACACCAAGTGAATACTGCAATATCGTCCGCTCCCAGGTACAGCCTGTGGCAATTGCTGTTGTATTTCCTGCGTCTGGGCACCTTAGGTTTTGGTGGTCCGGTGGCCCTGGTTGGCTACATGCATCGTGATTTGGTTGAACAACGCGGCTGGATTGCTGAAGCTGACTACAAAGAAGGGCTGGCCTTGGCACAGATCGCTCCAGGACCGCTGGCGGCGCAGCTGGCCATCTACCTGGGTTACGTGCACTACCGCATATGGGGCGCAACCGTGGCCGGTTTCGCGTTTGTCATACCGTCCTTCTTGATGGTGGTCGGGCTGGGCTGGGCCTATGTCTCTTACGGCGGCTTGGCTTGGATGCAGGCTGTGTTCTACGGCGTAGGTGCGGCCGTGATTGGTATCATGGCCATCAGTGCGCACAAGTTATCTACCAAAAACGTGGGAAGCGACAAGCTCTTGTGGGTGATCTTTGTTGCATTAGCTGCAGTCACCATCATCACTCAATCTGAAATTGCCTGGCTGTTCATCGCGGCTGGCGTGCTGGTCTGGGTGGTGCGCATAAAGCCGCGCCTGGGCACGACGACGAATCTGTGCCTTGCACCGCTACCGCTGGCGGGCTGGCTAGGGGGGGATCCGAACTTGCTGTGGCAAATCCTACTGTTCTTCACCAAGGCCGGCGCCTTCGTGTTCGGGTCGGGTCTGGCCGTTGTTCCTTTTCTGTACGGTGGCGTCGTCACCGAACACCATTGGCTCACGGACAAACAATTCGTCGATGCCGTAGCCGTGGCGATGATTACGCCGGGGCCGGTGGTGATCACGACGGGCTTCATCGGCTACTTGGTGGCTGGCTTCCCCGGTGCAGTCATGGCAGCGGGAGCGACCTTCTTGCCTTGTTACCTGATCACTGTCATTGCGGCGCCACATTTCAAAAAATACGGTAAGCGACCCGCGTTGATCGCTTTTGTCGATGGTATTACGGCCGCCGCAGTGGGAGCGATTGCCGGCTCGGTGGTCGTGCTCGCACAACGCTCGATCACGGATGTGCCAACCGCCGCGCTGGCTCTGATAACGGCAGTATTGCTGTGGAAGTTCAAGAAACTCCAAGAACCCTACATCGTTGCCGGTGCTGCGCTGATTGGACTGGCGATGTATCCCTTGATGCATCACGTATAAGGACGCCCCCAATGACTCAATCCGTCGACTTGTCTCGTCGTTCTGCATTGCAGGCAGCCATTGCTGCGACTGCTGTTGCGGCCTCCGGCGCGGCATTGGCCCAACCATCTCAGGATCAGGAGAAAACGATTATGAGCATCATTCCCGCCTTTGAGAGTCAATCTTCACTCAAACCACTTTCCTTCGACCCTGCAAAATTGCCAGGGCTATCAGAGCGCATGCTCCGTTCTCATTGGGAAAACAATTACGGCGGCTCGGTCAAGGCATTGGGCGTCGCCAAGAAGCAACTTGCAGAAGCGTTGGCCAATAAGGACACGCCGCCCTTCATCTATAACGACTTAAAGCGCGAGCAATTACTGCGCACCGGCTCTGTCGTATTTCACGAATTTTATTTCGACAACCTCGGCGGCAATGGCCAAGCTGGTGCCAAAGAGCGCAAGACCATTGCCGATGCTTTCGGCAGCTTCGACACCTGGGAAACCGAGTTCCGCCGCATCGGTGCTGGCTTGGGTGGCGGTTCGGGCTGGGTTATGCTCGGCTATAACACGCACACCCGACAGCTGGAAAACTACTGGTTGGCCGATCATGCCCATGGCCCCGCAGCGACCTTACCCATTTTGGTCATGGATATGTACGAGCACTCTTACCAGATGGATTACGGTGCAGCAGCAGCCAAGTACATCGACGCCTTCTTCAAAAACATCCAATGGGATGCCGTGGCAGCCCGGTTAGAGGCAGCCGACAAGAAGTCATAGTTTGGGTGCCCGAACGCCTTTCAAGTAGATATCAGGAGACCGCCATGCAATGGATCACCCGCGAACGCCCGAAGATAGACCGTATCGCTTGCCCTTGGCTGATTGCGCGCTTCATCGAGGGTGTGCCGGGATAAAGGTGGAAATGACACATAAGCGATTTAGTCATATAGATCGATCCTCTTATGCAAAAACCGAAGTTAGTTTCTAGGCGCCAGTCGCTCAAGCACTTCGAGATGCGGTTGC